>CAWCMW010000008.1:0-126203 GCA_963796785.1 uncultured Acidobacteriaceae bacterium | reverse complement strand
CCCAAAGATAGAAAACGCCAACCGCCAGTAAAATCAGCGGCTCCAACGCCATCGCAAAGATCACGGGGCCAACTGAGTAGTGCGTCAGATTAAAGAACACGATCCAAAACAGATCTCCGGTAAACAGAATGGCCGTCACAGTCAGCAGCATCGCCAACCGTCCGACTAAACCGCCTCGTTTCCACAGCGCGATGCACGCTGGAATCGTCAGCAGCAGCAGCCGCGCATCGTATCGCCGGTGGTAAACCGGCAACATCGTGAGAGCCGAGATCGCTGCAAGCGCCAGCCATGCTCGCTCCTGCGTGAATTGCGATCGCAAAGTTCTCGGCGCACCAAATCACCAGCAGCGGCGCGCAAAGAATATACGTAGCTGGGTTATAAAATTGCGGATCGTTCCGAATCAGGCTCAAGCTGCCCTGCAAACTGATCACCATTTCAGAGCCGTGGGCCCTGTCTGCTGACGGTCCCGGATCGCTGATGCCGCCCGGCAACATCTCCGCAATCACGTTTGACCGGTACTCCTGAAACCAATGCGGTGCAACATGTGAAACCCAGAGGACTGAGGGCAAAGCCACTGCCGCAGCCAGCACCAACGATTGCACAGCCCGCCTGCGCGCGAGTTCCGCCCGCGAGAAAGAAATAGACCCACACCAGTGCGGAATCGTGTGGCTTCAGCAGCAGGCTGACAGCCATGCAAACCACCCCAGCCCAGGCGAATCGATCCTGAACAAAGCAGCAGGTCGCGATAACGCAAAGGCCGATGACCAGCCCTGCCGCGTTTCCTGAGTACAGAAGAAACCCGCTATTGATCAATACAAGGAAAACTAAAAAGCCGGCCAGTCGCGGACTCAATTCGGCCGCAACGCCCCACAAGGTGCAACAGGAAATAACAAAACTCCCGCCGATCAAAATCAGGCAAATTGCCGCGGCAATCTTCCACGGCAGCATCGCCAGGGGAATCGCCAGGACCAGCGTCGTGGGTAAATTCACGCAAAGAGCAACCAGCAGCCGCAGCTTATCCAAAAGCAGCGGATCTGAAGGGATATAACCTCCATGCGTTTGGTAAACAGACCAGAACTGGCTCACTTGATATGGGTCGTAGTGCTGGATCAGGCACCGCGCTCCATAGTAAATAATCATGAAGTCCGGCAGCGGATGCGGAATAATCATGTCCGCCATAAAGCCCATGGCAAAAA
Organism: uncultured Acidobacteriaceae bacterium; assembly: GCA_963796785.1. GTDB lineage: Bacteria > Acidobacteriota > Terriglobia > Terriglobales > Acidobacteriaceae > Telmatobacter. The sequence continues at coordinate 125,007 of CAWCMW010000008.1, read as the reverse complement.
AAATAAGCGCTCCGAACAGCAGCAGTTGCATGCCGTCGAGGCGTGCCCTGGCCGAAGGTGCCGCGTCTTTATCGATACCGGTCACCTCGTTCTTTACCTCCGCGGACAAAGCAATCCCCCTATTCTGAAACGCTCCCCATTTCCTGACCCACTGTCGGGACAGGCCCCGACGGATGGGAACGTCGCAGATACATCCACAGATAGAAAACCCCCAACGCCAGTAGGGCAACAGAACCCGGCCGTGTCAGTGCCACCCGTAACCACCGATCCCAATATCCCATTTGCGCCCACGTAGAAGCTGTCTACGATTGCCTCGAAAATCACCAATGACACATCTCCGGTAAAGAGGGCCGCGGCGGAAGTGATCAAAACTGCGGCCTTCCCAATCCTGCTGCCCTTGGCCCACAACAGGCAGCACGCAGGAATTGCGAGCACCACAAGCTTCGCATCCCAAAGCCGGTGATACGTAATCAACAAGGTGAAAGCCGAGGTGGCTGCCAGCGCAAGCCAGGCCTTCGTGACAGAAAAGCGCGTCCGCAATGTCCAAATCGACCACACCAGCAAAAGGCCGCCGCAGATCAGGTAGCTGGCGAAGTTGTAAAAGCGTGGGTCATCGCGGAAAATGCTGATCGCACCCTGCAAATCGACAATCGAATAGATGGAGCCATCCTTCACGGCGCTCGGACCGGGCTCGTTGATGCCGCCGCGCGCCGAGATCGTGGAAAGATTCGCGCTCCAATCGTTCATCCAGTGCGGCGCCACGTGCCAGATCCATATCGCTCCCACCACGCCGATAACCGCCGTGATCGCAAGGCTCTGCAGCGCTCGCTTGCGATAAACTCCACCCGCTAAAACAAAGTAAAGCCAGACCAGCCCCGCGTCATGCGGCTTCACAGCAAGGCTCACCGCCAGGCACAGAACTCCGATCCGCACAAAGCGATTTTCCAGAAAACACCATACCGCGATTCCGCAAAGCCCCACCACTAACCCAGCGGTATTGCCCCCGGAAAAGATCGACTCGCAATTGAACCCAATCACGCAGGCCAGGAAGGTCGAAACCCGTGGCGCGAAGCTCGCGCCCACGCTCCACATCAATAGAATGGCCAAAATAAAGACAAACCCTGTTACCAGCATCCACAGGATGACTGCCGGCACCCATGAAAGCGCCGCGAACGGCGCCACGACAACGAACGCCGAGGGCATATTCACATAGAGCGTGATGGACTGAAAGTGCAGGGGAGTGTTCTTGGGGCGCTGGCCGTCCTCAGACAGATACTCGCGTGCCAGTTCGCTTACGTTGTATGGATTGTGTTCGTGAATCAGGCACCGAGTCCCCGCATATACTGCCCGAAAATCAATCCAGGCATTGCCGCTGGCGGCAATATAGATGCCCCACAGGGACCCGATCCCTATACACAGAAGGACCCAGAGCAGGCCTTTGCGGCGCAAGTTCTCCATGCTTTTCCTCGCATCCCTCAGGCGCGCAAGTTGGAGTCGACGGCGCTTTCCGCGTCAACTGCATCCGTCCTCAAGTAAATCCACAAATAAAAAATGCCCATCGCCAGCAATGCAATGGACTCGGGCCGTATCAGCACCAGAGTCAGCAACTGTCTCCCGAACCCAACTGTGCTCACGTGCAGCGAATCGGCCAGCGTCTTGAAGACCGCCAGTGGAAAATCCCCGGCAAACAGGGCCGCTCCGGTAGTGACAGAAAATGCAATCTTCCCCAGCCGGCCGCCCCGGGCCCACAACATGCAACACGGAGGAATCGCCAGCATCACGAGTTTGGCATCCCACGGCCGGTGATACGTAATCAACAATGTGAAAGCCGTTGCCGCCGCGAGCCCAAGCCACGCTTTGCGCACAGAAAATCGCGTCCGCATCGTCCAGATTGACCACACCAGCAAAAGTGCCCCGCAGAATACATAACTGGCGATGTTATAAAACCGCGGATCGTCGCGGAAAATGCTGATCGCCGCCTGAAGATCCACAACCGTATAAATCGAACGGCCCGAGTAGGAATTAGGTCCGGGTTCGTTGATGCCCCCCGGCGCCGAGATCGTGGCGAGGTTCGCGCTCCAATCGTGCATCCAGGTCGGCGCAACATGAGAAATCCATAGCACAGCCGTTACGCAGATCACCGCTGTGATTGCCAGGCTCTGCAACGCGCGCTTTCGATTCGCTCCGCCCGCTAGCAAGAAATACAGCCAGACCAGTCCCGCGTCATGAGGCTTCATAGCCAGGCTGACCGCCAGGCACAGAACCCCGATCCGCACAAAACGGTTTTCAAGAAAGCACCATACCGCGATTCCGCAAAGCCCCACCACGATTCCAGCTGTATTGCCCGCTGCAAAAATCGATGCGCAATTGATCGCCATTACACAGGCCAAAAAAGTCGAAACCTGCGGTGCGTGCCTGGCGCCGGTGTTCCACATCAGCAGAATGGCGAGCGTGAAAACGCAGCCCGTCAGTACCAGCCACAGGATGTGTGCCGGCCCCCATGAAAACAACGCGAACGGCGCCACAACAACGAACGTGGTTGGCACATTCACGTAAAGCACGATCGCCTGCAGATAGAATGGCGAGTCCGGCGGTCGTTGACCGCCCTCCGAGAGATACTCGCGTTGGAGCTCACTGACGATGTAGGGATTGTGTTGATGAATCAGGCAGCGCGTGCCCGCGTACACCGCCCGAAAATCGATCCATGCGTTCCCGCCACGCGCAATCGAAATACCCCACAGGATCGAGATCCCGATGCACACGAGCACCCAGATCAGGCCACTACGGCGCAAACTTCTCATGCTCGGCATCTCGTCTCATTCTAACGGTCCCTCTCATCGCTCTCCGCGCATGAAAAAACACGGGAGAGCCAAGCTCGGCAATGGAGGAAGCTCGCCGGCCCGGCTCTCCCGCTAAATCTGCTGAATTTCTCGGTGCCCCTGTCGCAAGCGGCTCCGTTGCGTAGCCTGCTCACGCCCGGGCGCTCTTGCCTTTACTACGCCATCGACGCGCTGACATTGCCGAATACTGTTGTCACTGCCGCGGCTACGTGGCTGATGCTGCTGATGCACACCAGCGCAATCAGTGAGACCAGCAATGAGTACTCAACCAGGTCCTGGCCTTCCTCGCCAACCCGCAAACCCTGCAGCTTCACGCACAGCTTCAAAAGCGCTTTGTTCATGTTCGGATCCTCCATGTCGGTGATTCTCAGGTCAACCGGCCTGCGGTGTCCCGTGCTTGCGCGGGATTGCGCCCGCCTCTTTTATTTGTCTGAAATTTGAATGAAACAGAGGGAAATAGTTGCTGGGTGCTTCTTTGGCTTGCTGTTTCTACTGGTGCCTTTTGCCTTAATGGGAGGATTACGCTCCAGCTCACAGCCGGTAGCGTAACCCTCCCACGAGGGTGTTTATGCAATTGGGTAAATCAGATTCTCGCCAATTATGCCAGCGAGCTGCTGATGTTGCCGAAAACCGTGTTCACGGCCGTAGCGACGTTCTGGACGCCCGTGATGCAAACGAGTGCAATCAGGGCAACCAGCAGCGCATACTCAACCAGGTCCTGTCCTTCTTCGCCGTTCTTCAGGCCCTGGAATTTCACGTACATGTTCAGAAGTGTGTTGTGCATTTTCATATCTCCTTCGTGATTTTCCGGCCCGTGCCGGCGAGAGTGGGCCGCCACGATCTCTTGTGGCGTTGCGGTCAGGGTCTCAAGTCCGTGGCCCTGCCGGTTGCTTGCTGCACTCTTACGAGCGGTTGTCCTTAGCGAGAGAAAGCGCGTTAGGCAACTTGCCCGTTACGCGCTTTCCCTCAAAAAGGGCCGAGGTCAGGAATTCATCGTCGTTCGAGAACTACGCCAACGAGGCGCTGATGTTGCCGAACACTTTGTTGACCGCCGTTGCGACGTTCTGCACGCCAGTAATAGCCGCCAGAGCGATCAAGGCGACCAAAAGAGCGTACTCAACCAGATCCTGACCTTCCTCGTGGGCAATCAGGTTCTGAAACTTCACATAAAGTGCCAAATACAGGTTATTCATTGGGTTTTTCCTCTCCGAGAGACTAGCTTCCCAGCCTCAGCCGGGCGCACTCTAAACAGCACCCGGCGTGCCATTCTCAGAGTTGTAGGTCAACGCTTTAGATTCAATACCTTACGAGTGGTCGCCGAATAAGTGACCCCGGAAACTGTCTACCGCCGTTTACAACCACCGAATCCACCGGTATGCTGCGTTTACATCTCTGATCCGGTTCCCACTCCCCACTTGCTGCGATCCACACGTCCTTTCGCCTCCTCTTCACGACTCTCCAAATGCCCCCGGATCCATCCTTCCCCTGCCGCTACCCTCCGCGTCTCCCTCCCGGCATTCTCCGGATTCCTATCGGCCGAAAGCGCATACTCAAGCGGCTCTTTCCACTCGGAGCCCCATCGGCAGGTCTTTGCCTGTGGGCTCGAAGTCATGGCCCGCCTGTCCGTGCACTCGGGAAGTCCAGGCGTGTCCCGAAAATGCTCTAGAATAGCCACCATGGCCAGCAAGCCGGACCTCCCTCCTGTTGAGGATCCTCGCGACTTTGCCCAGGTTGCGATCGCTAGTGCCGCTGGTTTGGCGCTTGCCTTCACCATCCTCTACATCTTTGCTGTCCCCATTGCAGGCAAGCTGGCTGCCAGTCGTGACTTCCTCTCTTACTGGGCCACCGGCCTCCAGCTCGTTCACCACCACAATCCATACGACCGCGACGCCATCTGGGCCATCGAGCACGGCGCCGGCCTGGACCCCCGCACCGTTCTCATCATGCGCAACCCGCCCTGGGCCCTCCCCATTACCTACCCCCTCGGGCTGCTCAGCCTCCGCGTTGCCGGAATTCTCTGGACTCTCCTGCTCCTCGTCTGCCTGCTCGTCTCCATCCGCATTCTCCGCGAGCTCCACGGCTCGCCTCCAAACCACATCCACTGGCTCAGCTTCGCCTTCACTCCCGCCATCATCTGCATCACCATGGGCCAGACCTCGCTCTTCGCGCTCCTTGGCCTGGTCCTGTTTCTCCGTTTCCATCGTCGCCACCCATTCAGCGCCGGAGCCGCACTCTGGCTCTGCGCTCTCAAGCCGCATCTGCTGTTGCCCTTCGCCGCCGTACTCGCCGCCTGGATCGTTCTCACCCGCGCCTGGAAGCTTCTCGCCGGTTTCACCTTCGCTCTCGCCTTCACCAGTGCTCTCGCCACGTTCATTGACCCCTCTGCCTGGGCCGATTACGCGCGCCTCATGCGCTCCCCCTCCGTTGAAAACCAATTCATTCCCTGCCTCGCCGGAGCCTTGCGCCATTGGCTCCGTCCCCACGCGGTCTGGATGCAGTACCTTCCCGTCGCCCTAGCCTGCCTCTGGGCCCTTGCCTATTTCTGGCGCCGCCGCGCTCGTTGGGACTGGCTCTCCAACTCCAGTCCCCTCATTCTCGCCTCGCTTCTCGCCGCCCCCTACTTATGGTTCTACGATCAATGCCTCGCCATCCCCGCCCTGCTTAGCGCCGCCTACGCCACCCGCTCGCGCAAAGTCCTCGCCGCTCTTCCTCTGCTCATCCTCGCCACCGACATCGAAATCTGTTTCGTCAAAGTCACCTCAACCCTCTTGCTCTGGACCATCCCCGCCTGGCTCCTCTGGTTCCTCATCGCCCGCGCCACCGCCCACGAAGCGGGTGCCCCCGGTCCCTCGCATTTGGGGACCGGGGTGCAATCTTAACCCACCACGAAAAAGTGGGTGCCCCATCCCGGGGCCCCCACGGACAGGTCCTCGTCCGTGGGGTGGATCCAAGCTTCGCTTGGGTGGGATAGCACAAACCCAACTCCACACGCCTTCAATCCACCAAAAAAAGCCGGGTGCCCCCGGTCTCGACCTTGAGACCGGGGAGAACTCAACCCACCACCGTCCACCGTCCACCGTTCACCGTCTTGGTTCGCACTCACCACCGTCAGCACCGCTTCCCCCGCAAGCCCCGCACACACCGCACCTATAATTGCCATGACCCCGCTCCAGAAAGGCGCATCATCCTTGCCCAGCCAGCGCGATTTCACCGCACTCTTCATTGCCATTGCCTGCGCGCTCGGCGTCGTCTTCACCATCCTTTTTCTCTCCATCCTGTCCTTCAATCCCGCCATCGTTGCTCGCCGCGACTTCATCGTCTACTGGGCTACCGGCCACCAGCTCGTCCAGCACGGCAATCCCTATGACGCCGATTCCATCAACCGCATCGAGCGCGCCGCCGGCTTCCGCGGTCCCGGCTCCTTCTACATGCGCAACACGCCCTGGGCCTTGCCGCTCGCCTACCCCCTCGGCTTCTTCTCGCCTGTCGCTTCCGCGCTTCCCTGGTCGCTCCTCATGCTCGCCCTCCTCATCGCCTCCGTCCGAATCTTGTGGAACTCCTCTGGTTTCGCGTCGAGTAATCTTGTCTGGCTCGGCTACTGTTTTCCGCCCGCTCTCTTCTGCGTCATCCTCGGCCAGACCTCCATCCTCGTGCTCTGCGGCCTCGCCCTCTTTCTCCGCCTCCACAAATCGCACCCCTTCGCTGCCGGCGCCGCGCTCTGGCTCTGCACCCTCAAGCCGCATCTCTTTCTGCCCTTCGCCCTCGTCCTTCTCGTCTGGATCGTCGTCTCCCGCAGCTACCGCATCCTCGCCGGATCTCTGGCCGCATTCGCGCTCGGCGCCGCCGTCACTTCCCTCATTGACCCAGCGGCATGGAGCCAGTACGCCTACTACATGCGCACCTCCGTCATTACGCGCGAATTCACTCCCTGCCTCGGCGACCTCCTGCGCGACCGTATCAACCCCTCCGCCGAGTGGATCGCCTTCATCCCCGCCGTCATCGGCTGCGTCTGGGCCCTCGCCTACTTCTGGCCGCGCCGCCACACATGGGATTGGCTCGAGCACGGCAGCCCCCTCATGCTCGTCTCGCTTCTTGTCGCCCCCTTCGGCTGGATCTTCGATCAATCCCTCGCTCTTCCCGCAGTCCTCTACGCCGTCTCGCGCTACGCTTCGCAGACCATGCTCTCTCTTCTCGCGCTCATCTATGTCCTCATCGAGATTCAGATCATCTCGCCCTACGGCCTCCACTCCGCTCTCTATATCTGGGTCGCGCCCGCATGGCTCGTCTGGTATCTCTTTGCGCGCGCCTCTAACCCTCACGCCGCCGTCCAGGCGTTCGCTTCCTCATGACGCATACGGCGTCGGGACCGGAAGGGCCTTGTATCAGGACCTGGCTTTAACCACTCCGCAAAGCTGACCCAAAGAACTCACTGGGTTCTTCCCTCTTCCCTGTTCCCTGTTCCCTGTTCCCTGTTCCCTGTTCCCTGTTCTCTGTTCTCTGTTCTCTGTTCTCTGTTCTCCGTCCACCGACTTCGCATCTAATCCGTTGTGGAGGAAATATCGATGGGAAAACTAAGTCAAACCGACCAGCACGAGCCCTACGTCCATACAGGAACCAATCCCGAGCAATCGGGGCCGGATGAGAAGGAGCAAAAGCCCGGTCAGTATGTGCCCGTCAAAAAAGAGGTTGAAAAACAAGAAGAAGCGGAGCAGGACAAGAAGACAGGAACGCGATAGCCCAGCGTATCCAGATCGCTTTTGTCGGCAACGCGATCCCCGTGGGTGCCCCGGTCCCTCGTCCGCCGGGGCGGAGGGACCGGGGATAGCACAATCCCGGCCTGACCCGGGGATAGCACGACCCTCAACCAACGAGCCTTGTATCGGGGCGCGGTTGTTTTCGCGGCCTCTACCCAGCACAACAACTGGGTGCCCATCCCGGCTTCGCTAGGGTGGGAAAGCACGAACCCCAATCATCAAGCCTTGTATCAGGGCACGACTTCAGTCGTGCCGCAAACCGCCAAAAGAATGAGCGGGCTTTAGCCCCGGCCCTCCCCCATCAAAGCTGTCATCCTGAGCGCAGGTCGCTCGCCGTGGCGAGCGACCGGAGTCGAAGGATCTGCGGTTGTTTTTCGCGATCTCTACCCAGCACAACAAATGGGTGCCTCATCCTAGCTTCGCTAGGGTGGGAAAGCACGAACTCCAACCTCGCGATGTCATCCTGAGCGCACAGATCCCGATACCCCTAAAACCTGTCATCCTGAGCGGAGCAGCTTGGGGCCCCGCGCAAGTGGGGTAAGCGGAGTCGAAGGATCTGCGGTTGTTTTCGCGATCTCTACCCAGCACAACAAATGGGTGCCCCATCCTGGCTTCGCTAGGGTGGATAGCACGACCCTCAAGAGCCTTGGCCTTGTAATTGGCGGACAGACGGGACGTTCCCTATCGTCCCAACAAAGAACTCATCAAGACTCGCCCCACATTTCCGTTGTCAAGAGCCCGTACTCCCTCAAGCCTCCTCCAAACTCCCCCTAACCCCTTCCCCCTCCACCCCTTACGCCCCGCAAATAAATCGCCCCAAGTTTGCCGATCATTTCCACCAAATCTGTAGCCTTGAAGATGAAAGGGGATTCTTCATGGCATTCACATCCATTACCTCCATCACCGCCGCCGGCGACCCTCAAACCTCGTCCGGTTCAACCGAACCCACCTGCGAATCCGGCAAACTGGCCATCGACATCTGCATGAACGCATGGAGCCGCGCCCACGACAAGCAGGCTGAGAAGGCGGGCTCAACAGGTTGGGATTGCCGTAATGCAGGCAACAAGGCCTATCTCAAAGCCGCGCCTCCACTCTCCGGCTACAAAAACATCTGCGACTTTATTGCCTGCATCAACTACGCTTCCATGACCGGCGTCATCATCCACAAGGATGCCGCGCACTTCCTGGCCAACGCCAAGATCGCGTTGTCCACTATTTACCACAATCCAAAGCTTCTCCGCGAGCGCGACCGAGGGAAGTCCGAAAAGACGAAAGAATAAATAAGAAAAGTTCTACGATGTTTCGCCATCTTTTCGCCATTTAACTCGTTTAGAATCAGCAAACACCTTCAGAAATGTCGAAATTATGCATGCAAACGAGTCGCATTTATGCAAAACAACCCCTTTAGAATCAACACGCGACCTGCTCATTTGCGACGCGCGCGCATTCACTGCTTAACACTCTCATTCCATTGTTTTTGTTTCACTTCTTCACTCCTTCACTCCGTCACTCGTTCACTCTTTCACTCACGATCCACCGTCCGCCGCTCACCGTCCACCGCTCACGACCGCACTTCCGCAATCTCCAGCGTGTCTCCGCGCTCAGTCCGCGTCTCGCGAATCGTCCCCGCCGGCAATTCCAGAATGCTGTGCGCCGACAAGCACGCCGACAAACGCCACGGCCCCACTGCGCTGCGCGCCTTCTTGATGCGCCGCTCGCGGTCCAGGTAAACAAGGTCGATGGGGAATCGCATGAAGAACGTGTGCACCGATTCGCACGGCGCGATCCACAATCCTTCGCCGGCCGCAAGGCCTTCCCGGCCCAGCAACCCTTTTCTGCGTTTTGCTCCTGTGTGTGCGGCCTCAAGCCGCGTTGCCAGCACTGTTCCGCGCGTCACGTTGGTGACCTGCAGCGGTCCCTGCGGCCCCGCCTGCGCGGGCGGCGAAAGAAACTCCCCCACGCCCTTGGCGAACCTCTCAAACGGATTCATCCGCTTGCCTCTGAGTCTTGTCGCGTGCGCTCAGCCCGCTCTCTATTGCTGCGGCGTTCCCGTCGCGGTGCTCGCGCCTTCGCCTGAGTTCATCGCCGCTGACCCCGCGCCGAATGCGCCCGTACTCTCAATCACCAGTGGCTTCTCCGGCTTCATGCTTTGAATCAGCGTCTCCACCGGAATCGATGTCGGAGCTGGCGGCAGCGTGTTCTCCGCCGTCTTCGCGTCGGGCTGATGCATCGGAATGTTTGAGTTCGGCGGTATGAACGGTACTGAATAACGCAGCTCCGGCAGCGTTGCGTTCGCCGCGAATGGCGACACGATCTCCGGCGTCACAATCACAATCAACTCGGTATCGTTCTTGGTCCTCTGCTCTGATTGGAACAGCTTCCCGATGATCGGAATGTCGCCGATGAAAGGAATCTTCTCAAAGGTATTGTTCGTGCTCTTGTCGATCAGGCCGCTGATCATAAAGCTCTCGCCGTCGGACAGCTCCACTTCCGTGTTCACCTTGCGCGATGTGATTCCCGGCACTTGGAACCCTGATACGTTCACCTCATTCGAGTAGTCCAGTGCGCTCACTTCCGGCGCAACTTGCAGCCTGATGGTTCCGCGAGGCGTGATGGTGGGAATGAAGTTCAGCCGGATGCCATATTCCTTGAATTCGATGCTTACCGTTACACCGCCGCTTGAACCTTGCGCTACAGGATAGGGAAACTCACCACCTGCCAGGAAGCTGGCTTCCTTGCCGTTGGTCGCTAACAGGTTCGGCTCCGCCAGCACTTGCACTACGCCTTTGGTCTCCAGCGCCGAGATGTCCGCGCCCGTGCCCAGGCCCGGGAAGAAGGCAAGCAGATTGAACTCTTGAGAAAACGTTGCAGTCCCGCCGACTCCGCTCGCCGATCCCCCGCTGCCTCCACCGCCACCGCTTGTGATCGTGGGCGGCGCGAACTGCGTTGTGGTCACTCCACCCACCGCATTGCCCAGGCCAAGGTTGAACAAGTTGATGCCCAGCTGCCGCGCCCGGTTCCGATCCACGCTGGCGAAGCGTACTTTCAGTAGGATTTGCGCATCCGACTTCGGCACATTCACATCCAGCAGGTTCACCACTTTCCCTGCCGACGATGCAATCTGCACCGCGCGCGATGAGCTCACCAGATCGTTCACCGTCCCGCGCAGGAAAATACTGCTGTTGCTGTAAGTCACGCGGATCGCCTGGCCCGGCAGCTCCGACCTCAGCTCGCGCCGGATCGCATCCAGGCTGTCGCCCGTTACCGTCGGCGACGGCCTCACTGTCACGTTAAAAAACTGCCGTCCCCCATGAATGTCCCAGATGATCAGGCTCGTTTCGCCCGAGGCTTTCCCGTCGACCATGATTTCCGTAGGGCTGATTGCGCTGGCTTCAGCAATGTCTCCGAGTCCTATCGCAACACGCTGGATGGGCTGCGCGCAGTCTACGAGAACGGATTTTCCCACCGTCACTGAGAGCTCATTCGTCGAGTCCTCATAGGTGGATTCTGCTGCTGGCGGCTGAGCAGGCGCCGCGGACGGGGCCGGGACGCTCTGCGCCCTTACCGCTTGTCCGGCGAACAATGCCAAGGCCAGCGCGCTCAAAGATACGATGGTGACCCCTGCCTTCGCTCTCAATGCTGTCCCTCAGGTGATGCAAACTTTTCGTCGGTTGTGTGGTTGCCGTTGATGATGACCATTGAATACGGTTTCGCCTCGGGCTTACGTGGCCCTCTGGCGGCCCGCTCATGTGGTGGCGGAGTCTGGTTGCCGAAAAGATTGCTCATAGCGGTTGGCGCAATCTTCGTCGTCTGCGTATCCAGTGGGTTGCGCAGCACCAGCTGAATCTTCAGCGAATTGGCCGCCAGGCTCAGCAGTTCCGCCTGCTCCGGTGTAACCAGCAGATTCACCACCTGCACTTGTTGCGGCTTGCCTTCCTGGTCCTTCTGGATGTCGGTGCCCGCGGAGAGAACCTGGATGTTCTGCAGAATCGTCTCTGTCACCACGCCTTGGTTGTTATCCCCCGGCGGATTGCCCGAGGCCAGCACGTCTACTCGCATCCCCGGAGTTACGAAACCCGCCACGCCCACAACTTCATCCACTCGCACTGCGCATGCCCGCATGCCCTTTGGAATCGTTGGCGCCAGTCCGCCTCCTGAGCCAATACCCGCCAACTGACTTTCGAGAATCGGCTCACCCTGGGAGATTTGCGTAATCGCGCCTCGACCAATCGCGTCTTCCTGCTTCAGAATCGCGCCCTTGGGTGGCGTACCCGTCAAGGACATCGTCGTCAGGTCCGCCGTCGTCAACACCGCGCCCAGCGGGATGTCCTTCGCCGCCGCAATCACCTGTATCGTTGCTACAGGTTTTGACGCTGTCATTCCCTTGCTCACAAGGCGATACACCAGCCAGCAGCACGCGCCGGCAATCACCGCTGCGACCAGGAAGATCGTCATGAGTCTTCGATTCATTGCTGCTCCGATGGAGCCGGCTCTCGCCAACTCCGCCCTTCATTCCTTGCCTCTTCCACCGTGTCCGGCAAGGCTGCCTTGAACTTCTTTGCTCCGCCATGTTCGAAATTCAGGAGAACTTTGTCATCCATCTTCGTTTCCTGATTGCGCCGCTGAGAATGGTTTCCAGATCCGATTCCCATTTCCGAAAATGCCGCGCACAACGCACCCACTCCGTTCATCCTGATCAAGTTCGGCTCGCAGTGCGGTTTCAGTGTATTCCTTGAAAGCCTCCAAAAACGCATCGGAATCTCTCAGTTCTTTCGATGAGGTACCAAAAGTGCTATGGGGGAAAACGCCTCGATGAGCGATTCTGAATTAGGCAATCATGTGCTCCCGGAACGGATCCATCTGGCTCGCGCCGCACTCGTTTTCAAGGGCCGTTCCTCGCTAAGTTTACCGTGATTTTACTCGGCAATCTGAGGTCGCGCTTGCATCTTCCGTGTTATATCCGCGCCAGATTTCATGTGCCAAAGTGGGATGGTCCCCAGAAAAAATCTTCCCTGCGCGCGGTCCGAAAGTCATCACTCGTCCAGAGAATCTCAGAGGGGGGCCCCAACCTTTGATGACGCCTGCTTATACAATGTCGCTCTTCAATGAGCGCTCCGATCTCGGCCCGCGGCCCACAACCATTGCGGCCTCTGCCCTTCTTCACGTCGTGGCATTAGCCGTGCTCTTATTCGGCATTGCGTATAAGCCCCCATATGCGAGGGTTTCTACCGACCACTATCGCGTGCGTGAGCTTGATTTGGATATGCCCGACGAACAGGCGCGCTTTTATCCGCCGAAAATGCCGAAGCCTGCATCGAGTCCGGGCGCGCACGCTCCTGCTTCGCAAGGAAGACCGTCGCTCAGCGTCCCTGCTTTGCGCGAGGTTGCGCAAGCTCCGCCCGGGCCGCAGACAATCCTTCAGCCCGACGTCCCCAAGCCCATCACGCTTCCTATGCCGATTCCCGTGCCCCAGGTTGCCATCTGGGCGCCCAGCAAGGTAGTGGTCAAAAAAGTCACTCCGCCTCTCCCGCAGAAACCCCCTTCATCCGATGTGCAGCCTTCGGTCGAGCGCCCCAATGAAGAGCTCACTCTTGCGGATGTCAACGTAGCCTCCACCATTCAACCCACGTCCCATCCGATCGTGAATGCCAGCACTACTTCGCCAGTCAGGGTCCAAACGCAGCAACCGGTCCAGGCGCCGCCGACGATGTCCTCGAAGTCTCTTACGCGGGCAACGCCGGCCTCGATCCTGTCTCTATCCAACTTGCGCATGAAGGAAGGAACTGCAACCCTGCCGCCGGTGAACGAGAGTGTGGTGGTGCGCGGCCCGGGAGTTCTCGCGGCCCAGGGAAAAGATGCTTCGGCAGGTAATCCCAACTCCTCCGCCAAACCGGGTCAGGGAGGATCGAGCCCGGGTCCAGGCGGCAATCTTAAAAATCAAGGCCCTGGCCCCGGTCAAGGCTTGGCGTTTAAACTGTCTGGGCCTGGCATATCTCCCAACGGCAGCCGCGAAGCACCTGAACCCGAAGCGGGAAGTGGCGCAGACAACATTGAAGGCGTTCAGCCTTCATTGACAGCCTTAACCGAGCCGAAAGACGGCCACTTCAGTTCCATCATCGTCGGGAACTCAATTCAGGAGCAATATCCGGAAACGTCGGGCGTTTGGAACGGCAGAATGGCCTACACCGTTTACCTGCATGTGGGCTTGTCGCGGAGTTGGGTGTTGCAATATTCCCTTCCGCGCGCAAACGATGTCGCCAAGGGTGGTGCTGTCCAGACTCTTGAAGCTCCATGGCCCTACAACATCGTGCGCCCTAACCTCGATCCAGGCTCAGTCGACGCCGACGCTCTCATGATCCACGGATTCGTGAATCAGTCGGGACGTTTCGAGACGCTTTCCATCGTCTTCCCGCAGGCCTTTCCTCAGGCTCAATTCGTACTCGCTGCGCTCGAGAAATGGCAGTTCCGCCCCGCCATGCAGGAAGGGCAGTCCGCCAAAGTTGAAGTGCTTTTGATTATTCCCGAGCAGTTTGAGTAATCTCCTCCGAACCGGGTGCCGTAATCCGCGGCCGGTCTGGAGCCTCAATCAAGGCCGGGTGCCCAGTTCCTTGAACAACTCGCCATCTGCAAGTGGCGTCACAACCGGTGCCGCTATGCCGACAAACTCCGTCAACGGCCCAACGCTGTCATCGCTCGCCACCCACACGTTGCCCGATCCGTCCACTGCAATGGCGTACGGTGAGAACATTTCCACATTCACGTATCCATTGGCGCCGCTGATCGCAGTTCCACTCGGGTTGATCTCGCTGATACTGTCGCTGTCCCCGCCGTTGTTCGCTGCCCACACATTGCCCGCACCATCGATGGCGAGGCCGTAGGGATTGTCCAGCCCGCCGCCCGAAAATCCGCTCGTCCCGCTGATGGCCGCTGGCACCGTTCCTGTCGTGGAGAACTCGCTGACGCTGCCGGCGCCGCCACGGTTTGTCGCCCATACATTGCCCGAACCATCAATCGCAACGCCGAACGGGGACTTCAGTCCGCCTCCGCTATAAAGTGTCACCGTAGGCGGTTGGCCGGGAAGACTGCTTGGCACCGCCTCGGCAAGGCTGCCCGTGGCGCCAAGATAGTCAGCCGTCCATACATCGCCGTTGACGTCGGCAGCCAAGCCGGCTGGGCCGGCCAGAACGTCGCTGCCATATCCGCTGCTGCCTGAAAGTGCCAGCCCGCCTGATGCGTTGGATTCGAATTCGCTCAGGCTGTTGCCGCCATTGTTCGCCACCCACGCATTTCCAACGGTGTCGATGGCGATTCCGTAGGGCTCGTTCAGCCCGCCGCCCCTGAATCCAGGAGGACCGGAGATATTCTGGCCCTGCGCATTGAATTCGCTGATGTCGGCTCCGTTGAAGTTTGCGATCCATGCATTCGCGTAATGGTCAATGGCCACGCTGGTCGGATTGTCCAACCCGGCCGCTTCCCACGGCGAACCGGACTTCGGCACACCGTTTGAATTGAGCTCGCTGACGGTGCTGGTACTGTAGTTCGGCACCCACACATTGCCCGTAGCATCAATGGCGAGTCCCGTGGGGGCCAGCCCTCTTCCATCCAGGCCGCCTCCGGTGTATGTGATCGCGATCGTGTAGTCATTGGGCGGCAATTCAAAAGCCGGCTGGAACGCCCAGTTCGTACCAATCAACCCAAACAGTGTCACCACATTCGCTCCGGGATTGTGCGCGATATTGATCGCCGCCGTCGCTGTTTCCCCTGGCTGCGAAATTCCGTTCGTCGCGTTGGCGAATAACGTGCTGCACGGCGTTGAAGATGGCCCCGCCGAGTTTACGCATGCCCCCAGGATGTCCGCTAGTGTATTGATCAAGGTTTGCGGCACCACGCCATTGCCATTGGGCGTCGTCGGCAATGCCACGCCTCGGCCCAGGGATTCCAGGTTGGTCACGGTTGCAAACGCATTCGGCACGTCCGTCGCCGTTGCCAGCGAGGAGCTCGAACTCGACACATGCGTCGAGTCCACGGCAAATCCGGCGATCGCGTACGCCGTCGCAATCGTCGAAACCTCATTGATGACGACATACGGCGCGGATGAAAGCGAGCCGCAAGTGCCCAGGCCCGCCATTAGCCCAATTGCCGCATTCGTGCCTTGTCCCAATCCAGGATCGCCGCCGGTTGCATACAGATATACCTGCGAGCCCGGGCTGGGGCAGGTGAAATCGCCGGTAATGCTAAAGTTGCCCGCCGGTTGTGTCGAGGAGGCGGGTTGCGTTGGGTAATAATAGTTGCCGCTGCCGTCTTTAACGGTGCCGCCTTTATTGGCCAGCAGAGAGATTGCCGCGTTGCCGTAGCCGGTCGTGTTGGCCGCGTAAAGGTAGACGTGCGCCCCCACAATCGGCTGCTGCCCGCCATGTACCATGCCGTGCAGGGCCGCTCCGGGAACGGAGCCCGCGAGAGTCTGTGTCGGTGATGTTCCAGGCACTCCGGAGCAGCCGGAAATCGTGAGAACACACGAAGCCAGTACAATCGTCCAGGAAATACGCACGGGGGAACTCCCTTCGTTCGATCGAGTCGCGTCGTTACCCTGTTTTCTCAGACGTTGTTACCGGATTCTCCGCAAGAAGTCAAGCCCACCTTCTATGTAGTGCTGTTGGGAATCAGCCGCGGATTGCTCAATCGATTCGTGATGGCGCGGAAGATTGCCGTCAGTTTGGTGATGTTCTGGTTCGATGGCGCCGTTGCCAGGCAGCCGTTGGTGTCGTCGGAATAGAAGTTCGTCGCCGCCGAGGCCATGGCCGCCAACGACTGGCAGGGCGTGCCACCCTTGCCCCAAGTGCCCCCGTTGGTCGTTACCGACGCGCTGTAGGAGATATCCGATGGGCAATCGCCGGTCATATTCGAACCGGATCTCGGGGCGGAGATATTCTCTGAACCGTACCCGATGGTATAGAAGGCCGTGCCCTTTTTCGCTACGGCCTGCGCCGCGAGCACAGACTGGCCGCACTGGCCGAGCGCCGAGGGGTAGTCAACCGCTAGGTACCCGCTGGGATTGCTGGTATGCGTTCCTGTTCCGTTCAGGGTGCCTTCGGTGGCAACAAGGCTGATCGGACTGGTGTTGCACGCGCCCGCCGCCGTGTTGGCATTCGATGCGCACGCTTCCGTGTCGCCATCGCCGAGCAGGATGATCGCGTTCTGCGATCCAGGATACTTCGCTTGCTGTAATTCCAGCTCCGCCTCCGCCGCGTAGATTACCTGGGCATAGTAAGTCCACTCCATTCGCGTGGTTACGCCGGGGCATCTGCCGCCCGACGCATTGCCCCCTGCCGCGATCACGAGGGGCGAGCTTGTGTTCAGGGTGGTAGCCGTATCGCTGGTCTTGTAGTCGATCGACCAAGTCACCGACTTGTACGTATCTGCACTGGGCAGCGTCGTGTTCCCCGGAGGATCGGGAAACGTGTACGCCACAGCGGTGGGTGTGCCCGCATTGCAGGTGGAGTCTTTGTAAACTGTCCCGGCCGTGACTGCGGGGAAGACGAAAAGCGACACGTCGTCCACCGCTACCGCGCCGCTGCCGTTGCACGTTTGACTCAACTGGCAGGGGTACAGGTCGTTCAGGAGCGCCTGAATGCCCTGCTGCGCGCAGGTCATCTGGGTTCCGTTGCATTGGTCTCCGTTGTCCGCATAGCTCATCGACGGTGTGGCATCGAGGATGATGGCGATATTCCAGGAAGTGTTCGTCCCGCCCGCCATGGCCGCCTTCGCAGTGTAGGACATGTTCATCTGCTTCATACCGACCAATGCCCCAAACCATAAGGGAACCGTCGCGGACTGGGTCACCGACAAGGAGTTGTAACCCCCGCTGCCGCCCGTCGGAGTCTGGCATGGTACGTTCAGGCCGCTGGACACATTGCTCAGGCAAAGGAACGTCGGCGCGGCCACATCGTTTGTCAACATCGGGTTCGCGTTCATCCCGTTTGACTGGGCGCTATAGGTGGTCACATTGGTTTGCGCCAGCGTCGTGTTGGGCATGGCTTCAGCGCCGGCCAGCGCTGACGCGTTGGTCGACGCCACAAGCTTTTCGTACGCGTAATACACATGCCCCGTCTCAATCGAAGCTGCGGCAAGGGCCATCATCGTCGTTGCGGTAATCATCACGGCAACCGCCGCCTGACCCCGTTGATTCTTAAGGAACCTGCGTAAGAACGGAACATTAAACCGTTTCATTTGCAAATCCCTCCTTTCATGCAGCCTCGCCACCGAATTCTTCGGCGCTCGGTTGCTCGATGGGTTGAATTTCAAGTGGGTGAAACGTGAACTCGTATGGCGCTCTTGCAGCGCAATCGGCGGCACGGCAAACCTGAGCGCTCTCAAATATCCGCCATGGAAATGCAGAGCATGCGGCCGCGCGGAGCTGGCCTATGATTCTGCCAACTCGGCACGCCAGGCCCTCGGCCGTCTTTTGCTTCTCAACTTTGAAGAGTCGCGCAGCGCCGGCCGGCTCGCAAGAACTACGGAGACAATTTCTGGATCGCGCCCTCAGCGCGAAAAGGTCAGCGGATTTGTCCATCTGCGATGCCATCGTGCGCATTCGCGGACACTCCTGCGACCTCTTGGGGAAGGGGTTACTTCAGCCATCATCGTGCCTTGCATGGTAACCAGCTATTGCACTTTCGTGCTATCGGATAGTTACGTTGGTCACGGTCCCCCGCCGGATGCGGCTAGGACCCTCGGCAGCAAAAAGGGTGCGGGGAATCTCCCCGCACCCGTTGAAGAACCATTTTCTGCTGCTGAACGTCGCCCTATGTCGTTCCAGCCGGAACCAGCCGCGGGGAGCTCAATCGATTCGTGATGGCGCGGAAGATTGAGGTCAGCTTGGTGATGTTCTGGTTCGAAGGCGTCGTTGCCAGGCAGCCGTTGGTGTCGTCGGAATAGAAGTTCGTCGCCGCCGAGGCCATGGCCGCCAACGACTGGCAGGGCGTGCCACCCTTGCCCCACGTGCCCCCGTTGGTCGTTACCGACGCGCTATAGTAGATATCCGACGGGCAATTCCCGGTGATATTTGACTGCGATCTCGGGGCCGAAGTGTTCTCTGCACCGTACCCGATCGTATAGAACGCCGTACCGTTATTCGCTACGGTCTGCGCCGCGAGCACAGACTGGCCGCACTGGCCGAGCGCCGAGGGGTAGTCAACCGACAGGTACCCGCTGGGATTGCTGGTATGCGTTCCTGTTCCGTTCAGGGTGCCTTCGGTGGCAACAAGGCTGATCGGACTGGTGTTGCACGCGCCCGCCGTCGTGTTGGCATTCGATGCGCACGCTTCCGTGTCGCCATCGCCGAGCAGGATGATCGCGTTCTGCGATCCAGGATACTTCGCTTGCTGCGCCACTAGCTCCGCCTGCGCCGCATAGATCACCTGGGCATAGTAAGTCCACTCCATACGCGTGGTTACGCCGGGGCATCTGCTGCCCGACGCATCGCCCCCTGCGGCGACCACGAGGGGCGAGCTTGTGTTCAGGGTGGTAGCCGTATCGCTGGTCTTGTAGTCGATCGACCAAGTCACCGACTTGTACGTATCTGCACTGGGCAGCGTCGTGTTCCCCGGAGGATCGGGAAACGTGTACGCCACAGCGGTGGGTGTGCCCGCATTGCAGGTGGAGTCTTTGTAAACTGTCCCGGCTGTGACCGCGGGGAAGACGAAAAGCGACACGTCGTCCACCGCTACCGCGCCGCTGCCGTTGCACGTTTGACTCAACTGGCAGGGGTACAGGTCGTTCAGGAGCGCCTGAATGCCCTGCTGCGCGCAGGTCATCTGGGTTCCGTTGCATTGGTCTCCGTTGTCCGCAAAGCTCATCGACGGCGTGGCATCGAGGATGATGGCGATATTCCAGGAAGTGTTCGTCCCGCCCGCCATGGCCGCTTCCGCCGTGTACGACATATTCATCTTGCTCATGCCGACCAATCCGCCAAACCACAAAGGAACCGTCGCGGTCTGCGTTACCGCCAGTCCGTTATATCCACCGCTTCCGCCAGCGGCGGTTTGGCAAGGCACATTCAGCGAATTGGATACGGTGCTCAGGCACTTGAAAGTTGGTGTGGCCGTATCGCTCGTCAACATCGGGTTCGCGTTCAATTGACCCGTTTGCGAACTGTATTGAGTCACCATGGTTGTTGCGGTGGTCGTGTTGGGCATGGCAGTCGCGCCCGCCATCACCGCCGCATTCGTCGACGCCACCAGTTTCTGGTATGCGTAATACACATGCCCCGTCTCGATCGAAGCTGCGGAAAGCGCCATCATTGTGGTTGCCGTGATCATCACAGCCACCGCCGCCTGGCCCCGCTCACTCTTCAGGAACCGGCGCCTAAACGAATTTCCGAACCGTATCATCCTCATGGTTCAATTCCCTCCTCTCGCACAGTCACCGCTTTCAATGTCAGCGCTAACCCGTCCAACACGCTGGCTCGCGGTGCCGGGAGCCACCATTTCGCAGCCCAGGCCTTGAACATCGCGGATGCGTTCGTCTCCCTTCCCCAAATCCTTCGAACAGGGAATCGAACTTCCGCTGATTAAACTTTCAAGGGCAAAGCCGCGTTGCTGGGGAAGTCCTGCACTTTGCGTACGAGTTGAATTCCACTTTCGTCCCGGGAATGTGTCACCGTCTGATCTTGTCGACTCAACGGCGGCCTTCCCAGGAACTGGGGATCTCATGTAATGATCTTGGTTCGGGGGTAATCAGAGAATTGCACTTTCGTGCTATGCGTTGGTGACCAGGGTACCGTTAGCTCGAGAGGCCATAAGTCCAACAAAAGATTGGGTAAGGCACCTTACTATACGCGCTGGTCGACCCCCAGGAGCCCCCTGGCTCCATTTCGTTTTGCAAGCGGCATTCGCAAAAAAGGGTTCAGACTTTTCGTCCAAACCCTTCAGATGCTTCTGCCAAATCTCTTTTCGCTTGTGAAAGTGTTTTACGTCGTTCCGTTGGGAATCAGCCTCGGCTTGCCGAGACCGGTCACGATCGCCTCGAAAATCTGTGCCAGGCTCGTGAAGCTCTGGTTCTCAGTGGAAAGCGCGGGGCAGCCGCCCGAGTTGTCCGAAAAGAAGTCGTTCACGTTAGAAGCCATTGCAGCAATCGCGTTGCAGGGCGTCTTGGAATGAGCTTGACCGCTAGGCCACGCCTCTGCGCCATATGTGGAACCGGAGCTTATGGTGTACGTTTGGTCCGATGTACACCCCGAAGTCTCCGACCCGAAACCAATCGTGTAGACGACTGTCCCTGCCTTTGTTGCCTGTTGCGCTTCGTAAACAGCCTGCCCGCACTCGCCCAGCGCCGATGGATACGAAGCGCAATGGTAGCCACCGGTGCAATTGTTCCCGGTCCCGACCATGGGGTTCGAGGTGGAGGTTCCTGTACCACTCAGGGGAGATCCGGTGCAGCCGCCCGTCGGGCAGCTGACTGTGCCGGTAGAGGCGGTAGCCGAGGTGCACGTACCGTTCGACGTAACCGCCGGGCAATTCTGCGCGATGATTTGGCTCTTCGTGCTCCCGTTGGAGCAATCGTTGCCGGTCGACGTCTGCGCATTGCACGCGGTCGCGTCGCCGTCACTCAGGATGATCATGATGTTTTTTGAGGTGGGATAGGCAATCTGTTGCTGCACCAGCTGCGCCTGCGCGTAGTTAATGACTTGCGCATAGTAGGTTTCCTGTCCACCCGACGCCGAAAGACCTTTGCAACCGGAACCGCTGGCGCCGACCGCCTCTGCCAACGCTGACGCAACTGCAAGGCCTGACGTATCGCTCGTCTTATAGACGTCGTTGAAGGGAATGATTTCGTATTGACCAGCATCCGTTCCGGTCGTCTCCATGGCGAGACCCGCTGGAGCCGCACTCGGCGTCACATTCACAAAATTGTACGGGACGGTGCTGCCTCCGGTACCGCAGTACTCCGGCTTATAGTTCCCTGTTGAGCTATAGGCCGCCGCGGGGAACACGAACAGCGCCACGTCATCCACGAACGGCGTGCTTGAAGTGCAGGTCGTGTTTTTCGCGCAGGGATCCATATTCTGCAGCATGACCTCGAGACCCTGAACCGCGCAGACAATCTGCGAAGTGGCGCAATCGCTATCGTGCGGTATGGTGTTGGCCATCGAACCCGTGGTGTCCATGATGATAGCAAGATTGTACGGTGTGTCTTGTCCGCCCTTCATTGCTGCGCTCGCCGTGGCCGACAGATTGATCAACGGCATGCCGAGGAATGCTCCAAACCACAGATTTACCTTTGCCGTCTGCGTCACCGTGATCGCGTTGTAACTTGAGGTGCTGCCTGGGGGAGTCTGGCACTCCACAAAAAAAGGCGCCCCTGTGAGTGAGTTCGCGCAATAAAGTGTCTGCGTTGTAATTGCGTCATTCGACAACATGTTGCTGGCATTTAACTGTCCGCTCACGGAGCTGTATTGGTTCACCGCCGCCGTCACTTCCGCTGTATATGCCGCGCTCGTACTCGTACTAAAGAGCGCATCCGACATTGCTTGAGCTCCCGCCATCGTGGCCGCATTCGTCGAGCTCACCAGTTGGCGGTAGGCGTAGTACACATGCCCCACCTCCGCCGAGCTTACGCCCATCGTCAAGATTGCCGCGGCGCTGATCACGACCATCCAAACAGATTGGCCCTGCTGACTCTTTATCAGCTTGCGAATTCGTCGAGACACAATCCGGTTCATTTGAGACTTTCCTCCGTTCACATCTGTATCGCTGACTGGCTCGACGCCAGGACTCCCGCTGTCTTGGTGCCGGCATTGAAGAACGGCATCGCGGGTATCCCGAGCCATTTGTATGTGTAGCTCACCGTCAGGGTCAACGGATAGTTTGCTCCCATCGTTCCAGACCCGAGAGCGCAGGTAAATGCTCCCCCAGCTCCGGTGTGCGGAGCGGACGCGACCCCACTTGCGTTTGATATGACCAGCGAGTAGCTGAAGTTCGCGGCCGTCCAGGTTGGCAGCGAATTGAGCATCGTGCTGTCCGCGTACTTGCATGGATCGTTGTTGGGATAAAGGCCGACATCGCTGCCCACCGCCATTGCGGTGGCAGAGGTTGCGTTCCCAAGTTGTTGCAGGTTGTACATGCCCAGCGTCAAACTGGCCGACAAATAGATGAGCCCGAAGAGCATCGGCAACGTCATTGCGAATTCGACCAGCGCCGAACCTTCCTCGCCGCGCCGGCCAAGCAGATTCCCGATTTTTCGTAAGCCATTTTCAATCGTCATCGTTCCACCTCACGGCTAAGCCGGCTTTCACGTTGCATTTCAACCGCGCCTGCCCAGGGACTTCTTTGGCGCTCCGGTGCGCCAGTTATCCTTCAAACTCCAGTCGCGCCAGGAAGAGATCGAATTCCTCCCTGGTGGCAGCATCTAATATCGCAGTCTTGCCGCTGCGCAAATCCTTTCCGTCGGAGAGAATGAACTGCAACCCCACGCCGTCCGGACCCCAACGCACGGCTCGCGATTGCACGGCAATCGACCGCTCCGCAAATTCCTCGCCGTGGTCGGTCTTTTGCAACGTCATCAGAACCAGAGTGCCCGGATACCAGCGCTCCTCGGTTACTACATACAGTCCTGACGAACTGATATCTCGAACTCCGTGCGCCACCGGCGCGGCGCCGTTCCAGTAATACGCAGCCAGGCCAGGCTCCTTCACGCGCGGCGCCTTGCGCGGATCCGGCGACCACCAGCGCTCAATCCATGTTCGCAGTTGGCTCTTTGCTTTGGCGCCCGCGGGCGTCAAGTCCATACTGTGCGTTTGCCGGGCCTCTGGCTTGCCGTGTCCATTGCGGTCTTCCAGTTCAAGCAGTCCCGGGCCGCCGCTCCACAAAGGCTTTTCGCGCAGCAACACTGCTCCTGCAATCTCCGGTCCTGGTTCGGTTTCAGCGGGCTTGTTGGTCAACTTCTCGAGGTGCCGCTCCATTTCTTCGGCTACGCAGAGCACCAACTGGTCACCTAACTGCGTCTGCGACGAGTAAATCGAGTGCGCCGGCAACGCCAGCACGCTCTCCGGCCTCGGGCTCGAAGAGCTCACTTGAAAAGTCGGAAACGACTCAGCCATTTCGATCACCCGGCAATCCTCGTCCAGGTAAATCAAATCCAGCGGCGCCGGCATCGCTGTTGCAGCGATGCCTCGGAATGGCTTCATCCACACGCCTTCGCCAGACTTCAGAGGTTTCTCCAACATCATCTCGGCCACGTGATTCGAAGGCAGATCGCCGGCCTTTACTTTCAATCCTAAGAAGCATTCCCGTGTCTGGTTGTAGGCACAATACGTTTGCGGTTCCATCGTCACCTGGGTCCCCGGCGGCATTCCCGCTGCTGCCTCATTCTTCGGCGTTCCCTTCGCCTGTCCCGCTCGTTCCATCAATTCCATTTGCGGCTCCGCCTTTCCTTCACTTGGAGTCAACCGTGCGAAGGGAACACCTCACCTGTTCCCCTGCCCGGGCTGCCTACTGAGGCATCTGCCGTTTGCGCGGCAATCCGCCCTGGCAAAGGAAGCTTCATTTCTCAGCCGTGGCTTTAACTGCTGTCTCTTCGCGCCACGGCTTCTTGCCAACCAGCTCTTACTTCACCCGCGTCCGGCGGCGCTGAATCAGAACCACCAGAATTACAACCGCCAAAGCCGCGGCAACAACCCTGATAATCATCGTGCTGTCCATGCTGTTCTCCCCTTCCTGCCTCAATTATTTGGTCAGTGACTTAAACGAATCAGCCATCATGATCGCGGCTGGTCCCAGTGTAACCAGAAATAGCGCAGGAAAAATAAACAGCACCAGCGGAAACACTAGCTTGACTGAGGTTTTCCCCGCCATCTCCTCGACCAATTGCACGCGCTGCACACGCAGCGTGTCCGAATGGACGCGGAGCATCTTGGCAATACTTGTTCCAAATTGTTCTGTCTGCACTAGCATCGAGACCAGGTTGCGCAGACACTCCACGCCGGTGCGCTCCGACATGTTCTTCCATGCCTCTGAACGAGGCCGTCCGGCGCGCTGTTCCAGCACCACCACTCCCAGCTCCTCGCAAATCTCCGGCTGCGATGACCTCAACTCTTCCGCGCTGCGCGCCGTTGCCTGGTCCAGGCTCAGGCCCGCCTCCATGCAGATCACCAGAAGGTCCAGAACGTCAGGCAAGCCTCGCGTGAGTTTCTTTTGCCGTTTTTCGATGCGCTTGCCCAGCCAGAAGTCCGGCGCCAGAAATCCTCCACCCAGCGCCAACAGGTAAACGAAAAACGGCCCCAGGCTCGCTAATCCGCTCACCGCGGCGATCCCCGCCAGCGTCAGTGGCAACAGTACCTTGGAGCCGTAGAAAACTTTGATCGCGTTCTCGCCGCGGAATCCCGCCCGCTGCATTCGAATCTTGATGACCGAGACTTCCTTCTCGCTCTTCGGCATCAGGTTCTCGAACTTCTTCACCACGTTGCCGATCGACGAGCCCGTATTTTGGAAAGTCTCGACCAGCGTCTTCTGCTTGCGCCGCGGGCTGATCACCTGGCTGATGCGGTCCAGTGCCGCCTCGCGATAGAACATCAGCACACCGATGCTCCCGATCAGCACGAAGACAGCTACGAACGCCAGAATTGCAAAAATCATGACTCTTCCTCACACGTCGATATCGACGATTCTCCAGATCACAAATCCGCCAATTCGCAATCAGCGCCGCCGCACCCCACATCAGCTTGATCCCGATGTCGCGATGCCATAGAACACTGATCATTCCCGGGTCTACAAAATAAATGCCGACGCCCAGCGCCACCGGCAACAGCGTTAGAATCAACCCCGTCATGCGCCCTTGCGCTGTATGCACCATGATCTGTCGCTTTAGCCGGAAACGCTCTCGGATCACATACGCGGTCTTATCCAGCACCTCGGCCAGGTTGCCTCCGCTCTCTTTTTGAATCATGATCGCTGTGGTCACGATCTTGAGATCCTGCACCGGAACCCGAATAATCAGGTTTCCCAAAGCTTCTTTCATCTCCAGGCCGTAGTTTTGTTCCTCAAAGCAGATTTTGAACTCGCTGTTCACCGGGGGCGCGCACTCGCGCGCCACAAGAGCCATCGCCGCAAGCAAGCTATGCCCGGCGCGGAGGCCGCTGACCATCAGGTCCAGCGCCTCGGGCAAATGCTTTTCGAACGCGCTGAACCGCCTTAGGCGCTTGAACAGAACAAAAGCATACGGCAGCACGCCCAGCACTCCCCCCGCTACGAACGCCAATAGGGTGCTGTTGGTCGTCTCCAGCAGCGCGTAGGTCGGAACGATAAACCCGGCCGCGCAAAACAGCAGCAATCGCCCTGCGCTCCAATCCAGATCGGCTTGGCTCAGAATATTGCGCAGATAGGGCGTCAACTCGAACTTCAGCAGTTTCTGGTTCAGCCAGGGAATGCTGCTGAGAACCTCGTTCTTGCGTACACTTAGCTTCTGCGGCAACAAATCCCGCCGGTCGACCTTGATAGCAGAATCCAGCGTGGCCATTGCCTGCTTGGCGCTGCTGGAGGGTCCCATCGCCGCCATCGGCAGGGCTATCAGCGCGAACACGCCAATAAAAACCAGTCCTATGATCAATCCCATTTAGGTTCCCTCCTTCCCTATCAATTAACTTGTGTTTCCCGCTCGAACAGGCTGGGCGGCAGAATGATGCCCGACACGCGCAGCCTTTCCAGAAACCGGGGACGAATCCGTGTGGGCTTGAAAACTCCAATCACGCGGCCGTCCTGGCCGATGCCTTTTCTCTCAAACGTAAAAATCTCCTGCATGCTGATTACGTTCTCTTCCATTCCCGTAATCTCGGATATGTTGGTGATCTTGCGCGTGCCGTCGCTCATGCGGGTGGCCTGTACCACGATGGAGATCGCCGAAGCCATCTGCTGCCGAACCGATTTCTCCGGCAGGTTCATGTTGGTCATCGCCACCATCGACTCCATTCTCGACAGCGCGTCGCGCGGAGTGTTCGCGTGAATGGTGGTCATCGAGCCCTCGTGGCCGGTGTTCATGGCCTGCAACATGTCGAACGCTTCCTCGCCGCGCACCTCACCGATGATGATGCGGTCGGGCCGCATACGCAGGGCGTTGATCAGTAATTGCCTTTGCCGGATCGCCCCTTGTCCTTCGATATTCGGCGGCCGCGTTTCCAGGCGCACGATGTTCTCCTGCGCCAATCTCAATTCGGCAGCGTCCTCGATCGTTACCAGCCGCTCGTTGTTCGGAATGTATTGCGACAGGATGTTCATGAATGTCGTCTTGCCGGCGCCCGTGCCACCTGAAACCAGGAGGCTGATGCGCGCCCGCACCGCTGACGACAATACTTCCATCATCTCCGCCGAAATGCTCTTCAACTGCACCAGTTGGTTCGCGGCCAGCGGGCCAGTTCCAAACCGCCGGATCGACATCGATGGGCCGTCCAGCGCCAGCGGCGGAATAATCGCGTTGACGCGCGATCCGTCGGGTAGGCGGGCATCCACCATCGGCGAGGACTCATCCACTCTGCGGCCGACGCGCGAAACGATGCGATCGATGATCTGCATCAGGTGCCGGTCGTCGCGGAAGGTCGTATCCACCCGCTGCAGCAGGCCGCCCTTTTCCACGAACACGTGGTCCTTGTCGTTTACCAGGATGTCGGAGATCTTTGGATCTCTCAGCAGCGGCTCCAGCGGCCCGAGCCCAAACACCTCATCCAGCAGCTCGGCGTGGATTTTCTCCTGTTCGTCGAAGTTCAGCGGCACGCGCTGGTCCGACATGATCTCTTTCACCAGGCCTGAGACCGCTTGCCGTGCCTGGCTCGAGTTCACGCGCGACAACTTCTCCAGATCCAGCTTCGAGATCAGCGTGCGATGAATCTCCGCTTTGTACGATTCCAAGTTCAGTATTTCCACGTTGTACCTTCACTCCAGTTGGAGAATTCCGCTTTTTGAAACATCACCCGAACAGGTTCAGACCGAAGGCCTTCTTCTTTTTGGCCGTGATTTCGCTTTTCCCCGTCACTGCACTCACCATCTGCCGGATCTGCCGCGAGATGGCCGAATCTGAAAGCACCAGCGGCTTGGCGCTGATTTGCATGTTCCGCACCGACTCATAGTCGTTCGGAATCTTCCACTGGGCCGCCCGGGTTAGAGCCTTGGTGATGTGCTCCTCTGACACGCCCAGAACGCGCGACTCAAATCGGTTGATTACCACTTCCAGCTTCGGTTGGGGCGCCGAAAAGAATTGCGTGATCAGACGGTTGGAGTTGCGAAGCTCGGGAATGCTCGCCTGCGTAACCAGGTAGACGGTTGTCGCTTCCTTGTAAGCCGTCGTTCCCATCAGTTCCAGCCGTGACCCAAGATCCACAATCACGTTGTCGAACTCGCGGCGTGCCACCTGCAAAAGCCGGTTAATGCCTTCGCTGTCGGCCTGGAATTGAATGAACCGTCCAGGCGCCGCCAGCACCCACAGGCCCGAGCTGTGTTTCACCAGAAGCTGCTCCAGGAACTTTGAATCCAGCCTCTCTACCTGCTGCAAAGCGTCAATGGCTGAAAACTCCGCAGCGATTCCAAGATTCAATGCAGCATCGCCCAGTGGCAGATCGAGATCGATCAGCAGGGTTCTCTCGCCTGAGTCCTTGGCCATCGCTACGGCAAAATTGCAGGCCAGCATGGTGGTTCCCGCGCCGCCTTTGGATCCCATGAACGCTAAGAGCCTGCCCGCAGTTTTCTTTGCCGGCCGCGTCGTCGGTCGCCGTGCCGCGGCTCGCACCAGTGCATCTGCCACGATATCCGGCGAAAACGGGAGCGTCAGGAACTCGCGCGCACCGGCGCGCATGCAGCGCACCAGCAGCTCCGGGTCTGAGCTTTCCGAATACACCATCACCGTCGCCACGCCGTTCGCGCAGATGCTCTCCACCAGTTCCAGTGCCAGCTCCGCGTCACCGTCCAGGTCGATGAGGATGACGTCCTGGTCCTCATCCAGCGTCGAGGGAAGGTCGCCCGTTCCCGGTGAATAACTAGAAAACTCGCTGACGTAGGCGCCCGTGCATCCGCTCATTGCGTGCATCGCTTCCAGCCGGCTTTCGTCGCTGGGACTGATCACCGCGATGGAGAGATCCTCAACACCGATGGGATCGGGAAACTGACTGGCGGAGTACTGGGGAGAATTCGTGGCCACGTCCTGTTCGCTCCTTGCTGTGCGATATGTATGCAGATTGGGAGGCACAGACCCCCAATCCGCCGGAAGTTCATACTTCTCGTGCTTCGAGCTCGACACTGCCGTGCTCCGTTTTTAACGTGCGAAAAACGAAATCAATGTACCGATCGCGATCGCCGGTGCATACGGCATCTTGCGCCGCAGCGGATTACTCAACACCGCTTCTCCGCGATCCTGCGCGCTGAAAACCAAATCACCGGTGTGTTGAAATAACTCCTTCAGGAATCCGCCCCATGCGGCGATCACCAACGCCATCACTCCACCCACTACGCCCGTCATCACCAGCGCCAAAATGAGCTGGTAGGGTCCGATCCAGGCTCCAATGGCCGCGCACAATTTCACATCGCCTGCGCCCATTCCGCCCATCCAGAAGAGAAAACCGTAAATCAGGAGCCCAAGAGCCGCCCCGCTCAAACTCTGTTCCGCTCCGTGCCACCCGTGCAGTACGACAGAGACCACGACTCCGCAGGCAAAAAAAGGAAACACAAGCCAATTCGGAATTCGGCGGCTGCGAAGATCTGTGAAGGTCGCCACAGCCAGAACCACAACCGTCGGCCACCACGCGAACGAATGCATTGCGCCTGCTCCCTTGCCTGACTGTATTCCTAACCACCCCTGTCAGAGCAATTCCCGCGCCAAACCTGAAAGGACATGAAGCCATGTTGATTCAGAGAGATGAGTCCATATTGCAGTACCAGGTGTGCACGGTTGTTTACGCCCGGCACCCTCCCCGAGTCAGGGCGTTTACACCTGCGCCCGTCCATGAAACCAGGCGCATCACCCTTGTAACCTATTGCCGAATCATAAGATTACGAGTTGTATTACTAAGGTGAGCCGGCTGGAATCTATGGAAAATACGATTATTCCCAATAAAAAATAGTGAGAAAAATCTCAGCGCCAGGTGTTCAATTCTGAGGCATCCGGCGAAAAGCTGCCCTTTTCCCGGTCTCCCGCAACCGAATCCTTCCCCAGCGCCATTACCAAGGTCCCATCGTTCTAGCACGAAAGAGGAATGTTCCCTGCGCCCTCGTTTGCCGATGATGAACTCACATCGCCCTAGCTTCTAAATATCGGCGAGATGGTAGATCGCCCGCCAATGACCAGAATTGGATTGTATTCGGAAGACCGTTCTTTGCACCCACTTCTTTCTTCTGCCCTTGGTAAGGACTTCGAGGTCCTGCTCCTGCCGGATGGAGATGGAACGGATGCTCTCGCGTCCTCAGCCGCCTGCGACGTCATGATCCTGGACCTTTATTCCTCGCAGGACACGCTTCAAACCCGTCTGGAATTCGCCCGGCGCATGATCGGTTCCAGCATCCCGGCCATTCTCATGGCCGATGACAGCCTGCGTTCCACCGCCTTCGAACTCGTTCGTTCCGGAGCCTTTGGCTATTGTCGTCGCCCGCCATCCATCCGCGACCTCAAAACCATGCTCGTTCGCGCGTGCGAAACTTCTTCGCTGAAGCAGCAATTGCACAGCGTCCAGCAGCGCATCGAGGAGCCGGGCAATTGCGACCGCATCATCGGATCGAGCTCCGGCATGCAGCGCGTCTATCAATTAGTACGCAGCGTCACCAATCTCAACGCCGCCGTCCTGGTCACCGGGGAGAGCGGCACCGGCAAGGAACTCATCGCTCGCGCCATCCATAACCTCGGTAGTCGCGCCAACAAGCCCTTTGTCGCTGTCTCCTGCGGCGCCATTCCTGAAACGCTCATTGAAGCCGAGCTATTTGGCCATGAAAAAGGCGCATTCACCGGCACTGTCGGTTCCCGCGAGGGCTATTTCGAGCAGGCCGCCGATGGCACACTCTTTCTCGATGAGATCGGCGACCTCAGTGTTTTCACGCAGGTCAAGCTCCTCCGCGTCCTGCAGCAGATGGAGTTCAGCCGCCTCGGCTCGAACAAACTCGTCCCCTTGCGCGCACGACTTATCTTCGCCACGCACCAGGACCTCGGCAAGCTGGTGGCTGAAGGTAAATTCCGCCAGGATCTCTTCTATCGCATCAACGTGATGCGCATCGATTCCCCCCAGCTCCAGGACCGGCCCGAGGACATTCCGCTCATCGCAGGCCACTTCCTGCGCCACTACTCGAACGTCTTCCAAAAACCGATGGACTCGATCGAGCCGGCAGCCATGGAAATGCTCCAGAGCTACTCCTGGCCCGGAAACGTGCGTGAGCTTGAAAATGTGATGCAGCGCGCCATCATCCTGGCTCCCGGCCGGGTCGTCCGCGCCGAGGATATGAACCTCAAGACCCACGAACAGGAAGAAGATGCTTCCGCATTCGACCAGATCGTCGATATTGCTGATTACCAGCCGTCCGGTTCGTTCGAGCGCCAGCTACGCGAGTACAAAATCAGGCTTGCCGTGGCCGCCGTTCGGGAGAGCAACGGAAATAAAACCTTGGCTGCGCGCAGCCTTTCGATCTCCCGCGCCTATCTTCACCGCCTGCTGCGTCTCGGCGAAAACGATACTCTGCCGGTCTCCGATCCTCTCTTCGAGGACCACAAACTGCGCGAGACCGTCACCGCCTGACGCCCCAAGTGTCTCTGCGAATCCGCGGCAGTTCGTAGCCTGCAACTCATGCGCAGGCGTTTATCTTGATCGACATTGACTCACGCGAAATAATCCACTTGCCTCGCAGGCGCCTCGTCCAGATCCACTCCATCCCCCGTGGTCTCGCCATCTA
This sequence comes from uncultured Acidobacteriaceae bacterium, assembly GCA_963796785.1. GTDB lineage: Bacteria > Acidobacteriota > Terriglobia > Terriglobales > Acidobacteriaceae > Telmatobacter. The sequence goes on along the minus strand of CAWCMW010000008.1, from coordinate 93,510 downwards.
GCTCGAGAACGTCCTCTTCGTTTTCCTCCGCGCCGGCGGCTTTTCTCCCGTTCCGCTGTTCTGCGCCATCGCCCGTCCTCGACGAAGCATCGACATCGAAGATTGCAGGCGCGCGCATCTCCGCCTGCAGTGCCCTTACCGCAGTCAATGCGCGAATTCCCGGAATGGGGGCAATCTCCATCTTCACATCCCGATTTCTGTCGCTGTATATCGGCAAGAAAGGGAAAGGCTTTAATCTTCCGGCGTCACCTTTGTCCGATTCTCGGACACACACCGTCTCATCGACGAGTGCCAAGCCGCATGAATCGTTGCGCATCCATTCAATTCCAACTGGGCTTTTCCCGTCCCTCCATCGCGCATTCCGGGTGGTACGATTTAGTTGCATCCGCGTGGGAGGTCACCGTCCATGAACGAAGATTCTGCATCGGGAACGCTCACCAGTGAAGAGATTTCCTCACTCACGCGCCAGAACAACTACGGCACCTGGCGCTTTCAAAAGACCTGGAAACCGCTCTATATCGCCGATGCGGAAGGTTGCTGGTTCATTGACGGCGCGGGCAAGCGCTACCTCGACTTCAGTTCGCAGCTCATGTGTGTCAATCTCGGCCACAAGAATCCCCGCGTGGTCGAAGCCATCGCCGAGCAGGCGCGCGACCTTTGCTACGTGGCGCCAGGGTACGCCACCGACTCCCGTGCCCGCCTAAGCGCCAAGCTTCTCGAAGTCCTTCCCGAGGGGCTGACCAAGTTCTTCTTCGCAACCAGCGGCACTGAAGCAAATGAAGCGGCCTTCAAAATCGCGCGCATGTACACCGGCAAGAACAAGATCATCTCGCGCTACCGCTCCTATCACGGATCAACCGCGGGATCCATCGCTGCAACCGGCGATCCGCGCCGCTGGGCCATGGAACCCGCCGGTAAAATCGCCAACGTAGTCTTCGCGCCGGAAACCAACTGTTACGACTGTCCGATTAAACATACTTACCCAACCTGCAACATCGCCTGCGCCGACTACATCGAGCACATGATCCGCAACGAAAGCGATGTCGCCGCCATCATCTTCGAGCCTGTCGTCGGCACCAACGGCGTTCTCGTTCCGCCGCCCGAGTACTTCCCGCGCCTGCGCGAAATCTGCGATCGCCACGGCGTGCTCATGATCGCCGATGAAGTAATGGCCGGCTGGGGCCGCACCGGCAAGTGGTTCTCGGTCGACAATTGGAATCTCAAGCCCGACATTCTCGTCACCGCGAAAGGCATCACCTCGGCCTATGTCCCGCTCGGCCTCTGCGCCACCACCACCAAAATCGCCGACTACTTCGAAGACCACTACTTTTCACATGGTCATACTTACGAGGCGCACCCGCTCACCCTCGGCCCCGCCGTCGCTACCATCGAAGAGATGCAGCGCCTAAAGCTTGTCGAGCGCGCCGCCGAGCTAGAGCCTTATGTCCGCCAGAAGCTCGAAGCCCTGAAGGCCAAACACGTCTCCATCGGCGACGTGCGCGGCCTCGGCCTGTTCTTTGCCGTCGAAATTGTGAAGAATCGCAAGACCAAGCAGCTCTTCAACACTATGCGTGACAAGGTTGAAGGCAAGCCGCTCGTGGTCGATCAAATCGCCGCCAAAATGATGGCGCAGGGCGTCTCCATCCAAGCTTGGGTCAGCCACTTCGTCGTCGCTCCGCCGCTAATTGTCACCAAAGAAGAGCTCGACCTCGGCATCGCGGCGCTCGACGAACACCTCTCCATCTCCGATGCGCTTGTGGAAGCGTAGAGTTCGGGCCAACTGGATTTGCAAACTAGGAACTGATTGGGGTGCCCCATCCAAGCTTTGCTTGGGTGGGATGGCACAGACTCTGGGAACTGCGAACTACGAACTGTGAACTGCTTCTAGGCCACTTCTCCCGCTCTCTCCGCCACGCCAGCCGGCGCCGCCAGCTTCATCATCGCCACGTACGACGCGCCCGCCACAAAGAACCCCACGAACCATGCGTAGTCGTAAAGAAAATGCAGCCTGGGCGCAATCAACCCCACCAGCGCGATCGCCACTCCCAGGACAAGCGCGATCACCGCCCTCGGATTCACTCCCTTTGTGTAGTGATAAACGCCATCGCGATGGTAAAGCGAGTTCACATCCAACTCCGTTCCGCGGATGAAAAAGTAATCACACACCATGATCCCGGCTACCGGACCCAGCAGCCCCGAGTAGCCAACAAGCCAGCCGAAGATGTATGCGTCCGGGGTGGCCAGCAGCTTCCATGGGCACATCGCCAACCCGAGAAACCCGGTAATCAATCCACCTGTACGAAAGCTGATCAGCCGCGGATACAGGTTTGAGAAATCGTTTGACGGCGACACCACGTTCGCTCCGATGTTCACGTTCAGCGTCGCAACCAGCACCGCAATCAGGGCCACAAACGCAACCACCGGCTGATGAAACATTCCGATCAGTTGCACCGGGTCCCAGATCGGCTTGCCAAACAGCACCACCGACGCCGACGTCACCGCGATGCCCAGAAATGTGTACAGCACCATTGCCACCGGCAGCCCGAACGCCTGTCCCCACGACTGCGCGCTCTGTGATTTGGAATAGCGCGTGAAATCGGGAATGTTCAGAGCCAGCGTCGCCCAGTAGCCCACCATCGCTGTCAGCGACGGAAAGAACACAGCCAGGAATTCGCGCCGCGAGTGAAACGTGCTCGGCGTCGACAACATGGCGCCGAAACTCCCTGCCTTCATCCGTACCCAAACCAGAAGTGCCACCGCCATCACGAACATGAACGGCGCGCCGAACCCTTGCAGGGAGCGGACCATCTCTACCCCGTGCCAGACCACCCACATATTCAAAAGCCAGAATCCCAGGAAGCACGCCCATAGCACGCCGCTGTTTCCAGCAATGCCAGGCCAGATCACAATCAACATCGCGTCAATCGCGCTTCCCCCGATCCATGCTTGAATCCCGAACCATCCGCACGCCACCACCGCGCGCAGCAGCGCCGCGAGATTCGCGCCGCGCACTCCAAACGATGCGCGCAGAAACACAGGAAACGGAATTCCATATTTCGCGCCGGCATGCGCATTCAGCAGCATGGGAACCAGCACAATCAAATTCCCCAGCAGCACCGTCCCGATCGCCTGCTTCCAATCCATCCCTTTGGCGATCAGCCCCGATGCCAGCCGGTACGTCGTGATCTCCATGCACATCGAGAACCACAACGCCGTGTAGTTATAGAAACCCCACGTGCGCTGCGCAGGCGTGGTCGGCGTCAGGTCGCGATTCGATAAAGATGGATCGACGCTGCTCACGGGCCCTCCTCCGTGACGTGGGACCTAACTCAAACGTATGTTCAATTTATCAGGCTGTCATCCTGAGCGAAGTCCCGCCTGAGCGGGACGAAGTCGAGGGATCTGCGGTTGCCTTTCGCGGCGATCAGAACGCATAAAACGGGGTGCCCCATTCTAGGCGCATCTCTGTTTCTTGCTCCTGGGGGTGGCACGCCGTCAACCATGCGCGACAAAGCTGAGAGCTAAGAGCTAACGGCTAAAAGCTAGCCGCCTTCCGGCGGCTACTTCCACGCCCCGCCCCGCGCCTCGCGCCGCAGGTACTTCCCGCGTCCTGGCTTTCCAATGAACTCCCCGCCACTCACAATCAGTTCGCCACGCGAATAAACGTCACGCGCATTCCCCCGCACCCTGAACCCCTCGAACATCGAATAATCCACGCGCATATGGTGCGTTTTCGCGCTGATCGTGTAATCCTCCGCGGGATCCCATAGCACCAGGTCCGCATCGCTTCCCGCGGCCAGCACGCCCTTCTTCGGATACATTCCGAAAATCCGTGCCGGCGCCGTCGACACCAATTCGACAAACCGGTTGATCGAAAAATTTCCCTGCCCCACGCCGTGGTGATGCAACAGTTGCAGCCGATTCTCGATTCCCGGTCCGCCATTGGGAATCTTCGTGAAATCATCCTTGCCCAGCGCTTTTTGATCCTCAAAACAGAACGGGCAATGATCCGTCGACACCACCTGCAGATTGTCCTTCCTCAGCCCCTCCCACAACTTCGGCTGGTTTTTCTTTTCCCGCAGCGGTGGCGTAAAGACGTACTTCGCGCCCTCCCAGCCTTTACCTTCCATGTTGTCTTCGATCGAGAGCAGCAGATACTGCGGGCACGTCTCGGCAAACGCCGGCAACCCGCGGTCGCGGGCTTCCCGCACCTGGTTCAGCGCGTCCTCGCTCGAGAGATGAACTATGTAAATCGGCACTCCCGCAATCTCCGCCATTGCAATCGCTCGATGCACCGCCTCAGCCTCGGCCTTTGTCGGCCGCGTCAATGCGTGATAAACCGGCGCAGTCTTCCCCTCGGCCAGCGCCTGCTGCACGATCACGTCGATCACCGATCCATTTTCCGCATGCATGCAGATCAGCGCGCCATTCTTCGCTGTTTGCTTCAGCGCCTTGAAAATCGTGGCGTCGTCCACCATCAGCACATTGGGATACGCCATGAACAGCTTGAAGCTGGCCACGCCTTCGCGCACCATGTCGTCCATGTCCTCAAGACCCGCGTCTCCGAGGTCAGTCACGATCATGTGCAGCCCGTAGTCAATGCACGCCTTCCCTTCGGCCTTCTTCCACCACGTATCCAAGGCCGTTCGCATCTTCGTGCCCTTCGCCTGGATCGCAAAGTCCACAATCGTCGTCGTCCCGCCAATCGCCGCAGCCTTCGTCCCCGTCTCGAAATCGTCAGCCGATTTCGACCCTCCAAACGGCATATCGAGATGCGTGTGCGCGTCGATCCCGCCCGGCAATACGAGCAGCCCCGTCGCATCCACAACTTTGTCCGCCGCGCTCGCCGGAATTCCCGCGCGCACTTCCTTGATCACTGCGCCATCGATCAGCAGATCAGCCTTAACGCTGCCATCGGCGTTAACAATCGTTCCATTTTGAATCAAAGTCGTGGCCACGATCCTTCGTCCTCACTCTTCAGTCTCTGACTTGCTAACTTAGCCGGGTGCCCCAGGTCCGGATTTTCGGACCCGGGATACCTCGAACCCCAACAGGACGATGAAACAGTTCTTGCTATGGGGCCTGTCTCTGCGTCGCGTACGCCACTCCCCGCGTCCGCTCGTCCCACGTCTCCGGCTTGAGTCCCGTATCCACCTGCACCATCGTGATGCACCCGTCCACCGGGCAAACCAGCGAACACAGATTGCAGCCCACGCATTCCGTTTCGTCCACTCGCGGAATTCGTTCGAGCGGTGTTGGGTACGGCCCCTGCGCAAACGCTGCCGCGCGCTCCCTGCGCGTTACTGGCGTCTCCGCAATCGCACGCCACACTCTCCGCTTGCTCCATTGCCGGAGTCCGATGCAGTTCCACGTGCCCGTCCACCGGCCCGGTCACGCGGTCGAGATGAATGCACTGGTGCGCGCCGTCCCAGCACGCAATGTGGCAAAGATCGCACCCGATGCATTTCTGCTCATCGATGCGCGCCACGATTTTGTAGTTCAGGTTCAGGTGCTTCCACTCCGTCACGCGATTCAGCGATAACCCGCGAAAATCTTCGAGCGCCTTGAATCCCTTTTCGCGCATCCAGTTGTCCAACCCCTCGGCCATATCTTCGACAATCCGGTAACCGTAGTGCATCACCGCCGTGCATACCTGCACCGTCCCGCAACCCAGCAGCAAGAACTCCGCCGCATCGCGCCACGTGCCGATCCCGCCGATCCCTGAAAGCGGCAGCGCCGCCTCCGCATCGGCAAGAATCTGCTGCACCATATTCAGCGCAATCGGTTTCACCGCCGGCCCGCAGTAGCCGCCGTGCGAGCTCTTCCCATCCACATTCGGCCTAGGCACAAACGTATCCAGATCGATCCCGGTGATCGAATTGATCGTGTTGATTGCCGACAATCCATCCGCACCGCCGCGTTTCGCCGCCCGCGCCACCATACGAATATCGCTGATATTCGGCGTCAGCTTCACCAGCACCGGCGTCCGCGCCTTCTCTTTCACCCACGCGGTAATCATCTCCGCGTACTCCGGCACCTGCCCCACTGCCGAGCCCATCCCGCGCTCGCTCATGCCGTGCGGGCATCCAAAGTTCAGCTCTAATCCGTCCGCTCCCGCATCTTCTGTGCGCGTCACGATCTCGTGCCATGCTTCGCGCGTCGACGCGACCATCAACGACGCAATCACTGCGTTCTTCGGATAGCGTTTCTTCACCTCCGCCATCTCGCGCAGATTCTGTTCCACCGTCCTGTCGCTGATCAGCTCAATATTGTTGAACCCCATGATCCGCTGCCCGTTCCAGTCCGTCGCCGAGTAGCGCGAGCTCACATTCGTAATCGGCTCGCCGATCGTCTTCCACACCGCTCCGCCCCAGCCCGCGTCAAATGCGCGCATGATCATCTCGCCCGTATTCGTTGGCGGCGCCGACGCCAGCCAGAACGGATTAGGCGAATTGATGCCGCCTGCAAAATCTCGTACGCCGATATCAGGCATGGGTCACCTCCGCGCTCTTCAGCATCGCGGTTGCGGCGCGTTTCCCCCCCGCCACCGCATCCACCACTTCGCGGCCGCCGTTCACGCAATCTCCGCCTGCAAAGTACTTGGGATTCCCTGTTCGCCCCGTCACGCGGTCCGCCACGATTCTTCCGTCGCGCTCCTCAACGCCTCGCAGCTCTTGCAAAAGCTGTGTCAGCGGGGACTGCCCGATCGCCGGCACCACCAGGTCGCACGCAATCTCCGCCTGGGACTCCGGAACGCGTTCAAGCTTCCCATTCTGCTGCCGCACCTGAACCGTATCAAGCAGCAAACGTCCATGCGCTTCTTCGCGAATCGCCACCGGCAATCGATTCCACAGGAACTGTACGCCCTCCTGCTTGGCGTGCTCGTATTCAAAATCAAACGCCGACATCTCGCTCTCGCTGCGCCGGTAAACCATATAGACCGTCTCCGCGCCAAGCCGCCGTGCCGCATTGGCCGCATCGATCGCCGTATTGCCCGCCCCCACCACCGCCACCGTTCCGTGCAGCTCGCGCAGATGTCCCGTCTTGTATGCGGCAATCAGCTCCAGCGCGTTCATCACACCTTCAGCTTCTTCGCCCGGTATGTTCAACCGTTGCATTGCACCAAGTCCCAGCCCCAGAAAGATGAAATCGAACTCCGCTTCCAGCGCCTCCAGCGCCGCCGCCGAATCCACATCCACTCCGCATCGAAACTCCACGCCGAGCTGCCGGATCATCTCCACTTCGCGCACGCTATCGGCTGCGCGCAGCTTGTACTCTGCCACTCCATAGGTATTCAATCCGCCCGGCAAATCGCGCCGGTCGATCACTGTCGCGTGCGCGCCCTGGCGGCATAGCTCCGCGGCGCACGCCAGTGACGCCGGCCCACCCCCAATGCAGGCCACGCGCAACTTGTGCGTTCCAGGCGGAGCCGTCAGCACTCTCTCGCCCGATGCCCAAAATGCATCCATTGCATGCCGCTGCAATCTCCCGATCTGAATCGGCTTCCCGTTCTGCCGCATGATCACGCACGCGCCCTCGCACAGCACGTCCACGGGGCACACCCGCGCGCAGCTCGCTCCCAGAATGTTCGCGTCCAAGATTCGCATCGCCGATCCGCGCAGATTCCCCGACGCAATGCGCTTGATGAACCCCGGCACGTCGATGTGCGTGGGACACGCAGCCGTACACGGAGCGTCGAAGCAATTCAGGCAGCGGTCCGCCTCAATCACCGCGGCCTGAACAGCCAGCGGCGGCTTCAGCTCGCCAAACCGCGCTCGCAGTTGCTCATCGTCTGGTAGTGCTGCGGTGCTCATGAGACCTCATGAATGCTGGGACACGATTTGAGTCACGCCCAAGCTCGCGTTCGGAAACCCCAGTGCTTTGGCCCAAGAAAAATCGCCTTACGACGCCACAATCGGCCCGTACAGTTCGGGTCTGCGGTCGCGATAGAACTGCCACGTCCGCCGCACTTCCGCAATCTCATCCAGATTCAGGTCGACGGTCAGCACTTCGTCCTTGTCGCGCGCCGCTTCCGCAATAATCTTTCCTCTCGGATTGCAGAAGTAGCTCGTCCCGTAAAACTCCCCGATATTCCAGGGCGCCTCCGTTCCCACGCGATTGATCGCAGCGACAAAGTATCCGTTCGCCGCCGCGTGCGCCGGCTGCTCCAGCTTCCACAGGTACTCGCTCAAGCCCGCAACGGTCGCCGATGGATTGAACACAATCTCCGCCCCATTCAATCCCAGGCACCGCGCGCCTTCAGGAAAATGCCGGTCGTAACAGATATAAATACCCACCTTGGCAAAGCCCAGATCGAAGACCGGATATCCCAGATTCCCCGGCCGGAAATAAAACTTTTCCCAGAATCCCGGCGCCACATGCGGAATATGCGTCTTGCGATATTTGCCCAGGTAGGCCCCATCGCTCGCGATCATCGCAGCGGTGTTGTAGAAAACGCCTTCCTGCTCCACTTCGTACACGGGTACGACCAACGCGATGTGCAGCTCCTTGGCCAGCCCCCGCATCAGGTTTATCGTTGTTCCATCGGGAACCGCCTCCGTCATCTCGTACCACTTTGTCTCCTGCTCCGCGCAAAAATACGGCCCGTTAAAAATCTCCTGCAGGCATACGATCTGCGCTCCCTGCTTCGCCGCCTCGCGAATCAACCCCACGTGCTTCTCCACCATCGCCTTCTTTTGTGCCGGCAACGGTTCTGTCGCAGGAATTGCATTTGACGCCTGGATAATGGAACAACGAACGACTCGGGGCATAGCTCGCCACCTCCAAAAGAAAACAGTGTGAGTCTTAGAAATTAGCTCAAATGAGCCCTTTCGGCAATAGCCCTCACTACGGGTCCGGTCAAGCCGTTGCTGCTTCGCCCATTCACTTCTTCGCCAATCCGTTCGTCGGTCCCTTGTTCCCTAGGTCCCTTGGTCCCTGTCTCATTCTGTTGACTTCGCTCCCGCGCAATCCAATAATCAAGAGAGATGAATATTTATGAGGAGATCGTGAAGCTGCAACGCCAGGGCCATCGCGGCGCTGTGGCCACCATTGTGAACTCGCGCGGTTCCATTCCCTCCTTTCAAAGCGCCAAAATGCTCATCCGCGACGATGGCTCCATCGCCGGCACCATCGGCGGCGGCTGCGTCGAAGCCGAAGTCTGGCAGGCGGCGCGCGAAGTCATCGCTCAGGAAAAGCCTCGTACCCTTACCTTCGACCTCAATCAGGATCCCAAGTACGACACGGGCCTGGTTTGCGGTGGCACGCTCGAAATCTTTATCGAGCCTGTGCTGCCCGTGCCGTTGCTTTATATCTTTGGCGCCGGTCATGTTAGCGCTGAACTCTTCAAGGCAGCCCGTAACGCGGGCTTCGACTGTGTTGTGACCGACGACCGCGAAGCCTACGCCAACGCCGAGCGCTTTCCCAACGCACTGCAAGTCATCGCCAAAGGTTTCGACGAAGCGCTGAAGGATCTCGCCCCCGTTGAGTCCTCCTACATCGTCATTGCCACGCGCGGTCACCGCGACGACATGCGCGTTCTGCGCTGGGCAGTGCAAACCCCGGCGCGTTACGTCGGGATGGTCGGCTCCAAACGCAAAGCAATCACCGTCTTTCGCGAACTTACGCGCGAAGGTCTCGACCCTGCAACTCTTTGACCGCGTCCATTCGCCCGTCGGGCTCGACATTGGCGCCATTACGCCGGAAGAAATCGCCGTCTCCATCGTCGCCGAGCTCGTTGCCATGCGCCGCCATGCGGAGAGAGCCCTGCCCCACATGAGCTGGTTCCAAAACAGCAGGCATCCCGCCATTCCCGAACCGAAAGTGCCGAGCGAATCCCTCTCTGATCCCGTGAAAAAGTAGTCCCAGTTCCATTGCGCGCTGCTATGTTTTCGTCCTGTTATCTTTATTCTTTATGACTGGCGCCCCCAATCTCTGCGGCCTGATCCTTGCGGCCGGCGAGTCTTCGCGCATGGGATCGGATAAGGCTCTGCTTCCCTGGCCTCCGCCTCCACCGGGCACTGTCGCACCGCCCGGCCCCACGCTTCTTTCCGCGGCCATCCTCGCTTTTGAGCCCCTCACGCGTCTGGTCGTCGTCGTTGCGGGCAACAACGCTCAAGCCGTAGGAATTACCGCCGGTGCATGCGGAGCACACATGGTCCGCAATCCTCATCCTGAGCTTGGGCAATTCAGCTCTTTGCAGGCGGGTTTGCGTGAGGCTCTGTCGCGCGGCTGCGATTCCGCGATGATCACTCCCGTCGATTGTCCGCCGCTGAGCGCCGTCTCGCTCGAGCGTCTCTGCGATTCGTTTCAACGCGCGCACGCCCAAGGCATTTGGGCCGTCGCCCCTGAGAACGACGGCAAACACGGACACCCGCTTTTGGTCACCGATGAAATGATCGCGCGGTTCCTTGATGCGCCCGTCACCAACAATGCCCGGGAGATTCTGCACGCGCACGCGCAGCGCGTCGCCTACGTCTCCGTCCCTGACTCTCTGGAAAAGGCCGGCCTCAACACGCCCGAAGACTACGAGGCACTCACAACGAAAACCCCACAGTCTGAGCGCTAGGATTTGTCGGCGAGCTTCTCGAGCACTGCCGCCAGCGTGTCCATCGCCAAATAACTTGCGTGCGATGATGCTGTGGGCAGCCCGCCTACGGCGCGCACCAGTCCTTCCCGGCTCAGCTTCCTCGCCTCGGTCACGGTCATCCCGCTAACAAGTTCCGTCACCGCCGATCCGCATGCCATCGCGGCGACACAGCCTTTTGCGCGAAAGCGAATTTCCGCGATCCGCCCCTCCGCAATTCTCACTGCCAACTCCAGAACATCGCCGCACGCCGGATTCTCGATCCGCGCAGTCGCGTCCGCATCCACCACTGTCCCCGCGTTGCGCGGGTGCTCAAAATGATCGAGAACTTGCGAGGAATACATGCGTCTTGTCTTTTGGTTCAGCGAGCACCAGAAGTTTCGCTCGCCTGAGCGTTGGCCTGCGTCCGCCGGGCGTCCAGGATCTCCGTCAGCAAAAACAGATCCGCAAGCAGCGCGCGCAAATGGATCGACGCATTGAGATTGTCAACCAATTGTGACCCGATCACAGGCTGCACCAGCACGAGATCTACTGCCGCAACCGCGCGCTCCGCATCGAGCTTAAGCACTTCAAAAAACGCCTCGTACTTTTCCGTAGGCTCAAGCCGCTTCTGCTCCAACAGTTCCCTGCAACTTTGCTTCAGCCCGCGCATTGCCGCCGCAGCCTGCTCAAGGTGTTCACGAAGCAGCCGCCCGGCGTCGTTCCCGTTGTCGCTTGCCAAACCCCGTGCCGCATAGGAAAGCGTGAACTCGTAGCACGCCTCAATCGTCTCGCACTGCCGTTCAATCTCAGTCGCCATCGCTTGCGGCATAACCCTCTTTCGTTTTCGCGCCCGGCGTTCCCTTCACGGCCCATCGCCCGGTGTCGTGTTCCTCCAGGTAGAAATCCCGGCTCATCCAGCCAAAGATCATCGACTTCGTAATCGGCAGCTTCTCCGGCCGGATTCCCATGTAAACATGCACCATCACAAGCGCGATCAGCCCCACCCCGGCCAGTCCATGCAGCACATACATCAGTCCCCATGTCATGTCGCTGAAGAGATACGGATTCCGTAGGAAGATGCCTGTCTGCACGCGCTTCATCATGAACAGTCCGGTGACAATCACTGCCAGTCCAGCCAGCATGATCACGCCGTGATACAGCTTGTTTTCGAGCGGATATTTCGCGAATTTTCGGGGCGCCGGCGCCGGTTTGCCGAAGAATCGGAGCACGCGATTCATCGAGTCGCGCAGATCGGTCTTGTTCGGCCAGATCGACCAGAAATCCAGAAAGAACGATGCATGAATCACGTGATACAGGATCGAAACCGTCAGCACGCATCCCGCGATCCAGTGATACAACACCCAGTTGAACTGGACTCCCACTTTAGGCAGGAACGCTGTAAACAGCAGCGTGAACATCGACGCGGCCATGATCCAGTGAAACAGCCTCGCTGACAGCGAGTGTCTTGGCACCCGTTCCGGAATTCCCGCTGAGCTCGTTTCTGCCGTCCGCTCCGCGAATCGCTTAGGAGGCTTCACCACAATCAGGTACAGCGAATGCACGATCATGAAGAACAATCCCGCGATGACGGCAACCCAGATCAGCCCCCACGCGATGTGCGTCGGCACCGATTGTCCCCACGGACTTGTCGCCCACTGGATAAGCCTCATGCCGCCTCCTGATTTCCGGGGCCCGCTTGAACGCCGCTTATCGCGCGCTTCACCAGGTTCCTCATCAGCGGAATCTTGTAGGCATTAAATTGCAGCGGAACAGCGCCTTTCACCGCAAGCTCGCCGGCCATTTTTCCTGTCTCCGCATTCGCGGGCTTGCCGCGCACTGCATCTTCCACCGCCTTCAACCGCATCGGCTTCGGCGCTACCGCGCTCACCGCAATCCTGATGTCGCTGATCGTGCCGCCATCGAGTTTCATCGCCGACGCCACATTCATCAGCGGAAAATCCCAAACGTTGCGATCGCGCACCTTCTCGAAATAGAACTTCGCGCCGGCCCACGTCGCTGGAATGCGAATCGCAGTCAGCAGATCGCCAGGTTTCAGAATATTCAACCGCGTAATGTCCAGCTCCGGACCGACAAAATAATCCTCCGCGTCCACCAGGCGCTCGCCCTTGGGAGTGCGAATGACAAACTTCGCGTCCAGCGCAATAAGTGCCGGCGCCGAGTCCGACGGGTGCACCGCCACGCATCGGTCCGCGCCGAAAATCGCATGTTCCCGATTACGCCCCACCGGCGTGTCTGCGTAACAAATGTTTCCGCCGGCCCGGTAGCACGGCCATCCGCCGCGGTAGTACCAGCACCGCGCATCTTGCGAGACGTTTCCGCCGAGCGTTCCCTGATTGCGAATCTGCGGTGAAGCTACCAGTTCCACAGCCTGCGACAGCACCCCGTAGTCCTTCTGAATCGCCGGATGATTCGCAATCTCCGTCAGCGTCGTCACGGCGCCGATCTCCACGCCGTCGCTCGTTGCGAGAATCCCTTTCAATTCCTCCACGCCGCTCAGGTCCACAAGCACCTTCGGCTTCTTGATGCGATCTTTCAGCCAGTCAAAGCTGTCCAGCCCGCCCGCCATCACCCACGCATCTTCGCCGTGCTGCTCCAGCAGCTTCTGCGCTTCCACGGCAGATTCCGGCTGCAACAGGTCAAAAGCCGGCATCACGTCTCGAATGACTGCCATAAATCTCTCCGTTTCACATCGCGCGTCAGATGTGGGCCAGCAAAGGATTCTGCATCGGACGCCCCGCTTCATAGGACGTCAAAATCGTGTCTGCGTTCACCGGCGCGCGCTGGAAGATGTTGTCCCCGAGTGCGTCTGAAAGCGCGTTGAGAATCGCCGCGCATCCACCACCCACTGGTGGCTCCCCGCATCCGCGAGCGCCCACCGGCGTCTCCGGATCGGGAATATTCAGCGCCGCCCATTGCATGTTCACTGGAACATCCAAAATCGTCGGCGGTCTGTTCTGATAAAAACGCTGCGCGACGGAGATGCCATATTGCGGATCGATCACCCACTTCTGCCCGATGGCGTGGCCGATGCCCAGCGTCGACCGGCCCAAAATCTGCCCGCCCAGCGCGGCAGGATGGAGCACCGTGCCCACGTCCGCGTACGCCAGGTAGTCGACGATCTCGTACTTGCCCGTTTCCACGTCCGCTTCTACCTCGGCGAAACACGCAAGATAGGAATACGAATCTCCGTCGTGCGGAAACTTGTCTTTCGCCGATGCCACAAGTCCCTGCCCCGCGAGTGCTGCCACAGACTGTTTGGTGGCTTTATTCACGTCGGGATTCACTTCGTGGCCGTCGTAGATTCCGCCGAGTTTAATCGCGTGCTGCGCGGCTTCCGCAAAGCTCAACCCGGCGCCGCCGCCCTTGCGCGTCACGCGCAGGTTGGCCACTTCATACTCTTCCGGCTGGCCGCCCAGTTTCTTCGCCGCCACTTCCTTGAGCCGCTGCACACATTCAAGCCCCACCGCGTGCCCCGCCCGGGTCATCGCGTGAACCGTCTGGCTGCCGCCCGAGTCGCAGGTGTAAGGAAGATGCTTCGACGTATCGCCCCAGACAATGTCGCAGGCATCCCAGGGCACGTTGAGCGCCTCGGCCGCTGCGCGATGCACGTCGATCACGGCCTCGGTCCCCAGGTTCCCAATGCCCGATTGAATCTGCACGCGCCCTTGCGGAGTGATCACAATCAATCCATCGAATCCGGTGCTGCCGCCGTGGAAAACCGTGAGCGCCACGCCCACGCCGCGCACCTTCGTGCCAATCTGCTTCGGCTGGCGCGCCACGCGCTCACTCCATTTGAACTGCTTCGCGCCCTCATCCAGCGCCTGCTTCTGGAAGCAGCTTGTGACATACGACCGCTTGCCATCCTTGTTCGGAGGTCCGTATTCCGCCTTGCCTTCCGGACAATTCACGCGCCGCAGTGCAACCTGGTCCACGCCCAGTTGCCGCGCCGCCTTGGCCAGGATGGGCTCCATGATCGCGATGGCCTGCATACCACCCGGCGCGCTCTGTGCGCTGCGCGGCGGTGTATTGGTCGCCACCGTCACATTGCGCCACCGCATGGCCGGCACCTGATACTGCAATGAAGCAATGCTTCCGCACGAGCCCCCGTCTCCGTTCGAGCCATAGGATCCTGCATCGCTCACCAGGAACATGTCGACCGCCGTAATGCGGCCGTCCTTGGCAAAACCCACCTTCGTCCGTGCCCGAATCCCCGGCCGTGCCCTTCCGATAAAATGCTCCTCCTCGCGGCTCACGCGCATCATCACAGGTGCATTGAGTTTTCTTGAGAGCAGCGCGGGAATTACCAGCGTCAACGCGCCGGTAATCTTGCTGCCAAACCCGCCGCCCGTATATTCGCTGATGAAGACGATCTTGTCCTCATCCATGTGCATCCAGCGCGCGATCGCGGCAACGGTCTGGAAGGTGCTCTGCGTGCCCGTATAAAGGAAGAGCTTGCCATTCTGCCAATAGGCCATCGTCGTCCGCGGCTCCAGGCACTGGTGGCTCACATCCGGAGTCATGAAGGTCTCGTCCAGCACCAGCGCGGCGTTTTTGAATCCCGCGTCCACGTCGCCGTAAGACCATTCATCGGGCGCATGACCCATCGGCAGCCGGCCCTCTTTCTCGGCTGCAAAATCCTCATCGGTCCACTTCAGCACCGTGAGTTGTTCCGGCCCGCGGCCCCCGGCCGGCCTCACCCAAACATTGCCGTCCTCGCGCGCATTCGAGCTGCCGGGGCGCAGGCTCTCCAACGGATCGGTCGCGAACGGCAGCGGCTCCATGTCGATCTCGATCTTCTCAATCGCCTCGGCGCATGTCAGCTCGTCCACGGCCGCCACCGCCAGAATCGGTTCGCCCTGGTACATGGGCTCATCCGCCAGTGCCAGCTCGCCCCATTTGTCCGCCTTGATCATGGTTCCGTTGTCGTTCATATACGCTGCGTGGCCCGGAACATCCGAAGGCGTAAGAATCGCCTTCACCCCCGGCATCGCCAGCGCTTTCTCCGCGCGGATGCTCTTCACGCGCGCGTGCGGCATCGGGCTCAGCACCAGCCTGCAAAACAACATCCCCTCGGCGCGAAAATCCTCCGCATACTTCGACTTCCCCGTCACCTTCGCCACCAGGTCGTTGGTCGAGTAATCCTTGCCGATCAGCTTGTATCCCAGTGCCATAGGGCCGCGGCTTCTCTTGCTCGGCCTTCATCGCACTCTCTTGCGCGTTATCAGCCATGGCTCAGGCCCTCCTCTGCTGCTTTGCCGGCACGCCATCGCGCATGTACTCGGCCCCGCGCATCATCGAGTCCAGAATTTTGGTGTAGTCCTGGCACCGGCAAAGGTTGCCGCTGACTCCGTGCGCCAACTCAGCGCGTGTCGGTGCGGGATGCGTCTTCAGAAAACCCACTGCCGACATGATGAATCCCGACATGCAGAACGCGCACTGGAATCCCTGCTCATCCACCACCGCTTGCTGCACCGGATGCAGCGTCCCGTCTGCCGCCGCCAATCCTTCAATCGTCGTCACGCTCTTGCCGCGTACGGTATTGGTCAGCACCGAGCAGCTATAGTGCGGCACATCGTCGATCAGCACCGTGCACGCGCCGCACTCCGCCCGATCGCATCCCAGCTTCGTCCCTGTCAGCCCCAGCTTGTAACGCAGCGTCCAGGCGAGGGTTTCCTGCTTCATCACTTCCACGCGCCGCATCTTTCCATTCACGTTCAGCGTGATCAGCCGCTCGCCACCGTTGCGCACGCCTCCGCCCGGCGACAAGATCTTGTAGCTCGCCGCTCCCACCATCGCACCGCCGGCAATCACGCCCAGAATGAACCGGCGTCTCGTGATCTGGTGTTCCTTGGTTTCGCCCGTCCTCGGGCCTTCCATCTCCGGCATAGCAATTTCTCCAGCTTCGGCACCGTTGTGGGAAGTCATCTTCGGCCTTGCGGATTTCGCGCGTCTGCGGCTCAGGAAGCGCATCGCCGCACTTTTTAGATAGATCCGCGGCGCTTGCAGATATCTTAGTCCCACTCCTGCGCCCCCGGCAAAACGCCCTTTCCCAATCCGAATACGCGCACGATTCCCGCCAACGCCTTCGCTCATGCCCTCTGCTCCCTGGACTAAACTGAATCTGCTATGGCAATCGCAGGCGTCTCTCCCGCTATCCAGCCGCGTTCGCCCCAAGGCGTTTTTGCGAACGAGCCGTTTACTGACTTCACCAATCCTGAAAATGCGCGCTCCATGCGCCGCGCGCTCGACCACGTGGCCTCGCACCTCGGCGTGGAGTACAGCCTGATCATTGGCGGCAAGCGTCTCAAAACAAACGAAAGAATCCGCTCCATCAATCCCGCGCGGCCGGCACAGATCGTCGGCATTCACCAGAAGGCCGGAGCTGCGCAGGTTGAGCCCGCCATGTCCGCCGCCCTCCACGCCTATGAATCGTGGAGCCGGACCGCAATTGAACAGCGCGTCTCTTTGCTCCTTGGCGCCGCCGACATCATCCGCGAGCGCAAGTTCGAATTCATGGCCTGGCTCACCTACGAGGTCGGCAAGAACTGGGCTGAAGCCGACGCCGACGTGGGCGAAACCATCGACTTCCTCGAGTTCTACGCTCGCGAGGCGCTGCGCCTTGCCGCCGCCACTACTCCCATTCAGTATCCCGGGGAGCGCAACGAGCTTCTCTACATCCCGCTCGGCGTGGGCGCGGTCATTTCGCCCTGGAACTTTCCCTTTGCCATCATGGCCGGCATGACTGCCGCCGCCATCGTCGCCGGCAACACCGTCATCCTCAAGCCCTCGAGCGATTCACCCACCATCTCCGCCCGCTTTGTTGAAGTTCTCGAGCAGGCCGGCCTTCCCGATGGCGTCGTCAACTTCTGCCCCGGCTCCGGCGCTTCCTTCGGCAACGCCATCGTCGAGCACCCGAAAACCCGATTCGTCGCATTCACCGGATCCAAATCTGTCGGCCTCGAAATTCACGAGCGCGCCGCGCACTCGCGACCCGGCCAGATCTGGATCAAGCGCACCATCCTTGAGATGGGCGGCAAAGACTCCATCCTCGTCTGCGCCGATGCCGACTTCGATGCTGCCGTCGATGGCGTGGTCGCTTCGGCCTTCGGCTTCAGCGGGCAAAAGTGTTCCGCCTGTTCCCGCGCCATCATTGAAGCACCCCTCTACGATGCCTTTGTCGAGCGCCTGCGCGAGCGCGTCGCCACGCTCACCCTGGGCGATCCTGCGGCCAATCCCAACATGGGTCCGGTCATCAATCAGGCCGCGCTAGACTCCATGTTGAAATTCATCGAGGTCGGCAAGAAAGAAGGCAGGCTAATTGCGGGCGGAAATGCTCCAGCCACAACTGACGCCGGATACTTCCTTGAGCCAACCGTCTTCGCCGACATCGCTCCCAACGCAGCGCTTGCCCAGGAAGAAATCTTCGGCCCGGTGCTGGCCGTCATCAAGGTCGCCAACTTCGAAGAGGGCTTGCGCGTCGCCAACAATACCGAATACGGCCTCACGGGCTCCATCTATTCCTCCGATCGCGAGCATCTCAATCGCGCACGCCGTGACTTTCACGTCGGCAATCTCTACTTCAACCGCAAGTGCACCGGCGCCATGGTCGGCGCGCATCCCTTCGGCGGCTTCAATATGAGCGGCACCGACTCCAAGGCCGGCGGCCCCGATTACCTCTACCTCTTCACCCAGGCCAAGAGCGTCGCTGAAAAGCTCTAGCTTCCATTCAACGTCGCAACAGCCGGCGTCTGCGCCGCATCAAATGTTCCGGAGACCCGATGACAGCGTGGGAATTCACAGCAGTGGTATGGGGTCTCTCTTTCCTGGCCGGATTCCTTGGCGCGCTCACCGGCCTCGGCGGTGGCGTGGTCGTTGTCCCCGCGCTCACCCTTGCGCTCGGCGTCAACATCAAGTACGCCATCGGCGCTTCGCTGGTCTCCGTGATCGCCACCTCGTCTGGCGCGGCCGCAGCCTATGTTCGCGAGGGCTTCTCCAACATCCGCATCGGCATGTTCCTTGAGATCGCCACAACAATCGGCGCAATTCTCGGCGCATTTCTTGCCGCCCGCGTCGGCACACACGCTCTCGCCATCATTTTCGGCCTGGTCCTTCTTCAGGCCGCGTACCATTCCTTCAAAGGAACGCCGGAGGGCGACCGCCCCATCGAATCCGACTCGCTTGGCCGGCGCCTGCGGATGGGCAGTTCTTATCCCGTCGACGGCAAGGCGCAGGAATACGGCGTGCGCAATGTCCCTGCCGGCTTTGGCCTCATGTTCGGCGCGGGCACGCTTTCCGGCCTCCTCGGTATCGGCTCCGGAGCGGTCAAAGTCATCGCCATGGATCGCATCATGCGCATCCCCTTCAAAGTCTCCACCACCACCAGCAATTTCATGATTGGCGTGACTGCCGCCGCCAGTGCAGGCATCTACCTCAACCGCGGGTTCATCGATCCACGTGTAGCCATGCCAGTGATGCTCGGCGTCCTCGCCGGCGCATTGCTCGGCGCCAAGGTTCTCGTCCACGCTCGTGTGCGTACGCTGCGGGCCGTTTTCGCCTTCGTGGTCCTGGCTCTCGCCATCGAGATGATCGTCAACGGCATTACCGGGAAGGTATAGCCCTCATGCCCGCTCGAATGCCCCCTCGAATGAACGACCGCCGCCTCGAGACCATCATCGGCCGCCTCCTGCAAATCGGTGTTCTCATCGCCGCCGCAACTGTCTTCGCGGGCGGCGTTCTCTATCTCATCCAGAACGCCTTTGGTCACGTCGACTACCGCAGCTTTGCTCCCGGTAACCCAGCCCTCAATTCGCTTTCCGGAATCATCGCCTCCGCAGCGCACTTTCAAAGCCTCGGCCTGATTCAACTCGGGCTCCTGCTCCTCATCGCCACGCCCGTCGCGCGCGTTGCTATGGCCGTCGTCGGCTTCGCACTCGAGCGCGATCGCCTTTACACAGTCGTCAGCCTCGTCGTCCTGGTCATTCTTGCTTTCAGCCTGATTCATGCCACCTGACGCACGAACGCCCGCTGCGTCTCGCATCTTGCCCGCAGGCACCCCTTACAGATTTTGAATTGGATTTGCTTCGCGGCTCGCGAATTGGGACTATAACGCTACAGCGCCGGAAGCGGATTGGCTCGCGGCTTGGTTTGCAGCCTGGGTCTCGGCTTCCAGTTTGCTTCCCACCTCGGCCGCGGCCTTGGCCAGCACCCGGTGATGAATTGTGAACAGCGCCAGCTCCAGCCGATCGCCTACGCCGGTCTTGTCGTAAATCGAACGCAGATAATTCTTGATCACCTGCTCCGTCGTCTTCAGCCGGATTGCGATTTCGCGGTTCTTGCAGCCTTGCACGATGAGCGCCACAATCCGCATCTCTTTCGGAGTCAGCCGATCGCGCACGCGCGCGCCCACCAGGTCTTCTTCAATCGCCTCCGGCGGCGCTGCCTGTGTCGGCAGCCATGAGTCTCCGGCCGCAACGCGGCGCACGCACTCCACCAGCGCCGGTCCTGTCACGCTGCGGAAAACCACCCCGCGAAAACCCTGCTGCATATACGACGCCGCATTTTCGTTGTTCTCGGCGATCACAATCCCGCGGCTGCTTGTCGTCTCCAGCAGCATGCCCAGCCGCGTGAAATCCGGTTGCAACGACGCGGCAAACAGAACAATGGAGTTGGGAAACGTGGTAATTGCGTGGTACATGCGTTCAAGATCAGTACATTGCGCGATGATGCGCAAGTCCTCGTCCATGGCCAGGACCTTGGCGGTGCCGGCTCGGAAGATCGCCTGCGAATCAGCCAGTATGATCTTGTTCATTGCGTTTCCTGTTTACCCCATCCCTCTCGGGAGAAACTCCGCCCACATTCGTCCTATCGGCGCCATTACCAGAGTCTTGGCAATGTCTCTGACTGCTACAATCCTGGCCCTCGCCGGCCTGTTTCGCAACACCGGCCCCCAAATCGCTGGTCCCCTATCGCGGGTACTGGCCCGGCTACGTCTGAGATTACAGCCTTCGGGTCAAAATAGGGTATCAAAAACCCTTCGCCGGGGTCCGGGAGACCATTAACTAGATTGGGACCCGTCAGGTTCTACACTCTCCTTATGGCAAGGCCTATTCTCCTGGCGGTTGATGACGACACAAGCGTGCTGGAAGCCGTGGTCCAGGACCTGCGCCGTCAGTACGGCGCCACCTACCGCGTTATGCGTGCCGCCAGCGGCCCAGCCGCGCTCGACACTCTGGCCCAGCTCAAGTCCCGCGATGAGCCTGTCGCTTTGATCATCAGTGACCAGCGTATGCCGGGAATGAGCGGCGTCGAGATGCTTGAGAGCGCTCGCTCCATCTATCCCGACGCGCGCCGTATCCTCCTCACCGCGTATGCCGACACTGAAGCCGCCATCCGCGCCATCAACTCTGCACGCATCCACTATTACCTGAACAAGCCATGGGATCCGCCCGAGGAGAAGCTCTACCCTGTCGTCACCGACCTCCTCGAAGACTGGCAGGCCGGCTTCCAGCCGCCATTTGAAGGGTTGCGCGTCATCGGCCATCGTTGGTCGCTTAATGATCACCGCCTGCGCAACTTCCTCTCCCGAAATCATGTTCCATACCGTTGGATTGATGTCGCCGCCGGCCCTGAAGCGCTCAAGCTCCTTGAGGACCGCCAACTCGATCCGCAGAAACTTCCCGTCGTTCTCCTGGCTGATGGTGCCGTCCTCGTCGATCCTGAACTCGAGATCCTCGCTAGCCGCGTCGGCCTCCGCGTCCAGGCTGCCCAGGATTTCTACGACATCGTGGTCGTCGGCGCGGGTCCCGCCGGCCTCGCCGCCGCCGTCTACGGCGCCAGCGAAGGCCTTCGAACTGTCGTCATTGAACCCGAAGCGCCAGGCGGGCAGGCCGGTTCCAGCTCCCGCATCGAGAACTATCTCGGTTTCCCTTCCGGTGTTACCGGCGCTGACCTCGGCCGCCGCGCATTTGCCCAGGCTTCGCGCTTCGGTGCGGAATTCGTCACCCAGCGCGCCATTGGCATGCGCATCGATGGCCAGTACCGCTTCATCCAGCTCGCCGACGACCGGGAGGTTTCAAGCCACTGCGTCCTTCTCTCGCCTGGCGTTCAGTACCGCAAACTCGAAATTCCAGGCGCCGACCGCCTCACCGGCCGCGGCATCTACTACGGTGCCGCCCTCGTCGAAGCGCTGGCCTGCAAGGACGAAGATGTCTTTATCGTCGGGGGTGCCAACTCCGCCGGCCAGGCCGCCCTCCACTTTGCCAAATATGCCACTAAAGTAACCATGCTGGTGCGCGGAGATGGTCTTTCTGCCACCATGTCGAAATACTTGATCGATGAGATCGCTCGTACATCGAATATTGTGGTGGAGGCGCGCACGCAAGTCCTCGAGGCTGTCGGTGAAGAACATCTCACCGCTCTCCAGCTTCGCGGTCCCTCAGGAGAAGCCGAGGCGCCTGCGTCTTCGCTGTTCGTTTTTATCGGCGCCGCGCCCGTCACCGCGTGGCTGCCGCCTTGCATTATGCGTGATGAGAAAGGATTCATCTTGGCTGGACCCGATTTGCGCCACGACGGCAAGCTGCCCGAGACATGGAACGAAAAACGCGACCCGTTCCTGCTCGAGAGCAGCGTTCCCGGTGTATTTGTCGCCGGGGATGTCCGCTCCGGCTCTGTCAAGCGTGTCGCCTCCGCGGTAGGCGAGGGTTCCATCGCGGTGCAGTTTATGCATCAGTATTTGGCGGGATTTTAGGGGCCGGGCAAGTTTTGAACGTCGCGGGTTTTGAACGTCGCGGCTGGTAGGCCGGGGATTCATCCCCGGCATCTGGGCCGTAAAACGAAATCGGGCTTTAGCCCCTGAGGAAATAATCCGCTACCGAGTTTTTGAGCCTGCTGTGATCCTGGCTCGGGTGCAATGAGCAAGATGAGCGAAGAAGCACAACCCATCCGCATCGAGGCGATCCAATTAAAGGATCTCGCCAACGTCCTTCCGCAAACGCGCATCTTCGCCTCTACCCCCTTCGACGCCATTTCCGGTGTTGGCCAGGTCGAGCGCGTCACTGCCAAATCTGGCTCGGTTCTCGTCGAGCCCAACGAACCATGGCTCTATTACTGGCTCGTGCTCCAGGGCGAAACCTACGCCAAGCGGCCTGAAGCAGACGGCACCTTGACTCTCGTCGGCATTGCGCACGCCGGTGAAGGTTTCGGTGAGGTGCCACTGCTCACCGGTCGCGGCAAGTCCCCGTTCCGCATCCTCGCCTCGCAGGATTCCGTGCTCGTCCGCTTCACCGAACAGGATTTTTGGTCGCTCCTCGCCTGCTGCCCCTCCGTTCGCTCCGTCGTTCTGGCCGACAGCGCAGTGCGCCTTCAGGCCTATCAGGTTGAAGCGCTGCATCGTGAAAAGCTCGTCTCCCTCGGCACTCTCGCCGCCGGCCTCATGCATGAGCTCAACAACCCAGGGGCCGCCGCCAAGCGTGCTGCCGCGCAACTTCGCGAAAATCTCCTGCGCCTGCAGCAACTCAGCCTCCGCAACAGCGGGAAGGCCAAGACCCCCGCCCAGCTTCAGTGCATGAGAGATCTCCTTGAGCACGCTCTCCGCGGTTGCAATCTTCCTGCCATGAGCAGCCTCGAGCAAGCCGACGCGGAAGAAGCCATGAGCCAGTGGCTCGCTAACGCGAAAGTCGAGAATGCCTTCACCATCGGCCCCGTCCTCGTCTCCATGGGAATCGATCACGAAGAAATCGAATGCGCCCAGGAGCACTTCGATCCTGCCTCGTTCTCTGACGCGCTCAACTGGTTCGGCGCCCTCGTCTCCAGCGTCTCGCTGGTTTGCGCCATCGAAGAAAGCATCTCCCGCATCTCCGAGTTGGTCATGGCCGTCAAAAAGTTCGCCTACGACGAGCGCACTCCCGACAAGGATCTCGACGTCCACGACAGCTTGCAGAGCACCCTCACTATCCTTGGCCACAAATTGCGCCTTAAGCAGATTCAGGTTGAAAAACGCTTTGCCGCATCACCATCCACTATCCGCACGCGTGGCTCCGCTCTCAGTCAGGTCTGGACCAACCTCATCGACAATGCCGTCGATGCCTCTCCCGATGGTGCAAAGCTCGAAATCTCCACTTGGTCCGAGCCCGGTTGGCTCGTCGTCTGCGTCGGCGATCACGGCTCCGGAATTCCGGCCGATGTTCTTCCGCACATCTTCGAGCCCTTCTTCACCACCAAGCCGCAGGGCTCCGGCACCGGCCTCGGACTCGAAATCGTTCACCGCATCGTCACGCAAAAATTCTCCGGACAACTTGAAGTCCAGTCCCAGCCCGGCGACACCCGCTTCATCGTCCGCCTGCCCCTGAACGCCTCCAAAGCCACCCCCCAAGCTGAAGCCTGAGAACGGAAAGTTGTCAGCTTCAACCCCTTGGACCCCACTCCCTTGTCGTCTCGTTCCCGCTTGTGATGTCATCCTGAGCGAAGATCGTCCGCCGCGGCGGACGATCCGAGCCGAAGGACCTGCATTTCCTTTTTCAGCCGCTCCGCCTTCACCCGCCGACCCGCTTCCTCGCTCCCTCGTTCCCTTGTTCCCTGCTTCTAAGTGGTAGGACCACTTCCCGCGTTAGGCGTTATGATGTTGGCGCACCCATCCCCGCGCCCGAGGTCCTTCGAACCATGCACCGGAAAAACTCACTCTCGCATACGCTTCTCGTCTCGTTGATGTCTCTCTTCATTGCCGCTTCCGCCTCAGATCTTCAAGCGGCCCGCACCTGCAATCCCCGCAGCTTTGGCGCCAAAGCCGATGGAATCACCAAAGATACTGTCGCGATTCAAAAAGCGATCGACACCTGCGCAGCCAACGGCGGCGGAACTGTCCGACTCACAGCGGGCACATATCTGAGCGCTCCCATCATCCTCAAAAGCAACATCGCCTTCCAACTGAATAAAGGCGCTACGCTGCTCGGCTCACCTGATCATGCCGACTATCCAGAGATCACCGAGTTTCGCCTCCCCGGCGTTCAGGCCCTGATCAGCGCCACCAACGCTGAGAATGTATCCATCACCGGCGAAGGCACCATCGACGGCAACGGCGAAAGCTGGTGGAAGGAGGCGCGCAGTGTCCAAAACGCTGGAGTCATGGGGGTCCATCCGCGCCCGCGCCTTGTCGTCTTCGACCACTGCAAGCACGTCCTGATCGAAGGCGTCACCATCCAGAATTCGCCGATGTGGCAGGTGGTGCCCTACTACAGTGACGATGTTGTCATTCACGACATTCGCGTGCTCGCGCCGCAGCACTCGCCCAACACCGACGCAGTCGATCCCTTCTCCTCGTCGAATATCCGCATCGATCATCTTTATGCCGACACCGGCGATGACGACATCGCCATCAAGTCCGGCGCTATCGACTCCCCAGGCGGCGACGATCCCAGCCGCGACATCACCATCTCCGACTGCACCTTCAAGCACGGGCACGGCCTCTCCATCGGCAGCGAGATCGCAGGCGGCGCGCGCAACATCCTCGCCGAGCGCATTCATTTCGACGGCACTGACAACGGCATTCGCGTCAAGGCCAATCGAGACCGCGGCAACGACGTGTCGAACCTCGTCTTCCGTGACATTGACATGAAGGACGTGAAGAACCCGCTCGTGATCAGCGAGTACTATCCCCGCATTCTGCCGCCCGAAAATGGCGTGGCGCCCGCGCCGGTCACGCGCCTCACGCCGCACTTCCACAACTTCGTGATCCAAAATGTCACCGCTACAGGCGCTGCAATGGCCGGCGCCATTGTTGGCCTGCCTGAGGCGCCGGTCACCGATATCGTTCTGAAAAATGTGAATCTGAGCGGCGAAAAAGGATTGTCCATCGGCTACGCAACCGTAACGGGCGAAAACGTGAAGGTCGAGGCCGCGCAAGGCGACGCCATCATCAAAATGGCCGGCGCTAACGTCACACTGAAATGACCCTCACGCGGGCAAACCAAAAGGCTGCGCCCCTTGGCGCAGCCTTTTCGTTATCCAACTTGCCCATCCGCAGACGGCAGCACACGATCCACGACCCCCGAATCGCGACCCCTAGTCCCCAGACCCTTGATCCGTCGTTCCCTTGGTCCCTTGTTCCCTGCCTTACTGATTCACCCCGCTCGCCAGAAATCCTCCGTCCACCACCAGAATCTGCCCGGTCACGAATGAAGCGCTATCCGATGCCAGATAAACCACGGCGCCTACCAGTTCCTCCGTCTTCCCAAACCGCCCCATGGGTGTCCGCATCAGCAACTCCTGCCCGCGCGGCGTGCGTATCCAGCAACTGCGCATTCAAGTCGGTCCGGAACACTCCTGGTGCCACCGCATTCACCGTCACGCCTTTTTTTGACCACTCCACCGCCAGTGACCGTGTCAGCGATGCCACTCCCGCCTTGCTCGCCGCGTACGCCGCCACTTCGCTCAGCGCAACAAAACTGTTCAGCGACGCAATGTTGACGATGCGCCCGTAGCCGCGCTCCAGCATATGCCTGCCGAATACCTGGCAGGCCCTGAGCGTCCCCGTCAAATTCGTATTCAGGATGTTGCTCCATTCCGCCTCACTTAAATCGAGCGTAGGCGTCCGCTTGATCATGCCCGCGCAGTTCACCAGGATGTCCACTTTGTTGAAGCGCTCCAGCACCGCTGCCAACACCGTCTCCAGCGTGCTCCGGTCGCCGACGTCCGAGGCCACGCGCAGCGTCCGCCGCCCGCGCGCTTCAATCTCCTTGGCGGTGTCGTCCACTTGCTCTTTGCGGCGCGCCGTGGCGATCACATCTGCGCCGGCATCCGCCAAACCAAGGCTCAGGGCCCGCCCAATCCCGGAGGTCCCTCCGGTCACAACCGCAACCTTGCCTTCAAGGCTGAAGAACGAATCTTTCATGAGATCTCCGAGGGGAATTGTAACGCCGGCCTCTGGCCGGCTGTCATGCGGGCGTCCTCGCCCGCATTAGCAATGCAATCCTAAGAATACCGGTGCAATGTGCCTGGCGTAGAGATTTTCCGTCACGTTCTTGGCGATCACCGCTTCGTTCGCTTCGAGCAGCGCCAGGTAGCGCTGTCCCATCTTTGCCGCCACCTTGAATCCCACGTGAAGCAGCTGCCGCACGCTGCTGTTGTACGCCGGAGAGCACTCGACGTGCCGCAGGGCCGAGGTATATTGCTCAGATCTCCAACCTCTTACCTCGCCGGCCGATGGCAGCTTCCCGGGATCGATGTCGATGACCGTGGCATACGGCGCGCACAGTTCCTCGCGATGCGCCAATGCCTCGGCATACACTTCCTTGGCCAACGCCAATCCTTCGCCTCCGGCCTCGGCCAGCCCGATCAGTTCCTCAAGCCACGTTGTTCCCGCCGTCTTCAGGTGCACGCCCACGTTGAAGCGCTTCATCGTCGCGTGAATCGCCGGATAAATTGAGAACTTGTCGCTGCCCGAGTGCACGCTCAGTTTCAAATTCCCCGGCAACCCATATTGCTTCACCGCGTAGGCAATGGCCGCAACGTCCAGCGCCATCTCCCGCTCGAACTGTGCCACGTCGCCCACGTAGTCCACGCCTTTGTTGAATCGGCCGCTGAACTTTGGCGCGATCGTCTGCACCGGAATGCCTTCGTCGGCAATCGCTGCCAGAATAATCAGCAACTCCACCGGGCTTTGCGCGCGATCCGTTTCATCCATCGACACTTCGGGGATAAAGTTCCATGCGTCGCGCGCACTTAGCACCCGGCGGTACACATCTCCTGCCTGCTTCACAGCCGAAAGAAACTTCTCCGCAGTCGCCCGCAATATTGCCGGCGTAATCTCAAACGCCTCGTCGGCCCCGGCTAGTTCAATGCTCCCCTGCAACTCCGGATGCCGCTTCACAAAGTTTTCAATGTCCGCCGCCAGTGCCGACCGCCCAATATAATCGGCCACGTCGAATGTAAAAAAATCACACGGCGCAAGAAAGCGCTCCACCGTCTCGGCTGTAATGTGGTCCGCGTCGCAGAAGTACGGCAGCTTCCATCCCAGCGCCTTCACTGCTGCATCGGCTGCCTCCCGGACAGACTCCGGCCCCGAGCCGATGATCAAATGCTCGCGATTCGATTTGTTCCAGACTGGAACCACTTCGATCCCGTGATCCAGGGCCTTCACGCACGCCTGCAACTGCGCCTTGGCCTGATGCGCAAACCTGTCACCCGTGCCAACCGAGTATTTGCTCAGCGTTAATCCTTCGCTCCCCATATTCGCCCCGTTTGCGAATCTATTTATCCTTCTTCTACATCGCTTTCCCTATTCTGCGTGACTGTGCGCAAGCGCCCGAGCGCCGGAGCTTTCAAATCGGCTGCGATGCGCCCACAAACCCAGCCCTGGATTCGCTACAAAAAAAATCTCCTCACCACCCACCTTGTTCCAGCCGTGACGCAGCTTCTCCGGGTCATAGCGCGCGGTCATCGCCTTCAATTCGCCGTATTCGAATCCCACCCCTTCGATCTCCTTTTGGCTCAATTCCCCGGGGCACCAGCGAATCGTGAACCGTCCCTCCGACGAAGCGTGAATCAGGTGCGCCGCTGCGCTCAGGTCCGCGGCCAGGTCGGCATTCTCTTCCACTGCTTTCAGCGTGGCGGGCGTACCGCGATATCCATATTTGCGAATCAGCGCATCGATTCCTTTGTCTTCGCCGAATTCCTTCACGCCCGGCGCCAGAATAATCAGCTCCGCCCCGTCGGCCAGCGCCATCCGTGTCCGGTAAACCGCCTTGTTGCCGATCCACGTACTGTGAAACTCCTTCGGGTCCAGATACACGACAGCCTTCTTGATCGGCTCGTCGAGCATCTCAAAGTTCACCTTCAGGCTCAGTTCCGCCGCCCGCGTAAAGCATTCCAGATCGTCGCCAATAAACAGCCCGCGCACCGCCAACCCGCCATTCTTGCCGCGCCCCACCACCGTCTGCACGTACACAATTGGCAGGTGCCCCAGAAACTTCTCGCTCGCCCGGTTCAACACGTTGCGCACGGGATTCTCGGCCCGCCCCATGATTCGCTCCATTCCGTACACCGCGCCCAGGTAGTGGCTGCGATTAATCCCCTCGCGCCCGCCGGACCCAATCAGAATGTTCTTGGAGTGGTTTGCCATCCCGATCACTTCGTGCGGCACCACCTGCCCAATGGAAAGAATCAGATCGAACCCGCCCTGCGAAATCAGCTTGTTCACCTGCGCCGGCCACGTGTAATTCAGCTTCCCTTCCGATTGTTCGCGGATGAACTCCGCCGGCAACTCCCCAAGCGTTTCGATATCCGTCCGCCAGTTGTGCACGCGAAACAACTCCAGCGGCATCTTTCCGAACATGTGCGCAATCTGGTCCGGCCGCATCGGCGTGTGTGTCCCGATCGCCGGCAACACAGCCTTCAGCCGCTCGCCATAGTGCTCCCAGGCGTACCGGGTCAGATCGCCGGCCCGTGAGTGCTCGCGGCTTTGATCGGGCGGCACAGCCAGCACGCTCGTCCGTTTGCCCAGCTTGGCCAGGCTCCCCACCAACAGCTCTTTGAGTTCTTTCTCCGAGAGATCGGTCTCAGTGCTTCCTACCGAACAATAGATGCTCATGTCCCGAACTCCATTCTCACTTTTTCAACTCTCGATGCTACATTTCGCAGCAGCGGGAACTACCCAAACCCGGCACAGCACAGACGAGCTAGCAGCTAATAGCTGCTTTACAGCCGGTACGCCTTCTTCACCAGCCCATACGTCAATGCATGCGCCACTTCGTGCGCTTCGTCTTCGTCCAACCGATGTTCGGCCACTAATCGGCCCAGAAATGCGCAGTCTACCCGCCGCGCCACATCGTGCCTCGCCGGAATCGACAGAAAAGCCCGCGTGTCGTCGTTGAATCCCACCGTGTTATAAAACCCGGCCGTCTCCGTGGCTTGCTCGCGGAAACGCATCATCCCTTCGGGGCTGTCGTGAAACCACCATGGCGGCCCCAAACGCAACGACGGATAATGTCCGGCCAGCGGCGCCAATTCGCGGCTGTATGTCGTCTCGTCAAGCGTGAACAGAATGATCGTCAGGTTCCGTTCATTGCCGAACCGGTTCAAGAGCGGCCGCAGCGCATCAACATAGTTCGTCGGTCTGGGGATATCGGCTCCCATGTCGCGGCCATAGTGCTCGTGCACAAAACGGTTATGGTTGCGCACCGATCCTGGATGAATCTGCATCACCAGGCCGTCTTCCAAGCTCATCCGCGCCATCTCCGTAAGCATCTGCGCCCGGAAAAGTTCCTGCTCCGCTGCGTCCGCTTTGCCCGCAACAATCTTGCTGAACAGCGCCGCCGCCTCAGGCTCCCTCAAGTCCGCCGTCTGCGCCGTCGGGTGTCCATGGTCCGTTGACGTGCATCCCAACACCTTGAATCGCGCTCGCGCCTTCATCAGCGCTTTCAGATACCCATTCCACGTCGAGCTGTCCTCGCCGTGCATTTCGCCCAGCTTCGCCACCAGTCCGGCAAATCCGGTAAACTCCGGATCCACTACCGAATCGGGGCGAAACGCCGGAACAATCCGAGCCTTCCATCCCGAATCGCGAATCGCACGATGGGCTTTCAACTCGTCCAGCGGAGACTCCGTCGTCGACAGCACCTCAATGTTGAACTTCTCATAGAGCGCTCGCGGCAGGAACTCAGGCGTCCGCAGCTTCTCGGCAATCACGTCGAATGAATGGTCCGCGGTTTTCTCGCTCAGCCGCTCCTCCAGGCCGAACAACTCCTGAAAGGCGTAGTCCAGCCACATCCGCGTCGGCGTCCCCCGGAACAAATAGTAGTGTTTTGCAAAAATGTGCCACACCTTGCGCGGATCTTCGATCACCCGCTGCCCAATGCCCAAATCGTCCAGCGAGATTCCCTGGCTATAGAGCATGCGAAATACGTAGTGGTCAGGTTGCACAAAGAGCGTCGCCGGATCAGGAAACGGCCCGTTGTCCGCAAACCATTTTGCCTGTGTGTGTCCGTGTGGACTGATGATCGGAAGCTTGCGTACATGCTCATAGAGGGAACGGGCCACATTACGCGCACTCGCGTCCGCTGGAAATAACCGGTCTTTGTGGAGCAACATGGCTATCATTCTAATCGCCTCGCGCACCGGCTTATGAAGTTACCGCCGGCATGAGAGGTCAGACCGGAAGTATACACGGTAATGCCCTAAGCCGGTTTCAATACGGCTTCTTTCGAGCCCTGTGAACGTTTCTCCAACCAGACCTTCGCGTTCGGTGGTAATCTCGCTGTGACACTGATTTTCAGTATCGCAAGAGGGTTGCTCAACTTATGCCAAGGGTGAAAGAAGAAGAGCCGAATACTCATCGTACGATGCAAGTGGTTAACCACATCCGCTCCCTCATTGAGAGCGGAACCTTGCAGCCAGGCGACAAAATACCACCGGAGCGCGAGTTCGCTCGATCCCTTAAAATCAGCCGCGCCAGCCTGCGTACCGGCATCGGTTACATGGCTGCCATGGGTGTCATGAAGATCCGTCATGGCGTCGGCACCTTCGTCGCCGACGGTCCGCCTCAATTTGGAACCGCCTCGCTTAGCCTCATTGGCGCCCTGCATGGCTTCCAATCCTGGCAGATGTTTGAAGCACGCATCATCCTTGAGAGCCATCTCGCCGCCCTGGCCGCCGAGCGCGGCAAGCAAGAGCAGTTCTCCGCCCTCGCCGATGAAGTTGCCGACATGTTTGGCTCCATGGACAGTCCGGCCGAGTACCTCATCCACGATTTGCTCTTTCATCGCATCGTCTCTCAGGCCTCGGGAAATCCAATCCTTGCAGCAATTATTGAGACCATTACTTCGGCGCTCTACGATACGCGGCGCAAAACAGTCGAGCGATCCACCGATATGCGCGAATCCGCCGAGATGCACCGCGAGATTTATCGCGCCATCCGCGGACGTAATGGCAAGGAAGCACACAACTTGATGGAGCAGCACCTTCGCATGGCGCAAATCGCACAGGGTATGGAGCGACCTACGGGCCGCAAAGGATCGCCTGTCACCTCAAAAAAGAGGCATGCCCGCTCCGCATCCGCGGCTTAAATTCTCTCGGATTCATGGAGCATTCGATTCCTGAGTGGATCGCGCTGCCCGCGCTGGCCTCTGCCTCCGCAAAGGATTCTCCGTTCTCTATGTCCTTTGCCATCATGCTCCTGAATCCAGCCCAATTGATTTAGCCGGTCTGACCATCATTGGCTCGAGATGCGACCAACTCCTTGGCTCTCCGGGTTCTCATAGAACGCGTAATATGCGATCCAATTTTTGGAAATCTCTGCGAATTTCCCTATTGACAGCCTCTCACCCCCTATAAGAAACTACTGACGCTTCAAAGTGTGGTCAGACCACATGTCCGAAATCTGAGTTATGACATGGGCAACCACGTTGCGGAGCAAGATGGTCCACCTATCGGAGGCAGCATGATGAGGCGATTTGCCTTTACCAATTCTCTTGTGTCTTGCGCCGCAGCAAAGGGAACGCCCGCCGGCTTCCTTCGATTCGCCGCATCCAGCTTCGCAGCCGTAGCTCTCATCGCTTTTACGATCATGCCCCTCCGCGCAAACGCGCAGTTGGCTGGCAAAGGCGGCATCACCGGTACTGTGCAGGATAAGACCGGCGCGGTCGTCGCAAATGCCACGGTCACTGCCACCAATACCGCCAACGGAGTTTCAACCGTCACCAAGTCCACCAGCGCTGGGGACTATAACTTTCCTGACCTCGACCCCGGCATCTATACGGTGACCACTGTTGCCCCAGGCTTTGAGAAGCTTACGCAGCAAAACATCCACGTGGACGCCCTGGCCACCCAGACCTATAATCCTGCGCTCCAAGTCGGCGCTGCCAGCATTCAGATCACTGTCTCCGCAGCGCCTCCGCAACTTGAAACCAGCGATGCGACCCTGGGCGCCACCATGGAGCAGGAGACCTATGCGGCCCTGCCCATTGAGATGAACGCCTATGGCCAGGCCGACCAGCGGCGCGCGACTGATTTCGCTTATTTGATGCCCGGCGTGCAGGGCAATGAGACCAACGGCAACGCCACCACCAACACAGGCGTCGTCAACGGTTCCGGCAGCCGCGGCGCCGTCTCCGATGTTTACGTCGATGGCATTCCCTTTGTCCGCGCCGGCGGCAATGGCGATCCACGCTACGTCTGGACTGCAATTTCCGTCGATGCGGTCGATCAATTTCAGGTGCAGACCGTAGGCTACGGGGCCATGTATGAAGGCCAGGGCCTCATGAACTACTCCATCAAGCACGGCGGCAATCAGTTCCACGGTTCCGTTTACGAATTCTTCCGCAACACCGCCCTCGATACCTGGGGTTGGTTCGGCAAGATTCCCAACGTCGCGACCGGCAAGCCGGTCAAGCCCGTTGAGCACAACAATGAATATGGCATCGTCCTCGGCGGTCCGCTCATTCCCTTTGGCTCGCTAAAGCAGAAACTCTTCTTCTTCACCAACTACGACGGGTTCCGCTACGCCAGCGCCACCCCAACCCCAATGAGATTTCCCACCACCGCGGAACAGGGCGGCGATTTCAGCGCGGATGGCGTCAACATCTACGACCCGAGCACCGAAGCCGCCTGCGCTGCGACCAATCCCGCCGGCGTCGGCAAACCTTGCCGTAACCAATTTGTTTACAACAGCAAGAACAACGTCATTCCGCCGGGCGAGATCTCCGCCGTTGCAAAGGCGATGCAGAGTTTCCTTCCCGCAATCGCCACCTCCGGCACAGGCAACAACTACGTCGCCCCGAATTCCACTGGCCTCTCCAACTGGTCCACAACTTCGCGGGTCGACTACATTCTCAATGCGCGCGACACCCTCAGCGTATTGAGCGCGATCGGACGCCAGGCAAGTTCCATCCCCGTCGGCCAGACCACTGCTGGGCGCAACAACGGTCCTGTCCCTTACAACTACGGCCAGGCTTATGCCCCCAAAACCGCGGTCTGGACGATCGAAGAAACGCACGTCTTCACGCCGAGCATCCTCAACCAGGCCAAATGGGGCTATGCCCGCTATAACGGCCCCACCTTCAACCCTGACGACACCGCGAAATACGCGGCAACCGCGATGGGTATGTCCGGCCTGCCGACCGGTCAAGCTTCGAACATGTTTCCCATCGTCACCTTCGCCGGAACCGTCGCGCCCACGCAATGGAACGGCGCCACCGAGAACCGGACCACGGCGGAAAACTACACCTTCCTCGACAACTTGCAATGGAACATTGGCAAGCATTCCTTCACTTTTGGTGGCAACCTCGCGTGGATGCTCTACAACGTGAACAACGCCACCAAGGGAGGATCAACACCCATCACTCTCGCTTCCGCCGTCACTGAGACGGCGCAATTGAATAACGCATTCACGGCGTTGAGCGGAACCGGCCTTTCGTACGCCAGTTTCCTGCTCGGTCAGATCGATAAGGGCAGCTTCACACAATATCTGCAGCAGGAATTTGGCGCCCGTTTCCGCGCCATTTCGCCTTATGTGCAGGACGACTGGAAGATGACCAGCAAACTCACCGTCAACCTCGGCCTGCGTTATGACTTCTATCCGACGATCACTGAAGTGCACAACGCGGAAAGCTTCTTCAATCCAACTTTGGCGAACCCTGCCACCGGTCTCAACGGAGCCTTGACCTATACCGGATCTGGTACTGGCACTTGCAATTGCTCTACACCGGCCACCAACTATTACAAGAACTTTGGGCCGCGCCTCGGCTTCGCCTACCAGATTGACCCCAGGACCGTCATCCGTGCTAGCTACGGCATCATGTTCTCGCATGGCGGAGCGGTGGGTGGATTGAATACCAGCATTGGAACGCTCGGCTTTTCCGCCGCGCCTGCCTTCTCCGTCAACGGCTCGGATGTCACCACCATGCCAGGTCTGCTCGCTGGCGGCAGCGGCGCCATTCCTGCCTTCACAGGCGCAACCGGAGTTGCATCCGGTCCGGCCTACGGCACAGGCTACCTCAAAACTGCCACCTTGGGCGCTGTCACTGGCACCCCGTCATCCATGACCTACGATGATCCGTATTATGGCGGCCGTGCCCCGGAATTCGAGAACTGGAGCTTCGGCATTCAGCAGCAACTCACCAACGCCATGGCGCTGAACATCACCTATGTGGGATCGGAGGGCCACTTCCTTCAACTGGATAGTTTCCACGCGCGCGGAGTCGCGGCCAACGACCTCGATCCTAAATATCTGAACTTGGGTGTAAGGCTTGCTGACACCGGCACCACCGGCACAACAGTTACGGCGGATTGCGCGAATACGGCCTATGCCCTCTCCTGCCCAGGCCTGAGCAACTTCACCACTTCGCAGTCCTTGGCAACTCTCCTCAAGCCGTTCCCGTTCCAGACTCCCTCCGACAACTTCGGCTATGTAGGCAACGCCAATTACCATGCACTCCAGGCGATGTTAAGCATGCACACATGGCATGGATTGACCATGAACGTCAATTATGTCTGGTCCCGCGCCATCGACGACGGAGGCACTTTCCGTACCGGCTATCCAATTCCCGCCGGCGCCCTCGCCAACAATTCTTCAGTTTCTTTCCCGGCTGATCGCATCGAACGCAGCGTCTCCACTTCCAATCAGCCGCAGCACTTTGTGGCAACCGGAGTTTGGGCATGGCCATTCGGCAAAACGGTTCTAGCCAACAGCGCTGTCGAGAGAGCCATCATGGGAGGATTTTCGTTCTCCGGCGTCTATCAGGCTTATGCCGGCTCGCCGCTTGCCATTACTGAG
Organism: uncultured Acidobacteriaceae bacterium; assembly: GCA_963796785.1. Taxonomy (GTDB): domain Bacteria; phylum Acidobacteriota; class Terriglobia; order Terriglobales; family Acidobacteriaceae; genus Telmatobacter. Next base: position 58,162 of record CAWCMW010000008.1, on the reverse strand, counting down.
GCGACCTGCCAGACCAATCCGGCGCAAATAACCATCAGCAGCACTGCTGGTTGTGCTGCAATCCTCAATCCGGGGTTCTCGGGCGTGGCGCGCCAGAACGGCAAGTGGGGCAAAGGCCAGACCTGGGCCACCTACAACGCCACTTCCGGCGGTGCACCCACCCCGGCAAGTACTTACATCGTGCCCAGCAAGGGAACCTCGACCGCGACTGCTTCCGGGCCATTCATGAATCCGGTCAGCGGGGTTCTCTCTTCCTATGCCTACAAGATCAGCGACGCGCCACGCACCGCGCCATTCAACCTGGTCGGGCCGGGCAACTACCAGCTCGATTTTGCTTTGGTGCGCAGCTTCCCGCTGCACCTCGGCGAATCCACCCATCTCGACTTCCGCGCCGAGTGGTATAACGTCACCAACCACACGTTGTTTGCCGTTGCCAGCACCGCGCTCGGCAATGCGAACTTTGGACAGGTCACCCAAACTCCCAACCTCAACCGAAAGTCCGCTCAGTTCTCCGCTCGCATTAGTTTCTGAGTCGGCTTTTCACATGCAATCGCTCAGGAGGCTGCCGCTTTTACCCGGCGGCCTCTTTTGCGTGATGAACTATAGACTGCGATCGCCTCACCTGAGGTCGTCCCGTTTTCCGGAGCATCCATGAAAGCCTCCTGCCTTCTTGCCGTTTCCTTGGCCCTCGCGGCAACCACCACCCCGCTCCTGCTGGCCGCCGCCACTCCAAACGATGAGCCCCCTTGGTCGCAACGCAACGCCGATGCCGCGATCGCGCGCTGGCCTGACGGCCGATTCGTCGCTCCCGGCGCCCCCTGGAAATGGAACTACGAACTCGGCACGCTGCTCGAAGGCATGGATTCTGTCTGGCTCAACACCGCCGATCCCCGCTACTTCCACTACATCCAAACCTCGGTCGATGCCCTTCTCGCCGCTGACGGATCCATCCCTACTTTCAAGCCCGCCGACCATGAGCTCGATAACATTCTCCCCGGCCGCCAGCTTCTACTCCTCTACCGCGTCACCCGCAACCAGCGCTACCTCACCGCTGCAACCTTTCTCTACGATCAGCTTGCGCAGCAACCGCGCAACGCATCAGGTGGCTACTGGCACAAGCAGCGCTATCCCAACCAGATGTGGCTCGATGGCCTCTATATGGCTGAGCCCTTCCGCGCCGAGTACGCCTCCATCTCCCATCACCCCGAAGACTTCAGCGACATCACCCATCAATTCGTCCTCATGGAGCAGCACGCGCGCGATCCCGAGACCGGCCTTCTCTACCACGGCTGGGATGAATCGAAGCAGGAGCGCTGGGCCAACAAACAAACCGGCAACTCATCCGAATTCTGGGCGCGCGGAATCGGCTGGTACCTGATGGCCCTCGTCGATACCCTCGACTACTATCCCAACGGTGACCCCGGTCGCGCCCAGCTTCTCGCCATCCTTCAGCGCGAGGCCGCAGCCATTGCGCGCTACCAAGACGCCAGCACCGGCCTCTGGTACGACGTCGTCGAAAAGCCCGGCGCCAAAGGCAACTACTTCGAGTCTTCCGCGGCCTGCATGTTTGTTTACGCCCTCGCCAAAGGAGTCCGCCTTGGGCTTCTGCCTGGACGCTACCTGGCCAACGCCCAGCGCGGCTATCACGGCATCCTCACCCACTTCATCACCACGGGGCCCGGGGGCGACGTCTCGCTCACCAGCACAGTCAAGGCCTCGGGCCTCGGCGGCGATCCCTATCGCGACGGCTCCTACGCCTACTACATGGGCGAAAAAGTTGCCACTAACGATCCCAAGGGCGTCGGCGCATTTCTGCTCGCATCCTCAGAAATGGAGACCGCGCAAAATGCAAAGCTCGGCCGCGGCCGCACTGTCCTCGTCGACGGCTGGTTCAACTCGCAGCAGCGAACCGACGCTTTTGGCGAGACGGTCTACTTCCACTACAAATGGGACACCTGGGACGAGCCTGGCTATTCGCTCTTCGGACACATCTTCCGCAATTACGGCGCCAACACGGCGGAGCTCGACTCGGAGCCAACCGCCGCCAATCTCAAGCGCGCTGACGTTTACGTCATTGTCTCGCCCGATAATCTTGACAAGAATCCCCATCCGCATTTCGCCAACACCGAAGACGCAACTCAGGTCGCCCAGTGGGTCAAAGCCGGCGGCATGCTCATGATTATGGAAAACGACACCTCCTACGCCGACCTCGATCACTTCAACGTCGTCGCCGAAAAGTTCGGCATTCACTTCAACAGCGTCCTCCGCAAGCACGTCGTCGGAACCAATTGGGATCAGGGCAAAATCGTTATCGACGGCACTGGCCCCATCTTCCACCGCCCGCACACCATATACGTCAAGGATGTTTGCACCATCTCGGTAAGCGGCCCGGCCCAATCAGCGCTCGCCGAAGGCCCAGACATCTTCATCGCCACCGCAAAATACGGCAAGGGAACCGTCTTCGCCATGGTGGATCCGTGGCTCTACAACGAGTACACCGACGGCCGCAAGCTTCCCGCCGTCTACGACAACTTTGCCGCCGGCAACGAGCTCGTCCGCTGGGTCCTTGAGCAAATTCCACACGAAACAAACTCAGCACGGACCCTGCGCCATTGATGCAGGGAATCGCTCGACGACCCACATGATCGTCGATAACCGGAGAAATCCAAATGCGTTCTGCGTCGATCCGTCTTCCGCTCATTTCACTTTCACTTCTTGTCGCTTTGGCCCTCCATGCACAGGACACCCGCACCGTCACCGAGCCGAAGATTCCTCCCGCTTGCGCCACCCTCCAGGCCGACGTCGCGGCAGACCACGGCGTCATCGCCCTCGCCGATGAGCAAAAGCTCTCCACCGCCCGCATCCAGGACGCGCTCGACCACTGCGCCGCGCCTAACGATGGCGCACCGTCGGAATCGAAATCCGTCGTCCTCCGCGCCCACGGTAAGCAAAGCGTCTTCCTCACCGGCCCGCTAACTCTTCGTCCCGGCGTCACTCTCGTCGTCAGCAAAAACACGGCCCTCGTCGCCTCCCGCGATCCGCGTGTCTTCGATCTCTCGCCCGGCTCCTGCGGCATCGTCTCCGAGCATGGCCGTGGCTGCAAGCCGCTCATCAGCGGCGACGGCGCAAAGAACGCCGGCATCATGGGCGAGGGCTCCATCGACGCGCGCGGCGGCGCCACGCTCCTCGGCCAGAACGTCACGTGGTGGGATCTCGCGCATCAGGCTAAAGTCACTGACCAGCAGCAGAGCGTCCCGGCCATGATCGCCCTTCGCCACGTGGACAACTTCATCCTCTACAAAATCACGCTGCGCAACTCGCCCGGCTTCCACGTTTCTATCAACCAAACCGACGGCTTCACCGCGTGGGGCGTCAAAATCATGACTCCCAAAACCGCGCGCAACACCGACGGCATCGATCCCGGCTCCTCGCGCAACATCACCATCGCCTACAGCTACATCCACACCGGCGACGACGATGTCTGCCTTAAGCCCAGCGCCGCCGGTCCCGTCTCCGACATGTCCGTTCTCCACAATCACTTCTATTCTGGCCACGGCATGTCCATCGGCAGCGGCACCTATGGCGGCGTCGATCACCTTCTGGTCGACGACCTCACCATCGACGGCGCCGACAATGGCCTGCGCATCAAGTCCGATCCCAGCCGCGGCGGCCTCGTCCATCAAGTCCTCTATCGCAACGTCTGCATCCGCGACGTGCCCAACCCGCTTGTCTTCACGCCGCACTACACGAACTTCACCGGCAGCCGCCTCCCCATCTATCAGGACATCGTGCTTCAGAACGTGCATGTGCTCACGCCCGGCGCATACACCTTCTACGGCCTCGACGCCGATCACAAACTTCAGATCAACCTTGACAACGTCTTCGCCGACGATCAGAAAGATTCGCTCTTCTACGATAAGGACGCCGACATCACCGTTGGCCCCAGCCTCGGCAACCTCGAGCCGAAAGGTGACGACGTCGCGATCACGCAAGCGCCCGGCCTCCGCACCCGGCCAGCCGCTTTCCTGCGACGCTCGATTCGTTCCATTCCCTGAAGACAAAACAGCCCCCGAGATGGCCGGCAAAATTCCCCCCGAAGACAAAACCTTTTACGTAGCTGCCGACGGCTCCGGTGACTACTACTCCATCCAGCGCGCTCTCGATATGACACCCAAAACCGGCGGCGCTGTTTTATCTGTGTCGCCCGGTGTCTATCGCGAAGTGATCACCATCGACAAGCCCAACATCACCATCCGCAGCGCCAATCCTGACGCAAGCAGGACCGTCGTCGTCAACGATCGCAGCGCCGGACAAAACGGCGGAACCCTCCACTCCGCAACCGTCAACGTCACCGGTGACAACTTCTTCGCCGAGAGCATCACCTTCCAGAACGACTTCAATCGCACCCACGAGCAACTGCCGCAAGGCTCTCAGGCGCTTGCCCTCTTCGTCACCGGCGACCGCGCCATCTTCCACAACGTGCATCTCCTCGGCAATCAGGACACGGTCTATCTCGGCAGCCGCGGCTGCACGCAAAACACGCAAGGCTGCACACTCACGCGTCAGTACTTTTCTGACTGCTACATAGAAGGCAACGTCGACTTCATCTTTGGTGACTCAAAGGCCGTCTTCGAGAACTGCGAGATTCACTCCACTCCGCACAACGGCGGATTCGTCACCGCGCAATCCAAACACTATCCCGAAGAGGACTCCGGTTTCGTCATCGACCACTCGAAGCTCACCGCCGACCCCGCTGTCGTCGGCAACGTCTTTCTCGGCCGCCCCTGGCGCGCCTATTCAACGGTTATCTATATGCACACCTGGATGGACGACAAGATCGCCCCTGCCGGCTGGAGCGAATGGCACGCCGAGCAAACCCACTCGCTCGACACCGCCTTCTATGCCGAGTTCGACTCCTCCGGCCCCGGCGCGCATCATGACGAGCGCGACCCGCACACCCACTTCCTTACGCCCGACGAAGCTAAACAATACGAACCCTCAGTCTTTCTCCGCGGCGCAGACAACTGGAACCCGCTCCAACTTCCACAGCAGTAAGATGGACTCTTTGGATCTGAAGTTCAGCCGAATCTTCGCGTGGTCATCCTGGGCGACTATCAGGCCCCTGAAACCCGCGCGCGGCAAGTCGAGGGTTCTATGGAATGTTCGCGTTGTCATCCTGAGCGTAGCGAAGGATCTGCAGTTGCTTTTAGTTTCGTATGAGGGCCTGGCTTCAGCCGTGCCAAAAGGAACCGCAAAGAAACGGGGCTTTAGCCCCCGAAGAAGCGCCAATCCGCCAGCACGCGCCTCAGTTTGCCGCGAGCAAAACTAAAGGCTAATAGCTAATAGCTGCTTTTCGGAGGAAAGATGAAGACCGTTCTGATGGCTGACCCAGTGCGCTATCCGCGCATGGATACCAATGAACTTCGTGACACATTTCTGCTCAGCGCGCTTTGCGAACCCGGCAAAATCCATCTCAATTACGTCGACCTCGATCGCGCAGTCATCGGTTTCGCATCTCCGCTCGAAGCTCCCATCGCCCTGCCCACCGATCCCGATCTGCGCGCGACTTACTTTACCGAGCGACGCGAGCTTGGCGCGCTCAACATCGGCGGCCCCGGCACCATCACGGTTGAAGGCCAGGCCTTCGGCCTCGACAATCTCGACGTCCTCTACATCGGCCGCGGCAACCAGCAGGTCAGCTTCGCCTCAAAAGACAGGTCCGCGCCCGCCGTCTTCTATCTATTGAGCTACCCCGCCCACGCCGAATATCCCACCGCGCTCGTTCGCAAGGCAGAAGCCAGTCCAACCGAACTCGGCAGCGTCGAATCCTGCAACAAGCGCACCATCTGCAAATACATTCATCTCCAGGGTGCGCGCAGTTGTCAGCTCGTTATGGGCGTCACGCATCTCGCCCCTGGCAGCAATTGGAACACCATGCCCCCGCACACCCACATGCGTCGCAGCGAGATCTATATGTACTTCAACCTCGCCGCCGATGCGCGCGTTATGCATTTCATGGGGCCGCCCGCCGAATCACGCCACATCGTAATGGCAGACAAGGGCATCGTCATCTCACCCGGCTGGTCCATCCATTGCGGCGTGGGTACCCGCGCTTACAGCTTCTGCTGGGGCATGGGCGGCGAAAACCAGGACTATGCCGACATGGATCCCGCCCCCGTCGAATCCCTCCGCTAGCGGCACTGGACTTGAATGAAACGTCACCCTGAGTGAATGAACTGTCATCCCGATCCCGAGTCAATGAAGTGTCATCCCGATCCTGAGTGCAGCGAAGGAGAGGGATCTGCGGTTGCTCTTGCGCCCTTCAACCGACCGGCTAACGCCCCATTCAGCGAGCTGCTCCGCCCCGCGCAAATCAAAAGCGGCGATCTCCATCATGGAAATCGCCGCTTCGCTTCTCCTAATCCCTGTTCCCTAATCCCGATTCCCTGCTGGGTGCCCCAGGTCTCGATTTTGAGACCTGGGATACCACCACCGCCAACCCACCGCGACCAAGCTGAAGGCTGAGAGCTGAAGGCTGACAGCTTCCTTTACGCGTTATACGTCCCCGACGAAACCCTTCCGCCGTGCCCGGTCCAATTCGTGTGGAAGAACTCGCCGCGCGGCTTGTCCACCCGCTCGTATGTGTGCGCTCCGAAAAAGTCTCGCTGCGCCTGCAGCAGGTTCGCCGGCAGCCGCCCCGCGCGATAGCCGTCGTAGAACGCCAGCGCCGTCGAAAACGCCGGCGTCGGCACGCCCAGCTTCACCGCGTGCACCAGCGCTTTGCGCCACGATGCCTGGTATTTGTTCACCAGGCGCGAGAAAAACTTGTCCAGCAGCAGGTTGTCGAGGTTTTTGTTCTTCTTGAACGCGGCCTTGATCTTGCCCAGGAACTGGCTGCGAATGATGCATCCGCCGCGCCACATCAGCGCGATGCCGCCCATATTCAGGTTCCAGCCAAACTCCTTGCCCGCCGCCCGCAGCAGCATATACCCCTGCGCGTAGCTGATGATCTTCGAGCAGAACAGCGCCCTGCGCACGTCCTCAATGAACTTCGCGCGATCGCCCACCTTCGGCAAAGACTTCGGCCCGCGCAGAACCTTCTCCGCCTCTACGCGTTCATCCTTCAGCGCCGACAGGCACCGCGAAAACACGCTCTCGCCGATCAGTGTCACCGGCTGCCCCGTATCGAGCGCGCTGATCACCGTCCACTTCCCTGTCCCCTTCTGTCCCGCCGTATCCAGAATCTTGTCCACCAGCGGCGTTCCGTCTTCATCTTTCTTTGCAAAAATCTGGCTTGAAATCTCGATCAGGTAGCTGTCCAGCTCGCCCTTGTTCCACTCCGCGAACACGTCGTGCAGCTCGTCGGCCGTCAATCCCAGTCCGCGCTTCAGCAGGTCATAGGCCTCGCAGATCAACTGCATATCGCCGTATTCAATGCCGTTGTGCACCATCTTCACGAAATGTCCAGCGCCCTCTTCGCCCACCCAGTCGCAACACGGAGTCCCATCTTCCACCTTGGCTGCGATCGCCTGGAAGATCGTTTTCACGTGCGGCCACGCTGTCGGATTTCCGCCCGGCATAATCGAGGGCCCATTTCGCGCGCCCTCTTCGCCGCCCGAAACACCTGTCCCAATAAACAGAATTCCCTTCGCTGCCAGGGCCTTCGTGCGCCGCGTCGAATCGCTGAACAGCGAGTTCCCGCCATCAATAATGATGTCGCCCGCCTCCAGATGCGGCGTGATCTGGTCGATCATCTGGTCCACCGTATCGCCGGCTTTCACCATCAGCATCACGCGGCGCGGCCGTTTCAGCAGGCTCGTCAGCTCCTCCATCGAGTGCGCGCCCACCACTTCGGTTCCCTTCGCTTCGTTCGCGATAAAATCGTCTACCTTTGAAACGGTTCTATTAAACACGGCCACTTTAAATCCATGGTCGTTCATATTCAGGACCAAGTTCTGTCCCATCACTGCGAGCCCAATCAGGCCAATATCACAAACTGCTTCCGCCATACGTTCTCCAAAATCGAAATTCTATCACTGCGAAATTTGTCCCTGATGACAATTCTATCCCCGTGGTCTGACCTCGAAAAGCAGCGCACGAGCGGAGGCAGCGGAGCTAGTTGCCACGAAACACCAGAGGGAAACAAAACGAACGGTTTCCCTCTTCTAGTTAAACGCAGGCATTCCCTTCGGAAGTACCTCTGCCGGCCTAATCCGCAAACGGATCGATCGTCTGAATTTTGCTGTCGGCGTTGAACTTCAACTCCGTCATCTTCACCGACCGCAGATGGTTTTTATCTGAGAGCTGAATATCGTGATAAAACAGCCACCACTTGCCCTTGAACTTCACCACTGAATGATGCGTCGTCCAACCCTGCACTGGCTCGAGAAAATGTCCCTTGAATCGGAACGGCCCGTACGGATTGTCCCCGATGGCGTAGGCCAAATAATGTGTGTCGCCGGTCGAATACGTGAAGTAGTACTTCCGCCCACGCTTGAAGAGCCATGACGCTTCGAAGAAGCGCCTGTCGTGATCTCCGCCCAGCACCGGCTTCCCGCTCTCGTCCAGAATCACCACGTCGCGCGCCCCATGCGCGAACTCCTTCATGTCCGCGGTCAACCTTGCAACCTTGGCGCATAGCGCTGGTTTGTCGTCCATGCCTAAATCCGTGTCTGAGCCTTTCGCATTGAACTTGCCGGTCGCCCACCGCTGCAGTTGGCCGCCCCAAATGCCGCCGAAATACATGTACGCCTTCCCATCGTCGTCCACAAACACCGCGGGATCGATGGAGAAGCTACCTTTGATCGGTTTCCGCTCGGCCTTAAAAGGACCCGCCGGCGACTTCGATGTCGCCACACCAATCCGAAATACGCCTTTGCGGTCGCGCGCGGGAAAGTAGAGGTAGTACGTGCCCTTCTTGAATGCGGCATCGGGCGCCCACATCTGCTTTTCAGCCCACGGCACGTTCTCCACCTTGAGTGCCACAGAATGCGCCGTCACCGGGCCGCCTGGCTTGTCCATCGACAACACGATGTAGTCGCGCATCGCATATTGGCTGCCCAGATCGTCATCTGGAATTCCTGCGTCGATGTCGTGGCTCGGATAGATATAAATCTCTGCCCTCAAAAACATGAGCCGAGGGATCCGCTGTGTAAATGTGCTTCACCAGCGGCTGCGACAAATAACCCCGCCCATTCGGCGCCCGCATCTCACTCTGATCTTCCGTCATGCATCCTCCCGTCTGACTCTCTATTCTCTATCTCTATTCTCTGTTCTCTTCCCTCTGCCCTCTGTTCTCTGTTCCCTTGTTCCCTCGGTCCCTTGTTCCCTGCCTCCCTCACTCCACGCTCAAATCCCCGTCCGCCTCCACCATCAGCTTGTCGCCCACAATCTGAATCGACAGAATCTTCAGCCGCCCGAGGCTCACTTTGTATCCCGACGTCGCCGTCGATCCCGCCAGCGCCGCGCGCAATAGATCAGCCGCATTCACCTTCATGCTCTTCGGCACCTGCCCACGCAAAAACGGAGCCAACACAAAGTTGATCTCCTTCCGGTCGCTGACACCTTGTCCAGGCTCGCTTCTTTGAACCCAATCGTCTCCCCTTCCGCCTCCGGCTCCATTGAAACTTCCGCCGGCAACGTCACCGTCGCCAGGCACACTCCACCCACTCCCAGCCGCGCCCGTGTCTTCACCCGCACCACGATCCGGTCCTGCTCAAACCTGAATTGCGGGTCCTCGGTCGAAATAAAGCATGCCGAGTGCGCATTGCCCTTCAGATAGTACCTTCCGTCCGGCCCGCTGAAGAGTTCCTGCTTCAGCGTCCGCTCCAGGGCATCGCGGCTAATCGTCAACTCCACTCCGCGGCTCATGGTCACCCCTCCCAAAAGCACCAAACCTGTTGCAATCACCTGCCAGAATGTCCTCATAGGATTATCGTGCCACCCCTATCCCAATTGCCGCCAGCGTCTCCCGTCACATCCGATAAAGCTCTTCTTGTGGGAATCCCGGCGGAATTCATCTAACTTATTGATTAGTAATGGAATACAGACAAATCTCGTCGCTCTTTATCCCGTCTCCGTGAAGCTCCTTCCTATTGATTTTTCAGCGAAAAACCCCTAGAATGGAACTGTACGTTCCTCGGGTCCTTTCGCATCCCCAGCCCGTCCGAGGTTGAACTTGCGAAACATACTCCTTTCCAAGGATAAGGACAAACAAATCAATGGCAAAGCGTCGTGGAAATCCAAATTGGGGCAAGCCGGAGCCCATTGGCCCGGTTGTGCCCACCGTTACCTCTTTCGAGCAGATCACCAAGGAGTTCAAGCTGCCCCCGGACCAGTACATCCGGTCAACTCGCCTCCGCGAGTGGGCGCGCCGCAACAAGAACTCCAAGTACATCCCAGAGGCCCTTCTCGAGGCCTGGGGATTTGAGATCGAATCCACGTTGTAAGCTTTCAGCAAGTTCCAGCACAGACGCCGCCTTTGGGCGGCGTTTTTGCTGCGCTACAACCGTCCGTGGTGCATTCGCCGATCAATCGCGAGGAGTTCTGAACCGCAGCAGCTGATCAGGCCTGATCGGAGACCGGCCGATACCGCCTGCCGACGCATATTTTGACATTCTTGAAGATCCCAGATATGATTCGAATTGAATTATTTGAATTGACCTATGTCGATCAACCGCCAGCGGACTGCAGAACCGGCCGAGACAATCGTCATGGCGGACAAGATTCGGTCCTTGTGCTCCGTCATCACAAAAATCGCCCGCGCAGACCTCCAATCGCGCCTGGACGGCTATGATTCCGGGATCAGCGCCATCGAACACGGGGTCCTTCGCCATCTCACCCATGGAGTGGCCTCGATGGCCGAAATCAGCCGGTTGATGGGTGTCTCGCCCTCCACCTTGGTATACGTGGTGGACGGACTGGTCGAAAAGAAACTAGTGAAGCGAAGCAAAGATCCGAGCGACCGCCGCCGCGAGCCCCTCTTGCTGGAGGAAAAGGGCGCGGCACTCTTTGGCCAGATTCCGAAAATGGACGAATCCAGCGTTCTCGTGAAGGGGCTGGAATGTTTGGAGAAAAGCCGGCGACATGAGTTCCTGGCGCTTCTCGATCAATTCGTGCAGGGTCTTCCCGGCTCAGAAAAACTATACCTCCACCCAAGACCTGAGGCCGGTGGCGAACTGGCCGTCTCAAGGCAGAACGGTTCGCATCCGCGGTGAAAGCGAGGAAATCATGAACAGGCCCCAGTGGATTCTCATGACAACGTTCGCAGCCAGCTTCTACGGCATCGGTAATATCTGGATGACGCAGTTTGGCTGGCGCCTGTGGACCTATGTTGCTCCGGATGACTTTGGCGCATACCACAATGCATGGTGGGCGATGATCAAGCCGGTCATTTTTCCCGTTGCTGCAATTGCCGTATCCGGATCATTCGCATTGATCTGGTGGCGGCCCGAAGGCGTTACTGCCGCCCCCATCTGGACGAACATTGCTCTGCACGTAGCAACCTATACTTTAACGGCCGTTTTTTGGGGGCGCTGGCAGGCACAAACCCATTTCGCGACGCTGCCGGATGGATCGCTCGACCCCATGTACGTGCGCGCCATGAGCACACATTGGATTCGAGCGACCTTGATCACTCTGAACGGATTGACAGTCTTCTGGATGGTTATCCAGCATCTGTCCAGCAAAGCGAGAATGCTGCCTTACGCATCGCAGTAAGGCAATACCTTCCGTGGCTTCGGGAGATGGATCGTGCGTCACCGCCTTCTTTTCTTCGCCAATTTATTTATCTCTGTTCTCCTGGCCTGTGCCCCTTCCGCCGCACAGCCAAGCCCATCCCGTTTGAAACCCGGCGACGTCCTCCCGCCGCTCGCCGGTCAGTCGCTTACCGGAAATTGGGTGAATATTACCTCGGTCTCCGGCCGCAACCGGGCCGTGGTGGTTTTTTCCTTCAGTCGCGCTGGCGGCCACGACGCACAATCATGGATTCAACGCCTCCGGAAAGATGATCCGCATCTTGAGATCTACACCATCATCTTTCTCCAATCGGTTCCCGGGCCGTTTCGTGCCATGGCCGTTGCCGGAATCAAGAGTGGAGTGCCACTCGCCCTGCAGGATCGAACAATTGTCTTGTACCGAGATGAGGAACTTTGGAAAAGCCGTTTGCATGTTGACGATGATCGCAACGCCTGCGTGATGCTGCTGGGATCAGTTGGGCAGATTCGATTAATAACCCCGGGGCCGTTTGCGGATCCGATCTATTCGGAGTTCAGCAAATCGATCCGAGCCCAGTATTGAGAGTCTGTCGTTCACCCTCCAAACTGTGTTCCTCCAAGTTAAGATTGCAGCTTCCGCGGACGAGGGCAGAATTCCTGGCCGGATTATCGCTAATTCTGATAGAGCCTCTCACTCGTCTTGCCCCCCTTTTCTGGCATTCCCTCCCCATATCAGCGAAAATAACTCCAGCACATGCCCCAACCCTCCCGCACCCCCGATCGCATCGTCGCCCCGCCCTTCACCGACGTCCCCGGCGCCGTGGCCGACATTCAGGCCGGCCGCATGGTCGTCGTGGTCGACGACGAGGACCGCGAAAACGAGGGCGATCTCACCCTGGCCGCCGAGCACGTCACCCCCGAAGCCATCAACTTCATGGCCCGCTACGGACGTGGGCTTATCTGCCTTTCTCTGACAGAAGACCGCGCCGACCACCTGCGCCTCCCGCCCATGACCGAGCAAAACTCCTCTCGCTTCGGAACTGCATTCACGGAGTCCATCGAGGCCCGCGAAGGCGTGACAACAGGAATCTCCGCTGCCGACCGCGCCCGCACCATCCGCGTCGCCATCGATCCCCACGCCACTTCAGCCGATCTCGTTCGTCCCGGCCACGTCTTCCCCCTCCGCGCCCGCCGCGGTGGCGTCCTCGTCCGTGCCGGCCAAACCGAGGCCTCCGTCGACCTCGCCCGCCTCGCCGGCCTCACCCCTGCTGGTGTCATCTGCGAAATCATGCGCGACGACGGCGAAATGGCGCGCATCCCCGACCTTATCCCCTTTTGCCACGAACACGGCCTCCGCATCCTCACCGTCGCCGAGCTCATCCGCTACCGCCTTCGTAACGAGCGCACCATCGTCCGCGCCGGCGAGTCCCGCGTCCAAACCCGTTACGGCGAATTCCGCATGATTGCCTACGAGAGCCAGGTCCAGGGCGGAGAAAGCCACATCGCCCTCATCCGCGGCGACCTCTGCCCAGACTGCCACGCCCTCCACGACGGACCCAGTCCTGAAATCCCGAGAGGGGACGACTTACCGACACACGGGGTGCCCCCGGTCCCTCGCATTTGGGGACCGGGGAAAACACAACCGTTCGGCGAACCCGAGCCAACGAATCCCCGTCCAACCTGCCCGCATCCCGTTCTCGTCCGCGTCCACACCCGCTGCACCGCCGGCGACGTCTTCTCCGCCGACTGCCGCTGCCGCGAAATCCTCGACCAGTCCATGCGCATGATTGCCGAAGAAGGCTGCGGCGTCATCCTCTACCTGCACAATACTTCGCGTGGCTTCGCCATCGACCAAATGCCCACCGCCGCGACCAACACCCCATTCACCCCCGAAGGCTCCGCCGTCCCCGCCACCGCCTCGCCGCAGGAAACCGGCCGAATCATCCTCCATCAGGAACTCCGCGCCCGCGAAGGCTCTCAGGACCGTTCCGGCCGCATCCTCCGCGCCATCGGCCTCGGCGGTCAGATCCTCTCAGACCTCGGCATCCAGCGCATCCGCCTCCTCTCCAACACCCCCATGCACATTCCCGCCCTCGAGGGCTTCGGCCTCGAAATCGTCGAGCAGGTCCCAATCCCCGTCGAAGAATGCTCCAAAGTCGGCTAAACAATCCCTAAATTGTTCATAAAATCGAAAGCGGTTATAATTAAATGGATCGCGATTTGTTAGCTATCGAACATATCGAACATAACGACCGCCCGCTCCCGTATGATGATCCAAACCCCGGGAAGCCAATCTCTCGGGAAATTCTGCGTGCCTGAAATGGCAACCCCGGATTTTCCCGTCACCTGACCCGGTAACGTACGCACTCGCACGGTCAATGTCCGGCCAACTGGCCGTAATGCAACTCCAACGCGGTGTCTTCTCCATTTGGGTGCCGCTTCCGATCGTTAGCCCCGCATTACGGCAACCCCCAAAATTGCTGTGACGCCAACCGCACCTGTACGGCGAAAGGTTGGTCCGCGTGCGCGTTCACCTCGTCAATCCCAGCGACAATTCTTTTGGCACAGCGGTCATCACGCCGCGCTGGCTCTTCGTGCTCGCAGCCGCAACACCTCGCTCCGTCGGCGATCCCATCCTGATCGATGAGTCCCTCGAGCAGATCGTTCCCGAGTCCATTCAGCCCGGCGACATCGTTGGCATCAGCGTCCACACCGGCAATGCCCTTCGCGGATACGCGGTCGGCCGCATTGCGCGCAGCCGCGGCGCGTGGGTCGTCTATGGCGGAATTCACGCCACGCTGTTTCCTGAAGAAGCTCTGGAACGTGGCGAAGCCCACGCCGTGGTCAAAGGCGACGGCGATCTTGCGTGGGGCAAAGTCGTCACCGATTGCGTCGCCGGCAAGCCTGAAAAATTCTATGAGGGCGGCCGCATCGAAGGCGGCGACTTCCTCTCCGCGCGCTGGGACTTAATGGATCCGAAGAAGTATATGTGGGCCTCCGTGCAAACCATCCGTGGCTGCCCAAAGCACTGCTCCTTTTGCAGCGTCTGGCGTACCGATGGTCAGAAGCCCCGCCAACGCAAATTCCAGAACGTCGTCGACGAAATCATTGCCCTCCGCCGCCTCGGTTTTCGCTTCATCGCCCTCGCCGACGACAATTTCTATCCCGTCACCTTCACCGATCTGCGCTTGGCCCGCGAGCAAGGCAACACCGCCAAGCTCGAAGAGCTCACCGCCATTCGCAACGAGCGCCTGCAACTGATGGAAGAGCTGGCCAAGCTCCCCAAGGACATGGTGTTCTTTACCCAGATGACCATGGAAGCGGGCGAAGACGGTAGCTATCTCGACGCCATGCGCAAGGCCAACATCAAGGGCGCGCTGGTCGGCGTTGAAGCCGTCACTCCCGAGGGGCTCAAAGCCGTCTATAAGGATTGGAACTACTCCGGCGAGGCCCTTGCCAAGCAACTCCAGACCTTCAAGCAGCATGGTGTGCACGTCCTCGGCTCATTCATCTTCGGCCTGCCCACTGATCGGCCTGCCACCTTCGACGCGACGGTGGAAATGGCGCTCAAGGCCGGCGTCACCTTCGCGCAATTCGTCATGATGACTCCGTTTCCTGGCACCGTCGATTTCGGCCGTTGGGAAAAGGAGCAGTCCGTCGATCCCATGATGGTAGGCGATGTGCCCATCACGCGCTATTGGATGATTCCCACCGAAGTGCGGCCTAAAATGTTCACGCCGCATCCCACCATGAGTTCCGACGAAATTCGCGAACGCACCCAAAAAGTCTGGGACCGCTTCTACGCATGGGGAGCCATCTGGGAACGCTCCGCCTGCACTCCCACTCTGCGCGCCCGTCTCGGATTCATCTTCCTCTCCAAGCTCTACCGCCAGATGTACGCAGGCACCGGCATCTCCACCGACAGCGCGCGGCGAAAGAAGTCGAAACGATGGGCCAAGTGGACCGCACGGCAGTGCAAGAAGCTATTCCAGGCGCGTCCCATGCCGGAGCTCGAATCGCCCAAGTGGGAGATCACTCTGCCAAAACTAGCCCAGCCTGTGTTTGAAGGTGCCGGCGGCAGCGAGATCAATGGCCCCTTCGCAGTCCTGCCCGACAACTAAACCGTCCCTCCTCCTCCCTCAACCCCACACAAAGAATAGGTGCCCCATCCTTTCCGCAGCTCTATCGCGGAAAGGGTGGGATCGCACAGGCTTCAGCCCGCCTTCTTTATCCACCACTGATCATGGGATGCCCCACGTCCCGATACTGAGACGTGTCACTGCACGAACCCCGCCCCAGGGCCCTTTCAACTCACCACAAAAATGGGTGCCCATCCCGGGGCCCCCACGGACAGGTCCTCGTCCGTGGGGTGGATCCAAGCTTCGCTTGGGTGGGATAGCACGAGCCCACATGTCGGCTTTGTCATCCTGAGCGAAGGTTCTGCGGCTACTTTTCCTCCGCTGCTCGCTGCCTGTAATGTGCGCTAACCCGCAGCCCGCAACGGTTCAGTCCGCTCCGCCGGAATTCGGCTTATCCGAATTGATCCGGTAAGCCCCATAATCGATGGTCAGCACGGCAGTGCCTCCGATTCGAATTTTGCTTTCGCTCACGCTCCGTTGCGGCAGCCAGAAATTTCCCGTCTTCTCGCTTGTAGATCGAATCAGCGTCCGCGAAATCCAGAATGATGGATTCTTCGCCGGAGCGGCCTCGATCTTTGCCACTGCAAAGTCCGTCGCATCCACCCAGATCTTGCCTCGATAGAGAAACTTGCTTTCGCTCAACGGCTCAACACTTAGGATGTAGGCCGGGCGCCCATCCAAGCTGTCACTCCCCTGCAACTGGAACCGGTAATTGGCCGGCGTCAACGCGTTCGCCCCTCTGTCCTCTGAGGCCTCTTTTTCGCTGTCGATTGCCCTCTTCAGAACTTTTTCCCCAAGAATCTTCGAGCCGCTCTGTGACAAGATGCGAAAACTTTTTCCTGAAGCGGCATCAAAGTCGACCTCCACCACCATCTGTGCATCGAGGTTTGCAAGTCCTCGGTATTCCACATGGTATTGCCGGACCGCACTGTAGTGCTTCAATTCCTCGCGCTGAATCTGATCGTGGTGTTCCAACATCGCCAGAATCTGCGCTAAAGGCAAGTTGGCCTGGGCAGGCGTATTCGCATGGGCAGGCCAAAGTGATATTCCAGCGAAGATCAGCACCACGGCGCCGCAAGCGCCTCTGCGCCAATGGCCACTTTCTCGACGGAGAGACATGAGGCATTCTATCGCTGCGCCATGCACGACAAGCAAACGCCGCGATGGTGAGCCCCGCACTTCTCTCGTTTGAACAACTAATGAATTTGTTATCTTCAGTGAGTTCGTGGCGTTGGGTGCCCCAGGTCTCGCTTTTGAGACCTGGGATACTCCTACTGCCGACCCACCACGATGGATTGCGGGCTACTGGCTATCTCGTATACGCAAACGTCCCGCACACCGCCGACGACTTCGAGATCGCGTCGAACGTGAACACTGGCATATCTTCTCCCGAGAAAAACGCCACCTCCAGCGTCTTCCCCGCAACGTACGTCGCCATCCATTGCGTATCCTCGCCTCCGCACAACGTGTTCTTCTTCAGGAAGCGCTGCGCCGCCGGAATCTTCAACCGGTAAAGCATCCCGCTGATCCCTGCATTCACATCCGCGTCAAACACCGCGCTCACCTCCACCGGCTTCAATGTCCGAATCGGCGCCAGCGGATACGTCAGAAAATCGATCGTCAGCTTGTCTTTGCCAATCGCAATGTCGCTCGTGATCGACGTCGCGTTCGTGCTCGCCGCGTACCATCCGCCCTGATCCTGTGCCGCGCCCGCAACCGCCGCCGCCAGCAGCCATCCCGCCGCGACAACCAGCACCGCCCATTTCCGCATCCCCATCTCTGATCTCTGTTCTATGATCGCGCGCTCCTGAAAACTAGTTAACTTCCTACCGTGCCTGGGTGCCCCATCCAAGCTTCGCTTGGGTGGGATACCACGAACTTTCGCAGTTGCATTTCCCGCCTTCACCCACCGCGAAAACTGGGTGCCCCAGGTCCCTCGTCCGCCGTGGCGGAGGGACCTGGGATTCCGAAACCGCCAACTCACCACCATGAGCAAATAGCGAAAAGCTAATGGCTAAAAGCTGTCTCTCTACCACCCCAGCACATACGCAAACACCAGCGGCGCCACAATGCTCGCATCGCTTTCAATAATGAACTTCGGTGTCTGCTCGCCCAGCTTGCCCCACGTAATCTTCTCGTTCGGCACCGCGCCCGAGTACGATCCATAGCTCGTCGTCGAGTCCGAAATCTGGCAGAAGTACGCCCATAGCGGCACGTGGTCGCGCTGCAAGTCCTGGTGCAGCATCGGCACCACGCAAATCGGAAAATCGCCCGCAATCCCGCCGCCAATCTGGAAAAATCCCAGCGGCGTCTTTTTCGTCGTCTCGGTGTACCACTCCGCCAGCTCCATCATGTATTCGATGCCCGTTCGCACCGTGTGCACTTCCTTAACGTCGCCCGTGATGCAGTGCCCCGCGTACATGTTCCCCAGCGTCGCGTCCTCCCATCCCGGAACGAACATCGGTAGATTCTTCTCCGCCGCCGCCAGCAGCCAACTGTCTTTCGCGTCGATCTGGTAGCTCTTTTTCAGCACGCCCGACAGCAGAATCTTGTACATGAACTGGTGCGGAAACCACCGCTCTCCAGCCTTGTCCGCCTTCACCCACTCCGCCAGAACCTCGTTCTCGATCCGCCGCATCGCCTCCATCTCGGGAATGCACGTATCCGTCACGCGATTCATGTGCCGTGCCAGCAGTGCCGCCTCGTCCGCCGGCGTCAGGTCGCGATAGCCAGGCACGCGCTCATAAAAATTGTGCGCCACCAGGTTGAATACATCCTCTTCCAGGTTCGCTCCCGTGCAGCAGATCCCGTGAATCTTGTCTTGCCGGATCATCTCCGCCAGGCTCAGCCCCAGCTCCGCCGTGCTCATTGCTCCGGCGATGGTCACAAACATCTTGCCGCCATCAGCCAACAGCTTGTTGTACGCCTCCGCCGCATCCACTAGCGCCGCGGCATTGAAATGACGGTAATGATGCTTGATGAAGTCCGTAATGGGTGCCATAACATTCCTCTTTAGTTGATCGTATGAAGCCTGTGCTAGGAGCGGCTTTGTATCAGGACATGACTTCAGTCATGCCGCAGATGGGCAGAAACATCCGGGCTTTAGCTCCTGCGTCCATCTCATTGCCGCTTCGCTCGAAGCCACTCCAAATTCCCAACCTAACACAATGAAATCAGAGACCTGTGAATCGCAGGGAATCGCGCTCCGGGTACTTCCAAAGCACCGTGCAAAAATCCTTGCCCCTTCCACATCCTGTTGGCGTACACTACCCGCGAAACTTCCTTACGGAGGCCGCACAATGTCTCAGAAACCCTTCCGCTCCGCCATTGCCGGGTTCTTTCTTCTCGCCATTGCCGTTTCTTCGGCGGTTGCGCAATCGTCTTCCGATGCCTGCTCGCTGCTGACCCAGGCTCAGGTCTCGACCGCCCTCGGCGCCCAGGTTAGCGCCGGCGCGTGGAACTCGCCGGACTTCAAGACCACCTGCACATGGACCGCGCCGGATATCATTGTCACCCTCTCAAACGAGGGCCTGAATATGTTCAACGCCGCCAGAACACCTCCCATCCCAACTCTCCAAGTTGTGCCTGTAGGCGGCGTCGGCGATACCGCTTTCTATGTCGTCACCGGCAACATGGTTTCCCTTCATATGAAGAAAGGCGGCGCCGCCTTCAAGACCTCGGTCTATTGCAGCAAATTCTCTGTCGCCAAGCTCGAATCGGTCGAGACCACTCTCGCTCAGGAAGCCGCCTCAAAGCTTTAGCCTCCCGAGAGGGATTTTCAATCAACGAAAACCCGAGCTCGCTACCATTCGCCGGCGAAGCAACACTATTTCCACCGCGCTCATCTCTATCCAAGGATGTAATAGGAGCGTCGGCAATGACAATCAGGTGGTTTGCTCTTCCCGTCTTGACCATGGCAGCATGCGTGGTCCTTTCTTCTCCTTCGAAGGCCTATGCGGCTGCTCCGCAGGTATCCGTTCACATTGGGGGCTGGGACCAGCCGCCTTCTGAATTCCGCGATGTCCAGCGGCAGGGTTTTCATGACGGAATTGATGCCGCTCGCAGAGATTTTGAGCATCACCGCCATGCCGACGCCGACGACCACGAGGAATTCCGCCATCCGCACGTGGATCGAGGATTGCGTCACGACTACCGCGAAGGATTCCGCCGCGGTTACGACGTGGGCATGCATCACCTGATGGACCACCCGGATGACCACGATTCCCACTGATCGTATCCAGCAGCATCGCATAGCTCGTAGCCGTAGCCGCTGGTCGAAGACGTTGCGCACCATCCCCAATCCGTCTCGTTCAACTAACCAACGAAAACTGGGTGCCCCACCCTCGCCACGTCTTTGTTCTTGTGGCGAGGGTGGGATCGCACGAACCCGCCTCGCCCAGCGTTGTCATCCTGAGCGAAGCGAAGGATCTGCGGTTGCTTTTGGTGATCTTTACCCAGCGCAACCCTGGGTGCCCAGGTCCCTCGTCCGCCGTGGCGGAGGGACTTGGGATCGCGCGATCCCTACCTGTTCTTCCCCAGCAGCGCAGTCACCTTCTCCATCACCTCGAACGCGTCCGCCACGTACACCACGTCCGCCTTGCCACGCGTCCATCCGCAATTCGCATCGAGCGAAATCGCTCTCCGCTCGCCGACAAATCTCCACCCCACCACGTGCGGCTCTTCGCCATGGCAACAGGTCGCCAGCCCTTTCGCGTGTCGCGGTGTCGACCCGGTCTGTCCAACTTGGTTGAGATGCGTCAAAAATGGAAGCACAGAGTTCCCCTCGCCACCCTGATCCACGAGAGATTTGCTGCTGCCCAGCGACGCGCCCGACGCGCCGAGGAATTTCCAAATCAACTCTCCCGCCTGCTCCACGTGAATCTGCCCGTCCGGCTGCTTCTTCGTCCATCCCGCTCCCGCAACAAACAGCAGCTTCGCGTCTGGCCGAATCGTCTGCGCATCCAGTTTCGGCGCGCGCATCCCCGTCACATTCGTCCGCATCGCCGGCAACTCCACCGGAATGCGTTCCACGTCCGCCTCACCCGCATCGGCGGCCTTAACCTTATCGCCTGCAAACGCCGCGTGCGTACCGGCATCCACCAGCAGGAACCACGGCCGCGCCTCCCGGCTTACCACTGCCTCAATCCTCTGCCGATAAAACCACCGGGTCGCCTCCACGCCATCCACGCCGCCGATCGGCTTAATATCGAGCGCAGCCACATGAGTATCGATGAAACCGCCCACGCGGTGCGCCACCGCGGCCATCACCCGCGCAAAACGCGAGCTCCCTGGCGCAATCACAATCGTCGCCTGCGCCGCGCGGCACAGCGCTTCGCACGCAGCCGCATCGCTCGCAAACCGCGCCTGCCCAAACGCCTCGCCCTCGACCGCCAGCACCCGCTTTGCCGCGCCAGCAACTTGCGCCGCCGCGCCAGCCGCAGTCTTCGCCACAATCCCGATGGTCAACTCCGCGCCGAGCCCTGCCGCCAGTTCCCTGCCCGCAGTCACCGCCTCAAGAGATCCCTTGCTCAGCGTCGCGCCGCTCTCATCCGCATGTGTCAGTACGAGAATGGATTCCATCATTCCGCTCCGATCCATTCCACGAGTTCAGCAGCGATCTCGTCAGGAGTCATGTTCTTCTCAACCCGCGTAGTCCGCTGCTGCTTCGGCAGGCTCACCGACACGTATTTCAAACCATTCGCATCGAGCGCCGCCGTCCTCGCTTTTTGCAGCGCCGGCATGATCGTCCTCATATTCGCCATGCCCACTTGCGGATTGTTCCTCGGCTCCGCCAAGTTTCCCGTCGCCCAGCCCAGCACCGCCGGCGCGCCCGCGCACACGCTCACCTGGTGCTTGCCGCCTTCTACGCGCTCCAGCACCTCAAATGATCCGGCGTCGGGTCCATCCGCGCGCATCTCAATTCCGTCCACACCTTGAAACTGATCCGCAATGCCCATTCTCTCGCCCACAAGTTGCAGCGTCACTCCCGCACCCCGCGTCGCCGACTCCCATCCGCCGAACAGCAGCAGTCGCTCGCGCTCCAGACCTGGAATCGCACTGATCGCCTCGGCCAGCGCGGCGGCCGTCGCCTGCGCATCCGGGAATCCTCCGATCGGCCCGTCAATCGGTACCAGTTCAAAATTCACCTTCTGCGCCACGCTCATCATCACCTGCTGCAGCTTGGCCTTCGGCCCCAGCGAAACCAGCCACACCTTACTTCCGGGATTCTTGGCAGCCAGATTCGCTGCCTCATACAACGCGCTCGCCGCCCACGGATCGAGCACCGCCGGCAGCACCATCTCGTTCTTGATCCCCGGCCCGTTCGGTCCCGTCGTCGGTTCCAGCGTCTGCAGCGGATCAGGCACAATCCCTGCGCAAACAACAATGTGGAGTGCAGTTGACATTGGTTCCTCTCTCTGTGCTTTCAGCCGTCAGGTTTTCCGCGCGGGACGTAATTTGCTAATAAGCGATGTGAGCATTTTTGAAGTTTCCTCGCAGAGAGTCTCCGCGTCGAGCAATTCCTCGAAGTCAACGACAATTGAGAGTCTTTTCACTATGACAAGCTGCGTCCTGAGCTCAACGAGTGACCCTTGAGCAACCCCGAGGAACTGCCGAAACTCTGCCGGGCTCAACCTGCCGCGACCTTCCGCAATGTTGCTGGCCACAGAAACGCTTGCCCTTCGCATTTGCGAAGTAAGGCCATAGATCTCCTCCCTGGGAAATCTCCGAGTCAGTTTGTAAATACAGACAGACAACTCGATAGCTCTCTGCCAAACCATCAGGTCGTGAACATCTTGCGGCACTTCCAGCCCCTTTCGCTAACGAGCTTGCTGGCTATAACCCTCGAGCTGACGGCTGAGGGCTGACGGCTGACGGCTTGTTTCTCAGTTCTCAGCTGAGTGCAGCCCGCCGCTGCCCGCCCCAAACTCCACGCTGCCCCGTTCACCATCCGGCGACTGCGCGCAGTTCCACAAGGCACGCGCCGCAATGCACGCACTTTTCGCGCTCGAATTCAGGCGCGCCATCTGCCCCCAGCGTGATCGCCTGGCCCGAACACATCGCCACGCACGTCTTCTCCTCGCACGCAATGCATCGCTGCCGGTCCAGGAACACCACGTGGTCCGCGAATCCCGGCATGGCCTGCACTTTGCCGCCCAGCAGCAGCGCATCCTGGTGCGTCACCAGCAGCCGTCCGTCAAAAGGAATCTCCGGCCAGCCCCGCGCGCTCATCAGCGCATCGTGCAACGGCCGCCCGTCGGCCATCGCAACTCTCGCTGCTTCTCTCAGCTTGAGTCCGGCCTTCCCATAAGTCCCGAACCGTCGAATCTGCTTCGGTGCCGTCGGAATCTTTCCCCTCAACGCCAGCCGCCCTCCGGTAAGCCCCGACAGCGCCATGCCCACCATGCCGCGGATAAACCCGCGATGAAACCCATTCCGCGCGTTCTTCGCTTCCCGCGCCCCGCGTTCCACCCAACTCGCCCGCCGCCGCGCTTCGTACGTCGCTGCCAGATTTTCCTGCGTAAACGGCCGCCCCGCGCGCAGCAGCTCCAGCACCGCCTCGCCCAGTTGCACACCCGTGCTCCACGCCTCGTCCACGCCAGAGCCAGTCAGCATGTTGGTCGATCCGGAGCCTTCGCCAATCCGCGCGAATCCGTCGCCAGTCAGAAACGGCTCACCATGCTTGCCTGACTCTTCGAGTGACTTTGCTCCCCACGAGCGCAGCGTGCCGCCCTGCAAATGCCGCCACAGCAACGGATGCTGAATATAGTGCTGCAAATATCGGTAAGCCGTGCGCTGCGGATTCCCCATCCACGACGGCACGAAAATCCCAACCGAAACCAGCCGCTCCGGGTGCACATAAAGAAATCCGAAAATCTCCGGCTCGGGAAATCCAAATGTGTGCCACACCGTTCCCGGCTCAAGCGCCGAATCCTAGTCGCGGCAGCTCGATCACCATCTTCATGCCCAGCGCCCACTCGCGCCGCGCATGCCCCTCCGGCAAGCCGAATCGCTCATCGAGCTTCTGCCCCACCGCGCCCACCGGACCATCGCCCACAACCGTCAGCCGTGCGCGCACGTCCATGCCCGGCATGATAGCCGCCCGCCGGAACGCCGTGCTTGTCCACTCCCTGGTCCGCAAGCCGCAGGCCGAGTACGGTTCTCTTCTCTTTGCCGTTGTTCCCATCGAAGATCGGCCCGCTCACCGGCATACCTGGCCAAATCTGCGCCAGCCCTCCCGCCATCAGCTTCGATCCCACCCACTGGTTGAACTGCCCAATCGAGAGAACCAATCCTCCATGCTTGTGCAAGAACGCCGGCGTCCACGGCAGCTCAAACGCGTCGTCGCGTACCCACCATTTCTTGCCCGCGCGCAGAAAAAAATCTCCGGCGCGAAGCATCAGCGATCGCCGGCCTGCCCCAATCGGATCGAGCAGATAAAACACCCTCTCCCGCTTCACCGGTGCGGCCATCGGAATCTCCGCCGGATCGAGCTTGGGAAAGCTACGCGCGAATTCCTTCGCCGCGCGTCACCACGCCGCTCACGCCCGCCGCCAAATCGTCGGCGCGCTCGTAGCACATCACCTGGAGCGGCATTCCCGGCGCAACTTTGCTTTCGAATGCTGGATCGGCGGGATTCTCGCTCCACGCCTGTGTCAGCGTGGTCAGGAAGCCGCCTGTCGCAGGCCCGAATCCTGCGCAGGCAATGTCAACCTCCATCGTCTGGCGATCTAATTCCACAGGTTGTGGCGCCGAGCTCATGCCCCTCCGGCTGCGGGATAGTCGAGCGCTTCCGGAATCATCACCTTGCTCACCGTCTCTGCCGCGCGATCCTTCGCCAGCCGCGAGCCCGTCAGGCACGTCGTCAGCTTGCTCTGCAATCGCAGAAACTCGCTCGATCCCGCGCAGCCTGCGCACGGCCCCGCTTTTGCTGGATGACTTCCATCGGCCTTCAGCACATCGACAGCCATCGCCATGATTCCCGGCATCGTCTCTTCCAGCTCTTCAAGCTCTGCCGCGAGGAAACAGCTGCGATGCTCTTCTTCGTCCCACGCCGGATGCCGGTTGTAGCCAAACACAAGCTCTGCGCAGATGCGAGAAACTTCCCCCGCCGCTTGTGCCGCCTGCGTGTGGCAAAGGTCGCTCAGGAATTGCACCGTCCCAGCCAGTCCCTCCGCCGCCACAGCATCTGCGGCCCCGCGCGTTTCAAGTTCCATCACGTCCAGAATCTGGCACCGCGAAGCCATCAGCCAGCTCAGTGCATCGGCCAGCGCAAAGGTCACGCCCTGCCGCTGTCCGTGATAAAGCTTGCCGCCCGCGGGATCGGCCGTGTTCTGCAAATAGTTCAGCGTCCACGCCCACAGCGTCATCGCCGAGGCCAGCGTGCAGGCTCCCGTCCCCGGCCGCGACGATGCAATCGCGCCGCATCTCCGTTGTCCACGCCGCAAACTCCGCCAGGAACACCTCGCTCGTCATCGTCACCGTCAACTGCCGCCGCTGCACCGCTTCCGGTCCCTCATACGTCGCTTCCAGTTGCGCGTCCATCCATTTGTTGGCCAGGAACCCCGGACAATCCTCCGTTATTCCGTACCCGCCCATCAAACTCACCGCCTCGCGCATCATGTTTGCGCCGTGGCCGGTGTTCCATAGCTTCGTCGCCGGGCACAGCACATTGGCCTCGGCGTCTTTCAGCACGTACTGCACCAGCGGATCAGCCTCAAGCTCCGCTCTCCGCGCGCTGCCCGGCCTTCAGCTTCAACAGCTCGATCGCGCGTTCCTCGCTCTCTCTCAGCGCCTTCATCTCCGCGCGCCCGCCGTTCACGCCGCGCTCCTTCATGAGCGCCGTCTTCTGCTTCTCCAGTGGATCGAGTTCGTCGAACAGCCTCGCCGCGGCAAATCCCATTGAAGCCGCCGCTTCTCCTGTCGCCCACACATCCACCAACCTGTGCAGCGCATCCTCGCGCTGTTGAATTCCCTGCTCGTAGCGCACCGATCCGGGCTTCGCGCCCTCGGCTCCCCTGAACCGTTGCCGTTGGTAGCGAATCACCGGTTCCGCAGCCGACAGTAGCTTGGCCGCCGTCATCAACCCCACCGGCACGCGCGTCCGCCGGAATACCGCGTCGATAATTTCTGCGTGATTGAAGTTCGGCACGATCATGCCGTCCTTCACCGTGTATCCGCCCACAATGCGGCTCGCCGGCACTTTCAAATTGAAGACCGGATCGCCCGTCGACGAAAGTTGGTGCACCAGTTTCTTTGTCGGTGTCCCGCGATCGAACGTGCCCTCATCCGTCTCTTCCAGAATCACCACGCAACTTCCCTTAATACGGGCGTCGCCGCGCGCGTCGTCCGCTGTCACCGCCGCCGTCACAAAATTCGCAAACGCAATTCCCGTGATGAACCGCCCGCGCTTGTCCACCTGCAGCCAAGGCTCTTCGCCGTCCTTCCACTCTGCTACGCGGACCTTTCCGCTCAGCATCCCGGTATCCACGCCCACATACGGAATCGGCTCGGTCAGCGCGAATGCTCCGCGCCATGGCTTGCGATCGTCTCCCGCCGCTGCCGGAGCCGCCAGCTTTTTGTAGCGGCTCACCTGCTCCGCTGTGCCGCGCTCATGAATTGGTGACAACGCCAGAAATCCCGCCAAACTCGCCGTCGCAGCGCCGCCATCCACCCACGCCAATTCGAATGCCGCTAACCCCAGCGCCAGGTTCTTCGGCCCAACAATGAACCCGCCCTCATCTGGTTCCATAAACGCTGCCGTAATTCCCGCGCGGTCAAACGCATCCATCATCCCGGTCTTCGCCGCGGTCCACTCGTGCGTGTTGCGCTCGCCCGCGGCCACCAGCCGCGCCACCGTTCCCCGCGCCACGCCGCGCGCCGAAGCAACCAGCATCTGCAAATCAAAACGGTCGCCAAACCGCCATTGAATCTGCCGCACCGCATCCCCGGGAAGCGTCATCATCGTCTTCGTTTCAGGAATCGCAACTGTAGCCATCTTGTTGCACCTCGAGTAGCGCCATTATTCTCCTCGACTCGACACATCGCGGCATGTGACCCGCATCACCCCGGCGGCCAATGGATCGGCCTTTAGCTCACCGTCTTGAGTTTCTGACCACCTCGCTCTCTGGCACAGAGTCAATCCGGCCCGATTCCCTTGCTCCGCAGCGTGTGGCTTGATTCATTCCGATGTGGTCCGCGTTACGGAGCTGAGAGCTGAGGGCTGAAGGCTGAAAGCTGCATTTGTGATCCATATCGCCTCGCTTGTGACACCTATCACTGCCAGCTTCCCCCTCAAAAGCGCATTCCTGAACTGTGGCCTCTGCGGCCAACCCTTTCCCCAACCGCAGCGGACTCCCGATGTACCAGACCAGGGAAAGTCTTGGTTTAATCCGCTTTTGCCTGGGGAAAGAAGACGGCAGGATGAATCTCGCCGCACGGAATCACGGACCATCGAGCTTTCGCAACGGAATCCTCGCAGCCGCCATCGCCGTTCTCGCCTTCGCCCTCGCGCCCGCCGTCCTTCGCGCCCAGGCCACGGCTGATTGTCTTGCCTGCCATGGTGACGCCACCGCAGCCGACAGCAATGGCCACAGTATCGCCGTCGACGGCCAGAAGTTCAGCTCCAGCATTCACGGCAGCCTGCAATGCACCAACTGCCACGCCGACATCAAGGCCTACCCGCATCCCGACAAAATCGCGCCCGTCGACTGCAAAACCTGCCACGCCGATCAAGCCTCCAGCATCTCCGGCAGCGTCCATGCCAACGCGTCAGATCACCCATGCACCAGTTGCCACGGCGTCGCTCATTACATTTACCCCAAAGACGACCCGCGCTCCAACGTCTACCCGCTCAACGTTCCCAAGACCTGCGGCACTTGCCACGGAAGCCCTGACCTCGCCAAGAAGCATGGCCTGCCCAACGTCTACCCGCTTTACATGGATTCGATTCACGGCTTCGCGCTCAGCAAGGAGGGCCTGCTCGTCGCGGCCAACTGCCAAAGCTGCCACGGCTCGCACAACATCCTCAGCCACACCAACCCGCTGAGCCCGACGTACAAATCCAACATCCCCAAAACCTGCGGCACCTGCCACGCCAAGATTGTGGCCGACTACGAGCAGGGCGTGCACGGCAAAGCCGTCGCCGGCGGCAATCTCAAGGCCCCGGTCTGCAGCGATTGCCACACTGCCCACGCCATTCTGCAGCCCACTGAAGCCGAGTTCCGAATGCAGTCCACTCCCATCTGCGGCAGCTGCCACAAAGATAAGTTCTCCACCTACCGCGATACCTTCCACTCGCAGCTCGGCTCGCTCGGCGGCTATGTTGAAACCGCCCGCTGCTGGGATTGCCACGGCGCGCACGACGTCCGCCCAGCCTCCGATCCCTCTTCACCCATCAACCAGGCCAACCTGGTCACCACGTGCGGCCGCTGCCACGCCGGCGCCAACGCGAGCTTCGTGAAGTATCAGCCCCACGCCAACGCGCGTGACCGCAAGCTCAGCCCGGCACTTTACTACATTCGGCTTTTCATGAACCTGCTGCTGGCCGGGGTGCTCATCTTTTTCATGATCCACACCATCTTGTGGGTGATCCGCTCCCGCTATAACCAGGTCAAGAGCAAAGCGGCAAATGGAGGAAAGAATGCCTGACTCTGAGCTCGTTCAACCTCGAGCCGAAAGCGCCGCGAGCCCCGCCCCCAACGGCCGCTTCTTCGTGCGCTTTACGCGCCAGCAGCGCTACATGCACGCAGTTTTGTTCACTACATTTCTCGGGCTCGCGGCCACCGGATTGGTCATGCGCTTCAGCGAAAGCTTCTGGGCGCGCAAGTTCGCCGCTGGCGTCGGCGGATTCGGCGCTATCCTCTTCTTCCATAAGCTCTGCGCCATCGTCCTCACCATCGCCTTCCTGATCCACGTCAAAGAGGTCTTCCAGCGCGGCCTCCTCCGCCGCGAAAAAGGAATCTTCTGGGGCTCAACCTCCATGGTCGCCAACTGGAAAGACGCCAAAGACCTTTTCGCCCACATGCGCTGGTTCCTCGGCCTCGGGCCCAAGCCGCAATTCGAGCGCTACGCATATTGGGAAAAATTTGATTACTGGGCGGTGTTCTGGGGAATGATCATCATCGGCTTCTCCGGCTACGCCATGTGGTTCGCCCCGTTTTTCGCGCACTTCCTGCCCGGATGGGCACTGAACGCCGTATTGATCATCCACAGCGAAGAAGGGCTGCTGGCGATTCTCTTTATCTTTGCCATTCACTTCGTCAACACGCATCTCCGCCCTGACAGCTTTCCCATGGACATGGTCATCTTCACCGGCGTCGAAAGCGAAGACGAGTTCAAGCACAAGCGCCCGCTCGAATATCAGCGCATGATGAAAGAAGGAAAATCCGAATCACGCCTCGGCATCGCGCCCCCGCTTTGGCTGCTCAACTTCTCCAAAGTCGTCGGAACCATCGCCATCGCCATCGGCCTCACGCTGCTGGTCCTCACCCTAACCGCCTACTTCCACTAGGCCTCGTCTCGTTTCTGACGCGTGGGATAGCAGGAGATCGGTCGCGGCCTCTTCAACTCAGCACGAAAATGGGTGCCCCATCCCGGGGCCCCCGCGGACAGGTCTTCGTCCGTGGGGTGGATCCAAGCTCCGCTTGGGTGGGATAGCACAAACCTATATCTCCCCGTTGTCATCCTGAGCGAATGCCGTCGCGCTTTCCGCGATGGCCGAGCGAAGGATCTGCGGTTGCTCTTCGCAATGAGCGCCATTGCACAACAGATGGGTGCCCCACGTCTCGATTCTGAGACGTGGGATAGCACGCCCCTACCCTCGCCGCCAAACGAACCAATAGCAAGCAGCTAAAACCCCTTATCACATCCCTTTGTGATAAGAGGCACTGCGCCTACTCCGCCATCGGAATCTCCTTGAGATGTGAACGCCGTTCGCTGGGCCTCCTTTACCTTCGCCACTTTTTCCGTCCTCGCCTGCGCCTCCCCAACCTCCGCGCAAAAGCTCAAGGACTCCGACTGCCTCACCTGCCACGCCGACGCCACCATGACCGACGGCAACGGCCACAGCATCGCCGTCGACCAAACCAAATTCAAGCACTCCGTCCACGGCACCTTCACCTGCGTCGACTGCCACACCGACGTCAAATCCCTCGCTCACGACGCGCCCCCGAAAAAAATCACTTGCGATCTGTGCCACGCCGACGAAGGCCAGGGATACGCGCACAGTATCCACGCCCAGGCCACTAGACCCGTTCCTTACCCTGGAGCCCCCAACGACAGGTCCCCGTCGTTGGGGCTGAAGATTCCCGCCACCTGCCAGGACTGTCACGGCGACGTCCACGCCATCGTCACCGGCGACGATCCCAAATCGTCCGTCAATCGCTCCAACATTCCCTCCACCTGCGGCCGCTGCCACGGCCAGAAGTTTTTAATGGAATCGAATGGCGAAACGACGCAGCCATTTCTCTCCTATCAATCCAGCGTCCACGGCCGCGCCGTCGCCAATGGCTCGCAAAAAGCCGCCGTCTGCACTGATTGCCACGGCGTCCACCAGATTCTCCCCGCCAGCGATCCCAAGTCGCCCATCTCAAAAGTCGCCGTCGCGTCCACCTGCGGCAAGTGCCACACCGATGTCGCCAACACTTTCACCGCCAGCATTCACGGCCAGGCAATCGCCCGCGGCAACATGCTCGCTCCCACCTGCACCGACTGCCACGGCATCCACTCCATCAAGCGCCACACCGATCCCAATTCGCCCGTCGCCGAGCAAAACGTCTCCCGTGACATCTGCGCCCGCTGCCACGAGGGCGTTCGCCTCTCGCAGGAGTTCGGCGTCCCCGGCAATCGCGTCACCAGTTATTTCGACAGCTATCACGGCCTCGCCGCCCAGGGTGGTTCCGTCGTCGCCGCCAACTGCTCAAGTTGCCACGGCGTGCACAACATTCTCCCCTCGAGCGACCCGCATTCCACCATCAATCGCGCCAATCTTGACGCCACCTGCGGCCAGTGCCACAAAGGCGTCACGCAAAAATTCACGCGCACGCCCGTCCATCTTCAGTCCGGTTCGCGCTCCGGCGACTCCAACTCCGCCGATATCGATTCCGTCGCCACCCGCTGGGTGCGCTGGATTTACATTCCCCTCATCCTTCTCGTCATCGGCGTCATGTTCCTGCACAACGCCATCATCTGGCGCAGCAAAGCCATCGCCCGCCGCCGCCTGATGAACCCTTTCATGACGCGCATGACCGTCAATCAGCGCTGGCAGCACCTCATCCTGCTCTCGAGCTTTATCGTTTTGGTCATCACCGGCTTCGCGCTCAAATTCCCTGACACCTGGTTCGCCCACACGCTGGGCATGGGCGAAAATCTCCGCGGCATCATCCATCGCGTCGCCGGCGTCATTCTCATCACCGCCGGCATCTATCATGTCTTCTATCTCGCCGCCGCGCGCGAAGGCCGCCGCCTGCTGCGCGATATCGCTCCCCGCCCGAAGGACGCTTTCGACGCATTAGCCACGATGCGCTACTACCTCGGCCTCTCGAGCGAGAAGCCAAAATTCGGCCGCTTCAACTATGCAGAAAAAGCCGAGTACTGGGCGCTCGTCTGGGGAACGGCCCTCATGGGCCTCACCGGCATCATGATCTGGGCCAAGGTCTTGGTCGGCGACCTCTTCGCTCGCTGGTGGGTTGACGTCGCCACAGCAGTCCACTTCTACGAGGCAATCCTCGCCACGCTCGCTATTCTCGTCTGGCACTTCTATCAGGTCTTCTTCGATCCCGACGTCTACCCCATGAACTGGGCCTGGTACGACGGCAAAATGCCCGTCGACCACTATCGCCACGAGCACGAACTGGACCACGAATTCAACCCCGCGCTCGATGCTCAGACTGCCGGCAAGCCGAAAGCTTCAACCCCAGAAAACTCCCCTAAGGATTAACTCCGCAGAGTCGAGCTGAAGAAGCGAAGGACCTCCGGTTGCTTTTTGCGCTCTCAACTCCCCACAAAATTGGGGTGCCCCATCCTTGCCAGCCTTGCGGCAGCGGTGGGATTGCTCCGGCCTCAGCCCGCCTTCTTCATCCGCCACAAATCATGGGTGCCCCACGTCTCGCTTCTGAGACGTGGGACAGCATGAACCCCGTACCTGCGTTCTCAACTCCCCACAGAATTGGGGTGCCCCATCCTTGCCGCCTCTGCGGCAAGGGTGGGATCGCACAGGCCTCAACCCGCCATCTCCATCCACCACAAATCATGCGTGCCCCGAGTCTCGCTTCTGAAACGTGGGACAGCTCGATCCTCGGCCCATCCCTCTCAATTCATCACAAACAAAGGGTGCCCCATCCTAAACGCGCATTTTGCGTTTAGGGTGGGAAACCACAAACCTCAACTCACCCCCGCCAATTCACCACGAAACTGCGTGCCCCACCTCTCGCTTCTAAGACCCGGAATACCGCGAACCTGCCCCTGCATGCCCCTCCACCTCGCGCCCTAACTCAGCGTCTGCCGACCCACACCGCGCCGCCCCACCAAACGAAACCGCAAATCAGGAGCACCGCGAGCAACTCGAAATCCCACGGGAACTGCCCCTGTTCTCCAATTTGCTTGAGTCCAGCAGACCCGCGAAGGCAGCCATTGTCTTCGCGGGTCTGCTGTGGGAAGCCTTGCGGCAGATAAGGACTCAAACCGGATACAAGGTACACAAGGCCAGGATCTCCGAGCATTCCAGCTAGGAGCCATGCGACTCTTTCACCCGGCCACTGCCCCACTGCCATCAGTGACCCGCTAAAAAAGCCAGCTCCACTTTCCGGCCCGCTCTCGCTCGACTCTCCAGCTTTGAGGCGGGCAAGAAAAGCCCATCCGAGGCGGAATCTAAGCCGACCTCGCTTAGAAAATGCTCGCCGCCATACGTGTGGAAGATGAGCCTGTCCTCCCTCCCCGGGCCGATTGAACCACGCAGGAAATAGGCCCTCGCTCTGACGCTCTTCGTCCGGTCCAGGAGGTCGAGCGTGTTCGGCACAATGGAATCGAAAACGATCGTGTAGTTCCCGGCCGGCAGAACGGTGCTGTTGACAGTGAAGTTGAATGGAACGTTGACCCTGAGCAAAGGGCGCTGTGCGCTTGCGCTTCCAGCCGTCATCAAGGTTGCTGTTGCCAGGAGCGTGATTGCGATGATGCGATTCATGTGATTCCCTCCAGTGCTGTTCCGCGGCAGAGTGTCGATCCACTCGGGAAACCTTTGTGGTCACCCACTCTGCCCCGACCTGTTTCTCAGTCTGGATTAGGGCCTTGTATCTGTCCAATAGATTGATGTGATAGATTAAATCTTAATTGGAGATTCATCGATGGAAGTCCGCCAACTGCAGATTTTTCGCACCCTCGCTGAAGAGTTGAACTTCACGCGCACCGCTGAAAAAGTGCATACCGTGCAGTCCAATGTGACGGCGCAGATCAAGGCGCTCGAAGAAGAGCTCGGTATGCCGCTCTTTGATCGCCTCGGCCGCCGCGTCACTCTCACCGACGCGGGCCGCAATTTCCTGCCCTTCGCGTCGCAGGCTCTCGCCGCCATGGACCAGGGTCAGCGCGCCATCGAGACCGGCGCCGAACCCAGCGGGCCCCTGCGCATCGGCGCTCCGGAGAGCACCCTCACCTATCGACTGCCCCGGGTATTGCACGCCTTCCGCCGTCACTTTCCCCACGTCGAGCTCATCTTCGTCCCCTACATGAGCACGCCGTTTGCGCTCGAGCTTGAGGCCGGTAAGCTCGACATGGCCATCACCATGTCGGACTCGATGCCTTCAGCCAACATCAAGTCCATCCGCTTGCACACGGAGCAGGTCCTCCTGCTGGCCGATCCCACCCATCCCCTCTCCTCCATGCGCAAGGTAGGGCCTTCCGACCTGGCGGGGCAGAATCTGCTGCTCACTGAATCGGGATGCAGTTACCGGCAGAAACTTGACCGTATTCTTGCCATGGCCAACATTCGTCCAGGCAACATAACCGAGTTTTCCAGCGTTGAGGCAATCCGGGAGTGCATCTCCCTCGGCATGGGCATCGGCCTCTTGCCGGCCATTGTCGTTGCCCGCGAACTCCACCAGCACCATCTCAAAGCGCTCAACTGGGCCGGCTCGCCCCTCGACATTCCCACCCGAATCATCTGGCACAAAGACAAATGGATCTCTCCGGCCATGGCCGCCTTCATGAAGATGGTCAAAGACAAACTCGAACACCCCGAACCTTGACCAGCGGCAACGGTATCGCCTTGGTCGAATCATCACGCGCCGCGGAGCAGGGCTTCTCCGTCGGCTTCCGGATTTTCGAATCCGCAGATGCCTGGATGAGAAAAGTCCACAAGCATCAACCGGCAGCCACCAAAGAAAAATTCCCCCTTCGCGGTTTCTCACGAAGGGGGAACGTGCTCCGAATCAATTTCAAATCCAGCGTCACGAAGACGATCCGGTAGCTCCTAGTACCTGTTGGCTGGGCCGTGGCAGCTCCCGAAACCCTTATCGCTAAAGGTGGCCGGTCCCGTCGTCTGTGCCGGATCCTTCAATGCCGACTCGAAATCCCACGCGTAGCCGTTCTCATGGAGCGTCAGCCCCATCACGCCCCAGAATTCCCCGGTTCCCGCCTCGAGGTTCTCTGCATTGAAGTTCGGATTGCCGGTGGGATCGGCGGCCGTCGTGTTCGTCGTGACGACTGGATCGAGTGTCTCGCCGCCTGTGCCCACGATGAATTCGCGAATGCCGTGCCTTGGATCGGAATTTCCGTCGGGGTCAAGGGGGCGGTAGCGGGCATAGAGGTGGTCGTGCCCGTTCAGCACCAAGTCAGCTCCGTACTGGTAGAGCAGTTGCCAAAAGGCCACAGCGGTCGGGCCCTCGGGTACCGCAATGCTGTCGGTTGCGCTGAACACCGGCTGGTGCCAGTAGGCAAGTGTGCAGGCGGAATGGTTTTCTTCGAGATCCTTCTTCAGCCATTCCAATTCCGAGGCAAACCAGGCGCCCGTGTCGGAGCACCCTCCCGGCTGCGTCTCGCACTCAATATTGAGCGAGATAATGTGCCACGAGCCCAGATTGTAGGAGTACCAGCCATCTCCGACCCCCACTGAGCCGCCCGTCGTGTTGGTTCCCAGTCCCCCAGTCTGCGCAAAGTGTCCCGCCTGTCCATCGGAAAACGGCACGGGCTGAGTGAAGGTGCCGCCGGTGTCAGGGTTGCCAGAGACCGTAGCCATCTTCGGGGTTCCATCCGCATTGTGCTGCACGCCGTTGAAGTACGAGAAGTAGCCATACCCGGCCACGCCGATCGCCCCGTGCTCGACGTAAAACTCGTGGTTGCCCGGCGCGGGCCGCGTGATCGATTTGAATGCGCCATACGTCGTTTCGTACGAGTTCTCAAAGTCCGAGTATTGCCCCACCTGGTATTGCTCGTCTCCAAGCAGCGCGACCAGGTCCGGCTTCATATTCTCAATCTGTTGCGCTGTGGCCGCCTGGGATGCGAGCAGATTCTGCTTCGTGTCTCCGCTGCAGTTCTCGCCCGCCTTCTCACCGCTCTCTTCTTCGCCGGGCTGGCAGGCGACATCGCCCACTACCGCCAGCACGGGCGCGGCTTGTGGCTTGCTGTACGGCCAGGGATTGTCGTTCGGCGCCCAATTGCCGATTGACCAGCCCCTGCTGTTTGACCACGGATTGTTATTAGAGTTTTGATTCTGTGAGTCTTGAGCCTGGGCCGTCGCCGCGCCCGCAAATACCAGCACCGATGCGGCCGCTCCCATAAACACAGCGGCTCGGATCCCTCTCCGGATCGTCTCCATGCAGTTTCTCCTGTTCAAACTTGTTGGGGAATGTTTGCTACCGAGTTGTGATCTTCGCCCCTCAATATTGCGCGTGCGTGACAATTGTGTGAAAAAACCGTAACGCAGGCGACGCGCTCAGGTTGCCCCATCCTAAACGCGCTTTTTGCGTTTAGGATGGGAAACCGGCCACCGGTCACCGATATCACGCGTACCGAAACAGCGCCATGAATCCATAGTCCATGTGCTGCTGGATATGGCAGTGAAACAGCGTCAGCCCCGGCTGGTCGGCCACCAGGTCCACCGTCGCGCGTCCATATGCGGGAACGATCACCGTGTCCTTTTTGATGCCCGCAGTCGGCTTGCCGTTGATTTCGACCAGCTCGAACAAGTGCCGGTGGAAATGCAGAGGGTGAGAATCGTCGCTGCGATTATGAAACACAATCCGGTAGCGGTTTCCCTGTCGCAACAAGAATTCCCGCTCATGCGGATATTCCTTGCCGTTCACCAGCCAGTGGTTGATCCCATTCAGTCCGCCCGGCACTTTCTCAAACACCATGTCGATCGTCTCGTCCGGCGCTGGATGCTGTGCAGTCGTGCCGAAAATCGTGTAGTCCCAGCGCGTCCTCGCAGGCGGAGTCCACAACGCGCGCTGCGTTTGATTCGCGTATTCCACCACCATGCCCATGCCCGCTTGCCGCGCCGTATCGCGGATCTCCCCTAAAATCCACACGCCCGGGTTATTCATCTCCACAATCGCATCCACGCGCTCGCCCGGCGCAATCTCAATCACATCCACCGCCTGCGGCGTCGGCACGGGATTGCCGTCAAGAGCGATCACCCGGAACTTGTGCCCCGCCAAAGCCACGCGATGAATCTGGGCAGCGCTCGCGTTCAGCAGATGCATCAGAACCCGCTGGCCCTCCTGCACGCGCAGCGGTTCCCCCGCCCCCAGCATCTTGTCGTTAATCGAGTAAAGTGGAGCGCTCACTTCCAGTCCGTTCGTGCGCAGGTCCAGTTTGGCGGGGCGTTCGGGCATCGGGTCGTGGGGATCAGGCGCCATCTCGTCCTGATCCATCGTCGACAAGAAATATTCCCACTCCCGCAGCGCCAGAAAGACTTCCTGGTCGTAGTGCCCGGGGTCGTTCGCACCCCCAGGGCCATTCGCTCCATCGATCATGAAAAACCCGAACTGCCCGGTGTAAGAGCCCCGATGCAGATCCATCATGCCCGCGGTGTGCGAGTGGTACCAGCGCGAACCCGCCGGCTTGGCTAAGAATTCATAGCGCCGCCTGCCGTGCGGCGGCACCGGCGGCGTGCCTTCTTCCGCCGCCCCATCCA
Organism: uncultured Acidobacteriaceae bacterium; assembly: GCA_963796785.1. Taxonomy (GTDB): domain Bacteria; phylum Acidobacteriota; class Terriglobia; order Terriglobales; family Acidobacteriaceae; genus Telmatobacter. Next base: position 21,185 of record CAWCMW010000008.1, on the reverse strand, counting down.
CTTCCGGCGGAACCCACAGGCCATGCCAGTGCACGTACTCTGGAACGTCTGTCTCGTTCACAACGTCAATCGTGACGCGCTGGCCCTCGCGCACCCGCAGCAGCGGACCGGGCACTTGATTGTTGTATCCAATTGTGCTGATCACAACCTGCGGAGCCAGTTCCACCAGCATCGGCGCAATTTGCAAGGTAAAATCCGCCGCTCGTCCAGGCGCCTTCAGTTTTGGCGCCGCCTTCGGCTCCATCGCAGCCATCGGATCATGTGTCGGCCCCTGACCCTGCTCCAGACCCTGCCCCAGCCCCAGCGGCTTCCCAAACGCCGGCCGCAGCTTCCCTGCCCCGCTCGCGATGATTGTGGCCGTTCCCAGCCGTACAAAATCCCTTCGCTTCACCGATCCTCATCCAAATCGACGGCTGAAATTAGTTCCGATCCGATTACTTTTTCCTATTGCCAAGCTCGTCAGCAATGGCATGGGCAACCACAATAGAGTGCCGGTCGATCGTTACAGGACGATGAATAGTCCCGCAAGGAACCGTTGCCCCATCCTTTCCGCAGCCCCATCGCGGAAAAGCGTGGGACAGCACGCCACCATGAATCTGTCATCCTGAGGTCGCCGTGGCGACCGAAGGATCTGCGGTTGCTCTTCGCCCCTTTCAACTCACCTCGAACTCGTCACCCCATCCTTTCCGCAGCCTCATTGCCGAAACGGTGGGATAGCGCGAGCACTTCTCTCCGAGCTGCCATCCATAGCGAGTCCCCCCTCCCAAACCGCGCATCATCTGCTGCGCTTGCTCACCCGTGCGCGAATTCCATCCACGATGCAATTCAGTCCAAACTCAAACGCTCCGCCCACGTTTTCATTGAATCCCCCCGAACGAACAACATCCAGCAGAATCGGGTATCGAGCAGCTTCCAACTGCAGCATCCGAGCCAATTCGCGCCTCCAATCGTTTCTGGCGCCGGTCAGTCTTCCCGCCCGCTGGAATGTTGCGTGACCTCGAACGTGTCCGATGATTGCGAGAAACGCATGGTGTCGCTCCTTCGGGCCCAGGCCCGATTCGGCCAACATCGCCAACGCCGCTTCCATCCAGGAAAGTTCGTTCGGTCCCATAACCCCTTCCCGTGACGACGTGGCCTCCAGGAACCACGGGTGGTCTTTATAGATGGCCAGGCAGCGCCGCGCCCACTCCTTCAACCTTCTGCTCCATGGCAACGACGGCTTGCCAAAGTCAAGCGGCGAATCGCTCGCAGAATCGATCATCAGCGCAACCAGATCGGCCTTGGCTGGAAAATAACGATACAGCGCCATCGTGGTAAGGCCCATCTGCCGCGCGAGCACCTGCATCGTCACGCCTGCCATACCCTCCGCGTCCGCCAAACGGATCGCAACCCGCGCAATCCGATCGGCGCTGAGCGTGGGCTTGGGCCCGCGACTCGGAGCCGGCTTCTTGCCCCAGGCTAGATTTGCCTCGCGTCTTCTCTTGGCTTTCATGGCTCTCGCTTTGCGTCCCCCGTCTTCAGCTTACCGCCTCGCTTCAGGCCTGCACTTGCGTTGGCGTGATAACTGTGTATAAGATACACAGTTATGGAGAGGCCAATGCCTTTGCTCGCTTGCGCGGCTTTCTTGTCATTAATCGCGAGTGTGCTCGCCGCACTTCTCGTTTACCGAAAGTTCCGGCAAGCCCGGATTGCCTCGACGCTAAAGATCGAGAGCGCCCAGGGCATTGTGGAGGAGCGCTTCGTAAGCCTCGGCGGCATCCAACAGTGGATCTCGATCAGGGGAGAGGATCGAAACAATCCCGTGCTTCTTATTGTTCATGGCGGGCCCGGCAGCAGCTACACCATCTTCACTCCCCATCTGCGCGCGTGGGAAAAGCACTTCACCGTCGTCCAGTGGGATCAACGGGGCGCAGGCAAGACCTTCGCGCGAATGGGTTCGCGCGGCTGTGGCGCAATCACCTTGCAACAACTCGCATCCGACGGCATTGCGGTTGCGGAATACCTGCGGACGCGCCTGCACAGAGAGCGGATCTTTTTGTTGGCCAGCTCCCTCGGCTCCATCTTTGGACTGCAAATGGCGCGAAGCCGGCCTGACCTTTTCTACGCGTATATCGGCACCGATCAGAACGTCGGAATGGTGCGCGCACGGGATGAGATCCATCGCCAGGTTTTGGACCGGCTCCATGCGCATGGGTTAACAAAGGGGGTAAGGGCGCTCAAACGCATCGGAGCAAATCCGGCGTTTTGGACCCGCAAGGATTTTTCGGCCGTTGCGGAGTGGACAATGCGGTCCGATCCACCCGGATTTCGCCGCACGATCAAATTACTCAAGGACGCGGTCTGGTATGCGCCGGGATGGAAGCTTCGCGATATCCGCGCATTTGTCGCAGGCATGCGATTTTCGCTTGAGCAATTACTCCCGGAAATCGTACGGTACGACGCCTGGGCGCAGCCGGCGCGATTCGAGCTGCCTGTCTTCATTTTTCAAGGCGAGACCGATGTGCTGACGACGCCTTCAATGGCCCAGGCATTGTTCAATGACATTGCTGCTCCGCTTAAGCAGATGGAGTTGATTTCAGGTGCCGGCCACTTCGCGGCATTCATGCAGCCAGAACTGTTTCTGGAGAAACTGCTCATACACGTTCGCCCCTTGGCCGATGCGTCCAGCAATGAAGTCATTCACGCCACATGAATTCGGACAGGTGGGTGGCGCCGTCCCGGGATTCTTCCGGACCACAAATGGGTGCCCCCGGTCCCTCGCATTCGGGGACCGGGGATGCCAGACCCTATCTCAGATTCCATTCGCTGTGCTCTGCCAAATCCCCCTAACTCATCTAAAATTGCCCCGGCCCATTTCCTTTCTCCCGCAGTCACCCCAACCGTTGTCAAGCCCCCAGCCGCGCGAACCGGTCACCACCTGATCTGCCAACCCTCTGATCCCCCATCACTTATTCACTCTTTCACTGCTTCACTTTTTTCTCCCCAAGTTTGCCGATCATTTCCCCGGAATCGCTACACTTGTCTTATATGCAGCCAACCTGCCAACTCGCCAACACGCGCAAGCGGCCAACCTGCGATCTCACACACAGAATTGGGACTCGAGCCGCACAAATTCCGCCCCGCGGACGCCATGCGTCCCTTGCTCCGGCGCGCGGAAACAGGTCGCACCGCATTTCTTTTTTTTTCGAAAAAACGCCCCAGAAGCGGTGCATTTTCGAGCCTTTTTTTGCATTTTCTAACAGAATCAATAAGTTATCTATTAACCAATCAATAAACAAACTGTTGTCTTATCGGTAAACATTTTCGCCGTTTATTCGCTAATATCCACAATCCACGGCTGTTCACGGCCCTGTTCCCTGTTCCCTGTTTCCTTCACACCCGCCAGTTGTCAGGCCGCCAGCTCTTGATCCGCTCCTTGATCTGCTTGCGGCTCAGGTTATGTTCCAGAGCCTGCTTGGCCAGCTCCACCACTTCATCGTCGGCCGCAAAACGCAGCGCGATCAGTTGATCTTCCGTCAGCCGATAAATCTGTGTATGCCACTCTGCCGGCGCCAGCGCCTGCAGCCGCAGCCGCTCTTCCAACCGGATCACGCGGTCCTGCACCTTCAGCGGGTATTGCCGCATCCGGAACAACATAATGAACCACGCCAGAGACAGCACAACCAGCCATACCGAGTAGAAGCAGAGATGGTGTACGCAGTAGATCACCGCGATGACGATCGTCGCGATCGATACGAAGGTGAGGAAGAAATGATACGGAGGATCGAACCGTGCATGACTCTTAAAACTTTGCGGCTTACTCATCGGTTGTGCCCGTTCCCGGCAGGTCTGGATTGGCGCTCGCGGCCGTTCGCGTCAGCGTTGACCCGCCGCCCACAACGTCCGTTGCCTTTTCACCCGCACTCGCCGAATTCTCTTGGTTCGAGGCTGCCGCTGTCAACGCTGCTAAGTTGTCCGGCCCCAGAATTGGCGGGTTTTTGGGAATCAGGTGGTACCGCCCGCGCACCAAATAGTCCACGAACAGGCCGCCTGCTATATACGGATTCATCAATGCGATCGGGATCGCATAGATCGTCGTCACAAACGACTCATCAATGGTCTTGGTGGAGTGGCTTCCGTGCCGGTAGCCCGGAATCTGCGGAATCACGAAAACCGCTAACTCTGTCCCCGGATTCTTGCGCCCAAACCGCACCAGCTTGTACGTGATTTGCTTCGGCGTCGTCATGCCCGCATCGGGGAAGATGCTGCGCCTGAACGTGCGGGGAAAGTAGTCGTTCAGCATCACCCGCGCGAAATCCGCGCAGTTGCTGAACAGCAAATTGAACCGGCTCCGATTCGGCGAATCATTCAGCTTCTCGATAAGGGCATCGTCCTGAGCCTCTGTCGTCGCAAAGCGAAAGGCATAGATGCGCCGCTCATAGGCTGCGCCCAGCAGTTGCGTCCAACCGCCGCGCACCAGGTTGCCCGGCGACAAATTCGGTCCCAGCTCCTGGAGATGCTCCTCGCGATAATGGTTCCGCAACCGCACAACCGTGTCGTGGTCCACATGCGCGGGAACCTCAGCCGCATTCTTCACCGAATAAAGGTAGGGAATCAGCGGAATGGCCACCCAGTCGTATCCGTCGATGCCCTGGTAGCGCGCAATCACCGCGCCCAGTTCGCCAGGTCCGCAGCGGCGCAGCTTCACCGGAGTCTCGGCGCAAATCCGCTCGAAATAGATCGCATTATGCCCGGTCGGGTTCAGCGTGCCGAAGAAGCCATACGGCTCCTCCATCAGCAGAGCCGCCTGCGCGTGCGCTCGCGCGCAAAAGGAACCTGCAGCCAAAACAACCAACGGCAATATGATCTTCCGAATACTCGAGAGCATCGGTTTCCCCCGGGGGTGAGGTCCCTGGTTCTCTCTCATTCAGTATGCACCAACTTCAGTGAAGACTCGATAAACACCCCCGCTCCAGTTTTCAAGCCATTCACGATCCAGGGTTCTTCTGCGGGAATCGGCGCAGGCAGGCCGTGCAACTGGCTGCCACTTGCCACCTCTTGATTAGATGCGTTTTCCGGCGGATTGTTGCGGTTGGGCCGTAGGCAGCCAGCCGCGAAAAAGCATCGCTCGTCGACCGCGCAACGTTCTACTCGTGGGGAGGAACGATGATTGTGGTCTCCTGCACCTCGATCAGCCCGGACCCGATGCGCTTCTCCAGTTCGGGCAACACCGCATCTACTTTTTCGCGCATCTCAATGAACTCGATCTTGATCGGGAGGTGATCGGAGATCTCGAGGATGTGGGCGGAATGCATGCGGTGCTTCGCTCCAAAGCCTGCAACACCCTTCACAACCGTCGCGCCGGCGATTCCGCTTTTGAAGAGAAAGTCCAGAATTGTCGTGTACACCGGAATATGGTGGTGCTTGGCTCCGTCACTCAGGTAGAGAGACACCTTAACTGCCTTGCCCGTCGTTAACATGCACTCCCCTTCTCCCTCGCCCGCCGTGATCGGCTTTGCTTGCTCCCGCGCCGGTGCCGCACTGGTAGACAACGAAGCATTGAAGCACCTTTGCGTCGAACTTGCAACTCCCGCTCGGCCGCCGCTTCGCGGCAAACTCTTCGCTCCAACAATCCGCCTTTTTGCCGGCATTTGGGTCTCCTCTCTATATCAGGTCGGCAAGCGCTGTTCCGCACCACGTCGCCGCAAGCCCCAGAATCAAGCTGCCTACCGCGTAGAGCGCCGCCAACAGAAACGCGCCCGACCGCATGGTCGACAGCGTTTCCCACTCATAATTTGAAAAGGTGCTGTAAGCGCCAATGAAGCCGATGGCCACGAGAAACCGCCACGCCGCACTCAAATCGGCCCGTTTGCCGAAATAGGTTAGGACGAAGCCGATGACCACGCAGGCTGTGATGTTAATGACCAGTGTGCCGTAGGGAAACCTCGTTCCCGTACGGCTGGAAATCGTAGACCCAACCCAGTATCGGGCAATGGAACCAAGTGCACCGCCCGCAGCAATCAGCAGATATTTCTGCAATGCCATTCTCCTTGAACAAGTGTGTGCCGAGGTCAGCGCCGGCGTGCGTACAAACTGCTCAAATCGCAAACACTACGCAGCAATCGCACCATCGGTTCTGCTCTCTGTGTATTCAGGGATCTGCGCCGCGACATGACTCCGCAACAGGCTTCCCTGTCAGGAGTCATCATCTGTCCGGCCGAACGGAAGGGACAGCGGTTAAGGGTGAACTCCTTCACCACTGCTTTTATTACAACCCGCATCGAGCCTGTATGTCAATGCACGACTTCGCTGCCAGACTGAGTGCACAATTCCAGGCCGTGCGGGGAATAAGGTTCAGCGGTCGTCTCGCTCTGACTTGTCCTTGCGCGATTCAGTCATTGTCACCCGCGTAGAGCGCGCAGCGCCGGCTGCAGCAAGTAGGAAATTCCGCATCTGCGGCGTGAACTCCCTGCGCTCTGCTTCCCTCTGCGCGAAGCTGACCGCCCAATAGGCCAGCACCCTATGTAGCTGATGTTGTGATTCGAATTGAGAATCATATTGGGATGCTGTCGCTTGATGAGTTTCGACAACACGCTACGGTTAGGCTGACGATGGAGTAAAGGCCGAATCCTGTAGCAACCTGCAGTTCACGGTCGCGCCAACCGATGGACAACAATTGGCTGCCTCCGGCCAATAACAGGAAAAGCAGCACACGAAGGATGGCGATGATGTCTCCTGGAGTTGCGCGAATAAGAAGACCTTCCTTGGCGGTGCTTTGCGCGAGCCCGGGCAGGGCGGCAAACGGCCAAATTGCCGCGCCAGCCACGAGAATGATCACCCCAATGCGGACCAGGAGATCTGCGTTCCGGCAGAGAAGACCGAAGCGGGCGAAGCACCGACCATGCCAACTCGACGAGAACGCAAAACATCAGGGCAGAATCAGATTGCTGCTTGAGCGAAATAGGCATGAAAGTAAAACCGGGGAATGAGTCTGGCTGACTCCAAATACTGCGAGATTGCTGGTAAATCCCATATGCAGTAACTACAGAAAAAAGGCAAAGTGCGCCAGACGTGCCTGTAGAAGAGGAAGGCAATAACCACGAGCCTCAGCCAGAGGGCCATCAGCCAGATTGCGTTTTCAACATTCATGGACATAGTGCCCATCCCGCTCGCCGGAATGAACCGAGAATAGCAGCATTGCCCAGCGCGATTCTTCAAGCCATTTGTATTTACAGTTCCTAAGGAATTCAAGCGGCAAAACAAAAGGCCCACCTTTGAACGGTGGGCCCTCTTGCGATCTTACAAGCCTTCTTAGGCGACGTTGGGTGGCGGGAGCTTGGCCGGACCCCACGGAACCATTACAGCCACATTCGGTGGCGGAAGTTTGGCCGGTCCCCACGGAACCATTACAGCCACATTTGGTGGCGGAAGTTTGGCCGGTCCCCACGGAACCATTACAGCCACATTCGGTGGCGGAAGTTTGGCCGGTCCCCACGGAACCATCACAGCCACATTCGGTGGCGGAAGCTTGGCCGGACCCCACGGAACCATCACAGCCACATGCGGTGGCGGGAGCTTGGCTGGACCCCACGGCACTCGCGTTGGCAGCACACACGGACCCAAGAAGAAGAACAATTACGCCGAATTTCAAGGCAACCAACTTACGGGAACTCATGAGACCCTCTCCCGGCGGTAGACACAACCGCCTTGGAACTTTGCTTTGTTAGAGTAACCCAAATTGTGTAGGGGCGCTACAACAAAAGTGCTATGAAGTAAGATTTTTAACGGAAGTACCTATTTCCGTAGAACACAGGTAACAAAAGCATGGGTACTCCCTGCGAAGTTTTGATATTTATTCGCTTTACGGGCCAGTTTCCTCCCCCAGCCGGCCCTCGCACAGCGCATTCCCGGCCAAATCAGCTCCCTCTGGAGCATCGCCTTCGCATTGTCCGCGTGGCTCAGCCGGGCTCCGCCTCAAATCTCAGCGACCCTCCGAGCCCGACTCGAACCAGCCAACTGATGAACCCCAGGATGTGCAAGTTACCGCCCCTCCGCCGCAGCGTTCTCGCCCGGTTACTAGGCCGAAAACTTTGGTGCCGTGGGCCAAATCAACAAAACTGGGTACAGTGACAGTGAAGCCAATATCATTTGGGCACGATCTATGAACCCTCTACACTCAGATTCGCCGCAGTCCACTAGTGAGCAATCGACTGCTCATGGTCGGCAAGAAGTTCGCTGTGCAGTGCGGTTTCCTCTTTCTCTGCCAGTGGTGCTCTCAGCTGGCGCCAATGAGATTGCGGGGCTCACCCGGAACATCTCCGCGAGCGGTGTCCTCTTTGCGCTTGGCGAGGCTTTACCGGTCGGACTGGATGTCAACTTCTCGATGCGGATGCCACGTGCTGTTCTGGGCGCCCCTCAGGATGTCCTAGTCCTCTGCAAGGGACGTGTGGTACGCTGCTCCTCAAGCCACAATGAGCACCTCGCTGCAGCCACAATTGATGACTATCGATTCGCGGAGCATTGAGGTTGCGGTTGGCTTGACGGCAGCCGAATATGGAAATCCTCGACGATAACCCTGAAGGCGAAAGCGCTGATGCTCCGGTCAAGCCGGGTACCATTCGCGTAATTCTCGCGGATTCCCAGGCTATTTACCGAGTTGGGATTCGGAAGGTCTTCGCTCTGGAAGATGACATCCGAGTCGTTGCACAGGCTGACTCGTTGGAAAATCTGCGCTCGGCAATCGAGCGTTATCCCACTGACATTGTGCTTTTAGAGGGCGGCATGCTGGCCGGCACGGCCAACGCAATCCCTGAAATCCTGCGCCTCGCCCCCGATGTAAAACTGATCGTCCAGGCGGTTGCGGCCGACGAAAATCACACAGTCGAACTCTATAGGCGTGGCGTTCGCGGAATTGTTTCCCGCTCCATTTCACCGGATCTATTGGTTCGTTGCGTGCGCCGTATCGCCGCAGGCGAAACGTGGATTGACAATCAGTCCGTTAACTGGGTCATCGACGCCTATCGAGCTCAGGCTGCGGCGCTCGTCAGTCCGCGCAACCAGCCCCGCCTTTCGCCCAAGGAAATGTCGATCATCACCTGCATCACTCAAGGCAAGCGAAACAAGGAAATTGCCTTTCAATTGGGCACCACCGAGCAAGTCATCAAGAATTACCTGCGCAAGATCTATGACAAGCTCGGAGTATCTGACCGGCTCGAACTCGCTCTTTATTGCTTGCACAACAAGATCATCCAGTCAGACATGGATGAGGAGACCGTGGCTCAGAAGATTGTCGCCACCTAGCTCTCGCCCTTTTCTTTCCGCAACCATCCCCGGAATCTCCAGCTTTGCAACGCTATTCGGGCGGCTCCGCGTCCGCGCACGATTGGCGCGCGCTCTCCAGCAACCGAATCATCTCCCCAAGCTCTCCGCGGCCGATGTGCCCCAGCAGCTCGAGCGGGACCTTCTGAATGACACCGTCCATGGCGCGTAGCAAATCCAGGCCGGGTTCCGAGATTTGAGTCATAATCACGCGGCGATCCTGGCGGTCTCGATGCTGGCGGATCAGCTTGAGGAGCTTCAACCGGCGAAGGATTCGCGTGATGTCGGGCTCCATGGCAATCATGCGTTTCCCGATGGCTGCGCAGGGGAGCCCGTCAGGCTGCGCCCCGCGCAAAATCCGCAATACGTTGTATTGGGTTGGGGTAAGTCCCCATTCACGGGTCTTATGCTGAAACGTGCGCTCCAGGCAATCCGAAGTGCGCATCACATTCAGGATCGCCTCTTCCTCCAGGCTCGAAAACGGAGACGTCTGAGCGATCTCGGACTTCAGGCTTGCCATTCAAAATTTCCCCGGGCTCCGATCCGATGCTCCAGGATTAACGAAGCATAATTACCTACATCCTAAGATGCTTTGCTCCGGATAGTCGTTGCAACAATCAATGGCCGCAGTCTCGGCATTTCCGGTACCCACTCCGAAACCACTCCGCTCGGCTCCACATTTCGGTTGAGAGCGCTGAATCGGCTCCATTCATTTCCCCTTCTTTCTGTTATTCTCCCGCCTGTGTCTGTTCTCGGTCCGTTTCGACAGCTCACTCGCTCGCAGCGCCATGTGTTTCTCGCCGCATTTCTTGGCTGGACGCTCGACAGCCTCGACTTCTTTCTTCTCATCTTTTGCGTCAACGCTATTGCCGGCGAGTTCCGCACAAAGCCTTCGACGGTTCTCGGAGCCGTCTTCCTCACCCAGGCCTTTCGTCCCGTCGGTGCACTCCTCTTCGGCATGTTGGCAGATCGCTATGGCCGTCGTCCCGTGCTCATGGCGAATATCATTGGCTTCTCCGTCATCGAGTTCGCTTGCGCGTTTGCGCCTTCGCTCAATGTCCTGCTGGTGTTGAGGGCCCTGTTTGGAATTGCAATGGGCGGCGAATGGGGCGTCGGCGCTGCATTGGTGTTTGAATCCCTGCCCAGGGAAGGCCGCGGCACATTTTCCGGCATCCTCCAGGAAGGTTACGCATTCGGATCGATTCTGGCTTCAGCGGCCTTCGGTCTGCTGTTTGCGGGCTTCCATTGGCATGGCTTGTCTGTTCCTGCGATCGGCTGGAGGGGTTTGTTCATCCTTGGGGCAACACCCGCGCTGCTCGCGTTTTATGTCCAGGCACGCGTACCCGAGTCTCCCGTCTGGCTCGCCGGCGCCCGAAAGCGAAGGTCCCGTGCTGCCGTTCATACCGGTCCCGCATGGCCGCGAGAACTACTTCACTTCCTGCCCACATTTCTATTTCTCGTCGTTCTCATGACAGCCTTCATGAGCTTCTCCCATGGAACGCAGGACGTTTATCCAACTTTCCTCGCTGTGCAGATAAAGCTCCCTCCGCAGACCATCGGCCTCATCGGAGTTCTCTACGGCATTGGCTCGATCGCCGGGGGAATTTTCTTCGGTACGCTTTCTGAAAGGTGGGGCCGCAAAAGGGCAATCGTGACTGCGGCGCTGCTGGCCATTCCCGTCATCCCTCTCTACGCCTTCGGTCATTCAGCCATCACGCTTGGCGTCGGCGCGGTCTTGATGCAATTCATGGTGCAGGGCGCATGGGGCGTCGTGCCTGCCTATCTCACGGAACTGTCTCCCGCGCCGGTGCGCGCGACTGCGCCCGGATTGGCATATCAATTGGGCGGGCTCATCACATCATGGAATGGCAAAGGCCAGGCACTCGCGGCCGAGCGGTGGGGTAGCTATCGCGCCGTCCTCGCCATCACCGTGGTCGTGGTCGCGTTGTCGCTCGCAGCTTTGGCAGCCATGGGACGCGAAGCCCGAGGCCGTGAAATGAGCGACGCATAAATCCACCGCCGCCGCCTCTGTAACGCGCCTTTCATAATTCCTCCGACTTATGGCATTCCTGGCTGCATCCGCCCCGCAGCTTCCGCGAAATCCTCTTAAGCACCCGCGACTAAAGTAATCTCCCGCCGTTACCAACTCGCCTGGAAACATGGTGTCTAAGGATGCAGCGTTTGCCGCTGCGAGTCCCACCTTCGCGGCATTGTTCTAAATGGTTCCAAAAGATAGCTTCGATACCACAGACCTCGGCTCGAATGAACCTCCAAGCGGGCTTCAGCACAACCGAAAAGTGCTTCAACAGTGAGCCGTGGTGATTGCAGCACCGCCGCGAGTTGATTTTCAGAGTTTTTCGCGGGATTCCGATTTGGCAATCGCTGGAGCGGCTCAGTGAGCCAAAGTTTCGCACAACTCGTTCCGGCAAATTCGCACCGACCACCTGTCGGCGTTTCCGGGTACTTTGCTTCCGCGCCTCGTTTCAGACAGGCCGGCGATAAATCGCGGTCGATCTTCCACCTCGAGATTCGCCGCAGCTTGCAAGTGCATCGCCGTCTCGCGATTGGGCTCGCATTGATCGGTCTGGCCCTCGCCCTCATTTACCTGCTCAACGCCTGGTCCGTTGGGGCGGCTTCGAACGCGGTCGAGCCCCGGGCTGCGCACTTCCACACCGGCGAAGAGTCACCGCTCGTGTCTATCGCCGCAATGGATCCCCGGCCCGAACCGCAGCGAACAGAAACAGTCGCACAATATACGGGTCACGATCTCCATGCAAGCCGGCAATTCCAGAGCGCTGCCCGCCATCAAAACAGTCCTGGGCTTCCTGGCCTTGTCGCCTCCGCCGTCGCTCCCTGGTATTCCGCCGATTCCGGCGTCATTCGCAATGCGCTCGTGCTCATTCTCAGTTTCGTGTTTTTGGGAGGCGCGATCGCGGTCGTCGCTCACAGAGCGGACCCGCGGGTCTATATCTCCGCCGATGTCGAGCAACTTCTGGGCTTTCCGCCCATGGCGCAACTACCTGACTTCTCCGAAGTCGCCGATGAAATCACTGACGAGCATCTTCTGCGGCTGGCCTCCGGAATCGATCTCGGATTTAGAGATCGCGGCTTCAGACGTTGTGTGTTCACTGGCACCGGTCCTGAAGTTGGCGTCACAACGGTCGCCACTCGCCTGAAGACGTTCCTGGAGACCATGGGGAGAGCGGCGGTGGTTGTGGATGCCGCGGAAGGTTCGAACGGAGCCGGAAGCTCCCAAGCGGAGGTCATCCTCGTCGACGCCGCGCCTCTCGGTGACTCCGAAGAAACCGAGCGGCTGGTGCAGTCCGCTCACTGCACTATCGTCGTGATTGAGTCCGGTGTGACCACGCGCGCACAGTTGCGCACCGTGGCCAACATTCTCCAGCGCGTTAAGGCGCCCGCTGTCGGATTCGTTCTCAACCGCGTGCGTTTGGCAGCGGCCGATCCAGAATTCCGGCGCTCCATCAAGGAAATGGGAAAGCATCTTCGCAAGCAAGGCCAGGCCACGGACCAGCAAATGCTTCAGACTCTCGAGCATGCGATCGAAGAGGGTCGCGCCAGCCTTGACCTTGATGACGCTGCCTCCCGGAATCAGCCGGATTCAAAACCGACAGACAAACTCGCATACGCCCCTCCGCTTTTCAACGAATTTTCCAAGGCTGACAAGCCGGTGCCCGCAAATCAGACAGCGCCTACCGTACTTGCTCCGGTCCGCGGTCTTCAACTCGTCCCGCGTTCGCTGCCTGAGCCCGCAAAACAGACGCATGAAGAGATTCCTTCGCCGCTGGCTGAGATTGCAGCGCAATTCGATCAACTTCATCCGGAGCCGAAGACTCAACCCAACCAGGCGCCGCCTGCGCCGCCCAACGGCCCAAACGGCAACGGAACAAGCTTCGAGCCGGCGAATCCGGTGCCGGAAAAGACTACCCACATTTCGCTGCCTCGGCTTAGCGACCTCAGGGGAATGCGCTTTTCGCAAGCGCTCAGAGATCTGGATCACGCAAGGCATCCAGGATCGCCAAGCGCCGGTATTGACGCGCTGATGAGCGCGATTGCGCCCTTTGAGCCGAAATTCAATCGCACTGAGCCCGCCCCCTCGAAGGAAGATGATCCGCCCGACGCAGCGCCTTCCGAATTTGATCTGCCGGCATCGCTTCGGGCCTTTGTTCCGATTTCCGAATCGGGAGTTTCGCCCGAGGCGAATGGCGGAATCGCCACCGATGGCTCCGGCGCAAAGATGAATCATTTGCATTCGGATTCCTCTTTGCCCAAACCCGGGCAGCAAGGGAAAAACTCGGGACGCCGCGCGGAAGAGGGCGAACGATCGCGGCCCGAGGAGAATGGCGCCGGGCAGAAACTGCGCGGCCCTTTTGAACAGTTGCAGATCTTGCCTTCGCGGCGCGGGCAATACAAGAAAAAGAGCTGATGGCCGCGAAACCATTGGCGTAACGCAAACTTCGGAGGCCAGTGATTCCTTCGAGTGAGTCGTAACATAGACCAGTTTTAACGGGATATATTATCAATAGCTTATTGCTTCAAGGCCCAGCCTCTTGCCGCTTTCATCGGGTCAGAGGCTGGGCATTTATGTCCCCGCGCTAAAAAGCACAAGCGTTCTGAGGGCGGCGAGCCATCTCGCAAGGATCAATGGGCGACGAAGCAATGTGCGGCAGCGCTCAGTTTCCTGCCCTGTCGCCGCTGCGCTTGCGAAAAACAATTTTAAGTTCCCGGCGCCAATGCTCACTGAGAGCGATGAATTCCCACTCGATCTTCGGCGACAGATACCGCAGCACGGATTCGTTCGCCGGGTGAATGCTCAGCGCCGGCGCAGCAAGGATAAGCCGAGGAGAAAGCGTCGAAACTTCAGCGCCCACAAAGTAGCCGCTGCGTTCGAAAGCCGAAAGCGGCGCGCTCGCGGGTGGGGCGGCCTGGCGGTCCGCGTTCAGCGCGCGCACGCGAATCCAGTAGTCCAGGGCCTGCAGCGGTAAATGCAGGTCCTCGCTGGCCTTTAATTCCAAGACAACCAGCCGCCCGTTGCGGTCCAGCGTGAGCAGGTCGAGCATGCCCCGGTCGCCATTGGAGAGCGCGGGAACTTGTGTGTAAAGCTGGTCGCCGCGCAACTCCGGCAACAGCTCGGCAATCCCCGACCGCAGTCGCGACTCGAGCCACCGCTCGGGCGCAATGCGAAAAAGGGCATCGGTATGCACGCCGTCGGCGCGACGGCTCAGGAAAAGACGTCCAAAGAGATCGCAGCACAGAGGCTCATTCTCTTCGCTCAGCAGCGTCTCGTTTGCCCCTGCTCCAAAGGTCATTTCATCATCGCGCCCAAAAGAATGTGCCGATGCGCCATGGCGAACTCGGGCAAATTCAAGCCCATGTACAAGCAATCCCACTTCCGTCGCGGAATGCGGGCGGATCTCGACCCGTTCGCGCGCCGCGTCTGGAACGAGTGCCAGCAAGCGATCGATCCCGGATTGGCAGCGATCGAGAGCTGCAGCCCGGGAAAATGCGTGGACGAGGCGCGAATCGAAGTTGCCTGTGTCGCGAAAGTCGACCGGCGCCAGCTCTTCGCTGCGTTCGTCGAGCGTGAATAATTGAAAGTCCCCGATCGAGTAATCGAGCCACGCCATGCGCTCGGCTGTAGTACGCCACATTCCCGCAGGAACCACAACTTTCAGCCCGCCGAAGTGGCGGCGTACGTCGCCATGGTTGCGGCAATAATCGAGCCACAGAATTCCCAGAGTCAGAACGCCGTCAATCGTCGATGCGGATTCGGCATCGCCAACGCCGATCACCGCGTCGGCCGCGCTGCCTTTGAGCAAGCGGCCCCGCGCATAGGCTGGCCCAAAGCTGTGCTCAAGATCCATCGCAGTGCGCATGCCATCAACCTTGGCGCCGATGAAATGGCGAGAGAGCACGCGCTCCAGCAAGCGCATATAGTTCCGGCGCGAGCTGTCGCGGGCGGTGGGTGTACGCCGATCACCCGTAGGCACGAGTTCCAACGTTTGCGGCTTGGCTGCTCCCATTCGGCGCGTCACCAGCCTCAGGCATTGTGCGCGCTCTCGCACATCCACGACGGTGCGCACCACGTTCCGTTCCTCGCTCCACACTTCCAGCAGGCACCGGCCATGCGACTCGCCAACCGAGTAGTGAGCGGTGCGCATATCGAACGCAGCGCGCCCATCCTCCAGCAGCGCAGCCGCTGGATGATCCGCAAGATAGGACTCGATGATCTGTGCCAGTCGCGCTGGCGGCGCAGGTGCGGCCCCAGCGCCGCCAGCAGCGGCCTTTTGCCGATTGGCCCGTTCGCTGGCGTCCATGAATGTCCCTACCAGCCCTTGCGGGTACGCAAGCTGGTAATGTGGGCCGTGTGATGATGCGAGTGCCACGCGTAGATCGCCAGGTTGGTCCCAAGCGTCACGCGTCCGCGCTCTGGATGGTTGAAACCGCGCTCAAAATCCTCTTCCGACATTGATTCGAGCAGCGTAACCAGGCGCTGGTGCAAGCCCGTGATCAAGACCAGGGACGGCTCAATGCTTTGGCTCGAATCGGGCAAGCGAGCCCACGCCGCTTCGTCGTAGGGCTTGATCGTGGGCCAATCCTCGGTAAGCGCCAGCTTGAAGCGGACGTAGCTGTTGGCATGGCTGTCCGCAAAGTGATGAACCACCTGCCTCACGGTCCATCCGCCGTCGCGGTACGGCGTGTCGAGCTGCGCGTCGTTGAGCCCTGCCACTGCCGCGCGCAGCCGCTCGGGCAGCAGACGCAGACTTTCAATTTGCTCTGCGCGCACCGCCGGCGTGCTCTCAGCGGGCGGCCTGAATTTTCCAATGGGGTACCGCAGGTCTTCCTGATCGGCCATGGCAAGAATCTTAAATGGACTTGGCCACTGGCAGGAACGAAAAGAAGAAGAAACCAGAGCAGACTTCGAATTCGAGCCTGAGGCTGCAGACGCTCGGGAATCGGGCTAGCCCGCGTGGTGGCTATGAGACTTTTGGTGGTGGCTGTGGTGTTGCACTTTGTAGTGTTTCGGAGCGTGGTAGCGGTAATCGATATGCTGGCGGGCAGCATGTTGGTGCTTGGCCGCGAACGCGGGACTTGCAAACACCGCCATAAACAGAACCATCTTGACGAACTTGCCCATGCGCGCATCCTAACACGGACACAACCGCTGAGCGCGGGATCATGGTGACTCAAGTACCCAGAAAGAAACCTGTGATCGTGGCCGGGCGCTGAGACCCGACTCACAACCTACGCCGATTGGTGGTGATGATGATGGTGATGGTGGTGGTGATGGTGCTGTCCGTATGCGAACGCTGGACTTGCGAACGTCATCAATAACAGAGCTGCCGCAAGAAATCTCTTCATGGCTCGAATCCTAGCATGGTTTGACTTGCGTGCCGGGGCATTGCCATGACCGACGTACCCAGAATCAAACGGCGGGAACATCGTGCAACCGGCGGGCCCTGAGCATCGCTGAGTCAGACGCAACAAGGGTACACTTGGATTACGATGACGCATCCGGAACCTTCCCCCAATTCAAGCCATCGGCGCTACTTTTTTGAGAAGTTTGGCCTCACCGAGCGGTTGCTCGAGCGTTGCCTCGGTCAGGCCCTGAGTGCCGGCGGCGACTACGCTGACCTTTACTTCGAGTCGGTTACAGCAACGGCCCTCGGCGTGGACGAGCAGATTGTGAAGTCCGCCAGCCAGGGCACGAGCGCCGGGTGCGGGATCCGCGTCCTGAGCGGCGAGCGTACCGGCTATGCCTACACTGACAATCTGAGCCCGGAACGTCTGCTGCATGCCGCGCGGACCGCCGCATTGATCGCCTCAGGCCCGGCGAAACAGCCCGTCCAGGGTTTCACGGAGACAGGCGGGGCCGATCTCTACCCCGTACCTCTTGGCGGTTTCGATCTCGACCTGGCCGCGCGGCTGGAGCTGATTCTCCGCGCCGACCGCGCCGCGCGCGCATTTGATCCACGCATCGTTCAGGTTCGAGCCGGCTACAGCGAGGAGCTGCGCCGAATTCTGATTGCAGCGTCCGACGGCGCCTTCGCCAGCGACACGCAGCCGTTATGCAGGCTGAATGTTTGGGTCATCGCGAAAGAAGGCGCGGTCACCACGAAGGGTGCGGCAGGCGGAGGAGGCAGAGCAGGCCTCGAGCAATTTACTCAATCCAAGAGTCCTGAAGCCCTGGCGCACGAGGCCGCGCGCGGAGCAATTCTACAGCTCGGCGCGGTGCCTGCCCCCGCGGGCGAGATGCAGGTAGTGCTTGGTCCCGGCTGGCCCGGAATTCTGCTGCACGAGGCAGTGGGGCACGGACTCGAAGCTGACTTCAATCGCAAAAAGACTTCGGCATTTACGGGGCTGATCGGACAGCCTGTCGCGAGCCCCAAAGTCACCGTCGTTGACAACGGCAAAATCGCCGGCCGTCGCGGCTCGCTCAACGTGGACGACGAGGGATCGGCCACGCAGGAAACCGTCCTCATCGAAAATGGCGTCCTCAAAGGATATTTATCCGACAAGCTTTCGGCGCGCCTCATGGGCATGGCCAATACCGGCTCAGGCCGCCGCGAAAGCTACCAGTCGATTCCCATGCCCCGCATGACCAACACCTACATGCTCGCCGGCGACGACGCGCCCGAAGACATTCTCCGCAGTGTCAAGCGCGGGCTCTATGCGGTCAACTTCGGTGGTGGCCAGGTCGATATCACAAACGGCAAGTTTGTCTTCTCCGCATCCGAAGCCTACCTCATCGAAGACGGCAAGGTGACCGCGCCGGTGCGCGACGCGACGCTCATCGGCAACGGACCCGAGGCCCTCAAATACGTCTCGATGGTCGGCAACGACCTCAAGCTCGACGAAGGCATTGGAACCTGCGGCAAAGATGGCCAGAGCGTCCCAGTCGGCGTCGGCATGCCGACCATCAAGCTCGACAAAATGACCGTCGGCGGCACGGGTCGGTAGCTCGCGCGCGTGTGAGGACGTGCAGCACGGAACCAACTATGTGTGCCGGTTGTACTCCGGCGAACCGGCGATGACCATGCCGCTCTTCTGGTGGCCATGGATATACCAGCAGCACCAACCGGTCTCGTACGGCTGCTTGTCCGCCGGCGCACGCAAGTCCACATAAGTGATCTCGCCGTAGAAGAAGATTTTGGCTTCCCACTGCTCCACGCGGCGCATGTCCTCCGCGGATTCGCAAACTGATCTAACATCGTCGCGGCTGAACGTTTTCAGTTCTGTCGATTCTCCCGGCAGCAGGATAATGGGAACGCGCGGCGGTTTCGGTTCGCCTTGAAAAACCGGGGCGGGCGGCAGCTCGGCCTCATCCCGCGCAATCACGACGGTATCGATGAGCGTGCCGATTCGCGTGGGACTTCTGCCTCGATTCGTGGCCACGACCGTAAATCTGTTGTTTGGGCCGGGCTCGGCCTCCGCACTCACAACCAGCCAGGGCCGCTGAGATTGCGCCTGGGCTTCGGCGTACATCAGCGACGCTTTCGCGCTATCCGCAGCGGCTTGAGCGGTAACTTCCACATATTTCATCTGCCGCGCAATTTTGCGCAGAGCAGGAATCCCAAGCATCGCTCCCACATAAATGATCAGAATGAGAATCAGGTTCGCTGCCCAGGTGATGCGATCCTGCAACGGCCATGGGGCGGCCGCGGGCGCCGGTGTCGCAATGGTGATGTGTGCCGGCGGAGCGTCGCACGCGGCCCCTTCGCAGTCGCTGTGCGGGACCGGACTTGCCGTGGCAGGGGTCGTTGCCGGTGAAGCGGCGGGATTCGTCGCGCCTGCGGCCGGCGCCGGAGGTTTTGCGGTCTGTGCTGTACTTGCCCCGGGAGAAAACGCAAAGCAAAGCAAAATGGCCGCTACGCCCAAATTCTTCAACACCATGGCGCCAATGTAGCACAGGACTTGCGCTGTCGCGTGGATGCTCCGCACACTGGTAACCTTCTCGCGAACCAACGCTGTTTGTCTAGACGCCAACTGGGAACGGCTTGGGGCTGGATTCGTCGGTGTTGACGCCGGTACGCCAGCGCTCGAAGCGACCCTGCAGCAGGCTCATTAAGCCGGTGTACCAGTATCCGACGACAAAGAGGATCAGAAACGGCGCTGTAAAGAAGTTGTTGTTGGTGAACGTGTAGTAGATGGCCCCCGCGAAATAGCACCCCATCAGCAACTCGATCCAGGGAGCCAGCTTCAGGCGCTTGCGGTACTTGGCTGCCTGCGACTTCTCTCCTTTGCGCGCAACGCGGTACTTCGGCGTACGCACAAACGCGCTCTTGATGCCAAGCAGCGCTTCGATCACCGCCTTGGTGTTTGTGATCGTCAGCCCGATTCCGAGCGCCATCAAGAAAGGCAGATAGTAGAAACGTCTTCTTCCATGTCTTCGGGAAGATCTCCCGCTCGCTCATCACGTAGAAGACGGCGATCGAAAAGCTCGAAGCAGTAAACAAGGGCACGTCGATCAGAAGCATCTGGAACCAGCCCTGGTAGAAGCGGCAGATCATGGCTGGAATCAGCAGCGCTGACATGATCACCATCAGCGGATAGCTGAGATTCGCCGTGAGGTGATAGACAGCCTCGACTTTGTTGCGGCGCGGAGTGTCTGAGCGAAATACCCTGGGCAGAATCTTGATGCTGGTCTGAATCAGTCCTTTGGCCCATCGCGCCTGCTGGGTCTTGAACGCGGTCATTTCGATGGGCAGTTCGGAAGGGCACTCGACGTCGGGCAGATATTTGAATTTCCAGCCGGCCATCTGGGAGCGGTAGCTGAGGTCTGTGTCTTCCGTGAGCGTGTCGTGCTGCCAGCCCCCGCCATCATGAATCGCCTGCCGCCGCCACATGCCCGCCGTGCCGTTGAAGTTGAAAAACTCGCCGGAGCGGGCGCGCGCGCCGTGCTCCAGAACGAAGTGGCCGTCAAGCAGGATGGCCTCGATCTGGGTCAGGATGCTGTAGTCGCGGTTCAGGTAGGTCCAGCGCGTCTGAACCATTCCGATCTCGGGCTCGCCAAAATGATGAATCACCTTCATCAACCATTCGGGAGGGGGAACAAAGTCAGCGTCGAAAATGGCAACGTATTCGCCCTTCGCAACTTTAAGGCCAGCGTCCAATGCCCCAGCCTTGTAGCCATGCCGGTTGGTGCGGTGGATATAAACGATGTTGTGCCCAAGGGCTGCATAGCGCTCGACGATGTCAGCAGCCACCTCGCAGGTTTCGTCGGTGGAGTCGTCAAGCACCTGGATCTCGATTTTCTCGCGCGGGTATTCCATCGCACAAACGGCCTCAATCAGCCGGTCGATGACAAATTGCTCATTGAAGATGGGCAGTTGTACCGTCACCTGCGGCAGTTCGTCGAAAGGCCGGGGTGGATTGGGATTGTAGTTCTTGCGGTACTTGAAGTACTGGTACGCCATGGTGTA
Organism: uncultured Acidobacteriaceae bacterium; assembly: GCA_963796785.1. Taxonomy (GTDB): domain Bacteria; phylum Acidobacteriota; class Terriglobia; order Terriglobales; family Acidobacteriaceae; genus Telmatobacter. Next base: position 447 of record CAWCMW010000008.1, on the reverse strand, counting down.
GCGGTGAATGCCGTAGAGAGCCAGCACAACCATCACCGCGAAGTAGGGCAAAAGCACGGCCGCATCGAAGAAATTCCAGTGGTAAAGCCCCTTAAATGTCTGGTCAGCGTACTGCGTTCTGAAGTAGCGGTGAAGAGCGCTCTCCTCGGAAATGGCGAAATAGGACGGCAGCCGGACGCACCAGTCCCCCAAGCGGGCCGACGAAAGCAAACAAAGGGGTAAGAATGGCGAACAAAGGAGCTTCAGCCTCCCAGCCTGAGTAAGGTTTATTGTACGTGAGCCTTGATAGAGAAGAATGGTGGCCGGGGACGGGCCCAAACCGAATCGTCCCGCCGACCAGTCGGCCATTCTCAGGGCCACGCTCTACCTGAGCTACCTGGCCTCAGTTGAGACAAGGGTTGAATGAATCTGCTTGGCCGAAGGATGATCAAGGAAAGTGGTGGCCAG
>CAWCMW010000007.1:0-1346135 GCA_963796785.1 uncultured Acidobacteriaceae bacterium | reverse complement strand
GATGCAGGCAGACCTTCTCGGTAAACGTCCGGGTCTGCCATCCATGCAGGCGTGCAGAAAGCACAGCGACGTGATCGATGCAGCCGCCTTTGAGCGGCATGTAGCCGCCAATCGATTCGAAACACGCGCGGCGAAAAAGCTGGCAGCCTCCCCAAACATTCTCGATATTGGTGAAGCGATAGTCGTACTGGAAATTTCCTTCGCGGAAAGGGGCGCCGGCTACACCAAGTTGGGGAGCCTCCGCCATCTTTCCGAGCAGAAATTCGAAATGCTCGGGCTCGAACGAAACATCCGCATCCAGGTTGCCGATGACATCCACATCGAGGCGCTTTCACCCGATTGTAACCGGCGTTGAAAGCATGCACCTTGCCCGCAAAGTGCCTTTCCTGCGTTCCGGCATTCTGAGGAGTTCAATCCAGGGATATTCGGCCAAGGTATCGGCCTACGATTTCGTCTGTCCGATCCGTCGAACCGTCACTGACGATCACCCATTTCAGCGGAATCGTTCTGCGCAATCATCGACCTGGAGGGTCAATTCGATGTATTGCGCTTCATTCCGCGCAGGCGTGACGATGCATATTCAGTGGCTTGGGCATGGTTCGGGGATCGACGTTTTTGGGAAGCTTCGGAGCCGGGAACATCGCGAATCCCGGTATCTCTCCGAGCAGGAACCTGAAATCAGGCGGTTCTCTCGACCGCCATCAGAGCCGTGGCTCGTCTTCGATTTCTGTCTACAGAGATGCTGCCAGTAAATGCGCGGATCTCTTCGGCCACCCTGGCCTGCTGGGCCGCCGTGAGTTGCGGGAACATAGGCAAAGAAACGATCTCGGCAGAAACGCGCTCCGCAACCGGAAAGTCGCCCGGGCTGTAATTGAGCGACACATAGGCCTTCTGCAGATGCAACGGAATCGGGTAATGAATTCCCGTGCCGATGCCCGCTTCCTTCAGATGATTCATCATGCCTTCGCGGTCGCCGTGCGAATTACATAAAGGTGATACACGGCACGCGACCAGGACGGCTCATACGGAAGGCTCAGAGATCGCTCTTCGCCAGCAGCCGGTCGTACTCGGCGGCCCGGTCGCGGCGCTGAGCGTTCCATTCCGCTAGATGAGGCAGCTTCGCTTGCAATAGTCCGGCCTGAATCGCATCAAGCCGGCCGTTGTAGCCCTCCATGTCGTGGTAGTACTTCTTTACCTGGCCATGATCGCGCAGCATCCTGATCTTGGCCGCGATCTCAGCATCGTTGGTCGTCACCGCTCCGCCTTCGCCACAGGCGCCAAGATTCTTGCCGGGATAAAAACTGAATGCGGCCGCACGGCCCATCGACCCGGCCTTCATCCAGCGATTCGCGTCTTTGAAAAGTATTCCGCGCCATGCGCCTGGCAGGCATCTTCAATCACGATCAGGCCGTACTTGTCCGCCAGCCCCAGGATCGCATCCATGTCCGCCATCTGACCGTAGAGGTGCACCGGCACCACCGCTGTAACCGGCCGTCCACTCCGCAGGCTGATCGACTTTCCCTGCACTGTCGCGGACGCACTGCTTTTCCAGAAACCGCTGCAAGCATTTCGCCGACATGTTGTAAGTGTGCTCGTCGATGTCGATGAACTCCGGAATCGCGCCTGCCTGCGAGATGGCCTCTGTTGTGGCGATAAACGTGTTCGGAACCGTCAGCACCACGTCGCCGGCTTCGACTCCGCAAGCCATCAAAGCAAAACGCAAAGCATCCGTGCCGCTGCTCACGGCAACGCATGGCTACATCGCAGAATTCCGCGAATGCCTTTTCGAACTTCTCCACCACCGGCCCGCCAACGAATCCCGCCGTGCGCAAGTCCCGGCGAAACACTTCCACCAGTTCGCTGTTCCAGTTCCAGATGCGGCGTCACGAGATCAAGAAATGGAACACCATTGCGCTTCTGACTCGGTCTCCTCGCTTCGGTCTCCAATGAAGCGCAGAACTCTGGCCGGATTTCCCGCCACGATCGCATTGGGCGGAACATCCTTGGTACCACGCTGCCGGCGCCCACGATCGCGTTTTCGCCGATGCTCACATTGGCAAGAATCGTGCGCCGGAGCCGATCGATGCACCCTTGCGCATTACCGTCGGCTCGACCTTCCAGTCCGCCTCGGTTTGCAGTGCTCCATCGCGGTTCGTCGCGCGCGGATAACTGTCGTTGATAAACATCACTCCATGGCCGATGAATACGTTGTCTTCGATGGTCACGCCTTCGCAGATGAAGCTGTGGCTGGAGATCTTGCAGCGCTTTCCGATCCTAGCGTTCTTCTGGATCTCGACAAATGCGCCGATCTTCGTCTCGTCCCCGATCTCGCAACCATATAGGTTGATGAACTTCGACAGCCTTACGTTCTCTCCCAGCTTTACGTCTGCCGCGATGCAGTTGTAGGAGTTCATAAGATGGACCAGCGCTCCCTTCTTGTTCATCGATTCGCTGGCGGCTTCGAGCATCTTAACCACTCGCAAGCCCGGCATGCCCGTTGTTAAATGGCTCTTGCCCGCTTGAAATGCATTCCACGAAATAAGACAGTTCCTGGCGCAGCGCTTCTACCTGCTCCACTTGCGGCGACCACATATCTCCCGACCGGTAACTGACCAGCAGGTCGTAAACACCTTCCTGGCTTGTGATCTTCACTCCCTTGTCGTAGACCTTCACCTTTTCGTCGGCTTCGAGATCGTTCCAGACCAGCATCCGCTTTTCTCCGCCGATCAGCGTGGTCCTGACCTTCACCGGGGAAAGCCAGTTGACGTTGATGTGCGCGATGATCTTTTCGGGGAAATAGAGCGTCATGAAGGCCACGTCTTCGTGGCCGTTCAAATGTCCTTGCCCTGTCGCAACAACCGCTTCGGGCCAGCCTTGATCAGATAATCCATGATCGACAGATCGTGCGGCGCAAGGTCCCAAAGCACGTTGATGTCGTGCTGAAAGAGGCCCAGATTAACGCGCGTGGAATCATAGTAATAGAGCTTCCCCAGTGCTCCTTCGTCGAGCAGCTGGCTGATCTTTCTCACCGCGCCGGTAAAAAGGAACGTGTGGTCCACCATGATTTTCAGATTCTTTCGTGCTGCCAGGTTGACCAGTTCCTCTCCCTGCGCGGCGGTGCTCGTGAACGGCTTCTCAACAAATACGTGCTTGCCGTTTTCCAGCGCGGCTTTTGTCAATTCGTAATGTGTCCAAACGGGCGAAACGATCGCAACGGCATCGACTTCCGGCGAAGTGATCACTTCCATTGGTCGCAGTTATCTTTACGCCCGGATATGCCTTGCGGCGCGCGCCTGCGCAGCCGGGCTGACATCCGAGATCGCTCGTACGACGGCTCCTTCAAGGCCGGCGAGGTTCCTGACAATGTTTGGGCCCCAGTAGCCGTAACCAATTACTCCGAAGTTCATGGTCTCTTTCTCCTTCTTGACGCCTGTGCGCAGAGATGACTTCGATGCGAACAGTCTCTCAGGCTATTGAATGATAAAACGTATGGATGGAGAGAATTCTTCTCGAAGGCCTTTCGGTGAATCGAATGGCAGATTTACCGCATGCCGCTGATCGGGTTGCGGCCGAAAACCAAACTCAAATGGGATGGCTTTGTGCGGAAGTTGACGCGGATTCTAGTATGCGCCCGAGCCTTGAATCACCGCCCCCGGAGTTCGCAGCAGAATCTTGAGGTCCAGCCATGGAGTCCATGTTGATGCGTAGCGGAGATCGAGACGCACCATCTCATCAAACCGAACGCTGCTACGGCCCATAACTTGCCACAGGCCCGTAATGCCTGGCTTTACTGCCAGCAAACGATGTCGGTGCCATGTTTGATAAGCAGCCAGCTCATAAGGAATTGGCGGGCGCGGGCCGACGAGAGACATATCGCCCTTCAGGACGTTGATGAACTGCGGAAGTTCGTCGAGACTGGTTCGCCGAAGTGTTCGTCCCACGCGTGTAATTCTATTGTCATTTGTAAGTTTGTAGATATTTGCGCCACTCTCTTGTGACTCCGTCCCGCCAGGACTACTTACAATTAGTCGAGTGACAAATTCCTTGTGCACGTTGCAATCGTTGTTCACTGACATCGACCGGAATTTCAGGAATGTAAAAGTCTGGCCGTAGCGCCCGACCCTTTGTTGGCGATAGAAAACCGGCCCCTTTGAAGAAAGTTTGATGGCTAGAGAAATAATGACGAACAATGGCGCAAGCACGACCAGCATAATCGAGCTTCCTACGATATCGACGGTGCGCTTGACAATGAGGACAGTACGCTGAACCTTGTCATTGCTTATCAGGTCGGGGTAAAGCGCGGTATTTGTCGGCGGGCCTGGCTTTTCGTGGTCCCAGTCGTCAGGAAAAAGGTGGAAGGATATCCGCACCTGATTGAACTCGTCGGCCGTTAGTTCTTCCTGAAGCGCAGCACTGACCTTGGCAAGAAATGTATCCAGGACGGCACGCTTGTCATTGATGATGAGCCCCGTGAACATGGTACCGACGATTGCGCCATTCTTGTACCAGCCAACCAAGTCAGTATCTCTGCTCGATATAAGCAAGGCCGTCGCGACGCGGTTCAATGTTACGCTGTCTTTCTTTGGGCCACGATCGCCGGCGGCCTCAAGCAACATAAGGACGAAGGGAGCCTTGGAGCGTTCCGTACGCTTGCGTTCTATCGCAATCATGCGACGGAAAGTCGTCTCGTCGAGAAGTGCGCGGTTGATCGATGGTGCAGTCTCCAGCAGGGGATCAGCGGCGTTTACTGCTTTCGGTTGGTTTGATCGAATCACACCGTACTCCTCTTGTGCCGTTAGCCTATATGTTCGTTAACGTGAATACGTTCGATTAATAACCCATTGCGATTGACTGTCCCCGAACATGGATCGCTGGCTTACTTGGGCTGCAACGATGCCTAACTTATTCATTGGGCCATCTAAATACGAGGCAGCGACGAATGCGGAGTTCCATGATCGCTTACCTCTTCACAGAATCTTCTAAGACAGAATCGACGGCGTGTCGTAGTAACCGCTGTAGGCGGAGGCGACACCGCCATTTACAAGAGCACCGAGCAGCTTTTTCTGATCGAGCCCTTCAAGTCCCTGTTCTAATTGACGTTTCTGGGTTATCCCTTGGCGCGTAACGAGAAGAACGCCGTCGGCCATCCGCATCCAGATACTTGTATCTGCCAGTGGAAGGACTGGAGGAGAATCGATAATGATCCAATCGAAATATGCCTTGAGCCGGTCCATCAATACCGTGAGTTCGTGCGCTTGCAGGAGCTCCAGCGGGTTGCTCAGAGACCGTCCCGCGGGAAGAATCCAACACCCTGCTTCCTCAAGACGGTAAATGCCGGTGAGCTGACGCCCTCCGTCTTTGACGCATTCCGAGATTCCCGAAGTCGCTTCTGCCCCAAACATTTGGAGCAGCGATGGACGTCTCAGATCACCTTCCAACAGCAATGTTCTTTCGCCGGATACCTGGCCGAGAACGCACGCAAGATTGGCTGAAATCGTGCTCTTGCCCTCTTGCGGAATAGTACTTGTAATCAAGACCGTCTTGAGCGGCCGGGTCTGGCGGAGATCTCTTAAGCGGACTCCCAACAATCGAATCGCCTCAGCGGTTGGACTCTCTCGATCGGTAAGGCACACGAGCCGGCTCTGTAATGCGAGCGAAATCTTGAGCGAAGGAGTGGCCTCCAGGAGCTCTGACCGGCTGACTGTAGACGGGCCTTCCGGAATACCCGCTGCTGAGACGCCTTCCAAGTCCTTGGACTCGACTTCGATTGGATCGAGCTCATCCTCATCGCCTTTTTCCGACACTTCTACTTCCGCACGGGAACCGGAGGCCTCCCACTTTTCCGCGGCCCTGCGCTCTGCACGGCGCAACAGTTCGGGGCCCGCCGGCAGCACAGAGGTGTCGTCTCCGGAACGCTCACTTTCCAACCGCTGTAATGCATCAAAAATTCGGCTCACTTAGTCTACCTTTCACTGCAACACTCTGGATTCAGCCGACTAGGAAGGCTGCTGCACTGGCACAAATGCATCAAGACGGAATTCGGTTGCCACATCTTCAATGATCCGAGCTGACACCGTTGGAGACTGCCGGGCATAGGCGCTGATGAGCGCGTTTTCACAGACGGTATTGATGAGGCGAGGAAAACCGCGCGAATAAGAGTAAACCTGGTCGATCGCCTGCGCGGAAAAGATCGGCGGCTGAGATGAGTCCGCGCCGGCGATCCGCAGGCGCTGCTCGATATACTCTTGTGTCTGCTTGGCACTAAGAGCTCCAAGCTGGGTTCTCAGGGCAATGCGCTGCTTTAACTGTCTCAGTTCAACGGAATCAAGCTTTTTGTCAAGCTCAGGCTGGCCCGCCAGAATGATCTGGACCAATTTGTCTTCCGCCGTCTCCAGGTTAGAAAGAAGTCGAAGCTCCTCTAATGTGTCGGCAGACAAATCGTGCGCTTCGTCGACAATCACTACACTGGTCAACTGTTTCGAACCACGCGCGACAAGGAACTTGCTCAGATCGAGCAGGAGTTCACACTTGTTCTTTCCTGAGGCGGGCAGACCAAAATCGGAAAGTACATATTGCAGAAAGTCGGTTGGCGACAGCCTGCTGTTAAACAAATATGCGTAGGCGATATCCTTGCTGTTTTCCAGGAGCCGCAAAAGACATCGAAGCAGCAGCGTCTTCCCTGTTCCGACTTCTCCAGTGACGACGACGAATCCCTTGTGCCGGCGCACTCCGTAGTAAAGCGCAGCAAGTGCTTCGTTGTGCCGAGGTGTCGGCACAAAGCAATGAGGATCCGGGGTCAGATCGAACGGGTTGCGCTTGAGATGAAAATAGGCTTTATACATTGTTCGTTGCCGCCGGCTATGAAAGGAAACTGAAGACGGAGCCGGCGAGGATTGCAACCACAACGATCATGGATGCAGCCCAGCCTGCGACCAGTCTCTTCCTTGCATTCCGCTCATCTGCCCGGTTAACAATCTCGGGTACTTCTGAGATCACCGCAATTGGCAAAAGCGCTTTGATTTCTTTTTCACTATGCAAACGATCATCCATAAACTCAAATCCGCCGGCAAAAATCAAAGCCAAAGCTAAGCCGGCAGCCAAGCCGACTTCACAGAATTTAAGCCGGTTGGGGAAGGCGGGCCTGGACGGCAAACTGGGAGGATCGAGCATCGTGAACCGCTCTCCCTGCTGCATCTCCTCCAGGCTTGTTGCCATCTGCGATTCATCTCTCTTTTTGAGCAGATCATCGTAATTGGCCTTGGATTGCTCGTAGCCGCGATTTAAATCGTCCAGTTGCTGCTCCGTCGCCGGCTCCGCATTCAGGCGGCCCTGATAATCGCCGATCCTGACCTTCAGGCTGGCAATTGCGCCTTCTCGGTTTTGGATTTCCAACTGGTTGGACTGCAATTGACTTTGAGTCTGTTGCGCAGGCCCGGTAAGAGTCGAATCGATCCCTGCGGAACTATCGTCCGGCTGTTTCGCTTGTCTGGCTCTCTTCGTCGCCGCAATGAGGCTATCCCTCACTGCTTCGAGTTTTGAAATCTGGCTCTTTGTGTTTACAACGTCGGGATAGTTATCGGTATAGCGGGAACTGAGATCGGCGAGTTGGGCCCTCAACTTCTCCAGTTGAGCGTCAACACCTGCCAGATCGGTCATCTGGGAAGTGTCGCCTCCCTCGCCCGTCGAACGGGCCCGGGGCTGAGCATTCCGTTCCTGCTCGAGCAGAGCCTGAAGATAGACCCGCTGCTGCTTGGCACTATTCAGCGAATCTTCTTCGCTCTGAAGTTGCGATTGCAGGCCAGCCAGAATCTGAAGATTACTCGCTTGCTGGGTAGGCAAAGCGCCTTCGTGACCACCTTCGAATTCATGAACTTTGGCTTCCTGATCGGCAAGACTTTGACGTGCATCCTCCAGTTGTTTCTCGAGGAAATCGGTCGTTCCCTCCGACTCCTGCTGGCGAACCCTGAGGTTCTCGCTGATGAAAAGCTGGGTAAGTTGCGTCGTCACTTTTTGAGCGATGCGCGGATTTCCCGCCGAGTAGGAGATCGTGAATGCGGAAATATCCTGTCTTTGCGGGTCGCGCACGAGATCTACTTGAATATCCTTGCGCATGCTCGCGATCTTTTGCTCGTCGGTCAACTTTGCCTGTGAGCCCTCATACAAGTGCATGCTGTCAATGATCATGAGCAGGCGCGTCCGGCTCAGGATCTGTTCGCTCATGCTCTCTAACCGTGCCTGCAGGTCGTCGTTGATGTTCGGCGCCACGTAATGTTGCGGCATCGTGGGCTGTTCCACCAGAATTGTCGTGCTCGATTTGTAGCGTGGTGGCAGGATCCAACTGGCCCCCCAGACGGCTAACCACCCTAGAAATAGGACGAGGAAAAATTGCAGATGCCGGCGGCGAACAATCCCCATCAGCCGCGGGATGTCGAACTGCCCTGACTCCTGCTCTTCAATCGCTTCCGGCATAGTTATCTCCCCAGCGGCTTTCTAAACTCATAAGTAATCCGGCAATACACTTGGTAGGAATCTGGGTTCTCGGAAATAACAGCAACGCCGGAATATTCCTCGTGAAGTCTTTCGTATCCGAATCCAGTGTTAAAGTGTTCGCCTATTGCGCGCGACAAGGACGCCTGCCCTGAAATCAGGGTCCCGCCTTCGTTTGGGATCACCTGCGGCGATACATCGCTCGTCGTCAAACCAGTTACCGACAAGTTCGCACTCCAGGCTGAGGTCAGTCTCCAACTGAAGGCAGCGCTTCCCCCATTCGAATTAAAGGCGCCAAACAGTCCTCCTCCAGATGTAATGGTGTGGGAATAACTCGCCGCAAGATTCGTGCGGCTATTCTGCCATCCCATGCTCGCAATCACTGAAGGCGACCAGGACTGTATCGCCTGCGATTGAGCAAGCGTGAGATCTGTGTGTTCAATTCCAGCCGAAACTGAGAAAGAAATTGTCTTACTCAAATACAGCGTGTAAAAAGGGAGCAGCAAGTGAGTGTCAATTGTGCCCTGCTGCTTCAGATAGTCGGTTGTTACTCGGCCGAATTCGTATTCCAGGCCAATGTATTGCGAACGGGACAGGCGTCGATTGTAGAAGGCTGAAGCACCTATGTCATTCGAATTGGAAAGACCCGATGAATTGGCGGGGTTCGGAAATTCGGTGGTCGAAAAGGATCCACCCCCGCCAAGCATACCATCCCTCCCAAATTGATAGCTCAGAATGCCGTGCGCGGTATTGCCCAGCTGCGTCGCGAATGGCGCAATGACGGTCGCTGTCGGAGTCTGAGTAGACCCAGTGATCAGGCCGTTAGAAAAGTTGTAAGGTGCGTCGAAAACGCTCGATATCCGATAGAAGTTGTCATCGAGTTCGAGAGAAGCCTTTTGGCTTACCCGGTACCCGAAGGTCAATACGGCACTTTGATCAATTGTGTTCAGTGTGCTTTTGGGTTCGTAAATCAGAAGGCTCGGAACATAACCCAGATCTAAATGTTCTCGGCCTGTCGATCGGGAAAGTGTTATTGAGGGCGCGATCGAGATCATGGCGTCATTTGAGACTGGCAGCGTCGAACCCGGAAAGACATTGTTGACATAACCCCCGTTTGCAGACAATCCCAGCGACAGGTAATTCGATCGCGCACCCGAGCCGAAGGTCGTCGGATACGCTTCACCGCTGGCCGGAGGGGGTGTCATCATTTGGGTGTCACTATCTGTGGCGGCACCGCCAGTCGCACCAGGCTCCACCTGGGCGAGCACCGGGGCAGTCACGATGAGTGCGGCGAACGTAAGCAATCCAGAAAGAATTTGGCCCCGTTTAGGCATCAGCGCACCTTACGGCACTACGACCGTGTCATTCGGTTTAAGTTGAAAGTTCTGGCCCGTCTTTTTCTTTCCTTTGATAAAGTTCTGATAGTTAAAACCGATCCGTATCTCGGTGCCATTCGGGCCTTGGCGGATCACGTAAAGGCCCTTCTTTTTTGCAAACTCCCTTAATCCGCCTGCGAGTGCAATCGCATCAACGATCGTCGTATCAGTGGTAAGCGAGTAGGAACCGGGTTTGTTTACTTCTCCCAGAATATTAAACTTCCGGCTGTTGATCGTCTGAACAATCACTGTCACCTGTGGATCGGTGATGAATCCGACCAGCGCGGCCTTGATGTCGTCCTCAAGCTGTCTCGGTGTTCGTCCTGCCGCTTGCACCTCTCCCACCAAGGGCAAGGAGATCTTCCCGTCCGATCGCACGGTCACGGCTCGCGTCAGCTCCACCTCCTTCCAAACGTTGATGCCGAGAACGTCATCGTCACCAATGACGTAAGTGTCGTCAGTGTGTGCGCCTCTTTCAGCCGGAGCGGGCTGTGTCGGCGAGGTTACTGCTGCCGCGGGAACAGATGTGTCGCCTGGCTGGCTGGAGCCGGAAGATTGTCCCCATGCAGCGACCGAAAACGCCACACAGGCTAGCAGACACAATTTGAGCACCGGATTGCTCAAGCATTTCGCGGCCGGTCTGCCCGACCCCGTTCTTGCTGGATTTGAACATACTGATAACTCGAGTTTTCGCATCGAAGATTTCCTAATTAAGTACGTTTTGAAAAAGTCAAGCACGGATAATCGCCAGTCGATTAAGAAGTTACTGATGCGATGGCGGGACTGTTTCGACAAATGCTAGGCAGCATATACCCGCATCGAATTTCCGGTTTGAACCCGGTTCTGGCCCGCGCACAAAGCTGAAGAGCTCATCTCGGCCTGATTGCCAGAGGCAGTGCTCGGTTCAACGTCGGCAGCATGAACTTCAACAGCCACCGATTGCGCAAGCATTTCCACGGAAAGAACCAACCGGAGCAGATTCTTCTTGCGAGTCAGAATCCCCTCAACACCTTCGAGGGAACCCCTTGTGACCCGAACACGCATGCCGCACTTGAGAAATGGATGGGGCTCAATGCGGGAGCGTCCGTCGACTGCTCTTTGAATCGCCGCAATTTCCTGATCCGGGATGGTTGCGACTTCTTCGCCGCGATAAAGAATCATGTTTATGCCCGGAGTTGTCACAACATGCAGTTTGCGATCGAGGCCTCCGCGAACGAAAAGGTAACCAGGGAACAACGGCAGAGAGAGCAATATCTTCCTATCTTTCCAGCGACGGATCGATTCGTAGAGCGGCAGAAAGACCTCAAAACCTTTGGCGGAGAGCATCTCGGCAACTGACTTCTCATGTTGGTGGCGAGTGTAGACAGCCCACCAGGGAGAAGCGCAGCGCATTAAAGATTCGGACGTCTCGCCAGCTTGCATCCTGAGTCCTCTTGTCTTCGGCGGGTAATCCCCAAGCTGCTCATCGGGACGTAGCTTCGCCCTGTGAGTCACATCGTTGGGCCGATGACTCCGTCTGAGCTACCCTGTTTACCCTGCTTATTGGCCCCCAAAAACAAGGAGAACTGCCAAGCAAAATTGGTGCACAAATACTGTGTCTTCATCATGATGGCCCGTGCAGCAGGTGACAATGCCTCTATTGTGCTAGCGGCTGAAACTCCCGGTAACACATTCAAAGCCCCTCTGGTAATGGCCCTGGCTGACTGGCCCATCGCTCGCTCGAGTCGCTTTCAAATTCCCTGCGTTCTTTTCGCCGGATGCGAACGACTCGCCCAGAAAAAGTGGCGTGAGATTTATCATTCAGCTTCACCTGCCAAAGTTGTTCAATCTTGCAATCTCTATCCCTAATTCTCCGTACTTGCCTGTGTCCGGTAACGACCGGATCTCTGGCTGAATCCTTTGCAAAGACATCCTAGGGTGCGCTCGGTGGCTCCCTGTGACTTCTGCGCTTCTGGGGCATGCCCACACTGCGCAATCTAAAAAGCAATGCACGATAGCTCATCTTCAGCTCGTCCGCGGTCTTCCGCCTGTTCCATCGATTCGCCTGCAAGGCTTTCAGAATCAACGCACCAGTAGCCACGGATGCTGCTGGATTTGTCCCGTCCTTCAAAGAATTCGGCCGAAGGTCCCGATCGGCGCGCCCATCGGAGGGTTGGAGCCGGCGTTTAAGTTCTACGACCAGCGCTTCGTCGCTGCCGAGAATGACGGTCCGTGCAATCCAGTTCTCAAGTTCGCGCAAGTTACCCGGCCAGTCCCATCGCTTGAGCAGTTCCAGCGTAGCTGGACTCAATAGGGGCATGCTCCTCCGAAACTGACGAGACATTTTCTGAAGAAAGTATTCGCATAACTGCGGAATATCTTGTTTTCGGTCACGGAGGGGTGGTAAGCGCAGTGAGACAACGTCAATGCGGCGGAAGAATTCGTTGGGAAACGCACCCGACGGAATGGCGTTCTGCAAGTGGCCGTTGCTGGCACAGACAACTCGTACGTGCCCCCTTCGTTTCTCGCGACTGCCGATCCTTGCATAAATGCCGTCGCGCAGCAGGCCAAGCAGCTCGTCCTGCAATTCCAGACTTATCTCGCCGATCTCGTTCAAAAAGAGCGTGCCGCCACTTGCAATCTCAACCAAACCTGGCCGGCCCTCGCTGGATCCCGCGAACGAGCCCTTTTCGGAGCCAAATAATTCGCTCTCGAACAGATTTTCCGGAATCGCAGCACAGTTTAGTTTCACAAACGGTGCTTCTCTTCGGCTCGAGCGCAGGTGCAGAAACCGGGCAATCACATCCTTACCCGTCCCGCTCTCCCCCTGAATAAGAACGGGAAGCTCGCTCGAGAGAATGGAATCGATCTTGTCCCTAAGATCGCGCATGGCCAGCGTGCTGCCAAAAATGACAGCTTCGCCCGGCAATTCGGCGGGGTCGATACGAAAGCTCTGGTTCAAGTCAGTTGGCATGGGACTGGGGAACCTGGCATGGGACTACACCTCAACATGCACGCGAGCGGCCACCGCGGGACGTTAATCGCATTCCAAGCTAATCATGTTTGTTATTGATTCTTTGGTAGTTAATGGGGGCATTGCCCTGCGCGTCAGAGGAACACCCGCCCCAGTATGCAAAACTTTGCATACTTCTTACCAACTCTTTGCAGATTGTTTGTCTGACCGAGCCCCGCAAGCGATGCGTAAGTGCGAAACGCGTTCGGCTGACGGCATACTCTTGATTCACAGAGCGCCTGGCGCAATCGTTTGCTCGGCGCTCTTTCTCAGCACCTGACGATATTCTCGGCCGTCAAACCTCGGGTCGCATTGCGCGTGTCCACAACCAACTGCGCTTTGGCGACGATGGCGGGATAATCATATTGAGAGTGGTCGGTTGAGATAACGACGCAATCGAAGTCCGGAATGCGTTCCAAAGGGGTACTCGTCATATTGAGCGCATATTTGCGTCCCTGTCCGGCCGACGGAATAAAGGGGTCGTTGTATTCGACAGTTGCACCGCGCTTCTGAAGCAGTTCAATGATGGTGAGTGACGGCGACTCGCGAAGGTCGTCGATATCGCGTTTGTAGGCCAGCCCCAACACCAACACTCGCGAACCGAACAACGATTTGCGGCGCTGGCTTAGCGCCTCGACGATATTGTCAACGACGAAATAGGGCATGGCGATGTTCACTTCGCCGGCCAACTCGATGAACTTGGTACGGAAGTCAAACTGCTTGGCTTTCCAGGAGAGATAAAAGGGATCGATGGGTATGCAATGTCCGCCCAGACCAGGGCCGGGATAGAACGCCTGGAATCCGAAGGGCTTTGTTTTGGCCGCTTCAATCACTTCAAAAATATCGATTCCCATGCGCATGCAAAGCTGCTTCAGCTCGTTGACCAGCGCGATGTTGACACAGCGATAGATATTCTCAAGGAGCTTGGTCATCTCAGCCGCGGCCGGCGTGGAGACGGGAACGATGTGGTTGAAGATGGACCCGTATACAGCCGATGCGAGCCCAACTGCTGCTGTGCCGCATCCGCCAACAACCTTTGGAATATCGCGCCGATCGATCGAATCGTTACCCGGATCTTCCCGCTCAGGCGAGAACGCCACATAGAATCCATGGCTCACGTCGTCCATTGCCAGGCGGAGATCGGCTCGATTCCCTTGCTCGAGAAGCGGGACAACAACTTCTTCGGTGGTCCCCGGATAAGTCGTGCTCTCCAAAATGACGAGCTGTCCGTCATGAAGGTGAGGCGCAATGCTTCGCACCGTGTCACAAACATAACTCAGGTCGGGTTCGTGGTACTCGTTAAGGGGAGTCGGCACGCATAAGATGACAACATCCATTTGCGCGATTGCGCCGTAATCTGCCGTGGCCTTGAATCCGCTCTCCTGAGCCTTTTGAATCAGGTTCCCTGGAATTCGCACAATATACGAGGCGCCCTGGTTGAGTTTCTCCACCTTGCGGGCATCGATATCGAAGCCGGTCACCGCGAATCTCTCTTCGCTAAACAGGAGCGCAAGAGGCAGCCCTACGTAACCCATGCCGACGATTCCGATTCGGGCCTCGCGTGTCTCGATGCGACGCTTCAGTTCGTTCGTGCTTGCTGAGGAATCCAATCCACAACTCTCCCCTCATACCTATTGGAAGCTTAACTCATGAGTGAACCTCCGGCACAAGTTCCGCCAGATGAAGCAAAGTGCGGCCACTTCGACGATTGCCGCCGGTCCTGAGAAATTGGAGGAGCTGAGTGCGCCGCGAAATCTCTGCCCGAGCGCGGAAAGGAGCGCGATGGCTCCATCGCACCGTTGCACAAGTTGTCGGCTTTGGATTGGGAATGCCCGCCGTCAGCGAGCGAGATGGCATTCCTCCAATTTCTGCGCGCCCGCCCTAGACCGCGTTTTTCCGAGCGGAATGAATCTTCTGAAGCGGTTGCATCGGATCTCCGGCGGCCAACGGGCGAAGGTGATGCTGTTGAATTTTGTACAGCAGGCCGCGGTAGCTCATATTGAGATATTGCGCGGCGCGGCGGCGATTCCAGCCGAAGGTCTCCAGCGCGCTTTGGATCATCTTCGCCTCGGCGCGGGCCTTCACATCGCGGATCACCGATCGGATGCCAACGCAAGGAGCCGGCGCGCCAATTAACTCGTCGTGCGAATCGGCTGCATCTGAAGCAGCCGCCTTGATTTCCAACTCCCGCGTCGCGGCTTCCAGGTCGCGCATGACGATCGTTCGCGTAACGAAATTCCGAAGCTCCCTCAGATTCCCCTTCCAATCGTAGAGGAGTGCAGCATCCATCAACCGGGAAGGAAGACTGCTTCCAAACCCGCTTGTCAATTCCACTGGTGAGCGGCGAATGAACTCCTCAATGAGATAGGGGATCTCTTCGCGCCGTTCGCGCAAAGGCGGAACCTTGATGGTGAAGACGCTTAGGCGGTAATACAGATCTTCGCGGAATGTCTTTGCGAACAGCGCATCTTCCATCAATACATTTGTGGCCGCAAGAACTCTGACGTCGACCTTCGTGGTCTCCTGGGCGCCGAGGCGAGCGAAGTGCCCATCCTGGAGAACTTGAAGCAGCTTGGCCTGCATTTGCACGCCAATTTCACCAATTTCGTCCAACAGCAGAGTGCCGCGATTCGCCTGCTCAAATTTACCCGCGCGATCGTTGATGGCGCCGGTGAAAGCTCCTTGCCGATGTCCGAAGAGCTCGCTCTCGAGCAAATCCGCCGGCAGCGCCGCGCAATTCACCTTCAGAAATCTCTCCCGGGAGCGGCGAGAATGTTTATGAATCAACTGTGCGACGACTTCCTTGCCAGTACCGCTTTCGCCGAGGATCAAAACGTTGACATCGATATCCGCGAGCAACTTCACCTGGCGATGAATTTCCAGCATCTGCGGCGAAGCGGCCAGGAAGAAATTGCTGCCGCCAAGCTCCTCCAGATAGGGCACCGCAGGCATGTCCTCGGGAATTTGGCCTGGAGTCGCAAGATCTTCCATCGCGACTTGAATATCCGTGCAACAAGGGACCGTGTCGCCGGCCACATCAGCCGTGCCCTTGATAGAGGTCAACGATTCAACTACCGACTCGACGTCTTCGCGCGTGAGCGGCATGGTCAAGGTGCGCGACAGGCTGAGCTGTGCAGCTTCTTTGCGAAGCTGCTCCTCGCCCAATTTCGTAATCAGACAAACTCTCTCTCGGGGAACAACGTTCAAAAGCTGGCGGAACTGAGATGTGCCCGGTGCGTAGCCAGTCGACGCCTCGCAAAGCAGCAGGTCAGGATCAAGTCCATTGGTCAGAAGCGCGTGGACCTGAGCATGCCCACTTGCCTCGATGACTCTGTGGCCCGCGCACTCGAGGGCCGTCTTCACCGTCGAACGCGCTTTGGCGTTCTGAATATCCGTCAGAACCAGGAGGAGCGATTTCACCAAGGCCTCTTTCTGAAATTGCGGTCTTGCTCAGGAAATCAAGCTAACTTTGAACCTTGCATATTCGCGTTCCGCCAGGGAGACATCAATTCTATGGCGCCCAGGGGACACGATGGATGCATGCCCAATTGCAGTGAAGGCAGAAACCCTGTTCTCCGGCTGAACGGCTATCCGTGCAGCTTCAAATTGCAATTGAGTGGGGGATTACACCTCTTGTGCGGCTAAGCGAAATAACCGGTTCGAGGGACTCTTGTTTATCGCAGCGTCCAACGATTTCTCAGATCTCGTTCGTCCGTTGCCTATCGGGCAACCTCCAATCGAAGCAGGGCCCAACTGATGAATAACATGAGTTCAGATCAAAGCCCAAAAAAACGGCGTGAAATTTCGACGCCCGCGGCATGAACGATAACAATCGTGTATTGACGATAGGAGAGATGCTGCGCAGTGTCAATGGCACGACGGTCATGCGTTCTGCGCCTCGGTAACCCGCAATCGTAACCACCGGAGTTTAGCACTTAGTCAACCGGAAAATATCCTTGGTTTGCAGTCGGCATCCCCCCATTCGCGACGCCGGCTCTGGCAAATTCCCTGCCGGTGGCAAGTAGACCCGTGAAAGATTGTGCCATGGATTCTGGCCTATAACATCGACTTTTCATCCGATTGTCGTAATCTCAAAACAAAGGTCCGCAGGATCAAATTCGACCCGCCGTCGTTCTCATAGAAATGGTTCGCGAAGTAAGCTTTGAGGTCGTTGAGTGAAACATGATCCCCACGACCGTTGACGCCCCTTTAAACCGGCCGTTTCGTCGTATTCTGTATAAAAATGGGGTTGTCCAATGAAGACTTTCACGCTGGACGAAGCGCAATCCCTCCTCCCGGTGCTCGAGTCCCTGCTTAAACGCGCCATCGAGGGCAGGCGCTCCGCACAATCCGTCGAGTCCGGCCTCAACGGCCTGGCGCAGCGCATCTTTCTCTCCGGCGGAATGAGAATTGATTCAGGGAACGTCGCCAGGCAGCGCACGGAGATGGAAGAGCTGCTGAAACAGGTCCGCGAGAGCATTGCTGAGATCGACGCGATTGGCGTCCAGGTAAAGGACCTCGAATCCGGCCTGCTCGACTTTCCTTGCCGCATTGACGATCAAGTGGTGCTTCTCTGTTGGCGCATGGGCGAGCCGGCGATTGAATACTGGCACACTGCTGAGGCCGGCTTTCAGGGTCGCCAACCGGTGGATGAGCGCTTTCGCCGCCGCGAAGCATCCAGCGGCCTTCCAAACTAGGGCCTGTTAACACTACCTGGGGTTGGAGAAGTCAGCCCTACGGAAACAGCCGTATCATTGGCCTTATGTGCGGACGATTTGCGCGCAGGTCGACGCGCGAGGTACTTGCTGAATGGTTCGGAGTCGACCTTGAAGATCTGCCGGTTTTCGCTGCCAGCTACAATATTGCTCCGCAAAGTGTGCAACCGGTGGTGCGTCAAAACCCTGAAACAGGAGCCAGGGAGTTTGCTCTCTTGCGCTGGGGCCTGGTGCCTTTCTGGGCCAAGGACGCGAAGATCGGCTATTCCACCATCAATGCGCGGGCGGAAGAGGTCGCGAACAAGCCCGCGTTCCGTGAAGCACTGCGCAAGCGGCGCTGTCTGATTCCAGCCGACGCCTTTTACGAATGGACCAAGCGCGACGCGAAGAGCAAGCAGCCGTTCGCCTTCGCTTTAAGAAGCGGAGAGCCATTCGCTTTCGCGGGGCTGTGGGAGCGGTGGCGCCCCAAAGATGGTGAGGCGCCCGGCACGTATCTTGAGACATTCACCATTCTGACAACCGACGCCAACGAAGTCCTCGAGCCCGTTCACAACCGCATGCCCGTCATTCTGGATCCGAAGGATTACAACCGCTGGCTCGCGCCCGCCGCTCCAGAACAGCTACCGGTGGATCTGCTGCGGCCCTTTTCAGCGGAGCAACTTGTCGCGTGGCCCGTCAGCGACCGCGTTGGCAATGTGCGCAACAACGACCCAGAGTTGCTCGCGGCTCGCGAATAATTCGCTGAAAAAACATTTGCCCGCCTTTGTGCTCGATCTGCTTGGAAAGAATACGCTTGACGCAAGGCAAACTCGCGCCGCAACGCACTGCGCTTCAGCGCCCCCGCAGCTTTAGCTAACCTCACCATGGCGCCGGTCATCTAATCAAACAAATAAAGCGCTTCCGGATAGATGCCCTCGCGGAGACGTTTCAACAAACCATGAATCCGACTTTCTGTCGGCTGCGGGTTCGCGTATCCGCGATTGTTGCACGGAGATGCGAGCATTCTCGGTTCAGCACCGTGCATGGCCTGCGGAGATTCGGACTACAACTTACAAAGAAGAAGGAGAATTTATTTATGAGAAGCAAAACCACTCTCGTCGTCTCAATGGCCTTCGCCACATGCGCTCTTGTCTACGCCAGCCTCGCCAGCGCGCGAAGACTCGACGAATGGTTCTACGGTTGACCCGAGCGCAACGCCCAAGGCACGAGCAACGCGAGGCCTCACAGATGGTGCCGGCACAAGCGGTCCTCGACAAGGGAATCGACGCGAAGAAGAGTGCAGCCCGGCGCAGCAATTCCGCGCCACTTTGCGCGAAGCGGTTCACTTGAAGAACGGAACGGAATTGCCCCGCGATACGGTGCTCGTGGGCACCATCGCCACCGATCAAATGCGCGACGGCGGTACCTCGACCCTGGCGCTTCGCTTCACCAAAGCGCAATTGAAGAGCGGAAAGGTGATTCCGATCCAGGCGGACATTATGGGAGTCGCTGGACCCACCGGTGGAGATCCTGCTGAATCTTACTCGGCAGGCTACTCGCTGACGCCGTGGGACGGCAAAACCGTCCAAGTTGATGAGCCAGGCGCCGCGTCCGGATTCGACTTTCATGGCAGGATTGGCGGCCAGGATTCAGGCCTGTTTGTGTCGACAAAAAGGGATGAGATAAAGCTGTCGGCGGGAAGCCAAATCTCGCTGGCGATCGCAGCCCAGAACGCGTAGGCAGCGGAAGGCGCTCAATCGCTCGGCTGTCGCGTTGCTGCGTCGGCGTCGCGCGCATTCAGTGTGCATGTCCTTCCCAAGCGAGGGGCATGCACATACGTGTCTGCAAAACTACGAGCTTCAGGACATTGACTGCGATCATCGCTATTCGGCGGAAAGACGGTCGAGCGGAATCCGGCTTTCGGACGTCCTTTGAAGCAGGACTCTGCCGCACTCGCGCGAGTGGACCAATAGCGACGAGACAAAGTCAAAGACCGAGCGGTAACCTCTAAGCAGAGCCTTGAGTGGATTTGTGGCTGAACGAAATGGCCCCCCAGATGGGCGTGTGCGAGGACTGGCGATGAAGAGCGTGCGTTGGGCAGCACTTGGGTTGGCAGTCACCGCGCTCCTGGCGGGATGCAAGGGCTTTTGGAACGCCCCCGCGTCGACGGGCGGCGGAACCACCACTTCCACCACGCTCTCGAGCGGCGTGTTTTACGTGCTCAACGAGACAACAAGCCAACTCGCGGCTTACGCCATCGCAACGGGCGTGCTGGATAGCGTCACTGGCAGCCCTTACTCGTTACCTGCCGCGCCGACCTCCATCGCGGTCGCCTCCAATGGAGCGTTCCTTTACGTCGGCACTGTCAACGGCATCTATCTCTACACCATTGGATCGGGCGGCGCCCTGACAGTTGGGAACAGTGGCAACCCGATCGCGACTGACATCCCCGCAGCCATGGTGATCAGCGGCTCGTGGCTCATCGACGCGCTTGTCACCGCCAGCAACAGTCCTCAGCTTGACGCCATTGCCATCAATTCCGCCAACGGGCTTTATGCCGGGGCGGGAGGTGCGCCGCCGAGCCAGGTGTTCGGCAAGATCACCAATGCGGCGATAAAGGGAATGGTCCTGTCGCCCGACGACGCCAACCTCTTTGTCGCACTCAGTACGGCGGGAACAATTGTTGTTCCCTTCGATTCCGCTAACTCCAATCCGCTTGGAGCGACAGCAACGACGATTCCGCCTGCAAATACCGGCGGCTCGGCGCTCTCGGTGGCCGTCGATCCAAGCACTACGCCTCGAGTGTTCTACATTGGCGAGACCGCTGGGACTGCTGGCGAACTGCGCGTCTTCAACTACAGCTCGCTGGGCAGCGCTTCGTTGACGCAAGCGACTGGTTCGCCGATCTCCAGCGGCGGACTGGCGCCAAACGCCATTTTGCCCCTCGCCAATGGCGACTATGTGTACGTCGCCAACGGCACGGGCACCACATCCGCTGGCAAGGTCGCATGGTTTCCCATCACCGCCTCGGGGACCACCTACACTGTGGCGACGGGAAGCTCGATTGCGTCCGGCATTCAGCCGGTGGGACTAACCGCGGACAGCACGGGCAACTTTGTGCTGGCGGTCGCGACAGGCGGATCGACGACCAGCGGCGATCCCGACCTCGATGCCTATACGTTGAGCTCCGGCGCGCTCACCTCTGCGATCCAGTCCAAGACCGGAACCGATCCGGTTGGCGCGGCCGCCGTCGCGGCACTGCCCTAAGAACAGTTCAGAGTTCTTAGTTCGCAGTT
Source organism: uncultured Acidobacteriaceae bacterium (assembly GCA_963796785.1). GTDB lineage: Bacteria > Acidobacteriota > Terriglobia > Terriglobales > Acidobacteriaceae > Telmatobacter. The sequence continues at coordinate 1,325,290 of CAWCMW010000007.1, read as the reverse complement.
CTCAGATCAGAGTCTGCTGTTTGCTGGCTGCTTGCTACCGACAACTGGCAACCGTGAACTGCGAACTACGAACTGTGAACCGTTTCGCACGCCCCAGCGCGCGAAATGCTATTCTCGACTTGAACGCCACGAGCTGTGCTCACTCGTCTCACAATCCTTTCCGATCGATCGATCTGGCGCTTCGGCCGGCAATTCAGATGCGCTGCTTTGCTGCCGCTGGCGGCACTGTGCTGTTTGATCTTCGCCTCAGGATGCGCGCGATTCCGGCATGAGCATCATGAGATGGTCTACGTCTCCGTCCGCACAACCTATCTTCACGATCGCGTTGCGCCGGTTTCAAACCGCGTTTGCGAGGTCGTGAACGGGCAGCCGCTCGAGGTGCTTGATCATGCCAAGCGCTTTCTGAAGGTCAGCACCGACAAGAACCAGATTGGCTGGATTGAAGAGCGCGCGGTGATCGACGAGAAGACTTACGACGGATTCGCGCAACTCAGCAAGCTGCACAAGGACGATCCAGGAGCCGCGACGGCAACGCTGCGCGACGATCTCGCCATGCACCTGCTGCCGGGGCGCGAAACGCCGCGCTTCTATCTGCTTGCCGGCAATGCTAAGGTGCAACTGCTGGCGCGTGCTTCGGCACTCAAGAATCCTGCGGCGCCTCCACCGATTCCATTGCCGGCGACGAAAACTGAGAAGCCGGGACAGGCCGCCAAACCGGCGCCGCCAAAGCCAACATCCGGCGTCGCGCCGCCGGATGTTGGCGCCACTGGAGAGCCGGAGCCTCCAGTCATGGAGGACTGGTGGCTGGCGCGCGACTCGCAAGGCCGAGTGGGCTGGCTGCTCGCGAGTCGCCTGGATGTGGACGTGCCTAATGACATTGCGCAGTACGCCGAAAATCAACGCATCGTGGGCGCATGGGTTCTGACCAAAGTAAACGACCCGGACTCCGATGCGCCGGATCACCAGGTTCCCGAATATCTGACCGTGCTTGAACCGCTCAAAGCAGGGCTGCCTTTCGACTTCGACGAAGTCCGCGTCTTCACATGGAGCATCAAGCACCATCGGTACGAGACGGGCTTCCGGATGCATCCCATTCAGGGATTCCTGCCGGTGCGCGTCTTTACGCAGAGCACGCCGAAAGGGAGCATTCCAGCGTTCAGCTTTCAGATTGCCGGCAACAACGGCATCAGAACCGACGCCGCGACGGGCATTACGCGGCCAGTGACGGCGCGAACGATCAACTACGAAATGATCGACACGCAAATGAAGCGCATCGGTCCCGACATGGCGCCGATTCCGATCACGCACGAGCCGGGCGAAAAAAAGCCGGAAGCGAAGAAGAAGGGGCATCGGAACTAGGGACGGCGGGGAGGCGGGACTGCTGGACTAAAAGTAGGCCGTGAGCCGGGTGCGACGGCACTCGGACCCTGAGCAGTCCGCGAAGCGGTGCGACCCAACGCGATGTCAAGTCCCCGCATGCACTCAAAACCCCTAAACCCTTGAAAACATTCGCCAAATGTGTTCCCCAAGTTTGCCGATTATTTCGAGTAAATCTGTAGCCTTGAAGATGAGAGGGGATTCTTCATGGCATTCACGGTCATTACCCGCATCACCGCGCCGGCGAGCCTCAAACCTCGTCGGACGACCCCCGCAAAGAGGCCATCGACATCTGCACGAGTGCCTGGAACTGCGCTCACGACGAGCAGGCAGAACGACAAATCAACCCATTGGATTGGAAGAAAAACTCTTGGCGCGAAACAGCGAAAAATAATTAATTAAAAAATTTGGCGTGTTTTCGCCAACTTTTCGCCATTTAACTCGTTTAGAATCAGTAAAACGCTCTCGGAAATATCGAAAATATGCACCTGATTATGCCGAGTTCGTGCAAAACAACTCCTTTGGAATCAACACGCGATCCCCTCTTTTGCAACCGGTGCCCAGCTGCCCTTTAACTGTCTCATTCCATGAGCCTTGTTTCACCCGTTCGCTCGTTTCAGCCCTCCGCGGTCGAAACCGGCTAGTGCGAAGTCAGGATCACGCGCCGGGTTTGCCGGTTCCTCCGCTGGCGTATCCGGAATCCGAAGTGGCGGAGTCCACGGTGGTCGCGTCGATCTTGTCCATGAGCAGCGATCCAAGGCTCTCTAGAATGCCCTGATTGCCGCCGCCACCGAGGACGAGAATCTTGGGCACGAAGGCGACGTTACCGACCGAGAGCGCTTTGACCGCATTCACCAGAGCGGTGGGGCCTTTGCCGAGCGCGCCGACCTGCCGCTCGTAGGCTTCGGCGTTGGCCAAATCCGACGGCGCGAACTTCGGCTCCGCGAGCCGTGCCGGTCTGCTCAATGTATGCGGCTTCGCCCTGCGCTTCTTTCATGCGGGCTTCGGTGCGGTTGGTCTGAATGTCGACTCCGACTTTCGATTTGGCGAGATCGACTTGCATGTCTGCGGTGCCGCGCGCCTTTTCAGTTTCGATGCGCTGGTCCTGGGCCTGCTTCTGCATCTTGAAGGTTTCCACTTCCTGGTGCGCGACCTCGCGCTGCGTGAGAACGGTTACGAGCTGTTCGGGGTAGACAACGTCCTGGATGTAAACTCCGCGCGTCTCGATTTCATACTCGGCGAGCTTTCCCTGGATGTAGGTGAAGGCCTCTTCCTGAACTTTCTGGCGGGTTTGAATGAAGCATATGGCTTCCATGCCGCCGATGCGATCGCGAAAGAGATTGCCAACCGCGGCCTGGAGAACTTCGTTCACGAGATTCTCCATGGAGCCAACCATGGAGATGACGCGAGGCGCATTGGTGTCGGGAACGTGAATGAGAACCTGGAGGTCGATGCTGAACACGAATCCTTCGTTACTCTTGGCGATGATGGGCTCAAGGCGCGCATCGAGGCCATGAGCGCCGGTGACGTCCTTGGCCCAATCGAGCTTGATGATGGAGGTGAGAACAAGCTTGGCGTCGTAGATCCGGGGATTGATGGGATACTTGCCGGTGCGCAGCGCTTCCTGCCATATGCCTTGATGGCCGGGGCGGACGAGCGAGCCGAACTTGAAGTTCGCGCCGGATGTGTCTTGCGTGGGAAGGCCGACATAGGCCTTGATCACCGCGACCTGGCCCTGCTCCACGACCAGCATCGGCACCTGCTCCACGCGAATCAGAAACGGATTGAGGTTGTAAGCGCCGTAGAGAAGCGGGTCGTGCTGGAGGCCGATTTTTCCGCCGGCCTGGAGGAACCGCTGGAAGTCCTGATAGTTGTTGTGCTGATCGTTTTTGCTGCCGAGGATGAGGCTCATCAACTCAAAATCGGTTACGCCGCCTTTGGCTTCAAACTCGCGGACGTCATTAAATTCGCCGAGGCGGCTGGCAATGGCTCCGGCGGGCAAAGGTTCGCCGTCGAGTGCGGTGACCACTCCGATCATGTCGACGACTCTGCCGCTGTCGCCGGTGGGCTTAGGCGCGATGCGCGTGACATCGAGTTGCCAATCTTCCAGGCCGAAAGCGCGGAAGTCGAGCCTGCCGCCGGTGGCGAGCTTCTTGTATTCGGTCGAAACCGGCACGCCGAAGACCTGAGGCTTGGTGATGACCAGAAAAGCCAGCGGATGAATGGGGGCCAAAGTGCCTGGAGAGAGTACCGGCCTTTGCACGCCTTTTTCGCCGTTCTTCGCAACAAATGACCGCAGATCGGCGAAGTTGCCAAAAGCAGCATCGTAGCGTGCAGACTTGGCGCCGATGGGCATGGGCTTGCCAACCTGCGCGATGACAACGCCGATTTGTCCCGCGGGCACCTGGACCCAGGGGTGCTTGGTAACTGCGTAGAAAGGTTTGAATTTGAAACGCAGCCCGGGCATGAGGAGATCGGCCTGGTAGCCGGCTTCGCCAAGAAACGCGACGGGGTTGTCGCCGGGCAACTTGGCGCCAAACCTTTTTCGAACAAGACCGACCTGAGTGGGACCGATGCTGTAGACCGACGTAACGGCAGGCGAGAGGAAGAGCAACAGGACAATAAGAACTGCCAGGATCAAGATCATCGTGCACCCCAATTCGCTGAGCTGAGTCGCTTGAATTGTACCGCTGATGGAGATTTTCCGATGTGAATGCCGGATTTCCTGCGTGAAAGGGGGATGGGGCGACAGTACCGGGGCGGGCTTTTTCCCGGTTCCCAAAATCGATGGGTCTGGGGCACCCACAGCCAGGTCTTTGTCGGTGGAGTGAAAGTGAAATCCACCCTTCGCTTTGAATAGAAACGGCTTCAACAACTGCCGAACTGCTTTACTCGGCACCCGGTCACTTATTGAAAGCGCATGCTTCAAGCAGGAACAAACTGCGAACTAGGGACAGTTATCTCCCTTGAGACTTAGCGACGGTGGAACGTTATAAAGAACCATGCCACCCACGCGTTCGTCCGGCTTCAGTTTTTCATACCAGGCGGGACGACCACTTGGCCCCCGGTAGAACATGCTGACGGGCCAATGACTGAAGCCATTTTCAACAGAAACGCCAAGTGCATTCCATCCTGGGGCCGGTTTGCACATGTCAATGTCCTTATAAGGTGGAAGACCGTACCAGGTTTCCATATATTTAAAGCGATCCGGGTCGTGCATATCGATACCGTTCACAGATCCTAACGAATACTCTGTCACGCCACGTTGCCTGAAATGCTTCGCGAGAAGGATTAGATCCTGTCCCCAATCGTAATTTGAGTCAATGAGAATCCTCTCCGGAGCTTTCCCTGCAAATGCATTGAAGTACGCCAGATAGTCAGGATGAATTACTCCCACAGAGATGGTCATCCAGATCACGAGCGCGCCACCTGTGAGCAAAGCGGGGATCCCGGTTTTAACCCATCGGAGCAATTCTCTCAACCCGAGTGCCGCCGTAATTGCAAAGCCAATGTAGATCGGCTCAATGTGGCGAATACCAATGTCGATGTGGCTCCAGAGTACAGGCACAAGGATCCCCAAGCTGAATGCGATGGGCAATAGGTTGAAAGTCCGCTTATACCGCCGCAAGCATACAAAGGCCCCAAGAACCAGCAAAAGGAGAAACGCAATCGGTGTCTTGACAGAAAGTGCAACTGGGAAGTAATACCACCAACCAGTCATCCGGGATTGGCCGAGGAGGAAAGCAGGGTGTCCCCAGCGAGCATGGTTCAAGGCGTTGCGGATGCCATCTAGAAACTCGGGAGCCGGGATTTCGGCGAACCGGTGAATAAATGGAAGCCCGGCAGGTCCGATAGAGAACAAAAAACCCGCCCAGATTGCTAGCGCTGTGATTCCAGCGGCCAGCAGAATCCAGGGTGTTCGCGCGAGAACCATTTTCAAGAACTCGCGCAATCCAGGCCAGTGAGTGGCTAAATACGCGGCAAATGCGAAACATATGGTTGCTGGAATGTATCCCAGCGCGGTGAATTTTGACAAGCAAGCGAGAGCGACGAAGAACCCGAGAACGAGGGATCGAAGCCAACCTGGTTTCTCAGCCCAATAAATTGCGGCGAGGAAGGCCGCGCCGACGTTGGCTCCCAGGGCCGTGTCGGTAATCGCTAATCCCCCATCTGCCAGCATTATGGGCAACTGCGTGAACAGGGCGATGGCTACCACAGCAAGCGCCTTGCCGAAGCAATGCCTCGACCAAACAGCCACGACCAGGCAAGCCTCCAAAAAGAATGGCAAGTTTCCCAATCGCATCAAGAAGATCGTTCGCGCTACATTGCCGGAGTCCGCAATTTCGGCAAGCCCTTCAGCGTTCGCACTAGCCAAGCCATGTGGCCGGGCCCCCGATAGATAGGGCCCCAGTGCCTCCATCATCCGCGACAAGGGTGGATGCTGCGTCTCGATCCGATACACATGATTTGCGACAAACTCCATGCCGCATGCAAGGTGTGTCGGTTCATCCATGGTCAGGCTCAGGGAGTTGTAGGTCGCAATGATTCGGATACATCCCGCCCCAATCAGGAGAATACATAGGAGCAAAAAGTTCTTCTCAAGAATCGGGGCCAGACAAGATTCCCAGAAATTCGTAGAAGGCGCTGCTTCTACGCTAATTTGCTCGCGCAAGTTCATTTCGTCCTTTCCATCTCTTGTTCACTCAGGCTGGGTGGAGCACCAAGCGCCGCTGCGGACTCAATGCTTTCGCGTTCATAGTCTCATGCCAGCCTCGCATGAGCGAGGAGAGCTAATTAAATTCACACAAGATAAGTTAGTCGCGATCAAAGTTGTTGGTAAATGCACAATTCTCAACCGCCTTTCATCCGTTGCGAATCCCCACCTCACCAACCTGCGTCGCGACCGGCATTCTGCAGCCGCCCGTGCACTGAACACAATCAACGAAGCATTAGAGGCCTGCGCATTTTTATCGACTCTCCATTCGCCCGCGCGAGCGCGATCCGAACTGCACTTACTAAATATGAGGAACTCAGAGGTTACTGCGGGTGGCGGCGGAGCTCGAGCTCGACGGCGTGGAGCATTTCGGATTCGGGTGCGGGCTTGCCGGTCCAGATTTCAAACTGGCGCGCGCCCTGCTGGACGAACATTTCAAGGCCGGAGATTACGACGAGGCCGCGCGACTTGGCCAGCTTGAGGAGCGGAGTTTCAAGCGGCGTGTAGACCAGATCGAAGACCAGCGAGGCGTTGAGCTCGTTTTCTTTCAGGGGCAACTGCTGCTTGATGCCGGTCATGCCGCACGGGGTGGTGTTGATGATGGCGTCGAATTTCTGTTTTGACAGAACGTTCTGCTTGAGCACGTGAGCCTTGGCCTTGCGCGCCAGGGCAGCGGCTTTCTCGTGGGTGCGGTTGACGATGGTTACTTCTGCGCCTTGCTCGACGAGGCCGAAGACCGCGGCCCGTGCTGCGCCGCCGGCTCCAAGAACAAGAATGCGCGCGCCGTGGAGACGCATGCGGCGCTCGAGCGGGCGAACGATTCCGGCGACATCGGTATTGAAGCCGTAGAGCTTGCCGTCAGCGCCGGTACGCAGGGTGTTGCATGCGCCGATGCGGCCGGTGAGCGGGTCCATGTTGGCGAGGTGCGGAAGGACTTCCTGCTTGAGCGGCATGGTGACGGCGACACCGTCGAGGGGCAGATCGCGGACGACGGTGAGCAGATCGTCGAGCGATTTGACTTTGAGCGGAAGCATGACGGCGTTTACATTTTCGCGGCGGAAAGCCGTGGCATGCATGAGCGGCGAAAGCGAGTGGGCGATGGGATTGCCGGCGACGGCAAAAATGCGCGTGGCCTGATCAAGCTGATCGAGGCGGTAAATGTCGAGGAGCGTGCGCGCGGGGATTTGGCCAGTGGCGGTCTCAGCACCATCGGCCGAGGAAGCAAAGGTGAACGCGGCGCCGGCGCGCGGGCTGAGGATGCGGCTGATGAGGCCCTCCTCGCCCATAGCGATGCCAACGACGTGGGCGTTGAGGGACTGATCCTCGATCATCTGGAGGACGGAGAGATTGTCGGCCAGGGTGCGAGCGGTGGTGACAACTTTAACGAAGTCCGGCTCGTAGGCGGCGATCTTCTGAGCAACTTGATTGAGGCCTTCGGGGCGACGGGTGCGAGTGAAGTCGTGCGAACTGATGAGGAGAGCGGCCCCGGCGGCGCGGATGGCGGCGCGAAACTTGGCCAACTGAGCCTTGGTGCACTGGTCGGCCGAATCGACCTCAAGATCGATGATGTGGCAGCCGGTTTCAGCGGCTTTCTGAAGGATTTCAAGCTCCGCGTTGAGAGAGCCGGTGAACTTGCCGCCAAACGGCTTGCGGCGGCAGGTGGCGATGGCCGTCATGTCGCGGCGGCGGGCGAGGAGGGCCTTTACGTCAGGCAGGACGGCGGCGGGCTTGGGTAGAGCGTCAAGACGTAACTCAATGAAAGGAGAATCTTTAAGTGCGGCTTCGACGCGTGAGAGGAGCTCTGCGGGAGTGGCTCCCTGAACCGCGATACACAGCTTTCCGACGCGCAGGCGAGGCAGAACCGCAGGCGGGGCGGCCGGAGCGTCGATCGTGTTGGAGACGGTGAGAGGCATTCTCTTCAATTGACGCATATTAAAGGGGTTTCGATGCTAAATGCAACCGGGAATGTGCAGAAGGGGAAGGTATTTCGGTACTAAATTCGGGTTGGGGGGCCGGAATTGGGGGTGAAACAGGGCGGGCGGTGAGCGTTGGGCGGAGGGCAGCGGAGATTGGCACGGTTCGAGTAGCTTAAGCAATGAGCGTTGAATTTGAGGGGAAGGAGACAGCAATGGAGATCAAGCGAAGCGGCAGCCAGGCGTCGGGCAAGGGACCGGCAGACTGGTTTACGGGATCGGTGCGAATCGATCCGCTGTTTCAGGCGCCGGAGCCGGCGCGAGTGCAAGGCGCGAACGTGACGTTTGAGCCGGGCGCGCGAACGGCATGGCACACGCATCCGCTGGGCAGACTCTGATTGTGACGGCGGGTTGCGGACGGGCACAGCGGTGGGGCGGCGAGATTGAGGAGATCCGGCCTGGCGATGTGGTGTGGTTCGCGCCGGGCGAGAAGCATTGGCATGGCGCTGGACCAACAACGGCAATGACGCACGTCGCTATCCAGGAGAGGCTCGAAGGAAAGGCGGTGGAGTGGATGGAGCAGGTGAGCGACGAGCAATACCGGGGATGATCGAATCGCGGGGCCGCTTGTCAGTTTGACAGAGCTTTTTCTCTGGGGCTGAATGTCGTGTCTCAAGGCATTGGCAACGTAAAGTCATGCTCCCTCAAAGTTTCGAGTTTTTGCGAAGCCTCTGAGTTCCACTGCATTTGCGGCGCTTTGCCGGGGATAGAGCCCCGGCGTACCGGACAAGCCCTGTCTATCAGCCTTTCCCTTTCAAAATCGCTTCGACTCTCCTGGTCTGAATGCGGAGACTGAGGGACGTGGGGACCTCAGAGACGCGGGGACTTAGGGTTGACGCCCTTGAGTGCAGCGGGAAACTGCCGATAAGAACCTTGGAGAAGCGGCCTGCACCGAGAGGACCTGGTGTGTGTAAGCCACAAAGAATGAAGATAAGTTTGGCACTGGCGCTGGTTTTCGGCGTGGCCGGATGGATTTCCGCGGCCAGGGCGGCGGAGATTGCGCACTCGGCGCCAAGCCCTGCGCCACTGACGAGCGTGGCTGCGGTTCGGGCGCTGAGTCATCAAGAGGCCTCGCGAGAGCTGCCGGTCGACATCCAGGCGACGGTGACCTTTTTTCGCGGCTACGAGCAAACGCTCTTTATTCAGCAAGAAAACGCCGGCATCTACGTAAGAGCGACGACAGAGCAGACGCTCGAGCCGGGCGATGTGGTCAGGGTTCGCGGCTATACAGGCGCTGATTTCTCTCCGATCGTTAATTCGCACGATATTACCCTGCTGAGGCACGGAGCGATGCCCAAGCCGATCGCGGCAACCTGGGCTTCGCTGATCGAGGCCGAGTACGACTGCCGCTGGGTATCTGCGAAAGGTACGATTCTGCTCGCGGAGAAGGGGGTCAGTTCCGACCACTCCCATGACTCACCTGGTCCTCGGAATGGATGGCGGAAAGGCCGAGATCCTGATGGATGGTGACGATCCTGCATGGTATCGAGGGCTGCTGAACGCAGAGGTCGAGTTGGATGCCGTCGCAGGTGAGACGTTCGATGGCAAAATGCAACAGACCGGAGTGCGGCTGCACGTGCCGTCGCAGGATTACATTCACATCGTCAGCCGGTCAGCCGTCGATCCGTGGACAATTCCTCTGACTCCAATGGGCAGCGTGCTGCGCCGATACAACGTACGAGAAGCGACGCCCCGCGTGCGCGTGGAAGGCACGCTGACTTACTACCAGATATTTGGAGCGGCGGTTGTGCAGGACGGCAACCAGACCATTCGCGTGTTCACGTCGCAGTGGGAGCCGGTGACCTTGGGCGACCGCGTGGATGCGACGGGGTTTCCTTTTGTCGAGGACGGACTGCTGACGCTTGGACTTGGGCAGATCCGTTCGAAAGGGCCGGGCGCGCCAGTGACGCCGCAGCTCGTTACCTGGGACGATTTGGCTTCGGGAAGGCATCCCTTCGAACTTGTTTCGATCGATGGCACGATCGTGTCGGAGATGCGGGAACAGGAACGCGATGTGTATGTCATTTCCTGCGGCGACCATCTATTCTCTGCAACTCTTCGCCGCATTGTGCCTTCGCCAGGACACCAGCCGCAACATCTCCCTCCAATGCGGGTGATCGCGCCCGGAAGTAAAGTGCGCGTGACGGGGGTGGTCTCTCTGGAGAGTGGGAATCCCTACAACGGCCCGATTCCCTTCAGCCTGCTGCTGCGCTCGGGCGATGACATTGCCACCCTGGCCGAGCCACCGTGGCTGAATGTGCGGCACATGACGGAGGTCTCGGCGGTCCTGCTCCTGCTGATTTTTGTGGTGAGTGTGCGGGCGTGGCTGTTTGAGCGCGGCACGCGACGAAAGATCGCTGGAATGGCTTACCTTGAAAAACGCCGCGCTGCGATCCTGGAGATGATCAATGGAGGAGAGGCGCTGGCGGACATTCTGAAGAGAATCACCGATCTGGGCTCGGCATCGCTCTGGGGCGCCCCGTGCTGGTGCCAGGTGGCGGATGGCGCGCGGATCGGAAACAGCCCGCCTAACGTGGAAAAGAGCTCACTCCGCGTCGTCGAGCAGCTTGTTTCTTCGCACGGGGGCGTCCGGCTCGGCGCGATGTACGCCGGCTTCGATGCGCGGAGCAAGCCAAAGCGCTCACAAACCGAAGCGTTGGCGATGGCAGCGGGGCTGGCAAAGCTTGCCATTGAGACTTCCAGGCTCTATGCCGATCTGGTGCATCGCTCTGAATTCGACCAGCTGACCGACGTGCAGAACCGCTTCTGCCTTGAGAGGTTTCTGGATGAGCAAATCGATGCTGCCCATCGTTCGGCGCGCGTATTGGGCCTGCTCTACGTCGACCTCGATCAATTCAAACAGGTGAACGATCTGCTCGGCCATCAAATGGGCGATTTATATCTGCAATGCGTGGCGCAGCGGCTGGGGGAGCAACTGCGTCCCGGCGACATGCTGGCGCGCCTGGGCGGTGATGAATTCGCGGCCGTCACGCCGAATGTGCGCAGTCGCGCTGAGGTTGAGGAGATCGCAGAACGGCTCGAACGCTGCTTCACGGAGCCCTTCCATCTGCAGGAGCACGTTCTGAAAGGTTCAGCCAGCATTGGCGTCGCGATCTTTCCCGAGGATGGCGCCACCCGTGACAGCCTGCTGACCGCCGCGGATGCCGCGATGTATGAGGTGAAGCACGCACGGCAGGCCGCGACCGCAAAAGCCTGATGGGTGGAGATCGACGCCCCGCAACTTCGGGTTCACCGCACCGCGAACCGTCGCCCTTTCGACAGACCGCTGCACACTCAGTGAACTTCCGCAAGATCATCTGCCAATTGACGCCCCCTGCGGCGTTCTATACTAAACGGCACAAGATGAATCCAGATCCACTCATCGGCCAATCAATCTTGCACTACACCATCCTTCGCCAGCTGGGATCGGGCGGGATGGGCGTAGTGTACGAAGCGCAGGACGGGCAGCTCGACCGTCACGTGGCGCTGAAGTTTCTTCCGCCGGATTTGGCAAGAGACAGCCAGTTGCTGGAGCGCTTTCAGCGCGAGGCGCGGGCGGCATCGTCGCTGAACCACCCAAATATCTGCACCATCCATGCTATTGAGCGGCACGAGTTGCAGCATTTCATCGTGATGGAGCTGCTGGTGGGGCAGACGCTGGCGCAGCGACTGACGGGACAGCCGATGGATGTGGAGACGATCCTGCCGCTGGCGATCCAGATGGCCGATGCGTTGGAGTCGGCGCATGCCAAGGGGGTTGTTCACAGAGACATCAAGCCGGCGAATCTGTTTCTGACGGAACGCGGGCAGTTGAAGATTCTGGACTTCGGGCTGGCGAAGATTGGAATGAGCCAGGCAACGCAAGCTGCAGATGGGGGCCGGACACTGGCCGCCGGCGATGAGCTGACCTCGCCAGGCTCAGCGGTGGGGACTATCTCTTATATGTCGCCGGAGCAGGCGCGCGGGCAACTGGTGGATGCGCGGACGGACCTTTTTTCGGCAGGTACGGTGCTCTACCAGATGGCCACCGGCGTTTTGCCCTTTCAGGGAGATACTTCGGCGGTGATCTTCGACGCCATTTTGAACCGCGAACCGCAGCCGGCGGCGGAGATCAATCCATCTTTGCCAGCAGACTTTGTGCGAATCCTGGAAAAGTGCATCGAGAAGGATCGTGCGCTGCGCTGCCAGACGGCGACGGAGTTGAAGACCGACCTGAACCGGTTGAAGCGCAACCTGGAGACGAACAAGAGCCGCACGAAAGCGAAGACGGATTCAGATTCGGGCACGCACAAGCAGGGCAAATCGGTAGCGGTGCTTTATTTTGAAAACCTGAGCGGCGCCAAGGAAGATGAATACCTGCGCGACGGCATCACGGAAGATGTGATTACCGAGCTCTCAAAGATTCGCGGGTTGAATATTTTTTCGCGGCCGACGGTGCTGGCTTTCCGTGATCAGTCTGTGACTCCGCAAGTGGTGGGGCAGAAGCTTGGCGCCGCGTACGTGCTGACGGGCACGCTGCGCCGGTCGGGTGCGCGATTGCGTATTAACGCGCAACTGGTGGATACGCGCACGGATTTCCCATTGTGGTCTGAACGATTCGACCGCGAAATGAAGGACGTTTTCGAAGTGCAGGACGAAATGGCGCGCAAGATCGCAGAGGCCCTGCGCGTGACGCTTTCGCCGGAGGAGCTGGAAGCCCTGGCGGTGAAGCCGACGGAAAACTTGCAGGCCTACGACCTCTACCTGCGCGGCAAGCGCTATGCGCGGCGACAGACGAGGCAGGACCTGGAGTTCGCGCTGCAGATGTTTGAAAACGGAGTAGCGATCGACCCCAACTTCGCGCTGGCCTACGCCGCCTGCGCCAACGCATGCGCGATGTTTTACTGCAACTACAGCCGGGACCAGGTGTGGGTGGAGCGAGCGCGCGAAGCTTCAGGCAAGGCCGTTGCGCTGCGCTGGGAGCTGCCCGAAGTGCAGGTGAGCCAGGCGTGGGTGCTCTACGCGGCCGAACTGCACGACGAAGCTGTGCGCATGGTGAAGAAGGCCATTGAACGCAAACGCGACTGCGAGGGAGCGTACTACCTGCTGTGCCGCGCGCTGTTTGCTGCGGGGCGTTACCAGGAAGTGCTGGACGTGGCGGAAACCGCCATCGAGGCCAGCGGCGAGGACTACAACGTTTACGTGCCGATCGTGAACACGATGGGAGCACTGGGCAAAACAGAAAACGTGCGCAATATGATCCAGCGCCGGATTGGGGCACTTGAAAATCACTTGAAGCAGGTGCCGGAAGATGCGCGAGCACGCATTCTGCTGGGCGGCGACTACGCGCGCCTGGGCCGGACCGACGACGCGCTCCGCGAACTGAACCTCGCCGTCACCTTGCGCGCCAACGAAGCATCGATCCTCTACAACGCGTCCTGCCTGTACTGTGTCCTGGATAGAAAAGCGGAGGCCCTGGACGCGCTGAGTAAGGCCTGGGAAGCGGGATTTCGTGACGCAGTGTGGGCGCGCCGCGACCCGGACCTGCTGAAGCTGCACGACGATCCGGAATTCAACCGCCTCTATCCGGAGCCTGCGGCATAAGCGGCGCCAGTAGCTGCTAGCCCTTAGCTATTAGCTCTTGTAGCCAGGTCGTCGAACCGTTGTGCGTGTGATGCGCTTGAACATGAGGCCGGAGAGTTTAATGGGAAGGCTGCGCGGCGGTTTTGCGGTGGTTGTGGCGGGCGCGTTGACGTTAATGGCGTCGTTTGCGCAGGCTCCGAGCGGCGACGCGGGATCGATAATCTGGCGGTTCGGCAGCATCCATTCTGTCGGCGGCCATGCCACGCATGTGCTCGGGCATCCGTATCTGATCGACTCGCCGTATGGCAAGGCCGTGGAGTTCAACGGCAACGACGATGCACTATTTATCGACGAGCATCCACTGGCTGGGGCGAGCGCCTACACATGGGAAGTAATTTTCCGGCCCGATGTGGACGGCGCCGAGGCGCAAAGATTCTTTCATCTTTCGGAAATCGACCCGGCGACGGGCAAAGACACCGACAACCGCATGCTGTTCGAGATTCGCATTGTGAAGGGCGAGTGGTGCCTGGACAGCTTTGCGGAATCGAATGGGTCGGCAAGAACGCTGCTGAATTGCGACGATCTGCATCCGCTGGGGCAGTGGTACCGCGTGACGGCGGTCTACGACGGCAAGACGCTGCGCAACTATGTGGGCAATGAGATGCAGGGCGAAGGCGAGTTGCATATGGCACCGCAGGGCGCGGGGCACTCGTCGATCGGAACGCGAATTAATCGGCGGGATTTTTTCAAGGGCGCGGTGTTCGAGGCGCGATTCACTCCGCGGGCGCTTGGGCCGGAGGAGTTTTTGAAGATGCCGGAAAAGCAGGGAACAGGGACGAGGGATTAGAAGGCTGACTGTGGAGGCTGGCCTTAGAGGCGAGACGCGGGCAGCCGGAAAATGCGCGAAACCATGGCCGATCGATCCTACGAGTTGCACGGGGAGCACATCTTTGAATGCGGGGCTGAAGGCGCGAAGTTGCGCGATGATCATGACGCCGTGGCGCTGATCAGCACAGCTTTAGAACATCGCGCTCGCATTATCGTGATTCCAGTAGCGCGGCTTGATCATAATTTCTTCCAACTCAAGACGGGGATCGCCGGTGCCATGCTCCAGAAATTCGTCACATACCAGTTCCGCGTCGCGATACTCGGCGACATCTCAGAGCATTTGAAGTCGAGTTCTGCTCTCGAAGACTTTGTGCACGAATGCAATCGCGGCTCTCAATTGTGGTTTCTGGCAAACCGTGACCAGTTGGAGCAGCGGTTGAACCCACGCGCGAAAACGGCGTAGGATCGTGAGCAGCCCTCCCCCTTAGATACGGAAAGGACGTGCCATGCGCAAATGGGGCATCGTCATCAGCATGTTCTATGCGGTCATTGTGGTCGGTCTGCTCGTGCCGGCCGGAATTAGGCTTGCTGGAGTAAAAGACCCTCTCGGGACGTTGCTTTCGAAAGACATGATCGAGTTCTTCGGGGAGTGGCTGGCGTGGGTGCCGGTGATCGCGCTCGTCGCAGGCCAGGCGATTCTGCTTTTCTTGTCTGTCGATACCTCTTTCAAGAAGCTAAAGCCGAGGGCGCATGTCGCAGTTTCTGTGATCATTACGTCAATGCTGTTCGCGCTTCTTGCGTTCGCGGGCCTATGCGCAGCGGGAGCCGCTGCGGTTGGAGACAAGTTTCTCGATCAGTATTGGCAAGGCGCGGCGCAGATGTTCGGCATTTGGGCTGCGATTTGGGTGTTGTGGGGAATCGTCTTTTATCTCTATTTCCGGAATTCTACGCAGGTGACCACACGGGCCGTTTCGTGGCTACTGAAAGGGAGCGTGCTGGAGCTCCTGATTGCGGTGCCAGCTCACGTTTGGGTACGCCGTCGCGGCGATTGCTCGGCACCGCTGGCCACGAGCTTCGGCATCGTTACAGGCGTTGCGGTGATGCTGCTGGCGTTTGGTCCGAGCGTGTTGCTGCTTTATAAGAAGCGGCTCGACGCGTATGCGGCGCGGCCATCGAAATAGAAACAACGCGGGGAATGTGCAGAGGGCGCGCGGTGGGTGACGTGTGTCGATTTGGCCTTGATACCCTAGAGGTTTGGAGGGTTCCGCGATGATGGCGACCGATAACTGCGGCGCGGCGGCGGAGCAAGACTTTACACGCATGGGAGGCGGGCGGGCTACGTCGGCTGACGGCGCTGACTTCATGGGTGAGCGCGCGGCTCGCTGCTCACGAAGGCGCGCTAGCCGAGTTGCTTGCCGTTAAAGGCGAGCGCACGCCCGAGAATTCGCTGCTGCTCTACGACAAGGCGATTGAGCATCTTACCCTCGCGGGAGCGCAGGCGGGGATTCTGAACTCCGTGGCCGCCGACAAATCCGTGCGCGACCAGGCGCAGATGGAAGCGCAGCGCGTGTCGATGACAGGAAGCGCGCTGAGCCTGAACCGCGATGTGTACGACGCGCTGGTGGCGATCAAGCTGGACGGCGCGAGCGCGGCGACGAAGCATTATGTGGAGCGCACACTGCTCGGGTACCGGCTGAGTGGCGTGGACAAGGACCTGGCTACGCGCGACCGCCTGCACGCGCTTGCACGATAAAGCCACTGGCTTTTCGCTCGAGTTCGGCCGCAACATCCAGGAGGGCGGAAAGACGATTGAGGCGGCGCCGGAAGAGCTTGAGGGATTGCCTGCCGACTACATTGCGCGGCATCCGGCGCAAAAGGGCCAATACGGCATAGAACGAGTCACGCTGACGACCGATCCGCCGGACATGATGCCGGTGATGACGTTTGCATCGAGCGCGGCGCTCAGGGAGCGGATGTTTCTGGCGTACAACACGCGCGCCTATCCGGCGAACCGGCAGATTCTGCTTGATCTGCTGGCGACGCGGCAGGAGATTGCGACGATTCTCGGATTCCGGAGCTGGGCGGATTTGGCGACGGCCGACCAGATGA
Organism: uncultured Acidobacteriaceae bacterium; assembly: GCA_963796785.1. GTDB lineage: Bacteria > Acidobacteriota > Terriglobia > Terriglobales > Acidobacteriaceae > Telmatobacter. Next base: position 1,308,727 of record CAWCMW010000007.1, on the reverse strand, counting down.
TGAAGTCGGCGGCGAATGTGCGCACGTTTTTGGCGAAGCTGGACGAAGCCAGCCGCGACGGCGCGAAGCACGAGCACGCGCTGGTGCTCGAATTCGCACGCGGGCGGCAGGCCGGGTTGAGTGAGATTGACATTGTGAGCCGCGGCTATTGGTACGAGCAGTTCCGGCGCGCGAAGTTCGATTTCGATTCGCAGTCGGTGCGGCCGTATTTTCCGTATGCGCGGGTTGAAGCGGGCGTGCTGAAGACGGCGGCGAAGCTGTTCAAGGTGGAATTCAAGCCGACGAATGCGCCGGCATGGGATCCCGCGGTTTCAGTCTTCGAAGTTTTCGATGGCGGGAGGATGGTGGGGCGATTCTATCTCGACATGCATCCGCGCGAGGGCAAGGACAAGTGGTTCTCCGCGGCGCCGGTGGTGACGGGGGTGCGCGGACGGACGATGCCTGAGGCGGCGCTGATCTGCAATTTCCCTGCGGGAGATGATAATGACCCGGGGCTGCTGCAATATTCGGACGTCGTCACGTTCTTCCACGAGTTCGGACATTTGATGCACGCGATTCTCGGCGGGCACACGGAGTGGGCGGGGCTTTCGGGGTTTGCGACGGAGGGCGACTTTATCGAAGTGCCGTCGCAGATGCTGGAGGAGTTTTTCCGCGACGAGAAGCTGCTGCAAGCGTTTGCGCGGCACTACGAGACGGGCGAAGTGCTGCCGTCGGAGCTGATCCGAACGATGAAACTGGCGGGCGCATTCGGGCGCGCGGACTGGATCAGGACGCAGCTCTACTACACGACGCTCGCGCTGAATTTGCATGACGAGGATCCGGCCGGGATCGATCCGGACGTGGTGACGCGCGAGCTTTACAAGCAATTCCAGCCATGGACGTGGCTCGAGGGCAACAAAATGTATGCGAGCTTTGGGCACCTCATGGGCTACTCCTCGAACTACTACACCTATATGTTCGACAAGGTGATTGCTCTGGATTTCTTTGGGCAGTTCGATCCGGAAGATTTGCTGGGCGGCGAGGCGGGCACGCGCTATAGGAAGACAGTGCTGGAGCAAGGCGGGTCAAAACCGGGGAGAGAGTTGGTGCGGGATTTTCTCGGCCGCGACGAGGAGTTTGCGGCGTTCAGCAAGTGGCTGAACGAAGAGTTTGAAATGCAGGGAACAGGGATCAGGGATCAGGGATCAGAAAGCGGATGACGGCGAAGGATTTCAAACGGATTGCGCTCAGTATGGAAGGCGCGGAAGAAGGTTCGCACATGGGCGCCGTGGATTTTCGCGTCGGCGGGCGGATTTTTGCGACGCTAGCGTCAGTGAGAGAAGGCTACGGAAATCTGATGCTCACACCGGAGATTCAGGCAGAGTTTCTTCGCGAGCGGCCCGATCTGTTTTTGCCGGTCCATGGCGGATGGGGACGCAACGGCGCGACGCATATTCGTCTTGCGGTTGCCGATGAGGACTCGCTGCGCGGCGCACTGCATTCGGCGTGGAAGCTGCGGGTGGCGAAGAACAGCAAGCTGGCGAGACCGCGGGTTGGCAAGTCTGCAAAAAAGTGATGAGCTGAGGTTCGTGCGATCCCAGGTCTCAGAATCGAGACCTGGGGCACCCGGCGTTCCCACCCGAGGACCAGCGATTAACCACGTGGCTTAGCGGTGGGTCCACTACGGAGAAGCATGGCCGCGTCCTCCGCATTGAGAGTGGTTTGGACCGAGCGCCTTATAAGTGAATACGATTGCGTCGACCTTCTGGTCATCATCGAATGCGAAAGCCGCAGCAATGCCCTGATCACGGTATTCCATGTACTTGAACGCGCCACTAGGATTTTGATAGAGCGGTGAGGCTCCCCCGGTGTCAATGCATCGTCGGTAGCGTAGTGAACGACGACATAGTTGTGACCGAAAATGCGGATGATGTCACTTTTGCTCAGGCTCTCATTGAGGTCAAGCCTCATTCCGTCAAGAATGCCCTTCTTCATATAAACGGTGAGCGTCCCCGGCATTGGGTCGGGTACCGGAAAGGTGATTGTTGGAACTCCTGTATCCTCTTCTCTTCCAACAAAGTTTGGCTTGCCCAAGACCTTTAGCACATCTGCGCGAGTACTTGTTCCGACTGTAAGGCCGTGATATGTGGCGGCAGACCATGGTCTCGAGGCCGGCGCCTGAGCGCCCGCACAGTTCAGCGCCATTCCAACTAACAAATTTGCGAGAATCAAATTGAAGATTCTCATCGTTGCGCCTCTGATCGTTGTTCAGGATGTTTTTGCGCCCGTGAAGCCGGCGAGGATCTGCGTCATCATGTCGTTGACGGTGCCGGGCGAGCTGGGCAGGAAGATGGTGCTCGCCTTGCCCGTAACGCCCACTTCGCGCAAAGTGTCAAAGTACTGCGTCATGAGAACCATGGCGATCACGTCTTTGGCGGTCGAGCCCTCGACTGCGCCCTTGAACTCTTCGACGGACTGCTGCAGGCCCTTGATAATGGCCTGTCGCTGGCGGGCGGTGCCGTCGCCTTGCAAGGCTTTCGATTCCGCTTCCGCCTCGGCCTGCTTCACTTTGAGGATTTTTTCGGCCTCGCCGCGAGCCTGCGCCGCGATCTGCTCGCGCTGCGCGGCGTTGATGTCGTTCATGGCCGCTTTCACTTTGGCGTCGGGAACGATGTCAGTGACCAGCGCGCGCAGAATGTTGTAGCCGAAGGTGTCCATCACTTCGTCGAGGTCGCGCTTGACGGCGCCGGAGATCTGCTGCATCTGCTCGAAGGCTTCGTCGAGGGTGAGCGTGGGCACGTGGCCGAGGATGGAGTTGAAGACGTAGCTCTCGATCTGGCTCTGCGGATTCGAGAGCTTGTAGTAGGCGTCAAAGACCTTGGCCTCGACGACCTGATACTGCACGGAGACGGGAATGGTGACGAAGACATTGTCTTTGGTTTTGGTTTCAACGTTGACCACGGCCTGGCGCACCTGAAGGTCGACAAGGCGCACGGTTTCGCACCAGGGCAGAAGGAATTGCAGGCCGGGACGCGCAACGCGATTGAATTTTCCGAAGCGCTCGACTACGCCGGCCGAGTAGGTGCGCACGGTGTACATGGTTTTGAGGATGGTGACGAGCAGGAAGATGCTTACGATGGCGGCAACGATGAGAGCGAAAACGACAACTCCGGAATTGTCCATGGCGAGCCTTTCCCTCAGCGACGCTGGGCCGGTTTAACATCCAGTCGAACCCGCGTTTTTGAGTTGCAGGAATGATACCGCAGGGGTGCAAACGGCGCGTTAGAGCGGGCGCGCGCGCACGCGAGACAGGCTCGATGGACGGCGATGAAGCCGGTCGAGCAAATCAATGGTGACGATGGAAGAGGTGCTGGTTGATGTCGGGCCAGAACTCGCGGAAGACGTTGGTGAGGGCGTCGCGCCCAACTGCGTAGGCATACTTCTCAGCGAAAGCCGACGCGGTCTGCGACTTGCTCGGGTAATAGGCTAGAGAGATGGCCTGCGAGGCGCCGCGGCCCAGGATCTCAGAAGCGTTGAAACTGTTTTTGCCGTGGTAGTTGGGCGTGATGAGCTCGCGGGAGGCCGCGTAGATTCCGCGCTTCCAGATTCCTCCTTCACCCATCGCGTAGTAGCGCTCGTCCTGATGAAAGACGGTGGGCATGGCCCAGTCGACCCAATAGTTGCCGTCGGTTTTATCGAGATAGCCACGCCAGTAGTAGGCCCAGAAACCGCCGACGCCTTTACCTAACTGGGGGTGCGCGTTGGTGCCTTCGGCGAGCAGCGAAGTAACGCCCACGAAGACAAAAGCCGAGTAATCGAAACTGTTTTTGGTGGCCACGATGAATGCCTCGCGCGGGGTGGGCGGCGGAGGGATGACGCCGGCGCTGACGGCGCGGTAATTGGGCATGATGCCGAGGATGCGTTTCGGTTGCGGAGGCGGTTTGTGCGTGGGCGGATTGTTCGTGTCAGGATTTTGGCTTGCGGCGTTGGGGTTCGGCTGCGACTGGCCGGACGATTGGGACTGGGCTGAGGGGTTTTGCGGCGTGGGCGCCTCGGGCAGAGCGGCTGAGGCTAGTGCGGCGTTCGGATCGACTTGCTGCGAGCGAAGAGCTGAGGGTAAACAGAGGAACAATACTGCTGAAAGGAAGGCTCCGTAGATGAGCCTGGAACTGAATCGCATTTATTCACCTTATTTGGAGAAGTCGGCGTTCGCCCGTGCAAGCTGCGATTGGGTGCATGCCGGCTCGGGGGAGGCCGCTCGGAGCGTTCTTGCCTTTGGAATCGATGATTCAAACGCAGGAAGCCGCCTCTTTGATTATCGACGGCTCCTCTGATTTAGACGCATTCGCGTAACGGCCGGAGACGGAAATGTCTGGTGCCACGCGCCGAGGAAGTCTCAGAAAGGAAACAAAGAGGTTGGCCCGCTTTGGATCGGGTGCAAAACATTCCGGCTGCTCAAGCTTCAAAATTCGTCAGGCCTCGAAATCGATAAAGCCGCGCTGGGGATCGGTATTCACGAGCTTGACGGTAACACGGTCGCCGACATCGAGCCCCTTACCGCCGCGCACCACCATGCCGTCAACGTGCGGATCGAGCGTGCGGACGAAGGTGCCCTTTTCCGACGCGCCGGTGACAATGGCCTGATAGCTCTGACCGATATGCGGGTGAAGAACGACGGCGGCGATGCGTTTCGCCATCTCGCGCTCCACCTTGCGGGCGGCATCCTCCATCTCAGTGCATCGCTGCGCAATGGCGTTGAGGTCGTCTTCAGAGTAGGGCTGCTGCTGCTTTGACAACCACGCTTTGAGGACGCGCTGCGTGACGACGTCGGGGAAGCGGCGGTTGGGGGCGGTGGAGTGCGTGTAGTCGCGGACAGCGAGGCCGAAGTGTCCGGGCGACGGCGCGTTGGGCTTGATCAGAACATATTCGCCGGGCCCCATGAGCTTGATGACCGCGAGCGAGAGATCGGGAAAGTGGTCGGGATCTTTCTGCTTTTGCGCGAGAAGAAATTCGTTGAGGGCCTTCGAGTCAGGTTCGGCGGGCAGCGTGGTGCCTTTTTGCGCGGCCAGCTCAACGATGCGATCCCAGCGCTTGGGCACCTGCACGATGCGTCGTATGGAGGCGATGCCGGCGCTCTCAAAAGTGCGCGCGACGACGCCGTTGGAGGCAACCATGAATTCTTCAATCAGTGAAGTGGCGCGGTTTTTTTCGATGGGCGCGATTCCGATGACCTCGTCGGTAACCAATACCGGCTGCGTCTCGATGGTCTCGAATTCGAGTGCGCCATGCTGATAGCGTCCACCGGCCATGCGCTGCGCGGCAGTGTCTTGCAATTTGAGTTGCGCGGCGAGATCCGAGCTGGCGGCGACTTTAGGCGGCGGCGCGGCTTTGCCATCGAGCCACGCACCGATGCTTGGATAAGCCAACTGCGCGCGGTTGTGAACAAGTGCGCGGTAGGCCTTTTCGTCGGAGGTGGTTCCCTCGGCGTCGACGGAATACTCGACCACAATCGGCCGCGCGATCCTGATTTTCGTTCAACGATGTGATGCCCTCAGAAAGCTCCGTGGGCAGCATGGGAAAGATGGACACGCCGGTGTAGACGGAGGTGGTTTCAAATGCGGCGTGCTTGTCGATCACGGTGCCTTTTTTCACGCGCGCGTCTACGTCGGCGACGCCGACGAGGACGCGAATGCGGCCATCAGGAAGTTGCTCCGCCCACTCGATTTGATCGAGATCTTTCGAGGTGTCGTTATCGATGGAGGACCAGAGCAGGTTGCGCAGATCGGCGAGACCGTCAACGGCCGGAGGAGCGGGCTGCGCCTCGATTGCGGCCAGCTCGGTTTGGGTTCCGGCGGGAAAATCGGGCTGAAAGCCGTGCTCGATCATGGAGGCATGGGCGGCGGCGACAAGATTGAAGTGGAAGGGGTGGGTGGAATTGGAATGCATGAAGATTTCTGCTCCTGAGCGCGAAGAGCCAGCCTAACACGGAGGGTGGGGCGGCGGTATCGCAGGGCTACGGAACTGCGGGGTTCGGCCGGCCGTACGGGACGGGGTGACGCGCGAATGGCGCTCACTCAGGGTTTCGCGCTGGCCGATTCTCGACGGCTCCTGCGGAGCGGTTTTGCGCAAACGCGCCTTCGCTTATTGAATGCCGAGATCGGCGAGGACCTTGGGTTTGGCTTCCTGGACGGCGAGCAGGTTGTGGCAGACGGAGCAGTCCTGCGGAATGGTGTCGCCGCTCTTGGCCGCGTGGCTGCCGTCGTGGCAGCGGAAGCATCCCGGATAGTCCATGTGGCCGATGTGATTGGGATGTGTTCCCCAGGTCACGTTCATGAACGGAAATACATTCTGATCGTAGAGCGTAACCAGCTCCTTGCCCGCCTGATCGACGAGAGCTGCGTTCTGCGAAAGGACAGCGGGATTTTGCGATTGATAGAAAGCGCGAAGCTGCTGCGGGATCTGAGTGCCGGCCTGCTCCTGGGTGGTGTAGGTTCCGTTGAGCAGCGCGAGGCCTTCCTTGTGAATCCACGGCAGATTCGGGCTGATGGCGCCAGAGGCCATGGCCTGGTCGACGGCCTGCTCGGCGGTGACGAAGGTGTGCGCGGCGCGGTTATGGCAATCGATGCAATCCATCACTCTGCGGTCGCCCTTGGGAATGCCGCTGCCGGCCGGTAGAGTGCTGTATTCCGTGAATGAGCCGTCGGGGTTCTGTCGCTCAACCCAGGGAATCGTGGTGCGCGAAGAATCGGTCGAGACGTACTCGATGTGACCGAGGTGGACGCCGTGAATGCCCGTGTAGCGCGAGAGAGAATCGACGCCGCCGAGATGAAGGATGAGCACGGTCTGCGTCGGGGTGTTCTGCTCGTCGTCAGCAAAGTTGGATTTGACGAGGAGCTTATCGCCGTCAAAGCGCGTGGGCGTGTGGCAGCCTTCGCATGTGTAGCGCGCGGGGCGAAGGCTGGAGACAGGCGAAGGAATCGGCGTGGGATAGTTGGGAATCAGCTTAGGCGCGAGCGGCGCGAGGGGATGGAACGTGACTTCAATGAGCTGCTTGGTGCCGTTGATTTTGGCGTTTACATAAGCCTGAGCGCCGGAGCCGATGTGGCAATCGACGCAGGCCACGTGGGAGTGCGGCGATATCTGGTAGGCGGTGAACTCCGGCTTCATCACGTGGCAGGAGCGGCCGCAGAACTGCGGCGAATCCATATACTCCGCGCCGTGATAGCTGGCCGTGGCTACTACGAGGAAGTTGACGATGGTGAAGACGAGAACAATGTCGAGGCCGTGACGGAACTTGCGATCGTTGAGATCGATGCGGGGAAACGCGGCGGGAATCTGGCCGGCCTTCTGAAGTTTTCTGCGCCGGATGAGCACGCCGACGGGGATGAGTGCCAGGCCCAGAAGGAACAAAAACGGCAGAATCAGGAAGAAGATGATACCGAGATAGGGGTTGTCGCTCAGATGACCGGCGAGCTCTGCCAGCCAGTAGCTGATCATGGTGACGCCGGACGCCGTGGTGATGGCGCCGCCGGTCAGGCTGATGGGGTTGTTGCCGAAAAACAGCGCAGGACGTACCCAGCTATCGCGGAATTTCTCAAACAACGACACGATTCCTCAACCTCCATTGGTCGACGGCCCGCCGGGGGATGACGGGCCGGCCTTCAAACTGCTCCACTGATTGTTGAGCTTACTTGAGGGTCTTGAAATACGCGGCCACAGCCTGGACCTGCGGATCGGTCAGGCCGGCGACGGCATGCATTTTGCCTTTGCCGTTCTTCACGGTGCTTACAATTTGACTCACGGTGAGAGCCTGAATCGAAGGATCGGAAACCGGCTTGATGCCCATGGCCTTGGCCATTCCCGCGCTGGGCGTGCCGGTGGGACCGTGGCACATGGCGCATTTGGATTTGTAGATGGCTCCGCCGTCTTCAGCGAAGCACATGGAGCCGGCAAACGCAACGACCGCAGCCAGCACGATTCCGGAACGAAAACTCTTACTCATAGCGAATCTCCTTGATTTGTTTCGAGGCCCGCACGCACGTTCGAGCGACAGCCGCATGGTTAGTGATTACTGTCTCCGGCTCACGATCACAGCCGTTAGTTCCGCAATCGAGATAGTAGCAGGAACTGCCTAACGCAACCCGGCGCGATCGAGGATTCAAAGGAGCGACGATCGCGCCGGCATGTTTTCGACAACCACTACGTGTTGCTTTCCGGACTCGCGGTCTTACTTGGCGAGAGAACGGAAGTAGGCCACAGAGTCCTTGATCTGGGCATCTGTGATCTTGCCCTTGAATGCCGGCATCTTGGCGCCCTTGCCATTGGTAGTGAACGCGATCATCTGCGCCTCACTTTCCGCCTTCACCGAAGGATCGCTGACGGGCTTGACGCCCATCATCTTTGCGATACCCGGATTCGGCGTACCTTCAGCACCGTGGCAGCTTTGGCATTTGGCTTTGTATGTGTCTGCTCCCGGACTCTGCGCGTAGGTCAGTGTTCCTTGAGTAGCGGCCAGCATGGCGGCGATGATCATTCCATTTGTGATCTTCATTGCCAATTTCCTCTTTCTTTCGGTGGTACCTATCTCGATCGCGGGACCCAGTTCTCGCGGTCAGAAATCGTAATGCAGCCCAAGGGTCACGTTGTTGGCGTGGAAGTTGCGCGGCGCGGTAAACCCGTAAACCGGCGTGCCCGGAGACATGGCGGTATTCGCCATGGAGCTGCATGCGACGACTGGGGCGCTGGTGCTGCCTACCGCAAGAGCGGGATTGGCGTTGCACCACTGCGCGCCGGACTTGCCGCCGCCCTCGCCATAACCGAAGTAGTCGTATTCGGCTTTCCAGATCAAACCGGGATGCATGGTGTATTCGGCGCTGACGTAGGGAGTCTGGTAGTTGGACACCAGCGCACCATTGACGTCGCTGGCATCGGTAAAGAACCGGCTGCCGTTGACGGAGTTGACGCGGTAGCCGATGTTGGAGTGGAGCTTCTTGGTCGGCGTGACCATGAAGGCGACCGATGCGTACTGCGTGGGAGCGTCTTCGAAATCCCTGGCTGGCCCAAAGAGGACGGTGTTCGCTCCATGACCGGCTGCGACGGGGCCGCAAAGCGAACCGCTCGGAGTTGCTGCGGCAGGCGCGACTGTGGCGCCCGGCATGGCGTTGGCTGCGCCCTGGAAGCAGACGTTGTCTCTCATGTACACGTCGGTATAGGAGTAGTTGAGATCAAGCCCGTAATGATCGTTCGGGAAGAGCTCAGCGGCAACGCTCGCGGTCCGTGAGTGATCGACATGATTGAGCGGGCCAAAGTAGGGCGTGGTGTTGCCCGGGAAGTTCTGGTTGTTATTGGTATTGTTGCTGCGCTCAAGGTCGTTGTATGCGCCGGAGACGGTGGCCCAGGTTTTCGGCCGGTAGATGGTGTGCATTCTGAGATGGTAGAGCTGCCGGAACCCCATAGGCGTGAAGGCATTGTCGTTAAACATTGCCTCGGCGCTTGCGTTGAGTTCCCAATTGCTGGCGGGATGCAGAGCTGCAGTGAGGATGCCACCGTTTTCATGGATGGTTACTTCGCCGGCGGTGGTGTTGTTGGCCGGGATCGGAATGTTATGCGCCGCGGTTCCCTGGCCTTCAGAGATGAGGTGTTCCTGGTAGCGCCAGGTGAGCGAATACGTGCTGCGTGGCGTCGCGTCCCAGCTCACTGTGAAGTCGTTGGTGGTGAGGCGCTGGCCGAAGTAGCCGGCCTGCGTAGTGCCGATCGCGGGAGTGCCGGAGGGCACCGAAGTGGTCGGCTTGCAGGCCGCCGGTGTGGTCGTCAGCGGCGCAGTGTTGGTCGTGGTGCAGCTCGTGAGGCCCGTGTAATTGATGGTTTCCTGGCCGGCTGTTGTGGGCACCGTGATGGTGGTGCCGGTCGTCATTCCTGCGATACCCGGCTGATGAGCGTTGTTGTAACTGATCTGGTCTTCCAAGCTGATTGTCTTGGCCAATTGCCAGACGATGCCGTAATCCAAGGCCATCACTTCCCGCTTGGCGTTGGCGTAGCCCGCATAAGCGATTGACCGGTTGGCTCCTTGGAGCCCCTGGAACTGCTCGTTGTAATTCGGCAGGTTCATGTTCGCGTTGGTGTAGCGGACATTGCCGTTCATGGTGAAGTTCTTGATGCTGGAGCTTTGCAGGCGGAAGATTTCGGTGGGAAAGATGACGCGCGTCGCCTGATTCCGGGCATAGCTGCTGATGACGTTGCAGGCCGGATCGATGATTGGCAAGCCGCCGTTGGGGTTGGCATACAGGATCGTGGTCGAGCTGATCATGCTGGCGCCGTTGCAGACGCCGCCGGTACCGCCGCCGGCAAATGCGCCGGTGGTCGTGCTGTAGCCATACGGCATGAATTGCTGGTAGCTGTCGAGCAGAGAGACCTTGGTTCCATTCGACTCCTGCACGTTGAGGTACTGAGGAGCCATGGTGAAGTAAGAGTCGCCCTTGTAGTGGTCGATTTGCTGCTCATAGGTGAGCTTGGTTCCCTGCACCGGCTTCCAGTCGACCGCGCCCGTAAAATCGTCGGTGCTGTTGCGCTGGAATTCCTCGAGGAGAACTTCCTGGCCGGCTACCGAGTTGCCGCTCGGGGTGGTGCTCGGTCCCTGGAAGATGTTCTGCGAATAGGCGACGCGGAAAGTGAACGCCGACAGCGGAAGCAGGGTCAAGTTGATATCGGTCATGTGGCGCACAGTGTTATATAGGAACGGCGAGTGAGTTGCCTGGGGCCACGCATAGTTGCCAGTCGGCGCGGTAGAGGGGCCGATGGGAATGGAATACCCGCTGGGGATTCCCGGATTGCCGAGCAGATCGTAGTCAAAGTACTGACGGTCGCGGCGGAACAAGCCGGAAAACTCGTAGTACTTGCCCTTGGAGAAGTCGAGCCGGGCAAAGGTGTTGGGCTCGCCGCCAAAGCCGCTGGCGAACACCTGCAAATCGTCGAGTGGAGTGTTTTTGGTACCTGGCAGCGCGTGCAGCCTGAAGGTTTCGCCGAGAACGCGCGGGCCGGATTGCAGGTTCACCATCGTGTCGTACATGGCGCCGCTGCCCGAGATGCCGGCCATGCGCCCGCCGAGATCGACGGACTCGTGGACCGAATACCCCGTCGGAATGGACATCGATGAACCCGGCGCCGGAGCGGTATCGGCTGGCGTCTGTGCGACAGCGATGCACGCCGCAGCAAGAAACATGGCCACTAACATTCCCAGGAACATTGCAAAAGATGGCTGTTGATTATTAAGCCGTGAAAACCAGCCTGCCTTCTTCATATGAAGCCTCACTTGAATCAAACTCATGACCGAAATCGAACCTTTGCAAAACTGTTGCGGAAGCCTTGCCTCGCCGATTTGAAGATCAGGCGGAGCAAGGCTCCATCACTCATCTGAGAAACGCCGCATTCATGTTTGAACCGTGAATGTAGGTGTGGCAGCTGGTGCACGGCACGCTATCCGACGATCCCTGGCCTTGACCATGAATGGTTCCGGAAGCTACCGCACTATGGCACTGGTTGCACAGGCCGTTCACGCTCGGCATGTTGAGCATGCGGGCGTTTTGCGAACCGTGCGGCGAATGGCATGCCAAGCAACCCTCAGCCTTGACCGGGGCGTGCTCGTAGACAAAGGGGCCGCGCACATCGGTGTGGCACTTGGTGCAGATCATGCTCTGATCTGCAGTGGCCTTCACGTTGCTGTTCTGGAATGTGCCGTGAACATCGTGGCAGTCACTGCACTTAACGGTGCCCTCGTTCACCGGATGGTGGAAGGGCATATTGAACTGAGCTTTCTGGTCGCTGTGGCATTGGAAGCAGAGTGTGGGCTGCGGTGCTTTAAGCAGCGCTTCCTCTTTGCTGCCGTGAATGCTGTGGCAACTGGTGCAGCCGACGTTGGCCTTGGCGTGCGGAGAGCGATCGAAGTTGGGATGCGCGCCCGCGTGGCAGCTCAGACACTTTGTATCGACGTCTTTGGCGGAAGCCTTGGCGGGATCGAAGATCTTGGTTACGTCACCGCCGCCGGCAACGTGCTCGCTGCCGGCGCCGTGGCAGTTTTCGCAGGTGACGCCGTTCGCGTTCCCGTGCATCAGCGCCATCTTCGAATGAGGATTTGTGGCGAAACTCTTGGCCACGTCCGCGTGACAGGTGGCACAGGTGTCAGCGCCGACGAACTCGGCGTGGCTGGCTGGCGCAGCCGGCGCGGCCTGGGCCTTGGATCCCGGCGGTGGAGCTGCCAGCGCCGTTGCCGACAGCAGGCCCGCACCCAGCAGGACCAATAAAAACACTCGCAGTCCCGGCCGTTTCCCGAGAGCCGCACCATTGAATAAACGCGTTACCGGCCGATCAGTATGCATGCAAATTACCGCCTTCAAAGAACTTCGTGAAACTGCTAAGACGTTACCTCAGCCGCCGCTTCAAGCTGAATGTGGTGGATTCCCCTGTGAGCGCGAGCACCGCTGGAACCTGTTGCGGACCGCCGCCGGTGTGGAGCATCACCATATGCACGAAAGGTTACGGTCTCTCCGGGATAGGTGGCGGTGATGTCTATCACATTAGATAGAGGGGTACATTTTGGCCGGTAAGCCCATTTCTTGCACCATTTGTGGGTTAGCGGCTTCGCGGGGTTTGGATAGGCCGTCACACCGCCGAAAATCTGCGCTCGAACGTGAGGCTCATCACATCCAAAGACCCCGACCCTCAAGCACACTTTGAGCAAGTGCCAATGTTGACGAAAGCCAACAGGGCATTTCGTTCTCAGTCGCAGCTTGCGCGGGCCGGAAGGCAAGCCGAAAAGCGAAAGAGACGAAGGGCCGCGTCGGAATGGGAAGAAGGAAAACGATGGCGGACATGCAGATTTCAGTTGAAGAGCCGACACGTTCGAGGCACCTGGGCCGCACCTCGCCACTGGGTTGCGCGGCGTGCGCGAACCGGCGTCCGGGGTGGTTTTGCTCGCTCGGAAGCGCGGTATTGGCCGATCTGGAGCTGGCCACGAGCACAATTTCGCTGCCGGGGCAGGCATCGCTGTTTACCGAGGGCGAGGACGCCCGCTGTTTGTACCTGATTTGCAGCGGCTATCTCAAATTGACGGCGGGGCGGCCGGAAGACCGGCACATGATTGTCCGCGTGGCCGGGCCGGGATCGATGCTGGGTCTATACGCTGTGCTGTCGCACGGCGTTTACGAGGTTTCTGCGGAGTCGCTGACGCCTGCCCAATTGCGGCCGGTGGAGCGGGAGCGGTTCCTGAGTTTCCTGCGCAATCACAAGGAAGCGCAACTGCGCGCCGTGCAATGCATTTGCCAGGAGTACCGCTTCGCGTTGCAGGACGCGTGCCGCATCGCGCTGGCCGAAACGGTAGCTGCGCGCCTGGCGCGCCTGCTGCTGGAGCTCTCGCATCAGATCGGCGAGCACAATGAGGCCGGAGAATTCCGGTTTCCGCTGCTGCTGACCCACGAGGAGATGGCCTCAATGACTTGCACGACACGCGAGACCGTCACCCGCACGCTCGGCCAGTTCCGCAAGGACCGCTGGATCTCAATTGAAGACTCCAACGTGACGATTCATGAACCGTTGCGCTTGCAGGGCCTCCTCTAGGTCCCTCGGGAGAGGCATCCGCAGGCTGGACTTTTTCGCTGCCCCCGGCCCCGGTGGCGGAGTCCGAAGAGCTATCATTCTTACTGGAACATTGTTTTCCAAGTTGGAGTTCGAGCTACGCATGAATCGCTTTCTTTTGCCCTTTTCTGCAGTTCTTTTATTGTGCTCGATCGCAGCCGCCCAGAGCTCTACCCCTGCTCCAGCGTCTGTTCCGCCTGCCGACAAGCCCGGCGTGACTGAAACCATCAGCCCCGAGATCCTCGAATTCCAGAAGATTGAAGACAGTTGGTCCGACGCCGTGAACCGGCGCGACCAGTACAGTCTGGAGCTGGTCCTGTCCCCTCTGTATGTCGACGTCTCGGCAAGCGGCGATGTGACCACGCGCAACCAGCAAGTGGCGCTGGTGATTAGCGGTGACGACAAGACACTTTATCTGACTCAGAAAGTTATCACCGTGCGTATGCTGGGCGATATCGCCGTAGCCAACGGCACCTACAACCTGCACCACAAAGTCGGCTCCGGCCAAGTGGATGAAAAGGGCATCTTCACCCAGGTTTTTGAGCGGGTGCATGCAGGCTGGCTGTGCATTAACTCGCAGCGGACCCTTCTGCGCCAGGATGCGAGCTCGAAGAAGAGGGACTCCGCGCCGGAATCGCCTTTCCATCTGCCGAACCCGTTCTCAAGGGGCGACAGAGGGCCGCAGTAGCGGGCTCTGAATCCACCAAATTCTCAGCGTTTCTTAGAGCGCGGCCATGGCGTCGGCCTGGTTGGCGAACAGGCGCGCGTACTTGGTGATGCCCACCATGGTGAAGACCTTGGTGAAGTGAGCGGAGAGTCCGTAGATGCAAACGGTTTGGCCGGAATGCGCGGCTTGAATGAGCAACTGGATAATCAGCGCGATTCCGCTGGAGTTGATGTAGTCGACTTTCGTGAAGTCCAGCAGGATGAGCTTGGTCGTGTCCCTGGGCAGCGCCTCGTAGGCGCCGAGGACAGCGTCTTTCGAAGTGCTGGCGATGTCGCCCTCATAACGGAGGACGGCTACCGGATAGCCGGTAGGGGACTTGAGCTGGTCAACGTGCGTTTTGGTCTGGCTCTCCACGGGTCGATCGCCTCCACTTTCAATTGGGAACTGCTTTAGCTTATTCCGCTTCTTTATTCAGTTTGATGACAAGCCTGACATAGCTGCTTTTGCCATCCGCACCGGCCACCCATTCGGCTTCGTCAACCAGCGCCTGGATGAGGAACATGCCCATACCGCGGGCGTCTTCTTCGCCGTGCATCTTGCGGTCGATGTCGGGTTTGACGGGCTGTGCCGTGATTCCTTTGCCGTCGTCGAGCACCTTGACTTCCAGAGTGTCGGTATCGGCGCGAAGAACAACGCCGACCGAGAGTTTTTCATTAAGCCGGTTGCCGTGTTCGATGGCGTTGATGCAAGCTTCGGCCACAGCCGTCTTGAGGTCTTCAACGCGATCCTCAGGGAAACCCATCAGCTTAGCCACTGCTGACGCCGTGCTCATGGCCACCTTTTCGTAGCCCATTTTGGTGGGCAGACGGACCTCGACGGTGGTGGATTTCGGCTTGCTCATACCGGCATTTCTCCGCGGCACAATGCCAGGGCGGTCATGTCGTCAGACTGCGGGCCGCCCTCGCCAAAAGCCCGGATGGCTACCCACAATGCATCGAGGATACCATCGGCCTTGAGCGTGGAACACGTAGAAAATTCATTCAAAAGCCTTTCCGGACCATATTCCTCATCTCCGCGGAAGACCTCGGTCAAGCCGTCGGTATAGAAAAGAAGCCGCGCGCCAAACCGGAAACCGTGCTGCTCGGCCGTGTAGCGCATACCGGGCAACATGCCCAGGGGGGGTCCGGCCGCATCGAAGGTGATCGGCGCATCTCCCGGCGTGACCAGGAACCCCGGATTATGGCCGGCATTCACCACCTCAATTTCGCCCGTTGCGGGGTGCAGCCGGAGAAAGATCGCCGTGACATAGCGCCGGCGCGCCTCCTCGCCTTCGGCCCAGTGGTGCTGATTCATGCGCGTGGCCAGTTCATCGAGCGGCGGTCCGGTGATGGCCATGCCCCGAAACGCCGCGCGAAAGCTGGTGGACATGATCGCCGAGGCCAGTCCCTTGCCTGCCACGTCGGCCACGGCAATCAGCAGGCTGCCGTCGGGCTGCTCGACGATATCGAGATAGTCGCCGCCCACTTCGTAGCAAGTGTCGGAGCGAAATGCGATGGAGTAGCCGGGAATCTCGGGCAGCTTCTGGGGAAGCAGAGAGCGCTGAATCTGTCGCGCCGCATCCAGATCCTGCTGCAAGCGCGCAAACTCAACGTTGCGCTTGTGGTTGCGGGCGTTTTCAAGCGCGACCGCTGCCTGGAGGACCAGGCCTTCAAGGAAGTCGGCTTCAGAGAGCGTGAGACCGCGCCCGTCAGGAGAAGCCACGACCAGGTCGGTCATTGTTCGGCCTTCGCGGTCGGCAAGAGGATACGTGAGCAGTTGCTCGGAATTCGCGGCGTCGGCTGCGACCCCTTCCGGAATCCTGCCGTAAGAGAGGGCGGCCGAGGGGAAGGCGGCGCCGGCCATCTCCAGCTCGCGAACGACGATGCGCAGGACAGACTCAAGCACTTCCTCCTCGCGGATGGTGGAGTGGACCTGGCGCGAGGCCTCAAGCAGTGCCTGAAGCCGGAACACCTGCTGCTGCAACTCGATGGTTTCGCCGCCTGCCGCAAGCTGCGCGTCGAGCTCCATGGAGACCCCCGTGGAATCCAAATGTAGCACGGCGGGTCTACCGTTGTGGCCGCGGGGAGATTAAGATGGATGCCACAAAAATCCCAGAGCTCTCGGAGGTGGTTATGGTCGCCCAAACACGCGCCGTAGCGCGCGAGATTCTGTTCGGATTCCTGAGCTGGCTTATTCCGTTCGTCGTCTCATTCGCAGCATTCCCGTTGAAGAAGTTAAACGCGCCGCTGTTCAGCACGTTGATGTACCTGGTGGTTCTGGTGACCGCCGGATTGCTTTTGATCTGGTATTTCCGCAAGCGGCCTTTCTCAGCAGGCGAGGCCGCGCTAGTGGGAGTGGTTTGGTTCGCCATCAATCTCGTCTGCGATTACCCGATGTTCGCTTTCGGGCCGATGAAGATGACGCCGCTGGCCTACTATTCGGAGATTGGGCTGGTGTATCTGACGTTTCCGATTTTCGCCGTACTGGCGGCGCGGCTGGCAAAGGCGTGAGAAGCTGCCGGAAGTTGGGCCGATGTGAAGGCTTGGCAAACGACCCGTGAGATGCTTCTTGCGGCAGGAGTACACTCGTGGCAGTTCCTTGACAGTCCCCAAGAAATCCACGCCTGAGGCCACCCGATGAAACTGCATCTCCCCTTTTGCAGGGCCCATTCGAGCAGCGGAGAAACGCGCCTTTGCCTTTCTATCGTGGCGACATGGTTCGCTTGCGCCGCCCTCTTTGCCGCAAGCCAGTCCGTGGCGCAGTCGCAAATCGCCCGCGACATCGGCGGTCCGGCGCAGGATGCTGCGAATGCCACTCCGCTGGTGAACTCCGCCTCCGTTACTCGGGCGGATACGGACATCTCCGCTCCAGTTCCACGTTTGGAAGAGGCCGGCCTGGTGAATCCGGCTGCAAATTCGCTCTTCTCGCTCTCGCAAGACGGCGGCCAAAGCTCTTCTTCGCAAAGCTCGTCATCGGCCGGTGGTCCTTCGAAGCGTCCAGCTGCGAAGACCAAGCCTCCGCACCATGGGCTGGGCGTCGCGCTGGCCATTGTTGGAACGGCAACTCTGGCTGTGGGTATAGCCGCCTATGCGCTGGGCGGAATCGATATCTGCTCAAACGAGCAATCCGGCGGCTGCAGGGAAGCCAGGGACGCTGGGTTGGTCATGATGCCTGTGGGCGCGGGCGTGGCCGCGACCGGATTCTATTTCACATTCCGCCGCTGAGGTTGGAATCGGACCGACCAGGGTGCGCCGCCGCTCTGTGCCGCACGGTTCTGGCCGGGATTCGTGTGCCGGCCGGCTCCCGAATTGCCGCTGGCGTGCCGTCTGCGCAGCGGCGAAACCCCTCGGCGCGTGTGATATTGTCGAATCAATCCCGCAGCACCGATTCACGGGGTTTTCCCTAAGTCAAAATAGTCAGTTGCCTCGGTCTTCCGCCACGTGTCTTTGTCCAACAGCCTTCACTTTTGAAGTTGGGCGCCACGCGCGGAGTACGGATTTCTATCTCACGCTTGAGGTGTATCCATTCGATGACCCCGATCAGCGAACCTACTGACGCCAACCTTGTTTTGACGCTGGATGAGATCACCAACCTGGCGGCGGAGCAGGAGGGCAAGCCGGCTGACACGCTGATGAACGTGGTGGCGCTGATTGCCACGCGCTTCCGGACCGACGTGTGCTCGGCTTATCTTCTCGAACCTGATCGGTCGAACCTGGTGCTGGCCGCGACGCTGGGCCTGCATCCGCGATCAATCGGGACATTGCGCATGCCATTGAGCGAAGGCCTCTCCGGCCTGGTCGCCGAGCAGTTGGTTCCGGTGGCAGTGCCAGACGCGCGCGAGCATCCGCGCTACAAATTCTTCAAGGAGTCGGGCGAGGAGGAGTACCACTCCTTTCTCGGCGTGCCGCTGATCGACCGCGGCGTGCTGCAAGGCGTGCTCGTGGTGCAAACCAAAGAGCCGCGAGTCTTTCACGACAATGAAATTCGCATGCTGGCGGAAGCCGCAGCACAAGTTGCGCCCGTGGTGAGCGAAGCGCGGACCCTCGACCGGTTTATTGCCCCGGCGCAGGAAAAGCTTTGGGAATTGGCACGCAACGTATGGTGGTGTTGGGACAACGAGTGCGTAAGCCTGTTTCGCGATTTGAATCCAACTCGCTGGCGGCAACTGAATCAGAATCCCATTGCGCTTTTGAACGAGATCCCGCTGGCGGAGATTGAGCGGCGAGCCACCGAGCACGTATTGCACAGCCGCATCAATTACACCTACCGGCGCCAGCAGGAGTACCTGCGCGACGACCACACGTGGGGCGCCAGCCATGCGGGGGTGCTGAGAACGCGGCCGGTGGCGTATTTTTCGGCCGAGTTTGGTCTGCATGAATCGCTGCCGATTTACTCCGGCGGCCTGGGCGTGCTGGCCGGCGACCATATCAAAAGCGCCTCCGACCTTGACATTCCGCTGATCGGAGTGGGGCTTTTCTACGGGCAGGGCTACTTTCTGCAGCGGCTGGACAAAGACGGATGGCAGCGCGAAGAGTATCTGGAAACCGATGTGAATCAACTGCCGATGCAGCAGGCCATTGGCGTGAATGGCGAGCCGGTGGTGGTGGAGATCGCCACGCGCGGCAGTTCGATCCGCGCCAAGGTGTGGCGCGTGAAGGTGGGCCGCTGCGATCTGCTGCTGCTGGACTCGAACGTGGCCGGCAACGCGCCCGAAGATCTTGAAACCACCTCGCGTCTTTACGGCGGTGATGCGCGCACGCGTATTCGCCAAGAGTTGCTGCTGGGAGTGGGCGGCTATCGCGCTTTAAAAGCGATGGGCATCACGCCAGGCGTTTTGCATTTGAATGAAGGCCACAGCGGTTTCGCGGTGTTCGAAGCCATTCGCAGCCGCATGGAAGAAGAGGGCCTGGACTTCTATTCAGCCGCCCGCCAGATTCCGCGCGAAGTGATCTTTACCACGCATACACCGGTGCCGGCCGGGCACGACCGCTTCAGTCCCGACCTGATTGAAGAGCACCTGGGGCCGCTGCGCGATGCGCTGGGAATCTCGCACGAAAACCTGATGGGATTCGGACGCGAACATCCAACCGACTATCAGGAAACATTCTGCATGACGGTGCTGGGGCTGAAGCTGGCGCGGCGCGTGAATGCCGTGAGCTCGCTCCATGGAGAAGTTTCGCGAGCCATGTGGCGAGGCCTGTATCCCGACGGACCGGAGGACGCGGTGCCGATCGGCCATGTGACCAACGGAGTGCACGTGCCGTCGTGGCTGGCGCCACAGATGCGCCGGCTTTACGATCGCCATCTCGGCGTGGGCTGGCAGCGACAGAGCGGAGCCGCGCACACCTGGTCGGCCATTGAAACAGTGGACGACGGCGAGTTGTGGGAGACGCACCTGAGCCTGAAGGGACAGCTCTTTAACTTTTTGCGGCGTCGTGCGCGCGAGCAATCCGAGCGACGCAGCGAAGCAGTCGAGGCTTTGAAGCGGCTGGACAAAGTGCTCTCACCCGACGCGTTGACGATCGGGTTCGCTCGCCGCTTTGCGACCTACAAGCGCGCGAACCTGCTGCTGAAGGACCTGGAGCGGCTGGCCGCGATGGTGAATGACGCCAAACGGCCGGTGCAGTTTGTGTTTGCCGGGAAGGCGCACCCGCACGATGAGCCGGGCAAGAGAGTGCTGCAGCAGATTGCGCAGATGATGCGCCATGCGGACTTCGGCGAAAAATTTGTCTTTATCGAGGACTACGACATCAACGTGGGCCGGCATCTCGTACAGGGAGTCGACGTGTGGCTGAACAATCCGCGCCGGCCGCTGGAAGCCTCAGGCACGAGCGGGATGAAGGTGGTGCTGAACGGCGGCTTGAATCTGTCCGTTTTGGATGGATGGTGGGCCGAGGCTTACGACGGGCTGAATGGATTCGCGATCGGAAACGGCAGAACGCACTCCAATATGGATGTGCATGACAGCCGCGATGGCGAGGCGCTTTACCGCGTGCTCATTGACGAGGTGATTCCGCTCTACTACAGCCGAGATCGCGATGGGTTGCCGCGGGGCTGGATCCAGCGCATGAAGCGGACGATCCGGACGCTGGGATGGCGCTTCAATGCCGACCGCATGGTGATGGACTACACGCAGGGTTGCTACATTCCGGCGGCGGGCGGGACGTCGAGCGATGTGCGGACGCTGGCATAAAGCGGTTTGGTGCGGTGTGGGCCTCATTCGAGGGAATTGGCAAAGTTTGCCAACTATGCTACGATAACTATTCGTCCCGGTTGTATCGGGGCGGACGTAAACGCCATGCCAACTCGCAATGTGAATTTGACGAAGGAACTCGACAGTTATGTGGCTGCTCGAATCGAGAGCGGGCGTTTTGAGAACGCCAGCGAGGTGGTTCGCGCAGCCCTGCGCACTCTCGAGCGTGACGAGCGTCTCTACGAGACGAAATTGGCGGCGTTGCGCGCAGCCATAGACGAGGGAGACGCAAGCGGCGCGGTTGAAGGCGATGTCTTTGCGCAAGTCCGCAAAAAGCTCAAGTTGCCCAAGAAATCCCGCTAACGATGCCCAATGCAAGGTTTTCGGGTCGAGCGAAAGCGGACCTTTTGAGCATCGGTACGTATACCTTGCATAGCTGGGGCGAGTCGCAAACAGCGCGCTATCTCGAAGACTTACGGCGATGCACCCGGATGCTTGCACGGAATCCGAAGATTGGCAGGCCGTGCGATTGGATCCGGCCCGGTCTGTTTCGTTTCGAACAGGGGCGACACGTGGTGTTTTACCGGCAAGTAGAGGGTGGCATTTTCGTTGTTCGAATTCTCCATCAGAGCATGCTGCCGGGCCAACACTCATTTGAAGACAAGAGTCCTGGCGCCTGATTGAAACCGCAGGCGCTCACCACTCTCGGCGGACGCCAAAGATATCGAGCCGCTCATCATTGCTGATCAATGCCAGGTCTTCGTGGATGGCTTGCGCGGCGAGCATTCGGTCGAACGGGTCTTTGTGATCGGGCGTAAGACGGCCGGCCCGAAGAGCATGCTCGAGACTGATAGGCAGCGGCAAATACCCTGCCGACTGAATGACAGGAACGAAATCGTCGACAAGCGCCTGCGCCTGAGGGAGTTTGCCCAAGCGATACTTCGTTGCGATTTCCCAGGCAGAAGCGGCCGAGATGAAGACTTCGTTCCTTTGCGGTTGAATCAGATGACGGGCACGGGATGAGAGCAACTCGTCATACGCCGCTGCCCATAACAGTGCGTGGGTATCGAGCAGAACTCTCACTCGTCCTCACCATTCCAAAGACGAAGCTCATCTTCCGGCAGAGGCTCGAAGAACTCCGGACCCACTTCGATCTTCCCTTTGAGAAAGCCGAGGCGACGGCTACCGCGAACCGGCTCGACAGGAACCAGACGCACCAAGGGCTTGCGTTCGCGTCCGCTCGTGATCTGGACGTCCTCACCCTTGAATGCGCGCTGAATGAGCTTAGAGAGATTGGTTTTGGCTTCGAAGATGGTGGCGGAGGGCATCGCTTGTAACCTGCTAAGTTAGCTTAGCTAAATTAGCAGATTCCGTCAACAAAGGCGACTACAGCATGGATTAACTTATTCAATTTAAAGGCAGTATGAACCAAGGTCAGCTCACCAGCTCCATCTCTTTGAGCGATTCGGCGTACGGTGCCCGCAGAGCCCCGCGCTCGGTGATGATGGCGGCGATGTATTTGGCCGGGGTGACGTCGAAGGCGGGATTGCAGATGCCGACGCCGTTGGGCGTGAGCTGCGTTCCGGCGTGGTGCGTAACTTCCCTTGCTGGGCGCTCCTCGATGGGAATCGCGTCGCCGGTTGCGGTGGCGAGATCGATGGTGGACCACGGCGCGGCAACATAAAACGGAATGCCGTGCTCGCGCGCCAGGATGGCGACGTTGTAGGTGCCGATTTTGTTCGCGGTGTCGCCGTTGGCGGCGATGCGGTCCGCGCCTACGACGACGGCTTGAATCTTTCCCTGCCGCATGAGGCTGGCAGCCATGTTGTCGCAGATGACCGTAGTCGGAATGCCGTCGGCCATCAGCTCCCACGCTGTAAGCCGCGCGCCCTGCAGGAACGGCCGCGTCTCATCGGCATAAACATGGATGCGCTTGCCGCGCTCGACTGCCGCGCGAATCACGCCGAGAGCGGTTCCGTACCCGCAAGTGGCCAGTGCACCGGCGTTGCAGTGCGTCAAAACGCCGCCTTCGTCGGGCATGAACTCGGCGCCAAATGCGCCCATCGCCTTGCAGGCGGCGATGTCTTCGTCGTACATGGCGTTCGCTTCGGCCAGAATTCTTTCCTGGATTTGGGCGAGGCTTGCGTTGACGGCCAACAGCTTCGCGAACAGCGCCTTCATGCGATCGATGGCCCAGAACAGATTCACTGCCGTGGGGCGCGTGCCGGCAAGCCGCGCGCAGATCTTCTCGAACTCCGGCGCAAACTCCTCCGGAGTCTTAGCTTTGGTCTGCTTCGTGCCGAGGGCGACGCCATAAGCCGCCGAAACGCCGATGGCCGGAGCTCCGCGTACAACCATGGTGACGATGACGTCAGCAACCTGTTCGTAGGTCGTCGCAAGCACGTAGCTCTCTTCAAGCGGGAGCTTGGTCTGATCGATGAAGCGGACGCCCTCGGGGGTCCAGGTGAGGGTGGGAATCATGCAATTCCAGTGTAAAGGCACTGCGTGGCCTTGCATCAGGCAGCCCTTCGGACGAGCGATTCGACCGGGGAAGGCGATGAAAACCTTTTCATTTTCCGCTGGACGTGAGCGGCTGCACTGGATAGAGTGTTTCCGACACCAATCAAGCCGTTTTCTTTGCGCCTGCCGGAGGAAATCTGTTTATGTCTACACGCTCGAATCCCGCTGCTCAAACCGCCGCGCCCAGCTACACCGGACCGTTCATCACGGTCGCTATTCTTTTTGGAATCTTCGGATTCCTGACCAGCCTGAACAATGTGCTGGTAAAGAAACTTGAAGACATCTTTCAGTTGAGCGCATGGGCCGGCGATGCTGGCTACGGCAGCGTGGTTTTTTGCCTATCTTGTCTTCTCAGTTCCAGCAGCCAAAGTGATTGAGGCTGTGGGCTACAAGCGCACCATGGTGATTTCGCTGTTTGTGATGGCTGGCGGAGCCGCGTTGTTTTTGCCCGCAGCCAACCTGGTCAGCTTTCCCATGACGCTCTTCGCCATCTTCGTCCTGGCTTCGGGCGTGTGCGGACTGCAGACCTCGGCCAATCCCTACGTTTCGATCCTCGGCCCCGAACACAGCGCACCGGCGCGGCTGACGCTGGCGCAAGCGGTCAACTCCATTGGCTCGCTCGCCGCTCCGTGGGTTGCGGGCGTCTTCATTCTCAGCGATCCCGAGCAAGATGCTCACTTCCGCAGCTACCGCGCACATGCTTCACGGTCCCTACATTGCAATTGCCATTGCGCTGCTATTGCTGGGCGTCACCGTAATGATGCTGCATCTGCCGCCCGTCACCATGACAAGCGATTCCAGTCCCGCTGCGGACGGCCGCCCGGCAGTTGAACGCAACATCTGGAGCCATTCACACACGGTGCTTGGCATGGTGGGCATCTTTTTCTATGTCGGCCTGGAGATTGCGCTGGCTTCAATCACGATTCAGTTTTGCCTGGCGCAGGGCATGACAAAAGTTGAGACCGCCAGCCTGATGGTGAGCCTCTTTTATCTGGGCATGATGATTGGCCGCCTGCTGGGGAGCGCCATCATGGTGTGGATCAAGGCGGACAAGATGCTCATCATTCTTGGGCTCTGCGGAGTCTTGCTTCTGTTCGCCGCGATGAGCACGCATGGAACTGGTCGCCATCGCCTGCCTTGTGCTGACCGGGCTGGCGAATTCAATTATGTATCCGACGATCTTTGCGCTGGGCGTGGCGGAGCTGGGGCCGCTGACAAGCAAAGGCTCGGGCGTACTGACCATTGGCAATGTCGGCGGCGCCGTGATTCCGCCGCTGTTCGGCATGCTGGCCGACAAGACGAGCATCCAGTACGCATTCATCATTCCGATCGTGGGGTATCTCTACGTGGCCTACTACGGAATGTGGGGGCACAAGCCCTCGCGCAAGGAAGCGGCATAAGCGCGCTTCCAAGCGATTGGCTCAGGCCCTCCGGCAGTTGCCGGAGGGCTTTTTCCTGGATCGAGGTGGACGATTCGGCGAGCGAAGCCGCGGACACATTGCCTCAAAGCGGGACAAGCGCCTGAACAATTTCAGGACAGACGCTGGTGCGAGTTGCGACAGTGTTTGTCTAGCTGCTCGACACCTTGAATCGCGGCGAAACAGACGTGGCCGCAAAAAAATTAATAGGTTATGACTAAAGTTATTCCGGCCCGTTCCGATGAAGGGGGTGGATGCGAACAGGCCCATCCGGAAGCGACGGCGGCTTAGGCGGTACGAAAGAAGCGCCAACGGATTTGAGGGCGGCAGGGCATCCGAAAAGGAGTTGATCCCATGGCCCTCGGTGTTTTGAACAATCTGTCGGCAATCTACGCTGAGAACAATCTCAACAACACGAATGCCAGCCTGCAGACGGTACTGCAGCAGTTGTCGTCGGGGTCGCGCATCAATTCCGGGGCGGACGACGCCGCCGGTCTCTCGCTGGTAAATGGACTCGAGGCGAATTCGGTCGCGCTCACGCAGTCGACCACCAACGCCACGGAAGGTGTGGGGTTGCTGCAAGTGGCCGACGGCGCGCTGTCGCAGGTAACAAGCCTGCTGGACCGCGCGATCACGCTGGCGACGGAAGCCTCGAACGGCACGCTGAATTCGACGCAGGACGGGGCGGCCAACCAGGAATACCAATCCATCCTGGCCGAGATCACGAACATTGGTTCGACGACGACCTACAACCAGGAACAGGTGTTCAATGGCTCGATCATTGCCATTTTCACGGGCGACTCTTCAACGGCGGGCTCATCGGTAGACGACCTGAACATTCACGCGTTGTCGTCTTCCGCACTGGGCGACACAAACGGCACGATGTCCTATAGCAACGGGCAGAGCAATGTATTCATTGACCTGTCAAACGGCGGGGTAGATGCCACGCTGGGCGATGCCCTCGGGAACGCCGCGACGACGTTGAATGTCTACTACAACGCCACGGGAGCGGGTGGCGCGATCACGACGCAGACGGCACAGATCAATGTCGGCGGCGTGAGCGGATATCCAGACACAGTAGCGGGAATGATCAGCGCGATCAACAACGCCAACCTTGGTCTGACCGCGACCTTCTCGACAGCATCGCAGGCCGGCAAGCAGGCGGTCGGGGCTGGCGTGGGTACCGATACGGGCATACTGCTCTCCGGTTCAGGAGCGGGGGTGGGCAGCGGCTCAACGCCGGGCTCGCTGGGCACACTGGCGCTGCCCCTTGTGGGCGCAGGAGCGGACATGGATGTCCTCTCCGGCAGTCTCGCGGTCACTGATTCCTCGGGCGTGACGCATACTCTCGTGCTGGGCGTAGGCGGTGTTCCCACGACGATGTCCGCTCTGGCAAATTACATCAGCGGCTTGGGATACGGAATTACGGCGACATACACCGGCGGCGCTGCGGCCGTAGACGCCAGCATCTCGTTTACCTCGGAGAGCTCCAAGACCGCGGTGGTTCCAACGAACGTGATCGATACCACCGACGCCAATACCGCGACCACGTGGGCTGCTTCAGCCGGGTTTTACTCGATCGGCGTGACCAACCCCGCGGGCGCAAACACCCTGGAGGATCTGGCAACAGGGCAGGCGGCGAGCTCTCTTTTGACCGCCGACCCGAACGGCCAGGGCGGCATCGCGACCATGAGCTACTCCGACAGCGCGGGGGTAGACCTAAGCAATACCAACCTCACCAGCCAGCCAAATGCACAATCGGCGCTGGACCTGCTTAACCTGGCCATCAGCGACGTGGCCTCGATGGACGGCTACATCGGCGCACAGATCAATACGCTCAACTCGATCAGCCAGATGATGAGCACGCAGCAGGAGAACGTGGTTTCGGCGCAGAATGCGATCCAGGCAACCGACTATGCTTCGGCCACTTCGAACATGTCGAAGTACGAGATTCTGAGCCAGACCGGCATCGCGGCATTAGCGCAGGCTAACCAGGTGCAGCAGGAAGTGACCAAGCTGTTGCAGTAAAGAGTTTTCGCAAGACTGAAATACCTTCAAGACAACCCAGGGACAGGGCGGCGGCAGAGCGAGAGCTTTGCCGCCCATTTTTTTGAGAATTGGAACTGCAGGGCAACGGCCCCGAAATACCTATGCCCCTCGCTCTCGGGTCGCAGTTCTGAGGTATTCGTCAATTGCTTTCGCGGCTTTGCGGCCCGCGCCCATGGCCAGGATTACCGTGGCTCCGCCGGTGACGATGTCGCCGCCGGCAAAGACGCCGCGCTTGCTGGTGCGCATGGTTTCGGGATCGGCGACGATGTAGTTGCGCTTGTTGGTGGCGAGGTCGGGCGTGGTGCTCTGGATGAGCGGATTAGCGGTCGTGCCCACGCCGATGATGGCAACGTTGGCGGGCAAGACGAATTCCGAGCCGGCAATTGCAACTGGACGACGGCGTCCGTCTGCGTCGGGCTCGCCCAGCTCCATGCGCACGCAGCGCGCGCCGGTGAGCCAGCCTTTTTCGTCGCCGAGAAACTCGACGGGGTTGGTGAGCATGCGGAACTCGATGCCTTCTTGGCGCGCGTGCTTCACTTCTTCAGCGCGCGCGGGCATTTCGGCTTCCGAGCGGCGATAGACGAGCGTGGCCGTTTTCGCGCCCAGCCGGCGCGCGGTGCGCACCGCGTCCATGGCGGTGTTGCCGCCGCCGACGACGATCACGTCGCGATCGCGGCAGTCGTAGATGGGCTGGTCGAATTCGGGAAACTTATAGGCGCGCATCAGGTTGGTGCGCGTAAGAAACTCGTTGGCGGAGTAGACGCCGTTCAGGTGCTCGCCGGGCACGCCGAGAAACACCGGCAGGCCCGCGCCGGTGGCGACGAAGACTGCGTCGTAGCCTTCGACGCGCATCAGCTCATCGAGCGTGACGCTCTTGCCGACGACCACGTTGGTTTCAAATTCCACGCCCATGCGGCGCAGGTTGTCGACTTCCTCTTTGACGATCGCCTTGGGCAGGCGGAACTCGGGAATGCCGTAGACCAGGACGCCGCCGAGCTCGTGCAGCGCTTCAAAGACGCGGACGCGATGGCCTTTCTGAATCAGATCGCCCGCGGCCGACAGACCGGCCGGGCCGCTGCCCACGATGGCCACGCTCTTGCCGGTAGGCGGCGCGATGGCGGGCAATCCGAGTTGGCCGCTTTGGCGCTCGAAGTCGGCGATGAACCGCTCCAGGTTGCCGATGGCGACGGGCTCGCCTTTCTTGCCCAGCACGCAACCGCCTTCGCACTGGCTTTCCTGCGGGCAAACGCGGCCGGTGATGGCGGGCAGCGCATTGTCTTCGCGCATTTTTCTGGCCGCAGCCGAGAAAATCGCCGGCATAGATGAGCGCAACGATCTCCTTGATCTTGACGCCGACCGGGCAATCCAATTGGCAGCCGGGTTTGGCGCAGGCGATGCAGCGCGTGGCCTCAGTGACGGCTCCGGCGGCAGCGAGGCCCAGGTTTACTTCTTCAAAGTTATGCGCGCGGATCTCGGCGTCGAGCTCCGGCATATGCACGCGCGGAATCTTCATGCGCTCTTTAAGGGGAATGGGGTTGGAATCAGGCATGATGATTCTCCCCTTGTGCATCGAGCCTGGCGCGCAGTTGCGCTGCTTCTTTCTCCTTTGTGGCGAGCGCGGCGCGCACTCGGGCCAGCTCCTCCTGCTTGTGCAGTTCAAACTGCTTTCAGCGACTGGCACTCCTGGCCGCGATACATGGCGTTGCGCTGCATCAGGACTTCGAAGTTCACCATGCGAGGCGTCGAACTCCGGACCGTCGACGCAGGCAAACTTGCTCTGGTTGCCGAGCAGCACGCGGCATCCGCCGCACATGCCGGTGCCGTCGACCATGATGGAGTTGAGGCTGACCATGGTCTTGATGCCCAGCGGCCTGGTCATCTCTGCGACGGCACGCATCATGGGCACGGGGCCGACGGCGAGAACAAAATCGAGCTTGCGGCCGGCGGCGATCAGTTCGTTGAGCTTTTTCGTGACCAGGCCCTGTTCGCCGTAGCTGCCATCGTCGGTCATGATGCAGGTTTCGTGGCTCGCGGCGCGCACCTCGTCTTCAAAGACCACCATCTCTTTGCTGCGCGCGCCTTCAATGAAGATGACGTGATTGCCGGCATCCTTCAGCGCCATTGCCGTGGGCAGCGCCATGGCCGTTCCCACGCTTCCGGCCACGATCACGGCGGTTCCGTAGTTCCTGATCTCGGACGGGCGGCCGAGCGGGCCGACGACATCGAGAATCGAGTCGCCTGCCTCAAGCGAATTCAGCAGCGACGTGGTTTTGCCCACGGCCTGGACTGCGATGGTGATGGTTCCCGCCGCCGGATCGGCGCTCTTGATGGTGAGCGGAATGCGCTCGCCATGATCGTGAAGCCGCAAGATCACGAATTGGCCTGGCCGCTGCTTGCGCGCGATGCGCGGCGCCTCGACGGTAAATTGCCTGATATTGAGGCCGGCGGTACGGGCTTCCACGATCCTGAACATGGGTGGTCTCGTTGCTCGTCTCGTTCCCTGGTTCGATTCTTTTCGCGCGCGGGAGGCCTGAGACAATGTGCGCTGCACGCGGTGCAGAGCCCATGGGACACCGGCGCGCGGGGGCGCGGATCGCTCCACGCTCCTCGTTCAGCCTTGATTATTCAGAAATTGCTGGCTTTGGCTTGTGATGCGAGTCACGCGCCGGAGCGCGCATGATTGTTCGACGGCCGGCTTAGATCTGCCTTGCTTTCCACACCAGATACAGTCCCCAGGCCGCCAGCGTGCATTCGTCGCGGATGGTTCCATCGAGAATCATGCCCTCGAGTTCCGCGATGGGAACGGAGTGGACCACCAGGTCGTGCTCCTCGGCGTCGGGTTCTTTCTCTGTCGGGGTGAGGCCGGTGGCCAGGAAGATGTGTTCGCGTTGCCGCGCGAAGCCGTAGGCGATCCACATGGTGCCCAGTTGAACCATCGTTGCCGCTTCGAGGCCGAGCTCTTCCTGCAACTCGCCGCGCGCAAGCTCTTCGGGATTCTCGATCGCCCTCTCCCATGTGCCCTGGGGCAGCTCGAGCGTTCGCTCCCCGATGGTGTAGCGAAACTGCTCTACGAGCCAAACGCGCCCGTCTTCGATGGGCAGAATGATGGCTCCATCTTCTTTCTCGACGACGCCGTAAATGCCTTTTTGGCCGTTGGAGCGCAGGATCTCGTCCTCACGCACGCGCATCCAGCGGTTGCGGTAGACCTCGCGGCTTGAAAGGGTCGTGATACTGCGGCCTAGATCGGGACCGCTGCGGTCATCGAGCGATTGCATCGAGACTCCTTAAGCGCGGGTCGATGTGCGGCGCTGCGATCACTAGCAATTGACCACGACAGCCGAACAGCCGGGACGCTCCGGCCGCCACTTCACCAGAAAATCGGTCAACGACGAGGATTCCATACTGCGCATCGCTTCAAACTCGCCCTTCTTCTGGCTGTAGAGCAGAGCTCCGTGGTCGCTCAGAACGGCAAGCGCGGGCACGCCTTTGTGAAGCGGAACGTCGTACTTGTCGGCAAGGTCCTGGTTGGCATCGAAGTGGCCGATGTTGATATGGACGACCACGAAATTCGCGTCGATAAGGGGCTTGTTCCTACTGTCGTGCATATAGAGATCGAGTACCTGGCAGTCACCGCACCAGTTGCCGCCAAAATCCAGAAGAACGCGCCGGTGCGTAGCTGCGGCCGTTTTGAGGGCGGCGGCCAGGTCAAGTTTGGCCTGCGAGGGATCGGGATAGATATCACGGCTGGCGGAGTTGGCCGTAGCGCAGGCAAGCGCAAGTAAACCGGCAAGGGCAAAGAGCTTGAGAGCCTTCATAGGGGAGACCTCCACAACTATTCCAGTCTGCCACAACCGCCGGCAACGAGCATTGCGCGGCGCGTTTGTGCGACAATAGACGCGTGAAGAAGCGCGCAGCTCAGGTTGGTGCGCGCGGAGGAACATCGATGGGCGATCTACTTCAGCCTTGGCACATTATCGTGCTGGCCATCCTTGTGTTTGTGCTGTTCGGGGCCAAAAGGTTGCCGGAACTGGGTAAGGGTCTGGGCGAGGGATTAAAGGGTTTCCGCGAAGGGATTAAAGGGACACCCGATCCGCCGGCGACGCAGCCGGCTCAGCAGCAAAACACGCCGCCCCCGCCTCCGGCATCGAACGCGCCGGTTGAGCCAAAGTAAACGAACCGAGGTGCCGCTGCCTGGGCAACGGCGATTTCGGACTCGGGCGGGCGGTGTGCCGCAAAAAGATTTCGAGACAAGAGAAAAGCCTGTGCCGCGGCACAGGCTTTTGTGTTTTCGTGCGGAGAAACCTTGCTGCGCTATCGCTTGTAATCCTGCCCGGAAGGATAATAGCCTGCCGGGGCGATCACCGTGACGTTCGGCCGATCAACACGCACTTCAATCTTCCGGAGCTTGTCGTCGTAGATCGACTCGTGGCTCAGGTATCCCAGCGTGTATTGGTCGCGGGCCTGATCGGCGATTTTGGCGTAGCTGCGCTCGATGCCGTTGATGTTGCCCTCTGCGTAATAATCGCCGCCTGTGGCCACTGTGTACTTGTAGAGGATGTTGTCATAAACGCCCGTGAAGGGGACATGAATGCGATCAACCCACTCCACACCCCAGTGAGCCGAATCGCCCACTAGAGTGGCGTAGACGGCGACGTGGTTGGTTTGGAGGTAACGCACCACTTCCTTCCAGGTGGCTTTGCTGCCGTATTCCTTGCCATCGGAGATGACGAAGATAATGCGCCGGCGCTCCTTGGGACGCGTGGAGAGCTCTTTGGCAGCAGCCAGGATCGCGTCGTTGAGCGTGTGAATCTCCTTGGGCATGTCTAACTGCCCAATGGATTGGGTCGATTTGCCGGGCTGCAGGTTGGGGTCGGGGCAGTTCCCGTTGATTGAAATCGGGCAGGCGGCAAAAGGATTACCGCCGGTGACCGGCACTGAGGGGTCACTGCCAGTGGCCTGCGCCAGCGAAAGCACGGCAGGGAGCCGGGAGCTTTGCCCGCCGGTAAAGCCCGTCCACTCCTTGGCGCCGTTGGTGTAAGTGAAGACCGCAGCTTCGTCATACGGCGTCAACGCGCCCTGGATGGAGCCCATCGAGCGGTTCACTTGGTCCATCACGTTCGAGGGCAGAGTCTGATCGATGACGAAGGCGATGGAAAGCGGCTCTGGATCCACGCTGAACACCCGCAACGGCTCGCGGGTGGTGTTCTCGAAGACGGTGAAGTCGCGCCAGGTGAGCCCCGACACCAGATTGCCTTTGGAGTCTTTTACGGTGACAGGAACCTGAACGAAATTGACGTTCACAACGAAATTCGCCACTGCGCCGGTGCCCTGCTCGGGCGGCGTGGTCTGTGGTTGAGGCTGCGGCTCGGCGGCCGGTTGCTGGCTCGCCGGCGCAGGCGGCTGCTCAGGCGCGGCTTGCGCGCCGGGGCCCGAGCCTGAATCTGGGGTTGTGGGAGCTTCTCCTGCGCCGATTCCGGGCGTGATTCCGGCGCCGACGCCCGGGAGTGGCGGCGGGGCTTGCGGCGTGGGCGCGTCGGGAACCGGAGCCGGTTGCTGTTGGGCGAAGACCGCTGAAGCCAGCAAAAGTCCGATACTCAGAAGTCCCACAGGCGCAATGGCTTTCAAACCCTTCAAAGCGAATTGTTCCCCCAAAATGTTGGATGCGCGTGGCTGAAACCCTTGGCGCACGCGCTTAAGGCCGCACCTGACAGAGTATCAGACGCACCAGAGGCTCGCAGGTTGCCCGCATGCGGCGAAGAGGGCTGCGAGCATGCATATGAAAAGGCGCGATATGCTCTCTTAGGGGTTGAGTTCTCGTCTAACGGAGCATCATGCGATTGGGATTTCCCCGAGGGGTCGGAATTGCCGCGTTGCTGGTTAGCTTGCCGGTGTTGCCGGCAATGGGACGGGCCCAACTTGCGCCGTCGCCCGATGCGCCGCCGGTGAGCACTGCGCCCGCTCCCCCACCCGATGAGACGCCGGCAGAGAACCTGAAGGTGCAGGTGAACCTGGTCGACCTGTTCTTCACGGTACGGGATAAGAGCGGAGGCATCGTTCCGCATCTGACGACGAATGAGTGCACGGTGACCGAGGACAAGGTGCCGCAGACATTCAAGAGCTTTACGGCTGAAACCGCCGAGCCTCTGACGTTGGGAATTCTGCTGGACACTTCGGGCAGCCAGCAACGCCTGCTCCCACTGGAGCAGCAAGCGGCCAGCGAGTTCTTCAGACAAGTGCTGCGCCAGAAAGATGAAGCATTTCTGGCGTCGTTTGACGTGAATGTGGACCTGCTGCAGGACTTCACCAACAGTCCCCACCTGCTGTCGCGGGCCATGGACAAAGCGCAGATCAACGTCGGCGGCGGCTCATTAGGTCCTCCCGGCTTGGGCGGTGGGCCGTTCCCGGTCAGCAATCCCAAGGGCACAGTGCTGTACGACGCCATTTGGGAATCCGCCGGCAAAAAACTTAACCAGGAGACTGGACGCAAGGCACTGATTATCCTGACGGACGGCGAAGACGAAGGCAGCGATCACAAGATCCGCGACGCCATCGCAGCGGCGGAGAAAAACAACGTCATCGTATATGTGATCCTGATTGCCGATCGCGAGATGTACTGGAGCCAGGGCGAGGGGTATTTCGGCTACTCCCCGGCAAAGCAGATTTCCGACGAGACCGGCGGAAGGTTGATCGACGTGGGGAACAATGGCGCCAAGCTGCAAGCCGCGTTTGAGGAGATAGAGGCCGAACTGCGCACCCAGTACGTGGCCAGTTACACGCCCAGCAATTCCAAACAGGATGGGACGTTCCGGCACATTGGGCTGGAATGCAAAGGCAATAACGGAGACAATCTAAAAGTGCAGGTGCGCAAGGGCTACTACGCGCCGACGCCGGAGAATTGAGCGACCCTCGCATCGGATCGCGGAGCCAACGGATTTTGCGGCGCCGATGCGCGTGCGCTTTCAGAAGGAGCTCGAGATGAAACTTGCCATTGCGGTTGCGGCGGTTTTCATGGCGCTGGCGACTGTTCCGCTCGCGGCGCAACAGACCGATGAAACCGCGCCGGCGGGTGACGGCACCAAAGTGACCTACGCGTCTACCGCGGGAGGGTTCGGCGACCAGGCCTTCGCGCACGCCTATGAGATGAGCTGGGTAACATGTGAGCTCGATGGCAAGCTGGATTCAAAGACTGCAAAAGTAGGCGATCGCGTGGTGATCAAGACGACGGACAAGGCGCAGACGTCCGATGGCACAGTGATCCCGAGGGGCGCGCGCCTTGTGGGCCGCGTAACTGAAGTGCAGGCCTACAACGAGCAGCATGGACCCGCACGAATCGGGATTGCGTTCGACCACGTGGAGTTGAAGAACGGGCAAAGTATCGCCATTCACACGCTGATCCGCTCAGTGAACCTGAGCGCCAACGCCATGACCGTCCCGCAAACGAGCGACGAAGGCGGAATGGGAATGCCGGTGCCTCCCGGGGGTGCGATCAACAGTGGAAGGTTGGGAGGCCCTGGCTACGGCAGCGCCTCACCCGGTTACGCAACCAGCCAGGTGGACCGAGTCTCCGATGCGGCGGTTTCAGCGAGCAGGGCGGACGCCGGAGCCATCCCGACGGCAGGCAACACGGCACAACCCGGCGGCCTGACGACGGCTACCGGCGCGCACGGAGTTGCCGCGGCCCGCGCCGTGCCTCGTCCTACGGGGATTTCCGGCGTGACACTGGCAGGAAACAGCACTTCTTCCGGCGTGCTGCTGGGCTCCCGGCAAAATATCCGCATCGATAGTGGGACGCAGATTGAGTTGGGAATTGTCGCGGACCGGTAGAAGCGGTTCACAGTTCGTGGTTCACAGTTCACCGTTTCGTGAGTGCGCAGAGAAGCGGACTCGGTGACGGATGAGCAATTGGGCGCTGAGAACTGCGAACTGTCCTATTCTCGTACAGCAGGTTACCTAAGTTGCGCGATCCCGTAATCTGGCGTAGACAATGGCTCTTCGATAGTATCGGCTGCGTAAGGAAAAACTTGAGGCCGCCGCGATTGAAATTCCGGCCTCAGGCATTCCTAATCTATATCCGCTCTGGGGTGAGGGTGATGGCCATTCAATGCGCTGCTCAGGAAGGCTTCGAAATCAGTCCGCGGTTCCGTCAAACTCTCGAGGAGCGAATTGCCCGCCTGGAGCGCGACGCCGCCTACGATGAGGCGCAACTGGACCGGCTGAACGACATCGACCATATTCGCCGTCAGATGCGCCTTGTGGCTGTCGAGCGCGCCGAAGCGCTGCGCATGAGGATCTTCCTCGATCGCGCCAGAATCCGCTCCACGCGCCCACTGATCGAAATCTAGAAAAACCCTTCGCAATCAATCGTCCACGGTTGAATCCACAGGACCGCGCGTTTCCACAAGTGCGTTGCTGTTCGATCGGTCGTACACTGGGGCATCTCAAGAGGTGCTTCACCGTTTGCCGATCCTCGATTATTCCGTCGTCGATGTTTTCACCACCGAGCCGCTGGCCGGCAATCCGCTGGCAGTGGTGATGAACACATGCGGCCTGGCGACTGAACGAATGCAGGCCATCGCGCGCGAGTTCAACCTTTCCGAGACCACGTTCATCGAGCGCAGGGCAGAGGCGATTGAGCGAACGGAGGGTGTGCGTGTGCGGATCTTTACGGCGCAGGAAGAGCTCAACTTCGCCGGGCATCCAACGCTGGGGACGGCAAGCGTTCTCAAAATGCTTGCGCCGGAGACGGTGCAGCGCGACATGGTGACTCTGGCGGAGAATGTCGGGCCGATCCCGGTGCGATTTGAGCATGGCGGCGACGGTTCGGCAGGATTCTTCGGCGAGATGACGCAGCGCGATCCGGAGTTCGGAGCGGAACTCGACTCAGCGCTTGTCGCCAGGTTGGCGGGACTGGAACTGGGCGACCTTGATGCCGCTCTGCAACCGCAGGTGGTTTCGACAGGAACGGCGTTTGCCATTGTGGCCCTCCGCTCTCAGGAAGCGCTGGCGCGGCTCAAAGTCAATCAGGAGGAAGCGACGGCGTGGCTGCGCGAGCGCGGCGCAAGGTGGTTCTATGTTGTTGCACCGGACCCAGACCAAAACCTGGACAGTACGAAGTACCGGGCGAGGATGCAGTTTTATGGTGGGGAAGATCCGGCCACTGGCTCGGCGGCCGGATGCGCCATCGCTTACCTCGTCGCTCGCGGCGCGGTTCGGCCGGGGACGCGCGTGCACGTGCGTCAGGGAGTTGAGATGGGCAGGCCGAGCGATCTTTTTCTCTCCGCGCAAAAAGAAAACGCGAGGGTGAGCGATGTGCGCGTTGCAGGCAGCACAGTTCTTGTAGCAAAAGGACAGCTTTTCCTGCCGTGATACACACGCTTTCAACAGATATTCATCTTCGCAAGTGACATTGTGTGTGTGTTGTAGCCGTTTTCCACTTGTTTCAATCGGATTTTCATTGTCATCTTCGCTTCGTTTTCCCTCTTTTCACGAATCGCCGGTACTCGTACTGTTTCGATTCGTAGCAGACAATTCCCTGGCGCGTTTCGTCTGGAATTTGTCAGACGCGCCAAATTGCTGTGCACTTGACCGCGAAGCAAGGCTAAGCCGCGAAGGGTCATGTGCCGGTCACCGGTTGTGTGAGCAGCCGCGCCCGTCTTTGGGGTGTGGAACTCGCTGCCGGGAAACCGGTCACGTCGATCCACACAACGTGAGCACGTCTTGCTCCCGCGTACCGGGCCTAAAGTTGAAACTCTTGAACCCGCACACCGGGCGGTTAGCAAACTGTTGCCTTGAACGAGTCTTTGAAATTGAAACAGGAGTAACCCCCATACCATGCGTCCGAAGAAAGTGATCCTCTGTGTTGACGACAACGAGCAAGAGCTTTCCGTGCTCAAGTTCACGCTGACAACGAATGGCTATCGCGTGCTGGCGGCTTCAAATGGTCAGGAGGCGATCGCCGTTTTCTCGGCGGCGCCGCAAATCGACTTGGTCCTGGCCGACACCCACATGCCCCAGATGAGCGGAATCCAGCTTGCGGAACGGCTGAAGCGCATGCGCTCGCATGTGCCCATGCTCCTGCTCGGCGACGCCCAGGCCGCGGGCGGAGAAATCCATGTGGCCGATGCGGTGATGGCGAGGAAGAACTGTACATCGTTCGAACTGCTGGAGCGCGTAAAAGTGATGAGCGCGCGCAAGCGCGGCCCACGCAAGGGCGCACACCGCGTAGCCCAGGACGAGGTCCTGGCCGCGGCATCGTGAGAAAAGGAAGGACCAGGGGGTAGACGGCTCGCCGCCTGCTCCTTCCCAATTTGCCGCACCTCCGTCGTCCATGGCCGGTCACGAAATATCGAGACGGCACCCCGGCGGCAATAGGCGAAACTCTGCGCAATCAAAGGTAAGGGCTGCAGGCGGGTTGCGAAAGGCTGCTCTCACCTATCCCCAGGTTTCTGGTCCACTATTCCTGCGTGCCCGCTTCCCACTTGACGAAGATGCACGAGTTTCCGCATACTCCCCATTTATGGCTGTAACTATGGCTGTGCGCTGGCGGTGAAAGTGTGCCTCCGGTGAAAGTTGGTTCGTATGGACCTGGTCCTTTTACGTCTTCTTTTTGTCCTATTACTTGCCGCGGTTTGTTACTTCCTGCGCCCCTTCGGACTCGCGACGGGTTGGGAGGGCGCTATCGTGGGAGCGGTCGCGGCCGGCGCGGTCATCGTCTTCGAGATGCGTGTGAGGGCTCTCACGCTGCGGCGGCTGATCGGCGCCGTTGTAGGCAGCGTGCTCGGCATCGTTGGCGCGGCACTGTTTTGCCTGGTGCTGCGCTCGGCCCCGCTCTCGGGCACCGACTCCGCGGTGCTGCAGATCTTCGTGCTCTTCCTTATGACCTATGTGGGCCTGCTGGTGGGCGCAAGCAAAGGCGACCTGCTGAACCCGGCCGCGCTGGGCACGGTC
Source organism: uncultured Acidobacteriaceae bacterium (assembly GCA_963796785.1). Lineage (GTDB taxonomy): Bacteria > Acidobacteriota > Terriglobia > Terriglobales > Acidobacteriaceae > Telmatobacter. Next base: position 1,271,289 of record CAWCMW010000007.1, on the reverse strand, counting down.
TTCTCGGGCGATAAGCCTACCCGCCGCAGCGCGAAAGTGCTGGATACCAGCGTGATTATCGACGGCCGCATCGCGGATATCGCTGAAGCCGGATTTATTGATGGAACGCTGGTGGTGCCGGAGTTCGTGCTGCGCGAACTGCAGACTGTCGCCGACTCCACCGACGGCTCCAAGCGCCAGCGCGGACGCCGCGGCCTGGATATGCTGCAGCGCATGCAGTCGAACGACAAAATCCTGGTGCAGATTGTGCCCGACGACTTCCCGTCCATTCGCGAAGTGGACCTGAAGCTTTTGGAGCTGGCAAAAAAGTGGGAAGCCAAGGTGGTGACCAACGATTTCAACCTGAATAAAGTAGCTCACCTGCACCACGTGGAAGTGCTGAACATCAACGACCTGGCCAACGCTCTGAAGCCTGTGGTGCTGCCGGGCGAGCGCATGAGCGTGCTGATTCTGAAAGAAGGCAAGGAGTACAACCAGGGCGTGGGCTACCTGGATGACGGCACCATGGTAGTGGTGGATCACGCCAGGAAGCTGATCGGGCGGTCTGTCGGCATCTCTGTAACGAGCGTGCTGCAAACTGCCAGCGGCAAAATGATCTTCGGCAAGATGGACGAGAACGGCAAGCCGATGGTGGAAGTGTGATGAAAAGCAAGGTGCAGGTTTTCACGATCGTCGCAGAGAAGCCGGCGGTTTGCACGTGCCCCAAGAGAGACTGCGGCCGGCACGGTGATTGCCAAAAATGCAGGGACTATCACCTCCACTCGAAGCGGCAGCGGTCGCCTTACTGCGAGCGAAAGCCGGGATGGCTCAAGCACGTATTCGGCGCGTGGGCGGAGCGGTAGCCGACGAAGCTCGCAGAGCTAGAGGAAGACCTTTCCTTCACGGCATTTCGATAAATGTCAGGCGGGCATTGCCCGTAATGCGACTCCTGCTCACGAGTTCCATGCCAGGCAAGCCGATCGTGGTCCCGCGGAACCGCATCGCCGGTGCTTCCTTCCTTTACGGACAAGGGCATCTCAACTTAAAGTGGCTGCTATGGAATTTGGGCAGGAGCATTTTTTCTCGCGTGGGAATCCATCGAATCCAGAGGCTTCCAGCTATTCGATCAATCGGCGCGTTTTTCTGCGTTATGCGGTGGGCATCGGCGCAGTCGCCGGTCTTGGCCGAAGCCTTATCGGCCAGACTCCAGAGCGCGGCAGCAGACCATCCGGCAGCCGAGGCTGGGTCAGGCCAATCGCGACTGCCCGACGGCTCCGAGTTTGTCTCGTGGGAGCAGCGGCTGACGTTTTCAAAGACGTATTACGTTGACAATCAATCGCCGAGGGCCGGAGACAATGGGCCGGGCACGAAGTCGCATCCATTCCGGACCATCAACAAGGCGGCTCAGGTCTTGATGCCCGGTGAGCGCGTCGTCATCGCTTCAGGGATTTACCGCGAGTGCGTGCGGCCCGCGCGCGGCGGCGCCAGTCCGGCACTGATGATCAGTTATGAGGCTGTCGCCGGGGGCGAAGGTCTTCATCAGGGGCTCTGAAGTCTTGCAGGACGGCTGGCAGCAGGAACCGGTCCCGGCTGGCCGCTTTGGCGGCGCGGCGGGCGCAAGCCAAGGCGCAAGCCCGGTGACGGCGTGGCGCCACGAACTCAACGGCGAGATGTTTCCCGATGGCTACCAGCCCTTCGCACTGGCCAGCGTCGCAGGCAATTGGGCATGGCTCGACCCGAGAACGGTGGACATGGGTCCCTACTTCCGCCGACGTGGGTTGGTATTCGTAGACGGAAAGCCGCTGGAGCCCATGGAACAGCTTCGCGAGCTGGCATCGCCTCACCTGCAGCCTGATCCGGTATTCACAACTCCGCCCGTATCGCAAAACGGATTGCCGCCGCGCCGCCGCGGTGGGCCCATCATGCAGGAGCTTGGCGGAACACCGGATGCCCGCTTGTGGGTGAATGACTCGGGAACCGCGGTTTACGTCCGCCTGGCCTCTGGCTCGCCAGCAGACCACTTGATTGAAATCACCACCCGTCAGCAGGCCTTCGTCCCTTCGCAAAAAGGGCTGGCATTCATTCGGATCAAGGGATTTGCTTTTCAGCACGCCGCCAACGCCTACCCGTTTCCACAGTATGGCCAGGTGTCAACGGTGGGCGGCAATCACTGGATCATCGAAGACAACACCATCGAATGGGCCAACGGAGTCGGCCTCGACATTGGCAGCGACGGCGACAGCGGATTCTCGCCGCAGGCCGGCGCTTCGCAGATCATCCGCCGCAATACGATTCGATATTGCGGAGTTGAAGGCATTGGCGGCATGGGAACCCGCGACACGCTTGTCGAGGACAACCTGATTGAGTGGTGCGGCTGGGCCGACGCCGAGCGCGGCTGGGAAGCAGCTGGAGCCAAATTCCACTTTGGACGCAATCTGCTGTTTCGCCGCAACGTGATCCGCCATATTCGTCACGCCAATGGGGTTTGGCTAGACAGCAACAACACGAACTGCCGCATCTCCAGCAACATCTTCGCCGACATCGTCACCGTGAGCGCCGCTGTTCACATGGAAATGAATCTCGAACGGAATCAGATCGACAACAACGTGATCTGGAACGTGCGCAATGCCGAGCCGGGCACGCCCGGTCAAAGAGGGTGCGCGGGATCGGGAATCTTTATCAACGCCACAGATCGGCTCATCATCGCCCAGAACCTGATCGGCCGCTGTGAAAACTCCGGCGTCTTCGCCATCACCCGTCCTGACCGCGCCCGCAGCGGAACCGCAACCGAAAATAACATTGCGAACAACATTTTCGCCAGTTGCGGCAAGTCAGCCATCGTCTTTCTGAACCAGAACAACGCGGCCGACGGCAATCTATACGCCTCGATGCCCGACCGCTTTCTGGGGTTCATAACGGGCGACACGCAGCAGTGGCTCGACCTGGCAACGTGGCGCCAGGCCCACGGATGGGACAAGAACGGGACGTTGGCCGATGTGCAGATCGACTTCGATCCTGACAGCCTGGAACTACAGTTGAAGAGCGGCCAGCCATTTCCGCAGGAAAAAATCGTCAACCAAATCGATACCGATATGCTGGGCAATTCGACCGGAGCAGCGAGAGTCCCGGGCCCATTGGCAGACCCGGCCGCCGCGCGGGTCATTCATATTGACCCGCGCAAAGCGACCTGAAGCTGCTTCCGCGCAGCCATTATTCGGGCAGAATGATTTGCCCGTTCACCTGGAGGGACCCGTTCACGGTGGCAGCGCCGGTGTCAGGCTGACCGCCGCCAATTGAGACCGTGTATTTGCCTTGCGGAATGACGATGTTTCCTGCGTCCGTCACCATGCTCATGTCTCTGGGATTGAGCTGAAAGTCCAGGTTCTGGCTTGCACCTGCGTCTAAATGAACGCGCTCAAAACCCCTCAGTGCGCGAAGGGGGGCGCCGGGAACATCCGGAAATCTAAGGTAAAGCTGCACGACTTCATCTCCGGCTAATTTTCCGGTGTTCGTGACGGTAACCGACGCATGGAGCGGCGCCCCGGCGCTGATAGGGCCATCGGGCAAAGAGAGGTTGCTGTAGCTGAAGGTCGTGTAGCTCAGACCGAATCCGAACCGGTAAAGAGGCTCTCCTTTGAAGTAGCGGTAGGTCCGCCCTTCCATTGCGTAGTTCTCAAAATTCGGAAGCTGATCAGTGCTTTTGTAGAAGGTGACCGGCAGACGGCCGGCAGGGTTGTTTTTGCCGCTCAGTGTTTGAGCTACGGCTGTGCCCCCCTCCTCGCCTGAGTACCAGGCTTCAACAACCGAATTCGCGTGTTCGTTGATCCAGTTGACGGCAAGGGCGCTGCCGTTCATGAGCACAACAACCAGAGGCTTGCCAGTTGCAGCCAACGCCTCGACCAGATTTTCTTCCGGCGCGGGCAGATCGATACTCGTGCGATCTCCACCCAGGAATCCCGGTTCGGTCACAGGCATCTCTTCGCCTTCGAGTTCGCTGGTAATTCCCACAACTGCAATCACGACATCGGCATTCTTTGCCGCCGCAAGGGCCTCGGGCGACGCCACGTCGCTGGCCTTCGCCCAGATGAGCTGCGCATGAGGTTGACCGTTGTTGACAGCCGTATATAACACTCAATGCCGCCTTTTGCCCCTTTTCAAGGTGGACCCGGCCGAGCTTGGCCTGGTTGGCTTCGCGCGAGAACAGCATTGCGACCTGCTTGTCGTTGACAGTGACTCGCGCAAATCCCTGGCCGCGCACTCCGATCAGGTAGTCGCCGGAGTCCGGCGCGGTCAGAAATCCGGTCCAATGCACACTCACGGATTTCTTGCCCGCTGCCTCTGCGGGCAAGTTGCTCGAATCAAGGTGGATATTCGTCTCCACACGCGAAACCAGCGCAGGACCGCTCGGTTGGTTTTGCCGGAATCCCATCGATTCGCTGTAATCGGCCCTCAGCCCCGGCTTCCCATCGGGGGTTGTCAGCGCGTTGTCGGGTACCGGATTGCCCTCGGTGCCCAGAAACTGTGTTCCCGCGACAAACGTGATTACGGCATTCGGAAACTCGGCTTTGAGTCCGTCAAGCACCGAGACCGAATGCGTCGGCGTGCCGCTGTAATTGCCGAGCAACACTCTGGTTTGTTCGGCGAGGGGCCCGATCACCGCGATCTTCCTAACTCCTGGCTTGAGCGGAAGCGTCCCATCGTTCTTGAGAAGCACCATGGATTCATTCGCCAGCTTGAGTGCTAGCGCGCGGTGCTCAGGGCTGTCGAGTTCCTTCTCGTCAATGTTGGAGTATGGATCCGACTGAGGGGGATCGAACATGCCCAGTTTTATCCGCGCCGTAAAGAGGCGCACGAGGGCGGTGTCGACGGCGCTCTCGGGAAGGTAACCCTGCTGCACGGCCTCAACGTACGCCTTGTAATGGGAATCATCCTTTGCGGTGGGCCCGGCGCCAAAACATTCATTGTCCATGCCGCGCAAAACAGAAATTGCTGATGCCTGGGCCTGCGTGGGGCGGTAGCGATGACCGGTAAAGATATCCGTGACCGCGCCGCAGTCTGACACGACGTAGCCCTGAAAATCCCAATTCTTGCGCAGCTCATCCTGAAGAAGAAATTCGTTGGCGCACGCCGGCTGACCCTTAATGGCGTTGTAGGCGCACATCACCGATCCTGCTTTGCCTTCGGTGACCGCCGCGCGAAACGCCGGTGTGTAGGTGTCAAGCTCGTCGTGCTTGTCTACATCCACGTCGGCGAAGTGGCGAGTCGGCTCCGGACCGCTGTGGACAGCGTAGTGCTTCGGAGTTGCGATCACGAGGTAATGGTTCGGATCATCGCCCTGCATGCCGCTGACGAAAGCTACGCCCATGCGTGCGGTGAGAAACGGATCCTCGCCGTAGGTTTCCTGCCCGCGGCCCCAGCGTGGATCGCGAAAGATGTTCAGGTTGGGCGCCCAGAAGTCGAGCCCTCCCATAATGCCGTCGTGCCCGGCCTTCACGTCCTGGAGATGCTTGATGCGTCCTTCAATGCCGATATCATGCGCCATCGTATGAACCGACGGAACATCGAATGTGGCGGCAAGTCCGATGGGCTCAGGGAACTCCGTCACGCCCTGATCGATCACGCCGTGCAGAGCCTCGCTCCACCAGTTGTAGGCGGGAACATTGAGACGCGGAATCGCTTGCGCATCGTTCACCAGCTGCGATGCCTTTTCATGCAGGGTCATCCGGTTTACCAGATCCGCGGCCCGTTCCTCAGGCGGCAATTTGGGATTCATGTAAGGCAGGCTGGAGGTGTCTTGCGCAACAGCCGCGCAGCTGATCAGGGCGATGACGCCCATCAACGCAGCCAGAGTAAGTTTCCCTGAAATCTTCATTGAGTCCCTCTTGAGCGGCAATTTAAATTCTCGATCGAATCCATGGGTATAGGTGGCGTGGGTAACCGGAAAATCCACCCTCTACTTTGTATCACTAGAATACGTTTTCTCAGCCATCTCATGGAGGCCGGTTCAGAGCTGGTGAATCTCGCCTCAGGCCATTCGCAAGCGTGCGGTGAGTCGGCGCTTTGCTTCGAGCCATTCCGAATCAAGAATGGAATAGCGCCAGGAAGTGCGCGCAGTGAAGTCCGAGCCCATTCGGTGTGCGCGAATCTCGCCTTCGAACTTGCCTCCGATGCGCTCGATGGCCGCTTGCGAGCGCTTGTTGCGCGCATCAGTGTGCAGGCAGACGCGGAGCATTCCCCATACTTCAAATGCGTGCGTCAGCATCAGGAGCTTGGCTTCGGTGTTCGCCGCGGTGCGAACGGCCTCATGCGCCAGCCACGTGTAGCCGATTTCGCAGACGTCGGGATTCTGACGCCCGTGGCGCGGATGATCGGCGGGCCAGGCCCAGCTTTCAATATCAAAAAAACGGGTTGAGCCGATGACAACGCCGTCGGCGATGCGAATGGTGGCGAAGGCCAGCGCCGTTGCCGGCTTCGCGCCATGCGAGCGCAGTTTCAATATAGCGAAGAACCGCGTCGCGGCCAACGGGAACGGCGCTCCATTCGTAGAGTGAAGCATCGCCGGAAGACGCGGCCACGAGGCCGTCCGCGTGGGCCAACGAGAGCGGTTCAAGGCGAATATGGCTGCCGGTGAGAATTGGAGAGTCGAGGGTCATGCTTTGGGGATCACGTTGTGCACTTTTTCCGAGGCTGCGGCCCGGATTGATCGGATGCGGTGAAGTCGCGTGTTCAGTACTTTTGCACCTTCGGGTCGATCTGATCGGCCCACGCGAGAATTCCGCCGGCGAGGTTCTTGACGTTTGGGTAGCCCTGCGCGGCGAGAAATTCGGCGATGCGCTGGCTGCGGGCGCCAGAACGGCACTGCACAACGATTTCGCGGTTGCGGTCGATTTCTGCCAGGCGCCGCGGAACTTCGTTCTGCGGAATGAGCGTGCCACCGATGTTCGCGATCTGGTACTCGTAAGGCTCTCGGACGTCGAGGATCATGATGTCTTCGCCGGCGTCGAGGCGCTGCTTAAGTTCCTGCACTGTGATTTGCGGAATGCCGCTCATCAAAGTTTTCTCCTTACTGGATTGGGGCGCCAGGCCGCAGAACTGCTGGTAATCGATGAGCCGGGTGACCGTTGGATTCTCGCCGCAGACCGGGCACTCGGGATTTTTCTTAAGCTTGAGCTCGCGAAAGCGCATGGCGAGCGCGTCGACGAGGAGCAGGCGCCCAACAAGCGGCTCGCCTTTGCCCAGAATAAGCTTGATGACTTCGGTGGCCTGAATGATTCCGACGAGGCCGGGCAGGATGCCCAGCACTCCACCCTCGGCGCAGTTTGGTACTGTACCGGGCGGGGGCGGCTCAGGATAGAGGCATCGGTAGCAAGGCCCTTCGCGCGTGGCGAAAACGCTGGCCTGGCCTTCAAAGCGAAACACCGATCCGTAGACATTGGGCTTGCCGAGGAGAACGCAGGCGTCGTTGACCAGGTAGCGCGTGGGGAAGTTGTCTGTGCCGTCGGCGACGATGTCGTAGTCCTTGAGAATGTCGAGGGCGTTGGAGCTGGTCAGCATCGTCTCGTGCTTGATCACCTTCACGCCGGGATTGAGCGCAGCGAGCTTCTCCGCGGCGGAGTCGAGTTTCGCGCGGCCAATGTCGTTGGTGGTGTGGATGATCTGGCGCTGCAGGTTGCTCGCGTCGACCACATCGAAGTCCACAATTCCCAGGGTCCCGATGCCGGCCGCGGCGAGATAGAGCGCCAGGGGCGAACCGAGTCCGCCGGCGCCGACGCACAGAACGCGCGCAGCCTTGAGCTTCTGCTGCCCCTCGATCCCCACTTCAGGGAGGGAGAGGTGCCGGGCATAGCGCGCGAGATCGGCGCTAGTCAGCTCTGGCAATTGAATTGAGGAAGTGGCGGCGACCATGGCACGGAATCTCCGGTCGTTTTTAGTGTACCGGGTTCAGTGTATCGGGCCTGCGCTGGATGCCGACCTGTGCAAGGCGGCTCTCGAGTTCACCTCGAGAGCCGCCGGCAGAACATTGGTTAAGTTGAGCTGGAACGCTATTGCGCGGGCTTTGCAGCAGGCTTGGCTGCGGGCTTGGCAGCAGACGCGGCATGCTTCGGCTTCCAGAAATCCGGAGCGGCCTTAACCCACTCATCCATCGGATAGCTCTGGGCAGCGTTGATCGAGAATAACTCCGAATCGGAACTTGCGATAGCAGTCCGCTTCCATTTCACGAAGCTTCTTCAGCCCGTCTTCGCCGAGGGCATCGTGGAATTGCTTGTCCTCCGCAAAGCCGGTGTCGATTTCGGAGAGCGACTTGTCGGCGCTGAAGGCAACGTACTCATTGTCGCCGCCGTAGGCGAGATCGTAAGTGGCCCAGTGCGCGCTGGTTCCCGCCTTCTTGTGCGTCTCGATGAACAGATTGACAAGCTCGCGCCACTCCTTGCCATGGCCTGGCTTGACGTGGAACGACGTGATCTCAAAGTCGCGGGCCTGCGCAATGTCCACGTCAGGACGGTAGCTCAGGTCGTCGTCGAGCGTGAAAATAAACTGGTCGCTCGAATCAAGCAGGTCGCCGTCGGCGATGGTGTCCTTGTCAAGCGTCGCGGAGAGCGCCGTGTCCTTTTCGAAGGCCTTGTTGTCGTTTTCCATGGCCACAAAGGACTCATAGCCGATGAGATAGAGGGCGCGTGATTTGCCCGACATCGAACTGAGCGCGATGTAGTGGGTCGGCCACTTGGCGGCGGCCATGTCCGCTACGAATTTGCCTTCAGACTTGTCGTGCAGCGAGCCGCCTTTTCCTGGCTTGAGGAACTCGCGCTCGATTAAGAGAACCTTGGGCGGATGATGCATTTCCTGTGCCGCGGCGAACAGACTTCCACCGGCCGCGAGGGACAGCGCGAGCAAAGCGGGACGCATGATTTTCATTTGTAGAGAATCCTCCTTGATTAGCTCGGAGTTTCTTTGCGATTGGGGAAGGGGACGGGAAGCGCAAGCTCTCCAGGAGCAAAGCGATTATGAGGCCCGCAACCGGGCTGTGTAAAGAAGTTTTTGGTTTTCGTGAAGATAGGGACGAGTGGAACTCAACCTGGCGGAAGGCAATCCGGTTTGCAGCGGAAGGATCAGGCGGGGTCTCGGTTCGGGCTGGCCTCGTCGACCTGGATCGGTTGTGGAACAAAATGCTTATCTTCTTCGCTGGCTCCGGCAAGCAGAAACGCGTTGGTGTCTTTGGCTTGGCCTTGAGTCACTTCAGTGATGACGGTTACGCAGCCCAGCCAGTGAGCATCCGCGAGATCCGTGGCGGACCAGTGCGCTGGATGGCTGGGGTGGGAGTGATAGAAGCCGGCGATTTCCTGGTGGCAGCTGCGAGCCTCGCGCGCGATCTTCACCAGCTCGGCTGGAGCGATTTCAAAGCGGTCGCCCTGTGATTCCGCGCAGGAGTTCGTCGTCCGTACCAGCGAATCGATCTGCCAGCCTTCCGCGGTCACGCGGCCCAGGAGCGCGCCGCAGCACTCATTGGGAAAGGCTTCTTCACCGTGCGCGCGAAGCTCGCGGTAGACCGAAAGCGGCAGGCGCAGGAGGCTCATGCGATCTCCGATGCGCTCGAACAGAAGCCGGTTCCGAAGTGTGATGTGCATGGGGCCATAAGGAACATGCTCGGCAGCGCCAGCGTGCAAGGTGGGAGGGACGGGATTATTCCGGACTCATCCGGTATTCTTCTGAGTGTAGGCGACCCGCATGAAAAAAAGCTCCCTTCATCCGAACTTCGATCAAACACTGGAACTCTTGCGCGCGCATTCCTTCAATGCGGCTCCGCATCCCGGAGTGGCGGGAGGAGTGCTGGTGAGCAAGCACGGAGTGGGAGCAGTTCTGGTGCCGCCGCGCCGGGGGGATGATCCGGAAGACGCGCCGGCAGCATACGCCGTCCGACCCGGAATTCTGGTGGGTGGCGAAGTGGCGCGGCTATTGGACCGCGGCTATCAGAAGTTTATTAAGACTCCTCAATACGAACTCCCCGCGACGGCCAACCAATTGCAGGCAATACACACATTCAGCGAGGAGCTAACGCAACTTATTGGCGCCATCAGCCTGTACAACGAGTCGCTGGGGACGACCAGCGATGTCTATCGTTACGATCGGCTGATGGGCCGTGAAGTTGCGGACGCCGCGCCGGTCGAGCCATGGGACCAGGCACCGGATCATGCGCCGGAGTTGACCGACGGGCATTAGCTTGCGGGCATCAACCTCCGCTGAAGGTTTGAGCGGAGCATGCCATGGGTGGGTGGGAAGACGAGGACGGGCTGGCGGCCCAGCAAGCTGAGCGCCGTTCCGATCTGCGTTACTCCGTCGATGAAGAGTCCGTGGTTCTTTTCGTGGGCTATGGGGCGCCGCATGAGGCTCGTCTAGTGGATTTGAGCCAGGAAGGCTGCCGCATTCGCACCCGGGAGCCAGTCGCCGCGCGGTCCCGTCTGCCCGTCGAGGTTTTCTTTAAAGTCAACGGAATCTCCTTCCGTTTTCGCGGCGTGCTGCAGTGGACCGACGGCAACAACCTCCTCGGCATTCGCTTTGTGAATGTGGTTCCGCGGCGCATGGTGGAGCTGGCCAACGTGATTTGCAGGATGGAGGAAACGTCGGAGGCCCGGGCGGAGGCAGTCAACCTGCTGGTCGCCGAACAAGAACCGACGCAATTGCCTGTTCAGCCGGAGGCCGTGCCCCAGACCCAGCGAAAACCCGTCGGCCGCGAGCGCCGCCAGCAGTCCCGCCATGAGGTGGACACAACTGCGACGATCCTCCTGGTCAACGTTGGATCCATGCTGAAGGGCCGCATTCTGGACCTGAGCCTGAGTGGCTGCCGCATCCATACCGACGAGCATTTCCCGGTGGGGATCTACACACGCGTTGAAGTTGAGTTCCGGCTCGAGGGACTTCCTTTCCGGCTGGGCGGTGTCATTCAGGCCCTCCACGACCGCAACATGGTGGGGATTCGCTTCATCGACCTCAGCGATCGCAAGCGGAATCAGGTGCTGGAGCTGATCGGCGAAATTGACGCGATGCGTGCGGCGAGGCCCGCCGCAGCCGAAGGCCGTGCCTGAATGCGAGGCCAGCGAAACAGAACCTTGAAATCGAGGCGGGCACGGTGCGGCTCCGGTTGGCGCGCGCCATAGAGTTTCGATCGCGGAGTGCCGAAGCGGGTTATTTCGCCAGATCGGCCTCAATGTAATCGAGCGCCGCGGGATCGCCAGCGTCGGGCGCACCTTCAATCCGCAGCACGTCACCTGTTTTCAGTTCAACGCCTCGTCCATCGGGGCCGCGCGCGGTAAAACGTGTTGAATTGTCGCCATTGGGCTGGCGCGATGGCAGCTTGGCATCGGCCGCCCACGAGACAAGCTCTGTTCCGTTGATCGCGAGGGTGAAGTGAGCGACGCCGCCCTGCAGATCGAAGTACTGCACGGCGATGTCGAAGCGTCCTGATTTGCCCTTATACGCCCATTCTGCAGTGCAGGTCTTTTGTGCAGAGCCTGGGTCGCACGACACCGCTTTTCCGCCCGAGGCGTCCTCCCACGGCGTCACATCGATGACTTTATATCCTTTGAGGCGCGCATCTTCTGCTTCCATGCGGCCCGGATAGTGCCCGGCGCGGCCGAGTGCGTCGGGAATGCCGGTCTCTTTGAAGAAGTACTGCACGATCGCGTCGCGCCAGACCATTGCGTGGCCGGCCTGGTACTCCAGCCGCGCGCGCTCATCTTCATAGAGCTGCGGATCGATTTTGCCCTTCAGCGTGGCCCACTCTTCGCCAAGCTGCGCCGCTTCTTCCGCGCCCTTGTAGTGGCTGTCGTAGACATACTGGATGACGGTCTTGCCCGAATACAGCCTGTAGGTCCAGGGAACGTGATGAAAAAACAGCAGCAGGCTCTCTGGAGTGGTGGCGGCCGATTCATATGTTTTCGCGACCCACGGCGGATATTGGCCGGCATATCCGGTTCCCGTGGCAACGCTTCGGTCCATGCCGATTCCTTTGGCGTCGTCGCGGTGCCACTGTCCCCAGCCGTTGCGCTCGCTTGCCTCGATGTTCGGACCGTAATGGCTGCCGGTAATGTCGGTCAGCGTTTGCGTGCCCAGGAAGCCCGTGTAGTCGATGTACGTTGGCCACGACTGCATGAGCATCTTGTCGACGGTCGCAACTACTTGCGGGTCGGTGCCGATGGTTTGCTTTGTCCACTCGGCGGCGATTTGCTCCGCGCTCAAATCAGGATTCCACGCGAGACGGCCAAAGGCGTAGAGGTTGGCCATGGCCAGTGGCGCGCCGAGCCAGTTGTCGCGACCCACACAGGACACGCCGATCATGCCTCCCAGAGGCTGATTGAAGCTCTTGCCCTCGATGATTTGCTTCACCGGCGTCGAATGGTTTTCCGCATGCAGATCGAAATCGAGTTTCTCTTTCCATAGCGGCGCGAGATAGACAAGATGGCGCTGCTGGCCGAGATACTCCTGCGTAATCTGCAGCTCCATGGCCTCGTTCGTCTGGTGCAGCCCGGCGAAGAGCGGCGACACCGGCTCCTCGGCCTGAAAATCGATGGGACCGTACTTGATCTGGACAATCACGTTGGGCGCGAACTGCCCGTCAAGCGGATGAAAGATATCGTAGGCGGCGCGCGCGCGATCGGCTTTCATGTCGTTGTAGTCGAGATGGTTGTTGTAGACGAATGCGCGATAAAGCACCACGCCGCCATGCGGAGCAAGAGCGTTGGCCAGCACATTGGCGGCGTCGGCCGGGCTGCGGCCATAGCTTGCGGGCCCGGGCTGCCCCTCGGAATCGGCCTTCACCGTGATACCGGCAAGATCGGGAATCTGCTGGTAGATCATCGTTGAACTTCGCCGCCCACCAGGCTTTCACTTGCGGGTCGAGTGGATCGAAGGTATTGAGGCCGCCGATTGTTTGCGGGCTTGCAATATCGACGCTGATGGCGAGCCGCACGCCCCAGGGACGCATGGCGTCAGCGATCCGCGCCAGGCCCTTGATCATGTCCGGCTCGCAGGAACGGCGCCGCGCTCATTCACGTTATTTACATCGCAGCCATTGATGCCCACCGACGCGAGCAGCCGCGCATAGGCGGTGGCTTCGCTCAGATCGTCACGAACTTTGCCGCCTTCAAAGAAAATAGACCGGCCATCGTAGCCGCGAGTGACGGTGCCGTCGGCGTTATCCCATTCGTCGACCCACCGAATAGGCATGGCGGGGGCCTCGATTATGTCGAGATGAGAGACATCGGCATCGGTTGCGATGCGCCGTAGCAGATCGAATGCACCAAAGAGGGCACCGTGCTCATTCGATCCCGCGACGATAACGAGCGGCTGCCCGTGCCACACGGTCCGCTTCAGCCAGAATCCGTGCGCCGCGATGTGCGCGGGAACGGCAAGACCCGGAAAAGCTGCGCGAACTTCTTCGAGCGTCCCAACGACAGTCTCGCCACCGCTTGTGGTCTTTGATCCGGTCATTCCAGCGATGCCGCGCTGAAGCTCTTCGACGGCCGACTGCTCAAGTACGCTGGTGGCCAGCGGGCGAATTGAAGTGGGAATGGCGGCGTGCTCATGCCCGCTTGCGTAGCGCAGCCATGCCGGATCTTCAGTTTGGGCGAGAGCTATCGGCCCTGCGGCAAAAAAAGCCACCAACAAAAATGCTGCCAGGAAATCAACGATCCATCGCGCAACAACCCCGTTCCTTGCCATCTTTAACTCCCTACAAAGTTCTACCACTCGTCGCCGGTTGATAGACTTGGTTGTCTGCGGAGGGTTCTCGCCAAATGCCCGCCACCATGCAGGCCGTTGTGAAGGCCAAGGCTGCGCCCGGCATCGAGCTGCGCGAAGTGCCGGTTCCCGTGCCCGGCCCTGGCGAAGTGCTGGTGCGCGTGCAGGCCGCGAGCGTCTGCGGAACCGATCTGCACATTTACAACTGGGACCCGTGGGCCAAGGGGCGCATTCATCCGCCGCTGATTCCGGGGCACGAGTTCTGCGGGCGCGGTGGCTGCGCTGGGCCGCGGCGTGACTACAGTTCGTGAAGGCGACCTGGTGAGCGCGGAGATGCACGTGGCCTGCGGCAAGTGTCTGCAATGCCGCACCGGGCTGGCGCATGTTTGCCAGCACGTGCGCATTCTCGGCGTGGATGCCGACGGCGCTTTCGCCGGCTACGCGGTCATTCCCGAGTCGAATATCTGGAAGCTCTCGCCATCGATTCCGCACGACTACGCTTCGCTGCTCGACCCGCTGGGGAATGCGGTACACACCGTCCTCGCCGGGCCAATTGCCGCCAAGACCGTCGCCGTAACGGGCTGCGGCGCGATTGGGCTCTTTTCGATTGCCGTTGCTAAAGCGTGCGGAGCGGCGCGCGTTTTCGCGACGGAAGTGAATGCGCATCGCAGGAAAGTAGCGCTCGAAATGGGAGCGGATCTCGCGCTCGATCCCACCGCCGACGAAGTTGAAAAGCAGATTCTTGAAGCCACGGGCGGCACCGGCGTGGACGTGCTGCTTGAAATGTCGGGCCATCCCGAGGCTATGCGGCTGGGCTTCGCGCTGTTGCGAACCGGCGGGCGCGCTTCTCTACTTGGAATTCCCTCGCGGCCGTTCGAGCTCGACTTTGCCCGCGACATCATCTTCAAAGGCGCGACGGTGCAGGGCATCAACGGCCGCAAGATGTTCGAGACTTGGTTCCAGATGGAGGCGCTGCTGGCGACAGGCAAACTGAACCTGGAGCCGGTGATCACGCATCGCCTGAAGCTGAGCGAGTTTGAGAAGGCGATGGAGTTACTGCAATCGGGCGAGGCAATCAAGGTTGTGATGCGGCCGGAGTAAGAAGAGCAGGGACCAAGCGAACGGGGGAATAAGGGACCAAGAAAGACCGCGTTGACAGGATCACTCACCAATTGATCTCAACTCGCCGCAATCCGCGGACCGCATTGCACAGATAAATCGCATCGGCAGTGCGAAGATCGTCGAGCATCAGCACGCGCTCCTCGATCTCAGGCCGTGTTTCGAGCAGATGGCGGCGGTAGACGCCGGCCAGTAAACCGCACTCGACGGGCGACGTGAGCCAGCGGCCGTCTTTCACGACAAAAATATTGCTGATTGAGCCTTCGGTGACTTCGCCGCGCAGATTCAGGAAGAGCACATCGTCAAAGCCGCGTTCCTTCGCCTGGATATGCTCCAAGGCGTAGAGCGGGCGCTGCGTAGTTTTGTGGTAAAGCGTCGCGTCTGCTGGATCGGTGCGAGCATTGGAAATGCGGACTCGACCAATGCGATTCGGATCTCCGGGCGGAGGAAACTCTTCGCTGCCAATCTGCGCGGAGCCTTCGGCGTCAAACAAAAGACGGACCTTGCGTGGCGAGGGCGTCTCGGCGCCGGCCAACTTCTGATCGGCGAACTGCCGCGTATGATCTTCGAGAGCTGCGCGGACCGCAGCACGATCGCACACGAAATCAAAATACTCGGCCGAATCTTCGAGCCGGTCGAGATGAAACTCAAGCAGCGGGTAGACGCCGTCCCACAACATTGTTTCGATAAGAAAAAATTTGTCAGGCTGACTGGCGATCGGCACTTTTTCGCAGATAGGACTGCTTGTCCGGTGCGCGGGACCGGTGAGGAACTCCGCCTTCAGAAGACACTCGCGATACTCCGCGGCAGCATCGGAATCGATGACCACGCCACTGCCGACGCCCATGGTTCCGCGCGCGCCATCGAACTCAAGAGTCCGAATCGCCACGTTGAAGACTGTCTGGTGCGGCGAGAAGAATCCGATGGCGCCGGTGTACACGCCGCGCGGCGCGTCTTCAAGCTCGGCGATGAGCTGCGTGGCCCGCACCTTAGGCGCGCCGGTGACTGACCCGCAGGGAAACAGCGCGCGGAAGATGTCATAGAAACGGGCCTCGGGACGCAGCTCCGCGCTGACGGTCGAAGTCATCTGCCAAAGCGCGGGGTAACGCTCCACCGTGAAGAGCTCTTCAACCTTGACGCTGCCCGTTTGTGCAACCCGGCCCAGGTCGTTGCGCACCAAGTCGACGATCATCACGTTTTCGCTGCGGTTCTTGGGGTCGCCATGCAGCCACTCCGCAATTCTCCGGTCTTCAATTGTCGTCCGGCCTCGGCGCGCAGTGCCTTTCATCGGCCGCGTGACGATGCGACGAGTCACGCCATCATCGTCAATGCGGAAGAACAGCTCTGGTGAGAATGAAAGGATGTGGCGGCCTATCTCGCTGTGCAGGAACGCACCGTAATCGACCGGCTGGCGTGCGCGAAGCCTCGCGTAAAGCGCCGCCGCACTGCACGGCACTTCAAACTTCATCGGCGCGGTGAAGTTGAGTTGATAAACGTCCCCGGCGCGGATCCACTCGTGAATCCGGGAGATGCGCTGCGCGTATTCGACTTCAGTGAGCGCGAATTCAACACATGCGCTTTCCGCAGGGGCTAAAGCCCCTCTCGTTTTCTTGCTTTCTTCGGCACGACTGAAAGCCTGCCCTGAGCTTGCCGAAGGGTCGTGCCCTGATTCAGATCCGCGAATGCTGCGGAATCGTTCGAGCCCCGGCGGCTCTCCGTCAACAAAATTTCCCGCTTCGTGATCGAAAACGTAACTGCGCTCGTAGATCCCAATCCAGGCAAGCGGTTCGCCGACTTTCGGCGCCCGCGTTCCTGCCTTCGGCTCAAAACAGACTCCGCACTCGTAGCTGAAAAAACCCGCCGCGCAATTGCCTGCCGCTACTGCGCTTTCAATTTCCGCAAAAAGTGCGGGAATCTCCGAAGGCGAATGTGCGATGCACACGCGCAAGGGCGCCGTGAACAATTGTGTCCACGGTTTTTTATTGGTTTCGGAGGAGTGTTGTTGACCACCCTCTAAGAGCACTGCGCCCGGCGTCTGCTCCACGAGCGCATAGATTTCCAGAGGAAGAGGATGCCGACGCGCCATGCAGGCAGTGTATAGCGGCTCTCCAACTTGCATCGAATGGAGCCGAAACTATTTCGTGGCATTTTCCCTCAGGAAAACGGCACGCTGCACGCCATCTAAAATTTCACGGAAATTGGAGAGCCGCTTTAAGAACCGCCGGTTACCGTGAGCACCATCGTAGTGTTGTTGGTGATTGCGGTAACACCGTCCGATGATTGTGCCGTGACGGTGACGGTATAGGTGCCGGACGGAGTGGCAGGATTTGGCACCGGGCCGTGGTTGTAGTAGTTGTAGAGCGGCTTGCACGCCGTTGTTCCCAGCGCGGTGACCAGGCCGATCAGTGCCACGAGCGCCAAACGCTGCAACCAGCGGCGACGGCGTGCGCCCCACGCAAGTCCACCGAGGCCCAACATACCCGGCAGCAGAATAGCCCAGGCAACCGTGCGGTCTGTGCCTCCCATGGGTGCAGGCCGGACTATCCGGGTTGTGTTGGCGCCCTTGGTTTGAAGCAGCATGGAGCTGACAGGCGGGCATGCCGACGCGGGCGAGCCCGAGGGGCAGCTTGCTGGCGTGGTCGGCAAAATCTCAATGGATTCCGGAGTAAACGTGCAACTGGACACGCTGGGAAGCCCGGAGCACGAGAGAGTGACGAACATCGGCGAGGTGAGCGCCGCGTTGTCTTCAGGCACCACAGTCACGGCGATCGTGCCCGCGTTGCCGGCGGTTAGGCTGAGCGGTAGCGTGGAAGGCGCTACAGGAGCGAGCGAAAGAGAGAAGCCTGGAGTGGAGCTAGCCTGGGCCGTCGCGTTTGTGCCGGCCGAAGCCGAGCTCAGGTGCGACGCATCGCCCGCGTAGACTGCGCGCAGGTTGTGATCTCCACCGGACAACGAAAAAACTGGTGAGGCGACGCCCTGGGCATTCAAAGCTGCCTCGGCTAGTTCACGATCGCCGTCTTGAATCACAACGACGCCCGATGCGGGTAGCCCATCCGCAGCGGTTACAACAACCGACGCGGTGGCCTGCGTAAGGCCGCCCTGCTCGCTGGTTTCCACGGTCAATGCGGTGTGCGTCGCGATTTGTTGCGCCGCCGCGGCCGCCGGCAGCACAGCCAGCGCCAACGCGATCCCCAGTCCCGCCACCAAATCAAGCCGCAAATAGCGGCAGTTCAACCCTCTCACTTGCACCCGCTCCAACTCTCCAGGATGATCGCGCTTTCGCCCAGCAGCGCCTTGCCGTATGACTCTGTGTAGACCCCTATTGTATCTGGCCGGGGCGCGCTTCGGCCAACCCCAGGGCCCGCCGTCCGCCCTCCCTCGGCCTTCTCTTTGACGCATGACCGGCCGGAATGCCACCCCTCAAATCGCGTTATGCTTTCTGCGTAGGTGCTTCGCCATGACAGAAGCTACACCCCGCCCCCAGCTTGCACACCTTACTGCCGTGCTTAACGAGTTGCGCGCCAAGGGCACGCACTTCAATCTCCGCATACTCGACGACCAGCAGGCGCCGGTGTGCCACTACGACGGCCGCGAGGTCGTTAACCTGGCCAGCAACAACTATCTTGGCCTGGCCAACCACCCCAAACTTGTTGAGGCAGCGATCGCCGCGACGCGCGCCTTCGGCGTGGGCTCGGGCGCGGTGCGCACCATCGCCGGAACCATGCGCATCCACATGGAGCTTGAAGAGAAGATTGCGCGCTTCAAAAATGTTGAGGCCTGCGTAGTCTTCCAGAGCGGCTTCGCGGCCAACGCCGGCACGGTGAGTGCAATTCTCGGCAAAGAGGACTTTATCCTCTCCGATGAGCTCAACCACGCCAGCATCATTGACGGCGCGCGGCTTTCGCGGGCCACGATCAAGGTTTTCCGGCACAAGGATGCGGCCCACTGCGAAGAGCTGCTCCAGGAATTGGAGAAAGCGCCGGGCAGGAAGCTGGTCATTACCGACGGCGTTTTTTCAATGGATGGCGACATCGGTCCCGTGGACAAGCTAGCCGCGCTGGCTGAGAAGTATGGCGCCATTATGATGGTCGACGACGCCCACGCTTCGGGCGTGTTGGGGCGAAACGGGCGCGGGTCAGTGGATCATTTTGGAATGCACGGCAAGGTGGACGTGCAGGTGGGCACGCTCTCAAAGGCCATCGGATCACTGGGCGGCTACGTATGCGGGACGAAGGACTTGATCGACTACCTTTACCACCGCGCGCGGCCATTTCTATTTTCGACATCGCATCCGCCGTCGGTGGCGGCAACGTGCATTGCGGCCTTCGACATTCTGGAGCGCGAGCCGGAGCGGATTCTGCGCCTTTGGTCGAACACGCGCTACTTTCAGGGCGAGCTCAAGCGCGCCGGCTTCAACATTGGCGGCGTGAACACCCCGGCGACGGAGACTCCCATCACCCCGATCATCGTGGGCGAGGGCCGCGCGGCCATGGACTTCAGCCGCGCGCTGTTCGACGAGGGCGTGATGGCAACGGGGATCGCATTCCCGACGGTGCCGGAAGGCAAGGCCCGCATCCGGGCCATTTTGACGAGCGAGCATACCCGCGCCCAACTCGACCGCGCGCTGGAGACGCTGGAGCGCGTGGCGAAGCAGATGGGGATTCTGTAGAAAGACCGCAGAGTCGCCGTAGAATCGAAGTCAATGATCGCTCACCTTCGCGGCAAACTCATTCACAAGCAACCCGGCCAGGCCATCGTCGAGGCCGGAGGCGTGGGCTACGACGTGGCCATCTCCGTGCCGACGTTTACGGCGCTGCCCGCGTTGGGCGCGGAGGCCGCGCTGCACATCCATACGCAAGTGAGCGACAGCCAGATTGCCCTCTTTGGATTTCTGGACACGGACGAGAAGCGCCTCTTCGAGCGGCTCATCACTGTGAGCGGCGTCGGTCCCAAGCTGGCAATCAAAATTCTGAGCGGTCTCAACTCAGACCGTGTCATTCAGGCGATTCGCGGGCAGGATCACGCGCAGCTTACCCATATTCCCGGCGTAGGCAGAAAACTTGCCGAACGGCTGGTAGTGGAGCTCAAAGACAAGCTCGACGACTTTGCCGTAGCGCCGTCGCAGCAGTCTGTCGAGGGCCCTGCTGTCGACGATGTGCTCTCAGCGCTGACCAACCTGGGCTATCAACGGCCGGCCGCGGAGAAAGCGATCGGGCAGGCCATCGCGAAGGACAAAGCGCTGGCCGCAGATTTTGACGGCCTGTTCCGTGCGGCACTGAAGGTGATCCGGTAGGTTCGGCTGCATTTTTCTTGAATCGCACAACGCAATGCTCTCATCGCATAAGACACCTGCATTTGTTGGTTTCCCCGCCCTATTTGTAACCATGAATTCGCACAATTCGGTCTAAACTATAGGTACCGCTGATTCTTAAAGTCCCCTTAAGCGTTGGCCTTCCCTGCCCGCAAAGGATGGTTTGATTGCGTTCTACTCTCGCCGTTATCAGCATCGGTGTCGGCCTCAGTGTCCCCGCTGGGGCCGCGATGATTCCGAACGCGCTGCGGATCGCCAATCTTGCACCCGCCTACTCATTTGCATCTGGCCTTAGCCCGTCCGATTTAGATTCGAGTCTGACTGCGGGCGATTTTTCCGCCGAATTTGGCCACGTGGTGGAGTTCAATTCGGCCGACGGTCCCCAAACCGCATCAGGCAGCGGTTCGACCAACTCAAATACGGCCATGCACCCAGCGCCCGATCCTGGCGTGCCCGTCGATGGCAATGGGAACCCCATCCCGCTCGAGCGCCGTCAACCGCAGCGCATCCTGGGATTCATGCCCAACTTCCGGACCGTCTCCGGCGGCGCCAAGCCTCACCCACCAGGCTGGAAATACAACTTCATCGTCGCCACGCATCAGGCCACGGACTATTCCTCGTTCATCTTCCTCGGCCTTACGTCGCTCACCGCAGAAGGCATCGACGAGCATCCGGCTCTAGGCCACGGCGCCAGCGGCTTCTACGCCTACACATGGCGCGGCTTCCTCGATAAGACCGACAATACATATCTCTCCGCATGGCTATTGCCCTCGCTGATCCACGAAGACACGCGCTATTACGCGCTCGGCGCTGGTCACAGCATTTTCATCCGGGAACTTTACGTCATCAGCCGGCAGGGTGTGGCGAAAACCTACGGCGGACGCCAGACGCCCAATATTGCCGGGCTTGGCGGCAAAGTGCTTACGCAGGTCGTCTCGCGAAATTACTACCCGTCCAGTGCGACGACCTTTCCCGTTCTCGCCGAAAAGTTCGGCTACTCGGTGATGCGCGACGTGATCTTCACGTCGATCCGTGAGTTTTATCCCGACGCGGCCGCGCACTTTATTCGGCGGCACCGCGAGAAGATGGCGGCGAAGGCAGCGGCGCGGGATGCGACGGCGCACTGAGGGCGAGTTAGCGTTGGCGGGCCGGCGGATGATTGCGGGGACTTCAGGTCCGCGGCGACTCGCCTACAGCATGACACGCACGAAGTGGGGTTTGCCATTCCCAGCAATGGTTTCGACGATGCTGTCTTTTGCGCCGATGCGGCGAATGCGGTTGCTGACGAAGTCGGCGATGTATAAGTTTCCGGATTCGTCGAAGGCCAGGGCGCAAGGATTCTCAAAGCCGGCTTCGATCGCCGGGCCGCCATCGCCCGAGAAGCCCTTGACCGAACCCGCAATTGTGCGAACTGCGCCGGTGGCGGCGTCGATGCGCTTCATAAAAACTCCATCGACAAAAATCAGATTGTCCCGATCATCAAAAAGCATCCGAAGCGGCGCCGCTGCAGTTTTCGCATAGGTCGAAATCACCTGAGTGCGGGAATCGACTTTGCGGATGCGTGTGCTTGCCGCGTCGTTGGTGTTCTGCCCGATATAGAGATTCCCCGCACGATCTACGGCGACGCTCATTGGCCATTCCAGACCCGCTTCAAGAGCGGGTCCGCCGTCGCCAGCGATGCCTTTCTTGCCACTTCCCGCCACGGTGGAGATGATGCCGGTTCGAGCGTCAACGCGGCGAATTCGGGAGTTGCCGCTGTCGGCAATGAATAAATTGCCGGCTTGATCCAATGTGACTCCATAAGGCTGGTTGAACTTGGCTTGCGCAGCAGGCCCGCCATCGCCTGAGAAGCCGATCTCGCCGGTGCCTGCGATCACGTCAATCGTTCCATTTATCGTATTGATCCGGAGAATGCGATTCGATGTGCCTTCTGCGCCAATCAAATTTCCGTCTCTGTCCACTACAAAGTTCGTAATCGACTCGAGCGGCGGAAGCGGCGTCAACGTGGTTATAGTGCCGGTCTTCAGGTCAATCTTTCGAACTGCGTTGGGCTCGCAGCCCTCGGCAACGAATAACGCGCCGCGCACAACCGCGATGGCCGTCGGGTCACAAATCCGGGCCTTGATAGCAGGACCGCCATCACCCTGGCGATAGGGAGTGACTGGCTTGAGGGAACGAACTCCCGCAGACGGAGAGCCCGAGCAAGAACATGGAAATAGGTGCGAGTCTCACGCCGCGATTCTACGCCTTGGGTGATTGCACATTCTTGCGCGGGCGTCTTTTTGTCGGTTTGCCAGTTATCTAGTTTGTTCGGTAATGATGCGATTTCCTCGCCTTGACATCAACGGTTTTCACACGCTGCCGCGATACACTCTTCCTTGTCATGGCTCCCAAGAAAAATCCCGAGCCCGTCTCTGCACAGCCCTATTTCCGTCCTGAAGCTCTCACCTTCCTCCGCAACCTCGCCAAGCACAATGACCGCGCGTGGTTTCAGCCGCGTAAGGCACAGTTTGAGGCGGAGTTGAAAGAGCCGATGCTGGCCGTCGTGCGAAGAATTACCGACGCGATGGCGGACTTCGCGCCAAATCATGTGCGTCCCGCGGAGAAATCTTTGTTCAGGATTTATCGAGACACACGCTTCTCCAACGACAAGCGCCCATACAAAACGCACGTGGCCGCGTGGTGGACGCACACCGGTCTCGAGAAGACATCGGGCGCGGGCTACTACTTCCACGTGAGCGCCAAGGAAGTGATCATTGCGGCGGGTTCGTATATGCCCGAAAAGGATCAACTGGCCGCGATTCGCCATTGGCTGCTCGATCATCACGCGGAGTTTCGCAAACTGCTGAAGCGGCCAAACGTGCGCAAGCTGTATGACGAATTTGAAGGGAACGCGCTTACCCGCCCGCCCAAAGGCTTTCCATCTGACCATCCGGGAATGGATCTCGTCCGTTGCCGCCAATGGGGACTGGCTGCGGAGCTGCCGGCGAAGGCCGCTCTCAAAAAGGACATTGCTGACGTGGTGATTCGCTATTTCAAGGTCGCCGCGCCCGTAGTTGACGCGCTGAACACGCCGATCGCAGCAAGCCTTGCGCCCAGGAGAAAAGTGCTCTTCGGCCTGAAGTAGCGCAGGATTGATTGCGTCCCACTCTCCGCGCAAGAGATGCGCGAAGAATGGGCAACCAGCTTTCAGATATGTCAAACCCGCTCCAAATGCGGGTTTCAGAGGCTCGACAGCCCAAAATCAGGCAAAAATCGGCATTTCACCCATAAAAACCGAAGAAAATTGTGGAAAAGCCGCATTTTCCCATTGACTTTGTCCCTGCCCAAGCCGCATGGTAACCATCGGCAGGGTTCTTCGTAGCCGCATGAATACAGGGTTTTCGCGCCACTCAGCTTTGATCGCCCTTCCTCCATGCGGTGAAACTTCTGCGCGAAAGCCCCACCAATCAGGCGGCCCCCAGGGCTTGCCGAGAAGGAGAACAATCAATGGCAGCTGGAATGACCAAGACGGCTTTAACGCGGCATATTGCCGAGAAGCTCGAAGTGACCAACAAGCAATCCGCAGCTTTCCTTGACCTGTTGGCAGAGACCGCCATCAAGGAGACGAAGAAGAGCGGCGTATTCGTAATCCCCGGAATCGGCCGTCTGGTGAAGGCCGAGCGCAAGGCTCGCATGGGCCGCAACCCCCAGACCGGCGAGGCCATCAAGATCAAGGCCAAGACCGTGGTGAAGTTCCGCGTGGCGAAGTCTGCCAAGGACGTCATCGCACCGCCGAAGAAGTAGTTCCTCCCTCAGAGTGCAACAGAAAGGGGAGAGCCTCGCGCTCTCCCCTTTTCATTTCCTGGCCGATTAAATCATGGTCGGATTTTATTCGCATACCACCAGCCTGCCGAATCATCCAATGAGCTATGACAACGGCATCGGCTTTTCCCCAGCAAATTGCTGCCAATCCAACCAACCGCTCGTCGATTCTCTTCCTTCTCCGTCTTGAAGGGCTGGTTGTGGCCGTTGCCACTGCCGTAATCTATGCGCGCACGGGTGCGAGTTGGTGGCTCTTCGCGCTGTGGCTTGCGCCGGACCTCTCGATGCTCGGCTACCTTGCCGGCGCGTGTCGCGGCGCGCGCGTCTACAACGCGTTTCATACGTACATTGCGCCCGGCGTTCTGGCATCTTGCTCGCTGATGCCTGGAGCGCACGCCGCGCTACCGATTGCACTGATATGGGCGAATCACATCGGCGTCGACCGGCTGCTGGGTTACGGCCTTAAGTACGGCGACGGATTCGGATTCACGCACCTGAGTCGCTTAGGAAAGCAGCGCGCCTGATCAGGCCTCGCTGGGCTTGGCTTCGTCCGCTTTGGATTTCTTGCCCGGCATGAGCGCGCGCACGATGAGCCACACTCCAAACGCAATGAGGATCGATCGCGGCCAGTTGAGATGGAAGGGCCACCACGCGACGACGAAAGCCGCGGCACTCGCCACCGTGGGAATCCAGGCCTTCATCAGGCCGCGCGCCAACATCGAAGCCAGAAAACTCCACAATAGCCCTTCAAGCATGAGCTGCTGATCGTAGAACCAGGCCAGAACCGCCATGGTGACGAACATGCCAATGGGCATGACCTCAGTAGCGATCGCGATGAGCCAGTGCGGCTTGTTCCCAGCGGGTGGCAGGCCGCCGCGCAACCGTGGAATTAGTCGCGGCACCGCGCGCAAGTACTCCAGATAGGGCTCGCCGAGTTGCTTCCCGAGGAACGCTTCTTCTCCGAAAATCAGGCGTAGATAAAAGATCGAGATCAGGACGAGGGTAAACAGCGCTCCAGAGGGGGACATAAGCAGCGCGACCACGAGCATCATGAACCAGCCGCCAAGATACAGGGGATTGCGCATAAAGCGAAAGGGACCGTCGGCCATCACGGCGCCTGCCTGCATATCGCCGTGATGAACCGTGCTGTAGCCGAGATACGCCGTACCCCACACGCGCAGGACTGCGCCCGCCAATGCCGCCAGCGCACCAAGAACAATCACGACCGGCGTGGCAACGGTGAAGCTGACGAGGCCCAGCCGGCTTAACTCAAGCGGGAGCCACTCCAGAGTGGAGATTCGCCACCCGAAATCCCATCCACCCACCCATGGCGCCCAGAACCCAAGAAAGACAATGACGATTTGAATGATCATCCGCAGACGAAACTCGATCGCACTGGCGCGCATGCTTCTCTCCGAGGTCAAAGTGGGTTTTGAGGCTGCCTCAAGAATACGCCGCACGCAGAGTTTGGAATGAGGACTTGCCCGGCTACTTCAGATTCTTGATCGTGGCGTCATCGGGAACAGTCACTTCGAACTGGCTGTCGGTGACGTTGACATTCTCGTGCACCTGTTCAAAGCTCAATACGATCTGAATTCCCTCCTGCGGGCGCTTGATCGTCACTTTGGAGGGGTACTTGCCGGCGCTGAACGTGGTGTAGTTGCTGTAGTAGATCTGTGTCTCAAGCACGCCTTCACTGCTGTAGACCGACTGGTCGTAGGGCAGCATGTCATCACGATGGAACGTGATGGTCCGAGTGGGCAGAAGCTCATGCCCATTTTTGTGGTGCATGATGCTCAGGATATATTCCGGCTCCGTGAACAAATGCTTCTTCGCAGCGTCTTCAACCGTCTCGGTATCGCTGGCCACCATGTAGTCCTCGTCCGGATCCTTGCCGCGCACTGCGATTGCGTCAAGGAAAAAGTCGGGGCGGAGGTTTTCAAGTGGATTCGCCGACTCTTCCGTCACGGTGCTTGTGCCTTTAATAACCATCTTCTTTGACGGAATGACAAGCGAGAAGCGATTGCCGTCGCTTCCCATGTCGAAGATCATCACGCCGAAATACGTTCCCCGCACGCGCAGCATCTGCGGCTTGCGCATGATAATGACTCCGCGGCACGAGGGGAAGTCCTGAGCGATTCCCTGGCCGGTCTTTGTCTCGGTCGCGTAAATCTCGACGATGGCCGTGAGATTGTTCAGCGCGTTCCAGCGCTGGTTGAGTTGCGCAACGAGCTGGTCCGGCGTAGCCGTTTGAACAATCGCCGGAGCCTTGGGAACGGGAAGATGACGCTTGGTCGGGATGAAGTAGGAGCACCCGGATAGCAGGAGCGGAAGGGCCAGCGCAAGCGCGTGAGCGGGACGAGCGTGAAGCCTCATCGTTGCCCCGCTTTCTTCTGTGCCTTGCGATAATTCGCCACGTTGCGGTTGTGCTCCTCAAGCGTGGCCGCGAACATGGAGTGTCCCTGGGCGTCCCGTCCGGCTGCCACAAAATACAAGTAGTTGGTCTGGGGCGGATTCATAGCCGCGCGCAGCGACGGAAGTCCCGGATTGCAAATGGGGCCCGGCGGCAGCCCGGCATGTACGTACGTGTTGTAAGGTGTGCTGCGCGTCAGGTCGCTTTCGTAGATCGTGCCT
Source organism: uncultured Acidobacteriaceae bacterium (assembly GCA_963796785.1). Classification (GTDB taxonomy): domain Bacteria; phylum Acidobacteriota; class Terriglobia; order Terriglobales; family Acidobacteriaceae; genus Telmatobacter. The sequence continues at coordinate 1,244,711 of CAWCMW010000007.1, read as the reverse complement.
CGCCAATGTCCCGTAAGCTCGAGCCCATAGATCACCGCTGGATCTGTGTTGAGCGGCATGTTTTTCGCCAGCCGGTTTTCAAACACGCTTGCCACCAGCGGGCGTTCGGCGTCCACCGCCGTTTCACGCTCTACAAGCGACGCGATGGTCAAAACCTGATGCACATTTTCACTCAGCCCCACTTCGACAGCCGCCAAACGGAATCGCTTCACCATGGCAATAACCATCTGGTCCGCTGAAATGGTTGGCGAAAAACGGTAGGTGTCCGGAAAGAGGTAACCCTCGAGACTCTTCGCTCCGGGATCTAGATCGGCCACCAGATTCGTCTGGCTCCTGGCGGCTTGAAGAAATTCCTCCCGCGAACCCAGCCCCGCCAGTTCCACGCGCGCGGCAATATCGAAGATGTTAGCCCCTTCCGGAATCGTCAGAGCCTTGGTATAGACATCGCCTCGGGCAATCCGCGCATAAACCTCTGCGACCGGCGCCGGATGGTCGAACCGATAGGTCCCGGCATGCAGGGTTCCATGCCCGTACCAGCGCACGAAATCGAACGCATATCGGCTGCGAACCACGCCGGCCGACTCCAGTTGACGCCCAATTCGCGTAGCGGACGAACCGGGCACGATGTTCACGAATGTCTCCGTTTCGGGCCCGTAGGGTGTCATCACCAACCAGGCTCCCGCGCCGGCTCCGATGCCCGCAACCAGCAGCAATACCAACAAGATCCCCGCACAGCCGGAACCCTTCTTCTTTCCGCTACTCCGTCTGCGCCGCGCCATCCAGTCGTTTTTTGAACCTGCCCTGAGCAAGATTAGGGATGCGAAGATTACCGCCTTGGGTTCCCCCTTCGATTGTACCGGGAGCAAAGCGGCACCGCGGTCAATCCGACGCTCCCCAGGCGACCGAGTGCCTCAATGAGCATGGGGTCCAGCGGAGCCGTAAGCTAGGAGCTAGGAGCTGGAAACTGGAACCCGATCTTCATCCCCGCTATCTCGGTTTAGATGTCGGCAGCCGTCGCATCGGCGTGGCTGTGTCGGACGAACTGGGCCTGACGGCGCAGCCGGTTCTGACGCTGGAGCGGCGCGGCGGCGGGACTGCAAACCGGCGAGAGGATTTGCGCTCGCTGGCGCGGCTCTGCCGACGGTTTTCGGTCGTCGGAATCGTGGTCGGCAACCCCCTGCATTTGTCCGGAGAGGCGAGCCCGCGCTCAGCCAAGACACAGGCATTTGCCGCCGAGCTGGGCGAACTGACTGGCCTGCCCATTCACCTTTGGGATGAGCGCCTGACCACACACGAGGCTCACGAGATTCTGTATCAGGCTGGTCACAAGCGCGAAGAGCACCGCAAAGTGGTAGACCAGGTGGCGGCAGTGACGATTTTGCAGTCGTTTCTCGACGTGCAGAGGAATGCGACGAACCCCGCGGCTGATGCCTAATGGCCGGACACTGCTGCCGTATAATGAGGGGTCAGGATAGTTCAATTTCACGCGGCTGGAGCAGCCCCCTCCCGCCCCCGGAACACGATGCCCGAACACATTAAAAAGAAGCTCCTCGAGGAGATCCAGCAGCTCGAGTATGAGCTTACCTCCGAGCTCCCCGCCGAGATCAAGAAGGCCCGGGCCCTGGGAGATTTGTCAGAAAATGCCGAGTACCACATGGCCAAGCAGCGCCAGGAATTTGTGAATGCCCGGCTGGGCCAGCTCAAGAAGCGCATGGGCGAGCTTTCGCTGGTGAATCTTCAAAACATTCCCCGAGACAAAGCTGGATTTGGATCGACAGTGGTGGTCTACGACCCGACCAAAGACGAAGAGATTGTTTACCGCCTTGTGACGAGCGAGGAAGCCGACGTCTCGAAGGGTCTGATTTCAACCACTTCACCCATTGGCCACGGGATCGTTGGCAAAAAGGTGGGCGACGTGGCTACCATTGTGACGCCCAACGGCAAACGCGAACTAGAAATTCTGAAACTGACAACGATCCACGACGAAGCCGCTGCGGCCGAATCCGCGGACGGCGCGGCAAAATAGCAAGGAAGATCGAATGACCTGGACTAGCGCATTTGGCCGTGCCTGCGGCTGGCTTTTAGACCGCATCGTGCATGGGTTGGCGCTTACGCGCATCTCGCCCAACACGCTCACATTCATCGGCCTGGTGATTAATATCGCCGCCGCGTTTTTCTTCGGCCACGCCAACTCCACCAACGCCGACATCATGTTCTTTTACGCGGGCCTGGTCATCTTCGGCGCAGGCATCTTCGACATGGTTGACGGCCGCGTGGCGCGCCGCATCAACATGGTCACCGTTTTCGGCTCGTTCTTTGACTCGGTCATCGACCGTTATTCCGACGTCGTGCTGTTCTTCGGGCTGCTGGTCTACTACGGCCGGATCAACCGTTTCCGCTATGTCGTGCTGGTGGCGTTTGTCATGTGTACGTCGCTGATGGTCAGCTACACGCGAGCCCGCGCCGAGGCGCTCATCGGCTCATGCAAAGTGGGCTTTATGGAGCGGCCGGAGCGTATCGTGCTCATCCTGCTGGGTGCGCTGTTCAATCACTGGGGCGTGATGGCCCCGGTTTTGTGGCTGCTGGCGGTCCTGTCAACGATCACCGTGATTCACCGCGTCGTCTACACCTACCAGAACACCAAGCATTTGGCGCCGCTCAGCCCGGGATAGACACGAGATTTCGCACCTCAAGCAACCCCAACAACCTTGTTTAGCGGCCCTGCGTGTCCAGGCCGCAAAAACGAATCCTACTCATCTGGCCCGGAACTTGACAAGGCAGAGCGTCGTACGCTCGCGTGATGCGGAGAAGAGGATGGATATGTGGGCGGCTTCTTATGAAGTGTGATCGCACTGTTCGAAACAACTTTGCCTAAGTTACTATATTGGTCATGTCTACCGCTCTGGAATTGATCACCCACCACTTCCAGATCGTCATCTTCATCCTTATCGCACTTGTTGGCATTGTGATCATCTGGATCCGCAGACCGGTGTCCCCAGAGAAAGCTGCCAGCTGGCCTGTGACCGAAGGGACAATTGAATCAGTCAGTAGGGTGTTTGTTAAAGCGGTGCGATATTCCCACCCGATCGATGTCGGCGATTTCTCTTACACCGTCAACAATGAGTACTATTCCGGGAGACTGACGATTTCCCGCTCGTTTTCGACTCACGATGGTTCGCCGAAAGACCTGGTCGATAAGAAAATCCAGGTACGTTACGACCCACGGAAACCGGAGAAGTTTTCCGTCCCCCAACAGGAGCAAGGGGGCTTTCTTTTGGATCCATACGATGAGGAGCTTAGTGCGGAGGATGTCGGTCCTATCGATCTCAACATCGGTTAGGGCTGAACAGGCCAGGAGGGGTTCCAGATCTCAACGATGTCGAACTACGCCGTCGAAAATGTGGCGCTTCCGTACTGCGAGCGCATCTAAACAGAGTATGAACACAGAAAAGGCAACATTCGGAGCAGGATGTTTCTGGGGCGTGGAGGCTGCGTTTGCGGCCATCCCCGGCGTAACGGCGACGGCCGTGGGCTACGAAGGCGGATCGCTCGACCGGCCCACCTACAAAGACGTCTGCACCGATCAGACTGGCCACGCAGAAGTTGTCGAGCTCGACTTCGATCCCGAAAAAGTGACCTACGAAAAGCTGCTCGACGCATTTTTCGAGCTGCACGACCCAACGACGCTGAATCGCCAGGGACCGGACTGGGGCACGCAGTACCGCTCCGCAATCTTCTTCCACTCGCCGGAGCAGGAGGCGCAGGCCCGCGCCAAGATCGAGGAACTAAGCACCAGTGGCCGCTACAAGCCGAAGCGCATCGTCACTAAAGTGGAACCGGCGCAGACCTTCTGGCGCGCCGAAGATTATCACCAGAAATATTTGGAAAAACGCGGCCAGGCAAGCTGCCACATCTAGACGACAGTTCTTAGTTCGCAGTTCTTAGTCGTTTAGATGAGTGCCGCCGCTCTCGTCATGCGGCTTAGCGCTCATTCTCGGAGCCAGATGCTTCCAGCGGCGCGGCTTCGCTTTCACCGTCGCCTTCGACAGTCGGGGTTTCTGCTTCCGCCGCCGTCGCGCTGCCCGGTTCGTCGAACCACAAGCATGCGATCCACCACACCAGCACGCACAGGTATACCCCGTTATTGCCGTGGATCAGTTTTTCGCGCAGATCCATCACGTGGTCATATTCGGCCTGTGAATGAATGTGGGTGTGCGTTCCAATGACTTCCAGGCTGCCTCGCAACGTAAGTTGCGCGAGGGCCGCCGTCGAAAGGCCGATCGCGATGCGCTGCGCATGGCTGTGCCAGCCGGCTCCGAAGCGCCTGCCCAGCAGGGTAATCAGCAACCCCAGTTCGATGGTCGCGACGCTGGAAAATAAAATTCCCTTGTCCACGGCCAGATCCATCAGGCGGATCGTAGCCAGCTCAGAGATGTCCGCCAGCGTCTTCCAGGCCGGCCACGGTCCCCAGAACACCAGCACCGCCGCGCCCACGGCCACGATCACCAGAGTACCGATGATCCAGCCGACCCGGCCCATGCCACGAAACGAGCGCCGCGCCAATTCCGCCAGCACAAGCAGGCTGACCACCACCTCGAGAAGCGACAACACCAGAAAGACTTCAGTGCCCGTGAATCGCGACAGGCGGCTGAGCAGGAGCTGCGTCGTCAACAGCAGGACTCCCATCAAGGCGATGCTGCCGGTAAACCAGGGAAAGCGCCGGGCCCTGTCGCGCCCCAGCAAAACGACGAGCAAAACCAGCAAGGCCGCAAAGGTGAGCGTCCACAAAACCTGCGCCGCTGAAAAATCGAAGTTGAAGTGCATCTTGACCTTGTCTACGGGGCGTTCGTCCGTCGCATGCCCTCCATAAGTCTAACCGGGCAGGCAGGCGCGCGATCCTGCCATAATTCCATCATGTTGGTTCTCGCTTCCGCCTCGCCGCGCCGCAGTGAACTGCTTACGCAGGCTGGCTATCAGTTCCGTGTGCATCCCGCGCACATCAATGAGGATGTGCTGCCGGGCGAGGATCCGATCGTGTACGTCACTCGCCTGGCGCGAGAAAAAGCGGAGGCGGTTTTTCGTGAGCTGACTACAGCCAGTCCAAAACCAGAAAAAATTGCTGTCCTCGGCGCGGACACCACGGTCACGCTCGACAACAGCATCCTGGGCAAGCCCGCGGATGCGGCCGACGCCGCGCGCATGTTGCGGCTGCTCTCAGGCCGAACGCATCGCGTGATCACGGGCGTGGCCTTGGTCACGGCTTCGGGCGTCGAAGTAGCCGCGGAAGCCACGGCGGTTCAATTTCTCACGCTTTCCGACGCCGAGATTGCCGAATACGTGGCCGGCGGCGAGCCGATGGACAAGGCCGGAGCCTACGCCATCCAGGGCCGCGCCGCGCGCTGGATTCCGCGCATTGAAGGCTGCTATTTCAATGTAATGGGCCTGCCGCTGGCGCTGGTTTCGTCAATGATTGAAGCGTGCGGCGCTTAAAGTTGATGCCTGTCATTGTTGTCACTCGCGTCTATATTCGTCATCACATCCCCTTGGGAACCTTCCATGCTTATCATGCTTCGGCGACCTGCTAGTCACGGTCGCTAGCTGCACAGAAAAGCCGAGCTTGTGAAAGAGGTCTAGAGAATGGTCGCACAACTCTCAAAAATGGCCACGGCTGTTTTCCTGCTCGCTTGGGCTTCGATTTTGGCCCAGCAACCGTGGCCGCCATCGCAGCCCGGGATCGACGAAAGAAGCGTCGACTTAACAGACGCCAAGACGTTGCCGGGCTTGGGTTCGGCGCAGATACTTGGCTATCCAATGCACTGTTCCAGCGAGGGAGACGTCTTTCTTGAGATATACGCGCTCGTCGACGACCGAACACAGCCAAATTTCCCTGACTTATACCGCGTGTCACCAAACGGTGAAGTAAAACGCATTGCACGGCCAACTCCCACGGGCATCAAAGTCTTCGACACTGGAAGTTTCTACGCGGCCGGTGGAGTTCTGGTGTCGCTGATCCGAGCCAGCGACCCCGACGTGACTGGGGCAGCTGGAGGGTCCTCAGGAAAGAACTTTTTGCTTGCCGTTTCGGATAAAGATGGGGATCACCCTAGCTTAATCAAGTTGGGACTCGGATTCGATCCCCTGAAAGTGGCTGCTTTCAGTTCTGGGACGCTGGTTGCTTTGGGGATTGATCGGAGCAAGAACCTACCAGTGCTCGCCCTGCTTCGGTCTGATGGACGCCTCTGGAGATTCCTCGATTTGAACCTGGCAGCTGGGGAGCGGGGTGTCGGCGCGGGGCCAAGCCAAGCTGGCGAACAGAGGAAGGCCAAAGCACTGCCCACATCTCTTTCGGCCGCACAGTTTGCGCCGTGGGGATCCGATATTTTGATGGCACTGCCTGGGATAAATAGTGCGGTTTATCACATTCGCGAATCCGGCGTGGTTGAAGAGGTGGACGTCAAGCTGATTCCGGGTACTCACTTGGAAAGCATCCTCGGAGTTGACGGGACGGACACCTGGGTTATTCGGGCGGAGTCCGCGGAATCCACAAAGAAGATGGGCGCATCGAATATCGTTGAGAATCCTGAGCAGTCATTGTACGAAGTTGACCCACACAGCGGAGTCTTGCGGAGACGGCTTGACGTGCACGGCCCGAGGCCGGGCGAGGTTGCTTGCGCAGTCGGGGAGAGGCTCACGGCCATCTATGTCGGGGACCCAAACCAACCAGAGGCTACAGATAAGCTTGTGTATGCTTCCGCCTCGCGATGACCCGAGAACCCGCGCCATCTATTCGGGTCACTCTGATTCAATTTGAAGATGCCTCGTAATTTTCGGTTTGGCGTCGCGCCGCGCGCTGGATTCCGCGCATCGAAGGCTGCTATTTCAACGTAATGGGCCTGCCGCTGGCGCTGGTTTCGTCGCTGCTGGAGACGTGCGATTGTCTCGAATAAGCAGGCAGGGCAAGCGCGGTTCGCGAGAAAACGATGCGAAATGTCTCCACTGGCCTTGCGCGAAATCGTTTTCGCGCTAGAATGGTCGCACTTCAAAAAACAGGGCCAATCTCATGCGGAAAACCCTTTTCCTGTGCGGCGCGATTGGGTTGCTGGCCGCAGTGTCGCCGGCGCTGATTCGCGCGCAATTCCAGCCGCCGAATCCCGATGAACTCAAGATGACCCAGGACCCCAAAGCTCCGGGAGCGGATGCGGTGTACCTCGAAATCAATGAGGTGGCCAATGATCCGATGCACTACCAGAGCGCCTATGCGCGCATCAAGGTGCTTACCGAAAAAGGCAAGGAGCTTGCGACAATAGAGCTTCCGTATTTAAAGGGAAGTTTTAAAATCGCCGACATTAAGGGCCGCACCATTCATCCCGATGGCGCCGTGATTCCCCTTACCATCAAGCCGGAAGACCTGATGGTCTCCAAAGCCGGCGAGACCCAAATTGGGAAGATGGTCTTTAGCCTGCCGAGCGCCGAGGTCGGCAGCGTCCTGGAATACAGCTACAACATTCGCTACGACGATAACCAATTTTCGTCTCCGGAGTGGCAGATCCAACGACCCTATTTTGTGCATAAGGCGCATTACCAGTTCACGCCCTTTAAGGCCTTCATGCCGACTGGCAGTCCCGACACGTCAACCAGCATGTACCTGATCGACGAGCGGGGGCGAACCGTGAATAGCCTGATCTGGTGGAATCGCCTGCCCCAAGGCGTGACGATGCAGACCAGCGTCAACGGCAGCTACAGTGTGGACGTCACCGACATCCCACCCATTCCCGACGAAGAGTGGATGCCGCCCGTTGGAGGCTTCCTTTACCGGGTGTTCTTCTATTACAAGGCCGCCAGCACTGCGGCCGAATTCTGGATGAGCGAAGCCAAGCTCTGGTCAAAGGATGTGGACAAATTTGCCGAGCCCTCGAAAGAAATCCAGGACGCGGTGAACGGGCTGATCGCTCCTGGTGACAGCGATCTTGCCAAGGCCAGGAAACTGTATGACGCGGTGCAGACCCTCGACAATACCGACTACTCACGGACAAAGAGCGCGTCGGAGATGAAGGTGCTGAAAATAAAAGAGGCCAGGCATGCCAAGGACACATGGGCGCAAAAGAGCGGGTCGAGCGAAGACATCGCAATGCTCTACCTGGCCATGTTGCGCGCCGCAGGATTGACCGCCTACGCGACCAAGGTAGTGGATCGCAACCGCGGCATCTTCGATCCCAGCTATCTGAGCCTGGGACAACTCGACTCCACGCTGGTGGCGCTCGACACAGGCGGCAAGGACATCCTTCTTGATCCCGGTGAAAAGATGTGTCCGTTCCAGACAACCAACTGGAGGCATTCGAATGCCAGGGGGCTAGGCCAAAGCCCGCAGGGGATATCCATCTCGACCACCGCGCCGCAACAATACACAGAGAATACGACAGCGCGTGCCGGAGATTTGTACATCGATCCACGAGGGACCCTCACAGGTCACATCAACGTCATCATGACCGGCCAACGGGCGCTCCACTGGCGGCAGGCGGCCCTTGAGGAAGATGACACAGAACTGAAGAAGCAATTCGACCGGGAGGAATTGGAGCAACATTTGCCCGAAGGCGTTGAGGCCCACGTCGATCACTTCCTTTCAATGAACGATCCATACACAAACCTGATTGCTGTGGTCAATCTCAAAGGGTCGGTCGGGACAGCGACAGCCAAGCGCCTCATACTTCCCGGACTCTTTTTTGAAACCCGCGCGCGGGTACCTTTCGTCAACGAGGAAAAGCGACTGGAGCCGGTCGATATGCACTATGGCGATCGCGAGACCGATCAGATCACCTACCACGTGCCGGACGGAGTCACCGTGGAGGGCGCGCCGCAGGACTCGAGCATCTCTTGGCCGGGCCACGCAGTCTTTATTGTGAAGAGCAAGACTGAGCCCACCCAGATCACAATCGCGAACTCGCTTGCTAGGGCGTTTACTGAAGCTAAGCCGGAAGAGTACCAGGATCTGCGCGGCTTTTATCAGAAGGTCGCCGCCGCCGATCAGGAGCAGCTAGTGTTGGATCTTCCAACGGGCGGCAAAGTCAACTGAATCACCTGCGTTGAATCGTGGCCTGAGCGAGAGCTCAAAATGGCCAAGCCATGGGATTATCAGGACTTACGCGGGTTCTATCAGAAGGTGGCAGCGGCCCGCCAGGGGCAGCTTGTCCTCACCATCCCGGCCGGTCATACGGGGCCTTGAGCCTTCATCAAGGTAGCCTGGCGTCGCGACTTGGTACGAATTCCCCGAATTGACCAGTTCGCCGGAATCGCTCCGGGGTTAGAATGGTCGCACTTAAAAAACCAGGGCCAACCACCATGACTAAATCGATTCTTCTGCGCGGCGCAGTGCTGTTCTTCGTCGCTGTGCCGCCGGTTCTCTTGTGCGCGCAATTTCAGCCGCCGTCCGACGAAGAACTGAAAATGACCGCCGATCCCAAAGCGCCGGGAGCGGACGCCGTCTACCTCGACGTCAATGACGTCGAAAACGACCCTCTCCACTACAGGAGCTATTACGAGCGCATCAAGGTGCTCACAGAAAAGGGAAAGAAGCTGGCGACGGTCGAGATCCCATACATGAAAGAGAATTTCAAAATCAATTCCATCAAGGGCCGCACCATCCATCCCGATGGCACAATCGTTCCTCTTGAGATTAAGCCCGAGGACCTGTTGATCGTGAAGGCCGGCGACCTGCAGGCCAACAAGAAAGTCTTCACGTTGCCCAGCGTGGAGGTGGGCAGCATTCTTGAGTTCAGCTACGATCTGGGTTACGACGACAATATCGCTTCTTCGCCAACGTGGGAAATCCAGCAGCCCTACTTCATCCACAAGGCGCATTATCAGTTCACGCCGCAACGGCAATTCATGCCCAATGGCACGGCATATACGTCCGTTACGACCTGGGATTTGGTGGATAGCCGCGGGCGGATACTTAACGCCCTTATGTATAGCCCCCGTCTGCCCGAAGGCGCCAAGGTTGAGCCCAGCGTGAACGGCAGTTTCAGTGTCAGCCTGACTGACGTCCCTCCGACCCCGGACGAGGAGCATATGCCGCCCATCGACTCCTTTCTGTACAAGGTCATTTTCTATTACACCTTTGCTCCTGACACCACCACATATTGGTCCACTGAAGTCAAGCTCTGGTCGAAGGATGTAGACAAATTTGCCGAGCCAACCCAGCCGATCAAAGACGCAGTCAATGGTTTGATCGCGCCCACCGACAGCGACATCGACAAGGCAAAGAAACTCTACGACGCCGTGCAGGCTATCGACAATACGGACTTCTCCCGCGAAAAAAGCGCGTCGGAATTGAAGGAACTTCACCTGAAAGAACAAAAGCGCGCCGAAGATACGTGGTCGCAAAAAAGCGGCTCCGGTGACGACATCGCCATGCTTTACCTGTCGATGCTTCGAGCTGCCGGGCTCACCGCCTACCCCTTGCGCGTGGTGGATCGCGACCGATCATTTTTCGATCCATACAACCTGACCACCGATCAGCTTGATTCGACGGTCGTGGCGTTGAGTACTGGCGGGAAACAGATCCTGCTCGATCCCGGCGAGAAAATGTGCCCCTTTCAGACCGTGAGCTGGAAGCACTCCGGCGCCGCTGGAATCGGAGAAAGTACGCAAGGGGCCTCTCTGATCTCCACTCCGGAGCAGCAATACAAGGACAACGTCACGCAGCGCCTGGGCGATGTGTTCGTGGATTCGCAAGGCGGAGTCACCGGACGCATCAACATCGTCATGACCGGACAGGAGGCGCTCCATTGGCGGCAGAGGGCACTGAGAGAAGATGACTCCGAACTGAAGAAGGAATTCGACCGCGAAGAATTGGACGGCAACGTGCCGGATGGCGTAGAAGCGCATGTCGACCACTTCCTCGCCATGAACGATCCGTATACAGACTTGATGGCGGCGGTGACCCTCAGAGGCTCGCTCGGCACGGCCACCGCCAAGCGCATGATTCTGCCGGGGTTCTTCTTTGAAACTCGTGGTCACGTTCCATTCGTCAACGAGGATAAGCGCGCAGAGCCCGTCGACATGCATTACGGCAGCCGCGTGACCGACGAGATTACCTATCACCTGCCCGACGGAGTGACCGTGGAGGGCGCGCCCCAGGATGCAAGCATCCCCTGGCCCAGCCACGCGGCCCTGATTGCCAAGACCGTGGCGCAACCCGGCCAAATCACCATCAGGCAAACGTTGTTGGTCGGATTCACCATTGCAAAACCGGCGGAATACCAGGATCTGCGAGGGTTCTTCCAGAAAGTTGCGGCGGCAGATCAGGAGCAGTTGGTTTTGACCATGGCTCCGGCCACAGCTCCGGCGGGAAAGGGAAATTGATGCGAATGCGGACGAGCGTCTCCCGGTTTCTGATTTTCGCGGCGTGCTGCGGAACGGCTTTTTCCGGCTCTCGTTTTGCCGCGGCCAAAGAGAAGTCGCAGCCCGCGCCTGACTGGGCGGTTGACGCGGCAAAAACGCCGACGCCAGCCAACGTGGGCGACGCGTCAGCCGTCATCTTGCTCGACGACTATCTCATCACTGTCGACGAGCAGAATCACGCCGTGGAGCGCGAGCGGTATGCGGTTCGCATCCTCAAGCCGCAGGGGAGGGAGTATTCCCACTGCGTGGCGGAGTATGACAAAGACGAAAAGCTGGACTCCTTCCATTCGTGGACGATTGCCGCCGACGGCCGGCAATTGCAGGCCATGGATACAGACTTCACCGACGTGGGAGCCGTGGGCGACGCTGACATGCAGGCCACTGAGCGGTTCCGAATGTTGAAGCCTCCGGGGAGCGATCCCGGCTCTGTCGTTACTTGTGAGACTGAGTTCCATATGCGGCCCTACATGGATTCCGAAGACTGGCAGATCCAGGCGCCTATTCCAGTTGTCAACGAAGGCCTGGAGTTGGCTCTGCCGCCCGGCGGTCATTACGCAAACTCGTGGAGTCACCATGAGCCAATGCGGCCTGATGAAACAGGGGACAACCATCTCCGTTGGGAGATCAGAGACGTGCCCGCGCTCGATCTCGAGAACATCCACGCCACTCCGCCATGGGAGGCCTTGGCTGCACGCATGACGGTGACGTGGGGAGACTTGGCCGTCAAGGGCGCGGACAATCAGTGGCGGGCGATAGGCCAGTGGATGGATCAGTTGGAGGCTCATCGGCCCGATCCCACGCCGGAGATTACAGCTCAAGCGCAGCAACTGGTCGCCGGTGCGCCTGACCTTTACACCAAACTGAGCCGCATTTCCGCGTATATACAAAGGAACGTTCGCTATTTTGTCATATTGAAGGGCATTGGAGGCTGGCAGGCACATTATGCCGGGGACATTTACCGCAACCGCTACGGCGACTGTAAAGACAAAACCACTCTGTTGATCTCAATGCTCCAGGCGGTCGGTGTCCGGGCCTATTACCTGCACGTCAACAGCGAGCGCGGCGTCATCGATCCTTCGGCTCCATCGCTCATTGGCAATCACATGATCACCGCAATCGAGCTGCCCGATGGAACGATCGATCCGCGACTGCAGGCGCTGGCAAAGGCCGCGAACGGCAAGACCCTGCTCATCTTCGATCCCACCGACGAGGAAACGCCGCTGGGCCTGATTCGTGGAGAACTGCAAGGCGCGTACGGAAATCTCGGTAACGGGGCTGACAGCCAGGTATTGCAGATGCCGGTTCTTCCGCCTCAATCGGCCAGCCTGAGCCGCAAGGGCACTTTCGTTCTCGCTGTCGATGGCACGCTCGCCGGCGACGTTACCGATGTGTTTACGGGCGTGGATGCGGCGCATGAGCGCGCGCTGCTCAAGGAGGCGGACACCAGGGAAGTGCACGACTATTTGGAGAAGAATCTGACTACAGATCTGCCGAGCGTCGATTTCAAGGGTTATGAGTTCCACGAAACTGGCGAGCTCGACCAGCCAATCACGCTCGATCTGCACGTGAGCGACACAAGCTACGCGCATGCGGCTGGCTCGCTGCTGCTGTTGCGCCCACGAGTGGTGGGCGACGATTCCCGCTCCGTGCCGGAACTCATGGAAAACAAGACGCGCGAGTATCCCATCGAAATCGGGCACCCGGGCGATTGGCGCGACAGCTTCGACATCACGCTTCCTCCCGGCTACGTGGTCGACGAAACGCCCGATCCGGTTAACGTGGACACCGACTTCGCCAGCTATCACTCTTCAACAACGGCCAAAGGCAACGTTCTTCATTACGAGCGCGACTACGTGGTGCGGCAGGTGGAGATCCCCGCCGAGAAGGCAGCCGAGTTCCGCAAACTCGAAAGCGCGATCGTCTTTGACGAAAAGGGCGCGGCGGTGCTGAAGAAGCAATAAATTCGCGGTGAAAGCTTTGGCGCGGTATTTCGCCTCAAGCGCGAGTCTCGTTCGGAGTCCCGGCCGCAAGCCTGATCCGGGAATCGTTGAATCGCTCCTGACCGTAAATCATCTACTCGGTTAGATATGACAGCTCCGCTTTTTTCTCCCTTCCAACTTCGCTCCGTTGAGTTCCGCAACCGCATTGGCGTTTCGCCCATGTGCCAGTATTCGAGCGACGACGGCTTTGCCAACGACTGGCACCTCGTTCACCTGGGCAGCCGCGCGCAGGGCGGCGCCGGCCTGGTGTCGACCGAGGCTACGGCGGTTCTGCCTGAAGGCCGCATCTCGCCCGCCGACCTTGGCATCTGGAAAGACGAGCATATTCCTAACCTCCGCCGCATTGCCGAATTCATTCACACGCAGGGCTCACGAGCCGGCATTCAGTTGGCGCACGCTGGACGCAAAGGCAGCACAGCCTCGCCCTTTGAGCCGCGGGGAACGACGGTTGCGCTCAACGAGGGCGGCTGGCAGCCCGTCGCACCAAGCGCAATCGCTTTTGCACCGGATTATCCAATGCCGGTGGCGCTCGACGAAGCCGGAATTCGAGCAGTTGTCGAAGGCTTTCGCCACGCTGCGCGCAGGGCTCTCGAGGCGGGCTTCGATTTCGTCGAAATTCACGCGGCACATGGCTACCTGCTGCATGAGTTTCTGTCGCCGCTTTCAAACCACCGCGACGACGCTTACGGCGGCAGCTTCGACAATCGCATCCGTATCGTGCTCGAGGTAGTGGATGCCGTTCGCAACGTGTGGCCGGAGCGCCTGCCTTTGTTTGTCCGCATCTCTGCCACCGACTGGGCAGACGGCGGCTGGAATGCCGACGAGTCGGTGGAGCTTGCGAAGCGGCTGCGCGAGCACGGCGTTGATCTTGTCGATGCCTCTTCGGGCGGCCTCGTTCCCAATGCGAAGATTCCTGCGGCTCCCGGATTTCAAGTCGAATTTGCCGCGAGAATTCGGCGCGAGGCAGGCATCGCTACGGCCGCGGTTGGACTCATCACCGAGCCCGCGCAGGCCAACGCCATCGTCGCGGAGGATGAGGCCGATCTGGTGTTCCTGGCCCGGGCCATGCTGCGCGATGGCTACTGGCCGGTGCACGCAGCGGCCGCATTGGGCGAACATGCAAGCTGGCCCAAACAGTATCTGCGCGCTGCGCCGCAGGGATCGACTGCGCGATCAACGGCAGATCGCACAAAGGAAGAAACCCGAAAAAACTCGGCATAATTTCGCCTCGTTTTCCTCTGTAAAGGTTGGTTCTCCGCCTGATTTTGCTTCACAAAGTGCGGACGTCGTGGCCTATACTTCGGCTAGAGTGAGGACTCTCCCCTATTCGAAACCGATTCCTCGCCGAATAACTATGGCTACACAACTCAATCGGAAGCGCGCCTACGAACCACCACCGATCCCGGATCGCCTTTACTTCAAAATTGGAGATGTCGCGGAGCTCTGCGGCGTTGAGACCTACGTCCTCCGATTTTGGGAGTCGCAATTTCCCCAGCTCAAGCCGAATAAAAGCGGAACCGGCCAGCGGCTCTACCGCCGCCGCGACGTGGAGATGGCGATGGAGATCAAGCGCCTGGTGCACGCGGAGGGTTACACACTTGCGGGCGCTCGGACCGTGCTTGGTCACGATCAGCGCAAGCCCGAGCGGAACAAGAAGCACGATGCGCAAACGGCATTGCCGCTCGCTGCCGGGGAAAGCAAGCGGCTCGATGCGGTCGCAGCGGCTATTGGCCGCGCCCGCGCTGAACTGCGCGAGATTGCAGGTCTGCTTGGCTCTCAAGTTCAGCAGCCCGCGCGCCGCCGCAACCGTCTGGCGCCGATTCGTGCCGCATCGGGCTCGCTGTTTCCGTCGTAACTAGTCGCTCCCGCCACAAGTGCCTTCCGATTCTCCTTCGCGCGGTGGGCGCGCGGCGAGTGGTCTATACTCTAGCCATGCGCAATGAGTTCACAGCGGTCATTGAGCGGGACGGCGACTGGTTTATTGCCTGGTCGCCCGAAGTTCCCGGCGCCAATGGACAAGGCCGCACCGTGGAAGAATGTCGCGCCAGCCTCGGCGAAGCCATAAGGCTGATTCTGGCCGACCGGCGCGAGGACGGCCTGCGCGGAATTCCTCCCGAGGCCATCCAAGAGACCGTCACGGTGCAATGAAGCGCCAATCCTTGCTTCGCCATTTGCGCGTACATGGCTGTTATTTGAAACGCGAGGGTGGAGCACATTCGCTTTGGTGCAACCCCAACACCGGCAAGGTCGAGGCAGTGCCTCGGCATACCGAGGTAGCCGACATTCTTGCGCGAAAAATCTGCCGTGGGCTCTCGGTGCCCGAGATCGGCCGATAGGCGCACGCCCCTTGCGGGCAAGCCAGCAAGAGGAGTGAGACCTTTTCGCAAGGGCTACTCGGCCGTCGCTTCTTCCGCGGCCGGTTCGGCGGCTTCTTCGGCCGGAGCGGCGCTGGCAGCGTTCGCGGCGGCAACCTTCTCTTCCTCGGTCACTTCGGCCTGAACCTTCACGGTGACGCGCGCCGTCACTTCGCGGTGCAGCCGGATGGCCACCTTGAAGTCGCCCACGCTCTTGAGAGGATCGCCCAACTGAATCTTGCGGCGATCGACTTCGTGGCCCTGCGCCGCCAACTCCGCGGCAATGTCGGATGAGGTGACCGAACCGAATAGATGCCCCCCCTCGCCGGACTTGCGCGTGAAGCTGAGCACAAGCGGCTCGAGCTCGGCCAGTAACGTCTCGGCCTGCGCCTTCTCGCTCGCTGAGCGCCGCGCGGCGGCGGACTTCATCTGTTCGATCACGGCTTTGTTGGCCGCGGTGGCCTGCATGGCCAGCTTGCGGGGCAGCAGATAGTTGCGTGCGTAGCCGTCGGCCACCTTCACCACTTCTCCGCGAAAGCCCAGGTCGGCTACATCTTCTTTCAGAATCACTTCCATAACAAACTCTCCAAATCTCAAGTTCGCGTTCCCGCGAGCGCAGCCATTGGCCGTTTTAACTCTTGGACCCGGACCGCGGCCTTGCGGCGGCATCGCACAGATTTTTCGTCGGCACAACAGCCTGCTCTAGTGCCTGGTGGCAAACGGCAGCAACGCGATGTTCCGCGCCTGCTTGATGGCTCGCGACAAACGGTGCTGGTGTGTGGCGCAAACGCCGCTCAGCCGCCGCGGCACAATCTTGCCTCGCTCGGCCACGAATTGTTGCAACAGCCGCACGTCGCGGTAAGGAATCCCGTCAATCTTCTCCGTGCAGAACTTGCACACCTTCTTGCGGCGAAAAAACTTTCCTCGTCCGCCGGGACCGCCGGGGCCACGGCTCGGACCGCGAGGACCGGAGCCCGGTCCGGATGAGCCACTTGGCCCAGACGAACTATGTGGAGCTGCGTCCGATGACGCTCTTACCTGGTTTTCTTCAGCCATCTTGTTTCCTCATTCCATTTTTTTGCTCCGGCCTCGCCGGAGGATTTTCGAAGGGGTCAGGTTTCGGGGATCGGAAAAACGAATCGCGCAATCCGCGAATCCAGATTTTCTTGTTCCCTCACTTCCTTGGCCCCATGCTCCCTGTCTCTACACGCTAGCCTGGGCCGGCTCGGCCGGCTCTGCTGGCGCTGCTGCGGCCACAGGAGCTGCCGCGGCAGCAGGCGCAGGCGCGGGTGTGCTCTCGGCCGGCTTCCGGCGCACGCCGCGAGCAGCCTTCACCTTTGCCAGGCGCTTCTCTTCTTCGTCCACGCGCACGGTAATAAACTTGATCACCGGCTCGGTGACGCGCAGCCGGCGCTCCAACTCCAGAACTACGGCGCCATTGGCTTCAATGGTCAGCAGCACGTAGTTGCCGTCGTTGAACTTGCGCACCATGTAGGCCAGCTTGCGGCGACCCAGCTTCTCCACCGACTTCACCACGCCTCCTCCGGATGTAACCGTGGAGTTAAAGCCCGCAATCAGCTTCTCGGCTTCGTCGTCGTCCACGTCGGGACGGATAATAAACATCACTTCATACACACGCGACATCAGGTTTCCTTTTCCGCCGAAGCCATCGCTTCAGCTCACAACTATCAACTCGTAGCTCGTGGTACTTAGTCCCTACGTCCCTAGTCCCTAAGTCCCTGTTCCCCGTTCCCTGTCTTCTCGTCTTTCCGATTGAACTCGTTCATCGCGGCCGCCGGTCCCAGTTCGAGAATGCGCCGCGTGGCAGCCGCCACTTTGTCCAGCACCTCGTCCAGCACCGCCAAATCCGCCTTGCGCATGGGCGAGAGCAGAAAATCCCTGCCCGGCCGTTTTCCGCCCGCTGCCGCAATGGCTTCAGGAGGCAAATCCGGGCCCACGCCGATCCGCAGGCGCAGCCACTCTTGCGTTGCCAGAGCATCCGTCACGCTGCGGGCTCCGTTGTGCCCAGCGGGTGAACCGCGCTCCCTGATCTTGAAGGTGCCCAGCACCAGGTCCAGCTCGTCGTAGATCACGAGCAAATCCCGGGCCGGGTCCACTTCAAACTCGTTCAAAAGAGCGGCGACCGCAATGCCGCTCAGGTTCATAAAAGTCTCCGGCTTGGCCAGAACCACCTCGCGCCCTGCAATGCGGCAGGTTGCGGTGGTGGCCCGGCATCGCCGGTTCTGAACCACAACGCCCTCCTGTTGAGCGATGCGGTCGATGGCCATGAATCCCGCGTTGTGCGGGGTCCACACATACTCGAGACCGGGATTGCCAAGCCCCACAATCAGGAAAGGGCCGCGTTGAAAACCGGTCTCGCTTGCTTCAGGCAAGGCTTACTTCTTCGCCTCGGGCTTCTTACCCGCCGGCGCCTCTGCATCGCCCTTGCCCTTCTTGATGACTTCAGGCTCGCCAGTTGCACCTGCTTCACCCGCAGCAGGAGCCGCACCCGGTACTGCCGCCGCTCCTTCCACTGCTTCAGGCGTCGCAACCACTTCCTCGCGGATGGTGACAACGTGAGCCACGGTGGCATCTTCAGAAGTCAGGTACTTAATCTTGTCGGAGTGTGGCAAGCCACTCACGCGGATCACCTGGTGCATTCCCAGCTCGCTCACATCCACATCGATGTGGCCGGGGATATCCGCGGGCAGGCACTCGATCTCCACCTCGCGCAGCACCTGATCCAGAACTCCACCTTCGGTCTTTACGCCGATCGGAACTCCCAGCAGCTTGACGCGCACACGCACATGCAGGACCTTGTCAAGCGCAATCCGCTTCAGGTCGATGTGAATGAGCTGGTCCTTGATCGGCTCCCGTTGAAAGTCGACGATCATGGCCTTGGTCGCGGGCTGACCTGCAACCTCGACATCCAAAATCGTGTTGTGGCCGGTCTCGGAGTAGAGGATCCGCGAAATCTGCTTGGGATCCACTTCGACGGCAACGGGATCGTGTCCCGAACCGTACAGCACAGCCGGAATCTTGCCTGCCACGCGCACACGGCGGGCAGCGTTCTTGTTGAATTTGCCCTCGCGGGGCTTGGCTACGACTACTTCTGCCATTTCGAGTTTTCTCGTTTCTTATTGAGATCGGGCACGGAGTGTTGCTCCGCTCCCTTTGTTGGGCCGGCCGCCGGCCGGCAGTTCATAGTTCGAAGTTCTTAGTTCACAGTTCTCGATTCCCTCAGTTTGGCCTGCCTAGCAGTCGCCAAGACTACGAACTGCGAACTAAGAACTATGAACTGCACTTCAGCTAAACAGCGTACTCACGCTGGTTTCCAAATGAATGTTCTCGATTGCCGTACCCAACAGCCCCGCAATCGAAAGCACTTTGATCTTGGGCAGCTTGTGTGCCGCATCGCGCAAAGGAATGGTGTCGGTCACGACCAGCTGCTCTAAACGCGAGTTGGCGATGCGATCGATAGCTGGGCCCGAAAGCACGGCATGGCTGGCGCAGGCATACACCGCCTTTGCACCAGAGGCGAACAGCGCGTCGACAGTCTTTACCAGTGTGCCCGCCGTATCAATAATGTCGTCGATGATGAGGCACGTTTTGCCGTTGACGTCGCCAACGACGTGCATCACTTCGGCCACATTGATGTCAGTGCGCCGCTTATCCACGATGGCCAGCGGAACTTCCATCTTCTGCGCAAAGTGGCGCGCACGTTCCACGCCGCCCGCGTCCGGCGAAACCACCGTCAGGTTGGGCAGCTTGAGCTCCTTGAAGTGGCTCACCAGCACCGGGCTGGCGAAGATGTGGTCGACAGGAATATTGAAGAACCCCTGAATCTGCGCCGCATGCAAATCGACGAACAGCGCGCGATTTGCGCCCGCCGTCGTGAGCAGGTCGGCAATCAGTTTCGCGCTGATCGCCACGCGCGGGCGATCTTTGCGATCCTGCCGGGCATAGCCGTAGTAGGGAACCACCGCAGTGATCCTCGCCGCCGAAGCCCGCTTGAGCGCATCAATCATAATGAGTAACTCAACCAGGTGCTGATCCACCGGATAGCAGGTGGGCTGCACCACAAAAACATCTACGCCGCGCACATTCTCAAGAAGCTGGAAGTAAACTTCTCCGTCGGCAAAGCGCTGCATCTTGGCCTCACCGACCTTGACGCCGATATCCTCGCCGATCAACTGAGCCAGCCTTGGGTTCGCAGTGCCGCTGAACAGCTTGAAGCGCTTGTCCTCGCTCAGCTTCGCGGCCTTCTTGCGTTCCGGCGTCGGTGTTGGCTTTGCGTCCTTGGACTTGCCACCATCCACCGAACCGCTTCCCGACCCACTTTTCAGTGTGTCCTTGCCGGCCTCATGCTTCTCCGGGCTCGGTTGCTTCTCGGGACCCGGTTGCTTTTCCGGGTTTGCCTCGCTCGGTTTGTTTTCCAGTGTCACCGTCGACATTTCCGCTTCCATCTTGAGAGCACCTCCATGCTGGTTGGCTATGGCTGCGTTCCTATTCAAGCTTTCAGCTATCAGCTGTCAGCTATAAGTTTTTCTGGCTGGGCGACCAGGATTCGAACCTGGATAAATGCCTCCAAAGGGCATTGTCCTACCATTGAACGATCGCCCAGCACCTCGGTCAGCCGTGGGTGAGTCTCGCTTGCCCAACGGTGGACTGTCAATCAGCTTTTTTCCAATCATCTGATCCCAATATGCAGATCGTGGCAGGGTGCGAGTGATTGTGCTCCGCACTTCCAGGTCCCGGACTTTGTTCCCGATCCGGTCCACTGCCGCTTCAGCATCTCCGCGGGTCAGGTACAACCCGAAGAGCGCCGAACCGGAACCCGACAGAGACGCAAAAATGGCTGCCTCCGGAGTGCCGAAGCCCAAAAGAAGTCGCTTGATCTCTGCAAGGGAGGGATGGTGCGGAAACAGAACGCGCTCGAAGTCGTTCTCGATCCAGCTCATGATCCCGGTGCGGACAAGCGCGGACTTTTGATGTCCGGCCAGGTCTTCTCCCAAAGAGAAGACACCGGAGGAGCCGCGTCCAAACCCGCCCTCGGGAATCTCTCCCCGAAAAGCGCTGGCGTAGTCTCGGCTCAACTTCTCTAGTCTAGCGGTACCTGCCTCTATGGTCAAACCTTCGGCCGCACAGAGTGCATCCCAATCGCGAAAGGCCTGCGGTGTTGAGATTCCGATCTCAGGCACGACAACCACGCACCACGTCGGTTCAATGTCCGGAAGCGGATAGACTTCCTGCCCGCGATCCACGCCCAGCACTGTTCCACCAACAAGAAACAGGGGCACATCCGAGCCAACTTTGGCTGGGATCTCGATTTGTTGGGTGAACAGGCTGCGGAAATGCGTGCCCAGCTCGGCGTCAAGCCCTACCAATGCTGCCACGGCGTTGCCCGACCCTGCGCCAAGCCCGCCCTGAACCGGAAGTTGTTTATCAATATAGACTTCCACGTCGGCGGCGGCTCCAAATTGCTCCAAGGCCAAAGAGATCATCTTCCAAACCGTATTGCGCTCATCCGTTGGCACACGCGCATCATTCGAGCTGATTCTGAGCGAGGTTCCCGGCGCCTCTTTAGCCGTAACCGTCACCAAATCATGCATTTCCAACGTCTGATAGACCGTTGCCAGCGCATGAAACCCGTCCGGCCTGGGTGGCCCGAGAAAGAGCCCCAGGTTGATCTTCGCGTGCGATCGGACTTGGGTCGGCATACGGGACCATTGTAGAGGGGCATGGCGTCCGTGATGGAAGTGCGGGCACGGTTTCCTCACATCATCTTCAGGGCAAACAATCAAAGGACCGAAGGTCTCGGATCCTCCCGCTCAACTGTTCAGGGTGTTTGAACGCATGCCCAGCGGGTGCAGGCCCATGAAGGATCTGCCCGTCAGATGGAGTTTTGGTTGTCCTTGATTCCTGTCTAGGATTCCCTGTAAACCGATGCTCCGGCAAGGGTCCCAAAAACGACCTCAACCAGCCCGCCGAGCGTCGTGTCCACTGTCAGCTGATTCGGGAACAGACCCGCAACGTGCATCAATGCCAGGTTCGGGAACAGGGTCGTCATAATCCAAACGGCCAACCCGGCAATGATTGCCGTCTTGACGCCTGCGCCAAACCGCGGCCGGATCGCCGCATAAACCCAGATCGCCACGATCCCGCTCAGAAATCCGATCACGTTGAACAGGATGATCTGAACCTCAGACAACGGCGGCCTGCCGAGGAGGGCCATTGCATCGTTCCAGCGAGCCCCGAGCCAAACGCCATCCACGAAATAATCCAGCAGATCGATGGCAATTCCGGCGACGATTCCACCCAGGATCAGGCGGCCAACATTGATCTTTCCCATGATGCGCTCCTTGGGGGATTTTGATTAACCACGGGAGTATACGCACGGGCAGAACAGACGCGCAACGAAAATATGCACCGCATTTTCATCGGATTAGCAGCCTAACGGCGGTAATTATGGGAACTTCAGAGGTACACTCTTCGTAGAAATATCTGGATACAAGCGGGAGCTTCTATGCACTTCCTGTTTTTTGGCATCGGCCTTTATTTCCTTCCTGCGATTATTGCGGCTGTTCGTCACACGCATAACTCCATGGGGATTTTGTTCCTGAATCTCTTTCTCGGTTGGACTCTGATCGGCTGGGTCGTCGCACTCATGATGGCGATCTTCTCCCTGCCCTATTGCGCCCCCTACTACTATCGTCGCGGATGGTGAAGACGTCGGCCGAGTCGTTGGGGGCCGAGTAGTTGAAGCCGCGCCTCGGACTACGGGATCTCTTCGCGGGCATCTGTCTGTTTACCGCGACGGCTTGCGTCGTGCTATGGCAGAACGCACACGTCGCAGTTCTGTGGGACACGAGTTACGTGCTCGACAGCGCGACACGCTTCGCGCTTGGGCAGATGCCCTACCGGAACTTTCCTTTTGTTCACCCGCCGCTCACATTCCTGGTTCAGGCTGCAATCATCCGTTTCACAGGCCGTGTCTTTTTTCATCATGTAATTTATTCAGCAGTCGTGGGCGGACTGGCCACGCTTCTCACGTGGAGAATTGCTCTCACATCTCTGCGCGGGCGAATCTCTGGGGCCCGATCTGGAGATTGGACCGTCGCGCTCTTGGTGGCCGCGCCGCTCACGGTCCTCGGCATCTACAGCATCATTCCGATTCCCGAATACGATGGCGACTGCGCGTTCTGGATCCTTGTCGCTCTGTGGCTCCTGCAGCGCGCTGATGCGAGGAAGAGCGTTGCGCGCGGGCTTGCTGCCGGGGTTGCGCTCTGCCTGCCGCTCTTCACGAAACAGAATATGGGGTTGCCGTTTTTGGCTGCGGCGATTGGAGCAGTGCTGCTCGTGCTCGCGTCCACGCTTTCTTGGCGCAAGCAAGTTTCAGATGTGGCGACCGATGTTCGCACGGCGCTCTCCGTTCTAGCAGGCGCGGGCGTTACTCTGTTCGCAGCCGCGCTGGCGCTGCACTGGACAACGGGAATTCGCAACTATATTTACTGGACATTCACCTTCGCCGGCGAGCGCCGCCTGCCGCGCCTCGACCTCATGCTCTCCGTCTTCCGGGATCCGGCGCTGCTTTGGACGTTGCCGTGCGTCGCGGCGGCACTCGCGCTATTGTGGTTGCCCCATCGGGTGCCCTACCCTCGGGGGGCTTCTGTTTTTCCAACTAGGGTGGGACCGAAATTCCCCTGGATTCAAATCATTGCCTTCGCGCTGCTGGCCGCGCCGTTCCTCTTTACTCTCGCGTCGCTTTTCATCTACGACGATCCCGACTCGCGCGGCGATAGCCTGCTGGCTCTATGGCCGCTGCTTATTCCTGTCCGCTGTTTTCATGGCTATCGTCAATCTGCTCAGCCTGCGGCGAATGCAATCCGTGCGCGCGTTCTTTCCGCTCATAATCCTCGCCGCGATCTGCGGCACATTCATGTCGCAGCAACTCTGGGGCTCCACGTACGCCATCTGGCCGTTGCTCGCACTGCTCATCGCGGAGATGCTCGCATTCCTGGCGCCGCTTGCCTATCGTGCCGCATCGCCTTGGTCCGTACCCGCTCTGGCCGCTCTCGTTTCCGTCACTCTGCTCGTCTGCGGTGGCTACTACACCGCAAGTGAAGAACGGCTCTCTTACGCGAGCTTGCCCGACGCGCCGGTCGAGCATTCGGCATTTCCCGAGCTTGCAGGCATGTCCACGCCGGGGCCATATCTTCCGCAACTCGACGAGCTGCTGCGCTATGCCGCAAGCAAATATTCCCCAGGATGACGGGCTGATCCTGATCCCTGGCGAGGATCCCTTCTACTTTGCCACGGGCCGCGTGCCGCGCTTTCCGGTCCTACTCTTCGATCCCACGACTGATCCCTATTCGCCAGCCGAGACTGCGGCGTTGGCTCGGTCAAAAAATATCCGGTGGCTGATTGTGAAGCGCGATTTGCAGATCAAAACAGATCCGACGCCAGACCGCGCCGTGACCCTGCAAGCTCTGATGGACGAATTCACGCTGACCGCGCACCTGCGTGGATACGACGTGTATCGGCGTCGACAGTAGACCTCGCCGGCGTTACAGTTTTTTCTTCGCCCGCCCCGACCTCTTCAGTTCTTCCCAATCTTTTTTCGTCTGGTCGGCATATACGATGCCGAACTCGGCGATCGCCTCAGCGAACGCAACGCCCGTGCCGATGTAACCGGCGATGGTCTGCGCGTCTCCCGATCGCGCGTGCCCGCGGGCGAGCAGTTCGCCGCAAACTTCCGCGTAGGCCTTCAGATTCGCTCCTGCCAGGTCCTCAATCGCGACCGAACCCTTGTGGTCGTTGAGCTGGCGAACCAGATACTGGCGGCTGCCGATGTGCGTCCATCCCAGAAATGGATCGGTTTGGATCTGCATGTATTTCTGCCCCTCGGCCGTGCGCTTGCCGTTGTGAGCGGCAGACCGCGCGTCGGGCAGATACGGCGCATATGCCGATGTAACCTCTTCCTTGATTTGCAAAAAGAGTGGATCGCCCGAACCATTGCCCTCCATATAGATGCAATAATCGCGCAACCCCACCGATCCGGTGCCGACAACTTTAAACGCCACATCGACAGGACGGTAGAAATCGAGCAGGTGTTGCCGCTGCGGCTCCAGCATTTCGCGATACGGCACAAGCGAGGCCACCACAGCCGCGGCGCGCGCGCCAGTGACGCGCGTAAGCATCGGTTTCATCTCCTTGAAGCGGCGTCGCGCTCCTGTTCGGGACGAGACCGGCACAGTCAATTGTTCAAAGATGTGCTGCGGCGTGGCTCGCTCCGCCTTCGAGAGCGCGTCGTGTACCGGCTTGGCCAGATCGAGGCGATGAACCTGAAACCGATTCACTTCAAGCTGCGGCATGCGGGCAAACGCGCGCATCTGCTCTGCGTAGCGATTCATGCAGGCCTCGGCGGCCCTGCGCGCAGTGCCGTCTTTGTGGCCGGCAGCGCGCCCGGCCAGCACCAGTGAAGCCGCCATGCGTTTCAAGTCCCACTCGAACGGCCCCCGAATGGTCTCGTCGAAATCATTGAGATCAAAGACCAGCCGCCCGTCGGGTGCGGCGAATGCGCCCAGGTTGCGCACATGCGCGTCACCGCATAGCTGGCTTACGATGCCCGTCGAAGGAAGTTGCGCCAGATCGGCTGCCATCACCGGCGCTGCGCCGCGAAAGTACCCAAACGGCGACTCTGCCATGAGCTGATACTTGAGCTGGATCAGCGCCGGCACGCGTCCGTGCATCGATCGCGCGACAAGTTCCAAAGCCGGCGCGGGCCGCGAATTTATGTGCAGCGCCTCATGCTGGTGGCGGCCCACCTGCTTGCGCCGCGCCTGCCCAAGCGCGCGCCGTTCTTCAGGACTTGCCCAGTGCATACCGGCAGCTCTCCAATTCACTTGCTCTATAGAAATTCTTTCAAGGCGCCTTGTCCGTTGAGAAAAGCCGCTGAGCGCCCGCGGCTCCAGAGTAGGTCAATTGTAGAACCGCGTAGCGCAACACACACTCTCGAACTTTGCGGCAACACACGGTGAGGCATAACTGTGAGCCGCTTCGGAAGCCATGGAAAACGACCGATTATTGCGATGGCGGACGCGGTGGCAACGGATCGTGAATGCTCTTCGGCATTGGCGGAAGTGCCGGCCGGGCTCCCCCATTGGGCTGCGATTGCGGCAGAGGCCGGGGAAACTGTGGCACTTCCGTTTGGCCGAAAACAAGATTCACCGGATGGCCCATTTGGATGGTGAGACGGCGGGCGATCTCGTTTCCGTAAGGCGTGCCGTCAAGATCCGCGCGCGCCATGCGCACCTCAGTGAGCGAGTCTCGCGAGCCAACATACAGCAGCGCGTCAGCCGCCGCGGACAACTTCAACGGGCTCGCGGGAGCCATGCCACCGGTGACAACCGGCATCGCCGGAAGATCGCCCACCCAGTTGCCGGCAAGCGCCACGATCGCGGGGATCGGCCAGGAGTCGAATCGTTGATCCAGATTGTCGTAGCCGTCCACTGCATTTGTCCCCATCACAATCAGGTAAGGATTCTCTCCGGCGGTGCGAATTGTGCTCTCCACGAGACCGGGACCATTCCGCCGCAAGAAGTGACCTGAGCCCATAATCAGTAACGCGTGGTGGTGCTTTGCCAGAACCTCGTCCTTCACAACTTGCGCATACCATTCGTCGCGGTGGGCAAGGTACGGCCCCAGGTCTTCAGCGTCTTTTATCTTTTCCCAATCGCCGTAAGGATCCCCGAGGACGATGCGCATCTGATGCTTTCCGCGGCGTTTCATGTTCGCCGCACGAACAGCCGCGTAGAACTCCCGATACACGGGCGAAGGAGGGCCGACGGCTCCAATCATGTTGCGCCACGCCTTCTCGACTTGCTCGATCGGAACATCCTCGCCCGCAATGTAGCGATCGACAGACTTTTGGTAAAGCGAGTTGCCAAACTCTACAACGATGTCGTCCACACGCTCATCGAATTTCCGGTTCTTCACCACTTCGTTTAGGCACTCGTATTCCTGCTTGTCGCCGTGTACTTCGCCCAGCATCACAACGTCGTGGTCGCCAAAGGCTTCGATCATCGCGGAAGTTGCGCCTTGCACCTTCGGTTGCGCAGGTTGCGGCTCAGGCGATGTTTGTGACGCGGCCGGCGAGGGTTGCGGGGACTGAAAACCGCTCGGCTCGGGATCGCTGTGCCACGAAGTGAGCATGACGTGCGCCGGTTCGCGGGAAACGTCGATCTCGTTTTCATTGCTCACAGATTTCGCCCGCGCATTCGAAAGCCGCCCCGAATGGGAAACTGCAAGGAAATCGTGCTTGGTAGGGCCTTGCCACGTGTGGAGCTCGCGGTAGTTTCTGCAGTAGCCAAACCAGAGGAAAAGCGCTCCAAATGCAACGACAGAAAGAATCGCGCCGTATGCAATTGCCCTCAGGTTCGGAGCCTCCGGCTGGAGAACGTAGAATTGCGGAGCCACACCGATGTTCTGCGGCGAAACTCCGGCCAGCGCCGGAGCGGCGCGGCGATGCACGCGCGGAAGGGAGGTTGCGAGGTCGGCCGCGAGGTCTATCCAGAGCCGCAGCTTTGCCCACATCCCGAGTTCGTCGCGCGTTCGATCGCGGAACAGTTGCATCGCCTCGTCACCATAGGCCTCACGAAACTGTGCCGGATAGAGGTTCAACAGCAGGGCGTATACCTTCTCAGACATAATCCCCCCTGAGAATTTTCCTGGCGCGCGCGACGCGTAAAACGTCCGCGAGTTTCTCCGCCTCTGATCGTGCCCGTTTACGCCCAGCGGCTGTCAACCGGTAGTACCGGCGTCTTTCATGTCCGGGTTCCGAGTCACTACGCCGCGTGACTTCTTCAATCAATTCTTCCTCCAGCATCGCCTGAATCGAGCTATACAAGGTTCCGGGGCCCAGGCGCATACTGCCGCTGGTCTGCTCTTCGACCCGGCGCATGATGCTGTAACCGTGATGATCTCCGTCGGTGAGCGCGAGCAGAATCTGAAACGCGGCTGAGGGCAATGGATCGAGTTTACGTTTTGGCATAGATGCTCGATGATCGATATATCGATAAGCGACTGTATTGCGAGTCCGTGACAATTGTCAAGACTCGTTATTTCACGCGATTAAGCCGCCGGAGGCGTTGGGAGGGCGACACCCCGCCAAGCGCTTTGATTTAGACTGATTCCTCTGGATTTACCGGCCCACCTCCTTCGATACTTTGCTCTCCAGGCCGGATTCTCGCTCCGAAGTTCGTGTTTAGGAGAGGCCCATTGATGCGAAAAGCCGCCACCCTGTTTTCGGCTGTTGCCGCCTTGGCGCTGGCCGCCCTTCCCATCACCGCGCAGGCGCCTGAAAAACCGCTCACAGTCGACGCTATCTTTGCCCATGGTCCGTTGATCGGCCAGCCGCCCGACCAGCTCACCTGGTCGCCCGACGGAAAGCATCTGACGTATCTCGACGGCGGCGAATTGATCGACGTTGATCCGGCAACTGGCAAGACCCATGTGCTGGTGAGCGCGGCGAAGATGGAAAACCTCGACGGCAGCAACGACTCCGAGAGGGACCGCGATCATCGCCTGCGCTACAACCAGGCCACGTATATCTGGTCTCCCGACGGCACACACATTCTCTTTGACTCCAACGGCCGCCTGTGGCTTTACGATCTGCACAACGGCACTGGAGTCGAAATTGGTTTTTCGGGCCTGCTCTCGGGCGACGATCCCAAATTCTCGCCCGACGGATCGCTCATCTCGTTC
This sequence comes from uncultured Acidobacteriaceae bacterium, assembly GCA_963796785.1. Taxonomy (GTDB): domain Bacteria; phylum Acidobacteriota; class Terriglobia; order Terriglobales; family Acidobacteriaceae; genus Telmatobacter. The sequence goes on along the minus strand of CAWCMW010000007.1, from coordinate 1,216,192 downwards.
ATCAAGGATCACGGCGTGGCTGTTATCCCGCTCCGCGAACCCGGCACGCCCGCTATACCGCTCGCACCCGCGCCCAATCCCTCCTCAGTCGATGGTCCGGTGCTTCACAACGGCGAAGTGGATTGGGTGTACGACGAAGAGCTGGACGTGCGCAGCAACTACTTCTGGTCGCCTGATTCAAAGAAGATCGCGTATTTGCAGATGAATGAAACCCAGGTGCCGCGGTACCCGCTCACTGACTGGATTCCGAATCATGCGGCGGTGGATTGGCAGCGCTATCCGCAGCCTGGCGACCCTAATCCCGACGTGCACCTTGGAGTGGTGCCGGCGCATGGCGGCAAGCCCCTATGGATCAAGCTTCCATTTCACGAGGGCGACGATTACATTCCGCGCTTCGGATGGGTCGACAGCAAGACCCTTTGGGTTGAAACTCTAACGCGCGACCACAAGCACCTCGCGCTCTTCTTTGCCGAGACCGATTACGGCGAGGCGCGGCAGGTGCTCGAGATCAGCGACGATAAGTTCCTCGATGAAAGCTATGACGTGACGGTGAGCGGCGGCGCGATCGTGCTTACCAGTTGGAGCGACGGGCACAATCACATCTACCTCTATCGCTATGACAAATCGAAGCCGCTGGCCGCCGATGCAAAGCTTGATCGCCCGCTCACAACCGGCGATTTCGAAGTCGGCGATGTGTACAGCGTAGACGCGGCGCGCAAAGTTGTGGATTATGCATCCAATGAAGGCAATCCGCAGGAGCAGCAGATATGGGAAGTGAACTTCGCCGGCGAGCGTAAACAGTTGAGCGCGGGCGCCGGATTTCACCAGGCCACTTTCTCTCCCGATGGCAGCACTTACACCGACAAATTTTCGTCACGCATGACGCCGCCCGCGATGCGCGTCTGCCGGACTCCCGATGCGTCGGCATCCATTCGCGCCTGCCGCGTGTTTTGGGAGTCCCATGCTCTCGATTCATACCATCTGCACGCGCCCGTGCCGATTGAGCTAAAAGCGCACGATGGAACCACTCTCTATGCCACGCTGCTGCTTCCGAGTGGCAACGCGAATCCGGCCGGCACGCCGATGATTGTGAATCCCTATGGGGGGCCCCATGACCAGACCGTCATGAACCAATGGAGCGGCCATCTGTTGTTCGATGAACTGCTCGCGCAGCATGGCTTTGCCGTGCTCCACGCGGACAATCGCGGCATGGGTAGTCGCGGGCGCGCTTTCGCGCAGGCGGCGTATCGCAACTTTGGGCCGATGCAGCTTGAGGATCAGTTGACCGTGATCGACGCGGCGCTGAAAGCGTATCCGCAGCTCGATCCCAAGCGCCTGGGCTGGTGGGGTTGGAGTTGGGGCGGCACGTTTACGTTGTATGCCATGACGCATTCGGAGCGTTTTCGCGCCGGCGTGGCCGTCGCCCCCGTCACCGATTGGCGGAACTACGATTCCATTTATACCGAACGTTATCTGGGATTGCCCGCGGAAGATCCCGACGGCTATCGCGATTTTTCTGTGGTTAACTCAGCGGCGAAATTGAAGGGGCATTTATTGCTGGCTCACGGAACCGGCGACGACAACGTGCACTTCGAAAATTCAGTGCAGTTCGTCCAGCGACTTATTGACGCGGGCGTTCCTTATGATCTGCAGATTTTCCCGCGCAAGACGCATTCGCTTGCAGGACCCGAGGCAGAGACACAGTTGTATAACCGGATTCTGGCGCAGTTTGAAAACTATTTGAAGCCGGAAGCTCCGGCCGCGGGCGGAAACTAGTCGCTAATCAGACTTCGTGGCGATGGAACAGATCGTCCTTCTTGCTCTTCGGACAGTGCGTGCACTCAAGGCAGGCGACCAGCAGCACCGCCACCCCCAATGTGACGAGGACAGCGAGCATGCTTCCATTCAGCGCGATCCAATGAGCCAGGGTCTGCATCTTCGGTCACCATTCGGGCTACGATCCGGTCATAACCTCACGACTTCGGATCTCAGAAAAATGCTACCCACCTTTTACATTAGACGCTATTCCACCCGTTTGCGTCAGTAACTGACGCTTTTGGGGTATTCATCGGATCGCACGACAAAATAATCCGATTGCAAAATAGCAAAGAAAAGGCGAAACTGGATTAGAGCTAAAATGGCGGCCCAGCCCATTCCGATCTCGCTGCACCCATCCGAAGAATGGCCGGAGGAGCTCGCGAACCTGCGATTTGCGGGCAAAAACACCCCTCAAGATTCGGAACCTGCCGCCTCTCGGGATTCTGCCCAGGGGCCGCTTCTTAACTGGCTCTTCGTCGATCTGAACTCCTATTTCGCCTCGGTGGAGCAGCAGGTCCGCCCGGAGCTTCGCGGTCGCCCTGTCGGCGTGGTGCCGATGATGGCCGACACCACGGTCTGCATTGCTGCCAGCTATGAAGCCAAAGCCTTCGGCGTGCGCACCGGCACAATTGTCGCCGACGCCAAGCGCATGTGTCCCGAGATTGTCCTTGTCGAAGGCCGCCACGAGATCTACACCGAATACCACCATCGCGTGGTCGAAGCTGTCGAAAGCTGCGTGCCGGTCACTGCCGTCTGCTCGATCGACGAAATGGCCTGCCGCCTCATGGGACGCGAGCGGCCGCTGTTGAGCGCGATCGAATTGGGCGCGCGGGTGAAGCGGACAATCCGCGAAAAAGTCGGCGAATGTCTGCGCAGTTCAGTTGGTCTGGCCACCAACCGCTATCTCGCCAAAGTGGCCAGCGACATGGAAAAACCCGACGGACTTGTCGCGCTACCGCTCGACATTTTGCCCGAAGCGCTGCATCAGCTCACGCTACGCGATCTGCCCGGCATCGGCGCCCGCACCGAGAAGCGCCTGAACGAAAAAGGTATTCGCACCATGGACGATCTGCTTGCGCTCGACCGCGAGAAGGCCGGCGAAATGTGGGGATCGGTATGGGGCGAGCGGCTTTTTCACTGGCTAGCGGGCGAAGATTTCGAGATGGGCGAGCTCGAGCACCAGAAATCCATCAGTCACTCGCATGTGCTTGCGCCCGAAATGCGCGACCCGGAAAAAGCCTGGGCCGTGGCCCACAAGCTGCTGCACAAAGCGGCCATGCGTCTGCGCTCCGCGGGATTGTGGGCCAGCCACATCGGCCTGGCGATTGGCTTCGCCGTGCCACGCAGCGAGGGCACACCGGTCTCGCGCTTCGGCGTGCCGGCGCGCGGCTGGCGCAGCGAACTCAAGCTGAGCGAGTGCCAGGACAATCAAACGCTCATCGCCGCGCTGCGCAGGCTGTGGGAGTCGCGGCCGTCAGGAGAACAATACGAGCACCCGTACTTCATCGGCGTGCAGCTCAACAACCTGGTTCCCGATCGCCTGCACACGCTCGCGCTCTTTGACGGCCTCGAAGAAGAGCAGAGCCGCACGCGCCTCAACGCCACGATGGATCAGATCAACGATAAATACGGCATGAGCACGCTGGCTCCCGCCGCCATGCTCACCGCCTACAAGGCCGCGCCCACACGCATCGCCTTCAACGCGATACCTGATTTGTTCTGACAGGGCCGCCTGGGAGGGATTTGTATTACATTTTCTGCTTTGTAGTACAATAGGCCTTATGAAGGCTGTTGTTCAAGCCCGGTTAGACCCCGAGACGCGACAGGCGCTGGATGAGCTCGTGCGACGTCTGGGATGGAGCCCATCGAAGGTCGTGCGCGAAAGCCTGCGCCTGATGAGCCGTCATCACGGCCCGGCTCCGCGCAAGCGCGTCATCGGCGTGAGCGAATTTGCATCCGGCCTTCCAGACCTGGGCTCGAACAAGCGGCGATTGCAAGGCTTTGGCCGGTGACGCCCGTCCTGCTCGACACGGGCGTCATCGTTGCCCTTCTCGATCGCAGCGAACGCCATCACGCACTTTGCGTTCGCGCCCTCGAAGATCTGGAACAACCGCTTGCTACTTGCGAAGCCGTCATCGCTGAAAGCTGCTATCTGCTGCGCGATCTCCTCGGAGCACCGGAAACGGTTCTGGCCAACGTAGAGCAGGGAATCTTCCAGATCCCTATTCAACTCAACCGCGCCGCGGCGGTCGTCCGTTCCATCCTTCGCAAGTACCGCGATCTGCCGGCAGACTTTGCCGATGCATGCCTAATTCATCTGGCAGACGAGTTGGAAACAGGAGAGATTCTCACCCTCGACAGCGATTTCGCCCGGTATCGCTGGCGGCGAAACCGCACCTTTCAAATGCTGATCCAGCTCCATTAATCGCCGCCGAGGTCCCCTTGCCTTCTCAACCGTCATTTCTGAACTTTTCCGCCGACTTTTCGTAACTCTCTGCATCCCACGCCGCACTCCCCTGCGGATTAGAAGGTAGCAGCGAGTTTTATGGCCACTGACTGGCAGCCCGGCTTCGAACAACTCCCGGACTTCGAACGGCTTTTTGACGAGCACCAGTCGATGGTCTTTTCGCTGGCGCTGCGCATGACCGGCGACCGCGGTCTGGCCGAGGAGATCGCGCAAGACGTTTTTATGGAACTCGACCGCAACATGGCCAAGATCGAAAGTCCGCAACATGCTTGCTTCTGGCTGCGGCGGGTAACGATGAGCCGTTCAACTGACGCACTGCGCCGCCGGCGTGCTCGCAGCGTGGACATGTGGGTTGAGATGAACGAGAACCACGGCGCACACCCAGAGGCACGAAGTTCGCCCCTCGGCGCTCGCATTGAGGCTTTGCTGGCAACATTGCCGGAGGCACAGCGCGCGGCAATCGTTCTTCGCTACCAGGAAGACCTGACGCCGGAAGAGATTGCGGCTACGCTAGGCGCACCGCTGGCCACGGTAAAGAGCCAGTTGCAGCGGGGATTGAGACTGTTGCGAGCGAAGGCTGAAAGCAAATTGAAGGAGTACATCCGTGCCGTTTGACCAGCCGTTTGAGCAGATCGACGAATTCGAACGCGAATTGCGCGAGAGCCTCGAGCGCCGTCCAGCGCCCGAAAGCCTGAAGCGCAAGGTGATGGCGCAGCGCCAACAGAACGGCGCCGTACTTCAATTCGACCGCTCCGCAACGCGCCAGCGTAACCGCATGATCTGGCTCGAACGCATCGCGGCTTCGCTCGTCCTTGCCGCTGTGGCAGGCAGCGCTGTCGTCGGGCATTACGCTGTCGAGCGCCGCAAGGGAGAAGAAGCAAAGCAGCAGGTCTTCACCGCGCTCCGCATCACCAATCACGCGCTGGGCCAGGTGGGCGCCCAACTCGCAGAACACGACAACAAAGAGTAGGAAAGGGAATTTGCCATGAAAAGTCGAATTGGAATCGTTCTTCTCGCAGCAGCCTCGCTCGCAGCGCCGGCGTTTGCGCAATCGTCGCCATTGCCGCTGCCTTCGCCCGTGGAAAAGGAGTTGGCCGCGCGCGCTTCTGACGTCACCGAGGTCACGCTGGGGAAAGACATGCTCGGATTTGCTGCGAAGTTTATGGACAAGGGCGATAAAGACCAGGCCGCAGTGCAGCAGTTGATCAATGGCCTCGACGGCATTTACGTGCGCAGTTACGAATTCGATAAGGAAGGCCAGTACTCGATGGACGACGTCGCAAAAGTGCGCCAGGCGTTTGGTGGTCCAGAATGGTCGCCGATGGTGCACACGCGCGAGCACAACGGCGCGGAGACGACAGACGTTCTGATGAAGATGGTGAACGGCGAGCCGCACGGGCTGTTTGTTCTTGACGCCGAACCGAAAGAACTGACCATCGTGCTCATCCTCGGCCCCATTCGCCTGGATCAGCTATCGGAGCTTCAAGGGCTGGGCGGGCTAGGCAAGCTCGGCGACGTGGATTTGGGACAGAAGAGCAAGGCCACGAAGGACAACAAGGGCGACAAGGGTGACAAGGGTGAGAAGTAGAAGAAAGGGAGGCGACCAATGAAAGTGTATTTGGGGAACCGGCACTTTTGGATTCCTGTCGGCTGCGCCGCGCTGTGCGTGCTGTTGACCGCTCCATGGTGGGTTGTGCGAGCGGCCGGCGAAGGCGGCTTTGACGGCGTCGTCGATTCCATCGAGTCGCACTATCATCAGCACGCCATGCGCATTCCGCTGATGGGCCTGGCTAGCGTGGTGGCGGATGTGGCCACACAGGGCGGCGTGGGTGGCTTGCATGTTGCCGAGTTCGAGCAATTCTCAGCGCCCGTGGACGGAGAAGATTTGAATCGTCTGGTCGAGGAAAAGCTTGGCCAGGGATGGCAGCGGATGATCCGCGAAACGAGTCGCGGGGAGGGCCGGCATGGCGACGAGCAAACGCTGATCTTCTCGCACCCCGAAGGCAGGCGCATGGGGCTTTTCATTCTCAATCTGGATAACCGCGAGCTTAATGTCGTTCAGGTCTCCGTCGATCCGGACCGCCTGAACGAGACGATCATCAAATATAAGCATCACGACCGAGAGGACCAGGCAGGCGACTGATGCGCGCGCAGTTTTATGCGGCAAAATGAGCGGGCGAATCGAGCGCCCGCTCTAAAACTGCGTCACGCTCAACACATTTCCATCAGGATCCTTGAACCAGGCGATGCGTGCTCCGCTGGGCGCAGTCCAGATTCCCGTCGGATCGCCGTCGTTGATTCCTGGATAGCGCTGAAACTCGACTCCTGCCGCCGTCAGCCGCTCCACCGTTTTCTCAATCGAGTCCACATCCCATCCCAACACCGTGAACGGCGCGGGATTGTGCTCACGTACCGCCGTTACTCGTAGCATGGTGCCATCGGCGTCGAAGACGAGCGCGAACGGCTTCTGATCTTCAACGAGCTTGAGTCCAAGAACGCCTTCGTAGAATGCCCGCGCTTTGGCAGAATCCGTGGTGGCGACAAACGCCACAAGCTTGCACTTGCTAAGAATCGATTGCTGCGTCACGCTGCACCTCCGCGAAGAGTTTCCATCGGTTCATCTATTTTGAGTTGGTCCGCGTCATCAGATCGACAAAGTCCTTTTGAAAGCGCGGCAGGTCCAGGTCCATCTGCGCATGCACAAGGCGAACGCCGATTGCCGGCTTCAGCGACTCCGGCCAGGCCAATGTCTCGCCGTAACTCGGGCCGTGACTCAGGTCCACGTCCATATACACATCCACTTCTTTGGTGATGATCGCCGGATCGATCCACGCGCACGCTTCGAGCTCATCCCACATATCCGTGCGCCGCTTGCTCCATGCGGCAATGTAGCGCGCCACGGGCGTCTGCGACTTCGCGATTGCGTCCAGCATCTCCTCGGTGAAGGGCGCTTTGACGGAAACGTCCTCCGTCGTCACTTCAATGCGCGGCCAGTTGGCATGCAAAACGATGTGCGCGGCCTCGGGATCGAACCAGAAGTTGAACTCATGGCGCGGATCGGCGACTTCAATATCGTTCGCCTCCGGATTGAGGCTGCCACCCATGATCAAGATGCCCTTGGTCAGCGACGCAAACTCCGGATCGATTGCGACAGCCAGCGCGATGTTGGTCAGCGGCCCGGCGGCGTAAATCGTCACCTCGTGTGGATGCGCGCGCACCTGGCGGATGAGAAAGTGCGCAGCGTCTTCGTCGAGCGGCTTCGTCGTGGGCGGCCCTTCGGGCATTGGCGGAATCTCGTAGGGCCCATGCGATTCCGGCTTTGCGGCGCCGGCCGCCGTGCCAGCGACCCCTCCCCATGCGCCCAGCCACGCCACTTTGCCGTCGAGCGCTTCCTCAAGTCGCGTTTGCTTCCTCGTTGCGGACCAGCGGAAACACGGCGCCTCGAACAACGGGAACATCGCGTGTGACCAGTCAGCTCCAGCATGCGCAGCGTGTGCAGCGTCTCTTCGTCGCGCCACGCATCGCCGGTGACCATAGTGATGCCCAAAACCTGCACTTCCGGCGCCTGCAACAGCGCCAGCATTGACATCTGGTCCGATCCGCCGGGGCCCGCGCCATCCTGATCGATCAGCACCATCCGCTTTTGCGCGGAGCACATGGTTACGCAAGCGAACGCGACAAGCGCTATCAGTTGCTTTCTTCATAAATTGGATTGTGGCACAATGCGCCATGCGGTTAACGGAACGCCGGCCCACGTCTTCGCCGGGTATTGATTCCTGGTTCCCTTGGTCCCTTGTTGTCTTGGTCCCTGCCGTTTTACCTTCGCCCAAACCCTCGCGGTTTGAATTGCGGCGCGACGGGCAGATCGGTCTTGCCTTCGGGATAGACCACGAGGAAGCGATTCGACCCTTCACCCACGCTGGCCGTCTCAACGCCCTGGAGCGTCCGGCAGATCATGTGCAGCATGCGCCGTTCGCGGCTGTTCATGGGCGGAAAACTAAAGGGCACGCCGGTCTGGCGCACTTTTTCCGCAGCCGCCTCGGCAGACAGGCGCAGTTCCTCGGCGCGCAGCGCCTTGAAGTTGCCGGCGTCAAAGCTCACCATGTGGTGCTCGTGGTGGTCCAGGCGGAGCATTTGCGCGGCCAGGGTTTCCAGTGCCCGCAAGAGCTCGCCGTTGTGCTGGATCACCAGCGGCACATCGGGTCCGGCCAATTCAACCGAGATTTGGCGTGGCGCGGCGTTTTCCCCTTCGCTCACGCCATCACTCGCGCTGATGCGGTACTTGAGGCGTAACCCACCCAATTTGTTCAGGGTATTCAGGAATCCGGCGATTTTTTGTGCAGCTTGCTGCAGGTCGTCAATGGGCATAACAGACAAGTATCGCAGAGCAGGGCGGCGAGGGCGGGAGTCCTTTGCGAAAACCATCCGCCTTCGGCTGGGGCTTGTATCCTTCTGTGTGTGGCGATCTGTTACAGATCTTGTCGCGCCTTGTGGCCTGTGTTTCACGGCCGCCTGGCACTAGTTTGTTCCCTCCTGGCGCTGTGTTCGACCACCATGCCGCGTAGTCAAGCGCAGGACAGGGATGCTGCCGCGGGCTCCGACGCGCCAATCGTAATTACGCTGGCCGACGCGATTCGCTTGGCGCAGGCGAGCGAGCCGGCTTATGCAGCGGCCAAAGCCGCCAGCCATTCCGCTGACCTCGACAAGTCCATCGCCCGCGCAGGTCTGCTACCCAATGCGCGCTTTTATGGCCAGGATAGCTACACCCAACCCAACGGAATCTACTCCGAGGGCGATGCGGGCGAGCCTTCAGCGCCTTTGCCCAGGTTCGTCGCCAACGACTCGAGGCCCCGCGAGTACATCGCCCAGGGGATCGTGGACGAAACGCTCAGCATGACGGGGGCGGCGGCCGTGCACCGCGCTCAGGCACAGGCGGCCGTGGCCAGCGCCGAGCAGGAGATTGCGCGGCGTGGACTGGTCGTTGCCGTCACCGGTCTCTTTTATTCGTCTCTGGCGGCAGACCACAAGCTCACTGTTGCCGAGCAGGCAGCCCAGGAGGCCACCGGCTTTGCGCGGCTGACAAGTGAGCGCGAGCAGGCGCGCGAGGCTGCTCACGCTGACGTGCTCAAAGCGCAATTGACGGAGCAGCAGCGGAACCGTGACCTGGAAGATGCGCGGGTAGCGGCGGAGAAGACCCGTCTGGATTTGGGTGTCTTGTTGTTTCCCGATCCCCGCACGCAATATACGTTGAGCGCGCCACAGGCCGCGCCGTCACTGCCCTCGCAAACAGAGGTTGAGCAGGCGGCGGCAAAGAACAACCCCGAGCTGAAGAGCGCGCTCGCTGCGCTTTCTGCCAGCAACGCCGACCTGCAGGCCGCATGGGGCGCCCTGCTTCCCTCTGTCGGTTTCAATTTCACGTATGGCATCGACGCCAATCAACTTGCCGCCAATGGCCCCCTTACTCCCGACGGCCTGAGGGCGCGAAACCTTGGCTACTCTACGAGCTTTACGGTGAACCTCCCCGTCTGGGATTGGCTTGCCGGCGAGGACAAAGTTAAGCAAAGCAAAATTCGCCGCGATGCCGAGCAGGTCGCGCTCACCTCGACGCAACGGCAGATCGTTGTTCGGCTGGAAGAGTCGTACTCCGAGGCAAAGTCGGCGGGCGACCAACTGGCATCTCTCGACCAGAGCGTCAACGACGCGGCCGAGAGCCTTCGCCTCACCAAGCTGCGCTACTCCGCAGGCGAGGCCACGGTGCTCGAAGTGGTAGACGCGGAGAATACCTACGTGAGCACGGAAGATGCTCGCGAAGATGGCCGAATACGCTATGAAACGGCGCGAGCCACACTCGAAACAATGACCGGGACCATGTGAAGAATAGAGATCAGAGAACAAAGATTCAGGGCAGGGAACAGTGAGCCGGTTATGAGCGAGAGATCGAAGGTAAACACGAGCCGAGCGGCGCGCGTTTTGCGGCTGCTCGTATTGAGCGCTGCCATTCTGCCCGTCGCATTTTCATCCGGCTGCAAGAAAGCTGCCCCACCCCAAACCAAAGTGACCGTGCAAGCCGAGCACCCCGAGCAGGGGCCGATCGCGGAGCAAATCATCGCTGATGCCATTCTTGCGCCCATCGCAGAGGCTGCAATCGAGCCTAGAATCTCCGCTCCGGTCAAAAAATTCTACGTTCAGCGCGGCCAGAGGGTGCACGCGGGCGAGTTGCTTGTGACGCTGGAGAATGCTGACTTGACCGCTGCGGCGATGGATAACAAGGGATCGCTTGAAGCAGCCCAGGCAGCATATGCCTCGCAGACCAAAGCGCAAGTGCCGGAAGAAATGCTTAGGGCGGAGTCAGACCTGGCTGCGGCCAAAGCGAATCTCGAACTGAACGAGAGCATTGTGGAGAGCCGAAAGCAGTTGTTTGCCGAGGGGGCAATTCCCGGCCGCGATCTCGACACGGCGAAGGCGGCGCTGGTGCAGGCACAGGGCGCATACGACGCGGCTCGCCAGCACCTGGAGTCGCTGCGCAACGTTAGCCACCAAGCGGCCCTCAAGGCAGCACAGGGGCAACTCACATCAGCCGAAGGCAAATACAAAGTCGCCGAAGCGCAGGTCAACTACTCAGAAATTCGCAGCCCCATCAACGGAGTTGTGACGGATCGGCCTTTATTCGCCGGCGAGACCGCCTCCGCCGGAGGGCCGCTGATCACTGTGATGGACACGTCAGAGCTGCTCGCCAAGACACACATTGCGCACAGCCTCGCGGTGCAATTGAAGGTAGGAGATGCGGCCCTGGTACGCGTGCCGGGATTGTCCGATCCGGCACCGGCAAAAGTCTCCATGGTCAGTCCAGCGCTCGATCCGGGCAGCACCACCGTTGAACTGTGGGTAAAAATCGACAACAAATCCGGGAAGCTCAAGGTCGGCGTGCCCGTAAAGGTGTCGATCACCGGCAGGACCGTCGCCGAGGCAATGAAGGTTCCCGATGCAGCCATCCAGACCGCGGATGACGGGACGAAGTCGGTGATGGTGGTTGGGAGCGACGGCGCAGCGCATAGCAAGCCAGTCACGCTGGGCATCGACGACGGCACCGATGTGCAGGTGACCAGCGGCATTGCACCGTCGGATATGGTGATCACGGGCGGAGCGTATGGCCTGGACGACCGCACGAAGGTCCAGATTGGCCCGGCAGCGGCAGGCGGCGGAGGAAACGATTGATGCCCGCCGAAGCCGCGAGTGGCATGCGAAAGCCTTTTTGGCTGGCTCGGTCCACGCGGACGATTTTCTTTTTCGCCGCAATGCTCACGCTGGCCGGGATCTACCTGGCGTTCAAAGTGCCCATCTCTGTCTTCCCCGAGACCAGCTTTCCCCGCGTGATTATCGGCGTGGATAACGGCGTGATGCCTGTCGAGCAGATGGAAGTAACGATCACCCAGCCGATTGAGAATGCGGTCAACTCGGTTCCGGGACTTACATCGGTGCGTTCCACCACCAGCCGCGGCTCCGCCGAGGTGAGCCTGTTTTTCAATTGGAACGTGGACATGATCCAGTCGCTGCAGTTGGTGGATGCGGCGCTGGCACAAGTGCAGCAGGAATTGCCGCCCACGGCGCACATCACCGCGAACCGTCTTACCTTTGCTACATTCCCAATCCTTGGCTACAGTCTCACCTCCGACACTGTTCCCGAGACCCAGCTCTGGCAGATCGCCACTTATGACCTGAAGCCTCCGCTGAACCGCGTAGACGGCGTCAGCACCGTGCTTGTCCAGGGCGGACAGGTACCGGAGTTTCACGTCGTGCCCAACCTTGCGTTGCTTGAGAACTCCGGCGTCACCATCACCGACCTCGTCAACGCCATCCAGGCCTCGAATGTCGTCGATTCGCCCGGCCTCTACGAGGCCAATCACCAATTGATCCTTGGACTGGTGGGAGCGCAGGTGCACGACCTTGCCGGCCTGCGCCAGCTGGTGGTCAAGACCACGGCTGCCGGCGCACCGGTGCGCGTCGCCGACGTGGCCTCCGTCCAATCCAGCACTCTGCCTGTGTACACAAGGGTCACCGCCAATGGCCACGACGCGGTCCTGCTGACCATCGCCCGCCAGCCCTCCAGCAATACCGTAACCGTCGCCGACGCAGTGGCCGAGCAGATAACCGAACTCCGCCGCAAGCTCCCGCCGGATGTCAAGCTCGAACTCTTCTACGACCAGTCGCAACTGGTTCGTGACTCCATCTCCAGCGTGCGCGACGCCATCTTCATCGGCCTTTTGCTGGCCTGCGTGATTCTTTTTCTGTTCCTGCGCGATTGGACCTCATCGCTGATTGCCGGGCTGGTAATCCCGGTAACAGTTGCCGTGACCATTGCCGCGTTGTGGCTCATCGGCGAGAGCTTCAACTTGATGACGCTGGGCGGACTGGCAGCAGCCATCGGACTCGTGATCGACGACGCCATTGTGGTGGTGGAGAACATCGTGATGCACCGCGATGCCGGCGAGCATTGCGCCGAAGCGATACGGAAGGCTCTCAGGGAGATCACCACGCCGCTGGTCTTTTCCACCATTACTCCGGTGGTGGTCTTTTTGCCTCTGGTTTCGGTCAGCGGCGTCACTGGCAGTTTCTTTCGAGCATTGGCGATGACCATGACTGCCGCGCTGGTCACATCGCTGGCGCTGGCGCTTACATGGACACCGGGGTTGAGCTACGTGCTGTTGCGCGACCGGCATTCTGAAGCAGCCGGCCGGGAAAAGAGCGAAGGCGATGCCACGCCCGATCACCATGCCGGGCGGTTGCTCACACGCGTGCTCGCCCTCCACCACCGAGTTCTGGACTGGACGCTGGCCAAGCCCCTGTGGGTGGGAGGGATTTGCCTGATCCTGGTCGCAGCCACATGGGCCGGCTACAAAGCGCTGGGCTCCGACTTGCTGCCGGAGATGGACGAAGGCGGGTTCATTCTCGACTACATCATGCCTGCCGGAAGCTCCCTAAGCGAAACCGATCGCGTCCTGGAGCACGTCGAACGCATCCTCCGCACCACTCCCGAGGTTGAGATCACCTCGCGCCGCACAGGTATGGAGATGGGGTTCAATGCCGTGCATGAGGCCAACACCGGCGACTTCACGGTCAAGCTGAAGGCCAGCCGCAGCCGCTCCATCGACGAAGTGATGAACGACATTCGCCAGCAGATCAGGGCCACCGAGCCAGAGCTCGATGTCGAGTTTACACAGGTACTTCAGGACATGATCGGCGACCTCTCCAACGCCCCCGAGCCGATCCAAATTAAGATCTTCTCTAACGATGCGAATCTACTGGCCCAACTCGGTCCTCGCGTCGGTGATGCCATCGGCAAGGTTCCCGGTGTCGTCGACGTGCAAAACGGCATTGAGAACACGGTTAGCGGCCCGGCCACCAACTTTGAGGTCGACCCAGTTGTAGCGGCGCGGTTCGGATTCACGCCGGAGGAAGTGTCGCAGGATGCGACCGCGATCCTGGACGGCATTCCCACAACCGATCCGCTGATCGCCAATGGCCGCGCCTACACCATCCGTGTCCGTTTCGGCGACGAAACGCGAACATCTCTCGATGCGATCGAGAATACGGTCTTCGTCAGTAACTCAGGCCACACAGCATCCCTCGGCTCCCTTGCAGACGTTCAGCCGTTGCCGCCACAGAACGAGATCCGCCGCGAGAATCTGCAGCGCCTCGTCGTGGTGACTGGCCGCCTCGAGGGTTCCGACCTCGGCACCGGCGTCGCCAAGGTACAGCAGGTGGTCGCCGGACTGCACCTGCCCGCATCGGTCCGCGTCGAGTATGGGGGCACTTACCAGGAGCAGCAACAATCGTTTCGCGATCTGCTTCAGGTGCTGGTGCTGGCGCTGGCCCTGGTCTTCGGCGTGCTGGTGGCCGAGTTCCGCAACTTCCCCGCGCCGGTTGCCATTCTCAGCTCGTCGGTGCTCTCCATCTCCGGCGTCATTCTGGCTCTGCTTGTGACCGGCTCCACGTTTAACGTCGCATCCTTCATGGGGCTGATCATGGTGATTGGCATCGTAGCCAAGAACGGCATCCTGCTGCTCGATGCGGACGAACGCTATCGCGCCCAGGGTGCTTCGGCCCGGGAAGCCATGCTACATGCCGCGCAACGCCGCCTGCGACCCATTGTGATGACCGCTCTCGCCGCGGTCTGCGGCATGTTGCCATTGGCCTTCGCGCTTGGCGCCGGCTCGCAGATGCTGCAGCCACTGGCGATCGCCGTCATCGGCGGTCTAACGATTTCCATGGCTCTTTCGCTGGTGATCACCCCGTTGGTCTACTTCCTCCTCACGCGTCATCGCGAGACGTCACGGGAAGAACCGGCGCCGTCTTAAGATCCCGTCACGCGCGCGCGGAATGCTTATGAAAAAGTCTGTGGGGAGCTCTGGCCCTGAGCTCTCCTGCCGGCGCGAAAAACTGCGCCACTGATCAGCAGTCCAATCGCCAGAAACGAGGTCCCTGTGATTCCAGTGGTGACCGCGAAGTGCAGAATGGGCCGCAACCCAAGGTCCGGAATGCCCATGTCCATATATGCTTTGAACATTCCGATGGCGAGCGCGACTCCCGGCACCACGATTCTGATGACGAGAATCTTTGCACGTGAATACGGTGCCGCCGCCGGCAACTTATGCGGCGGGGTCGCGCGATACCACATCCATATCCACACCGCAACCAGAGCCAGGCCGAACAGACTGCTCGCGTCTTGCAGCACCTTGTACACGTGCACATTCCCTTCAACGGGCAAGTAGACTGGCAGCCTGAGGAAGCTCAAATGACGATAGGGCCAATAGAACGGGTGCGTGAATGAATCCCACAGAATGTGCGTCGCTGTTCCAACCAGGATAGAGACTACGATGATCGCCAACCGTGCCGCCGGCCAGAACGAGAAACTGTTCTCAGCGGGATTCAGCCGCGCGCGAAGCCCCTTCGGCAGGAGCATGGTGAGTGGTTGCCTCGCAAACGTGTAAAACAGCCAAAGCGCAACCAGGCTGAGCGGCAAATCGTACAGGAACATGCCCTGCAGTGAGTGGGCGCCAAGTCCGCGCGGGCTGAGAAAGAAAAAGTAGGCAAAATCCGGCGCGAAACATCCGACGATCAAGGCCGGCATCACAAGGCGCGTCCTTTGAAACGGCCATACGGCGGCAGCATGAGAGAAGGTAAAAGGCATTGTTTCAAGTATCTCGTACCGCGGCGGCCAAAACACTCACCCCGAGAGCCTCACTCATTGATGAGCCGCGGCTCGGCAGGATACGATGGCCCGGAAAAGGTTTTTGAGGTGCATCCGCCGTGCGTGCATTTTCCGTTGTGTCTGTTTGCATTCTTGCTTTGGGTTCCCTCACTGCTGCCGCGCAGAGCTCACAAAAGGCCCGCACGGAACTCCTCCAAAAGTCCGCCCCACCGCAGGTGGCGCAGGGGTTGCAGGTGGCGCTCACGCCGCCCATGGGTTGGAACAGTTGGAATTTCTTCGCCGGCCGCGTGACCGACAAGGACATTCGCGCTGCCGCCGATCAGCTTGTGGCTACTGGCATGAAAGATGCCGGCTACATCTACGTCAATATCGACGACACCTGGGAGGGCGACCGCGACGCCGATGGCGTGCTGCACTCGAACGCAAAGTTCCCCGACATGAAAGCACTCGCCGACTATGTGCACTCGAAGGGGCTCAAGCTTGGCATCTATTCATCGCCGGGGCCAAAGACCTGCGCGGGCTATGCCGCTTCGCTCGATCATGAGGCGCAGGACGCCGCAGCTTTACGCGTCATGGGGCGTCGACTACCTGAAGTACGACTTGTGCAGCTATATTCCAGCAGTCATGCAAAAACAGGCACCCGGCGACAAAGCTGCGCAGATGCGCCTGATGATCGCGGCCTACGAGAAAATGGACAAGGCGCTCAAAGCGACAGGCCGTCCCATCGTTTATTCGCTGTGCCAGTACGGCTGGGACGCGGTGTGGGAGTGGGGCCCAAAGGTCGGCGCGAATCTCTGGCGCACCACGGGCGATATCCAGCCCAACTGGCAAAGCATCTACTCCATCCTGAATGAGCAGGCCGGGCTGTCCCGATACGCTGGGCCCGGCCATTGGAATGACCCCGACATGCTCGAAGTCGGCAACGGAAGGCTCTCGCCGGCAGAGAATCGCACGCACTTTTCCATGTGGGCCATGCTGGCCGCGCCGCTGCTCGCCGGGAACGACCTGCCCAACATGACGCCCGAAGTCCGCGCCATCCTCACCAATCGCGATGTGATCGCCATCGATCAAGATCGCCTGGGCCGCGAAGCCACGCACGCCTACTCCGACGGCGAAGTGGACGTCTGGACGCGGCATTTGTCGAACGGGGCAATGGCCATCGCCGTCGTGAACGCCGGCAGCGACCGCTACTCCACGCATCCGTTTCGCCTGAGCCTGGGCCGGCTCGGCCTGCACGGCGCGCAAAAGGGAAAAGACCTTTGGTCCGGCAAGGAGATCGTGCTGACCAGCAATATGCCGCTTGAAATCGCGAGCCACGACGTTCTGCTGGTGCGGATCCCCTCGCCGAAGTAAGCCGAATGCAGGAGGCGCCAAACGCCGTTTTCATCGGACCAACGATCTCCATCCGGGAATCGCAGATTTTTATTTCTACTTGCCGCTAAAACCGGTTAGAGTAATCCCCAACGGCTCCCTCCCGCCGCACCCTTTGTGACGCGTTGAATGCGCCGCTGTGGGGCGTGCTGTCCGTTCGTGATCCGAGCTACTTTCAACCTTCGTTTGAGGGGCCTTGCAATGAGCGACGTCAAATGCCCACAGTGTGGGGGGGCCAACGAGTCCAACGCTGCGTTCTGCGGAACCTGCGGAACGCCGCTTGCTGTTGCTACCGCCAACCGCCTTCGCCGCCCACGAACCAACCTGCGCCCAGCGCGCCGCAACAGCCCGCGTCGAACCAGCCACCACCGGGCGCCTATGCGCCACCACCGCCGGGCGCGTTTCCCGCGCCGCCCGGAGTCTATCCACCGCCCCCCGGCGTCTATCCACCCATGGGCCCCGGCGCGAACGTGACGGGGCAGAACACCAAGTGGGCTATCGGATTGGGCATTGCGGCCTTGTTTTGCTGCGGACCATTTACCGCGATTCCGGGCCTTTTTCTTGCCAAGAAAGACATGGACGAATTTGCCTCAGGGCGCGCGCCTTATTTGAACGAAAGCTCTGCCAAGCTCGCCTTTTACCTGAACGTCGCTGCTTTGGTTCTGTCGCTGATCGGGATCTTTTTCTTCTGGGGCAGGGGATTTCATTTTTGAGTTCACCAGGGAGAGCCTGCATGTACGGCCGCACCGACAAATCGGTTGCTGTGGGACTGCTGGCCTTTGCCTGCTCGGTTCTTGCCGTCGCGGCGTGGCTCAAACCGGCGGCAATCGGCTATGGAACGCACATGCAGCTCGGTTTGCCGCCATGCAATTTTCTGCGCCTGACGCATCTGCCCTGCCCCACGTGCGGCATGACGACGTGTTTTGCATGGGCCATCAGGCTTCAATTTCGCAAAGCGTTTATCGCGAATCCGTTCGGCATTCTGGTTTTCTTCGGAACTGTATCCCTCATCCCGGCAACAATTGTTTTGCTCTGGCGCCGTATTTCTTTTCGTCGCATCACAAACCACGCCTGGTTCAACAAGGCTATTTATGCATCAACCGCGCTTTTATTTGCGAGCTGGGTTTTTAAGCTGGCGGAGTTTCAGTTCGCGGGTTACTGATCTCTCCGCCGTCCGATTGGAAAAGGAGTTCTTATGGCAACCATCGCTCCTCCGCTGATTTGCCCGCAAGGACATGGGCCCGGAGTGGCTGGTTCACGGTTCTGCACGTTTTGCGGGGCCACACTTATTGTGCCGCTCGCACCGGGACAGCCCGTGCCCGCGAATCCGATCGCGACTCCGCCGCCAGCCGCCGGCGGGTGGCAACCGGTCAATACCGCACCGGCTCAAGCCACGGCCGCCCCCCAATGGCAGCCGGCGCCCGCAACCGCAGTTCAACCGCCGCAGTGGCAACCAGCACCCGTAGCGCCTGTTCCGCCGCCGTCTCAAGGTCCAATTCCGTCGCCCTCGGCCACGCAAGGAGCGCCCGCCGCCGCGAACCAAGCGCTCCCCTGCAAAGTCTGCGGGAACATCGGCGCCGGCCTCGGGGAAGACATTCTGGTCTGCCCTGAATGCAGTTGGCTGCGTCCTCTTCTTCCCGGCTATAAACTCGATCGCTCGGTTTTCTTGTGGGCGCAGGATGGCCAGGCGATGACCCATCTACAGAGCATCTCCGCGCTGCATACGGCCGCGAAGACTGTCTCGGAGAAGGTGGGCCGTCCGTGGATCGAATCGACGTTCAACGGCATTCGCCTCGGCCCCAGGCAGTTCACGGATATCTGGATTCGCGCCGTTCTGGCCGCGCGCATCCTGGGCCTGCCTAAAATGCCTGATGTCTACATTTCAGGCGATTCGCAGTGGAACACATACACCTACGGCACCGACACCAGCGCATTTATTGTTCTGGGCACAGCCATCCTCAACAATTTCCAGAATGACGATCTGCTCTTCGTCCTCGCGCGAGAAATGGGGCATTGCAAAGCAGGCCACGCCCTTTGGAAAACAGTGGCCCGTTTCCTCGTGGGCGACGATAGCGTGCGCAAAGGACTGCTCTCCGGCGGAGTGTTGAATGCCATCAGCCTCAGCCCCACGAAGTGGGTCCAGGATGCGGTGGATATCCCGCTTATGGCGTGGTCGCGTCAGGCGGATATCAGCGCCGACCGCGCCGCCCTGCTCGCCATCGGTGACGAAGCCCTCGCTCGCCGCGTGATTCTGGCATGGTCCATCCGTTCCGCACGCCTCCTCAAGCAAGTCAACATCGAGGAATGGATGAAGCAGGAAGAGGCGAGCGACGATCAAATGACGCGCTTCTCCGAAATGACGACCACTTCCTCGATGTACACCACGCGGCGACTGCGGCTACTTAGCCAGTCAGCGCGCGAGCCCGAGCTGGTGCGCTGGAGCCAGACCATTCAGCCGGTTCGCAAGCGCTTGACGCCTCCGCCTCAGCAGCCAATGTCCGGGCTGACGGCTGCGGCGCCTGGCATCCGGCGTCCTCCGGCAGTTCAGGGTCCCGCACCAGCGCATGCCCCCGCGCCACCGCCGCCCACTGACTCCGTCCGCGTTCTTTGCAACAAATGCCAGACCGCGATGCGCATTCCGCTTACCGCTTTGCGCGGAAAACCATCCTTGAACGTTCGCTGTCCAAAATGCCAGAACATTTTTACGCTGCGGCCCAAGCCGGCTTCCCAGTCGCCTGTCGCCGGATCGAATCCAACTACACCGCCGATGTCTCCCTCCGCATCGGCAAAACCGGTCGCCCCCCCGCCGTCCGCATCGCAACAGCAAAAGCCGGCTGCACCGGCGTCTGCTGCATCCAAGCCAAAGCCGGTGGCCGCGCCCGCGCCTTCGAGTGCAAAAGCAAAACTGCCCTCCAAGCCGCAGTCGGCTGCCTCCCCGCATAAACAAGCCAGGTGACCCAAAAAGAAAAGAGAGGATAACGTATGCCAGACGATCCTAATGAAGTTGTCGTAATTGTCCCCGATGCTGCCGTCGATGGATCCACGAACTCACCGGACGGTTCAAGCCCTTCAGATGAACCGGTGGTTGTGGAAGTCTTCGACGCCGTCACCGACCCGACCGGAGGCACCGATCCCGAAGTCGTGGTCATTGAAGAGGCTCCGAACGGCCAGGAAGAGGTCTTTGTCGTCGACCCTGAGGCCATCGACCCGGGCGCTCAAACGGATCCTGGATCGGATCCAACAACAGATCCCACGAGCCAGACTGATCCCGGAAGCGATCCCATGGGTTCGGTTGATCCCATTTCGACCACTCCTGGGGACGGTTCGACTCCAGGCGACGGGCCAGACGGTTCGCCCGAGGGCTCGATCGATCCAATCAGCACCACCCCCGGCGACGAGCCGGCCAGCACTTCCACGGGCGACACCGAACCGGAAGGCTCAGTGGATCCAATCAGCTCATCATCCGATCCCGGCGATGGGTCCGCCTCGCCCGACGGCAGTGACCCAACCGATCCAACGTCGGGAGGAACTGTCGGCGCCGATCCCAGTGCGCCTGATCCTGACAGCTCCTCCCAGAGCAGCACGTTGACCGACGACCAGCAGACTCTCCAGCAGGAAGAGGATAAAGAGGCTCAGGACGTCCAGGCAGGCGACTACACTGCCGCATCCACCGATGCTCAAGAGGCCTATCAACAATCGGAGACCGTGGCCGGCGAAGGCGGCCCAGACTCGACCGACGATACCTGGCACGCGCAGTTGGACGAGAGTTGGGCCGCCTCAGACCAGCAGACCGCACAAGCAGATGAGCAGACTGCCGAAAGTTACCTCAACGACCCCACTGGGAATCCGGACACCGACGCAGCCGACGCCGAACTCTACGGCAGTGCGGCCGTAAGCGAGGAGCAGAGTGCCGACTCCAACGCCGAAGGGGGCGAATACGGCTCTCCCGTAGGCGAGCCCGTCGATACGCCGACAGAGGAAGCGCCTGCCGAAGAAGCTCCGGCAGAGGAAGCGCCCGTGGAAGATGCCCCGGTGGATGATACTCCGACGGTCGATGACGATTCGTCTGCGGGTTAGAACGGCTGCATTGGCTGCGGAAAACCTATAGGCCCTCAGGCTCCGACGTGATGCTACGCGCGGAAAAGAAGCTGCGCGCTTCAACGCGGGAACTTGGGCCGCTCGGCAACATTGCTGTTTTCGCCAAGAAAGGAGGGCTCAGCACACCACCGCGCCGTAGGCGCAGCGGTTGTTAGCCCCGCGCTTCAGCGTGGGGTAGGCGAGGCATCTAGAATGGGAGTCCCGTAGGGACGACGCGAACATGGCCCATACATACGCAAACAACTTCATCCACTGCATCTTCAGCACCAAAGACCGGCGTTCGATCATTCCTGCGACGCGAGTGGCTGGCCTTTACGCATATCTCGGCGGCATCGCCCACGGCGAGGGATTTTCTTTGATTGCCGCCGGCGGAACCGGCAATCACGTTCACCTGCTGTTTGTCTTGCCTGCCCAACAATCCCTTGCCCACGCCGTTCAAAAACTCAAAGGCAGCTCCTCCCGTTGGATGGGGAGGAACTTTTCCTGGCAGGAAGGGTACGGAGCGTTCAGCGTCAGCCCTTCCCAGGTAACGATGCTGAAGAAATATATTCAGAATCAAGAACAGCATCATCGCAAGCAGGATTTCGAGCAGGAATTCACCGCTTTGTTGCGGCATTGCGGAATCGCATTTGATGAGCGCTACGTGTTCGGTTGACGAGAACTGGCGCCGTCCCGACGGGACTCAATGACAATTTCCACATGCAGTCCCCATGCTGAAGCAAGGGGCTAACGAACACTGCGCCTCCGGCGCGGTTTTTCTGACTGACGGCTGCTCGTCTTGGGCCGCTAATTGGGCTTCCTCCGAGCCGGATGTTTCGGCCTTAAGCAAGACTCCTAACCCGGCGAACATCGGCCCCGCCTGTTGTGGCTCTAGCTCCGCTCTTCCCAAACACACCGCGAACCATCCCTTTGCGTCCGTCCACGTTTCCACCGGCATGAAGCCCGTCTCCGCGAGCAGCGCTTCGGCCTGTCCCGGCCGGTATTTGTAGCTGCTCTCTGTGTGAATGCTCTCGCCGGCCTCGAACTCGACAGTCATATCCAGCTCGTCAACATGGATCTGCTGGGCTATCTGACTCTCCAGGTGCATTTCCATGCGCGACCTTGCCTTGTTCCACACTGCGCGGTGCTCGAAGGCTTCCACATCGAAATCCGCGTCGAGCTCGCGATTGAGGCGAACCAGAACATTCTTGTTGAAGGCCGCTGTCACGCCCTGCGCATCGTCGTATGCCGCGACGAGCATCGCTTCGTCCTTCACCAAATCGACGCCCAGCAGCATAGAGTCGCCGGGGTCGAGGCCAGCCCGCACGCGGCGCAGCAGCCGCTCAGCTTCCGCCGGCTCAAAATTTCCAATGCTCGATCCAATGTAGAGCACCAGCCGTTTTTCGCCGGGCCCCATCGCTCCAAGATGAAACCGGTTGCCGTCGCCATCGGTGTAATCCATCACCCGCGGCACAACTCCCACACCGGGAATCTCGCGCTCGATGCGCCGTTTCGCAAGATCCAGCGCGCTTGCAGACACGTCGACGGGCTCATAGAGAACGGCCTGCTGCTTCTCGATAGCAGCACGCAACAGCAGCCGAGTCTTTTCCGCCGATCCCGCGCCCAGCTCCGCGATGCGAAGGCGTTGCCCCGCACTTGCCCGCCTGACAATCTCTTCTGAAGCGCGAACAAAAATGCAGCGCTCCGTGCGCGTCAGGTAGTACTCGTCAAGTTCGGTGATCGCATCGAACAGGCGCGAACCTGCGCGATCGTAAAACAACCACGCAGGCAGTCGTTTGGGCCGCGAAGCGAGTCCTTCGCGGACCGCCGTCGCTACGCGTTCGTCGAATTGCAGAATGGGGGCAGGGGAAGCTGCTGCAGTCATGGGCTCTCAATTGGATGCAGATCGTTTGTTTACGTCGCCAGCCGGATGCCGGAAAATTGCCATCGTGTCTCGGGGGAGAAGAAGTTGCGGTAGGTTGAGCGGATGTGCCGTTGCGGCGTAACGCACGAGCCGCCGCGCAAAACCATTTGCCCGCTCATGAATTTGCCGTTGTACTCGCCCAGCGCGCCATCAAGCGGCTTGAAGCCCGGATAGCCCAGGTACGCGCTGCTCGTCCACACCCAGCAATCCCCATAGTACTTCGTACCGTTTTGGTCTTGGTGCTTCGCACCGTTCTGGTTTTGGACGAGATTGGCGGCAGAAATCGGTAAAAGGTTCCCTGAATCCAGCAAATTCCCTTCCACAGCCTGGCCTTCGACCGCGCTCTCCCACTCAAACTCCGTCGGCAGCCTGCGCCCAGCCCAGCGCGCGTAAGCGTCTGCCTCGTAATAACTTACCTGGCTCACCGGGGCCGCTTCGAGCTCTTTGAGCGGCAGTTCGCCCCGCAAGGTAAATACGCTCCACGCGCCGTCGTTTTCCGTCCAGTAGAGTGGCGCTCGCCAGCGATTCGCCTTCACAGCATCCCATCCCGCCGAAAGCCACAGCTCCGGCTTGCGGTAGCCTCCATCGGCCATAAACTCCGCGTACTCGCCACAGGTCACCAGGCGGTCGGCCAGCGAAAACTGCTCCAGCCAGACCCGATGCCGCGGCATTTCGTTATCGAAACAAAACCCGTTGCCCGCGTTCCCTGCCTCTTTCAACCCGCCCTCAAATTGCCGGAATCCTAGTGGCGTGGCCTCGGCCCTTGTTCCCTCGTTCCCGTGGTCCCTGTATCTTCGGCCGCAGTGGGTTGGTAAAAAACGCATTCAAAATGTCGGTCAGCAGCAATTCCTGGTGCTGCTCCTCGTGGTTTGCCCCCAGCTCGATGCGCCGCAACGCCTCCGAATCCACCTCCCGCTCAAACAGCCGCTCCATGGCTGCGTCTACATGCTCGCGGTAACGCACAATCTCTTCAAGCCCCGGTCGCGAAAACGAAGACCGCAGGCGCTTTTCGGGAAATGCCGAGAAACCTTCGTAATAGCTGTTAAACAGCCAGGGGAAGTCCTCGTTGAAGAGCCGGTAACCGGGCAGAAACTCTTTGAGGACAAACGACTCGAAGAACCACGCGGTATGGGCCAGGTGCCACTTGGCCGGCGAGGCCTCGGGACACGATTGCACCATCATGTCTTCCGCCGAAAGCGGCTCACAAAGAACGATTGTGCTGCGCCGCACATCGTTGAAACGGTTGAGAATCGCCGCTCCTGCGCCTGAAAAAGTGGTTGTGCTCACGGTCCGCCGCCCTCCCGCATCGCTGAGTTTAGATCATTTTGATGCTGTCCACTTCGATTTCGACGCCTTATCGTTGAGCTGCCTCACGCCCGGGTCAATACGAAAATGGCCGACCCCTCCCCGCCCGGTTACGGTCGATCCGCCGTTAACTTCTGGCCTGGATAGGTCCATTTAACCGTTAATCCTAGTAGTGGTGCTGGTATTTGACTGTGAATGGTGCTTTAATCCCTGCCAGAAGTTTTTAAAGGTCCCCTCGTCCTTGCAGCGAGATGGCAGGAGAAAGTATCTTGAGGTTCGGTCAACAGCAGATTCCGATTGCGGCCCTGTTCGCGGTCTTTCTCGCGGTGCCGGGGAGTCTGCCGGCCCAGGCAAGCAGCCAGACCCAGCCTCCCGCCGCCCCACCTGCACCCGAAACCGCGACCCCGGTCCGCACCCCGCCCACCGCTGAACAGATTGGTGACTCTCTCACCGCCCGCCAGCGCTATCAGGCCGCCATTGCTGCTTACTCTAAAGCCACCGAGGTGACCGCCGCTATCTGGAACAAGATGGGCATCGATTACCAGATGATGTTCAACGCCAAAGACGCCGCCCGCTGCTACAAGCGGTCACTCCAACTCGATCCGGGTGATCCTCAGGTCCTGAACAATCTGGGCACGGTCTATGCCTCGCTCAAGGAATATGGCCAGGCCGACCGTTTGTACCGCAAGGCGCTCAGGCTCAATCCTCAATCCGCGCTGATCCTCAAGAATCTGGGCACTAACCTGTTGGCGGAACATAGGTATAAACAGGGCTGGGAAGCTTACCAGCAGGCTTTGGCCGTTGATCCCGAAATCTTTTCCAACCACGACACTCCATCCGTGGACGATCCATCTTCCGTGCAGGAGCGAGGCGCAATGAACTACTACATGGCGGCTGGTTGCGCGCGGGCAGGCTACGCCGATTGCGCTCTGCAGTATCTGCGCATGGCGCTCGATGAGGGCTTTACCACGCGCAAAAAGGTCGCAAATGATGTTGAGTTCGCCAGCCTGCGAACAAACCCCGCCTTCAAGCAGTTGATTGAAGAACAGCCGCGCAGCCAGTAAGCCGCCCAGGCCAGAACCGTCTTGGTCCTTCGTCGTCTCCCACAGCATCTCAAGCGTCTATCAGAGCAGGTTGGCATTTTCGCCTTCCCTTTTCGCCTTTCTGGAGACTCGCATGAAAAGCCGCCCCTACACCTCACTCGTGATTGCTCTCGCCTTCACCGCCGCAGCCTGCGCGCAGGATCCCGGCATCGCACCACCGGCCGGCCAGGGCGCAGGCCAAAACGGTAACTCTGGGCCAGGGAGCGGTTACGGCCATCGCGGCGGCCAAGGCGGATTCGGCGGCGGGGCCATGTTGGGCCGCGGCCTGATGGGCACCGTGACCGCGGTTGCAGCCGATCACTACACCATCAAGACCGACGCGGGCGACGTCTACACCGTCCACTTCACTGCGGACACGCGGATCTTCAAGCGCCAGGCCAGAACCGAAGCGCCGGGTCAGGCTGAGGGCCAGGGTGATGCAGGCGGCCAGCCCGGAGGCGGACATCGCGGGATGGGCGGGGGCTACGGCAATCCTCCGCAACAGATCGCCGCTACCGATATCAAGGCAGGCGACGTCATCAACGTCATGGGCGACACCGACACCACAGCGAAAAGCGTGGATGCGAGAGCCGTTGCGCTCATGGATCAGCAAACCGTGGACCAGATTCACGCCATGGAAGCGAATTTTGGCAAAACCTGGCTGATGGGAAAAGTGACCGCAATCGATGGCACGAAGATCACGCTGACCGGTACGCTCGACAGCGCGCCGCACACCGTCGTCGCCGATGAGAACACTGAATTCCGCAAGCGCCGCGATCCCGTCACTCTCGCCGACATTCAGGTGGGAGACACCGTCCGCGCCGACGGTGCCGTAAAGGACGGAGTTTTTACCGCCGCCAACGTGAACGTTTTTGGCGGACAGGGCGGCGAAACACCTTCGGTCCCGCGCGGCCCTGCGCCACAAGCTCCGAGCAGCACGCCGCCCCAATAGGCAAGCCTTATTCCACGGACTGCAGCGTCCACGCGCCGTTGGTCAGCACAAACGTGGCCTGCCGCAGCGAGCTCAGTTTGTTGCCGGGATTATGCGCCATATCCGCCAGCGGCTGCGGAAGCCCATCGAGATTCACGTTTTCGGTGAACGACGCGATCCTGGTATCTCCTACGGACTGAATATCCCCAACGTTTCGCGCCTTCAAGTGATTCGTCGCGACTGACTGGATGACGACGACAAAGTGCGGATCGCTCGGGCTGTCGGGGCGCCACTCGATTACGTCTCCGCCGCCCGACAATGTCACTACCTTCTTGCCGTCCGGCGTCAACGTGAAGTCTGCCCAATAGCCGTTGGGATACCTCTTGGTTTTGAGCCAGTATTTTGCATTGTCCCCTTGCTGCATGCCGGTGTCGTTCACGGTAATGCTCACTGGCGCCGCGGGAGTCTGGTCGTATTTCGCCTGAATCATCGTCAATGCCTGGGCCTGCGTCAAATCCGGCGCAGTCTTGCATCCCGCCATCCACAACCCGGCTGCAAAAGCCGCCAGGGTTCCCAAAACCTGCAACTTCACCGCGTTTTTCACATTCCCTCCCTCAACCACCTGAGTGGCCCGCATGAATAGACAGCACAGAGCGGCTCGAATTCTTTCGCCCCGCCATTTTTCATCTACTTTCCTCCGCTGTCAATGCAATTGAAAGTGACCCCGCTCACAGGTCAACGTGCAAGGAAGAAAACGGCTCTATAACGGATGATTGCGCAGGCTTTCGCGACTGTTAGCAGGCCGCTTCAAGATGGACCGCAAAGAAGCTCAACGCCGCATCGCCTTGCTCAAGCACGCGGGTTCGTTTTAAGCTGCCATACCGCTCGCCAAGGGCGAATTTGCGCCGGTGCTCGGCAATCACCACCGCACCCGGCGCCAGAATCCCTTCAACCGCACCACCTAGCAATCCCAGCGTGCTCGCATATTCTTCGGCTTTGTCATACGGCGGATCCATAAACAGCACTTCGTGCCGTTCTGGTTTTGGTTTGGGTCCGGTGGCGGAGCGGAGAAACGCGCTCACGCTTTTTCTGTGAATGCGGACTCCGCTGCCGATTCCCAGCCGCGCCAAATTGCCTTCGAGAACCTTCAGCGCCGCCGGTTCACGCTCCACAAACGCAACGTGCGCAGCTCCCCGGCTCAGCGCCTCCAACCCCACCGCTCCCGAGCCGGCGTACAAATCCAGAAACACCGCGCCCTCAATGCGCGGCGCGAGCACGTTGAAGAGCGTTTCGCGCAGGCGATCGCTGGTGGGCCGCGTGCTCATTCCCGGCGGGGCCGCAAGCGTGCGCGAGCGATACGTTCCAGCAATGATGCGCATCGCCAACCAGCATATCGAACCCGCGCTGTTTTCACTCGTTCACTCTTTCACTCCTTCACTTCTTTACTCCCTCCCTCCCCATCCTTTCTGCCCCACCCTCTACAATCGATCTATGCGTGGCTGGTCAATTCCGCTGGGGCGATGGTTCGGTGTGGAGATGCGCGTCCACATCTTCTTCCCTCTGCTCGTGCTGGTGCTGTTCGCCATCAGCGGCGCTGACGGCTGGCCTCGAGCGCTGGCGCTTTTCCTTCTTCTCGTAGCGGCCGTGGCCGTGCGTGAAACTGCGCGCGTCGTCGTTGCTGCCTGGCTGGGCCTTCGCCTTCGCGCGATCCTTCTCCTGCCCATCGGCGGCCTGTTTGCCTATGCCAATCCTGAGAGCCAGGAGATCGCCAATCACGGCAGCGGGCAGTTTATTCTCGCGCTCGCCGGTCCCCTCGCGAATATCGGCGCGGCGCTCACCGCTGCCGGCATCATCCTCGGCGCCAGCGCAAACGTGTCGCTCTTCGATCATCCCTTCATCACCGCCGGCCACCTGCTGCGTAGCATGGTGTGGATGCAGGCCTCATTGGGCATTTTGCACTTCTTCCCTGCCTATCCTCTCGATTGCGGCCGCCTCATCCGCAACAAGTTCGCGCAGACCCACGGCTCTGCTCCCGCCAGCCGCGCCGTCTCCGGCCTTGGCCAGGTGCTCGCCCTCGCTGCCATTCTCGGCGGCATGTTGGCGCAGGAGCCCTGGCTCATCCTCGCCGGCTTCTTCATCATGATCGGCGCGCAAATTGAGGATCAGGGCGTCTTCTTCCAGTCCGTCGTTGACACCGTGCACATGCGCGAGGTCATGCTCACCGACTTCGCCACGCTCTCGCCTTCTGACACGCTGGCCGACGCGCTCTACCGCTGCGTGCACTCGCTGCAGGAAGATTTTCCAGTGGTCCGCGGTCCGCAACTGGTCGGCATCGTCTCGCGCCAGCGCATTCTTGAGGCTCTGCGCAACGACGGCAACGGCTACGTGCAGTCCGTCATGTCGCGCGCTTTCCAGGTCGCCCGGCCAGAGGACACGCTCGGCACCACCATTCGCCGCCTCACCGCGGGCCACGGCCTCGCGCTCATCCCCATCACCGAGAGCGGGAAAGTTGTAGGCATCGTCAGCGTGCAAAACCTGATGAGCTCCATGTCTCTGCTCGCCGAGCAGCGCCGCATCGAGCGCCAGGAAGCCGAACGAATAATTACCGGCTCAGCACGCTTTCGCCGTAGAATGATCTGCATGAATCGCGCATGGATCCTCGCGCTTTCAGTGTGATCTTGCCCCTCCCGGTTTCGCTCAGAGTTCAACAGCGGGTCCTCTCGGCGTCATCGTAAGCCCCCCGAAATGACTGCAGGTTCTGTCGAACATCCGATCCGCGATTCCAGCAAAATCGGTAGTCCGCCTGATTCAGTCGACCCAACTTACCGGCGACGGTGAAATTGTCGTGATTTACGATCTGCGGGGATGAATACGAGCCAAACGCACATATCGCAATCATCAAGAACTACACGCGCGTAGCGGATTTCAGCCTTGTCAAACTGTTCGGGCAAGATACGGGTGACACCTACGCGCTCTTTCAATCGGCCCAGCTCTCGTTGAGTCCGAGCCGAAATGCCTTTATTGCTGCATTCCGAAACATCGGAGATAGGGCCGGCACCCTCTTCGTATTAATTACCGGAAACGGTGGGAAGTTTTCTGTAATCTGGCAAAAGGGAGCCTCACAGGCGCAGCTACGAGTGCGTCCTGAAGGAACATTTCAACTGTGGGATGCGCATGGAGACGGCGACTGCGTTTGGTGCCGAAGTCATTACGAAGTGACCAACTACATTTGGAAGAGCGAAGCACTCACGAAAGTATCCAGTTTCAGCACGAAGCATCTACTGTCCCCCTATCAATTCTCCGAGAAGCCTATATTGCTCAAGCCCTGACTCGGCCACTCTGCCCGAGTATCGTTAACTCATCATGTCTGGCGCAACCGCCCCGCTCGCCCCCGGCCTTTACCTCGTCGCCACTCCCATCGGCAACCTTGGCGACATCACTTTGCGCGCGCTTGAAGTTCTCCGCGCCGTCGACCGCATCGCCTGCGAAGACACGCGCCAAACCCAAAAACTTCTCAATCATTTTCAAATCGAGAAGAAAACCGTCAGTTGCCACGAGCACAATGAGCACTCCCGCGCCGCAGAACTGATCCAGGACATAAAAGCCGGGAGGCCCGTCGCGTTGGTGTCCGATGCCGGAACGCCCGGCGTGAGCGATCCCGGCTCCTGGCTGGTGCGCGAAGCCATCGCCGCAGGTGTTCAAGTCTTTCCCATTCCCGGCGCCAATGCCGCAGTGAGCGCGCTGATCGCCTCGGGACTTCCCGCCGACGAATTTGAATTCCTCGGTTTTCTGCCGGAGAAGGCCGGCGCGCGCCGCACGAAACTCGAAAACCTCGCCGCCCAACCGCGAGAAGCCGCGCGTACCCTGATCTTTTACGAAGCGCCACACCGCGTGCTCGATACGCTCGCCGATCTCGAGTCGATTTTCGGTCCCAACTTACGCATCGCGGTTGCCCGCGAGCTGACCAAGATTCACGAAGAGTTTCTGCGCGGGTCCGTTGCCGAAGTGCGCAGCGAACTAGCCGGCCGTGACCGCATTCGCGGCGAGATCACATTGCTCAGCGAGGTCCCCGCGCAAACCTCCTCGCCGGGGAGCGCATCGGGCGCAGCCAACGCGCACGAAACCATCAGTGCGCGTGTCGCTCGAATGACGACTGAAAGCGGCATCGACGAGAAAGAGGCGCTTAAGCGCGTGGCCCGCGAGCTCGGTCGATCCAAGAGCGAGGTCTATCGCGAACTCCAGCGCGAGCGCGCCCGCAAACGCTGAGGATCGCCGGGTTCATTGCAAACGGCGGGGCTGCGGTGCCCGCGTGTAAATCGCTGAAAAGCAGATCCTTCGACTCGTCCGCCGCGGCGGACTTCGCTCAGGATGACATCTTGCTTCGACAGGATGACAACTCACTTTTTGATGCGGATTTAATCCGCGGAAATACCAGGAGCGCGTTCAGGGCGCATCTCGTTTTGCTTGTTCCCTTGGTCCCCTGTTCCCTGTTTTTAAGCCTTCGCCACTTCAACGAGGGTCGAGTAGAACGTCGCGCCGCCGCCGATGTCGGTGAGCCGCTCGCTGGTGAGAACGTTGATGTTGCCGCCGTCCGGGTGCAGCTTGGCCCAGTCGAGCCGAGCCGCCACCACGCCGGCTGGCAGGCTCGCGTTCAGCATCGCCGTCAGCTCCAGCGACCCGCGGTCGTTGAAGACGCGCACCCGTTCGCCGTCGGCCACGCCGCGCGATGCCGCGTCAGCTGGATGGATTTCGAGCTTCTGGTTGGTCCGCGCTTCCATCTTGCGATGCCCGGGCAGATTCGCAAAAGTCGAGTTCATGTAGTTGTCGCTCTTGCGCGCCAGCAGTTCGAGTGGATATTGTTTGGCTGCTTCGCCCCATCGCGACTCGATCGGAGGAACAAAACTGGGAAGGCCGTCTGCACCGGAGGCCGCCAGAGTCTCGGAGAAGAATTCGATCTTGCCGGAAGGCGTTGGCACCGAGCCGGAAGTGTACGGCAGAAACGGCCGCTCCTCGGGATCCAACTGGAACGCGAGCGGAATGTGCCCTTCGCGTTCCAGAACTTCAAGGGTGATGTGCTCCATGTTTGCGTTTTTTGAGTGGCCGTCGGCGCCAATCGCGAGCGCCTGCCGGATCATCTCCTCCGGCGTGTCGCGGAAGCAGGCCTCGGTGAATCCCATGCGCTGAGCAAGCTGGCCGAAGAGCCACACGTTCGGCCGCGCCTCGCCAGGCGGTTCGATGGCTTGTTTTGAGAGCTGCACAAAGTAATGACCGTACGCGCCCTGCACGTCGGTGTGCTCGAGGAACGTTGTCGCCGGCAAAACATAGTCGGCATAGTCGGTGGTATCGGTGAAGAACTGTTCATGAACAACAGTGAACAAATCGTCGCGCATCAATCCGCGGCAGACTGCGTTATGGTTCGGAGCAACAGCTCCGGGATTCGAGTTGTAGACAAAGAGTGCGTGCACCGCGGGACCGTCGGGCTCGGGTTTGTTTTTCTGATCCCTGATCTCTGTTCTCTGATCTCTTCCCAACTCAGTGAGTGCTCGGCCGAGTTCCGACATGTTCACCACGCGCGCGGGCCGTCCGATCGGCGATGCCAGCGCAAGATCGGGCCGCTCGAGGGCACGCTTGTCCCACTGAAACGCGCCCGAGGTCGAAAGCTGTCCGCCGCCGCCGCGATGCTTCCACGCGCCTGTGAGCGCAGGCAGCATCGCGATGGCGCGCACTGCTGTGCCGCCGTTCTGGCTTCGCTGCACACCGTAGTTCAGCCGCAGCATCGCAGGGCGCGTTGTCGCGTACTCGCGCGCAAGCTGTTCGATCTCCGTAGCGGTCATGCCGGTCCACGCGGCAACGCGCGCCGGCGTGTACTCGCGCACGCGTTCCGCCAATCGCTCGAAGCCATGGGTCATCTCCGCAATGTACGCGCGGTCTTCCAGGCCCTCGTTCAGGATTACGTGCATCATGCCGAGCGCCAGCGCCGTGTCAGTGCCGGGGCGAATCGCGATGTGCCAGTCGGCCACCGCCGCCGTACGCGTGCGGTAGGGATCGATCACGATCAGCCGCGCTCCGTTGCGCCGCGCCTCCTCGACGAACGGCCACAGGTGAATGTTGTTGCCGTGGATGTTCGCGCCCCACGCGAGAATGAGCTTCGCCAGCCGCACATCTTCGGTCGGCGTGCCAAGCTTTTTGCCGTAGACCAGGTTCCATGCCTGCCCGCCGGCTTCGGAGCAAATGGTTCGGTCAAGCTGGCTCGCGCCCAGGCGATGAAAGAAGCGACGATCCATCGATCCGTAGCCGAGCACGCCGATGGTGCCGGCGTAGCTGTAGGGCAGAATCGACTCGGGACCGTAGCGCTCGGCGATCTCCTTGAGCTGCGATGCGATTCCATCCAGCGCTTCATCCCAGCTCACGCGCTCGAAGAATTCATGCTCGCTGCCTCGCGGCAGCGGGCTTTTTGCGACGCCCGGCTTGCGGCGCAGCGGATAGAGAACCCGGTCCGGCGCGTAGACGCGATCGAGATACTTGGCAACCTTGCCGCACAGAAATCCGCGCGTGACCGGCTGCGAAGGGTCGCCCTCAACCTTCACCGCGCGGCCTTCGTCATTGACCGTCACCAGCACTGCGCACGAATCCGGGCAGTCGTGCGAGCAGACCGTGTGAACGATGCGGAAAGGCGCGGAAGCAGCCATGGCGTCATTGTAAGCTGAACTCGGTTCCGGACTGCGCATGTACACTGGACACGCCATGGATTGCGTCTTTTGCAAAATCGCCGCCGGAGAGATTCCCACGACCGCCGTGTACGAGGATAGGCAAACCTACGCTTTTGCCGACATCAGCCCCAAGGCGCCGGTGCACATCCTTGTGATTCCGCGTGAACACATTGGTTCGCTGGCTGAGGCGGGCGCGGAGAAGCGAGCACTGCTCGGTCACCTTTTAGGAGTAGCGGGAGAAATTGCTCGGGAAAAAGGCCTGGCGAAGGGCTACCGCGTCGTCATCAATTCCGGCGAGGAAGGCGGCCAGACCGTGGACCATCTTCACTTGCACGTGATGGGCGGGCGGCAGATGACTTGGCCTCCAGGTTAAGAAGCAAGGAACAGGGGCACGGGGGGGAGCAAGAAAACAACAAGAGGCGAGCCAAGTCGGCACGCCTCTTGATTTGGTTCCGGTGGTCGCTGCTTCTAGAACGCTGGCTGCTGCGAAACTTCCTCTTCTTCTTCCACGCCATAGCGGCGGAGAAGAATCGGCAGGCTCTGCGAGAAGGCTGAGCGCGGCATCACCGAATCGCATCCGGCCTCGACGGCCTTCATCTTCAGGTCGCCCTGCAGATGGTTGAGGAAGCCGATGATGGAGACGGCCTTCTTGAACTTGGATTTGAATTTTGGGATGAGCGTCATGGGCTTGGCGTTCAGGTTGTTGAGATCGAAGACCAGGAGCGCGGGCTTCTCGTTCTCAGGCGCTTCACAGATGCGGGCTACCGCTTCTTTGTTTTCGCCCTTCACAAACTCCACTTTCACGCCAAGTTTGCGCGCCGTCTCCTGAATCTTGGCCAGAAAGAAAAGATCCTCAATGAAGCAGAAGATGCGCGTGGGTGCGTCTTCGCGAATGGGGGCCGGAGGCTGCGCGGAATAGACATCGGGATAGTACCCGCTGCTATGACCGTTGCCCGACGTGGGGATGGTGGATGGCGGTCCGTCGGCGACATTGCCGTTCGCCACGCGATAACTGTGGTCCATGGGGCCGACAAATGCGCGGGGGCCCTTTTGCCTTCCACGGCGCTTGCCTTGCGGGGGACCGGAGATGCTGTTTCCGGGCTGCACTGGAGGAGCCGAGCTCTTCTGGAAGAATTTCTTCTTCTTGCGGCCCTGGTGCTGGTGGGCCGGCCTGTGCTGCGCGGGATGCGATTGATGCGGCGGCGGCGCTTGAGGCGAGTCGTGCGTCTGTCCCTGCGGCTGCTGCCCTTGCATCCCAGCTTGCTGGCTGGACTTGTTCTTGCGGCGGCGGCGGCGGCGCCGATGCCCATGCGACTGGCCCTGACCGTTGTCAGGAGAAGGCCCCTGTTCAGACTGGGGCTGCGTCGGTTCTGTTGTCATAATGCGTATGCTTCCTGGTACTTTGCTTTCTGTTGTATTGAATTGCGCGTTTTACTCTTGGTTGAGCCTTTGAATGACCTTGCGCCAGTGCTCTCCGGATTCTTTCGGAAAGATGCGCAGATCTATCAATCCACTGCTCGATTCTTAAAACTGGTCTTAAACCGGTGCAGACCGTTTCCTTCTCCCGCGAGGTCTTCTCCCGGATGAGAAAGAAGAGGCTCGACTGCGGAGCGACGAAATGCCGCGCGAATGGTCCTGAAACTGGCCCCGCGCATCAGATCCTGTGGTTCAACCCCTTGAGCGTCTTAGAGAATGCGATTGCTGCTTCATACGCGGGAGTCGTCAATCAACTCCATCCGACCGCCGGAACTTCCCGGCTCAGCTTCTGCTTTTCTCGGAGAATGCCCTTTCCTATGTGAGCCTTCATCGCACGCAGCTTGATAGCAATCAGACTGGTTGACGATGATTTGCTTGCTCCGCGGCGAGCTTGCTCTACCCATACCCGGGTGGCCTGCGTCAGCCGCTTGATAGGCAACTCCGATAGTACAGGGAAGGTCACCCTCTGGCAAGAGGGGGTTTCGGGAGGAACCGCCTTAAGTAATAAGGACAGCGAACTTCACATTTGGCGGGGCGATGACTCGAGCACCGTTTGAAAATGAGCCCTGATGCACAAAACGCCGCTCCTTTTGAGAGCGGCGTTCCCCGAGGCTCTGCGCTGGTCACTGGCCTCCCAGCGAATTGAAGAACGAGCAGAATATTCCGCTCTGTTTTCAGGCTCCCCGGCTGGCTTGTCCCCTATTCGGGCCGCTCATTGGCGGTTGCTCTGCCGGGTACCCGGTGTTGATTGGGCGCTCACTCGTTTGAGCGGCCACACATCACTGGCGCTTATACGGTAGCAATCGACGTACCGTTCGCAACATTGTTTCTTTGCAACGGCTTACGTTGGCCAAGAGCGCGTGATCGTCTGGATTCTGGAAGGAAAAAGGCGAAGATACTTCAAAAAAGCATAGGGGGAAGTGAGTGGGCTCACGCGTCGCAATCGATCAGCGCTGGCACTTAGGACAATAATGAGTGCCCCGGCCAGCGACGACCACCCGGCGAATGGGCGTTTGACAGCGGCGGCAGGGCTCACCGGTCCGCATGTAGACACAATGCTCAAGTTGAAAAAAGCCACGCTCGCCGTCGGCGTCGACGTAGTCGGAAACCGACGAGCCGCCGAGTCGGATGGCGTGGGTCAGGATTTCGCGCAAGGCAAGTCTCAGCCGATCGAGTTCGGGACGAGTTAGGCGGTTGGCGCGCCGTCGAGGGCGAATGCCGGCATGAAAGAGGCTTTCATCAGCATAGATATTCCCGACGCCTGCAAGCAACGTCTGGTTCAGCAGAGCTGCCTTGATCGATAGACGCCGGCCGCGGAAGAGTGCAGCGAATTCGTGTTCGCCAATGGAGAGAGGTTCATCGCCTGGTGCACCGAACGCGGCATCGCGACCGAGATCGCGGAATTCGAGGCGTCCAAATCTCCGGGGATCGACAAAGCGCAGCTCACGGCCACTTTCGAGGAGGAGCCTCGCATGAGTGTGGGTCGCGACGGGACCTTCTGGTGAGGTGACCAGAAGCCGTCCGGTCATGCCGAGATGCACGATCCACTGTGCGTCTGCCGTGTGCGAATCGAGTGCCGACGCGGATTGACTCAGTTCAAAGACGATGTGTTTGCCGGTGCGGTGAACCGCGAGGATTGTGCGGCCCATAAGGCCTTTAACCTGACGCGCACGCGGCGTTTTGAAGGGTTGAGGATGACGGTCAAACCAGACCTGAACAATGCGGTCGCCGCGAATGCGCTTGTCAACGCCGCGAGCAATTGTCTCTACCTCGGGCAGTTCCGGCATCGGCTTATTGTAGAGGATCGCGATTCGGTGGCAGCGTTCCGCGATTCAACCTGATTCTTATCGAGGATTCTCTGCCAACTCGGATTCTTCTTCTGCCATGCGGCTTTGCAGGGCTCCCCACTGCTCCAGATACACCACCCCGAGCACAAGACCAAAGATGAAGACTCCGACAGAAGCGCCTTCTATCAGATTCAGATCGCGGTCCTCTGCCGGGGTCTGATACACAGTGGTTCCGTGAATACCGCGCGGCACCACGCGATTGACTTCCGGCGCAGGCCACCTGGGCATGGTGTCAAGGTAATGCGTGGAGATCATCGCGGAGACGATGAGGCCAGCGAGGCCGGGCAGAAGAAACAGCAGCGCGAAGAACTTGAGCGTGACTAATCTCGCAGTTTTCATCGCTTTCACCTCAAGACAATCAAGATCTTCGTACCGGATTTTCAGGCCAGATCAAGTGAGAACGAGGGGGTTGCTGTTCCTGCATAAAGTCTAGACCCAATGACGGGGCGTTCGCCACAAACATCTGCGACGTCACACATGAAAAAGTTCATCGCTTTACAAAAGGAAATCGCCGCATGGCACTTCGATGTTCGATTATGGAGTAGAGATGATGGCTCCGGCCACGAGACACTACACTGAGTGCACCGATGACCGCGCCCGAGACCGTGACCGACACCATTGCCGCTATCTCCACGCCACCTGGTCGCGGCGGCATCGGAATTGTGCGCCTGAGCGGGCCGCAGGCCGGATCCATCGCGGCTGAACTTGTGCGCCCCCATCAGCCGCTTGAACACGCGCGCGCGCGATTGGCCGATGTACTGGACCCGGCAGACGCAGAGGGACCGCGCATTGACGAAGCGCTTGTGACTTTCTTCGGCGCGCCAAACTCGTACACGGCGGAAGATTTAATTGAGATTGCGGCGCACGGTTCGCCGGTGGTGCTGGAGCTTTTGCTTCGCCGCGCATTGGAACTGGGCGCGCGCCTGGCCGAGCCGGGCGAATTTACACAACGCGCATTTCTCGCCGGGCGACTTGATCTTACGCAAGCCGAGGCAGTTCGCGACCTGATCGATGCGCAGACGCTCACGCAGGCCCGGCAGGCCGCCAGCCAGATGGGCGGTGCGCTCAGCCGCCGCGCTGCGCCCGCCAAGCAATCCCTCGTGGAGTTGATCGCACTGCTCGAAGCGGGCATCGACTTTGCTGAAGACGACATCGACGTGACGCCGCAAGCCGAGATCGCCCGACGCATCAAGGAAATTACGCCGCAACTCGCCGCTCTTGAGGCCTCTTTCGCTCGTGGCCGCATTGTCCACGACGGCTTGACGATGGCGATTGTTGGCCGGCCTAACGTGGGCAAAAGCTCGCTTTTCAACCGGCTCGTCGAGCGGGACCGCGCCATCGTGACAGCGTCACCCGGCACGACGCGCGATCTGGTCAGCGAACGCATCTCGATCGGCGGCATTCCCATTGAGCTTGTGGACACAGCGGGTTTCCGTGAAGGCGCTCGCGAGCTTCTGGAAGAAGCCGAACAACTTGGAATTCGCCGCAGCCACGAAGCGCTGGCCGATGCAGCGCTGGTGCTGATCGTTCTGGACGCGACGCAGCCGCTGAACGATGAAGATCGCCGCCTGCTCGGTGCGGTCGAGGGAAGGCCGGCGATTGTTGCGCTGAACAAGAGCGATCTAGTGGGGAACAAAAAAGAACCGGAATCTGGATCTGAGGCAGCCCTCGGTAAGCTCGCGGCGATCTCGACATCAGCACTTACGGGCGAGGGAATTGCCGCGCTGCGCGAGAAGATTTTGTCGCTCGCCACAGGTGGCGCCGCATCCGAGCCGGGAATGTTGACGAATATACGCCAGCACCAGGCCATTATGACGACACTGTCAGCGCTGGGCGACGCCGAGAAAGCCAACGCGGGTGGTATTCCACATGAAATGATCTTGCTCGATCTCTATCGCGCGCTGTGGGCTCTGGACTCCCTGACCGGCCAAACCACTTCCGACGACATCCTGAATCTGATCTTCTCGACTTTCTGCATCGGAAAGTAACGCGGCCTGCGAGGCCCTTGTTTTCCCTCTTGCAGCTCAAGAAACCACTGTGATGCGAATAGGCGTCAAAGCAAATGGTCGGGGCGCATATGTTCCCGGCCCGGCGAGATTTCAATGGCTTAGCGCACACGATAGAGTAAACGACCTCGCCCGGCTCGGATCCTGAAGGCCGTCTTTCCCATGACGCGACTTGAGAACTCGATCAGCAGAGTCGATGTACGGGACCGCGAACGATACCCGTGACGCAGAGGGCACCACAAATCAAAATGCCCAGGGCGCTCAACCAGTTGCCGATTTGTTCATCGAGGCCGCGGGGTATGTCGAGGCGAATTTGCTGGTGACCGGGAGGCACATGCACCTGGAGAAGGCCTTGCGGAAGCACCGGCTCGATGGGCAGCGGCTTGCCGTCGGGAACAAGATGGGCTTGCCACTTTGGGTAATAGAACTGGTTGACCATCAAGAGTTCGTCCGCTGGACCGCACCGGGCGCAGTCCGTCTGCACCTCAATGTGTCGCGCCTTCCAGAGCGAAACGGTAGCGGACCCTTTTCCTGAGAGGAACCGCACGCGAGGCTCCAGAGAAGCATTGTATGCACTGATCGAGGTCTGTGCCTCGCGGCGTCCAAGCGGCGAACCAGCCATCATGCACAGCATATTTCGATCCCGTATTGTCGGGAACTCGCGTCAGGCCTCTGACTGCGTCAACATAACCACCAAACCAAGAGGCGGCGAAGAGGCTCACAATCACCAGCAATCCACTTTTTGATCGGGCGGGAAGTTGCGCGAGATCAATCAGCAGAAAAGCTGCGAGGGGGAGCGCCGCGATACACAAAACAACATCGAGCCGGAAGGGGAACTGAATGGCGTCTGCGAGGAGAGGAAAAGTGTTCCATACCCATTGGCTGGGGCCGAACATGAGGAAGATTGGAATGGGGCACACAGCGAGCCAAAGCAGCGTTTGGCTGCGGCGGCTTCGCGGGTCGTTCTTCAAGGCCATGAAGCCACAGAGGGCGATGAACAAGACGGTATCGACGGTAGCCAGCGAGATGGATTGAACGAGCCGGGTTTTGCCCGAGTGCCCGGCGAACATGCCCCAGCCAAAAGCAAGAAGGTCGCCGTTTGGGCCGTTATTGATGGGGATGTCCAGCATGGAGACTGGAAAATACTTTGCGTTCGCGAATGCGGGCAAGAGATAAGCGGCTGAGACGATCGTGCCCAGAACGAGACCGCCAATCACCGCTAGAACGGCACGAGCTTTGCGACCACGCTCTGCGATGGTGAGCACAAGAAGAAGCGGCAGTGGAGACAAAATCAGGACGCTGACCAGATGACTCAAGATCATAAGAGCATAGCTGAGAGCGAGCCCAACCACAGCGCAACGTTTCTTTCTTACAACTTGCGTGGTGAAATACAGCACCAACGGCATCCACGCGAGACCCCAACATTCCGAGAGCGCGTCCCGGCGATAGAAATCGACCGCCAGGTGATACGGCAGGAGCATGTAGATGGTAGCGACGACTAAAGAAATTCGCCCGCCGGCGATCGTCGTCATCCATAGAAATGCGCAGAGCCCCGACGCGAAGAGGCACAGGTATTCGCCAAGGCTGAAAGCATTTACGTGGGGAATTCTTTCCAGAGGCAGGAGGAATGTGTATACCCAGGAAGGAAACGGAGGATAGACGAAGAGCGACGGGCTTCCTAAGCCGTGATTCATATCCAGGAGCCAGCGCGGATACAAATCGCCTTGCCAGAATTGGTCTGCAAAACATTTCCCGAAGCTTAGATGTTCTTTGGTGTCATAGGCTGCAAGCAGAGGCCCGTGAACAAAGATGGGGAGTGAAACGACGAGTGCTGCAGCGGCGAGGGCCAGGATTTCCGTCACTCGCCTCAACAGAGTGGCCTTCCCTTCGAACTGCGCGGGGTTTTCTGCCTTTGATTATTCGCCGTAGGGAACCCAGATGTTTTTGACCTGCGTGGCATGCTGCAGGAACCAGCGGCCTTCAGCCTGAGCGGGATTGAACCAATCGTACTCGTGGCCGTCGTTGGTCCAAACCTGCTTCATGTTGCCGATGGAGGCGGCGCGCGCGGCGTCGGCTTCCTCATTCTGCGGAAGCACCAGATGGCCTCGATGCCGTCGTGCTCGGCGAGCGTCTTCGCCAGTTCCACGGGTCGGCCGGCGACGAGATTCACGACGCCGGCGGGCACGTCGCTGGTATCGAGAAGCTGATAAATGTCGCCGATGATGAGCGGATAGCGATCGGAAGGAACGGCGACCACCGTGTTGCCGACGGCGATGGCCGGGAGCACGAGCGAGAGCAGGCCAAGAAGTGGTGCTTCGCTTGGCGCCAGAATGCCGATAGCGCCGACGGCCTCGTTCATGGCGATGGCGATGTTGCGGCCAGGAGGATTATGGACCAGGCCGTCGTACTTGTCGGCCCATGCGGCATAGGTGAAGATGCGCTCGATGGAGAGATCGACTTCGACGGCGGCTTGCTCTTCGCCGACAGCGCGAGCGAGGCGATGCGCGATTTCGTCGCGGCGCTGGATCATGTTTTCGGCGAGGAAGTAGAGAATCTGTGCGCGATTGTGCGCTGAAGTCCTGGCCCAGCCTGATGCGTTGCGCGCGGCCTCGACTGCGTTGCGAATGTCTTTGCGGTTGCCGAGCGGAGCTTCGCCCAACAGTTCGCCTTCCCGGCCCCCCTCTTTTCTTCCATAGACGGGGAACGAGTAGCCGGAGTCTGGACGCGCCTGCTTGCCGGCGATGTATTGCTTGACGGTGCGGTCGATGCTGGAGCTTGAGAGCGGCGCCAAAGGTGAGGCCGGCGCGGCCCGGTTGTCATCGCCGTCGGCATCTTCGAGATCAGCGGGTGCGGAGATTCCGTCCCCGGTCTCCAAATGCGAGAGACCGGGGGCACCCACGGATTGGGGAGCGGCGGGCAGCGCATGCAGCCACTTCGGCGTGAGGTATTCGAGCATGCCTTCGCGGCCGCCTTCGCGTCCGTAGCCGGATTCGCGATAGCCGCCGAATCCGCAAGCCGCGTCGAACTGGTTTGTGCAGTTGACCCAGACCACGCCGGCCTTGACTTGCGAGGCGAGGTCGAGAGCAACATTGATGTTCTCGCTCCAGATGCTCGCGGCGAGTCCGTAGATGGTGTTGTTGGCGAGTTCCGCAGCTTCGGCAGGAGTGCGGAAGGTCATGGCGACGAGGACCGGACCGAAAATTTCTTCCTGAACGACGGTCGAGCCGGGATGAACGTCGGTGAGCAGCGTGGGCGGGAAGAAGCAGCCCTTCTCCGGCATCGGACTGCTCGGCTGCCAGCAGCGCGCGCCCTCGGCCACGCCGGCATCGACCATTTTGCGGATGGACTCAAGCTGCACCGGCGAAACGATTGCGCCGATATCGATGGCTTTGTCGAGCGGCGGTCCCACTCGCAGCGATTCCATGCGGGTACGGATTTTTGCATAGAGAGTTTCGGCCACGCGCTCCTGCACCAGAAGGCGCGAGCCCGCGCAGCAGACCTGGCCCTGGTTGAACCAGATGGCGTCGACCAGGCCTTCGACTGCGGAGTCGAGATCGGCGTCGTCGAAGACGACAAAGGGCGATTTGCCGCCGAGCTCAAGCGAAAGTTTCTTGGTTGAGTTGGCGGTGGCTTTGCGGATGGTCCGGCCAACTTCTGTCGATCCGGTGAACGCGACCTTGTCGATGCCGGGATGTTCGATGAGCGCCTGGCCTGTTTTTGCGTCGCAGGTGAGCACGTTGAGCACGCCGGGAGGCAGGCCGACTTCCATGGCCAGCTCGGCGAATGCCAGAGCGGTGAGCGGCGTATATTTTGCAGGCTTGATGACGACCGTATTGCCGGCAGCGAGGGCAGGCGCGACCTTCCAGGCAAACATCAGTAGCGGAAAGTTCCACGGAATGATCTGGCCGACAACGCCGCAGGCCTGGTAGTTGGGAAATTCGGATTCGAGAAGCTGAGCCCAGCCGGCGTGATGATAAAAGTGGCGCGCGACCAGCGGAATGTCGATGTCGCGGCTCTCGCGGATGGGCTTGCCGTTGTCCATTGTCTCGAGAACTGCGAGACGGCGTGAGTGTTTCTGCACCTGACGGGCGAGAGCGTAGAGATAGCGAGCGCGTTCGTGGCCGCTGAGAGCCTGCCACGCCGGGAGAGCTTTGCGCGCGGCGGAGACTGCGGCTTCGACGTCGGCGGTGTTGCCCTTGGCGACTTCGGCGAGGGTTTCGCCGGTGGAGGGATCGCTGGTGGTCTGGTACTCGCCGCTTGCGGGCGTTACCCACGCGCCGCCGATGAATTCTTGAAACTGGCGATGGTGCCGATCGAGCCACTGATTGGCTTCTTTCGGATCCTCCGGCGCGGCGCCGTACTCCATGGTGTAGAACTTTTCCGCAATGCTCACAGCGTCTCCTTGTTACCTTCAGCGAGACCTCTACGCGATGGGATGACGGTACGTTGCCGAATAGCGCCCAGTTAAATAATGCTCCAGTTGACGCTCGATATCGCCCAACATTCCGCTGGCTCCGAACCGAAAGAGTGACGGCTCCAGCCACGGGCGGCCGAGCTCGTCCTTCATCAACGCGAGCCAGTCTGTCGCCTGCTTGGCGGTGCGAATGCCGCCCGCGGGCTTGAAGCCAACGGCGCTGCCCGTGCGCTCGGCATAATCGCGGATGCAACGGACCATTACAAGAGAAACTGGCAGCGTGGCGTTGACGCCTTCCTTGCCCGTCGATGTCTTGATGAAATCTGCGCCGGCCATCATCGCTACCCAACTGGCGCGCGCAACGTTGCGCAACGTCATCAGGTCGCCGGTGCCGAGAATTGCCTTCATGTGCGCCGGGCCCGCGGCCTGCTTGAACGCCGCAACTTCGTCGTAGAGCGC
Source organism: uncultured Acidobacteriaceae bacterium (assembly GCA_963796785.1). Classification (GTDB taxonomy): domain Bacteria; phylum Acidobacteriota; class Terriglobia; order Terriglobales; family Acidobacteriaceae; genus Telmatobacter. The sequence continues at coordinate 1,173,096 of CAWCMW010000007.1, read as the reverse complement.
CTGCCACTCGCCGTTGAAAACATGAGCGCGTGTGATGACGATGTCGATCTCCTGCGCGCCAGCTTCCACGCTGCGGTGAATCTCTTCGACTCGCTCGGCCAGCGGCGAAAGGCCTGCGGGAAATCCAGCAGAAACAGCGGCGACGGGAATGCCGGAACCTTCGAGCGCTTTGACTGCCGTCTCAACAAACGCGTGATAAACGCACACCGCGCCGACAGTGAGATGCAGATCCTCAATGCCGAGGCCTTCAATAATGTGACGTTGCAGCGGGTTGCGCGCTTTGGCGCAGAGGCGACGGACGCGGTCGGCCGAGTCGTCGCCGCTCAGGGTGGTCAGGTCCATGCACGCGATGGCGCGCAGAAGCCAGGCAGCCTGCGTTTCTTTTTTTACGGTGCGCCGCGCAACATGACTCGCCGCGCGCCGCTCAACGGCACTGGTGTTGACGCGCACGCCCTTCAACCCAATCAAGATTGAGCGGAATGCGCCGGTTGGCTTCAAGGGTGCGTCCATTCAGGACGACGGGGATGGATCGGACGGTATGCGGCGCGGGGTGGGACGCGCTGTGGTTCGAAGTGACGGGTTGAACGGCCATGAATTGACTCCGCAACAGCGCTGAAAAACTGAATTCAGCGAGAAAAGACGGGCCCCATCAGATCGTCTGGAGCCGCCTTGAGTAGAAATGAAGGATAAATCTACCGCAGCGGCAAAGCAACCGGCGACGGCATTCGCCGGACAAGGCGCGGGAACTCCGGTAACCGATGCGCGGGGACTACCACTTAAGGTGGAGAAGCGAGACGGCCTGGCGGGGCAGGGTCGTTTCGATGGTCACTTTGCCGTTGTCGACGTCGAGCCAGACGGGAGAGCTGAGGAGCTGCAATTGGCCGGCCGCCTTGAGCTGAGCGTATTGCTCGGGCGTCGGCGACTGAGGCGAGCCCATGTTCTTCCAGGCGGTGTAGGCGTTACTGTGTGTCTCGTCGATCCGGTAGTGCTGGAGCAGCACGCGCTTCACGCCTGCGGGAATACCGCTGACGGCGATTTGAACGTCTGCAGCAGGCGCGGGCACGTCATCGTCGTGATAGTTCCAGACCATGACGGCTGCTTCACGATCGGCTCTCGTCGCGAGGGCGTCGACATCGGGAGCCTGACGCACGCCGGCTTTAACGAGGTCGTCGAGCGAAATCTGGCCGGTGCTTGTGGTCGCGACGCGCTCCCCGGACATCAAGCCCGCCATGCGGAAGAGATTCAGGATGGGCTTGTCAATGCCGTTGGTTGAGAGCGTGCGAAAACCTTCGAAGTAGTTCTTGTTCTCGAACTCGAAGGACCAGGAAAGCATCGCGATCAGGTTAACTTTGGCCTGATCCTGCAGTTCGAAAAGCGCCTTCATCGCCGTTGCGGTGTAGCTGGCGTAGAGGGGCCCGTTGCGGTAAGCGTTGGCCGGATTGTCTTTCACGGAGCAGGCTGCGCAACCCTCAGGATCGGCTTCGCTGAGGATGATGGGCAGGCGCCGGTACTGCGGGTATTTAGCGACGATCTGGAATCCCGTTTGCGCCGCTTCGAGCTCGTTGGAGATGCCCATGCGCACGTGACCCATCGACCAGAGCGGCGTGGCCCTTGGGATGAAACGAGATGAAGTCGAGCGGGATCGGCTTGCCGTCGGCGGCGCTTTTGTCGTGCGAGCAATGCTCAAGGAAGCTCGTGAGGAAGGCGGTCGATTTTGCGCTGCCGGGGCCTGTGGTTGCAGGTCCGCCGACTTTCGCAGCGGGCAACGCGGCTCTGACGCCCGCAACGGCGTAGTCGTAGAGCTTGAAGTACTCCTGTGGGGTACCGTGCCAGTAGATGATGTCCGGCTCGTTCCAGACTTCGAAATACCAGGTGCTGACTTGCTGCCGGCCGTAGCGATCGACAAGGTGCGCGACGTAATGCCGGACCAGCTCGCCCCACATCTTGTAGTCTTTCGGAGGATTATTCGATGCGCCTCCCATCGTGGGCTTGGGATAGTGGAGCTGGTATTCGGTGATGCCCTGAACCGTGGAGGCCAGATCTTTGGGCATGAAGCCGAGCTCGACCATGGGCCGCACGCCGGCTTTCTGGAATGCGTCGAATGTCTCGTCGGTGATGGTGAAGTCGTAGACTGGCTTGCCGTTTGCATCGAGGCTGAAGACATTCGAGGAACTCCACTTGAGCTCGGGCACGCCGTTGCCTGAAGTCAGCAGATGATGGGCGCGGATGTAGACAGGGCTTGGGCTCAGATCGTGAAGCTCGCCGAGCAATTGACGGCCGTATTTCATGGTGGTGTAGTTGGACTCGTCGTAGCCGAACCAATTGGAGATGGGCTTGTAGCTGCCCACCGGCTTGGCGAGATCGACATGGATGGAGACAGGATTCGGTTGCGGCGACTGGGCCGTGGCGAGCGCCGCAAAAAGGAACAACGCTGAAGCTCTCATCATCAGTTCTGACCCTCTCCCTAACGCAGGGGCTATGGCTTGAGTACTGTCAATCCGGGAACGGCGGCGAAACGCCGCGTGTTGAAGGTGATGATGGTGGCGCCGGATTCGCGGGCTGTTGCGGCAAGCATCAAGTCGTGAGGACTCATCCTCTGTCCCGCGGCCTCGACATCGGCCCACAGCCGCGCATGTTCCACGGCTGCCTTCTCGGTGTACGGAACGACTTCAAAAACGGAGAGAACGGCGTGCAGATATTTCTGCCGTTTGACCCGACGGTCGCCGGTAGCACGTTCCACGCTGCGGCTTAACTCGGCCACGGTAATCGCGGCGAGCTTGATTTCTTCAGTGGGACGCGCGCGAAGCCAGGCTTCGAGGTCGAGCGTTCTCCGCTCCGCCTGAATGATGACATCGGCATCGATTAGAAACGCCACGGCCTCACCTGCGGCTGCATCGATCCGCGCGCCTGCTCCAGATCATGCAGCCATGAAGTGGCTTCTTCCGCGCCGACGTGAAGGCCCTCGACAGCCTGCTTGAGCGCGGCGGCCAGCTCGCTGCCTTTCCTGGGCTGTGTTTCGGCGGGCTCAATTCGGGCAACGGGCGCGCCGCCCTTTTGCAGGATGAAGCTCGTGCCTTGATAGCGGGCGCGGTTGATGCAATCGGAGAAATTCCGCGAAGCTTCGGTCACGCTGATCGAAACTGGATCCATGGTAGATCAGATTATCAGATTTTCGGTCTAAGCCGCCGAATCTAGAGGTTTTCCGCTCATTCTGCTGCCGCAAACCGTTCCATCAGCGCGTCGAAATCCTCAAGGCGCGCGTACTCAATAATTACTTTGCCGCGGCCGTGATGGTCATCGATGGTGACTTTGAGGCCAAGCGCGCGCTGCAGGCGCTCCTGGGCATCGCGGACGTTTGCATCGACCGGCGCGGGCGGTTTGGAGGCTTTCTTCGCCTTGCGGCTGGGATCGATGAGTTCCTGGACGAGTGTTTCCGTTTGGCGAACAGAAAGCGAATTGTCGGCGATTCGCTGGGCCGCCCTTTCCATCTCCTCGGGCTCCTGAAGTGCGAGTAGGGCGCGTGCGTGACCGAAGGAGAGTTGCCCGGACTCGACGCGGGCCTGGACAGACGATGGCAGCTTGAGCAAGCGAAGGAAGTTGGAGACGGTGGCGCGGTCTTTTCCTGTGCGCTGCGCCATCTGCTCCTGGGTCATGTGGAACTCGCGCGAGAGCCGCTCGAAGGCACGGGCTTGCTCCATGGGGTTCAGGTCGGCGCGCTGGAGATTCTCGACGATGGTGATCTCCATCGCCTGCTCGTCGGAGACCTGGCGCAGGATGGCGGGCACGGTCGTCTTGCCGGCAATCTTCGAGGCGCGCCAGCGGCGCTCGCCTGCAATGAGCTGAAAGCGGCCACCGGCAAGCGGACGAACGAGCACCGGCTGCACCACACCATTGGCGGCGATGGAGGCGGCCAGCTCGGCTAATTGCTCCTCGTTGACATTCGATCGCGTTTGGAAAGGGTTGTGGTCGATCAGATCGAGAGGAATCTCTCGCGGCTTTCCTCCGTCGGTTTCGGGTGCGGGCGCGGCTTGTGCGCGCGGCAGCAGAGAGTCGAGGCCTTTGCCGAGTGCGCGGCGCTTAGGGTCAATGGCGGCTGTGGTCATGGTGCTGAAACCTCAATGGGTGGTGCATACGGCAAAGTGATTGACTTCCGAACTTGTTGCGGCCTTAAAGAGCCGGCGATGGGTCATGAGTAGGGCCAAAAGGTGCCTTTGGCGCGAGGTTGATCGCCGGGACGCTCGCGTGCCGCGGCCTTTCGTTCCGCTGCGCGCGGGCTTTCCATCTGGTTGCGGGCCAGGAACTCCCAAGTCATTTCGAAATAGGCCTCGGCGCCGCGCGATCGCGAGTCGTACAGGGCGACAGGCTTGCCGTGGCTGGGCGCTTCTGCCAGGCGGACGTTGCGGGGAATGACGGTGCTGTAAATGATCTCGCGAAAGTGTTCGCGGAGGGTTTGCGTGACCTGCTGGGCGAGATTGGTGCGGTCGTCGTACATGGTCAGGAGCACGCCTTCGATGGCCAGGTTGGGATTGTATGCGGAGCGCACGCGCTCGAGGGTCGAGATCAGCTCCGAAATCCCCTCGAGGGCGAAGTACTCGGCCTGCATGGGAACGATCAGGGTTTCCGCAGCCGAAAGGACGTTCAACGTGAGAAGGTCGAGGGTTGGCGGGCAGTCGAGGAAGATGAGCTCGTAGTCGGCTTTGATGGGTTCCAGGCTCTGGCGCAGGCGGAGGGCGCGGTCCTCGGCGCCGGAAAGCTCGATATTTGCGCCGGTAAGGTTTTTGGAGCCGGGAAGCAGAGACAGGCAGCTCGATTTCAGTGGGAAGAATCACCTGGCTGGCAAGGCTATCGCCCACGAGCACGTCGTAGATGGAGTGGCGGCTGTCGTCGCGCTGCAGACCGAGCCCGGAGGAGGCATTCGCCTGGGGATCGCAATCGACGAGGAGGACTTTGAGGCCTTCGAGCGCGAGGCAGGCGGCCAGATTGATGGCCGTAGTGGTTTTGCCCACGCCTCCCTTTTGATTGACGAGTCCGACGATCTTTCCCATGGCATTCCAGAGTAAAACGAGAGCGCTCCGGCGCGTTTGGACTTGCATTGTGGAGAACGGGGCAGAGTTGTGGAAAGCGTCTTATGGGCTCGGTCGGAGGAGGGAGGCAAACCATTATGGTGGAAGGGCTTTGAGCCGAGCGGGAGAAATGAGCAAGGAAGGGCAGAAAAAAGGGGCTGCGGTGGAAAACTGCAAGCGCGTGGGGCTCATTTTGCCGGTTGCGGGAGGTGCGTTCCATTTTGGCTCTTTGCCTAAATTGGGCGTGCGGTAGGGAAGTGTTCCACGTGGAACAGCATTGCGAATTTCAGGACGAGTGGTTCGTCAATGACGTCGCACATGAGATGTTCCACGTGGAACAAAATGTAGGGAGAAGGCGAGGGGGAAGCTCATCTCAAAACGGCGGTCAAGTGGGGACGCCCTATCTGTGCCGGGCAGCGGGACCCGTGGTCGAGGCAGTTTTGGGTGAGTTTCGTGCACAAAATCGACGAAATTTGACCAAATTTGTCGACGGCTTTTCGATCTTTTCATTGATGGCAAACGAGTTAATACTACTTTTGCCCTTTTGAGAGCTTAAAATCACTCTTTTGTCTATCTTTCCGGCCGTCCGACGCGGCAGTCCGCAACGTGAGCATTGAAAACTGGAGGCACGCCGCAGTCCTACGCGCATTGAGATCCGCTGCCAGGAGCTGTGTTGAGCACCAATGGATTAAGTGTGCGCCACAACGGCAAAATGATCGGCGAACTTGGGAAATAAAAGTTAAGAAGTGAATGAGTGAATAAGTGAAATGGAAACAGGGGTTAACGGACAACGTAGGTGGGTCTTTTTTGCGGAGGGGGCTTGACACAATTTTGAGGGATCGGGAGTAGACTACCTTCGGAATCCAAAAAGAAGGCAAGAATGGATCTCCCAAACACCTTTATCGGTCAGAACACTCCTCCTTCTGAAAAAGACGTGGCAGCCAAGCTTGGGCCGGCCATGGCGGCCTGGAAAGAGCTGATCGCCTGGCTCAATGAAAAGGGAATCGACAGAGGGGAATGGAAGTCAGTATCGCCAAAGAAGTACGGCTGGGGCCTTCGTCCCGCCCTCAAGAAGCGCACCATTCTTTACCTTGGTCCATGCGAGGGCTGTTTCCGGGTGAGCTTTGTTCTCGGCGACAAGGCGCTTGCAGCGGCTTTTGCCGCCGATTTACCGAAAGTCGTCCTGAAAGAGATCTCGGAGGCCAAGCGCTACGCCGAGGGAACTGGCGTGCGGCTGAAGGTTCGGAAACATGAAGACCTGGCTGCGGTCCGTAAGCTCGTCGAAATCAAGCTTGCGAACTGACTTTGTGGCCCAGGGCGAGAATGCGGGATTCACTTTCGGGCAGACGAGTCGGCGAATCCCACTCGAAATGCGGCCCGGCGGCAGTCTCAAGCTCGACGAGCCCTGCGTCTGTCGTCATCAATGCCAGCCAGCCTTGCGGTGCGACCAGCTTGACGGCGGCGGCGACGGCCTTCGGCATCTTATCGACGGCCCTTAAAACCACGCAATCGAACGGCTCATCAAGCGCTTCCGCTCGACCGGCGTGAACTGTCGCCGCGATTCCTAGCACGCGCACTGCTTCCTGGAGGAACGCGGCCTTCTTGCCTTGCGACTCAGCGAGGGTCACGGCGATATTCGGCCGGCAGAGCGCGATGGGAATTCCGGGGAGGCCGCCGCCGGAGCCGAAATCGAGGAGGGTTGCGAGCTGAGCGGGAATTGATCGAGCAACTACAATCGATTCAATAATATGTCGCGATATCAGGCTGTCGGCGTCGCGAGCAGAACTCAGATTGAGGCGCTCATTCCAGCGAACAAAGAGCGAAATATAAGCCGCGAATTTTAGAGCTGTCTCATCGTCCAGCGGGTCGAAGCCGGCCTTTTGGAGGAGGTCAATTAGACTCGGCGGAGCGGGGCGGGCAGCCATGGGGACAGTGTAAAGGGCCAGCTCCGTCCCTACGGGACTCCGATCCCTTTTTCGTTGCCTTCCCCAGGCTAAAGCGCGGGGCTAACTTCCTGTGCACCTACGGCGCGAGGATCGGTGCCAATCGTCGGCGGCCTGAACGAATGTAGCGAAGATCGCGCGCGAAAACTCACTCTGCGCATAGGTGCGCTCCGGATGCCACTGCACGCCGAGGACAAAATGATCGGGCGCGTCAGGATTCGGAGGATTGAGCTCAACTGCTTCGACGACGCCGTCGCTCGGAGAGATTGCGGTCACGCGCAGATTGTCTCCGACGCTGCGAATTGCCTGATGGTGACTCGAATTCACTTGCGCATCCGATGTGCCGGCCTGCGCCAAAATTTCGGTCAAGCGTGAGCCTGGCTCGATGCGGACTGGATGCGCCTCGACAACATCGCGCCCCGGCTTGTGATTCACGGGCGTTTTCAAATCCTGAATGAGCGATCCGCCGCGCCAGACGTTCAGCGTCTGCGTGCCGTGGCAGATGGTGAGGATCGGCTTGCGATGGTTGAATGCATCCTGCAAGAGGAGTTCGTCGGCGATGGCGCGGGGGAGTCGTTCGATGCGGTTTCAGGCGCTGGCGTTTCGCCGTAGAGCGCGGGATCGACGTCGTGACCGCTGCCCGGCAAAAGAACGCCGTCGATACCGGCGAGGAGTTGCGCGATGCGTTCGCGCGTATCGGCGAGAGATACGACGACGGGTTCGGCACCGGCGGCCTTGATGGCTTCAAGATATTGCGGCAATGCGCGCGCGTTGTATTCGGGATCGTCGCTTGTGGGCTCGGGAATGGCGATGCGTGGGGCCATGGAACAAGTGTAGTGCGAGTGTGGGTGAGAGTGCGGATTGAGGTTTGTGGTTCCCGCCCAAGCGGAGCTTGGACGGGGCACGCCAGTTCGTGGTGGGTGGAAATCGCGGAAGGCAACCGCGGATTCTTCGGTCGCCTGGGCGACCCCAGAATGACAGAGTTTTGGCAGGAGCGCGATTTCGCGGCCAGCCGTCCGGTTTACGCGACGGGCGCGGGCGATTCTGTGGGGGCGTGCTCGGGCGGGATGCGCATTTCTTCGATGCGTTGCGCAGGCGCTCCGTCAACTCGCCGTTCTGGCGGACATGCATGCCTTTGGTCTCGATTGGCTCGCCGACGCGCACAGTGAGCCGGCACGGATAAAAGTGTTTGGTGTGAATAGGCAAGAGATCGTAAACGCCTGAGAGCGCGATGGGAACGATGGGAACTTGCGCGCGGATGGCGAGGTACGCGGCGCCCGCCTGGAATGGACGCAGCTCGCCGTCCGATGTGCGTCCGCCCTCGGGAAAGACAAAGAGCGGCATGCCGGCGCGCAATGCTTTCACCGCGCCGCCGAGGCTCGAAAGAGTCGCATGCGGATTCGCAAGGTCGATGGGCATTTGTCCGGAGCGGCCGAGGTACCAACCGATCATCGGCCACCGCCAGAGATCTTTTTTTGCCAGGATCCGGAACTGGAAGGGCAGGGAGCCGAAGATCACCGGCGTGTCCATGTACGAAGTGTGGTTGGAGACGTACACCGCGACCGGAAATTTGTGGAAGTTTTCTTCGCCTTCAATATTCAGCCTGGAGAGCGAAAGGCGCACAAAGCTGCGTCCCCAGAAATGCGCGATCCAGTGTTGGACGCGGCCTTTTTTGTCGACGACGGAGACCAGAAGCGCGGTGGAGGCGCAGACGGCGGTGAGCGCGAGCATGAGCGGGCCCATCAACAAATAGGTGAGCCAGACGTAGAAGCGCGGCAGCGGATTGGGGCGCGCGGTCATTCGCTGGATCCCGACAAAAGCAACGTGCGCGCCTCGCCGACGAGGTAGACGGAGCCGGAAATGACTGCGATGCCGGTTACGCAGTTATGCGTAACGCTGTTTTGCGTAAGGCGGCCTCGCGCCAGGCGCAGAGCGTCGCTCACCGAATCGGCTGCAGTGGCCGGCGTTCCTGTGGCGGCGGCGGCTGCCAGCAGATCTTCAAGAGAAGCGGCGCGCGCGTTGTGGATGGGCGCAACGATGACTTCGTCGAATAGAGGAAAAAGAATCTGCGCCATTTCGCTGAGCGGCTTGTCGCGCAGGCAACTGAAGACGAGCAGGCGAGGCTGGTGGGATTCGAGGATTCCGCGGACGGCTGCGCGAAGCGCCCACGCGCCGGCGGGGTTGTGGGCGACATCGAGGATCCATTCCGTTTTTTCCTGGTCGACGGCGTTTTGGTCGATGCGTGCCGTCTTATTCAAGCGGGCGATTTTCTGAATCCGTTCCAGGCGGCCGGGCCAGCGGGTGAGGCGAATCCCATTCTCGATTGCGGCGGGCGTCACGGGAAGGTTGTGGCGTTCCGCAAGCTCGACTGCGGCGGCGATGGCGAGGGCGATGTTCCGGTGCTGGTGCGCTCCGGCGAGCGGTGAATCGACTTTGATGGTGGCGCCTAACGCGTCCACGGTATAGGAACCGCTGGTGCCAACTGCGGGCACGTAGGGGGCTGCGCTGACCCCGCGCACGCCCAGCTCTGTGGCCACCTCACCCAGAACCTGGTTGGCTTCAGGGTGCTGCGGCAGGGTAATCATGGTTCCGCCGGCGCGGAGGATTCCGGCTTTTTCGCGAGCGATGGCAGAGATGGTTGGGCCGAGCCACTCCATGTGGTCGAGCGAAATGTCGGTGACGATGGAGAGAAGCGGGTCGACGACGTTGGTGGCGTCGAGGCGGCCACCCATGCCCACTTCGAGCACAGCTACGTCGACTTTGTTCTCGGCGAAGTGGAGGAATGCGAGCGCGGTGAGGATCTCAAAATAGCTGGGCAGCTGCGCCAGGCGGCTGTCGAGAAGTAATTGTTGGCCTGCGTCGTGCACGCGGAAGTAGAGACGCGCAAAATCATCGTCGGCGATTTCAGACGAGGCTCCCAGGTGGCCGAGCCGGATGCGCTCATTGGGGCGCTCCAGATGCGGCGACGTGTAGAGGCCTGAGCGCAGGCCCGCCTCACTCAGGATGGATGCGAGGGTGGCTGCGGTCGAGCCCTTCCCGTTGGTTCCGGCAATAAGCACTGAAGGGAAATGCTGCTGCGGGTTTCCAAGTGCATCCAGGAGGATTCGAATTTCGTCGATGGAGAACCTGCGCTGCGGCTTTCCGGGAGGGGCGTAAAGCTCCGGCACCAGAGAATTGAGTTGGGCAATCGCGGATGTGTAGGACATGGCTGGCGCGCAGGGCACGAAAGATTAAGTATAAGAGGCCAGATGCGGGGATGCTCGGGCAGGTACTTTTCGATGGGAACATTATCCGCGAGTCCGGAGGGCAAAGAATGGGTGGTTCTTTCGCCCGCTTACGCGAGCTTGCCAGTTTAATTGGGCTCATGTTCCCGGGCTTGCGCCTTAGGGCTATCTTTGGCCAGCTGATGCGGGCTGCGAAATGGGTGTGCAAGAAGCGACCGCCGCAACTTGCTGCCTGGTTTGGCGTTGAGCGGAGCATTCACACAACGTCAGCACGTTCCACAGGCGATTTGCGGTGAGGTGTGGGAGACGTGGGTAAAGGGACTGCAATTGAACTGGATGCGACTTGTTTTCCGGCTTGTTCGAATTGGCATGCTGCGATTTAGGAAACTCGTCCACTAGCCAACTCGATTCCCCTAAGCGACATTGCGCGGATTCCCACTTTTCCGAGGACAACTACGGGTACTACGGGTATTTATCTATTTCTTCTCATACCCTAATCACCCGTCTGGAGCGAGCGGCATCGATTGCGCAGAAGGAGGCGGTGCGACTCGCGATAAAGCGAAGGATCGGTTAGCTGTTGCTGAATCGGTTTGAGCAGGGAGAATTCACAGAATGAGCCGGGTTTTCCACGCGCAAGGCATTCGCAGGATGACTACAATCGGGAGGAAGAAAAACTGCCGCTTCCGATGTCTTGCAAGCTGTTATAAAGTTGGGGCATAGGGTGCGGCTTCAGTGGGCAGGGGTGGGTGTATGCCGAGTGCGGAAGCCGAAGTCGAACAGCCGGCCGGGCGATCAGGAGCTGGATCTGGGGACGGGTCTGGTATTGGGGGGGCAGCGATGGAGATTAGCGTAAGCCGCCAGGATCTGGTGAAGGAACTTACAGCGACGCAGAGCGTGGTCGAGCGGAAAACGACGATCCCAATTCTCTCCAACTTTCTTCTCGAAGCGGACGAAGATCGGCTGAACATTACTGCGACCGATCTGGACCAGGCCATCCGCACCAGCGCCCAGGTCAAAGTGAAAAAGCCGGGCTCGTGCACGATTCCGGCGCGCAAGCTGTACGACTACATCAAGCTGCTGCCGGACGGCGATATTTCCATCAAGCTGCTCGAGAATCACTGGGTGCAAATCAGGAGCGGCCGATCGAACACGAAGATGGTCGGCATGGCGCGCGCGAACTATCCGCAGGTGCCTGAGTTTCCCACGATCGCAGCGACGAGCATTTCTCTTGCGTCGCTGCGCACACTGATTGCGCGGACGATTTTCGCGATCTCGAACGAGGAGTCGCGGTACACGCTGAACGGTGCTTTGCTGGTGCTGAAGGCGGAGTCGATGGCCATGGTGGCGACGGATGGACACCGGCTTTCGTTTGTCGAGAAGCCTGGCGAGACTCTGGAAGGCATCAGCGGCGAAAAACGCGTGCTGATTCCGCGCAAGGCACTGCAGGAGCTGCAGAGTTTGCTCGCGAATTCCGAGGCGGAGAAGGTGGAATTTGCCGACGATGAGCACACACTGTTCTTCCGCGTGGGCCATCGCACGCTTTCGAGCCGCAAGCTGACCGGGCAGTTCCCGAACTTTGAGGCGGTGATGCCGCGCGACAACACGAAGTTCGCGGTGGTGCGGTCAAGTGAGCTGTCCGCGGCCATTCAGCGCGTGGCGCAATTCGCCGACGAGCGCTCGGGTGCGATTCGGATGAAGCTCGAAGACAACGAGCTGAAGGTGAGCGCCAATTCCACAGAGTCCGGCGAGAGCGAAGACACCATCGACACGCCGTACTCGTCAGAGGCGATTACGGTCGGCTTCAACTCGGGCTACATTCTCGACTTCCTGAAGGCGCTGGACAACGCGGGCGAAGTGCGGCTGGAGTTCAAAGACGCACAATCGGCCGGCCAGATGCGGCCCGAAGATCCGGACGCGGAGTTCAAGTACCGCTACGTGCTGATGCCCATGCGCATCTGATGGGATCGAATTGCGGGAGCGCTTCCCTTCATGACCTCTCGTCTCTCGTTGCTGCTTGCGATGCTGTCGATGGCGGTGGGTCTTCACGCGCAGACTGATGCGCCGGCACAGAAGCCCCCACGGTTTCAGCTCTACGGTGGATACGCCTTCGTCAACAACTCACCCAATGGCACGCCGGGCGCGCGCCAGCCCATGAATGGATGGAATGCAACTTTCGGGCCTCCCGGGTGGCGATTCGTCCGATTCGTTATGGACGTGTCGAGCTATCGCGGCACCAATCAGGGCGCCAAGGAAGATTGGTATTCCATCATGGGCGGCGCGCAATTTACGCGGCGCGTGGGCCGCGAGTCGGTATTTGTCGAAGCGCTCGGTGGAGATGGCGGTATCGGCAGATATTGGGGACCGAATGCAGCTCCCGGCGAGACCGCGTCGTTTGTATCGGTGGTGGGCGGCGGCCTGGACACGCCGATTTCGCGGAGCCTGGCGATTCGAGTGAGCGGCGGCTACCAGTGGTCGAATTTCAAACTGATTAACAACGTGACCAGTATTGAGCCGATTCAAACGCCGGGGATTCCCAACAACTTTGTGCGCATTTCGACGGGACTGGTGTGGAGCTTCTAGAGCCTATAACGCAAGATGGGTCGTGTCCGGGTCAGGTCCCTTCGAATCGACGACGGTGAGCGCTGGCTTGCCAGTGCGCGCCAACTCCCCGGCAAGTACGAGCAACAGACGACTTAGCCGAAGCCGCAAAGTGCGCCGAACCTGGGGGCACTGGCGATGAATTGCTGCGGGGAGGAATAGCGGGCCCCTTTGGATTTCAGTTAGAATCGGGGCGAAATCCGATCAGTTTTAATTGATCATATACCCGATCGATCCAGAAAAAGACAGCAATAATTGACTCTCAACTATACAAATACAAATAAATAAATTATATTTGATCTAAATCCGCTAAAATACGTCCTTGATCAGCAAAAAGTGATCAGAGAAACATCTGATCGAAATAATCAAGAAAGACAGAATTATGGCAGAACTCCTCTATGGGTACGTCTATTTTCGCGAGCGATTCGCGGGAACGCTTCGGCAGGAGCCGGGAGAGCGCTGTTCTTTCATCTACGACGCCGACTTTATCAGCGAGAGCCGTGAGGCGATTTCGATCACCTTACCGCTGCGTTCCGACGCAAACATTTATCAAGGCAGGTTGCATCCGTTTTTTGACAATTTACTTGCCGAGGGCAGGCAAGCAGCGATTCAAGCGCGCTGGCTTGGTGTTCCTGTTGAAGACCGCTTTGCCCGGCTTCTTGCATTTGGGCAGGATTGCATCGGAGCTGTTTCCGTGCGCGATCCGAAGCCACGGGCAGCGGCCGGGGAACCGCCGGAAGATCCTGCAGAGCTCGCCGCTCTGAACAGTCGAGCTTCCATTTCGGGCGTTCAATCGAAACTGCCGGTCGTGGAGACCGACACTGGCTTTCGTCCCACTAAGGCAGGAGAACTGAGCACGCACATTGCCAAGCTTCCGAGCGGGAACCACTCGCAGATTGTTCCCCTTGAATTTCTGACCACCGAGGCGGCGCGCGTACTCTTGCCCGACGATGAGATTGTGCAGGTGCAGATATCGCCCATTCCGGGCATTGTGGACCAAGCTCTCATGGTGCGGCGCTTCGACCGTCCCGTTGAACACGGCGCAATCGGGAAGCTACATTTCGAGGAGTTCAACCAGATCCTAGGCCGGACGAGCGATGAAAAGTACGATGGAAGCTACGGCGATATGGCGCGCGTGCTGCGCGAGAATCCGCGCTGTGCGCTTCTTGATGTCGATCGGCTATTCCGCCGGATTCTCGTTTCGATTCTGCTGGGAAACAACGACGCGCACCTGAAGAACTTTGCCTTGCTCTACGACGAGGATCAACTGAGGCTTTCTCCGTTCTACGATGTGTTGGCAGCCGCGCTTTATGCGGATTATAGCCAGACAGGGATGGCACTCAAGCTGGGGCCGGGAACGAATCCAACGACGCTGGCAGGAATCGGCGCGGTGCATTTGCGGGGACTGGCCACGTCGTTCTCGCTTAAGGCGGCGGCGATTCGAGAAGCGGTACACGACCTTGGCAGGCGTATTGCCCAAGCCGAGGAAACCGTGCGCAACGCAGCTCACGGATCTACGGAACTACGAAATGAGCTTGCCGACTACATGAGGAAGAGATGGAACGGAACATTCAAACCAGTGATCGACTCGACTGGCCGGAGATCGTAAAGGCTGCTAAGAGACGGCGCCGAGAGATGAAACTGACGCAGCGCCGACTCGCCGCTGTTGCGGGGGTCAGCCTGCCAACGGTCGTGAAATTCGAGGCAGGCCAGGACGTCAGGCTTTCATCAGCGCTGGCAATCCTGAAACTGCTCAATATGACAGCGCAACGGATCGAAGGGACGCTGCGAATTCGCGCGAATGAAACAGGCGAGAACCCATCGTATCAAGCGATGTTTGCGCCCTATGCAGGTCAAGGAGGCGCGATGGAGCCACGAAGTTTGGGAGATATAGACTCGTTAGGCGCATTCCTCGACGAGCTACAGGTTGGGGTCGAGGAAAAGACAGAAGCCATGCGATCGCTGAAAAGCCAGAATCGGGCTGAATTGGTTCGCGTGCAACTTTCGCCACTTCAACTCACAAAGTATTGGCCGGTACAGTTTCCGAGCCAATCCGGGTGAGAAACGCGCCAGCGCTGTTATGCAGCGGCGGGCGTTTTAAGGAATTGCAGGGCTCGGATCAGGTAGGCCTTCAGGGCGTGGCGATGCACTACAGCGTCGAGAAATCCTTTTTCGAGCAGGAACTCCGAACGCTGAAAACCCTCTGGAAGTTTTTGGCGGATGGTCTGCTCGATGACGCGCGGGCCGGCAAACCCGATCAACGCGCCTGGCTCGGCAATATTCAGATCACCGAGCATGGCGAAGCTGGCTGTTACGCCGCCGGTGGTGGGGTCGGTGAGCACGCAGATGTAGGGCACGCGCGCGTCGTCAAGTTGCGCGAGAGCGGTGGAGATCTTGGCCATCTGCATCAGGCTCACGACGCCCTCCATCATGCGTGCGCCGCCTGAAGCGGTCACGACGATCAGAGGTTTCTGCGTCTCTCTTGCGCGATCGACCGCGCGCGCGATGGTTTCGCCCACGACGGCGCCCATCGAACCGCCGATGAAGGCGTACTCCATGGCGCTCAGCACCACTTCGTGCGGGCCGATCGATCCCAGCGCGTTGAGGATGGCGTCGTCGAGGCCTGTGTCTTCGCGCGCCTTGCGCAAGCGCTGTTTGTAGGGCTTCACGTCGGTAAAGTTCAGCGGATCGGTGGAGCGCAGGCCGGTGTCAACCAGCGTGTAGCCGGGCTCCAGGAGCGTATCCATGCGCTCGCGAGCGCTGAGCTTGAAGTGGTGCTGGCACTTGGGACAGACCAGCAGGTTAGCTTCAAGGTCCTGGCGGTAAATGGGTTGGCGGCAGCCGGGGCATTTGACCCAGAGACCCTCGGTGCGCACGTTTCTTGCGCCCGACTCGGGGCCGTTCTCCGCTCCGGGACCGCCCGGTTCGGAGGAATACTCGCCATCTTCGCGCTTAAACCACGACATACCGAACCCAATTGTATATGGGTGGCGTCAGCTTTCAGCTTTTAGCTCGATGATGCGATGGCGGCAACGATCATGCCTGGATTGCCGCCAGCCCGGAAGTCGCTCGCAAGGAGGTTTCTTCTCAATTAGCAGCCATCCGTCCAGAAGGCGTCCTGACAGATGTGGTATTCATGTTCGAAGACGGAGGACAAGGCAGAAACGATGCAAGTTCCCTACGCGAAGAAGTGGCAGCGAGAAACAAGCAAGTTGCGCAAAATCGCGCTCGATTGTTCTCTGACCGAAGAACGTAAATGGGACAAACCGTGCTTCACATTCCTGAAGAAAAACGTGGCGATAGTCATCCCGCTCAAGGAGTCGTGCGCGCTCTCGTTTTTCAAAGGCGCGCTGCTCAAGGACCCGAAGCACATCCTCGAAAGGATCGGAGAACATACGCAGGCAGCGCGATGGATCAAGTTCACCTCGCTCAGAGAGATCACCGCCCTGCAATCGGCGTTGAGGGACTACCTCTACGAAGCCATCGCATTGGAGGAGTCCGGGAAGAAGGTCGCGCTCAAGAAATCTTCAGAGTACGCAATTCCCGAGGAGTTGCAGAACAGGCTGGATGATAACGCCGTTCTCAGGGCGGCGTTCGAAGCGCTCACGCCGGGCCGGAGGAAGTCCTATATCATCCACATCTCAAGCGCGAAGCAGACAAAAACCAAAGAAGCGAGGGCTGACAAGTGCGTGCCAATGATCCTGAGCGGGCGAGGGTTCCTCGAGAGGTCGGACTGAGGCCAATCCGAGCGGAACGAGCCTCGGCCTCAGCCACGTGACTCCGCGACAAGCGTGACAATATTCCCGATGGCGCGGCGTCACGCCCGGCTACGCGTTCTGGGCGGATCACCGGCAAACGGAGGTAGAACTGAATTCGAGTTACTTCCCATTTGCCGACCATTTGACCGCGACCCCGAACCGCACATCCCTTGTACTCGCTGCTGAGCTGTTATTCTTCCGGGCGAGTCGGTTGTGCGATCGTTCTGCCAACCTTCAGCCAAATCTGACTTTGAGCCTCAGGCGGATCCTTTCCGCAAAGGAAGATCGATGAAGAACGCTATACGTCTGCTTCTTATGGTTATCGCGCCTTTTGTATTCCCTCTCGCTAACGCGCAGCAGCAACTCGTCATGTTCAGCATGGACAGGACGCCTGTGCACTGCCAGCTTTTTATCGCTAACGGTGATGGCACCGGGGAGCGCGTTCTTTTGCCATCCTCAGGGATGGACTACTCTCCTTCGTTCTCTGCGGACGGGTGGTGGGTAGTCTTTACCTCGCAGCGCGACGGGTCGGCGAATATCTATCGCGTGCGCCCCGACGGCACCGGAATGGAACGGCTCACGGACGATCCGGCCTTCGATGACCAGGCTGTGCTCTCGCCAGATGGCAAGTCTCTGGCCTTTGTTTCCACACGTGGAACTGGACGGGCACGGCTCTGGGTCATGGATATGGCCTCACGGCGCGCGCGTCTTCTCACCCCGGGCGAAGGAAGCGATTTCCGCCCTGCGTGGTCGCCTGATGGCAGGTGGATTGCGTTCTCCTCCGATCGTGGAAGCCACGCGGGCCATGTTCCCGGGCAGTTCGAAAAGCTGCAATCGCTGGCGGTGTACGTCATTCGTCCCGATGGCTCAGGACTGCGTCAAGTCACACGAGGCCGCGGTGTCGCAGGTTCGCCCCGCTGGTCGGCGGATGGCAAAAGAATCTTCTATTACGAAACCAACGAAGTCGGCGCGTACTACGCTGAGATTGGCGACGAGGAGAGAGGACGCACCGAGATCGTCTCTGTCGATGTCTCAACCGGCGAGTTCAAGCAGTACACCTCCGGCGACGGCGTGCGCGTGAGCCCGCAACCGTTGGCTGGCGATGCACTGGGATACCTCGTCAACGTGAAAGGCTCGCGCACGATTCGGATCGAGCATGCTGACGGCACGTTTGCAGACAGTAAACCGGGTTTGATCCAGGGGCCATCGTGGACGGCGGATGGAAATTACGTGGTCTATTGTAAGTATTTCGACCAGAAGGCCGAGGTGCTTCCGGCGTATTCGCGGGATGCGAAGTTCCGGTTCGTCGAGCTTGCCGCTATATTCTTTCCCACGAAGTCTCCGAAGAGCGACGATTTTGCGATATCGATCGGCTTCAAGACGCTGGTGTTGATGAAGCAGGACGGCAGCGATCAGCGAATCATTCTCAACAAAAAAGATGGCCTTGTCCTGGCTCCGGCGTGGTCGCCCGATGGCAGCCGCATTGCGTTTTCAGAGGGCGAATACTTCCCCGGCCCGCACCGTCCCACAGCGCAAGTGGCCGTGATGAATAGTGACGGGACCGGAATCAGGACGATCACGCCAGCGGGCAGCAACAGCGGATTCCCTTCGTGGTCGCCTGATGGGCTAAAGATTGTGTATGAACAGGATGGGCACCTGGTGATCCAGACGCTGGCGACGGGCGCATGTGTGAACCTGACGAGCCCCGGTGGGCAGCGCGACAACTTTCCCCGGTGGTCGCCGAGGGGGGACTCGATCGCTTTTACGAGCAACCGCGAGGCTGACCAGGAATACCGCATCTACCTTATCCGGCCCGATGGGACTGGCCTGCACAAGCTGACGGGCTCGCCGGGCGAGGCGCATGCGAGTTGGTCGCCGGACGGAACCGAGTTGATCTTCTCCAGTGCGCGGATGGGCTTCAAGGATGAACGAGCAGTTGGGATGGATCATCAGCCGTATGGCGAGATTTTCACGATCCGCGCCGATGGGACCGGGCTTCGACAACTCACAGACGACAAGTTTGAAGAGGGAGCGGCTGCATGGTTCAACTTGACCAAGTAGATCGTTCCTCCTCAGCGTGGAACGGGGCAAATTCTTTAAGACCTGACGTGCGGTAATGCTAGCCGCGCAGATAGGCGTCGTCGCCGTCGATCCAGTCCTGCCGCGGCGGATTGAAGATGTCGAGCGCCACCGAGTCTTCGAGCGCGACGACCGAATGCGGAACGTCTGGCGGGATGGTGAGAATTTCGCCGGCGCGAACTGCGACTTCCTTGCCGTCGACGAGAAAATTCAAGGCGC
Source organism: uncultured Acidobacteriaceae bacterium (assembly GCA_963796785.1). GTDB lineage: Bacteria > Acidobacteriota > Terriglobia > Terriglobales > Acidobacteriaceae > Telmatobacter. Next base: position 1,154,212 of record CAWCMW010000007.1, on the reverse strand, counting down.
CATCGACCACGTGGCTGATCTGCTCGTGAAAGTGCTGATGCGATGGGCACGCGCGCGCCCTTTTTGAGGACGATGCGGGCCAGCATGGTGTTGACGCCGACAACATATTGCCGCGTGATCAGCGGATTCAATGGCTCCGGCTCAATGTCGGCCCAGCGATAGTGTTTGGCTTCCGGCAAGTTGGCTTCTTTCAGGGGCTAAAGCCCGCAATTGTTTTTCTCATTTGATGTACGGGCTGAAGCCCGTACCCTTCAAACCGATTGAGTGCCTTTCGCGCGGGTCAATATTCAATCCCGCGCTGCGCGAGGATGCCTTTCTGGTAGGCGTGCTTTACTTCGCGCATCTCCGTCACGGTGTCGGCCAGCTCCACGAGCAGCGGATGGGCGTTGCGGCCGGTCAGGATCACGTGCACCATCTCCGGCTTGGCTTTGAGGGCCTCAGCAACCACTTGCGGATCGAGCATCCCGTAGCTGATGGCGTAATTAATTTCGTCCAGCACTACCAGATCCCATTCGCCTGAATTGATCGCCGTGCGCGCTTCTTCCCAGGCAGCTTGAACGAGGCGAATGTCTTCAGGGTCGGCCTCCGCGCCGCCAATCTTCACGAACCCGCGCCCCATCTGGCGAATTTTGAAACTTCCTGCCGAGCTCGCGCCCAGAGTATCGATCGCATCGAGTTCGCCGTAATGCCACGAGCCCTTGATGAACTGCAGCACGAGCACTTTCATGCCGCACCCGACGGCGCGCAACGCTGTGCCCAGCGCGGCGGTGGTCTTGCCTTTGCCGGGGCCGGTATTGATCAGGATGAGGCCTTTGCGCGTCTCTGCCATTTCAGTTCGCAGTTCACAGTTCTTAGTTCATAGTTGGCAGATGCCGGGACCGAGACCTTCGCTGCCAGAGTTCTGCGTTGCTCTGAGAACTGCGAACTAAGAACTGTGAACTGCCTTCCTAATGCCCCTTGTGGTACGGATGACCCGTGAGAATTGTACATGCGCGATAGATTTGCTCGGCCATGACCAGGCGGGCTAACTGGTGCGCGAGGGTCATCGGTCCCAGCGAGAGGAGGTTGCCGCGGCGTTTGGCCTCGCCGCGCGCCTCCTCTGACCAACCATCCGCGGGCCCGATGGCGAAGACGACAAGCTGCGTTCCTTCATCGCGGCGGCGCCCGAGCAATTCCGCAAATGCTTCAGAAGTCATCTGCGGTCCGCGGCCGTCGAGGAGCAGAACGGCTGGCTCGGTGCGACCTTTTTGGCGGCCGATCCAATCAAAGAGCGCGGTCTCGTTCCGGAAGGCCTCTGTTCCACAGTGCGCAACCCCAACACAGCGCTTGAGATAGTCGCGAACCAACGCCTCATACGCGTCCTGAGATCGGGGCGGCGAACCAATCTGGGCAAGAGTGATTTGCATGGAGTGGAGGATACCTCAAGAGGCTTTCGGACCGCATGGCGCGCGCATCCGCATCCATCCCGGAATCTGGAACTTATCTTCAGTTTTTGAATTATTGACCAGATATTCTATGACAATTCATATTTCGATATCCCAGATCATAGCGCCCGAGGTTCTCGCTGCCCCTTCTGAGGATGGACAACTCTTTTGTTTTCTATCAACAAGCTGTTGGAGGACACGGGGTTCAGGAATGGCCCACGGCGTGCACTATGAAATCCAAGGAATTGTTCCTGGATTGCAAGAACAGGCTCCAAACCGGGATTCGAGGCCTTGGAACGTTTCTTGATCTTTTTGTTCCGCTCTCCTACACACATGATGTCGATTCAGACGTTCGGCAAATCGAGTGGCCGTTCCGGAAGAAACGGAGGAAGCCGCCAGTTGGAGCTTTCTTCTGAGTACAAACCGTCCCAGCTCACTCTGGAGGATTAGGATGCGCATTTTCTGTTCGAATAGTAAGCCTTCTGAACTTACGCCGGCTCGGACTTTCTGGCGCGGTGCGGTCATCGTATCAACCATCCTGGCGGCATGCACTTTCGCGTACGCCGCGAACGTCAACGGCCGTATCAGGGGTGTTGTCACCGATCCCCAGGAAGCAGTTGTCCCAGGGGCCCAGATCACCGCAACCAATCTTGCGACCGGCATCAAATTCTCCACGGTATCAGGGCAGGATGGGGGCTATTATTTCGCCCAGTTGCCGATTGGGTCGTACAGCATCACCGCCACCGAACGCGGCTTTCAAACGTTCACGGCCAGCGGGATCCAGCTCAATATCGACCAGGAGTTCGTCGAGCCCATCCAGTTGAAGATCGGCGCAGCAACCGACGTAGTCGAGGTCACCGAATCCTCGGTCCAGGTGGATACCACCGACAGTGAGCTGAGCAACGTCGTCGACGCCAAACAGTTGGTCGAACTGCCTTTAATCGGCCGCAACTTTGCCAACCTGGAGTTGACCCTTCCCGGCGTGCAATCTGCCAGTGCCGGCGAACGCATCGGGGGACCCTCGGTCAGCGGAGCTCAAGAGCAACAGTCGGCCTATATGATCAACGGCGCCGATACCAATGACTTCGCCCTCAACACCCAACTCATCTCTCCGGTCCTTGATGCGATCGCCGAATTCAACCTGATCGACGGTCCGCTGAATGCGGAATATGACCGGAACTCGGGCGGCATCGTCAGCGCATCGATAAAATCCGGAACCAACCATGTCCACGGCGATGTCTTTGAGTTCTATCGCGACACGTTTCTAAACACGAATAACTTTTTCCAGAAGAGCGTCAGCGGAAAACATGTCGCGGTGAGCCCCTATCACCAGAACATCGTGGGTGGCACGGTTGGCACACCGATCCTGAAGGACAAGCTCTTCGTCTTCGGCGCCTTCCAGGCTGCCCCCTGCGCGCACGCCGCAGGGCAACGGTTCAGTGACCATTTATACCGCCGACAATCTTAACGGCAATTTCTCAACGGACCTCAGCGGCACCGGACCCAAGCAGCAGAAGTCGTTCAGCAACAATGTCATTCCCAGCACGATCACCATTCCAGGCTGCACAACGGCCGGTGAGACGTGGAACACGTGCCTCGGCGCGACGGGTCTGAACGGGATGGTGCCGACCTCCGCGTTTAATTCCGTCACCCTGGCGCTCGCGAAACAGTATGTGCCGGCCAGCAAGATCAACAGCGGCGCGCAGGGATGGGTCTTCAACGAGACAACCACCCGGACTGACTACCAGGAAGATGGGCGCGTCGATTTTAATCCGAGCCAGACGAATCAATTGAGCTTTATTGGGATTTATCAGTTCGATCAACATTGCCAATACCATTCCCTTCACTGGCGCGACGGTGCCCGGGTTCGGCGATGGAAGCGTGGAGCACATCCAGCAATACACTTTCGACTATGTGCACCAATTCAGCTCGACAGCCGTGAACGACATCGCCGCCCATTGGACACGTTTCAACTTCAAGGCGAGCTTTCCTCAGAAGACCGAACTTCCGAGCGCCTCAGGCTTCAACATCGTGCCGCAGGATACTTCCGCAGCAACCATTCCGAGACTAGTGGTAAACGGATTCTTTGCCGTGGGCGGCACAAGCAACGGACCTCAGCCGCGCGTGGACTCAAACTACCAGATCGAAGACAACTTCTCGAAGGTTTTGGGCCACCACACGCTCAAGTTCGGCTGGGATGGCCGCCGCTTCAACGTCTCGAATGTCTTCGACGCGAGCAATAGCGGCTACTACTCGTTCAGCGCCGTTTCCGCCAAGTACGGCACCGGGGATGCGTCGCTCGATTTTCTGTTGGGCATCCCTGCCACCTACAGTCAGGGCACCGGCCAGCTATTATCCAGGCAGACGCCTTCCTGGACTACATCTACGCGCAAGACGCATGGAAAGCCTCCAACAGTCTTACACTCAACTATGGTCTGGGGTACTCGCTCGACACGCCAATGCTCAACCATCAGCTTAGCGGCCTGGGCGTGAGCTGCTTCATTATAGGCGAGCAGTCCAAAATCTTCCCCGGATCGCCAAAGAACCTTGATTTCCCGGAGACCCCGGCTGCACGAACGCCGGCCGGGCCACAATGCACTATGACGAATTCGGACCGCGCTTCGGTTTCGCGTGGTCACCGGATCTCGGACGCATCTCCGGTGGGCAGGGCAAGTTGTCTATCCGTGGCGGATTTGGCATCTACTATAACCGTACCGAGGAAGAGAGTTCGACTCAGACCATTGGAACGCCTCCCTTCGGCTTTACCAGTGCAGGCGCAGCGGATTTTGGCGGCAAACCGTCGCTGGTCAATCCGTTCGTTGACATCAATGGCGGCCTGACCACGGACCTGGTGGCACCGCCGGAGCTGCTCCGAGAATACCGTTTCCCTTATGCCCAACCGACGGCCGGTTCCACGTCAGTTTTCAACATTGAGCCGGTCTTTAACATAAATGGCTTCGCCCCAGGTTTCCGCGCTCCCTATGCCGAAAACTTCCAGCTTTCGGTGGAGCGCGAGTTGCCGTCGAAGATCGTGGCCCGCGTCAGCTATGTGGGCGTCTTTGGGCCGGCGCAACCAGACCGCCCTTGAGGGTAACCCTGAAACGGCGGCGGGACACGCCGCGTGCCTGGCAAACCAGGACTGCATCGACAATCAAGACGACCAGGCGTTGGATTATCCCGCCAACAAGCTCGCCGGCGCTTATACGGGGGCCATCGAACAAGGCCAAGTCGGCTCAGAATCGTCTTCGAGCTATAACGCGTTGCAAGCCAGCGTAACCAAAGGGGAAACGCATGGCCTCCTCTTCCAATTGAGTTACACCTGGGCCCACTCCCTTGATAGCGGCTCGAGCTTCGAAAACTCGGGATTCGATAATGCCGGCGAGCGCGGCTTCAACCAATACCAACCCTCGCTCAACTATGGCGATTCAAGCTACGACGCTCGCCAGCGCCTTGTTTTCAGCCCGGTGTATACCGTTCCGTTCAAGCAAGGCGGCAGCGCGTTCTCACCGGCAAACATACTGCTTGCAGGCTGGCAGATCAGCGGGATAACGACGTTGGCCACTGGCTTCCCGTATGACATTTCCTATGGCGGCTTTGGCACATCGGCGTCCCTGTATTGCGATATCGACTTCAGCTTCTATGGATGCCCGGACGTTCCGAATCAAACCGGCCCTCTGGCCCGCGCGAACCCGCGTGTCCGGGATTCCTCCGGCTACGGCACGTGGTTCGCCAACGGATACACCAACTTCACCGATGAGGTAACCGGCTCATTCGGCAATGTACACCGCAATCCGTACCATGGCCCTGGGATCAACGACACAGATGTGGTCGTGGCCAAGAATTTCTCCCTCGGCGGAGACGGAACTCGTTCCTTGCAAATTCGTATGTCAAGCTCGAATGCCTTCAACCATACACAGTTCGGCGCCGTGGACGGCTTATACGGAGACACGACTTTCGGACAAATCACCTCTGCGGCGTCCGCGCGGCAAACGCAGCTTTCTGCAAGGATCACCTTCTAACCAGAATCGCTTTTCATTGATCCAGAGGGGGCGCAGCGATGCGCCTCCTTTTTTCTGTGCGCGTCCTGGACGAATTTGCGGTTAGGAGTCTCCGCTGACTTACAGCTTGGAACTTATGCACCCGATGTACTGTTTTTGCGAGAACGACTGTGAAGGCTACTGATTTTCATATTGTGTAGCTGGATACCCCAGAGGTTGTAGGTGAGAATGTCATTTCTTTTCAACTTGTTGTGGATGTTTGGGCATTCTAATCTGATTGGCCCATGAATTGCCTAAAGTAATACAAAGTTAATGACACGTTACTGGAGACGGATCCAGCAGGTAGAGCCCTGCCTGGTTAGGTAATCGTGTATTTTTTTGCAGACCGTGTTGTTTTGACAGTTAGATCAATCTGCGGAATCGGACTTGCCCTCCCCGTCGAGACCCCGAAAGCGCTCAACCTGGTTGTTGAAGCTTCTTGCCAAGGTTTCTCAATTCAGACCGTCTTTGGAGGAGTTCTATGACATTGTTTCCATTGCATTCCGGGTCGAATCATTCTGCCCCTCTACACTGCGGAGTTTTTAACCGCCTGAAAACCGTCACGCTGGTTGCCCTATGCCTTTTCGCCGTTTTGGCTGTTTGCGGCGTGGTGGCCTCGGCTCAGGTTGAGACGGGCCAGATCGCTGGAACCGTTCTCGATCAGACGGGAGCTGTCGTTCCCGGCGCCACGGTTGGGGTGAAGAACCTGGGCACGAACTACGTGCGCTCTGCCGTGACTTCTTCAACCGGTTCTTATCTGATCACCGGGCTTGAACCGGCGATTTACCAGGTAACGGTGAATTCGGGCAGCTTCAAGCCCTACGTCGCAAAGGTTGAGGTAACGGTTGGCGGACACGTCACCCTGGACGCCAAGCTTTCGGTCAGCGCGACGGTCACAGAAGTGGAAGTGGTGGGCGAGGGCGGCTCGCAAGTGAACACGCAGACGCAGGAACTCTCCCAAGTCGTCGATACGCAGCAGATGATGCAGCTTCCCAGCTTGACAAGGAACCCGTACGACTTTGTCGCGATCTCCGGCAACGTGAGCAGCGGCGACAGTACCAGCACCAGCTCTTCAGCACTAGGCGTGAGCGGAGGCCAGAACCTGACCGACCGCGGCGTCGGTTTCGCTCTCAATGGCCAGCGTGAGACGGGCACCGAGATTCTGCTTGATGGCGTCGAGAACATTGCGGTTTTCAATGAAGGCGTCGGCGAAGACATCCCGACGGATGCGACGCAGGAGTTTAGCATCGTCACGAACAACTTCCCTGCGGAATACGGACGCGCGGCCGGCGGCGTTGTGAACGTAACCACCAAGGCCGGGACCAATGCGATCCACGGTTCCGCCTGGGAGTTCAATCGCCTGTCTGCTTATACCGCCAATACCTATGGCAATGACGCCCAGCAAACGCCCAAGGGCGCATATACCCGCAACCAGTTCGGCTACGCCGCAGGCGGACCGATCATCAAGGACAAGCTTTTCATCTTCGAGAGCACGGAGTGGACGCGCGTGCGCTCAAGCGCCAGCGAGACTGAAGAAGTCTTCGATCCGGGGTTCATCGCTCTTATGCCGGCCAACGTACAGAGCTACTTCAAAACGTATGGCGGCGGGGTGCTCAAGTCCGCCGGGACAGCCGCTACGGTTGGCGATATCGTAAACCTGTGCACATTTGGTTCGGCGTCCAAGGAAGCTTGCGTAGACCCGACCCCGTTCCCCCTCGTCAATGGCACGACAGCGATTCCTTCGACGCAAGCGGTCTTCGACACGGTGAACTTCAACACACCGTTCGATGCCGGGGGCGGCATCCCGATGAACGCCTACGACCTGGTGGGCCGCCTCGATTACAACCCGACAGCGAAGACGCAAATGTTCTTCCGGGGCGCACGGGAAAATGCGAACGAATTCAAAGGATCGTCATTCTACTCAGCCTACCCGCAATACGACGTAGGCGATGCAATTGCGAATCAAAGCTATCTCTACTCACTGGCGCACACCTTTACGCCCAACGTGTTCCTAAGCACAAAGGTGAGCTACACGCGGTATAACACTGCCAACTCGTTCGACGCAGCACTTACGTCCACTCCCAGCCTGATGTTTGTCGATCCGACGGATCACGTGACCAACCAGTTGATTCAGATGCCGGGTCTTGAGAACAACAGCAATCCGGGAGCGGGTGGCCTGCCTTACGGCGGCCCGCAAAACACGATTCAATTTGAACCTGACCTGGCGTGGACCAAGGGCCGGCACTCCATGCGTTACGGCGGCATCTTTACCTATATTCAGTTGAATGCCGCGTACGGCGCCTACGCGCAGGCCGTGGAGCAGCTTGGGAAGGGCTGGGTGGCCAGCATGAGCAACATGGTCAACGCCGATGGCAACCCGAACGGCGCGCCTCTCTATGACTTTACGACCCGCGTCGATCCGCAGGGTAAGCTGCCATGCTCAGCCGATGTGTACGACAATGTCATCGATACAACGTCGTGCGAGGTAACACCGCCTCTCGCTGCCGCCAATTACGCTCGCAGCTATCGCTATAAGGACTGGGCAATGTATGGCGAAGACAGCTTCAAGCTCAACCAGCGAGTGACTCTCAATTACGGGTTGCGCTGGGAGCACTACGGCGTGCAGCACAACAACAAGGCGAACCTCGACTCGAACTTCTACTTTGGTGCGGGCAACGGCATCGAGGCCCAGACGCGTACCGGGCAGGTCTCAATTGCTGATAAGAGTTCGGTTGGGCAGTTCTGGAAGCCTTCGTGGGGCACATTTGCGCCGCGCGTCGGATTTGCCATCGATCTGTTCGGCAACGGGCACGACAGCCTTCGCGGCGGATATGGAATCAGCTACGAGCGCAATTTTGGCAACGTCACCTTCAACGCCAGCTTCAATCCTCCGGCGAGCGCGGTTGTGGAAGCGCCGCCCTGCACAGGTTCGACCGCAAGCTGCGCCAACCTCGTAACCACCAACAATCTTGGCCCGTTGGGTGTGTCGGGGACGTCGCTTCCGCTGCCGCCCTCTTCGCTCCGCATGCCTAACCCCGATATCAAGACCGCGCAGACCCAGTTCTGGAGCCTCGATCTTCAACATCAGATCGTTCCCGGCACAGTAGTTGACGTTGCCTACAGTGGCGCGCGCGGTTTGCATCTATACGACCTGGAGAACATCGACCAGTATGGCGCGGCGCAGATGTATCTCGGCGATCCGCTGGTCATCGATCCCGATTGCGGGTTTACAAACTTCGACACGGGCGATTCCGAGTGTTTGACGCGGCCGAACATGCAATACAGCGCCATCAACATGCGCGGCAGCAATGGCAGCAGCAACTACCAAGGTCTGAACATTGGGCTCCAGACACAGAATCTGCATCATTCGGGCCTTAACATGGCACTCAACTACACCTGGTCGCACACGCTGGATAACCTGAGCTCCACCTTCGGCGACAGCTTGCAGGGGGGTTCGGGCTATATCGGCTCGCTCGGTTATACCGACCTTAAGCACCCGATGATCGACTGGGGCAACGCAGATTACGATCTCCGTCATCGCATTTCGCTTTCACCGATCTGGAACCTGCCCTGGTACCAGCAAGGACATGGAAGCCAATTTCAGCGCGAAATATTTGGCGGCTGGTCACTCTCCGGTATCTTCACAGCTCGTACCGGCGCGCCATTCTCGGTTTTCGACGAGACGACAGTTGCTGTCGGGTATACCATCCCTCGCCTGATTCCGGCTACAGCGCCGCAATACAAGGTGGGGACGCCGAAGGCTCTTGGCCCGAACAACTTCAGTGGCATGACCATACCGGGGCCAGCATTCGACCACTCTTTGAATGCGACGCTCGGTATATCGGACCTGGGGCCGTTCCCCTCGACCATGACACATCGCAATGCCTTCCGGGGACCGGGCGCGTGGAATGCCGATGCCGCACTGGAGAAGGACTTCCCGATTAACGAGCGGGTTGGCGTGCAGTTCCGCGTGGAGGGATTCAACTTCTTGAACCACCACAACTACTATGTGAACACCACCGGCCTCTACTACACAGACGGCACAGCCTCAACGCCGTTGACGCTGCCCGAGGAGAAGGGTGGCTTGGGAACATTAGCATCGAACGGCAACCACGATGAGCGCCGTTTTGGCCAGTTCGCCTTGAAGATCACCTTCTAATGTTCTACGAACAAACAGAAACACAGAGGGCGTCCACCACGGCGGACGCCCTTTGTGTTGATGAAGGATGACTCGGCTTGGCGCCTAGCGCTTTTTCCGGGCTTTTGATTTTGGAACGGGCTTCCGGACGCGTGGTTTTGCGGCTGGAGCTTTTTTTGTTTTTGGTCGCGGCGACTTCTTTTGGGCGGCGGGCTTTTTCGCGGCCGCTTTTGTGGCTTTCGCTCCGCGCACCTCGCGCGTCTTTTGTTTGAGCGCAGTCGTCAGCTCGGCGTCGAACTCGGCCGGCGTGAGCGGCCTGGCCGATTTACGCAGCCTTTCGATGTCGTAAAAGGCACGCTTCTCAGAGAGGAAAACGTGGATCACAAAATCCACGTAGTCGAGCAGGATCCACTCGCCGTTGCGGCGGCCCTCTACGGAGTTGGGATAGGCGCCGAAGTTGTGCTTTAGGCGCAGTTCAATCTCATCGGCGATGGCGACGGCCTGCCGCTGGTTTGTGGCTGAGGTGACGAGAAAGAAGTCAGAGAGGCCAGAGTCGACAGGGTCGAGCTCGAGAATGCGTGTGTGCTGGCCCTTCTTTTCTTCGCAAACCGCGGCAGCGGCTTGCACCAGGATGCGCGTTTGTTTCTGCGCCGGCGATGTGCTCATTCGATGGGTGGCTTCTCCATGCTCATGGTAGCTTGTCGATTCGGCATGGGGCAAGCGGAAGGGCCGTGCATCGTGAACCGTGGTTCGTGAGTCGAGGCCCGGCGTCAGCGGTAGAGGCCGTGATTGCGGATGTACTCTGCAACGGGGCCGGGCAGCATGGTTCGGATTTCCGCGGAACTGGCCCGTGCGACGCTCGATGCCGCAGGCCGGGCCGTGGGAGCGGCCTTGCGTATTGCTTCGCGAATCCCTGTCGCGCTGATCTCCACATCCAGCCCCGGCAATAGATAAAATGGCGCGCGTTCTCCGGCGGGATTCACAAGATTGAATGCGCGGACGTCGATTCCGGCGGCCATGCGATCGCCGGCCGGCAAGGGCTCAAGGGTAAGGCCCGGAGGCAGTGCCGCCTTCAATCCTTCGAGGGGCTGACCGGGCCGCGAGGCTACGATGAGCGAGGCCGCGTAGGGAATCTCCGCGGCGCGATGCCAGTGCTGCAGCCCGAAGAAGGAGTCTGCGCCCATCAGACAATAAAGAGCGGTCTCCGGCTTGAATTCCGCGCGCAGACCATCGAGCGCGTCGAGAGTGTAGTTGGGCATCAGATCGCGGTTGCCACAGGTTTTGGGCGCATCGGCAAGCGAGACCGCAAACCCAGGCTCGCCCTGGATGGCCAGCCGGGTCATTGCCAGGCGGTCTTCAAAGCCCGCCGCCGATCCTTCAGGCTTGAGCGGCTGCGCGCCGACCGGCGCAAACAAAACGACATTCAGATGGAAGGCATCGCGGGCAGCACGCGCAATGGCCAGATGGCCCATATGGGGCGGGTCGAAACTCCCGCCGAAGAAGGCGACTCGCATCGCATGCTGCCAGGCCGGTTCCTCGTTGCCCGGCGCGCCTTTGCCCATGGCCATGGCTTCATCGTACAGTGTGGGCCGGAAACCATCCGGCGCAGAAAACCTCTGAGCGCCGTCGGCTAGAATCGGGATGAAGCAAAAAGACCGCTTCTCGACCCAACTATGCGATATGTCATTCTGATTCTCGCCGTTGCCGGCGTCGTTGTCTCCGCGCTGGCGCTCCAGGTGCACTACTCCACCGGCACCGCGCCATGCGACATTAACGAGCGTTGGGATTGCGGCATCGTCAATCACAGCTCGTTCGCCGAAATTGCCAAAGTTCCTGTTGCGGCCATTGGTATTGCCGGATACCTGGTGCTGGGGTGTCTCAGTTTTGCGCGCCTGCGGCTCGCCACATTCCTTGCGGCTTTTCTTGGATTTCTTTTTGCATTCCGCCTTTCGATGATTGAGCAATATGGCCTCGGCGTGTGGTGCCTGTATTGCGCGATATCGCAAGCGATCATTGCCATTATTCTGGTGCTCAGCATCGGTTGGTTCACGGCCGAGTATCTCGCGCTCAAGAAGGCCGCGCGGCAAGTGAAGGCGTAGGAAGGGGAGCTCGCAGCCTGCTGAAAAACAACCGCAGATCCTTCGACTGCGTCCCGCCGAGGCGGGACTTCGCTCAGGATGACAAGTCGTTTTCGAAACTGGCTTGAGAGTTAGAACTTGAGCGCGCATCGGGCGATCCCAGATCGTGCGCCTGACATTCTTTCTCGCTGATAAAATTGAGTCATACTTCATGCTGACTGGCTGGTATGCACGCAAGATGTACGCGTGGGAGACGCGGCTAAGCACGCGCGACGAAAACCGCGTGGTGCGTCCATTGGAGTGGGGTTTCGAGTGGGTGACTCCGTTCCTCGAGACGCACGGCTTCGGCGCGGCTGTTCCCGATCCCGATATTGTTCGCGACCCCGCGGCCGCCGAAGCCGCGATGCTTCGCATCAACGAATTGCTCATCGGCCATAGCGATGTCTTCTTTCGGCTACGAGCGCCCGACGGATTTCCGGCTGGAAGAGCGCCACCCGGAGTTGTTCCCCACCAACGTGCGCCCGGAAACACTTGCACAAGATGCGGAACTGAAGCAGCAAGCCGTAGAGGGCAAGCTGCCCAAGGCGCAATATCTGCGCTTTACCTCGCCCGAGCGCACGCCCTACCCGGAGAACGACCTGGTGAACGCGCGCTGGTTTCCCGCACCCGCGCACAAAGATCCCGCGCGTCCCAAACAGGCCATCATCGTGATGCCGCAATGGAACGCCGATGGGTTCAGCCACAACTCGCTCTGCACGATGTTCAATCGCATGGGCGTCTCGGCGCTGCGCCTCTCCAAGCCTTACCACGACATTCGCCGGCCGGCGGAACTGGAGCGCTCCGACTATGCCGTGAGCTCCAACGTGGGCCGCACGATTTCAGCTTGCCGCCAGGCGGTGGTCGATATTCGCTGCTGCGTCGACTGGCTTGAAGAGCAGGGCTATGAGCATTTCGGCGTGCTGGGTACGAGCCTCGGGTCGTGCTACGCATTTCTCGCCAGCGCCCATGATCCGCGGCTGCGCGTGAATGCTTTCAACCACGCTTCTACAGCTTTTGGAGACGTGGTGTGGGCCGGGCAAAGCACGCGCCACATTCGCGCGGGAGTGGAAGCGGCTGGGCTCTCGCAGGATCGGCTGCGCGCGTTGTGGGCCACCGTGAGCCCTGTCAGCTACTACACAAAATTCGCCAGCGACGAAGCCGGGGGCCCGAAAAAGCACATTCTCTTTGTGTACGCAAAGTACGACCTTACGTTTCCGCTGGAATACTCGCTCAAGGTGGTTGAAGCGGCGAGCCGTTCCGGACTGAATTACGAAGTGCGCGTGCTGCCCTGCGGCCACTACACGACGGGCGAGTCGCCCTACAAATTTATTGATGGATGGTACATGGGGTGGTTTGTGTATCGGGCTTTCAAGGCGCTGCGGGAGGAAAAGGCGGCGGCGCCGAGCGCGGCCAATCGATTGGAAGAAGAAATGCAATCCCGTTGACCGCCGAATTGTGCACCGTCCCTACGGGACTCCGCGAATCAATTTCTTTCAGCTTTCCCGACGCTGAAGCGCGGGGCTAACATCCTTCGCGCCGACGGCGCGGGAGCCGGAGCGCTCTACCTGAGGCCCGTGCCCTTGTCACTGCGACATCCCACTAACGCATGTTGGTCAAATTCAGGCGCAGCATCTTTGCGGGATCGAGATACGCGTTCTGCCAGCGCACGGCCCAGTGCAGATGTGGCCCGGTTACACGGCCTGTGGCGCCGCTCAGACCGAGAAGCTGGCCTGCTTTCACGTGATCGCCTTCGTGCACGTCAATGCGGCTCAGGTGCATTGAGATCGTGAACAGACCGAGCCCGTGGTCGATGACCACGCAGTTGCCCTCGTAGTAGAGCGGCTGCGCGAGAACCACAACGCCGCTGTTGCCGGCGTGCACCGGCGTTCCCGTCGCCGCACGAAAGTCCATCCCCTGGTGAATGCTGGCGAGCTTTCCGTTGAAGGTGCGCCGCGTGCCGAAGCTGTCAGTAGGAGCGGCGCGAACCGGCGCGCGAAAATCGCCAGACCACAGTGGTTCTGACGCGCTTGAAGCAAATACTTTGTCCTTGAGCGCTCTCTCGGCCTTGATGCGCGTCATCTCATCCGGCCCCGGCTCAACAAACTTCGGAGCGACCGTCAGAGCGCTCGTTCGGTAGTGCGCGGGAAGAATTTCGACATTGCGGCTTAGGTCGATGGATGCGCCGTTGGCCAGCCTCGCACCGATCCGAAGCGCAGAGGAGCCCACGGCTCCCTGGACGTCGACTCCGGCCAGTGCATACCAAGTGCGCCCGTCACGCCCGCGAAAAAACTGGAGCTTCTGGCCCAGAAATGTACCCTCGGGCCGTTCGGCGTCCGATGTTGCGCCCGCAGGCAAATGCACACAGATCAACTCAGGCGATCCCGCCACGACCGCAGCCGGGGTGATGGATACTTCGGCACCTGTTCGCGCCATGCCGGATTGCGGCGAAATCGCTACTGCAAGAACGAGCCAAAATGCAAACCGCGGAATGCGCGCTCCGACCATGCAATCAGCATACCGGGCGGCATCCTGCGACGCGCTCCGGGAACTCGAACAAAAATGTTTCGCGATCGTCGCGGATTTATTTGGCGGAATCCGGCTGAGGGTGCGCGGCCTTCCACGCTGCCACGCGATCCTGAACATCGGCCAATTGGTCGGCGGTGATTCGTTCGCCGATCATCTGCCGGTTCGCGGCATACTTCTCCTGGTTGGGCCCTTTGACTGAAGCCGCAATGTCGAACCAGAAGTAGGCTTCCGCATCGTCATGCGGCACGCCCTGACCCATGGAATATAAGACCGCGAGCGTTCCCTGCGCCGTCGCATTGCCCTGGTTGGCGGCCTTCAAGTACCACGCCGCGGCTTGCTCCATGTCGCGCTCGAAACCGTTTCCGCCATCGCGATAGAGCGCGGCCAGGTGGAGTTCTCCTTCAACGGACTTCTGCTGGGCAGCCTTCAGGTACCACGCGGCTGCCTGCTGATAATCCTGAGCGGCGACAGATTTGTAATGCTCGGTAGCGCCGGCATGCGCATACTGCTCACCCACTTGCACTTGTGCAGCGAGATCGCCGGAGGTCGCCCTGGCCAGCAGGCCCGCGTCGATACTGACCGGCGGTGCAGGCGGGCTCGCATCCTGCGACCTTGCAGCGAGCGGTGCAAATGCGCAAGCGAAGATCAAGGTGAATCGGAACCAAGCGGATTGCCTGCCTCGGCTTTTCATCGGGTCCTCAATCAGCGATGAAGATTGACGCCGAATTCAGTGTACGGGATTTGCACTCGGGGAGGGCTGGCCGCGCTATTTCCACAAGGGAGAACAGGCTAAAATTCCTATATGACGGACCGCATGTCTCTTTCCCTCGCCCAGGTTGACCCCGAAGTCGCCGCCGCCCTTGACCATGAAACTCTCCGCCAGCACGAGGGGCTGGAGATGATTGCCAGCGAAAACTTTGTCTCCGAAGCAGTCTTGGAGGCGGCTGGCTCGGTCTTCACGAATAAGTACGCCGAGGGCTACCCTGGACGCCGCTACTACGGCGGCTGCGAGTATGCCGACGTGGTTGAGAACCTGGCCCGCGACCGCGCGCGGCAGCTCTTCGGCGGCGAGCACATCAACGTGCAGCCGCACTCAGGCTCGCAGGCCAACGCCTCGGCCTACGCGGCAGTCCTGCAGCCGGGCGACACGATTCTCGGCCTCGATCTCTCGCACGGCGGCCACCTGACTCACGGGCATCGGCTGAGCTTCAGCGGCAAGCTTTATCGCCCGACTTTTTATCACGTTCGCAAGGACACCGAAACCATCGACTACGACGAGATGGAAGCGGTTGCGCTCGCGGAAAAACCGAAGGTCATTATTGGCGGCGCCAGCGCTTATCCTCGCTTGTGGGATTTTGCGCGCATGCGCGCGATCGCCGACAAAGTGGGCGCGATTTACATCTTCGACATGGCGCATATTGCCGGGCTCGTTGCCGGCGGCGTGCACCCTTCGCCTGTTCCTCATGCGCAGATCACAACCACCACCACGCACAAAACTCTGCGTGGTCCACGTGCTGGGCTGATCATCTGCAACCAGGATCTGGCCACTGCAGTGGATAAATCGGTGTTCCCTGGCCAGCAAGGCGGGCCGCTCATGCATATCGTGGCCGCCAAGGCGGTTGCGCTTGCTGAGGCTCTGCGCCCCGATTTCCGCGACTACGCTGCGCAGATCGTCGCCAACGCCAAGGTTCTTGGTGAAGCACTGCGTGCGGCTGGCTACCGGTTGGTTTCCGGCGGAACTGACAACCACCTCCTACTTGTTGACGTTTTTGAAAAAGGCATCCTGGGCTCCGAGGCTGAGTTGGCGCTGGGCAAAGCCGGTATCACGGTGAACAAGAATTCCATTCCCTGGGATACGAATCCCCCGCTTAAGCCTTCCGGTATACGCGTGGGCACGCCAGCTCTTACTACTCGCGGCATGAAGGAGCCGGAGATGCGCACGATTGCCGCGTGGATCGCCAAAGCTCTCGACCAGCGCAACGACGATGCGGCGTTAGAGCGCATCCGCGGCGAAGTTGCGGAGTTAGCCAACCAATTCCCGCTTTACGCATGGCGGCGAGCGCCGGTGGCTGTAACCGCGTAGAATAGCCGCTACCGGCGCTCGCAGGATTGAGAAGTAACTCGGCGGGACAGGTTGATAGCCTGTCCCGCCGTGCTAACTTTGGGCGGCTTGGCGCGGTGGCGCCGCAATTGTGAGCCATTACCTGGTTGTAACTCAGCTCAACGGGCATTGGGCAATCCAATAACCACCCCTAACTGGCTGAAAAACTCTTGCATGAAGCTATGCGGACGCGAATCTTCTGAGTTATTCTGACAATATGGCGATTGAAAATATTCTTGCTCAAATAGACTCCGAAATTTCAAGGCTCAAACAAGCCCGCGCATTGCTGGCTAACATTGGAACTGCAGCCGCACCATCCAGACGCAAAGCAGCGAAGGCAGGTTCCAAAGCCAAACCGCGGAAGAAGCGTTTTCTAAGCGCCGACGCGCGCAAGCGGATCGCCGATGCACAGCGCAAGCGCTGGGCCGCAGTGCGAGCCAAGGCCAAAAAGGGATAGTCGAGCTCAGTTGGGCATTGCGCCGATGGCGGCGCGTGGTCGAGCAGCGCGGTTACGCTCTAACTCGGTGACGCCATCACCAGCATGCGCGGCTCGGTCATTTCTTCAATGGCCCAGCGGACGCCCTCGCGACCGAGGCCCGACTCCTTGACTCCGCCGTAAGGCATTGGATCCAGGCGCCAGTTTGGCGTGTCTCCCACGATCAACGCACCCACCTCCAGCTCACGATACGCGGTGAGGATGCGCCCAGAGTCGCGGGTGAGCAGCCCTGCCTGCAATCCGTACTTCGAGTGATTGACCTGCGCCAAGCGCGTCCTCGAAGTCGTCGTACGGCTCGATCAGCAACACCGGCCCAAAAATCTCCTCATCGCGAACCTTCATGCCGGCTTTGGTTGCGCTCAGAATAACCGGCGTGACCATGGATCCCTTGCGTTCGCCGCCCGTCACAAGCTTGGCTCCACCCTCCAGGGCTTCCTTGACCCAGGCTTCGACGCGTTCCGCTTCGCTGAGGCGGATCATGGGCCCCACTTCAGTGGCGTCATTGGATGGGTCGCCCATCACCATCTTTTCCGCAACATCCACTACCTTCCAAACGAAGGTTTGGAAGATGCTGCGCTCCACAAACACCCGTTGTACGCTGATGCACGACTGGCCCGCGAAACCGAATGCCGCATGCGCCGTACGCAACGCCGCCTCGTCAAGATTTTTCCAATCGCTGTGCACCACAAGAGCCGCGTTCCCACCGAGCTCAAGAAGGACGCGCTTGCGTCCCGAGTGTGCTTTCAGCTCCCAGCCCACTTTGGCAGAACCGGTGAAACTGATCAGCTTGATTCGATCTTCCTTTTCCGCGAGCCATGCGGTGTCAGCATCGGCCAGAGTCAAAATGGCCAGCGCTTCCTCGGGCCAGCCGGCCTTCAAAATCACTTCGCCCAGCGCCAATGCCGTAAACGGCGTCTGCGGCGCGGGTTTCACGATCACCGGGCAGCCGGCGGCGATGGCGGGCGCGACCTTGTGCGCTACCAGATTCAACGGAAAATTGAATGGAGTAATTGCCAGAACCGGCCCGACGCCGAACCGCTGCACCAGTCCCCAGCGTCCTTCGTTGCCTTCGGTTAAATCCAGCGGAATGCTCTCGCCGCCCAGCCGCACGGACTCTTCGGCAGCGGTCTTGAAGGTGAGCACTGCGCGATCTACTTCACTCTGCGCCATGCGCAGCGGCTTGCCCGCCTCGGCAACGATCAATTGCGCGAACCGCTCCTTTTGTTCGATGAGTGCGGCAGCTACATCTTCCAGGATTTCCCGGCGCTTCCACCGCGGCAGAAGGCGAGTGCGGCGCACGCAAGCGACGGCATGATTCAAAGCCTGGCGCGCGTCTGCTCGCGTGGCGATTGTGACGCGGCCAACGAGCCCCTGGTCCCACGGCGAACGGACTTCCAGAGCCTCTCCGTCGGTCCACTCCTTGCCGCACAACAGAAAACCGGTTTGCTCTCCCGGCCGCATTTTCATCGTTGAACTCCTGAGTACGTTCTGATGGTAAAGCCGACGGGGTTGGATTGTCCGGCGCGGGAGCCAGCTTTACGCGAGCCGGATTGCGAATCGGGAATGAATTCCGACTTAAGTCTCGAACATGTGACCCGTAGCCACAAAAAATCGGTTACCGAAGGAGTGCTTGATCAGGTATAGTGGAGCGGTTCCAGAACCCCCCGGTCGAAATTCACAATCACAACGCCTGATGAAAAGGAAGTGACTATGTCCGATCCCACATTCACTCCAGTTCCTCAACCCGGTTCGTTCCAGCCCGTGCCGCCGCCGGTGGGTGCGCCTCCGCCCAAGCAAGGTACCAGCGCTCTCAAGATCATTCTTATCATCGTGGCGATCTTTGTTGGCCTGGGCGTTATTGGCGCCGGCATTATTGGCTACGGAATTTATCGTGTCGCCAAGTCCGTGCATAAGGATGCCAACGGCGAGATCACGATTAATACACCGAAGGGCAACATCTCCGCGAACCCGAACGAGACGTTCACGGCAAGCGATCTGGGAATTGCCATCTATCCCGGCGCGACGCAGGGTAAAGGCGGTTTGCGCATGACCATTGGCAGCAAATCTATGGTCACCGCAAACTTCCTCACGCCCGACTCGCCGGACAAAGTAATGACCTTCTACAAGGGCCTGGCCGGCCCGAATGCACAGACCATGTCAACCGGGAACGGCGGAATCATCACGATACAGAATGGCTCTGATTCCGTGACCGTGACAGTCAACCAATCGGCTAGCGAAAACAACGGCGAGACGCAAATCACCATCGTGAACACGACGGGCACATCAAAGTAACTGCCGCGAGCTAAGAGGCCTCCCGCGATAGAGCACATAGACGGGAGGCCTTCCGCTTTGGGTACACAGGGCTTACTGCGCGCCTGCGGTACACTCCTTCCATGATTCACGATGGACGCAGCCGAAAACTTCCCTTCGATCCCGCCGCAGCAGTGAAGCACCTGCGGGCGATCGACCCGAAACTCGCCGTGCTGATTGATTGCGCAGGCCCCTTCACGCTCCGGCTCGACCACACGGCCTCGCTCTTCGAGTCCCTGCTCGAATCCATCCTCTACCAGCAGTTGCACGGCAAAGCAGCGGCCACCATTCATCGGCGCGTGCGCGAGTACTTTGGCGGCGATCCCACGCCGCAATTGCTGCTCGACACACCCGATGAGCCGCTCCGCGCGGCCGGCGTCTCGGGCAACAAGATCAAGGCGCTGCGCGACCTGGCAGCGCGCACCCTCGACGGCACAGTGCCGGAACACGCCGCGATTCGCAAGATGTCTGACGCGGAAATTATCGAACGCCTGACAGCAGTGCGCGGCATCGGCAGGTGGACCGCGGAAATGCTGCTCATCTTCCGGCTGGGCCGGCCTGACGTGCTGCCTGTAACGGATTACGGAGTGCGCAAGGGATTCGCGCTCACGTTTCTGCGCGTGCCCAAATCCCGCGCGCTTGAAGCGGCGGACCTGCCCAAAGCCGAGGTGCTGCTGCGCCGCGGCAAACGCTGGGCGCCCTACCGCTCGATCGCAAGCTGGTACCTTTGGCGCGCCTGCGACCTTAAAAAGAAGACGGCTCCAACGGGGCGCTCGGCACGGTAGAGCGTACGCCGTAGCCGTAAAATGGTTTGAGCGGGCGGCAGAGAGCGCTCGCACTGCATCGGATCATTCATGCCTGTTGGAAAGCGCTTCGTCTGCATTCATGGCCACTTTTACCAGCCGCCACGCGAGAATCCGTGGCTGGAGACGGTGGAGACTCAGGACTCGGCGGCCCCGTATCACGACTGGAACGAGCGCATCTGCGCCGAGTGTTACGCCCCCAACGGCGCGGCACGCGTGGTCAACGCAAAAAATCAGATCACGCGCATCGTGAACAACTATGCGCGCATCAGCTTCAACTTCGGCCCCACGCTTCTTAGCTGGCTCAAGGAGAACGCGCCGCGCACGTTCCGCATGATCCTCGACGGCGAGAGCCGCAGCCGCCAGCGTTACCACGGCCACAGCTCGGCGATGGCGCAGGGCTACAACCACATGATTATGCCGCTGGCGAATGCGCGCGATCGGAATACGCAAATCCGCTGGGGCATTGCCGATTACAAGAGCAGCTACGGCTTGGCGCCGGAGGGGATGTGGCTGCCGGAGACCGCAGCCGACACGGCCACCCTTGAGGCACTGGCCGCGAACGGAATCAAGTTCACGGTGCTCGCGCCGCACCAGTGCAAACGCATTCGACCCTTGAAGGTCGAAGCCGAGAGCAACGAAGCCGAGTGGACCGACACGCCGAACGCCAGCGTGGACACGACGCATCCCTATCTCGTGCGCTTTGCGTCGGGCGCATCGATTGCGGTGTTCTTCTACGACGGCCCGGATTCGCGCGCCATTGCTTTTGAAGGACTGCTGGACTCAGGCGACAATCTTGCCGGGCGCCTCAAGGCGGCCTTCAAAGACTCGCCGCAGCCGCAGTTGGTTCATCTGGCTACCGACGGCGAGTCGTACGGCCATCATCACAAGTACGGCGAAATGGCGCTGGCGTATGCGCTGCGGCTCATCGAGCAGGACAAGACGGTGAAGCTGACCAATTACGCGAACTTCCTTGAAAAGTTTCCGCCCGAATTCGAGTGCGAGATTGTCGACAACACCTCATGGAGCTGCGTGCATGGCATCGAGCGCTGGCGCTCCGATTGCGGCTGCAACGGCGGCAAGCCGGGCTGGAACCAGGCTTGGCGCGCGCCTCTGCGCCAGGCTCTGGACGAGCTGCGCGATGCGCTGATTCCGCTCACCGAACGCGAAGGCAATAAGCTCTTCAAGGATGTATGGGCCGCACGCGATTCTTACATTCAGGTCGTGCTCGATCGCGGCGACGGAGCCGGTGGACCGCTTCTTCAACGCGCACCAGACGCACGCGCTGACGGAACCCGAGCGGGTTCGCGCTCTTGAATTGATGGAGATGCAGCGGCACGCGCAGCTCATGTACACCAGTTGCGGCTGGTTCTTTGATGACATCGCCGGAATCGAAACCGTGCAGATTATCGCGTACGCAGCACGCGTGCTGCAGCTTGCGCAGCAGCTCTTTGGCCAACAGGCCGCGCCGCTGGAGCCTGCGTTTCTAGCCCGCCTTGCCGAAGCCCACTCCAACGTGCCCGAAGCCGGCGACGGGGCGCGCATCTACAAAAAGAGCGTCGCGACCATGGAACTGCATCTGGAGCAGGTGGCCGCGCACTATGCCATCAGCTCGGTGTTCTCATCGTTTGCCGATGAGACGGATCTATTTTGTTATCGCATCCGCCGCATCTCCAACGAGATTTTCACCTCTGGCCGCGGCCGTCTCTCCGTGGGCCGCGCGCATGTGGCCAGCGCCATTACCGGGCACGCGCAGAGCTTCTCGTTCGCTGTTCTCCACTTTGGCGACCAGAACATTACCGCCGCCGTGAAGCCCTATGACGACTCGGGCGCCGCAGACTTCGAGGCTTTCGCAGCCGAGGCCGCCGGCCATGTGCAACGCGCGGACTTCCCCGAGGTTATGCGGCTGATCGACCGCTTCTACGGCCACGCCAACTATTCGCTGACCTCGCTGTTCAGCGACGAGCAACGCCGCATCATCAGGCTCATTCTCAATTCAACGCTGTCTGACATTGAGAGCTCGCTCACTACCATCTATCAGGATCACGCCAGCCTGCTGCATTATCTTTCGCAGGCCGGCCTGCCCAAGCCGCCGGCGCTAGCTCTGGCTGCAACATTCGCCATCAACGCCGGATTGCGGCGCACGCTCGAGAGCGAACCCATCGATGTGGCGCAGATGCGATCGTTCCTCTCGCTGGCCAAAGCAGACCAGGTTCAGCTTGAGGCCACTACGCTCTCCTACAATGCCGACCAGCGCATGAAGCGCGCTATGGTCGAGCTGCAAATGTCGTCCGGCTCGCTTGAGAAGCTGGACCGCGCTCTGGCGCTTGCGCGCGCGCTCACTGAGCTGCCGTTCGACTTGAATCTGTGGCAGGCGCAGAACATCTGGTACGAGATTCTGCGGACTTCAGGTTACGCGCTTACCGCGCTCGCTGCTGACGATCGTCCGCGCTGGGAGAAGGACTTCAACGAACTCGGCGCGTGCCTCACTATCGATACGGCAGCCATGCGCGCCGGCGAGCAGGCCGATGCGGCATTGGCAGCGGATTAGAGCGGAGTTCCAGAACTCCCGGTCCGGCCTCAGACCTTCGCGAGTTTCCCATTCTTGAGGGCGAATTGCTCGCCGCGCCAGACGATGGTGTCGCCGGCAAAGCCAGCCACCCAAAGACCCATTGCGACGAGATCGCGCAGCGGCAGCAGCCAAAGATTCGCGAGCACCTCGTGATCGCCCAGCACCGCGGCGCCGACCGTCATGGCCTGCGCCAGGCGCAGGAAAAAGCTCAGCCCCAATAGCCAAAAACTCACTGGGCTCAATCCGCTTGCCAGCACATTCACGAGCGCCCAGCCCAGGCCCTGCGTGAAGATCAGGCCCACATAGCCGGCGGGCCGCGAGCAGCGCACCGTGCGCAGCCAGCGCAGTTGATGATCGAAGAATCCCCGCCAACCATACGCGGGGACTGAAGTCTCGACCACTTCGGCGGATACTTCGATGCGATAGCCGGCTTGCGCAATGCGCGCGCCCAGCTCGTAATCGTCGGCCAGGTGATCGACGATTGAAAGCAAGCCTCCAGCTTTCTCCAGCGCCTCGCGCCGCATCGCAAGGGTCGAGCCCAGCCCGTAATGCAGGCCGCCTTCAATCATCTTGGAGAGCAGCACGCCGGGCATAAACTCTGTTGCGATTCCAAGCGCTTCAAGGCGCGAGGGCAGGCCGCCGCCACGCAAAATCGACCCGTGCGCTCTGCCGCGATAGAGTGCCGTCACCATGCCCACTTCGACTGCTCGCTGCCCCGTAATTTCCGCATTCTTCTGCTGAATGGGAGGGTTTGCGAAGCGGCACATCACGCGCTCAAGATAACGAGGGCTCACCGTGATGTCGGAATCGTTGATGAGCAGGAAATCGTGCCGCGCATGCGTGACGAGCTGCGCGAGAGTGCTGACTTTGCCATTTGTGCCCAACTGCTGTGGGCACTCGACCAGGCGAATCGCACGCTCAGGGAATTCGGCTTGCAGTTCCTTCACGGCGGCAGCGGCGGGATCACTGAGCGATGCGACGCCAAAGAGCAACTCAAAGTCGCCTGCGTAATTCTGCCGGCAGTGGCTGCGAAAGGCGTCCAGCATGCCGGGGTCGAGGCCTTTGAGAGATTTAAGAATGCTCACGCCGGGCGCGAATTGTGGACGTGGTGCCCGACGCTCGTGGATGAACACGCGCGCCGCCACGATCGACGCCAGAAAGTATCCCATTCCGGCCACGGCCAGAGCCGTGGTCGCGATCTCCACGGCCTGCGCCAGTGCGTGCGGCATCATGACGACAAGTGTAGCGGATGCTTCGGGTTGCAAGTTCACAGTTCTTAGTTCGCAGTTCGCGGATTTTCGGTACTGCCGGTCTGACTATTTGGAGACCGCGCAACTTGGACGGGCACGTTGAACTAAGAACTACGAACTATGAACTGCCTTACTCGTACCGCAGCGCCTCAATCGGGTCGAGATTTGCAGCCTTCCACGCCGGATAAATGCCAAAGAGCAGACCGATGGCGCAGGAAGATCCGAAGCCGACCAGGACCCATGTGGTCGAAAGCGTGGCCGGTAACCCGATGGGAAGAAAATAAACAATCCAGGTGATGATCGCGCCCAGCAGAATGCCCATGACTCCGCCCAGCGAGCACAACGTCACCGCTTCAACGGTGAACTGCGTAAGGATGGTGCGTTTGGTTGCGCCGATTGCCTTGCGCACGCCGATCTCGCGCGTCCGCTCGGTCACGCTGACCAGCATGATGTTCATCACGCCCACGCCGCCCACCATCAACCCTACGCTGGAGACGGCGATCATGAAGATGACCAGCCCATCGGTCAGTTGACCCCACAGCTTGGTGAGGGAATCGGGCCCGAAGATTTCAAAATCGTCTCCCTTGTCGACGCGAACCTTGCGGCGGATGCGCAGCAATTCGCGAATCTCCTCCTGGACAAGTTCCTTGTTCTGCGGGCTGTCGTACTTCACGATGATGGTCAGATCCGTGATCTCGGGGTGCAGGTTGTGGAAGGTTCCAAACGGAAACAGGATGATGTTGTCGCGTGGATTCTTGCCGCTTCCGAAGGGCTGCTTGCGTTTATCCAGCACACCAATCACGGTGTAGAGCCCCGACTCGACGGTTATTTCTTTGCCCACCGCCGGCAGGTCGCCAAAGAGTTCCTGCGAGGTGTCGTGGCCAAGCACGACCACATGCGCAGCGCGTTGATCCTCGGCATCGGTGAACATGCGGCCCTGCTGCATGGCCAACTCGGTCACGTCCATCACTTCGGGGAAATCGCCGGCAAGGATCGATCCGGCAACCTTCTTGCCTTCGTATTTTGCGCTGACGTCGCCGACCTGGAAGCTCTTGATATAAGCGCCCTCGGCGTCGGTGGTGATTACGTGTGGTAGTGTGCGCAACGCCCTCGCGTCATCGACGGTTAGCATACGGCGCGCCAGCATCTCCGCCGTGGGGCGCACGCCAATGATCGGCAAGCGGCCAATCCAATAGACGTTCGAGCCGAGCGAGTCAATAAAACTTGAGACACGACGATCGATGCCGTTGACGACCGACGAAATCGCGATGACGGTCGAGACTCCGATCACGATGCCAAGAATCGTGAGCCCCGAGCGCAGCTTGTTCGCGCGCAACGTATCCAGGGCCATCTTGACGGATTCGCTGGTCTGGCCGGTTTTTGCCATTGAGTTCTCAGTCCGTAGTTCTTAGTTCACAGTTCGTAGTTCTTAGTCCGTAGTTCTTAATTCGCAATTCCCAGATTCGTAGTTTCAGTTCATCGTTCTTAGTTCGCAGTTCACAGATCCCGGACGAGGCTTTACTGATTTGGGTACGGCCTTGAACTACGAACTACGAACTAAGAACTGCGAACTGCCTTACTCATACCGCAGCGCCTCAATCGGATCGAGATTCGCCGCCTTCCACGCGGGATAAATGCCGAACAGCAACCCGATTGCGCACGACGCGCCGAGGCCGACCAGAACCCATGTGGTTGAAAGCGTGGCCGGCAGCCCGATGGGAAGAAAATAGACAATCCATGTGACGATGGCGCCCATCAGAACTCCCACGATGCCGCCGAGCGCGCACAGCGTCACCGCTTCCGTGGTGAACTGCGTGAGGATGGTGCGTTTGGTTGCGCCGATCGCCTTGCGCACACCGATCTCGCGAGTCCGCTCGGTCACGCTGACGAGCATGATGTTCATCACGCCCACGCCGCCCACCATCAGTCCGACGCTGGAGACGGCAATCATGAAGATGACCAGCCCTCCGGTTACCTGATCCCAAAGCCGGCTGAGCGAATCCGGCCCGAAGATTTCAAAGTCGTCGGGCTTGTCGACGCGCACCTTGCGGCGGATTCTCAGCAGCTCGCGAATCTCCTCCTGCACCAGTGCCTTGTTTTTCGGGTCGTCGTACTTCACGCTCACCCACAGGTTCTTGTCTTCAGGATGCAGGTTGTGGAATGTGCCCATAGGAAAGTAGACAACGTTGTCTTCAGGATTCTTGCCGCCTCCGAAGGGCTGCTTGCGCTTATCGGTCACGCCGATCACGGTGTAGAGCCCGGACTCGATGGCCACATCTTTGCCCACCGCCGGTTCGTTGCCGAAGAGCTCCTGCCAGGTGTCGTGCCCCAGGACGCATATGTGCGCGGCGCGCTTATCCTCCTCATCCGTGTAGAAGCGGCCCTCTAAGAAGCTCATGTCCAGCATTTCGGGAGCCTGGGAGGTTGTTCCCCAAAGAATTGTACCTGCGATCTTTTTCCCGTTGTATTTCACCGCAACGTCGCCCACCCTGAACTGGGTCGCTACATGCTGGAATCCGCCGTCGGTAACAACGACGTGCGGAAGAGCGCGCAAGGCCAGCACATCTTCGAGTGTCATTTTCTTACGTGCGAGCATCTCCGCAGTCGGCCGTACCCCGATCACCGGCATCTGGTACACCCAGATCACGTTGGTTCCCAACGAGCTTACCCATTCCGCAATGCGGTTGTTGAGCCCGCTGATCACCGAAGAAATGGAAATGACGGTGGCCACGCCAATCACGATGCCCAGGATCGTCAGCCCGGAGCGCATCTTGTTCGCGCGCAGCGTATCCAGCGCCATCTTGACGGATTCACCGGTTTGTCCTGTCGAGTTCATAGTTCGTAGTTCTTAGTTCACAGTGGCTTGCTTCTTGCCTGCTGGGGCCTTGATCGAATTCATCAGGCCGAAGAGCATCTTTCTGACCTCGTTCGATAACGATTCCACCTCGTCGATGAGCCCAGGATTTCCGAATTTAAGAGCTCGCGCGATTTCTAGTTGCGTCTGGACTTCACAGTTTGAACCGCGGGCCACGCCGAGAAACTGGCGGAACTCGCCGGCACTGGTTCGGCCTTGTCCCTCCGCGATATTACTCGGAATCGAAACCGCCGATCTTTGCAATTGGCTGGTTAATCCAAACTGTTCCTCGCGCGGAAAACCTTGGGTTAGTCGATAAACCGCTATGGTCAATTGCATGGCACGCTGCCAAACCTGCAAATCCCTGAGCGACTGCGCCATATGAGCCTCTTTCCATTTCAATCGCCATCCAGGGATGCCTTGCAAGTTTCAGTGTCACCTGTTTGCCATCGCTTCAGACTGTGAACTACGAACCGCGAACTGCGAACTACGAACTACGAACTACTACGAACTACGAACTGCTTTTCACATCTCCGCTCGCAGCGCAACGACCGGATCGAGCTTGGCAGCTTTGCTGGCCGGATAAACGCCGAAGAAGATGCCGACTGAGCCGGCTAGAAACAGACCCAGAAAAATCGCCCACAAAGGAACGCTGGTTGGAAAGCCGATGACAATGGTGATGAGCTTGCCCACCAGAATTCCGCACAGCACGCCGATCGCGCCGCCAATCACCGACATTGAGGCGCTTTCAATGAGGAACTGCATCAGCACATCGCGTTGCTTGGCGCCCAGCGCCTTGCGCACGCCGATCTCGCGCGTCCGCTCCGAGACGCTGACCAGCATGATGTTCATAATGACCACGCCGCCCACGACGAGCGCAATCGACGCCAACCCCAGCACTACGCTGGCGAAGAGCGAGCTGATCTGCTTCCAGATGTCGAGAAAGGTGTCGTTGGTCTGGATCTCGAAGTCGTCGGCTGTGCCCGGCGCGACATGCCGCCGCGTCCGCATCAGCACCCGGACCTGGTCCTCGGCCCGCTCCATCACCTGCGCGCCGCCCGCCACGCGCGCGAAGATATCAATCGAATCGTTGTAACCGTAGGTCTGCTGATAAGTGCTGATGGGCACGGCCACCCAGTTGTCCTGCGACTGGCCCAGCGTTTTTCCCTGGCGCTCGCCCACGCCCACAATCGTGTAGGGATTCCCGTCGACGCGAATCTCTTTGCCGATGGGATCGCCTTCGCCAAGAATATTGTCCACGATGTCGTAGCCCACGATCACATCGTGCGTGCCGTGCTCCTCGTCGGCAGGCGTAAACCCGCGTCCCATCGCAATATTGATGTTGTTCAGCGCGAGCATGGTCCATGTATACCCGCGCACATCGGTGTTATTGCTGGAGTGGCCGTTATAGAAAACGTTGGTCGACTTATCCAGCGCCGCGCCCACGTCGCTGCAATCCGAGCAGTTGTCGCGCACGGCGTCGTAGTCTTCAATGCGAATGATTTTGCGCTTCTGGAAGCGAAAGTAATCCTGGGCGCTGAAGATCACGCTGGCCTGCCGCGACACCTGAAACACATCGGCGCCATAGCCTGAGAGCTTGGTGGCCACGTAACGGTTGGCGCCGTTCACCAGCGTGATCACCATGATCACAGACGCCACGCCCATCACCACGCCGATCAGCGTGAGAATGGTGCGCATCTTGTTGCCCCAGAGCGATTGCAGCGCGAGTTTGAAACCTTCTCGAAGTGGCATGATCCCTGATGTTTATGATACGCACCCAAGCGAGGTGCAGTTCCGGCGGGTCGGCTTGAATCTGAGATTTACGCCGATTGCCGGTCTCACCATTCTTTTGAGGCGTCCGATGCGGAAAGACGCTTTTCAGCCAGCCCTGCGATAGCTTGCCGCGGTCGCCCGAATCCCTTCGGCATAAGGCGTTCCGGCGAATCCGAATGCTTGTGCATACTTCGACGAATCGAAGAGATACGGCGAGTCGTTCTGGTAGAGCATTTCGTAGATCTCTCCCACTACCGGATCGAACCAACCAAAGACGCGAACCATCAGAGGGTGCAGGACGCGGTATTTTGGCGCTACGCCCATTGCCTCCGCAGCTTGGATAATGAACTCCTTACCCGTGAGAGGGTTCGGCGCTGTCGGCATATGCCAGGTCTGATTCCATGCCGATTCCGCTTCAGCCAGAGTTACCAGGGCCTCGGCCGCATCCGGCGTATAGGTGTAGGAGTGCGCAAGAGAATCGTTCGCCAGGCACATGGCCTTCTGCTTCTTGCTCATCGGCTCAAACACCGTTACATTCGCCATCCCGGTCTTGGCATCGGGGCCGTAGAAATCCGCAGCGCGCGCAATCATCGCAGTCAGGCTTCCGGATTGCCATTCCTTGATGAGGGTGGACGCAATTTTCGCGCGGATCTCGCCCTTTTTGCTGGTTGGATTGAAGGGGGTATCTTCCGTCATCGCGTCGGCGACCCTGCCGTACATGTATACATTGTCAAAGAAGATCAGACGGGCGTTCGCGCGTTTGCAGGCTTCAATTGTGTTCGCCATGATGCGCGGCCACACTTCCGCCCAAACCTTGTGGTCGTACTTCAAGCCCGCCAGAAGAAAGACAACGCTCGATCCTGCTACGGCCTTCTCGGTCTGATCCTTGTCAGAGAGATCGGCGGAAACCACCTCCGTGTCGCCGGGCTTCGAAATGGGATGCCGTCCCACGAGTCGGAACGGAAGCTTGCGCGCAGCCAGCAGCTTGACCACTTCGTTGCTGATGGCGCCGCCTGCGCCAAGAATCGTAATCATTGGGCAGCCTCCTTCTCTTCCGTGCGCCTGCAGGTCCTACTTGCCCGAGCTGCCGAATCCCTTCTCTGCCCGCGCGGAGACTTCCAGGCCTTCGACTTCCTGAACCAGACCCGTAAGGACAGGCACAGGAACCATCTGCGCAATCTTTTCGCCGGCCTTCAACTCAATAGACGCATCGCCCAGATTGGTCATCACCACGAGGATCTCACCGCGGTAGCCGGAATCGATCACGCCGCCGGTTGTGGCCACTCCGCGAGCCGCCATCGAAGATCGGTCGCGCACCAGCAGGCCCAGAGGCGCGCCTGAGTGCGGATCGCGCGCCTCTACGGCGATTCCCGTTCGCACCTTTGCTGTGGAGCGTGGCGCCAGCGCGGTCGCCTCCAGCGCAAACAAGTCATAGCCCAGATCCTCGCCCGGATGCGCCACAACCGGCGCCCGGGCACCCCCCTCCAAAAGCTTTACACGCAACATGAGTCTGATGGTAGCGGAAAACAGCCGAGTGAGTGGGGCTGGAGGCGCCAGCGGAGTTGGCGTCGGAGCGGCCTCGATAAAACGCCAACCCGGCCGGTCTTCCCCCGGCCGGGGCTTTTGAGCCTGTGAGCCATTTGGAGAATCCGGATAACCCTTTTGTCGCATTGATGCATCAGAATTGGTGCTCTAGACTCGGTTTGAACAATTTTCTCCCAAGCGTCTGTTTCAAGCGACTCAAACCTTGCAGGGCATGCGAGCGCCGGTCGGCGAGCCAAAAGGTTGAAGGGCCCCAAAACTAACAAATCAAGATCCCTTTGGCCAGAGGCTTCGGCGAAAGCATTGTTCTCCTTGCTCAGGATGGAGATTCATGAAGATTATTGTTTTTGCCGAGAAGTTTACGAACGGTGTTTGGGATGTCTGGGAGCACACTTGCAGCTCCAAAGAGGCCCAAGGGGTTATCGATTCCGCACGGTCTGTGGCTAAAGGTCATACGCCGAACGGACGCCTGGCGCACGAAGACCTTCTTGAAGGCGCCCGCAGAGTGTTCAATGTTTCGCGCGGTGGACCCGAGAACCCGCAAGATGGGGATATTCAGCTTTACTGCGTGTGCGTCGATCAGACGGTGATCGGCGTCTGTGAAAAGATTCGCCAGTACTCTGAACGAATCACCGAGGCCCATCAGTTCGCCGAAGTCGCGCTCGGGAAATCCGCCTGACCCGGCTTAAAGAAAGGGTGCCGGCCGCACCTGTTTAGGCGGATGCCGCCGCTCCAGCCCGCATGGGCTATAGCGGTCATCTGAGATGTGCGTCCCCCAGAAATGGTCAGCCCCGGCCGGTTTATCTCCGGTCGGGGCTGTCGTTTTTACCCTCCTCGCGGCTTATTTCCGCCGCCAGGGGTTGCTCAATTCGGCAAAAGGACTCGTAAGCCGAATTCTGTTTATGCGGTCATTCCTCTAGGCGCCGCGTTACCGCGAACGCTCATCAGCGACCTACCCGGAGGTTTCGGCCATTGCTTGACACCCCTGCGACGAAGACCTTCGCCGGGGGCCCCGCTGGAGCCGCCTTTCGGCGCCGGGCCGGCACCGTGTGCGAACCTTGCCCCGGGTCCGCGCTTCCCTCCCTATTTGGTCTTGCTCCGTGTGGGGTTTACCCTGCCTCCGTCATTACTGCCGGAGCGGTGCGCTCTTACCGCACCTTTTCACCCTTACCATTGCATGGAACAGCCTCTTGGACGAGATCCCCCAAAATCCTCGGATGCCTTTCCAAAAGGCTGCCCCACGCAATGGCGGTATGTTTTCTGTGGCACTAGCCGTCCACGGGTTTTAAAGCCCGCGTCCCGGACGTTATCCGGCACACTGCCCTGCGGAGTTCGGACTTTCCTCCCCCGGCAACCCCTGCTTGCGCAAGGACTTCCGGCAGCGACCGCCCGGTCCTCCTGCCAGTGTTTAGTGTACCGCGAAAGCGGGTTTACCAGTTGCGATAGGGGATTTTGGAGGGAACGACTTCAACCCCGTCGGGCTCGTTCTCGGATCTCAATTTCAATTCGCAACTCCCGATGAGCATCTTAACCGCCTCGACCGCATCGGCAAGTTTTGGAGACGGGCCGACCACTATTCTCCTTATTAAACTCTGCCCCGAATCCATTATGGCGAGCGGGACACAGACATAGGGAATGAGACTGTTGACTCCCTCACGGAACTTGACGCCTTTACGGCTGCCGAACAAGAATCTCGCCAATCTCCATTCGTTCTCCGCCTCAAACGCGGGGTGCTTCATAAACGCGGTCAAGGCCATGAGTTCATTTAGGATCGGCGCGATATCTCTCTCGTATATTTCTTCTTGTTTTTTGACGTACTCTCCAGATTCCTCAATGGTCCGGCGAAAGGACCGCCGATAATCATCCTTACTGATGGTTTCCGAGCCCGATTCAATTTCCTCAATGAGTTTTGGCACTGTTCTTGCGAACAAGTCAATCGCCATTCTGTTTATTCTGCTAACGAATAATGGCCCGATTTGATTAGTTCTATCCGCAAGGTAACCCTCCTGCTCATCTCGTCGATAAAGGCACGAACCGAAAGGAATCCATAGCTCAGGGCCACTTCCAATCTTTACTAAATGGTCCGAAAGTAGCGTTTTGTCGAATCCGATGCTTATTCCCGTGCCGTTGCCCGAGTAAGCCCTCCACTGGTCCAGAACATCGCCGGGATCGTTTTGTGTGCCTTCGGAGCCAAAGAACGACGCAACGATAAACGTCAATAAAATCCAGCATCCGTAAAACGTCATTCGCGGAGGCTTGTAGTATCCCTTCAAAGCTGGGAGTTGGAAAAGGCCTGTTCGCCTCAATCGCTTTGAACTGAATTGTCGACGGATCGATATTTATCTTGAGGACAGACTGAGCCACCATTTCAACGCCATGTTTAAACTCAGACGCGTCGTTTAGATAACGAATATGCGTGGCCCAGATGCACCGCTCGTGGAGTATCCCGAGAAGTCCTTTCTGGGTCGTGTAGTGATAAAGCAACTCCGGCTCGGCCCCATTCGTCTTCTCCGTGCGCTCTTGCTCTTCCATATCTATCCATCGCCTTCTCGAAGTTCTTCAAGCACCGATGCAATCTTCTGGCGTAGTTCCGGAATATCCTCCTGAACGGAATCCCAGATCATCGTCAGGCTCACGGCAAAGTATCCATGAGCCACGCGATTTCTCATCCCGTAAATCTCCGCGAACGGAATCGAGGGTATGCTTGTGCGGGATCGTTGGATCGGCTTCGAGAAGATTATTCGTGGCTTCGCCAATGATCTCGACATTGCGGATCACGGCATCCTGTTTCAGCGTGTCGGCGAAGAATTCTTCGCGGCTCATTCCTTTGGTGTAGTCAAGAATGCGGTCCGCGGCCTGAAGAATGTGATCGACAAAATCTTTGGCAGTGAGGTCTTGCTTGCTCACAGATGTGCAGCCTCAGACAGGACCTTTTCGCGAAACTTGGGGTGAATCTCCTCAGGTGTGCGAAGGTCAATCTTGACCCCGGTCACCTTTGCCAGTTGTGCCTGGAGGCGCTCCATCGCGAGCAGGCTGGCGCGCGGCGCTGGATCGACAAGGATATCGAGATCGCTGTCTTCCCCGTCTTCGCCGCGCAGTACGCTCCCGAAGACACGCGGATTCGCCATCCCTGCTTGCAGCACAAGCTGGCGGATGGTCTCCCGGTGCAGCGGAAGTATTTCCGACGGGCGCATAGACGATTATCCTCCTGAGCTACTTCTTCTATTCTAGCCAAGAATCACATTGCGGGCACTTGATATGGCGTAAGGCGCCGCCGTTTTGATAGAAATGGACCGGTGCCGCGCGAACTGCAGCGACCCGCGCAAAGGAAATCAAATGACCGCCGCTTCGCCCCGAACGATCGTATCCTCCGCCGCCATTTTCCTCGCCCTCACCCTTACGCAAGCATTCGCTCAGCAGCCAGCCCCGCCCGCGATCGACATGACCCCGGTGAAGCCGGAGTCAGTCGGCTTTTCTTCCCAGCGCCTCGACCGCCTGCACGCGGCCATCCAGGAAGAAATCGATCAAAAGCAACTTGCTGGAGCGGTCACGATCCTCGCCCGCCACGGCAAGATTGTGGACTATCGCACCTACGGCGTGCGCGATATGTCTACCGCCGCGCCGATGACGAAAGACACGATCTTCCGCGACTACTCCATGACCAAGCCCGTGACCGGCGTTGCGATGATGATCCTCTACGAAGAGGGCAAGTGGCTGCCGTCCGACCCGATCTCGAAGTACATCCCCGAGTTTGCGCACCTCAAAGTGTTCAACGGCTTTGACGCCAACGGCAAAATGCTGCTGGCCGATCCCGACCATGCGCCGACGATGCACGAGCTGATGACGCACACCGCCGGATTCACCTACGGCAACGCCGACACGCCGGTCGACAAGATGGTCCACGACCTGAAGCTGAACGATGCGAAGAACCTTCAGGAACGGATCGACCGGCTGGCACAGGCCCCGCTGCTCTATCAGCCCGGTACGCGCTGGGTGTACAGCCCGTCAATGGACATCCAGGGATACATTGTCGAGAAGCTTTCCGGCCAGTCGCTTCCCGACTTCATGCGCGACCACATCTTTGCGCCGCTCGGCATGACCGACGCGGGCTTCTTTGTGCCTGCCGACAAACGCGCGCGCTTTGCCGCCGGCTATCACGAAGTCAATGGCCAACTCGTCGCCGAGGCCACGACCAACGGCATCCCCGACGACTATGCCACCCAGCCTACCAATCCCGAGGGCGGCGGCGGCCTGGTTTCGACTGCTGAAGACTACTACCGCTTCGCGCAGATGCTCCTGAATGGCGGCCAGCTTGGCGACACACGCATTCTGGCGCCGGGCACCGTAAAGCTGATGACCTCAAACCATCTGCCCGCCGCGCTGCTCACCGGCCAGTTTGGCATCGGCCAGCACATCATGCGCCCGGGATTTGGCTACGGCTACAACTGCGCGGTCGTCTATGATCCGCCCCTCGCCGATCTTTCCGACGGCAAAGGAACGTTTTTCTGGGATGGCGCTGCCGGCACATGGTTCTGGGACGACCCAGCGAACGACATCGTCTTTGTCGGCATGATCCAGCGCCGCGCCAGCCCCGACAATCACCACCTGCTCTACCGCGTGCATGCGCTCGTGGATCAGGCGCTGGTCGATCCGGCAAAATAGCGCCGCCGCGGGCGAATGCAAAACAATTGAATCACCGTCCTGCCGGCAGCCATCCACTGATGGCGGGTTTGTTGCGCCATTTCATGGGTTTACCCGCGAAGGTGTTTTTCTGAAAAAAGCCTTTAGGAGAAGTCCATGCGAATTGTCGCAATCATCGCTCGCCTCTTGCTCGGCGCTCTGATGGTCTTTGCAGGAGCCAACCACGTTTTCAATTTCCTTCCCCAAGGGCCCATGCCGTCCGGCGTGGCCGGCCAGTTGCTCGAAGGCATGATCGGCAGTGGCTATATGACCTTTGTCGGCGTTTGCGAGGTGCTCGCAGGATTGCTGCTCCTGGTCAATCGCTTCGCGCCCACTTGCGCTTACGGTGCTGGCGGCGATCATCGTCAACATCATCGTGGTGAATGCTCTGGCGATGCCCAAGGCGTTGCCGGTAGCGGCGGTCGTGACCATCCTCTGGGTTTTCGCGGCGTTTCCGGTTTGGACAGCGTTCTCGCCGCTGCTTCGACAGCGCGCTGCGGAATAACTCAGGCACAGGCGGTTCGCATTCAGCGCGACGGCCTAGCTACAATCGCAATTAGCGATGATTCAGTACCTCTATCTCGGCCGCGTGGATTACGGCGAAGCGCTGCGGCTTCAGCAGGAACTAGTCGCGTTGCGCCAGGCCGGCCGAATCGGCAACGTGCTGCTCCTCCTCGAGCATCCTCCCGTGCTCACGCTCGGACGCAACGCAAGCCGATCGAACGTTCTTGCGTCGGATGAGCTGTTGGCACAGCGCGGCGTTACGCTGCATGAGATCAACCGCGGCGGCGATGTCACCTATCACGGCCCAGGGCAGCTTATCGGATATCCGATCTTCGATCTCCGCAGCCTGCGCAACCTCGCCACTGGAAAACGTCTCGGCCCAGTCGATTTTGTCCGCCAGATGGAAGAGGCCCTCATCCATCTCTGCGGAGAGTTTGGAGTTGAGGCTGGACGAATCTGCGGATTAACCGGCGTCTGGTGCCACCTGCCGTGGGGGCACTTGCAGTGCGGCAGCCCATTGGACGAGAGCAGTGGGACAACGAACAAAAACGCACCGTTGGTGGAACGCAAAATCGCCGCCATCGGCATTCACGTCGCTCGCGGCGTCACTTCGCACGGCTTTGCCTTCAACGTCACCACCGATCTGCGTGACTTTGCGCTCATCAACCCCTGCGGCATCACGGACCGCCCGGTGACGAGTCTCGAAAGGGAAGTTGCCGATTTGAAAGCGCTGCCCGACCTCGAATCTCTCGCCCACAGCGCAGCACGACATTTTGGATTGGTCTTCGACGAGCCGGTCGTCCGTATTGAAAGCATCGCCGCCCTTCGCGCGCTCGCGGATGCCGAGCCCGGCTCAACAGCAGTAGAATTTCCGGCGAACGATGCGCCGCTCCAGATTCCGCCCGAGATCGAGCGCCTGCGACGTCGCAAAGACCGCCCCGTTTCTGCATAAGCCGGGCCTGGGCAGAGCTTCGCCTCCCTGCCCGTTTCAGCGCGTCCGCGATTTATAATCCGGCAGGAGTATAGGTGCGTGCAGCGCCAGAGCATTGCCAGCACGCGCCGGAACGCGAAGAGAGGAACGCATGTCGACGGAAGTTCCCATGCCCCAAATGGGCGAGTCGATCTTCGAGGGCACGATCACCAAGTGGCTCAAAGCCATCGGCGATACCGTCGCCATCGACGAGCCGCTCTTCGAGATTTCGACGGACAAAGTTGACGCGGAGATTCCCTCGCCGGTCGCCGGCGTGCTGGCTGAAATCCGCTTCCCCGAAGGCGCGACCGTTGAGGTCAACACCGTGGTCGCGGTGATCGGTGAGGCTGGAGCGAAGGTGGCCGCGCCCGCAGCGGTCTCGAAGACCACCACAACGCAGGCGTCCGGGACCACCAAGATCCTACTCCGAGAGTCTGCCCCACCGCAGGTGCTCCAAAAGGCTGCCCCACTGCAAGTGGCGCAGGTGGCACAAGGCGGTCGCATCCGCTCCTCGCCTCTCGCGCGCCGCATCGCCAAAGAGCACGGCCTGGAGCTCAGCCGCATCGCCGGCACCGGCTCTGACGGACGCATAAGCAAGGAGGATGTTCTGCGCGCCGCCACATCTGGCGTCGGTGCGGGTGCACGCGGCACCAACCAGGCTGAAGTCGCCCGCGAGAGCGGGCGGGCTGCCCCACCGCAGGTGGCCCCACAGCATGTGGCGCCGCCGCAGGAGCTCGCCTCGCTCCCGGCCGAGCCGGTTCCCCTTACGCGCATGAGGGCGATTATTGCCGACCGGATGCTCGAGAGCGTGCGCGTCAGCCCTCATGTTTACACCGTTTACAAGGTCGACATGACGCGCATTGCGCGCCTGCGCGAACAGCGCAAGGCCGCCTTCGACCAGCGCAACGGCGTCAAGCTCACGTTCATGCCCTTCATCGCCGCTGCCGCCGTCGCCGCGTTGCGCCGCTGCCCCATCGTGAACGCCGCGCTTGAAAACACTGTCGAGGGACTGGCTGTTCGCTATCACCGGTCGATCGATTTAGGGATTGCCGTGGCTCTCGACTGGGGACTCATCGTGCCCTGTCATCCGCCACGCCGAGCAGCGCAGCTTCGCCGATCTCGCGCACTCCATCGCCGATCTTGCTCTCCGCGCACGATCAAAGAAGCTCTCGCCAGACGAGGTCGGCGGATCGACCTTCACGCTCACAAACGCCGGAGCTTTTGGAGGCGAGTTCGGCATGCCGATCATCAACCAGCCAGAGTCGGCCATCCTCGCCGTCGGCGGCCTGCGCAAGGAGCCGGCCGTGCTCACCGACGCTGAAGGCAACGACACCATTGCCATTCGGTCGATGCAGTATTTCTGTTTGGGATTCGATCACCGCCTCATCGACGGCGCCGATGGCGGCAAGTTCATGCTGGAATTCAAGAAGACGCTCGAGGGATGGAACCAGGAGATCATGTAGCTATCGCTTTCGCTGCATGGTCAACCCGCCAGTTTCCAGAATGCGCAGTCGTCTCTTGATTCCGTTCGAAATCGAGTCTGCAATTTCCTCAGGAAACCTGTCCGGCAACCCCGAAGTCACTCCATCGATCGCGGCTGGAACTGCCTGGCTCAATTCTTCCAGAATCGAGGGCACTATTTGCTTCCCAATACCGGCTCGGTCTGCGGTCTCAAGAAAATGGCGAGGCGCGATTTGCCTTATTTCATAATGGGGCTTAGCTCCAAACGACATTGCCAGACGGAAGTTCTTCCGGAGTACCTGCTTTGAATCGACGCTCGGCTGAGCCGAGATCACATCGTAGAGCGGGGCCAATTGGAAACGCCCGCCGGGCCGCAGAAACACGCTGAAGTTTTTCGCGTGTCCGTCCGTAGCGCCCATAAGCCAAAATATGATGTTCGCTTTCAAAAAGAGCCGCTGATCGGCGAGCGGCTCGTCGCTGCCGCGAAGCAATTGCAGGATTTGTTCGATGCCCGGCCCACCGTCCGACTGGTATTTTCGGGTAGGCGGGACCGAAAGCGCCTGGCAGCAATCTTCCTGGGGCAGTCGAAGGAGTCTTCCATCCGCAGTCCACCTCCGGTCAAATCGTTCGACGACTAACACACGCCTCTTACCGAAAGTCGCCATTTGCGTTTTTGCGGCTTCAATTCCCAACGCCGCAATGTTTTCGAGGCAGAAATGCTCGTTCTCAACACTGTGCGTGAGGTCGATTCCGTTCGGAAGCATGCCGACCGATGGCTTGAGTATGTGAGTCGTTGCCGTCGTGCCGCGGGGTTTGTACCATTGTCCGTTGCGACGTAAGAGCGCTGTCTTTTCCTGTGCACCGGCAATCGAGATTCTGAAGCTTTCATCTTCTGTGATGCCCAGAGGCGCGACTGCCAGGTTGCTGATGATCGCTGCAATTTCGTCATCGCCGATGGGATCGCATTCAACCGCTCCCGCAGGCCCGGGTTCCGCACCGGGAGGAAGGAACTGGAGCGCGCCGACGCAGTCGTGCCCGACGGCGCCAAGCAGGCTATATGCGTCCGTTCCTTCTGCGCGCGTGCGCGCGGCAATCTGGCGCCGCAGATCGTTGTTGTCAGGCAGAAGATTGTCAAACACTGCGATGACAGATGCGCCGCTGTAAGCCTGCTCGCGCAGGGGAAGCGAAAGCGAGACAGGCAGGACGAACTCCCAGTCCAACCATGCCGGATCGTATTGGAATGAGATTGCTCCAGAGCTTTCGCGGCGAAGCTGGCCAACAAGGCGGCTATTGAGAAATACATTGAGCGGCTCATTGCGCGCGCGCGCCATCAGAAGATCGCCTCAATGTCATTGGCCGAACTTTTGGTTCGTGCGCGCACCACGAGCTCCAGGTTGAGCACCGCGAGGATCCTCAATAGCGTGTCGAGTCGCGCTGACCTGGCGTTTTCAATGTCTGAAAGCGTTTTTTGGCGCACGCCGATTTTTGCGGCGAGCTGTTCCTGGCTCAAGCCGAGTTTTCGCCGCCTTACGCGAATGGAGTTCGCGAGTTGGATAGGGGTACGGACAATGAATTCCATCTTCATCTCGGGGTGCGCGATCAGGCGGTTTTCCGCCTGAATTCAGATTAGGCGATTTTCCGCCTAAAGTCAAGATAGGCGGTTTTCCGCCTGAAGCCGAATCAATGCAGCGATTCTCGCCGTCGGCGGCCTGCGCAAGGAGCCGGCTGTGCTCACCGACGCTGAAGGCAACGACACCATTGCCATTCGGTCGATGCAGTATTTCTGTTTGGGATTCGATCACCGCCTCATCGACGGCGCCGATGGCGGCAAGTTCATGCTGGAATTCAAGAAGACGCTCGAGGGATGGAACCAGGAGATCGGCTAAGGATGTTCCACAAGCCGAATTCGCGAGCCGAGTATAATTTGATTCGATGAATCGGGCCGTCCAAATCGCGATCGCTGTTGCCTTGCTGGTGGTTGTTGCGGCGGTCTTGATTTCTCCAGCAGTCGATCTCGCGCCCACCGCATTGCGCGCAGCGCTTTGGAGTGCCGCGCTCCTGGCTTCCCTAGCAGTCCTCGCGATCGAGTTTTCTGGCATCCAGCGTTCGTCGCTGAGTGAATGCGTTTTGACGCTGGAACGACTGCGCCCAGCGCTGAGTCTAATACCGCTCATCGATCTCGGCTGCGCCAGGCTCTGCTAGATCCCTCGTTTCTCCCCTCCATTCCACCAATCGACAGTTTCTTTTGCACGGCACAACACAGGACTCCAGATCCTGTGCACCCGGACATCGATGAGGGCCATGATGCAGACATTCACTCCGAATGGCACTTCCCAGGCCATGGTCAAAACGCTATCGGACTTCTTGAAGGGGTTATCGAAAGCGCGCGTGCGCGCGCTGATCCTTGACTACGACGGCGTCCTTGCCCATTTCTCCGCCTCTCAAGAGCAGGCGGGGCCATACCCTCAATTACTACCCGTTCTGCATCGCCTCAAGAACGGCACCGACACGAATCTTGTTATCGTCACTGGGCGGTCCGCATCCAGCGTCTCACGTTGGCTAGGCTTGCCGAACGTTGACATCTGGGGCTGCCACGGCCTCGAGCGATTGAAGTCCGATGGCTCGATTGACAAGCCGGAAATTCCGGCCGAATCTCTGGAGGCAATTGCCGAGGCTACGGGACTGCTACTAAGCGATGGCCTTGGCCAATACGCTGAACAGAAGTTCGCATCCGTCGCGATTCATTGGCGCGGCAAGGAGGCGCATGCGGGCCACCTCACGCGCAGGGTTCTCCACGCCTGGTCAACCATTAAGGCCCGGAAAGGCGTTCTTCTTGTCCCATTTGACGGTGGAATAGAGATTATGGCCGGTGCGAGGAACAGGGGCGGCGTCGTCCAAACCGTCTTGTCGGAAATCGGATCTGATTCTGCCGTTGCCTATCTTGGCGGCGAAACGACAGACGAAGACGGATTCGCAGCCCTGCGCGGCCGCGGCCTGAACGTTCTTGTTCGACACCAGTATCGGAGGACCCTTGCCGATGCCTGGCTCCGCCCGCCTGCCGAGGTTGCAGCATTTCTGCATGCCTGGATTTCAGAATGCCAAATTTTGGAATGACTGTTTGATGCGCTCTTCCGCAGCTAGGCTCCGCCGGGCGGCTTCACCGACGCCGCGAACGCCGCAGTCGCTTCGTGTAGCTTGTTGAAAATCCGGTTCGGCCCGATCGTTTCCGTCACATGATGCCGATCGAAGTCGGATTTCAGATCCCAAGGCACGCGCGCAAACGCCAGCTCCACGCCGGCCTCGGAAAGATTCTTCTTTAGTCCCTGCAAAATGCGCGCAGCCGTGTAATCCAAGTGTGTCATCGCCTCCGCGTCCACAACCACCCACTTCACGGCGGACGGCATCGGCTGCACTACCTGCGTAACCTCTTCAATAAACCGACCGGCATTGGCGTAAAAAAGCTCCGCGCCAAAACGGTAGAGAACGAGGCCGGGCTCGGTGACCACATGCGGCGCCACCGGGGTCAGCCGCCAGCTTCCGTCAGGATTCGCCTGCAGCACACCGCTATGCGGGTGATAATCGTGCCGGACGATGCGCGCCAACGACACCAGCATTGCCAAAACGATCCCTTCTTCCACTCCCACCAGAACGACGACCACTGCCGTCATCACTGCCAGCCCAAACTCCTGCGGGCTTTCGGACCGGATGTTGTGCAGCTCTTTGAAATCGATGAGCCGCAGCGCGACCAAAAATACCAAAACGCCAAGCACGGAAGTCGGTAGGTATTGGAGAGGCCCGGTGAGAAACAGCAGCACCACGCCCACCACCACCGCCGTTGCCACCTGCGCCATCTGGCTCTTCCCGCCGGCATCCTCCATCATCGCCGTTTGCGTGGGGCTGCCATTCACCACAAACCCGCCGCTCAGTGCTGCCGCAACGTTCGCAGCCGAAAGCCCGTACAGGTCGATGTTTTCATCTACCTTCTCGTAGTGTCTCGCCGCATAAATCCGCGCGGTCGCCGCGCTCTGCGTCAGAATCATTACCGCGCACGAAGCCGACACCGTGAGCAGCAGTTCCAATTCCTTGCGGTCCATCTCGCGAAGGCTGACGAGCGCCATCAATCCCAGGTGCGGCAAACCGCCGGCCACCGGACCGATCGTCGCAATCCCGTGTCTCGCGAAATTCCACTCCGCGCTGGCGGCAATCGCGCCGACAACAGCGACCAGGGCTCCGGGGATTTTTGGAACGAAATGCCGCAGGAGCAAAACAAACGCGAGTACAGAAACCGATAAAATCACTGTGGGCAAGCTGGCCCGCGGCAATCCGCGACCCACCTCCCAAAGCTGCACCACCGGCCGGCGCGAATCCACAGGCACACCAAACATCTCGCTCAGTACGGAGATTCCCAC
Organism: uncultured Acidobacteriaceae bacterium; assembly: GCA_963796785.1. Lineage (GTDB taxonomy): Bacteria > Acidobacteriota > Terriglobia > Terriglobales > Acidobacteriaceae > Telmatobacter. The sequence continues at coordinate 1,112,245 of CAWCMW010000007.1, read as the reverse complement.
TTGAAATCCGACGCCGGTCAGAAAACCAACCAGCACCGTCCGCGAAAGAAAATCTGCGATAAATCCCAGCCGCAAGAGGCGCGCCAATAGCAGAATGACCGCGGTCAGCACGGCCACAATGCACGCCAAAGCGATGTACTGCGCACTGGCCGGCGTTGCCGCGCCTGCTACGCCATCGGCAAAAATTGCGGCTGTTGCCGAGTCCGCCGCCACCACCAGGTAGCGCGATGAGCCAAACGCCGCAAAGGCCATCAATGGCAGCAGCAGCGAGTAAAGCCCCGTCACCACGGGCATTCCCGCAATCTTGCTGTATCCCAGCACCTGCGGAATGTCCATCGCCGCCATCACGATGCCGGCGAACGCATCGCGCAGAGCGGATGCGCGCTGGATCGGACGTAAGCCTCGAAACAGATTCACAACCTTAGAGCTCCTCGTTCAGCCATCTGCAGAATGTTGCAACCGGATTCATCGAGACTACTAGGTGCTCCGCTGCTAGCAGTCGATACTACTCAGTCCAGGCCTTGGCTCGCTCCACGGCTTTCTGCCAGAGCCCGCGCCGCTCAGCTCGTCTAGCCGCGTCCATCTTCGGCTCAAAGCGCACGTCACCTTTTCGTTCGGCGCGCAGAGCATCGGGGCTGGGCCAGAAATCCGTCGCCAGCCCGGCGAGATACGCCGCACCCAGCGCTGTCGTCTCCGTCACGCGCGGACGAACGACTGGAACACCGAGAATGTCGGCCTGGAACTGCATCAGCAGATCGTTCACCGCGGCGCCACCATCCACTCTCAAGGCCTGGAGGGGAGCGCCGGTCTCGCTATGGACGGCTTCCAGCACGTCGGCTACCTGGAACGCAATGGCTTCGAGAGCCGCGCGCGCAATCTGCCCCGGCCCGGTGTCGCGGCGCAGACCAATCAACATGCCGGCCGCGTGCGCGTCCCAGTGCGGCGCACCGAGGCCCACAAACGCTGGCACAAAAACCACTCCTCCGGTGTCGGGCACGCTAGCCGCCAGCGCTTCCACGTCCGCGGAGGCGCCGATGAGCTTCAAATTGTCGCGCAGCCACTGCACGACGGCGCCGCCAATAAAGATGCTGCCCTCGAGCGCGTATTCAAGCCGCTTCTGCGCACTCGCCGCCACCGTTGTAATCAGCTTGTGCTTCGACCGCATGAATTCCGTGCCGATGTTTTGAAGCAAGAAACATCCTGTCCCGTAGGTGTTCTTGGCCTCACCCGCGCTCCAGCACAACTGGCCGAAGAGCGCTGCCTGCTGATCGCCGGCAATGCCCGCAATGGCCACGCCGCCCAGGCCGAGTGTGGTCGTCACCTCGCCCACGCGCTCGCTTGACCATGCGACCTCCGGAAGCATATTCGCGGGAATCTCGAAGAGCTTCAACAAATCGGCGTCCCACTCGCCCTTCACGATGTTGAAAAGCAGCGTGCGCGAAGCGTTGGTCACGTCGGTCACGTGCTTGTGGCCGCTGGTCAGGTGCCACACCAGCCAACTGTCAACGGTGCCAAAAGCCAGCTCGCCGCGTTCGGCGCGCGCACGAGCACCGTCGACATTATCGAGAATCCACTTGATTTTGGTTCCTGAAAAATACGGATCGAGCACGAGGCCGGTTTTTGAGGAGACCATTTCGCCGGCGCCGCCGTCTTCGAGCGACTTGCACAGCGGAGCAGTGCGGCGATCCTGCCACACAATCGCCGGATGAATCGCCTTGCCCGTCGCGCGATCCCAGACAATCACGGTCTCGCGCTGGTTGGTGATGCCGATTGCCGCCACATCGCGCGGCCGCGCTCCGACTTTGCCCAGCACTTCCACGGCGCAGGAGAGCTGGCTGGTCAGGATCTCCATAGGATCGTGCTCCACCCAGCCCGCCTGCGGATAGAACTGCTGGAACTCCTTCTGCGCGACGGCGGCAATCGCACCGCCGGCATCGAAGAGAATCGCCCGCGAACTCGTGGTTCCCTGATCGAGCGCCAATACATAGGCCATTCGCGCCACCCGCTTTCAGGCAACCAGTCAAACACGCAAGGCAGGGAGGGGGCAAGACGCATCCGACTTAAATTGGATTGCGGACCCACCCACGTTGGCCTATTCTAAGAGTGCATGGATTACTCCAAGATCATCACGATTGAGCCCGGCAAGCGTAGCGGTAAGCCCTGCATTCGCGGCCTGCGCATCACCGTGTACGACGTGCTGGACTACCTGGCCGCGGGAATGACCGAGGCGCAAATCCTCGCCGATTTCCCCGCGCTGCGAGAAGAAGATATTCGCGCCTGTCTGGCTTTTGCAGCGGACCGTGAACGGAAATTCGAGATTCTATCCGCTTGAAACTCCTGCTCGATGAAAACTCTGTCACCGCGCCTGACTGCGCTGATTGGCGATCTCTATCCGGGGTCCCGTCACGTTGAGGATTGCGGATTGCTCAGCGCACTGGACGAGGAGGTCTGGCGCTTCGCCGCTGACAACGACTTCGCAATTCTCTCCAAGGATTCGGATTTTTCCGAGCTTAGTGCGCTCCACGGAAGTCCACCAAAGGTGATCTGGTTGCGCGTTGGTAATTGCACAACCGAGCACGCAGCTCTCGCCGCTTCGCGATTCATTTGCGAGCATTCAAGCCTTCTTGAAGACCAATGTGGAGAGTTGCCTCGTGCTGAGCCTTGCGGCCAAGATGCCCGTACGAGGAGTTGAGTAATAAGCGAGTTACGTGATGTAAGCCACGCGACTTACCGCACCTTCCCCGCCTTGTTCTCAAGCACCACGTTGCCCAGCACTGCCGTATCCACCGTCTCCGGCTGGTGCGAGCAAAATCCGATGCCGACATAAAACGGCGCATCCAGATGCAGCTTGATCGGCGGACCGAACTGGTGCATCGGCTCGCCATCCAGGCTCAACCAGATGGAAAACTCGTCGCCGCGCTTTTCAATCCCGATCCGCTTGGCGCTGATGGTCACCAGGCTGTCGGGACTCGCGCCGCCCGGCCGCCCGCGCCCGCCGATGCGAAACTCCATGTCGGTCACGCGGGAATCTTTCTCCGGCCGCCAGGCCAGGTGCACCATTCCCGCGCCGTGCTCGGCCACCATCGCGGCCTTCGAATCGTCGTCGAGACTTTGCCGGATCATGAGCACCACCTTGCGATCACCGTAGCCATTGGGATCGGGGAAGCTGATATCGGAGGCCAGCGAAACGTCGCCCGACATTTTCTTCCAAAGAAAACGAAACTCATCGCGCGTGTACCAGATGTTGTACCCGGCGGAGTTGATCGTGTATTGCCTGGTCGCGGCATCGAAGCTTGCGCTCCCCGGAACCAGCGCGCTGCCAATGTCCGATTGGCCATCGAAAACTCCGATCGGCGCATCGAAATTCGTACTTGGCCGGTGAAAATCCGCCGGCGGCGCCACCTGTTGATGCGTCGCCGAGCCAGGCAGCGCCCAATCGGGCACCGGCGGCAACTGTTTCTGCGCTGGCGGCGTCTGCGCGGAAAGCATCAGCGCCGCACTCACAAAAGCGAGTGCAGCCAGGAGCATAGTCGAATCAAAAAGTCGGCGAAGGGCAAGAATTCTCATGGCAACCCACTCTAGCAGACACCTTCGGCCGCTGCCCATGGCCCCTTATCCACTATCGTTTTAGAGCCCCTCGTGTTGTACCATTCGAATGAATTCGAGCACTCAAAAAGGCCTGATTGATGACCCCCAATTCCTCTCCCACACTGCTGGTTCTAGCTGCCGGAATGGGCAGCCGCTACGGCGGTCTCAAGCAGATCGATCCCGTTGGCCCTGCCGGCGAAACCATCATCGACTACTCCATCTTCGACGCCCTTCGCGCCGGCTTCGGCAAGCTCGTCTTCGTCATCCGCAAGGACATCGAACAGCAATTCCGCGAGATCGTCGGCGCGCGCTTTGAAAAACGCGTGGCGGTCGAGTATGTGTTCCAGTCGCTTGAAGACATTCCTTCGCGCTTCACCGTTCCTGCCGGTCGCACCAAGCCGTGGGGCACCACGCAGGCAATCCTGATCTGCGCAGACGCGATCCACGAGCCATTCGCCGCGATCAACGCCGACGATTTCTACGGCGCCGATGGCTACCGCTCGCTGGCCGGGCACCTGACGTCCGGCTCACCCGACTATTCAATGGTCGGCTTTATCCTGCGTAAGACGCTTTCGGACTTCGGCTCCGTTGCGCGCGGCGTTTGCCAGGTTTCCGATGACGGCTATCTCAAGAACATCGTCGAGCTCACGAAGGTGGAACGCGACGGAAACGGCGCACGCAACACCGATGCCGCAGGAACCGTGACGAAATTCACAGGCGACGAGCCGGTCTCAATGAACATGTGGGGATTCACCCCGCGAATCTTCGATCAACTGCGCGAGCGTTTTGAAAAGTTCCTTGAGGCCAACGGCGGCGACTTGAAATCGGAGTGCTACATTCCGAACACTGTAGGCGAGCTGATTCGCTCCGGCGAAGCGCGCGTCAAAGTGCTGCGCTCGCGCGATTCCTGGTTCGGCGTCACCTACCGCGAAGACCGCCCACGCGTGGTTGAGAGCATCCGGCGCCTCGTTGCGGAAGGAAGCTATCCTGAAAAACTTTGGCCTGAAAGTCCTCAGTCATGAGTTCGCTAGCCGACGCTCAAGCTGCGGCGACTCACTTTGAATTTCGCGGCGCGGTTTTGGGCCTGGCGCCGCACGGCGGCGGCCACATCAATGACACATTTCTTGTTACGTGCGAGGCGCCGGGTGCGCCGGCCCGCTACATTTTGCAGCACATCAACCGGCACGTTTTCCACGATCCTGTCGCCGTCATGCAGAATATCGAGCGCGTGACGGCGCATCTTGCCATCGAAGAAGCAGGCCAACCGGACGGCGCGCGACACGCACTTCAGCTTGTTCCCGCGCGAGATGGCTGCAACTGGCATGTCGATGCGCAGGGAGAGACGTGGCGCGCTTATCGTTTGATTGAGAACGCGCGGACTTACGAAACCGCGACATCAACCGATCAGGCGTTTCAGGCGGCGCGCGCATTCGGCCACTTCCAGCGGCAGCTTGCCAGCCTTCCGCCGCCGCGCCTGCACGAAACGATTCCTGACTTTCATAACACACCCAAACGCTTCGATGCGCTGGAGCAGGCGATTGCCACCGACGCTGCAGGCCGCGCGGCACTGGCCAGACCGGAAATCGAGTTTGCGCGCTCACGCCAGGCAATGACCGGGATTCTTCTCGACGCCAATCTTCCCGAGCGCACCACGCACAATGACACCAAGTTCAATAATGTTTTGCTCGACGACAAAACAGGTGAAGCCGTTTGCGTCATCGATCTCGACACCGTGATGCCTGGCCTGGCGCTTTACGACTTTGGCGATATGGTGCGCACGACGACGAGCCCGGCGAAAGAGGACGAGCAGGATCTTGTCGCTGGTGACGATGCAGTTCCCTATGTTCGAGGCTCTCGTTCGCGGCTACCTTGAAACGGCCGGCGCATTCCTCACGTCCGCGGAAAGAAAACTTCTCGCCTTCTCCGGCAAGCTCATCACATTCGAAATCGGGATTCGTTTTCTCGCCGACTATCTGGCTGGGGACACCTACTTCAAAGTCCATCGCGAGGGGCACAACCTTGACCGCTGCCGCACGCAGTTCAAACTGGTGGAGTCAATCGAACAGCAAGAGGAAGAAATGAACCGGCTGGTAGCGTCGCTCGGATGATCGCCGTAACTGTCCTGATCGGTGACCGCCTTATTAGTTTTGCCCCGAGCTTTGCGGTGAAGTGTGTCCGATTTTCTTGAAATCGACCCCAAAATGCGGATCCTGCTCGGTGCCATCAACATGAATGGGAACCTCGGTCCCCGACCCGTTTTTCTTGAAGAGTTTGTCCGCCGGCTTCAGCAGGAATCCCTTCCAGCCGCCCACCATCTTTGAAACTGTGGCCTCGGTTCGGGCCGTGCCCGTAAAATTCAGCGTTCCGCCGTCGAGTCCGTACGTACCCCTCAAATCGATCTGCGCTCCAGGCACGGTGTACTTGAGATTGGGAAGCGTAATGACCCCATCGGCCATCTTGAAATTGCTCTCGATCGCCGATCGCACCTGGTCGCCGGCATTCTTCGCGTCCTTCGGGTCGCCCTGCCCACGCATGCTCAGCGCGCCCACGTCGTTCTGAACCTTGGTGCTTGTGAACGCCGCGTCCTCCAGCAGGAATCTTCCGTTCAGTTTCATTTTTCCAGCGACTGCTTCGGCTCCCGGCGGAATCTCAAGCGCCGTCTTTACAGTCAATTCGCCAGTGACGACCGGCGCCCCGCCCTTGCTCGTCAGCCGCAAAAAATCCTCCATTCGTTGATGGTCAATGGTCACGTTGAGAGCGATCCTGTGCCCGCCCGGCTTCATGATTCCGTTAGGTAGTGTTTGCGGAGGGACACCAACTACCTCTCCTTCGGCAGTGAAATGCGACTGCCCCAGCGTGGCGCGCACCGGATGCAGCCATGTGTCCCCATTTGTCCCATCCACCGTTGCGTGGAATGTTGTCTCCAGCGGCATTGGCGCGCCATAGTGCGTCAGCCTGAAGTCCGGCGTTTGCGTCTGACCATCCACTTCAAGATTTCGCAGAACCCCCAGATAATTGCCGGTTGAATTCAGAATTCCCGCAATCCCCTTGAAGACGCCAAGGTCCGCGTTTTCAAAGTTGTAGCTGCCGGCGATCGGAGTCTCTCCCGGGTCGTCGACCGCCCACGGGCCGAAGCTGCCCGAAGTAACGATCGTGCCTGCTGGCCGTGGGTTGGTCAGTTGCGCTTCGAAGTGCATCGAATTGTTCAGGCTCACGTGGCTCAGCTTCACGTGGGCGATGTCGAACTCCAGCGGGAGTTTTCCCGGCTTGCTGGTTTCGATCGTCAAATGCGCGTTTTTGCAGTCGATGCCGTCCACCACGAAGCGCAACATCGAACTGTGGCTCTTGTCGATCGGAGTGGCGAGCGATTCCGTTTCCGCCTGTTTGAAGTGAGGCTTGGCCGGTATATCCAAAACCAGGCCGGTTAAGCGCACGACCGAAACCCTGATCGGTTCGCCTGGCTTGTAATGCAGCGGGGCATGAAACCGGAAGTCATCCAACTGAATGAGTGGCTTGGCCTCGAACGCTCCATTCGAGTCCGGAACGTCCACGCCCGCGATGTTTGCCGGCGGCCAGATGCGTAAGCCCTTGCCCTCGGCCCATACCCCGTTCCTGAGCGAGACCCGAAAACTGTCCAACTCCACGTGGGCGTGGAAATGCTCTTCGAGTTTCTCAACGATGGCGGCGCGCAGCATCGGTTCGGCCCTGCGGATCGCTACTGTGATCACGATGCCAAGCACGACAAGCGCAAGCAGGACCGCACCGGCGACCCACTTCAGCCATCCATGCTTATGGCGTTTTCCCGCTTGCCCTTGCCCTTTTGCCACAGCCCACCTTTGCCCGCTCATTTTCGCAGGCTCCCTTTTGAACGCGGAGGTTACTCCCCTGATCGGTTTGACGACGCTGCCGGCTGAAACCGCTTCGGCGTCCTCGCTCTTTGTATTCCCCTTGGTCCCTTAGTCTCTATCTCACCGCGTTTCCGCTCTTTTGTTCCTTATGGTCAAATGCCGTAGACTTCTTATCACGGATGCAAGCTCTGATTGAAAACCTCGTAAAGCTCCAATCGATCGAACTCAACCGGGCCCGCCTGAATCAAGAGATGCGCGCTCTGCCTTCTGAGATCGCTCAGGCCGAGACTGCGCTCTCCACCGCTCAGCGCCAATCCGCCGATCTCTCGGCTGCGCTCGGCCGCGAGGACACGCTCCGCACCCGGCTGGAGCGCGACATCGATTCGCATCGCAAGAAGGCCGCGCGTTTCCGGGTTCAGCTCGACTCAGTTACGACGCCCGAGCAGGCCGCCGCCATCGAGCACGAGATTCAGTTTTCGACGGCGGAAGCCGACCGCCTGGAGAGCGAGGAATACACCAGTCTGGAGCGGACCGAGGCGCACGAAGCCGCGTTATCCCAGGCCCGCGCCCAGGTGGAACAGCTTGCCGCCGAGGTGGAGTCTGTTCGCGCCAGCGTGGCCGCGCGCCGGCAGGAAGCTGCCGCCCAGATTGGCCGCCCTGGACAGCGAACGCGATGCCGTCCGCCCGGCAATTGATGCCGAATGGCTTGCGCAGTTCGACCGCGTCGCCAAAGGACGCGGTACCGGCATTGCACGCGCCGAGAACCAGCAATGTACCGGCTGCAGTATGGGCGTGCGCCCCCAAGTCTGGAACCAGCTTCGCGAGGGTGAGCTGCTCACCTGCGACAGTTGCAGCCGCCTTCTCTACTGGGACCCGGCAATCGTCGCCGCTCCCAAAGCGCCGCAACCTGAATTGATCCCCGGCGCCGGCCGCGCTCCACGCAAGCCCCGCGAGGCAGGCGCCTAACGCATTTGCACTGCAGCATTTTTCCCTCAGGTTGCCTCAGCCGCTCCACACCGCTTCGCGCCTGCTACCCTTTTCTTGAAAGAACCCTTCTGAGGAACGCATCCGTGCAGCGCATTTGTGTCGATATGGACGAGGTGATGGCTGACACGCTCGCCGAGCATCTTCGCCGCTACAACCAGGCCTTCGACGAAGCTCTCACGACAGACGACCTTGCCGGCAAAGGCCTGTGGGAGATCACGCCGCTGGACCGCCAGACGGAACTCCGCGCCTTTCTTGACGCTGAAGACTTTTTCGAGGTGCTGGAAGTGATTCCCGATGCGCAGCCGGTGCTCAAGGAGCTCTCCTCGCGTTTTGAAATCTTCATCGCTACGCAGGCCATGGCCGTTCCCAACTCCCTTGGTCCCAAGTACCGATGGCTGCAGCGCCACTTTTCCTTCATCCCGCCCACGCATTACGTCTTCTGCGGCAACAAGAGCATTCTCCGCGCCGACTATCTCATTGACGACCAGCCCAGGAATCTCACTCGCTTCGAAGGCCAGGGACTGCTCTACACCGCGCCGCACAATCTCACAGCAACCGGTTTTGTCCGCGTGAACAACTGGCGCGAAGTAGCCGATTACTTCAGCGCCGTCCCTGCCTGACGCCGCACTTCGGAATCATGCAGGAGCGGAACTCTGCAGGCTGACCGGCCCATCTTTCCCGGATCTGTACGAAAGTAATGGCCATTCCGTTGGCAAGGTGACGCGGATCACACTCGCCGACATTTCAATAGGTAACCCTAGAGATACCTTCGGTAAGTCCCGGATCTGTTTAGTTCCATCCGGATGATTTGCTGCTACGATTTGCGCATAAGGAAATTGCGGGAAATTCACCATTTTCGTGCTTAGGCCAGGGACGAAACGGTGGAGGCGCTGCTCCGATGCAGAGTGAGGAAGAATCCGCGCGTCAGACGAACGTCGAACCGGGTTCGAGCGCAGACGGCAACCATCTTCAAATCGACACCGAACTCCATATGCTGCGCATGGTCATCGATAGCCTGCCTGACCTGATTTACATCAAGGACACACAAAGCCGCTTCGCGCTGGCCAATCGGGCGATCCGGAAGTACATGACCGGCTCGCCTGAGGGAAAGTTGCTCGGGCTGGACGATTCTTCCTTCTACCCTGAAGAATTGGCCAGCGGCTTTCGCAGCGACGAGCAGACGGTGATACGCACCGGTGAGCAGCTGGTAAGCCAGGCGGAGCGCGCGGAAGATAAAGATGGGAATGAACGGTGGCTGCTGACGACAAAAGTGCCATTTGTCGATCACGATGGAAAGGTCACCGGAATTATCGGCATCGGCCGCGATATCACGGCACAAAAAAAGAGCGAAGCCGAGACGTTGAAAGCGCGTATTCAGGCTGAGGCTGCAAGCCGGGCGAAGAGCGAATTTCTCGCCAACATGAGTCATGAAATCCGTACTCCGCTCAACGGCGTTATCGGCATGACCGATCTGGCGCTCGACACCGATCTAACTCCCGAGCAGCGCGACTACCTTGAAACCGTAAAACTCTCGGCCGACTCGCTGCTGAATGTGATCAACGATATTCTCGATTTTTCCAAAATCGAAGCCGGAAAAATCGACCTGGAGTCAATTGAATTCGATGCCAGAGAGTGCATCGAAACGACATTGCGGACACTCGTTCTTCGCGCCGAAGAGAAGGACCTGGAGTTACTCTGCGACATCGCTCCGGACGTGCCCACAATCATTCGGGGCGATCCCACGAGACTGCGCCAAATCCTGTTTAATCTCGTAGGCAACGCCATCAAATTCACCGCGGAAGGCCAGGTGGCCCTTTCGGCGGAAGTTGAACTTGTCGAGAACGGAACCTGCGTTCTCCATTTCAACGTTGCCGACACGGGCATCGGAATTCCTGAAGACAAGCAGTCGGCGATTTTCGATGCCTTCACTCAAGCTGACGCGTCCACCACTCGCGAGTTCGGCGGAACCGGACTTGGCCTCACCATCACGTCGCGACTTGTTGCCATGATGGGCGGAAAAATCTGGGTGAAGAGTGAACCCGGCAAGGGCAGTGAATTTCACTTCACCATGAAGGTGGGCGAAGGCGGCGTTGCGGTGGCGCGGCCAGCGGCAGGCTTGCCTGACGGCATACTAAGTGGCGCTCTGGTGCTGGTGGTGGACGACAATCAGACGAATCGGCGCATCCTTGATCGGTTGCTGACCCGATGGGGCATGAAGGTTATCTGCGTCAAAAGTGGTGAGGACGCGCTCGCCGAAATCAACTCGGCGCAGGCGTCGGGCAATCCGTTTCGGTTGATACTGACCGATATGCACATGCCTAACATGGATGGCTTCGGCCTCATAGAGAAGATTCGAAGCACGCCACACTCTGCCACAGCCACGATTATGATGTTGAGTTCCGCTGGCCGTCGCGGAGATTTGGCGCGATGCCAGCAACTTGGTCTTTCAGCATCGCTCACCAAGCCGGTTCGCCAGAACGAATTACGTGAAGCAATTGTTCGCGCACTGGATCGACGGAAGGTACAGGTTCGCGGAGCAGCCGGAGCGGAGCGGCGTACCGCTCTGCATCGGGCCGCCTTGGACGTGTTAGTCGCCGAGGACAACATAGTCAACCAGCGCCTGGCAATGCGCCTGCTTGAGAAGCGTGGACATCGTGTAACGGTCGTGAACAACGGCCAGGAAGCGGTTCAGCTGCTTGAGCGCTCCAACTTTGACCTCGTGCTGATGGATGTTCAGATGCCGATTCTCGACGGGATTGCGGCCACTTCGCTGATTCGTTTACGCGAGAAAGAAACCGGCTCGCACCAGCCCATCGTGGCTCTCACTGCGTATGCCGTGAAAGGCGACCAGGAACGGTGTTTGGCGGCGGGGATGGACGGCTACCTCCCCAAGCCAATTCGCCCTGAGGAACTGGACGCGCTTCTTCAGACCTATGTTTCGGGGCGGGATGACGCGCAATCTGCTTCTGGTCAGGTTAAGCCTTGACCGCGAATGAAGTGGGGGCCACCATGGACCTGAACGATAAAGCGTTGGAGCATTATGTCGATATGACGGAGCTGGAAGCTCGCGTCGATCATGACCGCGAACTGTTAGTGGAGTTGTTGACTCTATTCCAGAACGATTTTCCGCGGCTGCGGGATGCATTGCATGCCGCGGTCGATGCAGGCAATCTGAAACAGGTTGAAGAGGTCGCACACACACTCAAGGGAATGTTGGCTAACCTGGCGATCAAACTTCCGTGCCAGCTCGCCGCCGGCATCGAGCTCGCTGCGCGTGCAGGCGACGCGCAGCAGGTGCAGAAGGCCCTGTCGAAGTTCGACCGCGAGGAAGCAGGCTTACTTGCTGCAGTTGAATCGTTTATTGCGGATCGAAATCCATGAAGATACTGATCGCTGATGATGAAGCGGTTTCACTTCGCATTCTCGAGAAAACACTCGAGCGCGCGGGTTACGAAGTCACGGCTGTAAGCGATGGCCGCAAGGCGGCCGAAGCGTTGTGCGATCCCAGTGGGCCGCGCCTGGCGCTGCTCGATTGGGTTATGCCGCAACTGGACGGACCGGCCGTTTGTCGAACGGTACGCCGAAAGCGCAGTCAGCGTCATGTCTACCTCGTGCTACTCACTTCAAAATCTTCAAAGGAGGATATTATCGAAGGCCTCGAGTCCGGCGCCGACGATTACCTGATCAAGCCCTTCGACCCCGGGGAGCTCAAAGCCCGTATACATACAGGACTGCGAATTCTCGAGCTGGAAGACAACCTGCTCGAAGCGCGCGAGGATATGCGGTACAAAGCTACGCACGATTCACTGACCGCACTGCTCAATCGCGGGACGATCCTCGAACTGTTAACTGGCGAGTTGAATCGCAAATGCCGCAATAAAAATCCCATAAGCATCGTGCTCGGCGACCTTGACCATTTCAAATTGGTGAATGACACGCACGGGCACGTCGCCGGCGACGAAGTGCTCCGCGAGGTTGGGCGGCGGTTGCTCGAATCGGTGCGCTCCTATGACTTTGTCGGGCGATACGGCGGCGAGGAGTTCCTCGTGGTTCTTAACAACTGCGGCTCTGATACGGTGATGAATCGGGCCGAGGAGATTCGCAAGGCAATTGATGGTTCTGCTGTCCGCACCTCGCAGGGTTCCATTCCAATCACAATGAGTTTAGGCGTGTTTACCAGCTATCCAAGCGACGTCCGTCCACTCGAAGAAGTTTTGTGTGAGGTCGACGGCGCGCTTTATGCAGCCAAATCCTCGGGGCGCAACTGCATCATTCAGGCGGCGCCTGTCGACGGCGCTTTGCCCCAGAGCCGCTTCGCGGGACGAACGCACTCCAAATCAGGAACGAAAACTGACACGATAAAATAGAGTATTGTCGAATCGCACACCCAAATTAAACATTACGCGCCGCCGCTTTCTGGTTACAAGCGCGTGTGCCTCCGCTGGTCTGGCGCTCTATGGTGGCGAAATCGAGCGCCACTGGATCGAGACGACGCACTACGACGTTTTTCTTCCCGGCCTGCATTCAGCCTTTGACGGTTTCCGCATCGCACAGCTCAGTGATATCCACTTGGACGAATACACAGAGCCGTTCTTCGTCCGCGACGCGGTCCATCACATCAACGGCATGAAGCCCGACGCAGTTTTTCTCACGGGCGATTTTGTGACCAACGGGCTCATTTCGAAAAAATTCTCAATCTCCTCGGCGTGGCAATGCGCGAACCTGCTCAATCAGCTTGAGTGTGCTCATCGCTATGCCATTCTCGGCAATCACGACGTGATGATCAGCCGTGAACTCGTCACCGAGGCGCTTAGCGCAAACGCCATCACCGTGCTCGACAACGCGTATGTGCCCATTGAGCGCGCCGGCGCCCGATTCTGGCTTGCCGGAGTGGACGATCCGGTCGTAGGCCAGCCCGATCCCGAAAAGGCGATGCCGCCATCGATACGCAATGCGCCGCATGAGCCTATCGTGCTCCTTTGCCACGCCCCCGACTACGTTGACGATCTCCTGATTGTGCCGGTCGGCCAGGCGCCATCGCTCATGCTCTCCGGCCACACGCACGGTGGCCAGGTGCGCATGCCGCTCGTCGGCCCGCTCATTCTTCCCCCATTAGGGCACAAGTATGTCGAGGGCTGGTTCCGGTTCGGGAATCTGCAACTCTACGTCAATCGCGGTCTCGGCACTGTCGGCGTGCCCTTTCGTTTCGACTGCCCGCCGGAGATTGCGCTTTTCACGCTGCGCTCCGCGTAAGCGCGAATCCCCCGCGCCGGTGTTCAGCGGACGCGATCGTCATGCTCCTGCGATGGTCATTCCGTCGATGCGCAGCGTGGGCGACGCCACCGATCCGCGAAAGATCAGGTCGCTTCCGATCGCCGTCACATTGCGAAGCATCTCCGCAAGATTTCCGGCGATGGTTACTTCTTCCACGGCATAAGTTAGCTGGCCGTTCTCAATCCACAGTCCCGTCGCGCCGCGCGAGTAGTCGCCGGTGACAAGATTCGTGCCGAATCCCATCAGCCCAGTTACGTAGAGTCCCGCCGGAATTTGCGCGATGATTTCTTCGGGACTAAGCGTTCCCGGCTCAAGGAAGAGATTGCCGCAACCGATCCCCGGCGCGCCCGCCAATCCACGTGCGGCGTTGTGGGTGGACTTCATGCCCAGCTTGCGCGCAGTGTAGGTGTTGAGCAGGTAATTGCGCAGTATGCCGTTCTCGACGACAACGGTGCGCTGCGAAGCCAGGCCTTCGTCATCGAAGGGCGAAGTCCCGAACCCTCCCACGCCGCTGGGGAGCAGCATCGTGTTGTCGTCCACGATGGTCACGTTCGCAGCGCCGATCGTCTCGCCGAGCTTTCCAGCGAGAAACGACGCGCTGCGCCAGATCGAATCGCCGGAAGCAGCCTCGAAGATTGAGCCGACGAGCGACCGGGCCGTCTCGGGAGCAAAGACAATCGGAACGCGCTGTGTAGGCACGCGCCGCGCTCCCAGCCGGCGCAGTGTGCGCCTTGCCGCCTCGGCCCCCACGGCTTCAGGCGATTCAAGAAGCTTGAGCCGCCGCGCGCCCGACCACCAGCCATCGCGCTGCATTTTGCCGTTCGCATCCGTCGCCAGTGGAGCTGCGGCGACGCCCGCATAGCTGGTGCGATAGCTGCCCACAAATCCGCGCGAGTTGGCCATCGCCTTTTGCCCCGTCGACACATCGAAGCTGCCCCCATCGGAGTTCGTGATGCGCTTGTCGGCAGCCATCGCCGCGGCCTCGGCCCGCCGCGCCCACTCGATGCGCTCCGCCCCTTCGAGCGAGTACACATCGTCGAAGTAAAGGTGCAGATCGCCATCCAGCTTGCCAAATTCACCCGACTCCGGCAAACCAGCGAACGGATCCTCTTCGGTGACTTTCGCCAATGCCAGCGCTCCATCGACAAGCTGCCGGATTCCCTCCGCAGTCAAATCGCTTGTCGAAGCCGAGCCAGACCGCCTGCCCAGAAATACGCGCAGGCCCAGCCCGCGCGAGCCCGATTCCTTCAGCGTTTCCACCTCGCCCATGCGCACGTTCACGCTGAACTCGTCGCCTTCGCGAGCCGTCGCCTCGGCATCGCTTGCGCCCGCTTTCACGGCCTGGGCGACAACGTCAGCGACGAGGGATTCGAGATCGAGTGCGGTGTTCGAAGATTCGGCGGCGACTTGGGTCATGGCTCAACAGTAACAAAGCGGCTTCAGGGCTAATGGCCGCCTCCGGCCCGAGCCGATAGAACGGTTGCAACTGTTATGACGATCTGATAACATTAAAGCGGCATGCGGAAGCACGATCCCGCTCTCGACACGTTGCTTGACCTGGATGGTCTTACGCTCGTCGTCGATCCCGATGCGGGGCATTGGGTTCGCTTTGTGGTCAATCGGGTTCCGGCAACGCCGGAGAAGCCGCACGGACTGGATTACTCGCTTACGCTCCATGGACGCAATGGCGAGCGGCTCGTGGGATTTGATAATGCACACCCTGTCGGAAGGAAAAAGCGTGGTGAGCCACAGGATCATCGTCACCGCATTCGCGCGGTGCGCCCTTATGAGTATCGCGATAGCGCAACGTTGCTTGCCGATTTCTGGGCCGACGTGGATGCAATGCTGAAAGAGAAGGGGGTTCTGCCATGAAGACGTTGAGAGTTGGAATCGCCAGTTACAGCGAAATGAAGGCCATGACCCTCGCCATCGCGCGTGGGCAGCGCAAGCTCGCGCCCAGCGATCCGCGCGTCTGGTTTCCGTCTACGGAATCGTTTGCCAGAGTGCTTTCAGCCGGAAATCGCGATCTACTGCGCCTGATTGCGGAGAAGGCGCCTGGCTCTCTTGAAGAATTGTCGAAACTCACAGGGCGCAAAAAGCCGAATCTTTCGCGCACGCTGAAGACTATGGCCAATTATGGCTTGGTTCGCTTGGAGCGCGGCTTTCGCGGACGCATTGCACCGACGGTCGTGCACGACCGGATAGAACTCGAGCTGCCCATCGTACGAAAAGAACGAGCAGCTTGAGGAGGGGCGGCTGGGATTTCGAATTCCAGGGCCAGGGCCTCATACTCTCTTCGCACTTCGGGATTGGCCAGCAGGCGGGCGCTGATTTTTTCGAAGGGAATCGTCATAGCGTGTCTTTTCAAAGCGCTGCCTTAACAAGGACCAATGAGTAGAGGAGCCAGCTACTACGCCGTCAGCCGCTCGAGCTGATCGGGCTTCACGATCGTCAGGCTGGTGCCTTTGATCGTGATCCACTGGTCGCGCCGGAACTGATTCAGCAGCCTGGTCACGGTTTCGCGCGAGGTGCCCGCCATGTTGGCGATCTCCTCGTGCGTCAGCGCCATGGTGAAGCGAATCTCCGGTTTGCCGTTGGCCGATGCGCGTCCCCAGTCCAGAAGCAGCCGCGCAAGGCGTCCCGCAGCTGAGCCGGAAAGCGCCAGCCGCTTGGCGTCGTGAAACACAGTCAGGTATTCGCCGCTGAGCGACTGCGCCGCGTGCATGGATGCAATGCCGTGCCGGCCCAGAAACTCGACAAACTCCTGCTTCCTGACGGTCTTTACCTGGCAGGGCTCGATGGCTTCGGCTGTCACTTCGTGCGGCACGTTGGCCAGCACTGCGCTCAACCCCATCACATCGCCCGGGCCGGCGATCTTCAGAATCATCGTCTTGCCGTCGCGCGAGGTGGAGGAGACCTTAACCTGCCCAAAGCAGATGACAAAGACATTGCGCGCCGGATCGCCCTCTGAGAAGAGCTTGGCCCCGCGAGCGTGGCTCATCATGATGCCGATCTGGTCGTAATCGGCCAGCGCCTCGGGCGTGAGATTGCAGAACATCCGCAGATGGCGATGCTCGCAATTCAGGCAATCTTCGGGAGCGTGATGAGAGTGGAGCGTGGCCATACCTGTACCGTTGGGCGCGAGAAGCTACCCAGAGTATAGCGCAAATCACTATTCGGGACGCCGAATGCTGCCGACGGTCCGGTTCCGTTGGAGACTCGGCTTCCGGCGCGGCGATTGCCCTATGCCGGCGCCGCGCCGTTGCTATGCCGGCGGACGGGCGTTACGCGTGTCAGGCAGCATGTGATGTAGGCTCGCGAAACTTCGCGCGCCAGCTCTTCCAGAAGCCGCATCCGCAGCGGTGGATAGCCTTCAAAAGCGCGATGCAGGGCTTCGATTGGCATCAGCAGCATCGATCCCGATCCAACCGCACTCAGAGTGTAGGTATGATGCCGGTCTCCCAGCACGGCGGCCAGCTCCAACAGGTCCCCCGGGCGCGCTGACCCCAACGTCACGCGCATTTCAAAGCGCTCGGCCTTGCGTACAAAATCGCCCGAAACCACGACGTACAGCCCCTTGCAGGGCTCGTGCTGGCGAAAGACCACCTGGCCGGCCTCGAATTCGACGCACCGCGTCTCCCCGCTTAGCAGGCTCCCGGCATCCTGCGGGCACTCCAACAGCTCTGCGAGCGGATGCGCCGCCGCAGCGGCCAGGCGCTCGAATCGCGTATCGGACTGATTGCTGACCATTTCCTCGCCCTGTTTTTCCGCTTCAAAGCTCTCATGTTGCAGCTTCGGCACGGCTACCATTCCCCGGCAACTCACCGCATGCAGAACACCTCCTGCGCGGTGTCGCGCATGGCCCATGACTCTTCGTATTTGTTCACAATTTTGGCCGGACAAACGGTGCGGTTTCTCCTTTCACCCGCCCATTTTCCTATCGACCGATCACTGTCGATCGATGCCCATCAGGCAATCGGCGCAACGCGCCACCGGGAAGGTCCCGGGCTGCCTGCTACAGCGCTCCCACCGGAAGCGCAACCAGTTGCTCCACTTCTGCGCGCGCCCCTTCGGGCGGAACGCAAAGCACCGGCACACGCGAAGCGGAGAGCAAAGCAAAGGCCGTTCCGTGGGGTCCCCGGCTCCCGCTCACGCGCTTTACTCCGGCTACAAGAATGCACGGGTGACATTCGGCAATCGCTTCCTGAATGGCCTCTCCAGGGTCGCCGTCCTTCACGATGCAATGCACAGGAGCCTCATTGAGCAGCCAGCCTGAGCCCCCATTTTGCGCATGGTGGGGACGCGGCGGAAGCTTGAGGCCAAAGTCCGCGGGAATGGCAGCGCAGGGATCCTTGCCCGCTCTGATTTCAGCGGCGGTGCGCACATGCAGCAACAGCAATGGCCGTTGAAAAGTGACGGCCAGCGAGTATGCCGTGGCCGCTGCTGCAGCGGATGCTTCGTTGCGTTCCACGGCCAGCAACACCGGCCCACCGGGGGCCGGCCGGTGCGGGCCCGCATTCCAATCCGCAGCCACAGCCAGCACCGGACACGGCGCCAGCCTTACCAGTAGTTCCGCGATGGCGCCAACCACGACGGGACCGGCGCCCTCCATCCCTTTGGTTCCAATCACAATCAGCCCGGCCTCGTACTGCCGCGCCACATCCACCAGCATCTCGGCCACGGTCCCCTGTCGCACTTCGGAGTGGCTATGAATTCCTTCGCGCAGCAGGTCGCCTGCCATCTGGTCCAGAACCTTGCGCGCCTCCGCGGTCAGGTGGCTCGCCACGCTTCCCGGCAGCCCGTCCACCGCCGCGTATTCCATTGGGTCAAGCCCATGCGCCAGAACGATGCGCGCGCCGTAATTCGTGGCCAGTTTGCGCGCGTATTCCAGCGCCCCCTCGGCCTGGCCGTCGAGGTCCGTCGCCACCACAATCGTTTTCAGTCCTTGATCGAAACTCACGCTTCACCCCCGGGGTCCATTGGTATCTCGCTCATTGGACTCTGAGTGTGCGCTTCGCAGACAGAGAGAGGCAGTGACATTATTCACCCCACCCTGTGATTCGAGTCACAATGCAAATTCCTGATTTTGCTAGGGAACCGCCATCGGCCACTTGCGGTAGCCGGACAAACTAGCGGCGCGCTTGCCCCGCGGCGTTGGCCTCAAGGGCCTCGCTGCCTGCCGTCTTTTTGGCAAGGTTCGGGTCGGCAGAACCCGCGAGGATGGACACGCTTGTGGCAGCGCGCAGATCCTGCCAGCGCAATGAATCATGCGCGGGAAAACCCCCATCGCAGCATCGACCTCCCGGTGCTGGGGAATTCAGGCCTTCACTGAATGTCGGGGAGGCTCAATCCACTTCCCCTAAAAGAGATGACACCGTCCGCCTCAACGGGTTGCGGCGGAGGTTGAGCCATACTTGTGGAATTTTTCAGGGGAGCCATGTCTTCCGGCTTCAGGGTCTGCGCCTCCTTCAGCGGAAGGGGATACCGTCCCCAGGCCAGATAATCGCCGACTAGTCCTGCGGCAACGATCGGATTGAGGGCAGCAATCGGGAGCACATAACCACTCACGGTGAGCGACCCAGCCACGCTCTTACCGGGTCGGCTTGGACGCCGGTAGCCAGGAATCTGCGGAATCTCCAAGACCGTTAAATCAATCTCCGGGTGCTTGCGTGCGTAGCGCACCAGTTCGTACGCCACCTGCCGGGGCGTTACGATCCCCGCATCGGGAAGGATGTGCCGCCGGAACGTGTGCGGGAAATAGATATTCAGAACCTGGTTCGCAAAGTCGGCGCAGTTTCCAAACAGGATATTGAAATGGGTGCGGTTCGCGCCGCCGTTCATCCACTCGATGAACGCGTCGTCCTGCGCCTCGGTGGTTTCAAACCGGAATGCGTAGATGCGCCGCTCATAAGCCGCACCCACCAACTGGTTCCATCCTCTCTGGACGCGGGTACCCTCCGGCACGTCTTCGCCCAGGCTCATCAGGTGCGTTTCATGGTACCGGCTACGCATCTCGTGCACCGATTCATGATTCACCTGCGCGGGGACCTGGGAAGCGTGATCAACCGAGTAGAGATAGGGAATCAGGGGCATGGCCAGCCAGTCGTAGCCTGCGATTCCTTTGTAGCGGGAGATCACCACACCCGATTCACCTGGGTGGCAACGGCGCAACTGCGTGGGAGACTCGGCGCAAATCCGCGCAAAGTAGATGGCCTCGTGGCCTGTAGGATCCAGCGAACGAGAGAAGCCGTCCGCATCTTCCATAAACAGAGCAGCTTGCGCGCGGGCCTGACCGCATAGCCCTGCCGCGAGGGCTATGCTCATCAAAAAGAGGCCAATTGCGCGGGGAGTCTGCATGGGTCCGAAACCTCCCACAGTCGGTTAGATTCACCTCGCTGCCCATTGGTCACTCTAAAGAGCCTCATTTAGAGAGTTTCGGATGGGAATCTGCCGAAAACGCCCTCGCGATGCCCTGTACATCCGGCGGCCCAATGCGCTAACGTGGGCGCGGTATGAAATCTCATCGGTTGTACCCTCATTTCTCGTCTTTCTCTTTCGCCTCCACAATCTTCCTTGCAGCCAGCCTCGCAGTTTCCGCCCAGACGCCGGCGCCCGATTCGCCCGCCATCGAAGCCCAGGCTCACTCGATGATCTCGAAGCTCACGCTGGAGCAGAAGATCGAGCTGCTTGGCGGCGTCGACAACATGTTCACGCGCCCCATGCCCGTCATCAATCTGCCGCGCTTCAAAATGTCTGATGCCTCTCTCGGCGTACGCACCTGGGGACCGACGACGGCCTATGCAGGCGGCGTCGCGCTAGCCGCGAGCTGGGATCCAGAGCTTGCGCGCAAGATCGGCGAAAGCCTTGGCCGTGACGCTCGCGCACGCAGCGTCAACTTCCTGCTCGGACCCGGCGTCAACATCGCTCGCTCGCCCCTCAGCGGGCGCAACTTCGAATACCTTTCAGAAGATCCCTTCCTGAACGCTACCCTCGTGGTCCCCTTCATTGAAGGCGTGCAATCCGAGGGTGTCGCCGCTACCGTCAAGCATTTCGCGCTTAACGATCAGGAGTTCAATCGCCACAACGCCAGCGTAGATATCGACGAGCGCACGATGCGCGAAATCTATCTGCCCGCGTTTGAAGCGGCTGTCACCAAGGCCCACGTTGACGCGGTGATGGACTCCTACAACCTGGTCAACGGCGTTCACGCCACGCAGAACGATTTCCTCAATGTCAAATTGCTCAAGGGCGAATGGGGTTTCCAGGGCGTTCTCATGTCCGATTGGGACGCGACCTACGACGGCGTTGCCGCAGTCAACAACGGCCTCGATCTCGAAATGCCCAGCCCGAAATTCATGAACGCGAAAAACCTCATTCCCGCCGTTCAGAACGGCCAGGTCAAAGAGTCCACCATCGACGAGCATCTTCTGCGCATCTTCCGCACCGAGCTGCGCTATGGCTGGACGGATCGCCCGCAGTTCGATCCCGCCGACTCCACCTATTCAGTTGCCGATCGCGCCGTTGCGCTTGAAGGCGCTCTTGAGAGCATTACCCTCCTCAAGAACGAGGGAAATCTCCTGCCGCTCGATCCGGCCAAGATCAAAAACATCGCTATCATCGGCCCCGATGCTTATCCAGCGGAAACCGGCGGCGGCGGTTCATCAGAGGCTCACGCATTTGAGCCGGTCAGCATCCTCACCGGCATCGCCAACCTGCTCGGTCCCAACGCGCATGTCTTCTACAGCGCCGGCATGCCCGATTCGCCCGACGAAAAGAAGGCAGTCGCTGATGCTGACGTTGTCATTGTCTCCGTTGGCTTTGATCCCAAGACGGAACACGAGGGCGCAGACCGCACTTTCACGCTGCCGCCGGGCCAGGACGCGCTCATCCAGGAAGTTGCCGCAGCAAATCCTCGCACCATCGTCACGCTCACCGGCGGCGGCGGCATGGATACGAGCCGCTGGCTCGATAAAGTTCCAGCTCTGCTCCACACCTGGTATCCCGGCCAGGAAGGCGGCACGGCCGTCGCGCAGATTCTCTTCGGTCAGCACGACCCCGAGGGCAAACTGCCCATCAGCTTCGACCGCAGTTGGGACGAAAATCCGTCATCGAAGTGGTACTACGGCGACCCCAAGGACAACACCACGCTGCACACCATCGGCGCCGACGGCAAGCCGCTCGACTACACCATCGAGCACATCAAGTATGGCGACAAGCTGATGGTTGGCTACCGCTATTGGACGACCACCGGCAAGCATCCGCTTTTTCCCTTTGGATTCGGTCTCAGCTACACCACGTTCAAATTCGCGAATCTCAAGGTCCCCGCTTCAGCCAAGCCGGGTTCCACGGTCGACGTGAGCTTCGACGTCACCAATACTGGCAGCGTGGCCGGCGCTGAAGTGGCGCAGCTCTATGTCTCTGACCCGTCCGCGCAGGCCGACCGACCCGAGCGCGAGTTGAAGGGCTTCGCTAAAGTCCGCCTCGGTCCCGGCGAGACGAAGAACATGACCATCAGCCTCGACGCGCGTTCCTTCAGCTTCTGGGACGAGCCCGCGCAGAAGTGGATCATCGATCCAGGAAAATTCGTGATTCGCGTCGGCGATTCCAGCGAGAACACTCCGCTTACCGCCGACATTGACCTGCACTAATTGATCGTTCGCTCAAATCAATCCAGCCGTCTGAGGAGAACCGACTCATGTTGAATCGCTGCTGCCGCCTTGCTGTTTTTTTCGCATTCGTCTTCGCCATTCCTGCTTTATCTCGCGCGCAAACGGCGCCGCATCCGCAGTGGGTGGGCACCTGGGCCGCTGCTCCCATGCTGGCTGACGGCGGCTTCAACGTCCGTCCGCTCAGCGGCACCACGCTGCGCGAGATCGTCCACATCTCCGCCGGCGGCGCGCAAATTCGCGTGCGCTTTACCAACGCTTATGGGACCGATCCGCTGATCGTCAGCGATGCCCATGTGGCGCTGAGCGCCGGCAGCGCAGCGATTCAACCCGGAACCGATCACGCCATCACCTTCGGCGGAGCGACCTCTGTCAACATTCCGCCCGGCGCCGAGCTGTTCTCCGATCCCATTGCTTTCGCCGTGCAGCCGCTCTCCGATCTCGTCGTCAGCTTCTATCTGCCGTCTCAAGTGATGCGCGCCGAGACCTACCACTCCTTCGGCGACCAGGACAACTTCATCGCCAAGGGCGATGTGCCCACCGCGACGGATCTTCCTGACGCGACAAAGATTTCTTCCTGGTACTTTCTCGACGGCATCGACGTGCAGGCTGTCGACGGCTCGCAAGCCATTGTCACGCTCGGTGACTCCATCACCGACGGTGCTCTCTCCACGCACAATGCGAATCTTCGCTGGCCCGACCTTCTGGCGGCGCGGCTCAATGCCGATCCCAACCTGAAGAATCTTTCTGTCCTCAACGTCGGCATCGGCGGCAATCGTGTGCTGAATGAAGTGGCCGGCCCCAGCGCGCTCTCCCGCGTCGATCGCGACGTGCTCTCACAGAGCGGCGTCCGCTACGTCATCGTGCTTGAAAGCATCAACGACATCGGCCGGCTGGCGCACCTTGCAACTCCGTATGACGACATCACCGCTGCGCAGTTGGAGATGGGGCTGAAGCAAATTGCCGACGACGCACACGAGCATGGCATCAAGGCCATCGGCGCAACACTCACGCCGTACGGTGGCGCGGGCTACTACTCCGATAAAGGCGAGCAGGTCCGCGAGGCGGTCAACGATTGGATTCGCACGAGCGGCACATTCGACGGCGTGGTCGACTTCGACAAGACCACACAGGACCCGGCGAATCCGACTCACTTTAATCCGCTTTACGACTCAGGCGATCACTTGCACCCGAAAGACGCGGGCTATAAGGCAATGGCCGACAGCATCGACCTCTCGCTCTTCGCGAAATGATCCTGAGAGAATTGTGCCCCGCTCTGGCTTTGTTTTGTCTTTGGTGCGTGGACCTCAACATCGCACGGGCCAAGCTGGAAGCTAAGGGCTAACAGCTATAAGCTGTTCCTATGAAGCGCGTTCTTCTCTCCTGGAGCAGCGGCAAAGATAGTGCGTGGACCCTGCACGTCTTGCGCCGCGATCCCTCCATCGAAATCTGCGGCCTTCTCACCACGCTCAATTCGGAATTTGACCGCGTTGCCATGCACGGCGTTCGCCGCGCGGTCCTTGAAGCCCAGTCCGCGGCTGCCAGGCTCCCGCTCTGGATCGTCCCGCTTCCCTGGCCTTGTCCGAATGAAATCTATGAGCAGCGCATGGCAGAGACGTGCGCGCGAGC
This sequence comes from uncultured Acidobacteriaceae bacterium, assembly GCA_963796785.1. GTDB lineage: Bacteria > Acidobacteriota > Terriglobia > Terriglobales > Acidobacteriaceae > Telmatobacter. The sequence goes on along the minus strand of CAWCMW010000007.1, from coordinate 1,088,253 downwards.
TGTCCAAGAGAAAATCGACGCCGTCGCCTTCGGAGATCTCTTTCTTGAAGATGTGCGGGCGTATCGCATCAAGCAGCTCGCCCCAACCGGCCTCGAGCCGCTGTTTCCGCTATGGCAAATCCCGACCGACAAGCTGGCGCGCGAAATGATCGCCGGCGGCCTGCGCGCGCGCCTTTCCTGCGTCGACACAAAGCAAATCCCCGCCACTTTTGCCGGACGCGAATTCGATTTGGATTTGTTACGTGATCTTCCGCCAGAAGCCGATCCCTGCGGCGAGCGCGGCGAGTTCCACACCTGCGTCTACGCGGGACCGATGTTCTCGGCGCCGATCTTGATCAACAGAGGAGAAGTGGTCACGCGCGACGGATTCACCTTCGCCGACCTCACAATGCCGACCCCTGAAGCCGTGAGCGTCTAGTTTCTCAACCCGCGCAGCGCCGGATACAGTTTTCTCCACCGCGCGTAGCCGGCCTTGTAGGCGACCAAATCCGCGGCTTCAGGCTCAATTCTCTGCGCCACTTTAATCGCCACTCCACACGCCTCGTCAAGATTCTTCCAGTGCCCCGCGCCCACCCCGGCCATCAGTGCGCAGCCAAACGCGCCGCCCTCTTCCGCCACCAGAATCTCTACGGCCTGGCCGTAAATGCCGGCCTGAATCTTTTGCCACAGCTTTCCACGCGCTCCGCCGCCGCCCAGGCGAATGCCTGTTACCGGAATGCCCAACTCGTGAAAGAGCGTGAACGTATCTTGCAGCGAGTAGGCCACGCCCTCCTGCACCGCGCGCACAAAATGCGCCCCTGTATGCTGCACACCAATGCCCGCAAACGCGGCTCGCACCTCGGGGTCGAGATGCGGCGTGCGTTCGCCAAGCAGATACGGCGCCCACTCCAACCCATCGCAGCCCGGCGCAATTTTCTCCGCGCCGTCGCTCAGCGCGTCGTAGCTCTGCCCGGCAAAAAACGCTCCGCGCAGCCAGTTCAAGCTCAAACCTGCGCTTTGCGTTACGCCCATAACATGCCACAGACCCGGCACTGCGTGGCAAAACGTGTGCAGCCGGCCCTTCGGATCTTTTGTCGGCGCTGCAGTCGCCGCAAAAACCACTCCTGAAGTCCCAATCGTCGCTGAGACGCTCCCCGGCTGCAGAATGCCCATTCCAACCGCGCCCGCGCCCTGGTCGCCCGCACCCGCCGCCACCGGTGTGCCGGCTTTCAATCCCGTCAGCCCCGCCGCCTTCTCGCTGATGCGCGCGCAAATCTCCGGTGACTCGTAGAGCTTGGGCAGCCAGCTCATGTCGATTCCTGACACCTCAGCCATCTCGCGCGACCAGCGCCGGTGCGTCACATCCAGCAGCAATGTTCCGCTCGCTTCCTGCACATCAATCGCGAATTCCCCCGTAAGCCGGTAGCGCACGTAGTCCTTGGGGCACATCACATGGCGGATCTTTGCAAAGATCTCCGGCTGGTGCGTCTTGACCCACAGCAGCTTGGTCAACGTAAAGTTGGGCAGCGCGGGATTGCAGGTAAGCTCGATCAGCCGCTCGTAGCCGATCTTCTCCGTCAGCCAGTCGCACTCGGGCTGCGTGCGGGTGTCGCACCAGATCAGCGCCGGCCGCAGCACTGCGCCGGCCTCATCGAGCATTACGGCGCCGTGCATCTGGCCGGTCAGTGCAATGGCCTCAATCGGTTCTCGCGGTTCCGCCGTTGCCGCCAGCGCTCCGCGGATCGCATCCTGTGCCGCGCGCCACCAATCCTCCGGATCCTGCTCCGCCCACCCCGGATGCTCGGCGCGAAACGGCGCGTGCTCGCTCGACGCAGATCCCATCAACTTGCCGGTTGCGTCCACTACCACCGCCCGCGTCCCGCCTGTTCCCACATCCATGCCCAAAAACCACATCGCCGTTCTCCTCGCCTAATTCGATTTTCGATAGGGTGTCTCGACCCCGCAGCATAGCAGTTTCACCGCATCGGGGCAAAACCCGGCTGTCCGCAATTCCTATGCCCCATTTGTGCAACTGACAGGCCTCACAAAGGCGGAATACGATGCTGGCGGAATACGATGTTCCAATGTCCCCGGAGGTACTATGTTGAACTGCCATCGAATCGCCGCTCAATCTCTGCCCGTCGCGGCCGCAGTGATGCTTTTCTCACTCTCGCAGCTTGCCTTTGCCGGCGCTCCCCTGAAGGGCATTGACGTGAAATTGGGCAAGAACCCGGGCGGCGGCTGCGCGGCGCGAACCACCGACGCAGGCGGCAACGCCGACTTCGGCGTCTGGCCCAAAGGCAACTACACCCTCAGCTTTTTCAAGTCGCAAATGCCGACGGAAGCCAGCAGCGGGAAGGCGACGGGGCGCATGCAGGCTCCCTCGACCAAGCCGGAAGCTCAGCCGTCAGTAAAGCTGCATGTCGTGATAACCGGCGCGTCCGCTGGCAAGCTCGAACGCGACTTCGACGCTGGCGAAGCCACGGAGCGCGCTGTTCCGCTCGAGTTCTCGCTCGACGGCAAGCAATCGCTCATTGTTCTCGTCACCGCCACCGAATAGATGGCGCCGCCCATGGCGAGCTGAATCTCGATCTGCCCTTCATCGCCCGCCGTACAATCGGTCTGAGCGCGAGCGTCTTTGGCGCGCTCGATGAGGTTGATTCCTGCCAGTGCAGAGCGCCGTGCAGTCTCTTCCCTTCGATCCGGCCGACGCCAAGGCCGCGCTGGCCCAACTGCCCGCAGTCGCCGGCGGTTTTCGCGCTTTACGGAGCGGACTCCCGCGCCGAGCCTTACATCGGCCGCACGCCCAACCTCCGTTCCAGGCTCGAACGTCTGCTTCAGCCCTCTCAAAAGCATCCGCGCCGGCTCCAGCTTGCCGGACTCGTCCGCCGCATCGAATGGCAGCTTACCGGCTCTGAATTCGAGTCCCTGCTCGCGCAGTTTTCACTTTTGGAGGAGATCTTCGGCGCAAAAGCACTCGAACGCATGCATCTGCGGCCTCCGGCCTTCGTCCGTTTCCTCGGCAGCAATCCCTATCCGCGCGTTACTGTCACAAACCGACCCAGCCTGCGAGAAGCCGATTGGGCCTACGGGCCGTTCCCGTCGCGCGCCGCCGCCGAGCGATTCGCAGAAGAGATGCTGAAGCTCTTTCTGCTGCGCCGCTGCACTTTCGAGCTCGCTCCCGACCCAAGCTATCCCGGTTGCGTTTATTCCGAGATGAAGATGTGCCTCGCGCCCTGCTTCAAGGGCTGCACGGATGACCGCTACGCCGAAGAGTCCACCGCTGTTGAACGATTTCTTGCGACGCGCGGCGAAAGCCGCCTCGTTCCTCTGCGCGCCGAGCGCGACCAGGCCTCGGCCGATCTGGCATTCGAATCCGCCGCCGCACTTCACGCGCAAATCCAGCGCGTGGAATCGGTGCGCGTGCTGGCCGCTGAACTCATTCGTCCTCTCAGCCAGCTCCGCGCCGTGATCCTGCAAGCCTCCGCCAACCCCGATGAAGTCGCGATCTTTTTGTTTGACGGCGGCCGTCTGCGCGGACCTGCCGCATTTTCAACTCTCGGAATGCGAATCCAGAACGAGCAGTCCGGCTCAACGTCGCTCTTCGCGCAGCCGCTGGCGATTGAGGCGATTCTCGAGGAGCCAGAGATCAAAGAACAGAGATCGGAGAACAGAGATCAGGGATCAGGAATCGAAAATCAGAGATCAGAGAACAGTCAGGATTTCTCAGAGCACGAAGTGTCAGGGCACGACTTCAGTCGTGCCATCACTGATCGACAAAAAGAGGGGGCTTTAGCCCCTGAGGACACTGCGGCGTCGCCGCAGGACCCGGCAATTCCCGTCGTGCCCAAGCTCGCCCGCGGCGTTCTCGAATCCCGCCTTGAATCCGCACTCGCCGCGCTAACGCAGAGCGCCGCCGCACCCCCCTCCACCATCCGCCAGGGTCATCTGGCGCTGCTCAAGCGCTGGTACTACCGCCCTGAGGCAAAGCGCACCGGCGAAATCTTCTTCCCTGACGCCGAAGATCGCTGGCCCATAAAATCCATTGTTCGCGGCATCGGTCGCATCGCTGCAAAATCGATCCTCCCGCGGTCTCAGACCGAATAGGTGTGCAAACAATTCTTAACTCAGGGAACCAAAACGGACTATGATTCGTTCGAGTCTCTTGCAGGACACGTGGATTCTCATGCAAAGTGCCCAAGCGCGAAATTGGCTCCTCGTCCTTCTAATCGCCGCGCCGTGTGCTCTCGGCGCGCAGTATACTCAGGTGCCTTTTGACCAATGCGTTTACAGGCTCGGTGACAATCCCGCCTGGGTTGCTGCCAACGTCGATTCCAGTGGCTGGAAGCCCTACACTGAGTACCGCGAGACCCGTGATTCGCAATTAGTCTGGGTCCGCTGCCGCGCCACTTTCAACACCACCGGAATTCAGCATCCCGTGTTGGTTGTCGGTGACGACGGACCGGAGGAAATCAAGCTTTTTGTCGACGGACAAACTGCTGTTCCGTTCGACGGCGAAAGCAAACCATTCTGGATTTACCCTCCTCCGCAGGGAACTGGAAATCCCGCTCGCAGCATTGCGGTTCGCGTCGAGCAGATGGCGCTGACGCCTGGCAATTCGCCAGGCCGCCCTGTCTATTTGATCTTCGGCGATGGCAATCAGATCCTGCAGCTCTCGGCAAGCCGTCAGGGCGAGGTTCTAAGAACTTTCGTGCCTACCTACTCGAGCTATCTCCTCATCGGCGCAGCCGGCCTCTTTCTTCTTGGGCTCTTTCTCTTCGACCGCTCGCAGAAAGCTGCATTCTGGCTTGGCGTTTACTGCTGCTGCGTTTGCCTTACGCGGCTCAACATGATGATTGCCTACCTTACGCACTCTGGTTATCCCTTACTGATTGACAGCGTGCTGTTTGGTTTCTCAATGTTTGAGTCGTGGGCCCTGGTTCGCGTCAATTTTGCGTTGGCCGAACGGCGGGTTCCTTCAATCTACTGGGTAGTTTTCGGTGCGTGGGTATTCATTTTCGTCGGATCGGCCCTGCCCGTGTTGCTCCCCGCACCATGGCCTCTGCCGGTCTCGCTCTTTGTGCAGGTCACCTGCTTCAAGCCCATCTGGAGCATTTGGGGATTTGCGTGCACGGCTCCGTTCGTTGCGTTCTGGCCATGGACCCGGCTCAGCAGACGCATGCGCATCGTCGCCGCATTGGCCGCCGTATGGGGGGTGATAGAGGGATGGTTCCAGTTGCAGCAGGTCTTTCTTGGCCGCGGTTCGTGGTCCGGCCAGGCACAGAACTGGATGTCCCTCGCCATCGCCGCATTGGTGATCGCTCTGTTCGGCTACATCTTCCATCAGCAGCGGGTGGCTGCCGACGAGCGCGCCGAGATGCGCGGAGAGCTCACCGCTGCTCGCCAGGTGCAGCACTTGCTCGTGCCCGAAAAAATGCAGGTCACGCCCGGCGTCACTGTAAGCTCGGCTTTCCTGCCGGCGCACGAAGTTGGTGGCGATTTCTATCTCTGCCGCGCTCTCGCTAACGGGTCACAGCGTGTGCTCCTGGGCGACGTAAGCGGCAAGGGCGTCGCCGCCGCGCTTACTTCAGCGCTCCTTCTCGGTGCCGCCGATCGCTGTGACGATCTTCGCCCGGCGGCGGTGCTGAAAGAACTGAACGCTGCCCTCCGCAACAGTGGGATCGAGGGTTTTACCACCTGCCTCTGCGCCGATCTCTCGTTCTCCGGAGTCCTGCTGATCGCCAACGCCGGCCAATTGCCGCCATACCGCAACGGTCAGGAGATCGAGATTCCCGCCGGTCTGCCTCTCGGCATCGATGCAGCCGCCGACTACGCCGAAACCTCCCTTCAGCTCGCGCCCGGCGACAAGCTGACCTTCCTGTCTGACGGCGTCGTGGAAGCGCGCAATGCACTGGGCGAGCTTTTCGGCTTTGAGCGCACGCGCCAGCTCAGTTCGCGCGCCGCCCAGCAGATCGCCGATGCGGCAGTCCAGTTTGGCCAGCAGGACGACATCACCGTGCTCACGCTGTCGCTGGCTCCGCTTCCCGCATCTGCGTAGACATTCCCGCTGCCCACAGCGGCTGATAAACTGTCCCCGCAAGGAGTTGCACGTTTCAATATGGTCGAGCTGCTGCCATCCATCCTCTCCGCCGACTTTGCCCACCTGGCCGACCAGGTGGCTGCGGCCGAGCGCGGCGGCGGCGCCGCCATCCACGTCGACATCATGGACGGCCACTTTGTCCCCAACATCACCGTCGGCCCGCCTGTGGTCGCCAGCTTGCGCAAGTTCACCCGCCTGCCGCTCGATTGCCACCTGATGATCGACAACCCCAACGAATACATCGCTGCCTTCGCCGACGCGGGCGCCAACTGGCTCAGCGTCCACTACGAGGCCTGCACGCATCTGCACCGTTCGCTTGAAATGATCTTGCAGCACGGCATGAAGCCCGGCGTGGTCGTCAATCCGGCCACGCGCGTCGATCTGCTCATCGATATTCTGCCCATGGTTCACCATGTGCTTGTGATGAGCGTGAATCCGGGCTTCGGCGGCCAGGAGTTTATCCCCTTTTCCCTGAATAAGATCCGCCGTCTCGTCGAGTTGCGCGGCGATCTCGATCTCGATTTCAGGATTGAAGTTGATGGTGGCGTGGCTCACGACACTGTCGCCGCCGTCGTCCAAGCCGGTGCGGAGTTGCTTGTCGCCGGGAACGCTGTTTTTGGCGCCGGCGAGCCGGAGCGCGATGCCCGTGCTCTGCTGGCTGCCGCTCGCGAGGCTGACGACCGGATCATCGCCAGCAGAGTATCGGCTGGAAAGAGTAAAATTCACTAAAACGTGCGTGCAAGCAGCGGATGACCCACCCAGGGTCCTCCTTCCAAGAGGTGGTATGAACCGGTTGTCTCTCAAGATTGCGTCGATTGCTGTTCTGGCGTTGTTTTTCAGCGGAGTTGTCGCTCAGGCCCAGAACCAGAGTTCCGCCCAGAACCAGGACGACGTCCAGCACCCGAAGTACAAAAGGCAAAAAAAGCAGAAGAAGCCCTACGACCTGAATGCCAACCCACTGGCTGGCGTGCAATCCAAGCAGCCCGACAAGGAGCTGTACGACAAGGCCATGGTCGCCATGAAAAAGGGCCGTTATGACGTTGCCCGCCTCGACCTGCAAACCATGCTGAACACCTATCCCGAGTCGGAATACCGCATGCGCGCCAAGCTGTCTGTCGGCGATACCTGGTTCAAAGAAGGCGGTTCCGCAGCCCTCACCCAGGCTGAAGCCGAATACGAGGACTTCATCACGTTCTTCCCCAACGTCCCCGAAGCCGCTGAAGCCAAGATGAAAGTGGCCGACATCTACTACGAGCAGATGGAAAAGCCCGACCGCGATTTTACCAACGCTCAGCAAGCCGAACGGGAGTATCGGGAAATGATCAACATGTTCCCCGATTCAACGCTCATCCCGCGCGCCAAGCAGAGGCTGCGCGACGTGCAGGAGGTTCTGGCCGAGCGCGAATTTCAGATCGGCAGTTACTATGAAACCCGCGCTGACTATATTGCCGCCATCGCCCGCCTGGATACAGTGGCCGACTCTTATCCGCTCTATTCCAAGAGCGACCAGGTGCTCATCAACATTGGCGACGCCTACGCTGGCGAGGCTCGCAACATCGAAATGGCTCCCGGACTGAACGGCGCCGTGAAAGAGCGCATGCGCTCAGCCTACGAGGACAAGGCCGCTGCGGCTTACGCCAAAGTCATCACCCGCTATCCCATGGCGCCCCATGTTGAAGACGCCCGCGACCGCCTTGTCGCCATGAATCGCACTGTTCCCGAGCCCACGCAGGCAGCGATTGCAGAAAGCGACGCCGAGGAACGCAGCCGTCAGCCTCTCCACTTTACCGACAGCGTGATTGGCATCATCAAGCGTGGTCCCACGGTCGTTGAGGCTGTGCACGTTGGCGAGCCGACCCTCGACGATCCCACGCGCACGCTCGCCCCTGAAGTCACCGACCAGAATAAGACGGTCTTTATGGACGCGATGAATCAGGGCAAGCCGTCGGCGCCTCCCGCTGCCGTCACTCCTACTGGCCCCAACGAGCCGCCGCGCAGCGATCAGCCATCCACCGCTCCGCTGCAAATGCAGGCGCCCGCTGGGGGCAGCGGCATCGGCGTCGAAGTGGTCAATGCCCCCAGCAACTCTGCCGCAGCGGATCCAAACGCGCTTGTCAAGCCGGTTGGTCCCGCCAATACTGTTGTTCCGGCGGCAGAGAAGCCCGCCGAAGCGCCCCTTCAGGTCAATGACATCAAGCCCGGCGAAAATCCCGCTCAGCCGGTCACCGAGGCCAAGAACAACGGCAAACCTAAAAAACCCAAGGTTGACTTGAGCGAAGACTCCTCCAGCAAGAAGAAAAAGAAAAAGGGTCTGGGCAAGCTGAATCCGTTCTAACCCTTCAAATTCAAAGGTTTATGACTAAGTAAAGGCCGCCCTTGGGCGGCCTTTTTCCTCGGAATTTGACACCTTGTTCCCGTGGTATTACACTAGAAATTCTGGTAATACTTTGCGAGCGAGAGGAAAGAGCTTTGGCGACAACGATCACGGTAAAGGGACAGGTCACCATTCCCAAGCGCATTCGGGACGCAAAGGGATTCAAACCGGGTTCCAAGGTGATATTCGATATCAACCAGGAGGGAGAGGCTGTAATTCGTCCGGCAGGCCGTCCCACGCCTCCTGGCCCGCTCCGCCTGGATCGAGTGATCGGCTCCGCCGAGATCAAATGGCAAGGCACAACCGACGAGTACATGGAGTTGATTCGCGGATACTCCAATGATCCTGGTTGACTCGAACGTGATCTTCGATCTCCTCGACAACGACCCGCAATGGTGCGCTTGGTCGGGTGCTCAATTGCAGCGATGGGCCCAACTCGACCAGATGGCGGTCAATGCGATCGTCTACGCGGAGATTTCACCCAGATATCGATCCGAAGCGAAAGTCGACGAATTGCTGAAGGAACTAAAACTGGATTTTGCGGCGATCCCGCGCCCCGCGGCCTTTCTTGCCGGCAAAGCTCATTTTCTGTATCGGCAGCGAGGTGGAGCGAAGACAAACGTCCTCTCCGATTTTTTCATTGGCGCGCACGCAACGGTGACAGGTTGCTCCATTCTCACTCGCGATACCCGGCGTTACGCCACCTACTTTCCGACCGTCACGCTCATCGCGCCGTAATTTTCCAATCGCGCAATCTGCTAACCTGAGGAAGTAGTCCCCTCGCGCAAAGTCCTTTCGTCATGGGAGTTGGCGCGCATTCCTGAGGGGCTTCCGATCGAAGAAAAAATGCCCCACGACCTGCCCAAAGCCTACGACCCCACCGCCATTGAAGATCACTGGGCCGCTTACTGGGTCCGCGAAAATCTCTTCGACGTGCCCACGCCCGGCACTTCTGCAGACCAAAATCAAAGTCACACTCGCGAGTCCGCCGGCGCGTCCTCAGGCCAATCCGTCGCCGACCACTCCGCGTTCGTGATCCTGCTGCCCCCGCCAAACGTTACCGGCTACCTCCACATGGGCCACATGCTGGAGCACACCGAAATCGATATTCTCGCCCGCTGGCGGCGCATGCTGGGGCGAAAAGTTTTGTGGGTTCCCGGGACCGACCACGCCGGCATCGCCACGCAAATGCTGGTCGAGCGCCAACTCACCGCGGAAGGCACTTCGCGCCAGAAACTCGGCCGCGAAGTTTTCGTCGAGCGCGTGTGGGAGTGGAAGCGGCACTACGGCGGAGCCATCCTTGAACAGATGAAGCGCCTCGGCGTTTCCGTCGACTGGAGCCGCGAATACTTCACCATGGACGAGCGCCTGTCGGTTGCCGTGCGCGAGGCCTTCGTCCGCCTCTATCATCAGGGTCTCATCTACCGCGGCGCGTACATCGTCAACTGGTGCCCCGGATGCCAAACCGCCGTCAGCGATCTTGAAGTCGTCCACTCCGAGCACAAGGGCCACTTGTGGGAGATTCGTTACCCCGTCCTCGGCGCCGATGGCAAAGATTCCGGCGAGTTTTTAACTGTCGCCACAACGCGCCCTGAAACCATGCTCGGCGATACGGCCGTCGCCATTCACCCCGAGGACGGGCGCTACCTCCATCTCCATGGCAAAAAGCTGCGCCTGCCGCTCCTGAATCGCGAAATTCCCATCGTGCTCGACGAGTGGGTCAGTCGCGAGTTCGGCACCGGCGCGGTAAAAGTCACGCCGGCCCACGATCCCAATGACTTCGCACTCGGCGAGCGCCATCATCTTCCTTCGATCAACGTGATGGACGACCGCGCCCACATCAACGCCGAGGGAGGGCCGTACGCCGGCCTCGACCGCTACGTCGCGCGCAAGCACATCGTCCACGACCTTGAAGAGCAGGGGCTGTTGGCAGCCGTAAAGGACTACACCAACAACGTTGGCCATTGCGACCGTTGCAAAACCGTCGTTGAGCCGCGCCTCTCCACGCAGTGGTTCATCGCAGTCAAGAAACAGCCGAATGCAGGCGGCGCATCCATGGCCGACCTGGCGATCGACGCCGTCAAGCCGGATGCAGACGGCAAAAAAGCCATCCGCATCACGCCGGAGAATTACGAGAAGATTTACCTCGAGTGGATGACGAACATCCATGACTGGTGTATCTCACGTCAGCTCTGGTGGGGCCATCGCATTCCCGCGTGGCACTGCTCAGCCTGCCACAAAATCACGGTGCCTCAGCCCGGCCAAAAAGACCCCACGGCCTGCGCGCATTGCGGTTCCGGGACGCTCACACAGGAAACCGACGTTCTCGACACATGGTTCTCCTCGGGCCTCCTGCCGGTCTCCGTCTTCGGCTGGCCCAACATCACGCCTGAAACGCTGGCCGAGTTTGCAGCCTTCTATCCCACCAGTGTTCTCATCTGTGGCTTTGACATTCTCTTTTTCTGGGTCGCGCGCATGATCATGTTCGGATGCTGGTTCTCGCGCGATATTCCCATGCCGGATAACTCGTCCAGAGGGCTGCCGAACGCAGTTCCGTATCGAGAGGTCTATATCCACGGCCTCATTCGCGACGCCAACCGCGAAAAGATGTCCAAGACCAAGGGCAACGTTGTCGACCCCATCGAGATCGTCAAGCAGTACGGAACGGACGCCGTCCGATTCACGCTCGCCAGCATGGCCTCGCCCGGCGCCGACATCGCCTTCAACATTGCCCGCACGGAAGGCTACCGCGCGTTCGCGAACAAGATATGGAACGCCGCCCGCTTCATCTTCATGAACATTGAACATGCCACGGAACGCGGGTATACTCATCATCGTTTCCAAGCTTCCTGAGCCTTTAGCTCACGTAACGGAGGCCTCGACCCTAGACGATCGCTGGATAGTCTCGCGCCTAAGCGCAGTAATATCCAAGGTCGATGAGAATCCTTGAAAATATCGCTTCGATGTGGCCGCTAACGCCATTTATCAGTTTTTCTGGGGAGAACTGTGCGATTGGTACCTAGAAATCATTAAGTTGAGGCTCGATTTTTCCGAACACGCGGACAAATCGTCGACCCGAGACGCACTGATAACGCTTATTACAGTCTTTGAGAAATCTTTGCGAATGCTTTCGCCATTTATGCCATTCATAACCGAAGAGATTTGGCATGCGGTTTATGAGGGGAAGCCCCCCGAGGTTTCCATTGCTCTTTGTCCCTATCCAAGCCATCGGGGAGAGCTGTTAGTTTTACGATAGCCGTCTGGTCAATTGTGGTGTTACAGGGTTTCGTGACGGAAGTGAGGGCCTTGCGCAAGGCCCTCGCGGTGCCCGACAGCGAAGCGGATCCGGACATCAAGTTCTACCCAAATCCCGAGGGAGCGGGTGGTGCATGGGGAGAATTGGCGAATCGACCATCCCGTCTACAAAGGTCTCACACGGGCCAGTGAAATCGAATTCGTGACCTCGCCGCTCACCGGCCCGAACGCGCGTAGCACTTCTCAATTCGACGTTGCCGTCATCTACGAGAAGACCATCGACATCCCCGCCGAACGCGAGCGCTTGACAAAGGATATCGCCAGGTATGAAAAAGGCTTGGCAGCAGCAGAGCGTCAACTGGGCAACGAAGGCTTTTTGGCCAAGGCTCCCGCGCACGTGGTCGAAGGCCTCAAAAAGCAGGAAGCCGAAACCCGCCTCCTGCTCGAAAAAGCCCAGGCCGCTTTGGCTGCGTTGCCGAAGAGCTGATGCTCTTGGCTTCGCACGAATCGAGCTGAGGGCTGTGAGGGCTGAAGGCTGTTTTCCGCAGGAAAACCATGGATTGGAAGAGCCACCGCATCGACGCGTTACTGGAGCAGGCCCTGCTTGAGGACCAGGCTCCGCGCGATGCCACCACTCACATCACCATCGATGCCAATCTCCTCGCAGCCGGCTCCATCATCGCCCGGGAGGAGATGGTCGTTGCCGGTCTCGGCGCCATCCCGCGCTTCTTTGAGATTTACGCCCGCCTCGACAAGAGTCCCGAAGCGCAAACCCGCTTTGAAGTCGTCAGCCATCCTGAAATCTTTGACGGAGTGCGCGTCCGCGCCGGCCAGGTGCTGGCCGTCATCCGCCACAACGCGCGCGTCCTGCTCAGTTGCGAGCGCGTGATTCTCAATCTGCTCCAGCACATGAGCGGCATCGCCACGCTCACGCGAAAATTCGCTGACGCGATTCAGGGCACGCACGCCCGCATTCTCGACACGCGCAAAACCGTCCCCGGCCTGCGCGCTCTCGATAAATACGCGGTGCTCTGTGGCGGCGGCACCAATCACCGCATCGATCTCGCCTCCGGCATCCTGGTCAAGAACAATCACATCGCCCTCGGCGGCGGCATCGCGCCCGTTCTCAAGCGTGCCCTCGAGCAACGCAAGCATGGCCAGCGCGTGCAGGTCGAAGTCCGCACCGCGCAGGAGCTAGACGAAGCTCTCGCTCACGGCGCAGAGGCCATCCTGCTCGACCACATGACGCCCGCAGAAGTTCATCGCTCCGTCGAGCGCATCAAAACCGTTACCGCCGCTGAGCCCGGCCGCTGGATTCCCACCGAAGCCTCCGGCGGCATCGTGCTCGACACGGTTCGCGCCTATGCCGAAACCGGCGTCGACTTCGTCAGCGTTGGCGCGCTTACCAACTCCGCCCGCGCCGCCAACATCTCCATGACCATTGCCGCGGAGTCAAGACAGAGTAGCCCGCGAGCAGGCCGCGTCTTTGAGGGGCACGGCCTTTGAATGCACGGACCCACGGGTGCCCCAGGTCTCGCTTCTGAGACCTGGGAAAGAACAATCCACGACACTGACTCCACGATCTCAGAGACCCAATGTACGATCTCGCCGCTCTCGACGCTGAACTCGCCGGCACACCTATTCGCCGGCAAACTGCACTTTGCCCGCGTAACCGGATCCACCAACGCTGACGCCATCGCCGCCGCCCGCGACGGCGCTCCGCATGGCTCCGTCTTCTTTGCCGATGAACAGACGGCCGGGCGCGGACGCGGCGATCACGGTTGGATCTCCACTGCCGGCGAAGGGCTCTACGTCAGCGTTCTTCTTCGCCCCCAGATTCCAGCCTCACGCTTGCCGGTCTTGCCGCTGGCCGCGGGCCTGGCCGCCGCCGATGCCATTCGCGCCGTATCCGGATTAAGCGTCGATCTCCGCTGGCCCAACGATCTCCTCATCGGCCCGCGGAAAACAGGCGGCATCCTCGTTGAGTCAAATCTCCAAACCAAAGGGCTGCTCCATGCAATGGCAGTAGTGGGCGTTGGCCTCAACGTGCACCAGCGCGAGTTCCCGCCCAATCTCGCCACGCCCGCAACCTCGCTCGACCTCGAAACCGGAAAAACCATCAGCCGCCAAACCCTCCTCGTCGCCCTGCTAAAATCTTTGGAGCGTGAGGCGTCCGCGCTTGCTGATGAGTCGGCCGCCAAAGAGATTCTCGCGCGTGTGGAGCAGGCTTCCACGTGGATTCGCGGGCGCAATGTCGAGGTGCACGGCCCGCAAGCTTGTACTGGCATCACGGCTGGCCTCGACGAACACGGTTTTTTGCGCGTCGAAACCGGAAGTGGGCTCGTTACGATACAAACCGGCGGACTGCGCGAGAAAACAGGTTCTAGCCGCTAGCTTCTAGCTCCTGGCTCGTCCGTGCTGAATTCACGATTTTGGCCGTTACGAGAATCAAGCTAGAAGCTGGAAGCTAGAGGCTAGGAGCTAAGAAGAAATGTTGCTCGCTCTCGATGTCGGCAACACCAATACGACGCTCGGCCTCTACAAGCTTGACGGTGAAAAACCCGAGCTTGCCGCGAACTGGCGCGTCACCACGCATCGCGCGCAAACTGTCGACGAGTACGGCGTCTTCTTCGTCAACCTTTTCGAGATGCACGGCATGGCGCCCAGCCAGGTCACTGACATCATCATCGCCTCCGTTGTGCCGCCCGTCGACTCCACTTTGCGCCAGGTCTGCGAATCCTACTTCAACATCGAGCCGCTCTTCGTTGAGCCCGGCATCAAGACCGGCATGACGCTGCTCATTGATCAACCTACGGAGCTTGGCGCCGACCGCATCGCCGATTGCATCGCCGCCTACGAGAAATACGGCGGTCCGTGCATCGTGGTCGATTTCGGCACGGCAACCAAGTTTGAAGTGATCTCCGCCCGCGGCGAATATCTTGGCGGCGCCATCGCGCCCGGACTCGGCTTGAGCGCCGACGCGCTCTTCAATCGTGCCGCGCGCCTCAGCCGTGTTGACATCAAGCGCCCCGAAAAGGTGATCGGCACCAACACCGTTGGCCACTTGCAAAGCGGCCTCTACTTCGGCTACATCGGCCTGGTCGACGGCATCATCGAGCGCATCCTCGCCGAGCTTGGCGCCGATCCCGCCAAGCCGCCGCACATCGTCGCCAGCGGAGGCCTCGCGCGACTGATCGCTCCGGACTCGCGCTACATCCAGGAGATCGACGACCTGCTCACGCTCGACGGCCTGCGCATTCTCTTCGAGCGCAATCGCGCCACACGCCCTCGCGGCCGCGCGCGCTGAGCGGATCCTTCAAAGAACCTGTCCGTGCTGGTTCTCGCACGAGCCGGGGGTGCCCCAGGTCTCGACTTTGAGACCTGGGAAAGCATGCAGTCCATACATATTGGGTGCCCCGTCCAAGCTTCGCTTGGGCGGGATAGCAGGGCAGTTCATCCCACCAACGGCATGACCTCCCGAGCGAATTCTGGCGCATCTTCCACCAGAATGAGTCGGGTGACTTGCGGTTGCTTTTCCTTCCCTCAGAACGAAACGCGGGTTCCCATCTAGGCGCCCTCTGGGCAGCGCGTCCTTGCTTTTGCGCCATGGGTGGGACAGCACGAACCATTTACAGCCCCGACAAAATCTCCTGCGCCGCGGGAATATGCTCGCGCAAACTTTCCGCAGTCAGCTCATCGGCCTTGCGCAGGTTTGGGAAGATCACGGACCACAAGCCCGCCACCGCGAGCGCCCCCACTCCGCCGATCACCGTCGCCCGCACCGCGCCCCACCACTGCGCCGTCAGCCCGCTCTCAAACTCACCAAACTCGTTTGACGCGCCAATAAACAGCGAATTCACCGCGCTCACCCGCCCGCGCATCTCGGGCGGCGTAGCGAGTTGCAACAGCGACCCGCGAATAATCACGCTGATCATATCTGCCGCGCCAGCAACGGCCAGCGACCCCAGCGAAAGCCACAGCGTGTGCGAAAGCCCGAACACCACCGTCGCCGCGCCGAAGATTGCCACGCAGATAAATAGCGAGCGCCCCGCATGCCGATGCAGTGGAAACCGCGCCATGATCAGCGACATCGTCACCGCGCCCACCGCGGGAGCCGCGCGCAGCATGCCCAGCCCGCGCGGACCCTGGTGCAGAATCTCATGCGCGAAAATCGGCATCAGCGCCACCGCGCCGCCCAGCAGCACTACAAACAGATCAAGCGAAAACGAACCCAGCAAAATCCGCGCCCGCCGCACGTACTGGAACCCCGCAAGCAACACCTTCATTGAAAGCTCGCGGTGCTCCATCCGCCCTGGCCGCACGTGCAACGATGCCACCAGCGCCAGAAACCAAACCACCGTACCCAGCGTAAACACATACACAATTCCCGCGCCTTCCAGCCGGTAGGCTGCCAGGAATCCCCCCAGCGGCAACGTGAACAGCAATCCGCCGAGCGCCGGTCCGGTAATGTTCGCCAGTTGAAAAATTGCACCGCCCCACGTCACCGCGTTCACAAAGTGCTTCTCCGGCACAAGGTGCGGAATCAGCGCCGAGCTCGCCGGCGACGAAAACGCGCGCGCCGTGCCGACAAAGAAAAGCACTGTGTAAATCGCCAGAATATTTTGCGTGTTGTTGCGCGCCAGCTCGATCAGCGCGCCGGTGCAGAAAACTTGCAGCGCGTAGCACGTCAGGATCACGTGCCTGCGGTCGAAGCGGTCGGCCACGTGTCCCGCCGGAAGAAGAAAAATCAAGCCCGGCAAAAACAACGCCAGCCCCGTGTAGCCCAGGTCGATGGCGCGATGCGTAATCGAGTACACCTGCCATGCCACCGCAACCGATTGCGCCTCCGCGCCCAGGATCACGGCCACGCGCGCAAGTTGATACCGCCTGAAGTCGCGGGAGGCAAAGGCCTCCAGGCCGCGCCGCGGTAGCGAAGCACCCGTTGAGTTGTGTGGGGAAACCGGCGTCATCGTCTTCATTCAGGGTATAACGGCGAGCGCGCCGCCGGGCCTCGAACACGCGTGGGCCTTAGTCCACCGCGCCATGAAACAATGAATCCGTAAACGCCATGACCGACGAAATCATCTCTCCAACTGAACCCACTCCAATCGAGCCCGAACAAGACCAAAGCTTCGACGCTCAGCCCGAGCCTGTCGAAGAGTCCTCTTTCGCCGACGCGCTTAAGGCATTCGAGCGCTCTCACACGCATCGCGCCGAATCCAAACAGCTTCAAGGCACCGTCGTTTCGCTCACTGCCGATCATGTTGTGATCGACGTCGGCTACAAAATGGAAGGCGTTCTGCCGCGCTCGATCTTCCCCGACAATGCAGAAGGCGTCAAGGCCGGCGACAGTTTTCCAGTCTCGATTACCGGCCGCAACGAAGAAGGCTACTACGAGCTCTCGCGCCATCGCGTCGCGCAGCCCCGCGACTGGTCGGCTCTCGAGCGCGCCTTCGCGGAAAAAATCGCCGTTGCCGGCACCGTCACCGCCGTCATCAAAGGCGGCCTCAGCGTCGACGTTGGTGTCCGCGCCTTCATGCCCGCCAGCCGCAGTGGCACGCGCGATGCAGCCGAGCTCGAGGCCCTCGTTGGCACTGAGATCACCTGCCGCATCACCAAGCTCGACGTTGCCGATGAGGATGTCGTCGTCGATCGCCGCGTCGTCCTCGAAGAACAGGCTCGCGGAGAGATGGCCGGCCGCCGCGCCGCGCTCAAAGTCGGCGACACCGTCACCGGCACCGTCCGCACGATCATGCCCTACGGCGCCTTTGTTGAAATCGAGCCTGGCCTCGATGGTCTCCTGCACATCAGTGACATCTCCCGCGCCCGCGTCGCCAAACCTGAAGATGTTCTCTCTGTCGGCGAGCAGCTATCGCTGCGCATTCTCAAAATCGATCCCGAGACCAACAAAATCTCGCTCGGCCTCAAGCAGCTGCAGCCCGAGCCGTGGGAGACCGCCGCCGACCGCTACGTGGCTGGCCAGCGCATTGCCGGCGACGTCACGCGCCTCACCGATTTCGGCGCATTCGTTGAGCTTGAGCCCGGCCTCGAAGGCCTCATTCACATCTCGGAGATGTCGTGGGCCAAAAAAGTTCGCCATCCCTCCGACCTGCTCAAGCAGGGCGACCGCGTTGACGCCGTCATTCTCTCCGTCAAGCCGCCAGTGGGCACCGAGCAGGGCCGCATCTCTCTCGGCCTCAAGCAGACGCTCGCCGATCCGTGGCTCGATGTCGAGCGCAAATTCCCCGCAGGCTCGCAGGTCGAAGGCCCCGTCACCAAGATCATGAACTTCGGCGCGTTTGTTCAGATTGCCGAGGGAGTCGACGGCCTCGTCCACGTCAGCGAGATCGTCGCCGACCGCCGCATCAATCATCCTCGCGACGTGGTGCGCGAGGGCCAGGTTGTCAAGGCCGTCATTCTCGCCATCGATTCTGAAAAACGCCAGATCAAGCTCTCGATGAAGCAGCTCATCCCTACCAGCATTGACGAGTACATCGCTGAGCACAAAGTGGGCGACACGGTCTCGGGCCGCGTCGTTGAGCTTACGTCATCTGGGGCGACCGTAGAACTCGGTGAAGGCATCCGCGCCACCTGCGGTGGGGCAGCCGCGACTTCGCCGCAAAAAGCCCTCGGGGCCGGCGCGCAACCAAGTGCAGCGGCGCAATCTTCCGCCCCCGACCTCTCTCAGCTCTCCTCCATGTTGAAGGCCCGCTGGAAAGGCAATGCGCCCTCGCCCTCAGCCGCGCCCGAGCCGCTAGCCGAAGGCCAGATCCGCACCTTCAAAATCACAAAACTTGTCGCGGATGCCAAGAAGATTGAAGTGGAATTAGCCTAGGCTCTTTATCGAACGAACCCGCCGGCTCGGTGACCCACTAACTTGCCGATTTGTTGCTAGAGGTATGTCTCATCCACATAGCACCAGCGCCAATCTTCGCCGCGCTCGGCACTCTGAATCAGTGGATGCTTCGTCTCATGGAAGTGCGCGCGCGCGTGCCGATTCTTCGATGAGTCGCAGCAGCCCACGTGCCCGCACTCCAGACACATGCGCAGGTGCATCCACGTATCGCCCATCTTCAGGCACTCCTCGCAGCCCTTCGTCTTCGGCTTCACGCCCTTCTTGATCGTTCCCACGTGCGTGCATTGCGTAGCCATTTGTGACCTCCTTCAATCCGAACAAAAACCCTGGGTGCCCCATCCTAAACACGCTCCTTGTGTTTAGGGTGGGATACCACTCCCGTGGGCCGGCCACTGCACCCGCCGACTTGCTGACCCGAAGACTCGCTGGCTTGCTGCCTTATTTCGCCCACCCCAATCCATCTGTGCCATTTCCCGTCGTAATGGTCCGCTTCACCGTCCACGTCGCCAAATCGATCTCCGCTACCTGGTTCGCGCCCATGCACGAGACGTACGCCACCTTGCCATCGGGCCGCACCAGCACCTCCTGCGGATTCGCGCCCACCGCGATCGCGCGCGCCAGGGTCATCGTCATCAGATCGATCACGTCCACTTTGTTTTCGTCGGGCAACGCCACCAGCAGCCAGCGTCCATCTACTGTGGGCGCAGCGCCATAACCCAGCCCGTCAATCTTCACCCAATTCGCTACCCTATTCGTCGCCGTATCGATCACCGCCATGCGCGGCGCGGTCTGGTCGGCAGTAAACACCCAGCGATCGTCATTTGAAATCGCAATCCGCTGCACGTTGCCCGAGACGGGAATAATCGCCAGCGTCTTACGCGCCTTCACGTCGAGCACGCTCACCGTTCCCGGACCCACATTCGCCGTGTAGCCGCGCAGCCCGTCGTGCGAGAGCGCGAGCATGTGGCTCTCCGCCTGCCCCGTCGGTATCGCGCCCGCGATCTTCAGCGTCTTCGGGTCGATAATCGTCACCGCTTTGTCCAGCTCCGTCGTCACGTAGAGCATTCCATCCTTCGGCCCGATCACAACGCAATGCGGCCGCACGCCATGATCGAATTCAATGTCGCCGACGACCTTGCCCGTCGCCACATCCACCACGACGATGTTCTTCCCGTCGGTTCCCGGCTTGCCCACGCCGGAGTTTCCGTAGATAGGCACAAACGCCAGCCGCCCGTCCGCCGACCCCGCCACCTCGTGCCCAGTCGTGCCGTTCTCCGCCACGTCGGCAATTACTTTTCCCGCCGCGGGGTCAACGATCGCCAGGCTGCGGTCGCCTTTCTGCGCCACCAGCAACCGGCCTTGCGCGCCCGCGGCAGAAGCGCCCAACAACGCTGCCAGAGATCCAACCAGGGGAAGCATTCTCATCGGAAACCTCATCGTTCTCGAAATCGCTTTTTGCATACGGAGCGAATATAGCGCACCCGCGGCCAACCTTGGCAACTTGACTCGAGCCGATCCTACAAAAGCTTCCGGAAAGCCTCAACGCTGAGCCCGGCGTCCCGCACAATGCCGCCCATCGTGAATGCGTTCACTGGATTATGGCGGGGAATCGTTAGAATGCGTGAGCCATCGGTCATCACAATGTGCGCGCCTTGACGGAGAACTCGAAATCCGGCCTTTTCCAGCGCCGCTACGGCTCTCAGATGATTAATCCCCGGCAGCTTCGACACGACTTGCCTCGATGGCGCTTAATCGCTTGGTAATTCAGATCGGCGCACATGAACCAACCAACCACGAAATCTCGCAAAGGAGAATAGGGCTGATTTGACTTCAATGGAGGTATCGCAGCCGGAAAGGCCTCTGCACAATCGGCAATCGGGGCCTATGCAACCGCGACTTCGACGACCCGCGTTTCGGCGTCTCGCGACAATTCCTCGGCCGCCGCGACATACTCGCGGATGGCAATGCGAATGTTGGCCAGCGCCTCTTCTTCGCTCGCGCCCTGAGACCAGCATCCAGGCAAGCCGGGACACGATACGCTGTAACCTTCGTCGGATTGGCGAAGCACGACCCGATAAGCTGCCATGCAAACCATGTTACACCCACCCTGGTTGCGCGCCCTGTCCTTCGTGCCTCAGCTATGCTGCGCCCAAGGGTCGTACGTCCCCACACTCCACGTGTGCCCCTCGGGATCGCTGACCGCAAACTCGCGGCTGCCGTAGTCCATATCTTGCAACGGCCGCACGATCGTCGCACCAGCCGCCTGCGCCCTTGCGTACACCGCATCCGCGTCGGGAACCACGATATACGCGCTGCCCGTCTCCGCGCCGCCCAGCTCACCGGGCGACTTGAATCGGCGGCCGTGCTCGTCCTCTTTCATTGAGCCGAGCATGATCATTCCACCGCCTAGCGCGAGCTCAGCGTGGTTGATCTCTCCGCTTGCTCCTTCATACACGGCATGGCGCGTAAACCCAAGCACGTTGCAAAGCCATTCGATAGCGGCGGGAGCGTCGCGGTAGCGGAAGGCGGGAATCACACTGCTGCGGGAATCAGCCATGGGGAAGCCTCCGCGCCAAGGTTAGCTCTAATCCTGGTCAACGTGCAATCTGGCTGAGTCCTTCGTGCCGTCTCAGATTGAATTTGAAAACGGACGACTCAACGCAAGTTAATGAGATCCGTAATGCATGACGAGCCAGACGGCCCAGATTCCGAATACGGCCTCGAAAGTTGCCGGGATTGCGACGACGAGAAAGATGATTCTCGCCCAGGGTCGATGAGTTCGGCTTGCGCCTACAATAGCGATCAGAGCAATCGCGGCAAACACTGAAGCCCGTTCAATTGCAGCGCGAGCTTCGGGCACGATCACCATAACGGTTAGATTTTAGCCGCATTTGCCCCCGCCCCGGCGAATTATCCTTTCACAATTTAATTCCAGGGTGCCCCATCCTAAACGCGCTTCTCCCGTTTAGGGTGGGGTCACGCGATCGGTCATCCTGAGCGACCATAGCGCAGCGGAGGGAGTCGAAGGACCTGCTTTTGCTTTTCGGCGCTATGCTTCTCCCCCAAAAAGCATCCGTCGGCCCGGCAATCTATGCTTTCCCTGATGCCCATTCGTGATGCCGAGCTCGTGCAGATAGTCGACGCCTCGCTCGCCGATGCCGCCCGTCGCGCCGGAGACCTCCTCGCCTGCCGCATCGGCTGCACGCAGTGCTGCCACGGAGCCTTCGCCATCAATGCGCTCGACGCGGCGCGCCTTCGCGAAGGGATGTTGTCGCTGCGCACCACAAATCCAACGCTCGCCGCCGAAATCGAGCTCCGCGCCCGCGATTGGCTGGCCGAGTTCGGTCCCGGTTTTCCCGGCGATCCCGAGACCGGCGAACTGGGCACGTCTGAAACCGACCAAGCCCTCTTTGAAGATTTTGCCAACGACGCTGCCTGCCCCGCGCTCGACCCCGCCACCGGCCGTTGCGACGTCTACCAGTGGCGTCCCATGACTTGCCGCGTCTTTGGCCCGCCGGTTCGGGCAGCCGACGAAAACGGCGCGGAAGGCCTTGGCCACTGCGAACTCTGCTTCATCGGCGCCACTCACGAGCAGATCGCCGCCTGCGAGATGCCCCTCCCGCACGCGCTCGAAGCCGAGCTGCTTGAAGAAATCGGATCAGAAAAAGAAACCGTCGTCGCCTTCGCGCTGCTCGGCGTTGGCCTGCCTTGAAGCGCACAGCTTCGCAGGCTGCCGAAATACTGCTTTGATGAAGCACGAAGTGTCAGGGCACGACTTCAGTCGTGCCGACAAAGGCAATCAAATCGGCGGGGCTTTAGCCCTTGAAGATTGATTCTCTTCCTTGCTTCCGTTGCCGGCTCATCTGGTAGCCTCCGCGCATCACGGCAGCGGATTCACGATCGTCGCTCCCCACTCGTCGGGGCTCACGTCGCGGGCGTGCGTGGCAAAAATCCATCGATGGCCGTCGATGTCGTCCACGCCGTACTGCCGTTCTCCATATTCCGTTTCATGCATTTCTTCCCAAATCATCACTCCCCGCTCCTTGGTTCTGGCGTAGTGAGCGTCCACGTCCGCAACCATGACGGTAAGCGCTTGAGTCCCGGATCCGAGCAGCGCCGGACTTTGCGTTCCCCGGCGTGGCCCGGTCAGCATGATGACCGCGCTGCCGAGAAACATCTGAATCCCGGCTACCGGCTGGCCGTAGCGGAAATGCTCCTTAAAGCCGAAGGTACGGCTGAGCCAATCGCACGCCTCGTCAATGTCGCGGTAGACCAGGTGGGGAAGCACGGTTGAAACCGGCACGGAACGGTTATTCATGGCGACAGTATGCAATGGGCGCTCGTCCGGAATCAACGGCAAATGCGAAACCAATTTTCCGACCATGCAGTGGGTCGGTTTGAAGGGTACGGGCTTTAGCCCGTACATAGGTTCGCAAGGTAATGATCGCGGGCTTTAGCCCCTGAGGGAAGTCTTTCGCAATCTGGTCCGCCCTGCCAACATTCCGTCTCCGCCCATGCCGTAAACTGATCTTTGCCGAACCCCATGACAACGCGCCCCTGCTGGGTTGAGATTCGCACCCGCGCTCTCGAGGAAAACTTTCGCTTTCTCGCGGGCCTCGCCGCGCCCCACGCCGAACTTCTCGCCATCGTCAAAGCCAACGCCTACGGCCACTCGCTCGCGCTCTGTGCTCCCGCCGTGGCTCGTGCCGGCGCAAAATGGCTCGGCGTCACCAGCGTTGAAGAAGGCATTGTCGCTCGCGCGTTGTGTCCCGAGGCTCGGGTGCTTATTATCGGCGGCGTCTTTCCCGGCCAGGCCGCGGCCGCCATCCAGTTTCAACTCACTCCTGTCGCATGGGAGACGTGGCAGCTCGACGAGCTGGTCTCGGCTGCTCGCGCTGCGGGCTCGCAGCCGGGCTCCGTGCCCATCCATCTTGAAATCGACACCGGCATGAGCCGCCAGGGCGTCGGCCCCAGCGATCTCGCCGCAATCTTCGCGCGCTTCGGTCCCGGCTCGCCGCTGCGGCTTGAGGGCGTCATGACGCATCTCTTCGCCGCCGACGAAGCCGATGGCCAGGCGACGCAAGAGCAGCTTACGCGCCTCGACGAAGCCATGAGCCGCATCTCCGCCGCGGGCCTCTTCGCCGAGTGGCTCAATGTCGGCGCGTCCGCCACGCTGCTCGCCGGCCAGGCGCCCATCATCGCCGACCTCGCCGCCCGCCACGGCATGAAGGCCATGCTGCGGCCCGGCCTCGCGCTCTACGGTCTTGGTCCCCCGCTTCGATCCCGCGTTCGGCCGCCCGCCGAGTCCCTCCGTCGCCGCGACCACTCCAGCCGAACCGCCCTCGCTCACCGCCGCCCGCGCCGCGCTTCAGCCCGTCCTCACCTGGAAAGCCTCAGTCGCCGGCGTCCGCGCAGTTCCGGCCGGCGCAACCGTCGGCTACAACGCAACCTTCGTGGCCACAGAACCCATGCGCATCGCGCTGGTCTCCGCCGGATACGGCGACGGCCTCACGCGTTCTCTCGGCAATCATTTCAGTTTCCTGGTGCGCGGCCAGCGCGCGCCCGTCGTCGGCCGCGTCAGCATGGATCAGATTGTCCTCGATGTCACCGAAATTCCCGGCGTCGTGCACGGCGACGAAGTCGTCCTTCTTGGCTCGCAAGGCAGCGGATCCGGCAACGAAACCATCACCGCCTTCGATCA
This sequence comes from uncultured Acidobacteriaceae bacterium, assembly GCA_963796785.1. GTDB lineage: Bacteria > Acidobacteriota > Terriglobia > Terriglobales > Acidobacteriaceae > Telmatobacter. The sequence goes on along the minus strand of CAWCMW010000007.1, from coordinate 1,063,988 downwards.
CGCCGAAGCCGCTGCCACCATCCCATGGGAAATCTTCACGCGCATCGCGCCGCGCGTCCCGCGCATCGCGGTCTGAAAGTTCAGCGAGGAAGCCTCAAAGGCCTGCCCTGTTGGCTCCGATAAATCCCCGCGCCGGAGGCGCAATGTTTGTTAGCCCCGCGCTTTAGCGTGGGGTCCACGCGAAAAATTAAGAGATCAGTCCCGTAGGGACGGCGCCTGTAAATGGGGAACAAAAGCCTCGGAGTCTACCCCGCCACCGTCTCCGGCGCAGCCGCGCACAATCCCGCAGCGCATTGCACCGCGTCAACCATCGCCTGCGTGCCGATGCAGGAATTCAGAAGCATGTGATAAAGCCCTCGCGAGCACCACTCCTGCTGGTAGAACCTGCGGATCACCGCCGCGCGCCTCCGGTCGAATGCCGCCAGTTTTTGCTCTGCCTCCTGCGCCTGCTCAGGAAACGCGTGCGCGAACCAATCCTTCTTGGCGCTTGCCGTGGCATACACAAAAATGTGAAAGCAGCCGGGCTTTCCGGCCAGCACGCACGCTGCGCCGCGGCCCACCAAAACGCAATTTCCCTCGTGCGCGGCAGCCAGAATCTCTTTCCGGATCAGCTCCAGCATGTGTTCGGAGTCGAAGATTTTCTCATCCTCGGTGGTCGCGGGAGCGTACACCGGATCCTTCCAGAACATCTTGCCGTAGCGGTAGTACCACGGGTCCAGCCGCTCGTCGAGCTTGGCTGCCAGCTTTGGGTCCACACCCGCCATGCGCGCCGCGCCCGCCACAAGCTCCGAATCCAGCAGCCGCCAGCCCAGGTGCTTGGCCAGCTGGTGCGCAAACTCTCCGCCGCGCGAACCGTACTCGCGCTCTATGGTGATCACCTTCACCGGCGCATGGACCATGGCCCCGTTGACCCCCAGGGGAACGAATCCCCTCGCAAAGGAGCATAACTCCACTGGTCGCAAAAAACAAAACGGGCGCAAGAGGCATCACCCTCTCGCGCCCGCTTGCTATCGATGTTCTCTAGCCTGCCCTACTGCGTAACCGGTTGCTGGGGCAGCGTTTTGTTGCTCTTCAGGTGTGGAGCGTTGGGCGCAACCGGCGTCTTCGGCGGAGCAGGAGGTGTCGGCGGGAATGCCGATCCCTTCTTGATGTGCAGGTCGCCGTTGCTCGTGTTGAGCTCGATATGCGCCGTGCCCGATCCGATCTTCCCGCTCACCGTCTTGTTCTCATCGCCGCTTATCGCAAGGCCGTAGTCGGTCACAATGTCTCCGTTGTGAGTCTGTCCATTCACAGCGGCAGAGGCATCCGGCGGCAATGACAGCTCAATGTCGCCTTTGTCGTTCTTGGCGTCCACGTTGTAGGCTCCCGCCGGCGCAATGCTGATGGTCCCGTTACTGCTCTCGACGGATGTGTCGCCATAAATCTCGCTCAGGTCGATGTCCTTCGAGCGCGTCGCAACGTGTACCAGGCCCTTTGCATCGCTCACGTGCAGGTTGTCGGAGTCCAGCGTCATGTCGCCCGGAAGGCTCGCGATCTCAAGGTCGGTATACGGCGTATGCAAAATGATCTGCCCTCCGGCATTTTCGATGTGCGTCTCGCCGAAGAGTTCGCCGTTGAGCGAAATCTTTCCCTGGACCTCTGAGAGCGTCACGTCGTTGCAATTACCGCTGGCAGTCACGTCGCCATCGATCTGGTGAGCCGAGAAGTCATGCTTGTCGTTGGAGAAGTGCACGTTCACCGGGCCCGCAATCGCGTCGAGATGGATGTCCCCATGCCCGGCGGTCACATCGATTCCCGTGCCCAGCCCTGAAGCCGATACATCCCCCTTGCCCGCGTTCACCGTGACCTTCGCCGTTCGCGGAACCGTCACTGTCAGGTTCACGCGGCCGTGGTCGTTGCCATTCGACTGCACCATCACCGCGGCCCCGCTCACTGTAACGTGCGCCGCTTCACTGTCGAAGATCCTTGTTGCTGTGGAATCGGAGTCGGCATACGCCAGCTCGTGCGCCTGCACCTGGATGCTCGACTGGTCGCCCAAGGTAATGCTCACGTCACCGCGCGGATTGAGGATTTGAATCGTCGCGTTCGCCGGAATCGCCTGCGTGTTCGCCGGCTGATCGAAATCGTGCTCGGGCTGGCCCCAGAAGTTGAAGAAGTCGTTATCGCCGTTCCAGTTGCCGAACATCGGCCGCATGTGGTTCCATCCCGCCGCGCAAAGGCCCAGGAACGCGACAAGGAAGAGAATCCCCACGAAGCTGCCGCTGCGGTGGACGGGTGTCGGCCGCCGCATGTCCAGCGCCCACTCGCCCAGCAGCGCAAGCCCAGCCACGATCAGCAGCAGCGGCCACCAGTGCCCGTACCACGAGGAGAAGGAACTGGCATCGAGATGCCCGGTCACCAGAAGCAGGGCAATCACGCCCACGCAAATCAGAAGTACCGGTCCCACCACGGAAGGCACGCGAGGGCCGTAAGCGCCCACGTAGTTTGCCTTCCACGCGTGCCGCTGTGCCCGCCATGTATCGCGCTGTGCTCGCCACGCGGCGCGCTGCTGCTCGCGATACGCGCGCCACTGCATCTTCGGATCGTACGGCGGAGGCGCTCCGCCTCCCGGAGGCATATTCGGAGGTGCGCTGCTCATGACTGCCCTCCATGAATCTCGTCGCCATAGTCATGCGATTCAGCCGGCACGTTCGCCGTGCCCGGCGTTGCCGATGTGCCTGAATTCGGACCCTGCCCTGTTCCCTGCGCAGCGTTCGGCCACGGCGTGCCCGGAGGCGGTGGATAGCCGCCGCCCGCCAGCGCCGCACGCTCTGCCAGCAACATCAACCCAATCAGGATCAGGATCAACGGCCAGCTCTGGCCCCAGCCAAGAATGTTTGCCTGCGCCAGCAGCGCCATCACGCCAATCAGCAACAAAACCGCCGGTCCACGCAATCTGCGAATCATGATGTAGCGATTCATTGTTGCCCTCCCTGCGAGTTCCCTTGCGAGCCCGTCTGGGAATTCCCTTGAGAACTCCCCTTCGTCTCACTCAGGCGCCTCACCATTAACCACACTCCCAGTCCGATCAGCAGAATTGGCCAGGTGAATTCGAGCACGCGCCCCGAGAACCAGTCGAAGTGTCCCAGCAGGAACAGCACTCCGAGGGCGATGAGAATGATCGCTCCAATCGGCTCCTTCCGCCGCCAGTACACAGGCGGAACCGGCGGAAGATCCGGCAACGGATAACCCGGCGGCACATTCGGGCCTTGATAGGGCGTTTGATACGGCGTTTGGTACGGCGGCTCATACTGCGCCTGATTCGGCGCCTGGCCGGGTGTCTGATACGGGCCTGGCATGCCTCCCGGCTGCCCTGCGGGCGGCATTCCCCCAGGCGGCGGTCCTTGATGCATTCGTCCGCCTGCGCCAAACAAGTTGGTCAGTTCGTTCAGTCCCAGCGGATCGGGCAAAGGTTCGCCGTCGCGCCGCGCTTTCGCCGTGTGATAAGCCTCGAAAACCTGGTAGCAGACCCAGCCCGCGATGAAGAGCCCAAAGATCCCATACACATGGGCCGCGCTCACCAGCACCGCGAAGATCAGCACATGGATGAGGCCCTTGATCAACTGGCCGTTGTACATCGCGCCTACGCCGGGAATCAGGCCCAGAAGCGCCGCCAGCACCGGGTTGGGTGCTCCAATGGGCGGAGGCACAAACGGCTGCTGCCCGCCGTTCCACGCCATCCAGCACGGCTCGCAGAATATCTGGCCTCCCGCGCCCGTCTTTACGCACGCCTGGCACAGTGGCTTTCCGCAATTCTGGCAAAAAGCCGTCGCATTTACACCGCTATGATTTACGCAATCCATACCTTGCTCCCTTCCCGTGCTCTCCTTGCGGAGCTGTCGGATCGCCCTCTGTTGCCGTGCAAGTGAAAGGATGCTTCCACAAAGTCACTCATGACGCCGGACGCCGGCTGTGCCACTGAATTGTCCGGCGGCTGCTGAGGGTCCAGGCGTCCCCCACCATCGTTCTTCCCGGGATTCTGTTTCGTCTCTCCGGGTGTTGCCGGTTGCCCCTGTCTCTGGTCCTGGTTGCTTTCCGGCGTTGAGTTCTCATTGCCATTGCCCTGGCTCTGGCTGCGCAGTTGCCGCACCCGCGATTCCACTTCGTACACAAACCGCAAATGGTCGTAATACCGAACGATGGGTACCGATGCCATGTTCAACTGGCGCTCCATGTACGACCGCACCGCAACCGGCCGCAGATCGGCCAACCGCAAGGTCGACAGCCGCACTCCAGTCAGGTTCAACGTCAGCGCGATCGAGAAGAACGCCATCGCCGCCGTCATCAAAAGGCCGGGCTGCATCGCTTGGCGCGTCCGGGCAAAAAACCCGTGCTGTTGCCACACCGGCGGCACAAATGCAGGAACGGTTCCCGATCCAGCCAATGCAGGCACCGGCAGGCTCGCCCTGTCCGTCCGTGCCGGACCCGTGTGCGCCAGAATTTTTTCCAGCAGCCCTTCCGGCGCATCCGGCTCTGGAGAGAGAAACTCCAGCCACTCGCGCCCCTTTCGCGCTTCCTCATACAGCGCCGCGCATGCTGCGCAGCCGGCCTTGTGCGCCGCGAACTGCGCCTCGTCTTCGGGCGTCAGCAGCCCGTCCAGAGCGTCCGCCAGCAGCGTCTCCCACGCGCCGCAGGCCGGAGAATTCGGAAATTGTGTGCGCTCTGTCATCGCTACATCACCTCCAGCTTGTTACGTTCCAGCAGCCTTGCAAGTTCCGCACGGCCCCGGCTGATGCGCGACTTCACCGTTCCCTCGGGAATCGCCAATACTTGTGCAATCTCTTTGTAATCAAGATCTTGTAGATCCCGCAGGATCACCGCCTCGCGCAGCTCCACGCTTACCTTGGCCAGCGCGCCCTGCACCATCTTGGCCAGCTCCTTGCGCGCCGCAAACTCATGCGGCGAGGGCCCTTTCGCCATCAAACGGTCGGCAGGCTTCAGCTCTTCCGTCTGGTCCCATCCATCGTCCAGTGAGCCGGTCGCCCGTTGATTGCGCGTCCGCCTGAAGTTGTCCACCAGCAGGTTCCGCGTCATCGTCGTAATCCACACCGGCAGGCTGCCGCGGGTGGCGTCAAAACTTCCCAGATTCGAATAGATCTTCAGGAAAACGTCCTGGGTCAGGTCCTCAGCGTCGGCCGGATTTCCCGTAAACCGGTAGCAGAGCCCGTATACACGCTTCTGGTGCGTGCGGACCATCTCAGCCCATGCGCCCGAGTCTCCATCCATGCAGCGGTGCACGATTTGGGACCAGTCTTGCTCCAGCGGCCTCACCTCCGCGCGTGCTGCCGGCTGCGTGCGTCCCCAATGATCGACTCCGGAGGTCCGTCGCACTGCAGGTGCTGCCGGCGTCACAGTCACGGCATGGGCGGAATCTTCCTGAACCTGCGACCGTTTCCTGGCCGCCGTCCGGGAGTCTGAGCGTGCCATTGCGGCACCCCAACCCGCCCCGTTCCAGCTTAATGCACCCACGCACTCCATGTTCCGTTCATACGGAATTCACACACCTTTTGTTCCGTTCCGGAAATCGCTTCCCGGTGGTCCCAATCGCAACTCTGAACGTCGTGCTTACCGCGCCGGCGAAATTTTCCGCGGTCATCCCTGCGCGCCGAGTTCGCGGAGGCTTGCGATCAGATGGTCGAATCGCGCCTGATTGGCCGCGTCGGGCAGGAGATATCCCGGCAGGGCGTCAAGAAACCGCTGCTCGCGAAGCAACGCTCGGATCGCTTGAGCCACATAAGCCCTTACGTCGCCCGAGGACTGTTTCATCTCATCTGCAAGGGAAGGCCGGCCATCCACGACGGTCACAATGTCCTCCAGATCGCGGCTGGCGAAGTAATCCTCTTCGCCTCGACCGCGAAAGGCCTCGATCTTCGTTGCCAGAAAGAGAGGCACTGGAATGACCCGCAAAATCAGTCCACTCGCCAGAGCGTGCTTTTCCGAGCCGCGTAGTACGTCGGGATACCAACGATTCGAGAATCCTAGAATTGCTTCGTCGAGCGGCATGACATCGAGCGTCAAGTCACCCCGGCGCCATCGGCAAACGGGCGCTCCCTGGCGCGTATCCTCCTCCAGCCCAAGAGCTCTGAGCCGCTCCGAAAATGTGACGTAATCTGGGTAAGAAAGAATCTCCGCAATCACATCCACGTCATACGTCATGCGCGCGGGCGCCGATGCTGGGTCAGTGATGAGCAATGCCGTTGCGCAGCCCCCGACAAAGACGATCTCGGGCAACAACGGCTCAAGGATCATGGCCGCCATCTCCAGCAAAACAACTTTCGTTCTCGCCATCGTGTCACTCGCCCAGTCGTTGCGCCAGCTCGCGCCCGGCCAGGTTGCGCTCCCGCGCTCTTCCATCGCGTAGTGCGTCAACCAGAGCCAGGAGCTCATACAGCTTCCTGTCTTCAAGCGCCGCCAAGGGAACGTTTTTGTGCAATGGCGCGAAACTGAACCCGCGCACCGAACCCTCCCCGTAAGGCCACACCGGAGGAGGGTCGTCGTCGGAAGAAATCTGCTCGCTCAGAGGAGACGCCGCATAGCTGGTCGGAATTCCCCGCGTCAAAGCCCCCTTCTGGGCGGGAAACGCGTATCGGATTCCATGCAGCAGGAACTCCAGAAGCGCTGAGCGATTCAGCCTGTCATGGCGTTTTTGCCGATGCAGGAGCTGCGATTCAGCGGCTCGCTTGAGCGAAGAGTAAACCTCGGAAGGGTAGACATGAAGATCCCGGGCGAGATCGAGATACGGAGGACGCCTGTCCAAAGTGGACAGTTTGAGCAATACCACAATGTCCGCCGGCCTCAACATATTCAGTAGCTTAGCACAAATACATTCAATATTCAAATAAATTGAATTTTGAATATCGCTGCCCTTCACGCTGCGGGCAGATAAAACCCTTCCGCAAACAAAACCACCTAATCCTCCGGCTCGCACCGTAAACTGTGCAACAACGGAGGTCAAACCGTGGAAGATTGGAAGTTCGTTGAGAAGGATCCCTCGGAAGCTCTGGCCAGATTGCACTTCTTCTCCATCAAGAAAAAGCATGCCTCGGGCGAGGTTGAAGCGCGGATCACGGTGAAGGAATTCGCCTCGGCAAAAACCACCGACATGAAGTTCTTTGCCGTGGCCGATCTTGAGTTGAATCAGAAGACGGCGAAATTCCAGCCCTGCGGCTGGGCCGAGACCCTGATGGGCGCACTCACAGAATGCCTTAGGAATCTGCGCAAGTTCGAATACGAGGGCCCCGAACTGCCCGCCTCAGCTTCCCCAACCTGCGATCCGCCGCAATCCAGCTGAGCGCAAAGCTCAAAGAGACCTAATTAGTGTTCATCTTGAATCTGCTTTGGCACCGGTATCCGAGTGGCGGACGTTGCCAATCCTCCGGCGCGCTTGGCGTACTGACTCTTAGACATTCCGTCTGAGGGACAAATGACAACATGAGCGGGATTGCCCCCGAATTCTTCGGGCTTCCGGTAAACCCATAAACCCGCTGCCCGCACAACCAAGACTGAAACACTCGCCGCCCCAAGTTCGACGTGAAGCATTTGCGATAGCCGGGGAAGGATATCCTTACAAAAACCATCCGGGCCCCCGACTTCTTCAGAGATAAAGCAGGATGTCTCCAACTGACCGTCAATGAAGGTGGCAGAAGTTAATCTCTCGTTTCCATTCTCCAGGCGAACCCAGTCCGGGTGGACGGCTCTGATCAGGACCGCGCCCCCCGGAATACCGGCGTCATCGTGTCGCGGCATACATCAGCTGGTACTGAGGCGCGCTCACGAGCCACTTGAGGTGAGAGTCCAAGTTGTCGTTGTTCTCCAAGTCGACAGCATTCCCGCCCTCAAGAGCTTCAACCACCAATTCTCCGTCCGCGAACGCCGTAATTTCGATCGCCTTGGTCCCGCTACGCCAGTCGATGTGTACCCCTCGGCCAGAAATCGCTGTCACAGTCGGGAACGGAAGGGAATGCAGCGATACGCCATCGAGCTGCAAACGGAGACTTCCTGCCGCTTGCTCAGAAACGCTGAAATCCCCAAACCCTGGTACTGCGGCACCGCGCTCGAGTTTGGCAAGCCGGGCGAAAACGTCACTTTTCCAGCTGCCGAAACTTGGATCGGCCCCGCTGCGCTTAGCCCAAAAGACGAAACCAGAAGGCGAAGGATAATCGGGACGTTTGTATGCTTCTCTTACCTCAACAGCCGAAGGTACTGTCATCAACGCCATTCGCGCCCCCATTTCTCACGTTGTGCTTCCATGGATGTGAATTCCGAGAACCCTCTTACGACGGCATAGTGACCCTTATCAAGCCAATCAAGAATGCTCGATAGATCGCTGCCCGTTGGTTTACCAACTGCTGTCAGGCCGAGCTGCATGACTAGCCTTCCATCGGGAGACAGAACGGGAACGAGCTCCACCTGAAGTGTTCCGGTGTCCCCCGGTAGCTCATAGCCGAATGCAAATCTGACGTGGGCCATATTACTAAGAAGCCCGGAGATCCTCTCAGGAGAGAGGATCGGCAGCAATTTGCAAAGCGATAAAACGTCCTCCCAGTCTCGCCCCTGAATGAAGTGATTGACGTATGTGACTTCGCATTTCCAAGCCTCGATAGGCGGGAACCCAGACTCGCGGAGAAATCGCTCGAAAATCTCAAAATCGCGTTCGAAGGATGGCCGAATTGTTGCATAACGAGGATAGATGTGATTCTGAGGTCTTGCCCGCCAATTGCGAACGAACGCACCCGACCTCACCTGAACGAGTTGCGCGCCTTCTGCATCCCGGAAAAAGCATCTAAGTGGCGGATCGGAGAAGCTGAACTCAGCGGGCGCGGTCGCAATTAAATATGGGTGCACTTCGAAATTCGGATATTTTGCTCTGAACCGTTCCCAAAGTATTCCATAGTGGACGATGTTCCATCCTCGGATCTGCGCAAACTCGACAGCCAGCGCTGTCTCTACAACCGGAGGTCGCTGGTACTCCGGAAGCGGCTGACTCATCCACTCAATCTGCAAGCTTTCTCCCAAGTCTCTCCATCATAGACCGATGTGGTCGCGTAAGTATATTTACACAATGCTCGTAATGATGTAAATATACTTACATGCAATGGCGAGAAGAACTTGGCAACCAGATCCGAGAAGCTCGGATTGCGGCTGGAATTTCCCAAGTCCAACTCGCTGAAAGAACATCAGTTAAAAGGGAACACATAAGCAATATAGAACTCGGAAAGAACTCGCCAGCAGTAAAAATAGTGACGGACATTGCTAGCGCCCTTAGAACCACATTTCAGCTTGAGGGCTGCAAAATCGAGCCCAACGAAAACCCTAACCACGGCCGCCCGGCTTCTGTCCCAGAACAGATGAGACTGGATTTTGGGGTCGAGTATCTCTTCACAGCTGCATCGGTTTCGCTCAACGCCCGAAACCAAGACGAGATCGAAATGCGTGCGGTTTTTTCTCGAAAGCTAAGCGCGTAGGCCCCCAATTCCCCAACCTGCGATCCGCCGCAATCCGGCTGATTCTAAAGCGCCGCCTACTCGACCGAATACCCCTGCCCGAACGCCGGGTCCACAGGGTTCTCGAACATCGACGCATCCCGCGTCACGATCGTCAGCCCCGACGGCGTCACGAAGTACCGCCGCTTGTCCTCCACCGGGTCGTACCCGATCACCGTGCCTTCAGGTATGTGCACATCGCGATCGATAATCGCTCTCCGGATTCTGCAGTGCCGCCCGATATTCACGTGCGAAAAGATAATGCTCGCGTCGATGTCCGAGTACGAGTTCACGCGCACATCCTGCGATAGCACCGAGTTGTACACCGACGCGCCCGAAATGATCACGCCCGCGGTGATGATCGAGTTCACGGCCATGCCCGACCGTCCCGGCTCGCCGAACACAAACTTCGCAGGTGGATACTGCCGTTGCCGCGTGCGAATCGGCCAGCTCTTGTCGTACAGGTTGAACACCGGCGACACCGAGCACAAATCCATATTCGCTTCGTAGTAGGCGTCCAGCGTCCCTACGTCGCGCCAGTAGAGCGCCTCTTTTTTGTTCTCGTCCACAAAGCTGTAGGCCATCATCTTTTTCTGGCCCAGCAGGTTGGGCAGAATATTGTGTCCGAAATCGTGCTTCGAATCGGCGTCGTCCGCATCAGCGATCAGAGCTTTCAGCAGCGTCTCGGTGTTGAAGATATAAATCCCCATCGACGCATCCACCGCGTCGGGATTGAACGGCGATCGGATGCTGGTCGTCGCCGGTTTTTCCTGGAACCCCAGCACCTCGCCCGACCGGCCCACTTCCACTACGCCAAACCGCGAAACCTCGTCGGGCGAAACGGGCAGCGTCGCAAGAGTCACCTCCGCGCCCGTCTCCTTGTGGTGCGCAAGCATCCGGCTGTAGTCCATCTTGTAGATGTGGTCGCCCGACAGGATGATCACGTGGGCTGGCTGTTCGCTCCCAATCGAGTAGAGGTTCTGGTACACCGCGTCCGCCGTGCCCATATACCAGTTGGCGCCCGTCCGCTGCATGGGCGGCATCAGCTCAAAAAACTCGCCCAGTTCCTGCGCCACAATCCCCGTCCAGCCTTCGCGAATATGCCGGTTCAGGCTCAGCGCTTTGTACTGCGTCAGGATGTACACCCGCCGCAGTCCGGAATTGATGCAGTTCGAGAGCGTGATGTCGATGATGCGGTAATGCCCGCCGAACGGCACCGCCGGCTTGGCCCGATCGCGCGTCAGTGGGAACAGCCGCTCTCCGGCTCCGCCCGCAAGCAATACGCCCAGTGTGTCTTTCATATCCATAGGCTACCTGCTTCAATTCCCCGCTGGCTCGCGCCTTCGGAATCGGCCGATAAGTGCAGCGATCCGAAACTGCATACTTTCAGACGGCACTTTTCCTGACCCGCCGCTGAACGCAGGAGAATACCACACATACCATTGCACTTTGCAGCCCCGCTATCCTCTTGATGATGCCCAGAGCCGAACGGTTGGCCTCGTGGCCTTGCGCCCCTGGTTCACCACCGAGGTGGGTGCCCCATCCTGAAGCTCGAAGCAGCGCGAGAGCTTTAGGGTAGGAACCACTGCAGCCCGCCCTGCACAAAAGAGCTAACGGCTAATAGCTAGCAGCTAACGGCTCTTTTCCTCTACCAGCCCGACTTCCAGTTGATCTTCTTATCGGTCGAGCGCTTGATCGACGAGAACTTGTATTCCACTCCGACCGAGATGGCGAAGTTCACATCGTATTGGCCGTAGGTCAGGGAGGAATTTGGCTTGTCGCTGAACGTGTAGTGGGTCATCACCGCATCGGGCGTAATGCGAAACACCCAGTGCTCGTTGCGGTTCAAATCGAAATGCCCGCCGATGATTCCCGCCGGAGCAATCTGGTTGTAATAAAAGCCCACCACCTCGGGCGGCTCTCCCCGCAGATCTTTCTCAAAGTTCCCGTACACTCCGCCAAACATGGCATGCGCAATCAACGCCCCGTGTTTGTTGTGCGGGCCCAGCCACTCCGCTCCGCCCACAAAAAAGTATTGCTTCACCACCGGGCCACGGATCACGTTCCCGTTGTAGTCGTTGGGAGCCGTCGCCGCTCGTCCCGATGTATCCCCGCCCCGTCGCTTCGATCCCCCAGTTTCTCGTTAGCCAGTAGGAGCCTTCCATATCCAGGCCGCCAAGGTTCGATCCCTGTAAAAGAGTCGGCCCGGCCTTCATATGGTCGTATGCCATCCCCAATGACATGTCGTAGCGATTGTCGTAGCGAACATTGGCCAGCGGATCGACGGCCGTATATACCCCGTATTCCGGGGTCTGCGCTGGCTGGCCCGTTGCGGGCGCCTGTTGCGACGAAGACGAAGAGCCTTGCTGCGGCTGGGAACTCGGCTGCTGCGTGCCCGGCTGCGAATTGGAATTCTGCGCCTGTACGCGCGTTCCCGCGCACACACACATCGTGAAAATAACGGCAATGGTTAAAGATAACTTGACTGGGAGATGCATCATAAACAAGCTTACAGGAGCCCCCCGAGGGCGGACAACGCGGCGCAATTGCATTTCTTCTTAGACGCCGCTGCCTGCAGCCGGTCTGCTCAGTTCCCTCGCTGCATGTTCCCAACGTCGGAAGGAGCAGGGGCCTTCAGGCCCCTGAAAAGTCGGGAAAAGACAGTCCGGCCTTTAGGCCCGGAACCGTACACGATCTGAATGCATGCCTTTAGCGTTTGCCGAGGCACACCTCCCGCGCCCGTCCTATCGCTCACGCCCGGCCCCGACTTAGCCAAATAAACAAGAGAAGCTCACAGCGCCCATCTCGCGCCGTAGGCGCAGTGTTCGTTAGCCCCGCGCTTTAGAGCGGGGGATGCCAAAAGTAGATTCTTAGAAAGCGCGGGCCAACAAATTCACTGCACTTCACACTTCTGCTCCTCTGCCTCGCCCACACCAGGTAGCGCACCGTCTTCAGAATCTCCACAGCCGTCATTGCCCCATGCGTCCACGGCCCCTCCGGCCCGAGCGCCGGCGCCGCATGCGTTCGCCATTTAAGCGGCAGCCGGCTCAGCATCAGCCCCGCCCGCGGCAAATGGCTCGCGCTTGAAATCACCTCAGCCGACTCCCATCCGTGGCGGCGCATGATCCGGAGCGAGTCGCATGCATTCTCCATCGTGTCGCGCGCCGTTGGCTCTTCCACAATCGCGCCTGCCGGAATCCCCTGCGCCTCGGCCACCCGCGCCATCACCTCGGCCTCCACAAATTGGTTATGCGCCGGACCGCCCGTAATGATCATCCTTGGCGCCACGCCGCGCACGTATTCATTCACCGCCTCGGTCACGCGCGCAAGTTCAATCGGCGTGGGATTTCCGTCCGGATCCGCTGGAGATCCCAGCACCATCAGCACGTCAAAATGATCCTGCGTTGTGTTCTCTTTTGGAGCCAGTGCCCGCGCAATCGCGCCCCACGCTAACAGCGCCGCAACCAACGCCGCTCCCGCTAGAATGCTGCGCCCCAGCCATCCCAGCGGCTGCCGCCGGATCCGCAATCTTCGCGGCCCGCCGCGGCGTATTTTCGCTGGCAGAGCGGACGGTCTCGTCCGCCTTGGCCCACCTTGCTTCCGTATCCTCGTCGCGCTCAAGAAAGAATCGCCCCCAAAATAAAGATCTAAGTTTCAATCTACCGCGCAAAGCCGTCGTCGCACGAGTTCAACGCGAGTGTCCCACTGCGAAAAAATTGCATCAGACCATGTTGAACGTGTGGCAGAGAATTTGATCTGCATTATTTCGCCACGCGCGCGACGATCCGATCCCAACGAGGAGATTCATTCATGGCGACAAAGAAGAAACCTTCAGCGAGAAAATACAGCCCGGCGGCCGGCAAACAGGTAGAAACCGAAATGCGCGAAATGAAACAGGGCAAGCTGAAAAGCGGCCGCAGCGGCAAGAAGGTGACAAACCCCAAACAAGCCATCGCCATCGGCCTTTCAGAGGCCCGCAAGAAGGGCGCCAAGGTGCCGCGCAAAAAGTCGTAGCCCATCGGGTGCCCCGGTCCCTCGTCCGCCCTGGCAGAAGGACCGGGAAAATTCCCGAACTGCGAACTACGAACAAATCACCGCAGGCTTTCGTTCCCTTGGTCCCTTGTTCCCTCGGTCCCTGTCTTACGGATACATCCGGTTCAGCATGCGCGGAAACGGAATCGTCTCCCGCACGTGGTCCAGCGCGCACACCCACGCCACCAGGCGCTCAATGCCCATGCCGAAACCCGAGTGGGGCACGCTGCCGTAACGCCGCAGGTCGAGATACCACTCGAACGCCGCGCGCGGCAGCTTGTGTTGGTCAATCCGCGCGCTCAGCAGCTCGTAGCTCGACACGCGCTGCGACCCGCCGATGATTTCGCCGTATCCCTCCGGCGCCAGCACATCCACGCACAACGCGTAGCGCGGATCTTTCGGATCGGGCTCCATGTAAAAGGCCTTCACATCCGCGGGATAGCGGTGCACCATTACCGGCCGGTCGAACTGCGAGCTCAGCCACGTCTCATCGGGCGAACCAAAGTCGTTCCCGTACTCAAACGGCGCTTCCAGCTTTCCATCCTTGTGCGCCTGGTTCAGCATCTCCGCCGCTTCGTCGTATCTCAAACGTGGAAACGGCGCCTTGATCGCCTCCAGTTTCGCCGCATCGCGCCCGATCACGTGCAGCTCCGGCGCGCGATTCTTCAACACGCTTTGAACGATGTGCGCGATGAACTCCTCGGCGAGACTCATGAGCCCGTCCAAATCCAGGAAAGAAACCTCAGGCTCGATCATCCAGAACTCGGTCAGGTGCCGCCGCGTCTTTGATTTCTCCGCGCGGAACGTTGGCCCAAAGCTGTACACCTTGCCAAGCGCCAGCGCGGTCGATTCAATGTAGAGCTGGCCGCTCTGCGTCAGGTACGCGGGATCGCCGAAGTAGTCCACCGGAAACAGCGTCGACGTGCCCTCGCACGCCGCCGGCGTCAGAATCGGCGGGTCGGTGCGTATGAACCCATTCGAATCAAAGTACTCAGCCGCCGCCCGCATGATCTCCGCGCGAATCCTCAAAATCGCCGATTGCCGCGGGCTGCGCACCCACAGGTGCCGCCGTTCCTGCAGAAACTCAACTCCGTGATCCTTGAGCGTGATCGGATACGGGTCCGATTCCGGCACGCGCTGCACCACGTGCACGTCTTCCACGTCCAGCTCGTACCCGCCCGGCGCGCGCTTGTCCGCACGCACCTTCCCCGTAACAATGACACTCGATTCCTGCGTCAGGCCCTTCAGCTTTTCAAAAACTTCCGGCGTCACGCTCTTCACGTGCGCCACTCCCTGGATCGACCCCGTCCCATCGCGAAAAATGGGAAACAGCAGCTTCCCGCTCTCGCGCGAGTTGTAGAGCCATCCCTGCAACGTCACGGATTGCCCCTCGTGCTTGCCAATCTCGGCAATGGTCGCAACAGGAGGATCAGTCTTTGGAGTCTCGGAGGTGGCTGGAGCGGTTTCTTCGGGCATCGTGCTTCCTTTAGCGGCTGGGCCGGCCGGACCCTCCAGAATAACCCCGTCGCCGCCGCGCCGTCGGCGCAGCGGAATCATTGACTCATTTGCTGGTCTTCACGCTACAGTCGCTTAACCCGTATCGCCACACCTCATGGTGACTTTCTCTGTTTATGACGACGTGCTCGGGCAGCTCCACACCATCCACGGTTTGATAGGTGTATGTGAAGATCAGGCGGTGGCCCGGCGCAGTGTTCCCGTCTTCGCCCACGGTTAACGACGCCAATAGGAACCCCTGCGGGCCAGAGCCAAATGTCGTCTCGAAGCCGTCGGACGGAGATCCCTTCACCGCTGCGCTCTGCAGACGCATATCAGGGGCAAGTACCATCTCGACATCAAACGCCTGCATCTTGAAGTCGAGCTTGTAGCCGGTCGCGGATTGCTCGAATGAGACCGGCGTAGCAGGATCCGGAAGCATGGTGTTCGTACTTGCGGACAGCCAGGTATAGAGGCTCTTTTCAACCGCGTGCTCCAGTAGGAACTCGGCCATACCGCCGTGGGGCAGCTTGCCTATTGCGTCGTCGGTCATCCCCGAAGAAACGGCAACCTTCTGCTGCGTCACCAAAACTCGGTTCCGAATCGGCTGAAAGATCGTTTCGAGTTCCTCGTCTGTTCCCTCATCTCCCACCCGCCAGGTCTCGGCGAAGTGCTCCTTCCAGCTGAAATCGACAGCGCAATCGAAGGACTCTAGGTTTCTGTTGAACGGCGCATCGTACTTTTCTCGGATTTGAGTGAGAAAGTCCTGATCTATCTTCGCCTTTTGAGCTGGGCAAAGCACAGCGCAAAAACAGAGCACGATCGACGTACGATAAATCTGCATCACATGATCTCCACTAAACTGCATGAGATCTAAGAATGAGTGCGGCCAGCATACACCTGTGCGAACCACGCGGCCAACTGCCGGTGCCTCGTTGGTGCCAGCCCTCTGCCTTTGTAGCCGCGCTACGTCAGCATCGGGCAACTCCACCTCCGCGCATCCCAATGTGAAAGCAAACGGAAACGGACCAGGATCGCTCGTGCGATACGACCCATCAAAGAAGACGAGGCTGCGTCTGCCCGTCTCTCCTGCGAACTGCAGCGACGGCTTCCAGGGTCCAGCGTGCCACCCTTTATCCTCCCCTGTCATGATCTGGATCGGTTCGCCCCAGTCAGGCAACGCCCCAGACGGCTTCTTTGCATGGCACCACCACAGCCCCGTCTCCGGCGACATTTCACCCCGTCCCATCCACACGCGAGCAAAGACAGCCTCGAATCCGTCGTCTCGTTGCCGAACACAGAAATCGAACATCTTCATCTCCGGCGCGGCAAAGACAGTATGTTGGCTCCAGTTGGTGCGCCCGTCCGCACTTTCTGAGTAGCCGTGGACTAAATAGTCTTCGTAGTTAGAACCCGCGACATACCACATCTTCCATTTGCCGTCGTGATACACCAGATTGGGTTCATAAACGCTGCCGTGCTCCCAGTCCTCATTGGGCCCGAATGCCGGTTCCGGCTGATCCTGCCAGCGCTCACCATCCCATTCAAGAAACCCAATCGTGTAAGGTCCCCATAGATTCTCCGCCGCGCCTGCATAGTAAATGCGCTCGACCTGGGCTTTTTTGTCAGGATCCCAGCCCTGCACATACGAGGGGCAGTGCCGCCCTCCCTTGCCATCCCATAGAGCGCTTCTGCCGCGCGGTGACAAAGGCATCAATGCGCCGGCGCTGTCTCGCTGCGGTTTCCACCCCGCCGCAGACAAGGCTGCGCCATCCGGCAAACTCGCGCTGTAGAGATCGGTCGCTCCATAGCCTCCCGCCTGGCCCGCCAAAACCATCCACCAGCCTTCACCGCGCTTAGTCACACTTGCATCAAGCAGATCGCTTCCATAAGCGGCAGTCAAAGAGTCACGCGGATCGAAGATCTTCGATTCTCCAAGCAGATAAGAGTTGTGCATTTTTTCCCTCCGCCAACGTTCAAGCTTTGGAGCTCCGCGGCCCCTTCATTCGAAGAAATAATACCCTTTGCGAAGCGGCGATCAAACCCCGCGACGCCCCCGACCTCTCGGCGCCCATATTCCTGCCGGGTGCGTCTTTCAAGCTTCGGCGGGGCCTCGGCGCTTCTACTCCGGCGGTTCATCGCCCGGCGCTCAGCATACATCAGCTATTCTCAAGCGATCCTGGAAGACGGGAATTACAATTTCCTTCAAACGTCGTCGCCAAAGCCTGTCCCGAATGGCCTGATCGCGTGTACCGATGGAGACTCCGATGAAGATATTCGCCGCGGCATTTTGCGCCCTGAACATCGCACTCTTTTTCCCATCAGCGCTGTATCCACAACGAGCGGCCGAACAGCCCAAATTTCGCGTTGAGATCCATCCCGCTGAGGACAAGCGTCCCGACCTGCACCGCTCACAAATCTCAGCGGCAAACCGCTGTGGGCTGTGGTTTTTGAAGTCTCTTCTTCCTCGCAACCGGCAAGAAAATGGCAAAGAAGGTCTGGGACATCTCTTAGATAGCCGCCCTCCCATCGAACCAGGCGCCAGCATTTCGCGACCGCTCTCTGAGTTTGCCTTCAGTCCTCAACCCGACCAGATCAAAGTGATCGCAGCAGTCTGGACCGACGGCGAAACATGGGGTGCGCCCGCATCGGTTAACCTCGTCCTCAACAACCGCACCCGGCTCGCCGCCGAATATGAAGATGCAGCCGCTTTTGCAGCAGGGTCTGAGCCGGAATTGGACCCGAGACCAGTATGAGCAGGCTTTTCGTGACAAGCCGGATAACGGCGCCGTCTACACCGTCCGCACCGCGCTTTCCGCAACGCTGCAAACCGCTCAAACACCCCAGGACTTCACCCATACCATGCAATTCCTGCTGACGAATTTTCAGCAATTTTCGAAACAGCTTCGTAAAGTGAAACCGATCTAGCCTCGGATCGCACAGCCAAATTTCAAGAAATAAAGTACGCGGCGAAGCCGCGATACCACGCCGGGTGCCCCCGGTCCCTCGCACTTGGGGACCGGGGATCCCACACCCCTCGAGCCACGAGAAACACGGAGCATCCTGAGCGACCGGAGCGAAGGGAGTCGAATGGGGATCTGCGGTTGTTTTTGCTTTGTAATCAGGGCACGGCTTCAGCCGGGCCGCCATAGCCGCTAATAGGTTTTGAAAAACAAAGTACGCGGCGAAGCCGCGATCGAACCTCGATACGACCGCGACCTCTCAATTCCTGTACTTTTGCAGGGTGCGTCTTTCAAGCTTCGCTTCGGCAGGCTCGACGCGCCATCACGCGGCCCCGCCAAATTCCGAGAGTGCGACTTTTCGTATCTTAGCCGTTGTCGATGGGCGCCTTGGCGATTTTGCACTAACCGAGAAGCCCGACGTGATGACTTCCGAATGGCCGACGAACCATGACCTGACTGGGGGGTTGTCCTGATTGGCATACTGCACTATAGAATCGGCCCAATGAAATCCGTACTCGCCTGGCTCGCGCTCACTCTGCTTACACTTGGACAGGTCAAGCAGACTCAGACCACGCAGGATCGCAATCTCATCGTCGGAGCCTGGAGCTTAAGCTCGTACGAACTTCGCCTGAAGTCTTCGGGAAAGATCACGACACCGTTTGGACCACACCCTGTCGGTCGAATTCTCTACGAGGCGAACGGCCAAATGTCGGCCCAATTGATGCGTCCCGAGACGACGGCCTTCGCGAGCGATGACCCGTTAGGCGCGACCGACCAGGAAGCTGCTTCGGCCTGGAGAAACTACATCGGTTATTGGGGCACGTACACAATCGATGCGAAAGCGGGCATCATCACGCATCACATCGAGGGCGCCTGGTTGACCAACTGGGTAGGTCAGAATCAGACGCGCGCGTTCCAGCTTTCTGGAGACAGCTTATCGCTTGACGCTGATTCGCCTGCTTGGCACGCGCACCTCACATGGAAACGAATTCGGTGAACGTAACCTCCCATAGCCACTATTGCGATCAAGACTCGGGACAGATGACGGGCAACCCGGATAGTCGTCTGCAGGATTACCGCGCTCACGCGGTTATGGACCAGGCGCTTATGGATTTGTCGAATAACTGCAGGCGGCCCTCGTTCTTGAAAGGATTACTTCAGAAGGTCGAGTGCCATGGCGGGAAGATTATGCACTTGACACATATTGAAAATGGATCGAAGATTGTATTGCCGTGACAGGGCATATGGACTAAAGTGGTTGGCAAGGAAGGCGGGGGAGTTGAACCCCAGTCCTGCCAGGGATTTTCGCGGGTTATAAATCCGCTAGGAGCACCGGCTCCTCGCCTTCCTAATTACTTCGGTTCTTCTCAAAATTGAGAAGCTGAGGAAAAGCATATCACGGATTCTCTTTTTTGAGATAATATGGAAAAGCTGCCGCTCTGGACGTTCGAGGGGTTTGTGACGCCAGTTGGCAATCGTGTTGTGGATGACTGGTTTCACCGTCATTTGAGCGAGAGTGAACGGGACTTCATTCGTGATCGAATTAGGTATTTGCAAAACGTCGAGCGTCATTTATGGAGGAGACCGGGTTTCGACAAATTGGATGGAGAACTAAACGAAATCAGAAAGGACATTCCAGGAGGCGGAACGATTCGTATCTACGGATACTTCCCTCCCGGAAAACGGCACTGTTTCGTGCTTCTGGAGGGCAGATACAAAGACCAAAAGAACGATAAGAGCGGCAAAAGGGTCGCGGAGGATCGGCTGAAGCAGATCAAGAATCGCGAAGGGACTACGCATGAATTTGATTTCGAAGAACGGACTACTCCGAAGGATTAAAAAAGGACGGAAAGCTCGCGCGCAACTGGTAAGCTCAAACCTTTCTGAGGGAATCGCATTCCAAATTCGAGCGACCAGAGATAAGCGCGAAATGACTCAGGCTTCGCTAGCCAGAGAATCCGGGATGACGCCGAACAACCTCTCGCGTTTGGAATCTCCTGATTACGGAAAACAGACGATTAGTTCTCTGAAGCGCATCGCCGAGGCGTTGGACGTTGCTCTCGTTGTGCGATTCGTTCCTTTCAGTCAATACATGAACTGGCTGAGTAGCACGGCGTTTTTGGATGAAGGTCTTAGGCCCGAAGCTCTGGCTGTGCCGAGTTTCGTGGATGAAGAGAAGAGCGGTCAATTCGATGCAAGCGTGAGGTACTTCCAAGTCTTCACATCAACCACAGTCACCACAGCTATAGTGAGCGCCTCTCCCGTTATCGATGTTGGGGTTAGTGGTTCGTACTCTCCCCAAAACATTTCAGCCTATGGAGATTACTCCATTCAGCAAGAAAGTAGAGCAAGCTGACAATGACCACACCATCGTCTTCAGATGTTGTAACGCGAACAGCGAAGTGGAAAGAAATAGAATTTCCGGTCGTCTACGCCAACATGATGGGGATTGGAATGACCCCATTCGATATTAATGTGATTTTTGGGGAGGTAGTGGAGTCTGACGAGAAAACTATCACTGGTAAGCCGCTTGTTAAGATCCTTTTGACTCCGGAACAGGCTGCCAATCTGATAAAGCTCGTGTCCATCGCGCTGGAATCCTACACCAACGCAAATGGGGCTCTGAGGACGAGTGGAACTGTTGATGTTAAGGAAATGACGGAAAAGATTGTCGAGGCCTCCAAACCTAAGACGAATAAATGAAGGTTGACAAGGACAAATTCGACGTTCTGCTCGGGAAGCTTATGCAGGCCCCGCCACAGCCCGCGAAGTCGATAAAGACTCAGGGAAAGGTGGGAAAGATATTGCCAGCTATTTCCCCGAAATCAGTTCCGCGTAAGGCAAGGGCTCGACACCGAGCATAGCCCTGAGCGTGGGATTGAACCTGTCGTCTGCTTTCCGCGCGTTGAATCTCGTCTCAAACTCCGACAAGTAGCGGTGCAAGTGCTTTATCGAAATCTTGTGGAAGCTGCCTATCACGCCACGCTTGAACAGTGAGAACGCGGATTCGATTCCGTTGGTCGTAGTGTTGCCGTCCACCCAAACTTCGGCGCTGTGATTGACGGTCCTGTGCTTCTCAACGTCATGGCCTGAGAGCCGGAGCGCCTTGGGATAGGCTGGCAATTCATCGGTCATGATGTAATCCACATCGGCGCTAACGTGCTCTTTAAGGTACTTCGCCAGTGTCTCTATCTTCGCGTCTGGGGCATGGAAGAAGCGAACTCGTCCTCCACGTTCTTTGATCCCGACGATTACCTGTTTCGTGTTGAACTCTGGACGCCGCCAGTGCCGATTGTGAATCTTGCCGCCCAGGTATGTCTCATCCATTTCGACGATTCCGGTCAATTCAGCGGAGCCTTCATTCACCATCGCTTTGCGGATACGATGCGCCATGTACCATGCCGTGCGATAGGAGCCAATGCCGAGATGCTGCTGTAGTTGTTTCGCTGAGATGCTTTTCTTCGCGTCTACGATGAGCGCCAGCGCCATGAACCACTTTGTCAGAGGGAGATGGGAGTCATTGAAGATCGTGCCAGCGGTAGCGGAGAATTGCTGTTTGCAGGTTTCCTCAAGGCACTGGTAGATGCGCGTGCGCCGATTCTTGCGGGGTTCGCCCTTGCTCTTGCCGCGCGTGACGGTCCCAATCTTGCGGGTGATGGTGCTGATGCGGTCACAGCCGCAGACAGGGCAACGGATGCCATCGGGCCAGCGCATCGACTCAAGGTAAGCTAGACAATCATCATCGGTTTTGAACTGTTGGGTTACGTCTATCAAGTTCATTGTTCCGCCTTCAGGCGCGCTATTTCCTTGTCAGCGGCCTTCAGTTTTTCGAGTACCTGTACAAGTGCAGTCTGAGCGTCGGCACGCAGGCCGGGAGCCGTGTGTGGATAGATAATTTGCTCTTGGAGGCGCCTTTCTTCACGCTGAAGCAGGCGGATCGTTACCTCCAAATCAGTGATCTTCATGTAGCGGGTCGGTTCCATGAACCAAATATAGCGCTTTATCTATTCTGTGTCAAGTGCATAATCTTCTCAATCAGTAAATAGCAGGCCATGCCGGACTCAGGGCCCACCGTAAGCTGCCAGCAAACGCAAGGCGATCGGCATCGAAGCACATTAAGTCCGTTGCTGCCCGCATCAGTTTCGTCCTACCAGAATCGATTTTGATTGGACAACAAATGCCGCTAACATGCATCCTAGCTTGGTAAGGAGCGGCTATGACCGATCGAGTCGAGATTAATAAGGTCGAGGCGAACGGTGGCGAGGAGATGCACAAGCCCCTGGCGGATGCCGACACCGCCGAGCGCTTTATTACCGAAAAGCACCTGGGCGAGCGCATCCGGCGCCTGCGCCTGAAAAAGTCAATGGGACTTGTCGATCTCGGCAAGCATACCGGCCTCTCAGCCAGTTTTCTCTCGCAATTGGAAACGGGCCGCGTGGTGCCAACCTTACGCAACCTGGCGCGCATCGCAATGGTCTTCTCCAAGGACCTCTCGTATTTCTTTGAAAGCGAGCCAGCGCCGATCTTCCGTGTGCACCGCAAGAAAGACCGCGTCCGCATTCCGCAAACAGGCGTCGAGCAGCCCACCTACAACTTTGAGAGCCTCGGCTACATGGTCGCCGACCGGCATATGGACCCCTACTTTGCCGAATTTATTCCGCTGCCTGACCAGGTTGAGCCCAAGTCGCACATGCACACGGGATTCGAGTTCCTTTACGTCGTTGCGGGCGAACTGGCGCTGCGCCACGGAGAGCAGGAAGCTAAGCTCGGGCCCGGCGATGCCGTCTATTTCGACGCGGGAACGCCGCACTCCTACCGGTGCGCTGGGGCTAAATCCGCTGAAGCGGTCATCGTGACCATGCATCAGGCGCCGGCAGATCATCCGCAGTCGCTTCGCCCTGTAGCGGCCGCTGCGGCGCCAGCTCGACCGCCGGCCCCGCCGCCGAGAGCGATTGCCGGAGAGGTCCGCTAGGCTGCGACGGAACTACTGTTCCGTCAAAAGCTTGCCGCTGATGTCGCGCACTTCGACTGGCCCCAGGCCAGCGTCTTTCAATCCCGGTTCGATTTTTGCGCGATCGCCCGCTGTCACAATCACAAGCTGATCGGGGTGCAGGTACGCGTTGACCGCTCGCGCAATATCGGCTTCTGTCACCGCCGCGTATTTCTTCGGCAAGTTCGCATAGTAGTCGAGCGGACGATCGTAAAGGAAGATGCCGTCAATGGCTTGAACGATGGACGTAGTGGTTTCGAAGCGGCCGGGAAGCGAACTAACAGTCGCCTCCTTCGCCGCAGCCAGCTCTTCCGTGGTTGGGGGCTGCGTGGCAAACTTCTTGATCTCTGCCATCAGCTCCTTCGCTGCCGCCGCGGTCACGTCGGTCCGCACCAGTCCGCCGGCCCGGAACAGCCCGCCATCGCGATACGGAGTAAAGCTGGAATTCGCTCCGTACGTGTACCCGTGCACCTCGCGCAGATTCATGTTGATCCGGCTGGCAAAGCTCCCGCCCAGCGTATAGTTCATCACCGTAAGAATTTCGCTGTCGGGCGAGCTGGCCGGCACGCCGATGCCAAAGGCCAACAGCGCGCTTTGCGGCGCGCCAGGCTTGTCAACAATCACCACATGCGAAGGCTGCGAGGCTGGCGGCGGAGGAATCGTGACTGCCGCTTCCGTCTCCCCTGACCACTTGCCAAAGTACTGGCGGGCGAGGCTCTCGGCCTGTGCGCGAGTCAGATCGCCGGCAAGGATCAGCGCCGAGTCGCGCGGCGAGAAATGGCCGGCATAAAACGAAGTGATGTCGGCCGAGGTGATCGGACCCACACTCTCCGCGGTTCCAGTTCCGCTGCGGCCGTAAGGCGCGTCGCCGAAGACCAGCTTCGGCCCTACGCGCATTGCCATGTTCTGCACGCTGTCGGTCTCCTGCGCGATGCGCACCAGCCGCTGCTTGCGCCGGCGGTCAACATCCTCGCTGCGAAAGCCCGGGTGCTGCGCCACATCGGCAAGCAGATTCAGCCCCTCAGTCGTGTGGCTGGTGAGCATCTCCATTGAGATCGTCCCGGAGTCCATCGTCGCGCCGGACTGTACGCGCGCTCCGATTCGCTCCTCGTCATTCGCCAGTTGCGTCAAGTCGCGCGATGCCGTTCCGTCGCTCATCACCTCCGCAGTCAGTGTGGCCAGGCCGCTCTTCGAGTCCGGGTCGTTTGCGCTGCCGGCGCGCGATACAACCTCCGCACTCAGCACCGGTAGTGCATGATTCTCAACCAGCAGGACCTTGAGGCCATTGGCCAGCGTGAACTCCAGCGGAGTGGGCAGGTGCAGCTCCGGCGCGGGGCCAGGCGCGGGCTGGCTCTTCCGCCACTCCTGCGTTGCCTCGAAGTCGGCTGTATACGGATTCTCAAGCTTCACATCCGCATCGGTATCCGCAGGGCTGCGCGGCACGTCATCCAGCACCTTTTTGCCCGGAACGCAATAGACCACGACCGCCGAATCCTTGCTTAAATACTTCACCGCGGCGGCCTTTGCGCTCGCCCGCGTCACGGCCTCTGTCATGGCCACGTCTTTGGGCAGGAATCCCGGATCGCCAGTGTACTGGTTATAACGATCGAGCGTGTCGGCGATGCCGCCGAATCCACCCAGCCGTTCCAGGCCGGAGATCTTGGCGGTCAGATCAAGTGCCTTCGATGCGGTCACTTCGTCGGCGGTCGGCCCATCCTGTTGCAGCTTTTCCAGTTCCTTCCAGAACGCGGCTTCCAAATCTTCCAGCTTCACCCCAGGCTTGGCAGTCATGGTGCATTCGGTAATTCCAGTCAGCTTCTCCACCTCGGAGGCGCAAGTCACGTTTTGCGCGGTCTGTGCCTTGTACACCATGGCTTCGTCGAGCCGGCTGGCTTTGGCGCCCCCGAGCGCAAAAGTTGCAGCACGCACGCTGTAAGAATCAGGCGTGAAGGCGGCCGGTGTAAGCCAGGCAATCGTCAACTGCGGCAAGTGCACCGTGTCTGTCACGGTGGCGCGGCGCTGCGAAGTAATGGGCGGAGTCACAGCCGTTACAGGTTCTACGGCCGGCCCCTTGGGAATCGGCCCGAAGTACTTCGTCAGCAGCGCCTTCAGCTTCACCGGGTCAAAATCCCCTGCGATCGCGATCGATGCATTGTTCGGCGTGTAGTACTGCTGATGAAAATCGCGCACATCGGCGATCCGCGCCGACTCAATATCAGCGTGGCTCCCGATGACGTCGCCATAGTAGGGATGTTCCTTGGGAAACATCAGATGAAACATCTGTTCCTCGGCCACGTAGTAGGGCCGCCCCTCGCCTTGCCGCCGTTCGTTACGCACCACATCCTTCTGGTTCGTCAGCAGTTCCCGGTTCAGGCCCTCGATAAGAAAGCCCATCCGGTCGCTCTCCAGCCACAGTGCCAACTCCAGTTGGTTGCTGGGCATGGTCTCAAAGTAGTTGGTGCGGTCAAAATCCGTGGTGCCGTTGATACTTGTTCCTCCAGCCGCTTGCACAATCCGGATGTGCGCCTTTTCTCCCACATGTTCTGAGCCCTCGAACATCATGTGCTCGAAAAGATGCGCAAATCCCGTCCGCCCCGGCCGCTCGTTCAACGGACCCACGTGATACCAAAGGTCTACTGACACCAGCGGCAGCCGGTGATCCTCGTGCGTAATGACCGTGAGGCCGTTGGGGAGCGCGTACTTCACGAACTTCACCACGGGGAGTTTGTGCGAAGCCGCCTGCAGGCGTCGCACTCTGGGCCCGCGCGGCCAACCCGGCGCAGGCAAGAATCAAGACCATAACAAGATAATGACGATAGCGAAGAATACGCTTCACGAGAGTTCTCCCTTATTCGAAAGATCAGAAAAGACCGGCTCAGACAGGATAATCCTTCACATTTGGCGAAGTCTTTTGGAGGGGTTAGCTACTGGGTTGGCGGATTCGACTCGCCATAGGTGGGGTATGGTTTTGACGCGGCGCTTGTCGGCATCGCGGCAAGAGTCTTCAGGTCCGCCTGCACCTTCGCCCATGCGCGGGGATTTTTCTTGGTCGTGATCGGGGCGTTGGCGTCGGAATAGTAAGCCTGCACATCTCTTTTGATCCCCGGTGGAATCGGCTGATTCGGGTCGCGCGTCAGCCGGTGCAGAAGCTCCGCATAGGTCACGTCGGTCAGGCGATAGCCACCGGGCTTGACCACTTGCCCGGTGTCCAGGTCGCGGTTGGGGATCGGTTGCTGGGGATCGAATGGCCCAAAAGTATCTATTAGATCCGCTGCGCTCACCAACTGCGAGTTCCGCGCAGCTGGTGGTGTAAAGAGAGTCAGGCGATGGCGAAGCGCCGTCATCGATGAGGCCATGCTGTGCATGTAGTCTGCTTCAGCGGCCTCGCTGGGACCCTTGATCGCAATCATCGACAGTGGGCCGACCTTGGGCAGCAACCTGAATACGAAGGCGAGGAGATGCGTCTCGAAGCCGGCTTTCTTGCGGTAAGTGGCCCAATCGTACATTGCCGCCGCCTCGGTCGCCTCCTTTTCAATCTCTTTCGCCTCGGCTGTATCCGGCTCCGCTACCTCATGACCGCGGTGCATGAGTGTCACGGCGTACGCTACACGCGGAATAAACTTACGCGTCGCGAACTGGTACTCACCCAGGTCAAACTTATTCCGCGCGCCGGCCCCGAAATTGTCGGTCAACCCGTATGTCTCATAGAATGCCAGCGCAAGCTGGTGCGTTGGGACCCTGAGTCCGATATGGCGCAGATACTCCAACGGCGCCATGCGATGCTTGGCAATCTGATCGACGTCGAACGCAAACTCCACTCGCACGTGCTGGTGCTTGCCTTCGGCATAGTTCACGCTTGCCCCATAACGCGCCGCCAGCTTGGGAAACTGGAGCGCAACCGCACGGTTGGTCGCCTCCGAGTGTCCAATGGAATCGCCTACGTAGTGCGATAGCGCACCCGCGGCAAACGCCAGCTCGTTGGCATTGTGCGCGTTGCGGAGGAGCGCCAGAACAAAGTCGCCGCTTCGTACGTAGTGTGTCAGGTCTGAAAAAAACGAGTCGCCGAAAGGGTAATACCCCAAATCCTGAATCACGCACCCGCCATAAGCGAACGAGCGCGCGCGGTCCAGTTCTGCCGGCGTCAGGTTTGGATATTGGCTCTTCAGCAAGGGAACGATCGAGTCGTTCCATGTCAGGTCGACTAGCTGCTCGTGGGTCAGCAGGGAGTACGCAGCCGCCCGCCTTGGACCGCACATCGGCAGCAACAACAGGGTCAACACGATGGTTCGCAGTCGGATGCAATGGATCTTCATAGGCTCTGCGCGCGCGCCGTGGTGAGAGTTTCGGGGAGATAAGCCTGTATCCCATATTTATTGTATGTGAACCTCTTCGCGGCAAAAAAGCAGCCCGATCAGGCGAAGATTTGGGAGGAATAGATCGATTTCCTATGAGTCAGATCCTCTGATTGCCCTAATCTCGCGACATTCGGCACTAAAACCGAAACGGATCTGCATGGCCCGGTTTTTCGTGACCGATTCGCATCACCGCTCGCACAGCCGGTTTGTGAGTGCCGCGTAACCACGGTTATCATGATCCTTCATGGGATCTCCGCCGCCAATTCAGCTCGCCACGTTGAGCATGTGGGACACTTTGATCCTCATGGCCCTCGCTTTGGTGGTTTTTGGGCCCCGTCGCCTTCCCAAGATTGGCCGCCAACTGGGCAAGCTGATGTACGAGTTTCGCAAAGCCTCCAACGACTTCAAATTCCAGATGGAAGAGGAGTTGCGAGCCTCTGAAGAGGCTGACCGCCGCAAGAAGCAAGAAGAAGAACGGCAACGAGCCCTCGCCGCCGCACCGCCGCCTGCCCAGCTTGAGGCAACAGCCCCGCAAGCGCCCGCGGCTGCCTCAGCGCCAGCGCCCCTGGAACCCCCTGCACCGGCTTTGGCCGAAAGCCCCTACTCTGAGGGGACCGATCCCAATATTGAAGCCCAGGCAACCAGCCCGCAGGAGCCCGCGCCGCCTGCCGCCGAACCAACCGCACCTGTCCCGGAAATAAACTCCGCGGAACCGGCCGAACCGCGCGCTCCGCAAATCAAGCCGCCATCCACCGGCGAGACTGTTGCCGCCGGGCCGCCAGCCACAACCCAGGGAAACCTGTTTCCTGAAGCGGAAAGATCGGAGCCGGCTGCTCACCATGGTTGACCCGCAGGAAGCCATCGATAAAGCGCGAAACGCGATTACCGAGCGCGCCGAGCTCCCCGGCATGAGCCTCATGGAGCATCTCGAGGAGTTGCGCAAGCGCCTCGTCCAGTCCGCCATTTACCTAGGCCTCGGCTTCATCGCCGCCTACGCCTTCCATGAGCGCCTCTACGGATTCGTCCAGGCCCCGCTCGACAAGCTCGGCATCAAGCTCAATTACACCCATCCCATGGATCCGCTCAACCTGTACCTCCAGGTCTCGCTTATCGGCGGAGCCATCATCGCATCGCCCTTCATCCTCTATCAGGTGTGGCTGTTCATCGCGCCCGGCCTCTACCAGAAAGAAAAGCGCTTTGTCATTCCCTTCATGACGGCCACCGTCGGTCTCTTCCTTGCCGGCGCAAGCTTCGGTTACTTCTTTGTCCTTCCCGGTGCGCTCAAGATCCTCATCCTCGGCTTTGGCAGCAAATTCAATCCCATCGTTACCATCGAGGAATACACCGGCTTCTTTCTTTCCATCATTCTGGGTTTAGGCATCAGCTTTGAGCTGCCTATCCTGATCTTTTTCCTTGCGCTATTCGGAATCGTCAGCCCCAAGTTTCTCTGGAAAAATATCCGCTACGCCATCCTCGCCGTGTTTCTCGTTGCCGCCATCATTTGTCCTAGTCCCGATCCCGGCACCATGTGCATCTACGCTGTTCCCATGCTGGCTCTCTATCTTGTCGGCATCGGCGTCGCCTGGTGGGTCCACCCCGCACGCAGAAAGAAAAAGGAGGCCGCGGGATGAAGTTGTCTTTCTTTGGAAGGCGAGTCGAAGCACGAAGCTGGGTGCCCCAGGTCTCGATTCTGAGACCTGGGATAGCACAAACCCTGGGTGCCCCATCCTTGCCGCGTCTTTGTCTTTGCGGCAAGGGTGGGATACCGCAGCTCTCAATCTTCCTCGTCGCGCTGGCCATCGTGCCACTCGCCGCATCCGCTCAGCACTTCGACGGCAGCGCCGCCTACGAATACGCCCGCCAATTCGCCGCCATCGGCCCGCGCTGGCCCACCGGCCCCGGCCACGTCAAAGCGGAAGATTTTCTCCGCACCCATTTTCAGCGCACCCACGATCAGCTTGAGCAGGACACCTTCACCGCCGACACGCCCATCGGCGCCGTGCCCATGTGCAACTTCATCGTGCGTTTCCCCGGTACCAAGCCCGGCGTGATCGTGCTCGCCTCGCACTACGAGACCAATTACCCGCTGCGCACCATCAACTTCGTCGGCGCTAACGACGGCGCTTCCACCACCGGCCTCCTGATGGCCATCGCCGACCGCCTCCGCGAACAGGCCGCGCACTCTCCCGCAAAAAAGCTCGACGGCTACTCTGTCTGGCTCGTCTTCTTCGATGGTGAAGAGGCTATCCAACAGTGGTCGGCCTCAGACTCCACTTACGGCAGCCGTCATCTTGCCGCCAAGTGGGGCCGCGACGGCACCCTCAATCAGGTCAAAGCTTTCATCCTCGCCGACATGATCGGCGACAAGGATCTCGACATCCAGCAAGAGACCCGTTCCGCTCCCTGGCTGGTCTCAGACGTCGCCGCAGCCGCCAAAAAGTTCGGCTACCAGCGTTATTTCTTCCAGCAGCAGATGGAGGTCGAGGACGATCATCTGCCCTTCGTCCAGCGCGGCGTGCCGTCCATCGACATCATCGATCTCGACTACGGCCCCAACAACAGCTACCACCACACCGCGCAGGACACGATGGACAAGATCAGCGCGCACAGTTTGATGATCGACGGCGACGTGTTTCTGGAAACGATTCGCCTGATCGATCAGAGGAATTAGCTGCGAGCCTCTAGCTTCTAGCCACTAGCGCTAGGACTGGTTGCGTAATTGGCTTTGTATCAGGGCACGACTTCAGTCGTGCCGCATAAGGCTCATAAACAGAGGGGCTTTAGCCCCTGAGGGAAGTCTTAGAGCCGCCTCAGGGGATTTATGCAACCAGCGCTAGCAGTTGCACTGCTGAATCTACTCGGGCCCCCTCAGCACGAAAGAGCTAGAGGCTAGAAGCTAGCAGCTGGAAGCTAACGCGAACGGAGTGAGCGAATGTCTCAAGCAGAAATCGGCATCATCGGCGGCAGCGGGCTTTATTCCATGCCCGGCTTCACCAACGTCCACGAGGAGCGCATCGAAACGCCCTTCGGCTCGCCCTCTGAAGCCTTTGTCCTGGGCGAGCTTGAGGGCCGCAAGGTCGCTTTCCTGGCGCGCCACGGCCGCGGCCACCGCATCCTTCCCTCCGAGCTCAACTTCCGTGCCAACATTTACGCCTTCAAGAAGCTCGGCGTCGAGCGCATCGTCTCCGTCTCCGCCGTGGGCTCGCTCAAGGAAGAGCACAAGCCCACGGATTTCGTGATCCCCGATCAGTTCATCGACCGCACCTTCAACCGTGTCGCCACATTCTTCGGCGACGGCATTGTGGGCCATATCTCGTTCGGCGATCCAGTCTGTGCCACCGTCGCCAAAGCCGCCGCCGAGGCCTGCGCCAAAGTCGGCGTCGTCGGCAAGCTCGGCGGCACCTACGTCTGCATGGAGGGCCCGCAATTCTCCACTCGCGCCGAGTCGAATCTCTACCGCAGTTGGGGCGCCGACGTGATCGGCATGACCAACCTGCAGGAGGCCAAGCTGGCCCGCGAAGCCGAAATCTGCTACGCCACCATCGCCATGGTTACCGACTACGATTGCTGGCGCGAGGGCCACGACGCCGTCACCATCGAAGAGATCGTTGCCGTGCTCCACAAGAACGCCGACAACGCCTGCAAAGTCGTAAAGGCCGCCGTCGCCGCATTGCCACGCGAGCGCAGCTGCGCGTGCTCCTCGGCGGCAAAGTACGCCGTGCTCACCCAACCTGACGCGATTCCCGCCGCCGCCAAAGAGCGCCTCAAGCTCCTCTTCGGCAAATATCATGGTTGGTAGGGTCAACGACTCTCACTAGCTGTTTCGCCACAACTCTCATCTAAGACCAGGAGAAAAATGTCCATCACCGTAGTCGGAAGCGTAGCTTACGATTCCATTGAAACCCCCGCCGGTCGCCGCGAGCGCTGCCTTGGTGGCGCGGCCACCTATTTCTCGCTCGCCGCCAGCTTCTTTACCGATGTCCGCGTCATCGCCGTCGTCGGCGAGGACTTCGGCCGCAAGCAGGAGGCAGTCTTTGCCGCCCGCAACATCGATACGCTCGGCATCGAGCACACTGCCGGCAAAAGCTTCTTCTGGGAAGGCTCCTATCTCGAGAACATCAACGAAGCCAAGACGCACAACACTGAGCTCAACGTCTTCGCCACCTTCGAGCCGAAAATTCCCGACGCCTATCGCGATTCCGAATTCCTCTTCCTCGCTAACATCGATCCCGTTCTCCAGCGCCGCGTGCGCGAGGCCATGCCCGGCGTCAAGCTCGTTGCCGGCGACACCATGAATTACTGGATCAAGGATCATCGCCCTGCGCTGCTTGAAGTTTTGAAGGGCCTCGATGCTCTGCTCATCAACGACACTGAAGTGCGCATGCTCGCCGGCAACAACAACCTCGTCCAGGCAGCGCGCGCCGTCATGGCTCTCGGCCCGCGCACTCTGGTCGTCAAGCACGGCGAGTACGGGGCCACGCTCTTCCACACCTCCAATCCAAAAGGGAAAGGCGAGGAGCTCCGGACTTTCAAGGCGCCGGCGCTCCCCCTCAAAGAGGTCATCGATCCCACCGGTGCGGGCGACAGCTTTGCGGGAGGCTTCTTCGGCTATCTGGCCTCGCAGCCCGAGCTCACGCCCGCCTCCTGGCGCCACGCCATGTTCTACGGCGGCGTCATGGGTTCCTACGCATGCGAGCGCTTCGGCACCGAGCGCCTGCAGCAGCTCACGCGTCCTGAAATCGATGCGCGCTTCAACCTATTTCGCGAGATCACGCACCTTGACTGAGAAGAGCATTTCGCATGCGGAAAGCTGGGTGGTCCTGGCTTTCTGCATGGCCGCCTCGGCTTCGGCAGTGATCTGGAGCTGGCGTCACGGTGCGATGATCAATTACGGCGACGCCATCGCTCATCTGCACATCGCGCGCCGCATCTTCGATTCCCGCACTCCGCGTTTTTCTGAGCTTGGCTCAGTGTGGTTGCCGCTCCCGCACATTCTTCTTCTTCCCTTTGTGCAGAATTACTCATGGTGGGCCACCGGCCTCGCCGGAGTTGTTCCATCGGCCCTGGCCTACATCGCCTCTTGCGCCGGCATCTACCGCCTGGCGCGCAACTGGCTTCGTCCAGCGCCTGCCGCGCTCGCGCTCATCTTCTTTGCCGCTGAATCCCAATCTCCTTTATTTGCAGACCACGGCCATGACCGAGCCGCTGTTTCTCTGCGAATTCATCTGGATCGTGGTCTGGCTGGTCGAGTGGCGCGCCGCATTCGATGAGAGATGAACGCTAACCCGACTCACTCGACTCAGCCCACCACGCTCTAGCGTTGCGCGAACTCGCACCTCAGTCTGCATCGCCAGTCGCTCTCGTCGCCGCCATCTTCACGCGCTATGACGGCTGGGTCATCGCGCTCATCGCCTGGTCCGGCGTTCGCATTCACGCTGATTCGCCGCGCCGCTGCACGGCGATCGCGCACGCCTCGCTGCGCCGGCCTTTTGGTTTGCCACTGTTGCCATCGTCACCGCGCCGATCCTATGGTTCGTCTATAACTCGGTCTGCTTCGGCGACTGGCTCTACTTCGCGCGCGGCCCTTACTCCGCCCATGCCATCGAACTCCGCACCGCAGCCAATGCGCCCGGTTGGCCGCCTCACCCTGGCTGGCACAACCCATGGGTCGCCCTGCTCTTTTATCTCAAAGTCTCCGAGCTCGACTCCGTTGCCGCGCCGGGATGGGGCAATCTCTGGGGCAACGTTGTTTTGGCACTTGCTGCGCTCGGCACCGCCCGTGCCTGGCTCGTCGAAAAACTCGCGCCAGCCGCCGCGCAATTGCCTGGACGCTGCTCCTCTGGCTGCCCGTCCCCTTTTACGCGTGGTCCGTCGCCTACGGATCGGTCCCCATCTTCTTCCCCGCATGGTGGCCCTTACACCTGGTACAACACGCGCTACGGCCTCGAGCTTTTGCCCGCTCTCGCGCTCGGTCTCGGATTTGCGGCTCAGCTCCTTGCCGACTCGCTCCGCCGCCGCGTCAAGTCCGCCCGCGTTTCTCCTGCCCAAGTTCGTCTTCGCGTTTTTCTTTGCTCTTGCCGCCCTTAACGTGTTCGCACTCCTGCGCGCCAATCCCATCGTCTATGTCGAAAGCACAAAAAACGCCGACGCCCGCCAGCGCTACGACAACGCCATTCCTCCGGCCCTTCAGTCGTTGCTCACCCTCGATCCGCATGCCACCGTGCTCATGAACACATCGCTCTATCCTGAGATTGTTGCCTCCACGGGAATCCCTCTCCGCCAGACCATCAACGAGAGCGATCTCGGCATCTATCGTTCCGCACTCGACGATCCCGCAACCCATGCCGCAATCGTCGTCACATTCGAAGGCGACGAGATCGACACCGCCATCAAAGCGCATCGCGCCGACTTCACTTTGATAGCCAGCTTTACCGCCAAGAATCAACCATCGGCCGCGATTTATGCCTCCACCAATTGGCTCCATCGCGCTCCCGATTTCTTTTGACTTGGTCCTCTTGTTTTGCTGGATTCCTGTAAACGCTCCAGCCCGCACGCCCCAGCGTTCTCGCTGAACTCCCTGCTATCGTTGGTATGAGCAACTTGCTGGCAACCACCGTGATTTTCGCTATTGCACAACTCGCTCCGCCCTTCGCCGCATGCCCCAACGTCCCCGCTCCGGAGGAAAATTGATCCCCTTCACCAAAGCCCATGCGTGCGGCAACGACTTCCTCATCGTCACTGAAGAAGCTGCCGCGGGCCACGACCGCGCCGAACTCACGCGCCGCCTCTGCCAGCGCAACACCGGCATCGGCGCTGACGGCATTGAGTTCTTTGCCTGGACAAACGAGTCTGGGCCGGGCCCTCGTTCCGGCCGCATCCACCTTCACAACGCCGACGGCTCCGTCGCCGAAATCAGCGGCAACGGCACGCGCTGTGTGGCCGCGTGGATGGCCGAGTCGCTTGGTTCCAAGCCCGGCGAAACGCTCGAAATCACCACCGATGCCGGTCTTCGCGCCTGCCAAATTGTCAGCGTGCGCAATGGAACGTGAATTCGCAGTCGAGGTCACCACGGCGATGGGCGTACCCCGCTTTGTGCCGCACACGCTCAAGCTGATTGACGGTGTGGATGTCGTCGGCGTCGAAGTTTCCACCGGCAATCCTCATTTCGTCGTCCTTGTCGAAAAACCGGACTTCGCCATCGGCAAACGCGCCTGGATGGGACTCGGCGCGGAGATTTACACGCATCGCGATTTCCCTGAACGCACCAACGTCGAGTTTGTGCGTATCGTGAACGAGCACGAGATCGAGATTCGCATCTTCGAGCGCGGTGTTGGCCCTACAAATTCTTCCGGAACCGGCAGCTCGGCTGCGGCCACCGCCGCACTTGCGTTGCGCCGGTGCCTCTCGCCGCTTAAAGTTGTTGCGCCCGGCGGTGCCCAGACCGTCGCATGGGACGGTCCCGGCACTGAGCTTCATCTCACCGGCCCGGCCGCGCTGATCGCTCGAGGTGAGGCTTGGTGTGGAGGCCTTGTGAAATGAGAGCGCTCCTGAAACCAAAGTTCGTCGCGCCTGACGCAGCCATCAGCATCGTTGCTCCGGCCTCGCCTGCCAAACCCGAACGTGTCGACCTGGGTCTAGCGGCGCTTCGCTCGCTGGGCTATGCGCCCCGGCTTGCTGCCAACGCGCTCCTGCGCGAGCCGCTCTATTTCGCGGGATCGCCTCAAGAGCGTCTCGCCGATCTGCACGCCGCCTTCGCCGATCCTGAAACGGCCGCTATCATGTGCATTCGCGGCGGCTACGGTTCGAACTATCTGCTCGATGGCCTCGATCTCGCAACAATCGCCGCGCATCCCAAACCGTTCTTCGCTTACAGTGACCTCACCGGCATCCAGCTCCACCTTCTCGACCAAATCGGACTTCCCGTCTTTCACGGCCCCATGCTCGCGGCGGATTTCTATCTTCCCAACGGCGTGCATCTCGAAAGTTTTCGCGCGGCTCTTGCCGGCGAACTCTACAGCGTCGGCGCCGCGGAAGGCATGCGCACGCTCAAGCCCGCTGCATCTTCATCCGCAGTGCGCGGCACGCTCTATGGCGGCTGCCTCAGCATTCTCGCGTCGTTGCTGGGCACGCCGTGGGAGCCGAGCACCGAAGGTA
This sequence comes from uncultured Acidobacteriaceae bacterium, assembly GCA_963796785.1. Classification (GTDB taxonomy): domain Bacteria; phylum Acidobacteriota; class Terriglobia; order Terriglobales; family Acidobacteriaceae; genus Telmatobacter. The sequence goes on along the minus strand of CAWCMW010000007.1, from coordinate 1,028,479 downwards.
AGCTGCTTTTTTTTGAGGACACGGGCGTCAAACCCTACCAGATCGATCGCATGCTTTGGCAACTGCGCCATGCGGGAAAGCTCGACGGCACCCGCGGCATCATCTTTGGCGAAATGCTCGATTGCGCATCGCCCGGCGCGCCGCCGTCCCTCCTTGACGAAGCGATTCTCAACGCACTCGTTGGTGTTGACGTGCCCATCGCCATCGGCCTGCGGAGCGGCCACGTCTCGCGCGAAAATGTCACGCTCACATTCGGCGTTGAAGCCGAGCTCTCCGTCGGCGACACTGCCAGCCTTCGCATGCTCGAACCGGCGGTGAAAAAGACAGGGAATAGGGAATAGGGAAAAAAGGGAAAAGTACAATCGGCGATGCTGAGCCGAGAACGGACGAGAATGACGGGAACAGAAACAGGGGAGAGTCTTCTAGCGGTTTGCACCGGGAGTTGCAGCGAAAACTTGCCTCGGCACGAACAAGCTAGAAGCTGGGAGCTAGAGGCTAGAAGCTAACGTATGCGCCACATTCACCTCATCGGCATCTGCGGCACCGCCATGGCTTCGCTCGCCGGCCTGCTCCAACTCGAGGGCCACTGCATTACCGGCTCTGACAAGGCCGCCTATCCGCCCATGAGCGATCTGCTTCGCTCGCTCGGCATTCCCGATCCTCGAGCCCTACGCCGAATCGAATCTCGATCCCGTTCCCGACTTGGTCGTCGTCGGCAATGCGCTGTCTCGCGGCAATCCGGAAATCGAACGCGTCCTCGATGAGCGCATTCCCTTCACGTCGATGGCCGCGCTCTTGCGCGAAGAGTTTCTCAAAACCCGCGAATCTCTCGTCGTCGCTGGAACCCACGGCAAAACCACCACCACGAGCATGCTCGCGTGGATCTACCAGGTCGCTGCGCGCACAAATCCTTTGCTCGAACCGTCGTTCTTGATCGGCGGCGTCGCGGAAAACTTCGGCACCAGCTTCCAGCTTGGCCCCACACGCAACTTCATCCTCGAAGGCGATGAGTACGACACTGCGTTCTTTGACAAGGGTCCAAAGTTCCTCCACTACTTTCCCGCCGCGCTCATCCTCACGCACGTCGAGTTCGACCACGCCGACATCTACGCCGACCTTGAAGCCGTCAAAATCGCATTCAAGCGCCTCGTGAATCTCGTTCCGCGACGCGGCCTCATCGTCGCCTACGATGGCAGCCCCAACGTGACCGAATGTGTGAGCCACGCATTCTGTCCTGTTGAACGCTACGGATTCACCGATGCAGCCGATTGGCGCATCCGCAATCTCCGCTATGAATCCGGCCGCATGCGCTGGGAAGTTCTTCGCTCCGCCGTTGCATGGGCCGAATTCGATATGCACCTAGCCGGCGAGCACAATGCCCTCAACGCCACAGCCGCCGCCGCCCTCGCTGCCGCCGCGGGCATTCCCGCCACCGCAATCACAGAGGCTCTCGCCACCTTCAAGAGCGTCAAGCGCCGCCTCGAGGTTCGCGCAGAAATCAACGGCATCACGCTCATCGAGGACTTCGCGCATCACCCCACGGCCATTCGCGAAACCCTCCGCGCACTCCGCGCCATCTATCCTTCACGTCGCCTTTGGGCCGTACTCGAACCGCGATCCAACACCCTGCGCCGCAAGGTCCTGGCGCCCGAACTTATTGAAAGTCTCTCGCTCGCCGATCACGTTCTGCTCGCCGCCGTCTATCAGCAGGAACGCATCCCCGAGGCCGAGCGCCTGCATCCTGAAGAAGTTGTCCGCGCCCTCAACGCCGCAGGCACGCCTGCCGAGCTCCTCGCTGACGCCGATACGATCGTCTCCGTCCTCGCGCCACAGCTCGCGCCCGGCGATGTCGTCGCCATCCTCTCCAACGGCGGCTTCGACGGCATCTACGAAAAACTCCCTGCGCGCTTGCGCGAACGCTTCGCCGCAACCTAAAGGGGTGCCCCACCCTCGCCGCGCCCTTGTTTTTGCGGCTAGGGTGGGTAGCGATCGACAATGAAGCCGCGAAGCGCAGTTACGATCCGCAAGAGGCACGCATGATCTGGTCGCTCATCTTCATCGCCAACATGGTCGTCCTGGGAATTCCCTCGGCCCTCCTTTTCATTCCCTGGTGCTGGCTGACCGGCAACGTGATGCCGCTCTACAAGGCCACGCGATTCATGTTGTATTCAAGCTGCCGCTTCGCCGGCGTCCGCTTTCAGGTCGCGGGCCGCGACCGCATCCCGCACGACCGCGCGTGCATCTTCATGTCCAACCATGTCTCCAATCTCGATCCGCCCGCGCTCATCTCCATCATTCCTGGCCGCACATCCGCTTTCATGAAGCGCTCTCTTATGAACCTTCCGATCATCGGCACCGGCTTCCGACAGGGCGAATTCATCGCTGTTGACCGCACCGGCAATGCCGCAGACGCGCAGCGCAGCGTCGCCGCGGCCCAGCGCGTCCTCGCCAAGGGTGTCCATATCACCACATTTGTTGAGGGCACTCGCTCGCCCGACGGCCACATGCTGCCCTTCAAGAAAGGCCCATTCTTTCTCGCCATGGCCGCAGGCGCGCCATGCGTTCCCGTTTCAATTTACGGAACTGAATCACTCCTGCCCAAGGGCAGCAACCGAATTCACCCCGGCGTCGCCCACGTCATATTCCACGAGGCGATCGACCCGGCCAAATTCGCCTCGCGCGGCGACCTCATGCGCGCCGTGCGCACCTCCATCGCCTCTGGCCTCCCCGAGTGGATGCGCACGTAATCCAGGCGGCTTTGCCCACACAAAAACAGCGGGTGCCCCACCCTCGCGGCGTCTTTGTATTTGCCGCAAGGGTGGGACAGCACGAACTCCGACCCAGCACGAAAGAAACTGTTCACCGCTCACTGCTCACCGTCCACCGTTAGTGCGATACTCACCTTACACATTCATTCTGACCGCCTGTCCTTACCCCTTATGCTCGTTTCGCTCGTCGTCTTCGTCACTATCGTCGTCCTCGCCATTCCCTCGGCGATCATTTTCTTCCCTCTTACGCTGATCACCGGCAACGTCGGCCCGCTCTACGCAGTTGGCTCATGGATCGCACGGGTCGCCATTCGTGTTGCAGGCGTTCGAATTCAAATCCAAGGCCTGGAAAGAATTCCCGCTGGCCGAGCCTGCATCTTCATGGCCAACCACATCTCCTATCTCGATCCGCCCGCGCTCATGTCGAATCTTCCGGGCCGCACCGTGGTCTTCCTCAAAAGCTCGCTCATGAAGATTCCCGTCCTCGGCTACGCATTCAAGCTCGCCCACTTCATTCCCGTCGGGCGCACCGGCGACGTAGCAGAAGCGCAGCTCTCCGTTGCAGAGGCGCAACGCGTCCTTGCCTCCGGCCTTCACATCACCACATTTGTTGAGGGCATGCGCTCGCCCGACGGCCGCATGCTGCCCTTCAAGAAAGGCCCGTTCTATCTCGCCAAAGACTCCGGCGCGCTCTGCATTCCCATTTCAATCTTCGGCAGCGAGAAGATTCTTCCCGTCGACAGCAAGCGCATCTACCCCGGAACGGCGCACATCGTCTTTCATGAGCCCATCGACCCTGCCAACTACGCCACGCGCGAAGAGCTGTCCGAAGCGGTCCGTGCCGCAATCGCCTCCGGCCTGCCGGAGTGGATGCGAGGATAGTTTTAGCAAGAAATCCTCGCCGTCTCGTCAGTGAAAGCCTAGAAGCTGTGCCTGGAAGCTACCTTACTGGCCCCCTGATCACTGACCCCCGTTTCTACGGCTGCACCATCGCGTTGTACCCGTCTCCGAGCAGCCTCGCGGACATCCGGCTTGCTTCCTCGTGCGTCGCGAACGGTCCAATGCGCACATGAATCAGCCCGTCGGGCATGTGTTGCGCGGTTGCCGCGAACCCGCGATTGCGCAGCGCGCTCACCAGCACGTTGGCATCCTCAAAGTGCGACACCGCGGCAATCTGCACCATGTACCCTGTCGCGGCGCTGGGATACGCCGGTCGCATCGCCGGCGCCGTCCGCTCGTTCGGCGGCTGATTTGCCGTTGCAGGGTACCCTGGACGCACCGGCGTTGATCGAGGCGCAGGTGCGGGAGCCGGCGAAGCGGGAGCCGCTGGCTTGGGCGCAGCAGGCGCAGGAGTCCTGGGCACAGGCGAGCTTGCAGGTTTGTTCGGCGGCGCAGCGTCCGGCGGCTTGGGCTGCGTCGGCGCAGGATTCGTGCCGTCATCTGGGGGCGTCGTTGGGGTCGGTGTCGTTCCATCGCTTGCCGCCGGCGGTGGCTGAGGCGGTACCTGCGCATCTGCCGAAGGCTTGGGAAGCGTCCCGCTCCCCTGCAAAGGCTCCTGGTCGGGAGCGGCCGTCGGCGTGGCTGGTTGCGTCGATGCCTTTTCCGGTCCCGCGGCCGAACGGCCGTGCCCTACCCAATATCCCAGCCCAAAGCACAACCCGCACAACAGCAGAAGCGCAAAGACAATCCCTACCTGCGCACCGGTGCTGAGTGTTACCTCGGTGTCATGCCTCTGGTCATCGAGTTGCTCTGGTTCCTCAACTTCCGGCTCGTCATTGTCGAAATATCCGCGCATATCCTCGTATCAATGCCATTGACTTCAGAATCCCGGGTACTATGCCCATTCTGTTCGATGCCGTTAGACGGTGCAACGAAAGAGCGGCATCTAAAAGCTAAAGGCTAATAGCTTTGTACTTCTAGGGCTTCTCCGCCGGCTTCATCTGCGCCGAAAATTTGTTCAGCATCGACATCAGCTCCATCGGCAGCGGGAAGACGATCGTCGTGTTCTTCTCCACGCCGATCTCGGTCAGTGTTTGCAGGTAACGCAACTGCAAAGTCATGGGTTGCGTGGCCAGCAGCGCGGCCGCATCCACCAGCTTTTGCGCGGCATTAAACTCTCCTTCGGCATGGATGATCTTCGAACGGCGTTCGCGTTCCGCCTCGGCTTGCTTTGCCATGGCGCGGGTCATCGTCTCGGGCAGATCCACCTGCTTCACTTCCACGCTGATCACCTTCACACCAAACGGCTCCGTCCGCTGATCGATGATCGATTGAATCCGCAGGTTGAGCTGATCGCGATGGCTGAGCAGCGTGTCCAGTTCCACCTCGCCCAGCACCGAGCGCAGAGTGGTCTGCGCGAACTGCGATGTCTGGTAGATGTAGTTCACCACTTTGATAGCGGCGGAATTCGGATCGACGACGTAGAGTGTCACCACCGCATTCACTTTAATGGTGACGTTATCGCGCGTAATCACATCCTGTGGCGGAACTTCCAGAACCTCCTGGCGCAGAGAGATGCGCACGATCTGGTCGATCGGCCGGAAGACGAGAATAATTCCGGGTCCCTTGGGCGCTCCCAGAACGCGACCCAGCCGGAAGATCACGCCGCGCTCGTATTCGCGCAGAATCTTGATCGAATTCAGCAGGTAGAGCACGATGATGGCGATAATAACCAGCGTCGGAACACCAATGGACATGGGAACTTCCTTTCACTACTCAGCAGGGATTGTACTCCTGCGGAGTTATGCGCGCGGCTCGTTTGGCTGAGCCTGCGCCGCCGGTGCAACTTGCAGCAGCAACTTGTCGTGCCCCGTTACGCGCAACTTCGCGCCCTTGGCCACAGGAGCGCTCGCCACGGCCTGCCATATCTCGCCCTCCACAAGCACCGGGCCCTGCGGATCAAGCGGCTCCATTGCAGTTGCCGGGTAGCCCACCATCGCATCAGCGCCGATGCGCGCCTTTCTTTTCCGCGCGCGCACTGCCAGCCGCACCAGAAACACCGTGATCGCGCCAAACGCCGCGCTCACGCTGATCGCTATCAGCGGGCTGATTCCCATCTCCGGCACCGGCGCTGCCACCAGCGTCAGCATTCCGAACGTCAGGCAAACAATTCCTCCAATGGCCAGCGCGCCGTGCCCGCCAAACTTCGCCTCCAGCAGCAGCAGAACCATCGCCGCCACCAGCAGCAGCACCGCGGTGTATCGAATCGGCAGCAGGTTCAAACCGAAGACGCCCAGGAGCACCATCAACGTGCCCAGCGCGCCGGGAACAATGGTGCCGGGGGCATTGAATTCGAGATAGATCAGCAGCGCCCCGCCGACCAAAAACAGCAGCGCGATATTCGGGTCTACCAGCCACCCCAGCAATTCGTCGCGCATCGTCGGCTTGATCAGGTTGATCCGCGCACCGGCCAGGTGCAGCGTCAATTTCGATCCGTCCATGCGCGTGATCTCGCGCCCGTTGAGCGCATTCAGCAGCTCCGCATCACTATTGGCGATCACGTCAACCAAATGCTGGTTCAGCGATTCATCCGCGGTATAGGAGTGCGACGATTCGACGGCCGCTACCGCAGCATCCGTGTTTCGATTCCGCTTGGCGGTGTAGGAGCGCAGAAACGCCTCGGCATCGTTCTCCACTTTTTGCATTTCAGTGCTGTCGGGCTGCCCGCCGAACTCAAACACGGGATGAGCGGCGCCGGCCTCGGTCCCCGGCGCCATCGCGGCCACGTCCGCCGATTCCAGAATGAAGAACCCCGCCGAGCCCGCACGCGCCCCTGACGGCGCTACATACACGATGACTGGTACGCGTGAGCGCAAAATTCCGCCCACCATATCGCGCATTGAATCCAGCAGCCCGCCCGGAGTGTTCATCTGGATCAGCAGCGCGCTCGCGCCGTCGCTGTTTGCTCGGTCGAGTGCCCGCGTCACTTCGTCCGCGCTCACCGGCTGAACGGTGTCATCCAGAACCAGCTTGTCCACTACCGGCTGCTGCGCGAAGACTGGAACGCTCAATCCAAATGCCAGAACAAGCAAACTCGTCGCCGCCATCGCCCAAGCGGCAATTCGGATCTTCGCAACGAAGTCTTGCATGGCTCGCCTCTTTCCTACCGGAACGCGAACTCGGTATTCCACGCTCAGTGCAGCGGGCGTTCTGCCTTCGATGTTCCGGAATAGCGTGAACGCCAACTCAGCAATATAGGCTGACCACCGGTCACCGCCCACTGTTCACTGTCTTCCAGTCTTCGCCTCAATCTTGCGCATTAGATCCTGCGCCGCCCGATTTGCCGGCGCCAGCTTCAGCGCATCGCCGGCTTCGGTATTCGCCGTATCCAATGACCCTACCGCAAAGTCCAACTCTGCAAGCACAAGGTATGCATCCGCCGATGGCCCCAATGCCAGCGATTCCTGAGCCTCCTTACGCGCCCCGTCCGCATCGCCGCTTCGTTGGCGCACCGCAGCCAGGCCGGCGTGCGCCTGTGCGCTCGCGCCATCTGCGGCCACGGCATCCTGATACAGCCTCTCCGCCTCGAGCAGCAGCCCGCGGTCCAAAAAGCCCTTCGCCTGCGTACACAATCTTTGTGCCCGGTCGTGCGGTGTCAAGGCCGCCAGCCGTCTCGCATTCACCTCGTCCAGCATGGCCGCCGCCTGCCGAAAGGCCGTCTCGTCGAACCTGCGAACAATTCTCTCCAGCGGCTCGGTGCTTGCATCCGTGCCCGCGGTTCCGTTGGCCCCAGGGGGCGCGGGCTTTCCCTTCCATGCATCATTCAGCGCCTGCGCCTCGCTGTCGTTTGGATGCAGCTTCAGGCATTGCGCCAGCTCATTCAATGCTCCAGCAAGATTTCCCTGGCGCTTCAGGGTCACCGCCAGGTTGAAGTGGTAGTCCGCGGCATTGGGATCGGTCGCTGCCGCTTGAATGAATAATGAAACCCCGTCCTTGCCCTCGCGGCTCTCGGCCACGCCTTCATTGTTGACCACCTCGGCCAGCGGCAGCACGCGCGCTACCTCGGCAAACGCCTGCTCCGCGTGTGCGTAGTCGCCCAAAAACATCAGCGACAGCCCGCGGTAAAAGTCAGCCTCCAGCCCGTCGGGATCGTTATGGTCGACCTTCGCGAAGGCATCGGCCGCCTCCTGGTACTGTTGCTCGTTGTAATCTTCGCGGCCCAGCGCCATCCACGCCGGCCCAAAGTTGGGATTCAGCTTCACAGCATTTTCCAGGTGCTTCAGCCGCTCCGCCTGGTCCTGCTCCGTAATCCCGCGGATGTACTGCTCGAACGCGTCCAGCCGGACGCTCTTTCCCGCCGCCGCAAACGTCTCCTCGGCCACATTGAACTGGGGATCGAGCTGTTTTGTCAGTTTCCACGCCAACTCGCTGAACACGGCGATCATGTCCTTCATCTCGCCGCGAGCGCTCACCTCCGGCAGCATCCGAAGGTCAGGCACGTCCACCAGCGTCGCCTCGGCCACAATTCCGCTGCCGTCGGTAATATAGCTGCCCACGACAATCGAATCGGCGTCCAGCGTCTGCGCCAGCTTGAGCGCGCTCGCCCGCGAAGGCTGAAAGCCCTGAGGCAGCCCCAGGTGGTCCAGCGCGTACATGCGGTCGGCGCGGCTGGTTGGCTGGAACCCCGCCGAAGCAAAGCGCGTGCTCAGAATCTCCGCCGCCGCCTCGCGCATCCACTCCAGGCTCGGCTGTCCCGTGCGGTTGTCGAAAGGCAGCACCAGCAGAACTCGCGAGTCGCCGCCTGAAGCGTCCCCGCTCGCCTGCCCTCGCGCACTGATCGCGGCCGAAAATGCGCAAAAAACCACCATCGCCGCGCCGAAGGAAATCCTCCGCACCCACCGCAACCGCATTGATTCTTGTCGAAGCACGTCAGGGAGATTATAGGCGCTGTGGCTTTTCGCGACGCCACGCGCGCCATTCAACCGCAGCCTCCGTCCGATTTCGCTTGGGCCGCACGAATCTCCGCCGCTATCATCGCTCCAGAGTACCGGCTCCCGCTCGCCGCAATTCCAACCCGCTCCGGTAACCGGCTCATTTCCAGGAACAACGATACAAACAACGTGGAACTCCATTTTCAAACCGCGACCATGCTGCTGCTCATTGCGGCCGTTGTGGCGATGTTGACCCGCCGGCTTCGCCTTCCTTACAGCGTTGGCCTGGTTGTCGCGGGAATCATTCTTGCCGCCTTTCCGTTCGCTCCTAAAATCTCGCTTACCAAAGACCTCATTTTCACCGCACTGCTGCCTCCACTGCTTTTTGAGGCAGCGTTTTATCTCAACTGGAAGGAACTCCGCCGCAACTTTCCGGTCATTCTGGTCCTCGCCACATTGGGCGTCGTCTTGTCCGCTGGCCTCACCGCGTCGGGTATGCACTATTTCATGGGCTGGGAATGGATCAGCGCTCTCGCATTCGGCGCCCTCATCGCCGCCACCGATCCGATTTCCGTCATTGCGACATTCAAGGAGGCAAAGGTCCACGGCCGCCTGTTGACCTTGATTGAAGCGGAGAGCCTCTTCAACGACGGTACGGCCGCGGTCGCCTTCGGAGTGATTGTTGCCGTGGCTTCGGGAGAGCAGATCGGCGCCACGCAGATCTTCATCCGCCTTGTCGCAACCATCGGCGGCGGCATTCTCTGCGGAGCCGTCGTCGCAATCGGCGCGCTGTTCCTCGCCGGCAGGACCACCGACCATCTTGTCGAAATCACCTTTACAACAGTCGCCGCGTATGGCTCGTTTCTGCTCGCCGACCACTTCAACTTCTCCGGAGTGCTGGCCACAATCACCGCCGGGCTGGTGATGAGCAACTTCACCTGGATCGACGCGATTTCTCCCCGCGGAAAGGAGGCCGTCCAGACGTTCTGGGAGTACGCCGCCTTTGTCGCCAACTCCTTCGTGTTCCTCCTCATAGGGATGCACGAGGCTCATCAGAACCTGATTGCTATTTGGCTTCCCGCGGTCGTCGCGATCGCGCTCGTCACTCTGGGACGCGCGGTTGCCATCTATCCGTGTTGTCTCTTCTTCGCGCGTTCGTCTCTTCGCGTGACCGCGCGCCAGCAGCACATTCTGTTCTGGGGAGGGTTACGCGGTGCGCTTGCCTTGGCTCTCGCACTCGGGCTCTCTCCTGAAATTCCTCTGCGCGAGACCATCATTGCCATTAGCTTTGCTGTCGTTGCGTTCTCCGTCTTTGTGCAGAGCCTCACCATGGCTCCCTTTCTTCGCAAATTGGGAGAGATTCCCCGAACGTAATCGTCAGAGCCTCAATCGGCTACGGGGTCTTCGAATTCCTGCGCAAAAAGCTCTAGAGGCCGGGCCGACCAGCCCTCTCGCAAGTCGTTCGATGTTTTTGAAGTTTCTGCCGGCGGTTTGCAAGCAACGCGTCCCGCGCACGATGAGCTAGTAGCTAGAAGCTGGCAGCTAGTAGCTGCTTTTCTCAGTCTGCATACACCGGCTCTTCAACTCTCGCTGCCGTGGGCGGCAACTCCGGATAATACGCATTGCGCGCATACTGCTTCACCATGCGGTTGGTATTAAAGTACGACCCGTTGAATCCCAGCGTCGTGCGCATCAGCCGCGCCCACTTCTCCGGCGTATCGCGGTACAGCGGAACCACCGCCGTCTCCAGCTTGGTATAGAGCGAGTGCGCTTCCTCGGCATCGTTGGCGCCGTCTTCAATCGCCCATCCGGTCACGCCCTCAATGCATCCCTCGATCCACCATCCATCCAGAATCGACAAGCTGGGCACGCCGTTCATCGCCGCCTTCATTCCGCTTGTGCCTGACGCTTCATACGGCCGCTTGGGCGTATTCACCCACACATCCACGCCTGCCGTCAGTTGCGCGCCCAGGTCCCACGCGTAGTTTTCGAGATACACAATCCGCAAGTCACTGTTCGAGAGCTTCGCTGCCTCCTCCACAACCTGCTGGATCAGCGCTTTTCCCGGCTCGTCCTGCGGATGCGCTTTGCCGGCATACAGAATCTGCAAGCCGCCGGCCTTCGCCGCAATCTCTTTCAGCCGCTCCGGGATCTGTGAACAGCAGCGTTGCCCGCTTGTAGGTCGCCGCACGACGCGCAAATCCCAGCGTCAATACTTTTGGATTGAGCACCAGCCCCGTTCGCGATCCCACCTCGGCCAACAGATTCTCCTTGGCCCGCGCGTGGGCCTCCAGAATCTGCGGTTCCGGCACGTCGATCATGTTGCGCAAATACAGGTTGTCCCGCCGCCACGCCGGCACATGCTCATCCAGCATGTGCTCTATGGGCTCGCTGATCCATGTCGGCGCGTGTACGCCGTTGGTGATCGAGCCAATTGAAAACTCCGGGAACATCGCCTGCGAGACCTTGCCGTGCTTCATCGCCACGCCGTTGGCATAGCGTGAGAAGCGCAGCGCCAGCAGCGTCATGTTCAGCAAGCCGTCGCGAAAGCATCCAAGCTTTTCCAGGCGCGCAGTTCGTTCCCCGCCCAAAATCCGAATCGCCTGTTCGGTCGAGAATCTATCGTGCCCAGCCGGAACCGGCGTATGCGTCGTGAACACGCACTTCCGCCGCACAATTTCCATGTCTGAATCCGTGGCCGCGCCTTCCGGCCCGCCGCCGAGCTGGCTCTCCAGCAGCGCCAGCGTCAATAGTGCCGCGTGGCCCTCGTTCATGTGGAACACGTTGATCCGCAGCCCAAGCGCGTGCGCCATGCGCACTCCGCCCATCCCCAGCACAATTTCCTGCTGCAGGCGGTAATTCGTATCCCCGCCGTAAAGGTGATCCGTCAGCCCGCGGTCCCAGCCCGGAATTTTCATCCAGATCGGTGTCCAGCAGATAAATCGGCACGATGTGCTCGAACTGCCCCTTCAGGTCATATCGCCATGCGCGCAACGTTACCGTGCGGCCTTCCACCGCAACGGTCACCCGCGCCGGCTCTTCCGTGCAGTAGTCCGCCGGGTTCCACGGCTGCACTTCTTCGGTCTGCGCGCCATTCGGGTCAAGATGCTGCTGGAAGTAGCCCTTGCGATGGATCAGCGAAAACGCAGCCAGCGGAATGCCAAGGTCGGCTGCCGACCGCAGCGTATCCCCTGCCAGCACACCAAGGCCGCCGGAGTACGTGGGCATCTCCGGACGGATCGCGATCTCCATGCTGAAGTAGGCCACCTGGCCCGATTGAGGAATGGTCTCGTGCAAGGATGATTTCGAGGGAGTGGGTTCCATATATTTTTGTTTCCGTCCAAAACAGCCGCGTGCCCGCCCCAAAATCAATTCGAACCCGGTAGGGCCGGAACAGTTGCCTATTTCATCGGGGCAAATACCCCACAAGTTTAGCAAGGAATCGGCACTGGGAAATGTCTCGGCCCAGTTGCGAACATGGTTCTTTCGTGTCAGTTACTTGCAGGTGTCTTCCGGTGAGATAAATCTTTTCAAATCTATTCCGAAGGGCGTAGGCTCCGAGCCGCTCTTGTCTTCGCCGCTCACCGCCGGTTCGGCACGTCTCGAACTCCGCTAACCCTCCTGGCTCCGCTAACTCCGCTTTCCTACTCCAGCCTGTGTGCGCCACCCGATGCATGACAAATGTGAATCTGCGGCTCGATCCCCGTTTTCGCCGAGTACCGCACGCCAAGCGCTTTGGCGAATTTCTCCGCCTCGCTCTGTTCAACCAAATTGATCGTGCAGCCGCCGAACCCGCCGCCCGTCAGCCGCGCTCCAATCAGGCCTGGAAGGTCCTGCGCCAGCGCAACCATCGCGTCGGCCTCAACGCAACTGCCTTCAAAGTCCTCGCTATAACTTCGATGCGCCTCGGCCATCAGGCGTCCCAGCTCCTTCATGTCTCCGCGCAGCAGCGCGTCGCATGCGGCTTGTGTTCGCAGATCCTCGCTGATCACATGCTTCGCCCGCAGATAGCTCTTCGGCTCCATTTCATGGCCCCACTTCTCCAGATCTTCGAGCGTTGCGTCGCGCAGAAACGGCACGCCCGGCCGGTGGCTCGCGATCACTGCGCACGCCGCCTCTGACTCCCGCCGCCGCGTCGGATAATCTCCGCCCGCCACCGAATGCTTCACCATCGTATTGGCGATCACCAGCGCAACATGATCGGGGATCGGCGCCAGCTTGTAGCTCAGATCGCGACAATCGAGCAGCAGCGCGTGATTCTCTTTTCCATTCACGCTGATGAACTGGTCCATAATGCCGCAGTTCGCGCCCACAAACTCGTTCTCCGCCCGTTGGCAAAGCCGCGCCAGCACTGGACCCGGATAGGTCTCGCTGATCAGTCCCAAAACAGCCAGCGCCGTAGCCACCTCAAGCGCCGCCGAGCTCGAAAGCCCCGACGACAGCGGCACATCGCTCCAGATGCTCAGGCTGAACGCTGGAATCTTATGGCCCTCGCCCGTGAGGATTGACACCACGCCCATCGGATAATCGCTCCAATGCTTGCTTCCCTTAGCGGGCAGCGCCGCCGCGTCGAACGTCTTTTCCTCGCCAATGTTCTCGGAATAGACGACGATCTTGCCATCGGTCCGCGGCGAAATCCCCGCCAGCGTGGCAAAGTTGATGGCCGCCGGCATTACGAAGCCCTCGGCATAGTCGGTATGCTCGCCGATCAGGTTCACGCGCCCCGGCGCCACAAAAATTGCCGGCTCGGCGCCAAAGCGCGTCCGGTGCATGGAACGAAATACTGCTGGATCGTGCATCTCTTCTCAACTCCCTCTAGCGTTCGGCTTCTCGAAGCCGCTGGGTGCCCCAGCTCTCGATTTTGAGACCTGGGATCGCGGAACTCCAACCGCGCGCGAAAAAACTGGCCGGTGTCAGGTCCTGCCCATGATAACGTTTTCTTGCCAATCCGGGCCAACCTTCCCTCGCAAGACCTCTCACCCTTCCAGAACTTCCCCAGTCGCCGCGCTCAGCCGATCCCAAATCTCACCCATCCACGCCTCATGTTCCGGCTTCATCAGAACCGAGCGCAGACAGGTCACCATGCCTCTCTCATTCCTCGCGTGGTCGTCCATCCCAAACCAAGATGCCGGCAATTGTACGAGCGCCAGATGTAGTCCGCGAGCCGCGCATAGGTTGAATACCTTCTGCGCGCGGTTGGATGATTCCTCCGCCGTGCCGGCGCGAACTGCCCACACCACAATGTCCAGCTCCGGCAAACTCGGCGGGTGCCCCGACGGTGCCCCCGGTCTCGATTCTGAGACCGGGGATAGCGAATTCGCCAAGAGTCACGAACCTTTCATCCGCGCGCAATCTCCTGTCCAGCTCCACCGCCGCTCGCCGTCCCTTCGCCAACCCATGTGCGAAGTCCCCGCCGGGCACAAGCGGCAGCAATCTCTGAGTAGCCCACAGCGCCACCGCCGCCGCGCCAGCTCGCGAGCACTCCAGGCTGATCTCGCCCAGATGCAATTCGTGCGACGTGAAATAGGTATACGGCGAATCGTGTTTGTAGAACCGCCCCACCGCCGGATCGCGAAACAGAACGCATCCGCACCCATATGGCTGCAATCCATGTTTATGCGGATCGATCACAATCGAATCCGCCTGCCCGATCGCCGCGTACGCCCTTCGCGCCGGCTCATCCAGTGCATCCGCAATCAGCCCAAAGTACCCGCCATACGCCGCGTCCACGTGCACTCTGAATCCGTACCGCGCCTTCAACTTCAGAATCTCGTCAAGCGGGTCAACAGCTCCGAGAGCCGTCGTGCCCAGCGTCGCCACCACAGTGCCCACATCGCCCTTGCGCAACTCGTCTTCCAGCGCATCGAGATTCATCCGTCCGCGCTCGTCGGCAGCAATGCTGGCAAAATCCAGCTTCAACACTCCGCTGATCCGCTGGTGTGTGTAATGCGCCTGCTCCGAGCCCACAATCCTCTTCCGGCCCTTAGTCCCTGGTCCCTCGTTCGGTTGTCCTGCAATCCACAGCGCTTCAAGGTTCGCGATCGTCCCACTTGACGTCAGGTGGCCCAAAAATTCCTTCCACCCGAACATCGCGGCAATCTCCTTCACCGCCTCTACTTCCATCGCCGAGCTTGCCCGCCCGCCGTCCAGCGCATGATTGTTGGGATTGATCTTCATCGCCAGCGCATACGCCGCGCGCGCTACCGGATGCGGCGGCTTCAGCATTTGCCCTGCATAGAGAGGATGGAAATACGGGTAGTTGTCGCTCAGGCGGTGTGCTGTCTCTTCTAGAACCGCGGCCAGCCGTTCTGGCGCTGTCACTGGATCTGGTCCAAATCCAGGAAAAAATGCCTCAAGCGCCTCGGTGGCGCGAGCCAGCAATTCAGGAACAGGATCCTTCGCCATGGCGACCTAGGGCCTGCTCAAACCACGCGGATGGTGGCGCCGGGAGCCAATTTTCTCGAGTTCAAGGAATGAGGAGCGACGCATACCGGGTGTCTGCTAGCGACGAGTGACGCAGAAATCGGGGAAATTGGCCCCGTCCCAATGGGTTGCGGGGAAAATCGCGCCATACTTCGTTGTCGTCCTAGGCAGCGGACCCGCCACAGCCGTTGTCCTCCGTCTCGTCTGGCACGATTTTCCCGAGCAACGCCATCCACTCGCTTGGTTTGAACAGGCCCTAACCATATCATAGGCGCCAATGCGCCGTTAAACCCCAGCGGTTCAATAGCTTCCAACGTCTAACACCAACTGGTGAGATCGAACACACAATTCCTGCTGACTATTTTGACGAAAATGGTAGAATATAGTCAGCGTTAGAACCGATTCGGGCGTGAGCAGCACTCGCCCAAAAGCAAGATTCTGCCAGTGTTCGCTCCGATTCATCCAGCGCAATTCAATACAGGAAATACGAACAAAATGGAACAAGGTACTGTGAAGTGGTTCAATGACGCGAAGGGCTTCGGCTTCATTTCGCGCCAGAACGGCGAAGATGTTTTTGTGCACTACTCGGCCATCAACTCAAGCGGTTTCAAGAGCTTGCAGGAAGGCCAGGCGGTGCAGTTTAACGTTGTCAAGGGCCCCAAGGGATGGCAGGCTGCTGACGTACAGCCGCTCTAAACAAGATCAGCCGGATTCCGGCAGAATCTAGCTCGAAACAGCACTAGGGCTGGGAGCGCTCCTGAGCACAATCTGGAGTGAACCCGGTCCTTTTGCGTTTTTTCAGGCCGAATTCCAGCATTTATTTGCGCAGCAGATCGCCGGCAGCCACTGCTCCCCTTTGAACCCGATCCTGCCCGCTGGCTTGCTAACTTGCCGACCTGCTGACTCGCAGCCCCTCGTCCCTCGACTTCGCGCCTTCAACCCTCTATCCTCAAATGTTGGCCGCATTCTTCGTCAGTCCGCGGCCTCGAGCGGAATCCACCAAACCTATGAGCACGAACCTGATCGCCGTACACCTGCCCGACGGGGCCATTCGCGAAGTGCCCTCCGGCACAACGCCTCTCGAAATTGCTAACTCCATCTCGCCGCGACTTGCCGCCGCCTCTATCGCCGCCCGCATCGCACCAGTGACCGGAGCATCAGTCCAAGCATCCGCAGGCGGCCAGTCGCCCCAAGGTCAGTCGCCCGACGAAGCCGCAATGTACGCCGCCGAAGACTCCGCCGCACCGCGCCTCGTCGATCTCTCCGCGCCGCTCACCTCCGACACGCGCCTCGAGCTCGTCAAGGAAAACGATCCCGACGCGCTCAAGATCGTCCGTCACTCCGCTGCGCACGTTATGGCCACTGCCGTCCTCGAGCTCTACCCTGAGACCAAACTCGGCCACGGCCCCGCGACCGATTCCGGTTTCTTCTACGACTTCTATCGCGAAAAGCCGTTCACGCCTGAAGACCTCGCTGCCATCGAAGCCAAAATGGCCGAGGTCGTCGCCCGCAACGAGCCGTTCGTCCGCGAGTACGAACCGCGCGAGCAGGCGCTCGCCGAATTCGAAAAAGACGGCGACTTCATGAAGACCCACTTCGTCACCAAGTTCACGCAGCCCGGCGACCAGGTCAGCTTCTATCGCAACGGCAGCTTCGTCGACTTCTGCCGCGGCCCGCACGTTCCCTCCACCGGCCGCGTCAAAGCCTTCAAGGTCACCAGCCTCGCCGGCGCTTACTGGCTCGGCGACGAGAAAAATCCGCAGCTCCAGCGTGTTTACGGCACTGCATTCTTCTCGCAAAAAGATCTCGACGCCCACTTCGCCCGCCTTGAAGAAGCCGCGCGCCGCGATCATCGCGTTCTCGGCAAGCAACTCGACCTCTTCAGCATTCAGGAGCTCGCCGGCGCCGGCCTCATCTTCTGGCATCCCAAGGGCGCCATCATCCGCAAGGTCATGGAAGACTGGATGCGCGACGAGTGTCTCCGCCGCGGCTACCAGCTTGTCTACACGCCGCACGTCATGCGCCGCGAACTGTGGAAGGTCAGCGGCCACGAGGGCTTCTACTCGAGCAACATGTACACCCCCATGGAGCTCGACGACGCCGAATACCGGCTCAAGCCGATGAACTGCCCCGGCCACATCCTCATCTACAAGAACTCGCCGAAGAGCTACCGCGATTTACCGCAGCGCTACGCCGAGCTCGGCAATGTTTATCGCTATGAGCGCTCCGGAACCATGCATGGCCTGCTGCGCGTGCGCGGCTTTACGCAGGACGACGCCCACATCTTCTGCATGCCCTCGCAGATCGAGAGCGAAGTCGCCGCCTGCATCGATTTCGCTGAAGCCGTCCTCAAAACCTTCGGATTCTCGGAATTCAAGGTCGAGCTGTCCACATGGGATCCGAACGACCGCGCCCACTATGCAGGCTCGAATGAAAACTGGGACCTCGCCATCCGCTCGCTCGACAACGTCCTCAAGGCCAAGGGCATCGCGTACAAAACCATCCCCGGCGAAGCCGCTTTCTACGGCCCCAAAATCGACGTCAAGCTCGTCGACGTTCTCGGCCGCCTCTGGCAGCTCTCAACGGTTCAATTCGACTTCAACCTTCCCGCGCGCTTCGAGCTCGAATACGTCGGCGAAGACGGCGAGCGCCATCAGCCGGTCATGGTCCACCGCGCGCTGTTCGGATCTGTTGAACGCTTTTTCGGCGTGCTCATCGAGCACTACGCCGGAGCCTTCCCGCTCTGGCTCGCGCCCGTGCAGATCGGCCTTGTCCCCATCAGCGAAAAGCACACCGCCTACGCGCAGAAGCTCGAAGCCGAGCTCAAAGCCGCCGGCCTCCGCGTCGAAACCGATGCCCGCAACGAAAAGATGAACTCCAAAATCCGCGACTTCGCTTTGCAGAAAACGCCGTACATCCTCGTCTTCGGCGACAAGGAAGAATCAGCCGGCGCAGTCAACGTGCGCACACGCGGCAAGCAGGAGCAAAGCTCCATGCCGCTCGCCGACTTCATCGCCAAAGCGAAGGAGCTTGTCGCTTCGCAATCGACGGAGCTTTGAGGCCCAAATCACTGGAGCATGTTTCACAAATCAGCTTTGTAACAAGGGCACGGCTTCAGCCGGGCCAAAATGGGCTGCAAAAGATACGGGGGGTTTTAACCCCTGAGGGATAACCGTCCGCTCGCATTAGACGAATCCCGGAGGCAACCATGCTTCGCACCGTCCACCCCGATGACGCACCCGCGATTGCGGACATCTACAACCACTACGTGCTCAACTCGCCGGCCACGTTTGAGGAGGCTCCTCTCGCCGCCGCAGAGATGCTGCAAAGAATCGAAGAGGCCACCAAAAAGTTCCCCTGGTATGTCTGCGAAGAGGATTCAAGGGTGACCGGCTACGCATACGCCCGCCAATGGCGCGAACGCGCGGCCTATCGCTATGCTGCGGAAACATCCGTGTATCTCGATCCATCGGCGGTCGGGAAGGGAAGAGGCTCAGCGCTGCTCGATGCGATCCTCGTCGAGTTGCGCCGCCGCGGTTTTCATTGCGTCATGGGCGGCGTCTCTCTGCCCAATGACGCAAGCGTTGCGCTTCTCGAAAAGTTCGGATTCCGCCCAGTCGCCCACTTCAAGGAAGTCGGCTACAAATTCGATCAATGGATCGACGTCGGCTACTGGCAACTGCTGCTGTGAGCGACCAGCAAAGACCGGGTGCCCCACCCTCGCCGGGCCTTTGTTTTTCCGGCTAGGGTGGGAAACTAACCCTGCTAACACCCGCGCAGCCGGGTGCCCCCGGGCCCTCGCATTTGGGGACCGGGGAATGGTGCTACCCCGCCAACCCCGCTGCCCTACGCGTTAATCGCCATCCCCTCCACCGCGCCATACCCATCCAGCATCGCCTCGCTCAGCGTGGGGTGCGCGTGGATCGTGAACATCAGCTGCTCCACCGTTCCTTCAAGCTCCATCACCGCAACCGCTTCCGCAATCAGCTCCGTTGCCTGCGGCCCGATGATGTGCACGCCCAGAATCTCGCCGTACTTCGCGTCGGCCACCACCTTCACAAACCCATCGTGGCTGTCGACAATCGTGGCCTTCGAATTTCCCGCGAACGGAAATTTTCCGACTTTTACTTCGTGCCCCTTTTCCTTCGCCTGCGCCTCGGTCAATCCCGCGCTTCCAATCTGCGGCTCGGTATACGTGCAGCTCGGAATCCGATCGCGCCGGACCGGTCTGTAGTATTTCCCGGCGATCTTCGCCATCGCCACCATGCCGCTCATCGCGCCCACATGCGCCAGTTGCGGCAGCCCCGCCACAATGTCGCCGATTGCGAAAATTCCCGGCTCCGCCGTCTCCTGCGCCTCATTCACTTTCACAAATCCGCGCTCCAGCTCGACCTTCGTCTTCTCCAGGCCAATCCCGCTCGTCAGCGGCCCGCGCCCCACGGCCACCAGAACCTTCTCGGCCTCTTTTACTTGCGCGTTTCCGTTCGCATCCGTATAGCTCACGCGAACGCCATCCGCCGTCTTCTCCACCTTCTCTACCTTCGCGCCCATGCTGGATTCGATCCCGCGCTTTCTGAACACCCGCGCCAGCTCCTTTGAAATCTCCTCGTCCTCCACTGGAACCATGCGCGGCAAAAACTCCAGAATCGTCACCTCGGTCCCAAAACTTCTGAAGATCGACGCGAACTCCACGCCCACCGCACCCGCCCCAATCACAATCAGCGACTTCGGCGGCGCGCTTAGGCTCAGAATCTCGATATTGGTCAGGATCGTCTCATCCGCCTTCAATCCCGGCAGCAGTTTCGCTTCCGACCCCGTCGCCAGCATCACATTCTTCGCCTTCACCGGGCTCTTCGCGCCATTCGATTCGACTTCCACCGTATGCACGCCGCCCTGCGCACGGCCCCGTCACTCGTCCAAAACCAGAAACAACGGCGATCTTATGTTTCTTCATCAGGAATTCGAGACCCTTCACGTGCTTCGTGATGATGGCGTTCTTGCGCGCCAGCACCGCCGTCCAATCGAGCGACCGCCCCTCGACGCCCTTGATGCCGAACTCCTCCGCTTCCTTCAGGTAGTCCCACAGCTCGGCGTTGAACAAGCAGCGCCTTCGTCGGAATGCAGCCCACGTGCAGGCACGTCCCGCCCAGCTTCGGGCTCGCGTCGATGAGCGCCACCTTCAGCCCATACTCCGCCCCGCGAATCGCCGCGGTATATCCCGCCGGCCCGCCGCCAATCACTGCCACGTCATAAATCGTCTCTGGATTTGTCTCTACCACTCTCTCGCTCCAGCACCAACTTTGGGTGCCCCACATCTCGATTCTGAGATGTGGGATTGTACAAACCTCGGTTTCCTGTTTTCAACGCGCCACAAAACCCGGGTGCCCCATCCTAAACGCGCATTTTGCGTTTAGGGTGGGATAGCCACCTCAATCTACCTGCCAACACGTCCAGTCTAAATCTGCCGATTAGAGGCGCCTACAAAACATGGGTGCCCCAGGTCTCGACTCTGAGACCTGGGAAAGCACGAACTCCAAATGATGATCCACCATCATCAGTCTAAATTGCTGCGCAATCACGCAAGCGCGCCTTCCACCATCTCCCCCGCCGCCCTCACCGTCTCCGCCTCATCCCCGAACCCCTCGATCCACCGCACCTCCGGCTCCCGCCGGAACCACGTCATCTGCCGCTTCGCATAATTGCGATGCCCCTGCTGCGCCGCCTTGATCGCTTCCTGCTCGCTCATCGTTCCATCCAGCACGCCGCGCGCCTGCCGGTATCCCAGCGAATCCAGCGCCTTCACCGGCCCGTACCGCGCAAGCAAGTCCGCGCGTCTCCTCCACCAGCCCCGCCGCAAACATCGCCGCACAGCGCTGATTGATCCGCTCGTAAAGCTGCTCGCGCGGCGGATTCAGCCCGATCCGCAGCAGCCGGAATCCCGTCAGCGGATCGCGCCCGATCACCTCGGACATCGGCTTCCGCGCCGCCACGCACACCTCAATTGCGCGAATCAGCTTCGCCGTATCGTTCGCATGAATCCGCTCCGCCGTCGCCGGATCCAGCCTCCGCAGCACGCGATGCAGCCACTCGGCTTCCGTGCCGTTCTGCGCTCCGGACCTGAGCCGCGCCCGCAACTCCTCCTGCCGCGCCGGCCCCGCAAACAACCCCTCCGTCAGCGCGCGCAGATACAGTCCCGTTCCGCCGGTCACAATCGGCAGGCGCCCCCGCGCAGCAATCTCGCGCAGCGCCGCCCGCGCCCGCCGGCTGTACTCGCCCGCAGTAAACGCCTCATCCGGCTCGGCCACATCGATCAGATGATGCGGCACGCGCGCCCGCTCTTCTTTGGTTGGCTTCGCCGTGCCCAGTTCCATGCCGCGATACACGGCCACCGAGTCGCAGCT
Organism: uncultured Acidobacteriaceae bacterium; assembly: GCA_963796785.1. GTDB lineage: Bacteria > Acidobacteriota > Terriglobia > Terriglobales > Acidobacteriaceae > Telmatobacter. The sequence continues at coordinate 1,007,017 of CAWCMW010000007.1, read as the reverse complement.
CACAATCTCGCCGCCGAACCGCTCCGCCAGCGCGAGCGAAAGCGCCGTCTTCCCGCTCCCCGTCGGCCCCAGCAGAATCACCACCAGCGGCGACCCTTTTTCATCTCCTGCGACCTTATCCACCGACTACGACCTGCCTTCTCGTTCCCTCGGTCCCTTGTTCCCTGCCGATCGACTTCTGCTCTAGGACTGTCCCTGCCTTACCACCGCCACCACCCCGTCGGAAAAATCCACTTCGGATTGGTATGCCAGAGCCACCACGCCAAAATCGCCGCCGCCACAATCAGCAAACCGAACACCTGGTTGCGCCGGAAAACGCGCGTCTGCTCCGCGCGCGCAGCCTTCTCGGCCTGCTGCTCGTTGTACGGCTTGATGCGCGTGTCGACCATCCAGCCTCTCACAATCGCCTCGCACGCCTCACCGCAGGCGCATCCCGCCTCAGTATAGGTGAATGCAATCTCGCCAAAATCGCCGACTCGCCGTTTGACTTCCCCCGCCCCCATTGCCGATGATCTTTCTGGTCTCGGTTGAGTTTCGTTCGGAAGGAAAAAATGAAAGTCCTGATCCTTGGTTCCGGCGGCCGCGAACATGCTCTGGCCTGGGCGGTCAAGCGCAGCCCGCGCGTCACGGAAGTCGTCTGCGCGCCCGGCAACGGCGGCATGGCCCAAATTGCCCGCTGCGTTCCCGTCGACCTCAAGAACCTCGCCGCCATGGTTCGCCTCGCCGAGGCCGAGAAGCCCGACCTCACCATCGTCGGCCCCGAGCTGCCGCTTTCGCTCGGCATCGTCGACGAGCTTCAGCAGCGCGGCCTGCGCGTCTTCGGCCCCACGCGCGCCGCCGCCATGCTCGAATCCAGCAAGGGATTCGCCAAGCGCTTCCTGCAGCGCCACAACATTCCCACGCCCAACTACGCCGTCTGCACATCGCCGGCAGAAGTCGAAAAGGCCATCGAAATCTTTCATCCGCCCATCGTGGTCAAAGCTGACGGCCTCGCGGCGGGCAAAGGCGTTATCATCTGCGATTCGCGCGCCACGGCAGCCGAGGCCGCGCAGGGTCTCTTCACCGGCGCGCTGCTCGGTTCTTCCGAGCAGCAAGTCGTCATCGAGGAATTCCTCCAGGGCGACGAGATCAGCTTCCTCTGCCTCAGTGACGGCAAGCACGTCGCGCCGCTCGTTCCCGCGCAGGACCACAAGCGCATCGGCGAGGGCGACACCGGCCCCAACACCGGCGGCATGGGCGTCTACTCCACCGATTCGCTCCTCGATCCCGCCATGTCCGAGTGGATTCTGCACCACATCGCCATCCCCACCAGTCGAAGGCATGGCCGCGGAAGACACTCCATTCGCCGGCGTGCTCTATTGCGGGCTTATGATGACCGCGCGCGGGCCGCAGGTGCTCGAATTCAATGCCCGCTTCGGCGATCCGGAAACCCAGGCCATCCTCGTCCGCCTCGAAAGCGATCTGGTCGACGCGCTCGAAGCCTGCGTCGACGGCAACCTCGCCGACACGCCTCTGCGCTGGGCTTCCGGCGCTTCTGCCTGCGTCGTCGCCAGCTCCGGCGGCTATCCCGGCAGCTACAAAAACGGTTTTCCCATCGCAGGCCTCGCAGCGGCAGCGCAGGTTCCGGGCGTTCAGGTCTTTCATGCAGGCACAGCCCAGGTGGGCGGGCAAATTGTCACGGCAGGCGGCCGTGTTCTCGGCGTCACCGCCGCGGCCGATTCGCTGGAACAGGCTCTCGCACGCGCCTATCAAGCCCTGGCCGAGATTTCCTTTGAAGGAATGTATTACCGTCGCGACATCGGGCACCGGGCGCTTGGAACTCGAAAGTAAGCTCTCGACGCGCGCGAATCACGAACCACGAATCACGAACCACGATTCACGACCACGAACCACGAGGGAGATCGTCAATGAGCGTAGGAATCACTTTCGATGAAATGCTCGCCTGGAACGACCAGGCATCCATCTACTGGAAAGCACACCTCGATGCAAACCCTAACCTGCTTGACCTTCCCTGCGGCATCGGCGGCGCAAACAACGTCCAGGAATTTGTCCGCCACATCTGGGGCGCGGAACTGCGCTGGGCCCAGCGCCTCGCCAGAACGCCAGAAACCCCGCGCGAAAAAATCCCGGCCGGGCCACTGGCCGCGCTCTTCGACCTGCACACACAGGCGATTGCTATCTACCAGCAACTTCTCGCCGCGCCGGAACAAACCTGGAGCGATCCCTACATTCTGAATTTTGACTGGATCCCGCCGGAACAGCGGACCGTCTCGCGCAGAAAAATCGCGGGACACGCGCTCTTTCACAGCCAGCGCCATTGGGCGCAACTCGCCACACTGGTCCGCAATGCCGGCTTCCCCTCGGACTTCCGGGGTGACCTGCTCTTTAGTCCTGCGCTGGCGTAGGCGCAGGCGAGGCCACCGGCGCTGACGGTTGCTTTTGGAAGCACGACCGGCACAGCACCGGCCTGCCCTGCGTCGGCTTGAACGGAACAGTCGTCTCCGTGCCGCACTCCGAGCACGTTGTCCGCGTCTCCGGCCGCACGCGCTGGCTTCCCCGCGCACGCTTCGCCTTGCACTGCTTGCAATGCTTGGGGTCGTTCTTGAATTGTTTATCGTGGAAGAAGAGCTGCTCGCCTGCTGTGAAAACAAACTCGGCGCCGCAGTCAACGCACTTCAGGACTCGATCGGTGAATTCCATGGCCGGCTTCCCTCACAGGGACTTCCACCGAAATCGGCCATGGCTCAACAGGATCTTGCCGGTCGCGGTTCCCTGATGTCGTTCGTCGTGCACTACAAGGGGCCCGGACCGCACCTAAATCAGGGCGGCATTCGAACTTTTGCCCGCATGTGCGGGCAACCTTACACTTCTCACGCCAGACGCGTGGTCAGTGATCTTTCGCGCTTCTCAGTCTCTGTAGGAATTGCGGCAAGATGTCCCAGGCGTATTCGCTGGGCAATTGCCAAGGGTTTCCAGATAAAATCGATCAACAGAAACTGGAGAAACACTCGAGCAAATTACGACGCCGCGGTTGCCGTCCCGATTCTCACTGGTCTTCTTAGCGGCCCTCGATTTTCTTCCATCGAAGGCTGTCGGAACTGTGCTTCCCGCGGCGGTTAATGAACTTAGTCCTGCTCTTTACGAGCCTTCTTGCGGTTCCGCTTGCGCGCCAAAGCTGCCTTGACGCGTTTCTTTTCGCCGGGCTTCAGGTAGTAGGAGTGACGCTTCACTTCCTTGATGATGTCCTCCTGCTGCACCTTCCGCTTGAATCGGCGTAAAGCATTTTCCAGCGGTTCGCCTTCCTGTACGCGAACCTCCGCCAAAGGGTAACACCTCCAAACCTGCCTGTAAGGCTCCTACGATCATACGCGAGGTTTGGGTCCGCGGCCAACCCCGCATTTCCCCCAATTTCCGCCGTCCTCTGTTCGGCGTCGAACCATTCAGAGCCGGTTTGATACCGCCATACGCCCCGACGGTCCCCGAGCCGGCGGTTAAACTTTCAATGAGAGATCGCCGCAGAGGTTTCCATGCTCCGAAGCTACCAGGGCCATTCGCCCACCATTCCAGCCAGTTGCTATATCGACCCTTCCGCGCAAATCCTTGGCGACGTCGTGCTCGGCGAGCGCTCTTCGGTGTGGATGAACGCCGTCCTGCGCGGCGACGTCAACTCCATCCGCGTCGGCTCCAACTCCAACGTCCAGGACTGCTCCGTCCTCCACGGCCAGCGCAACCTCTATCCCGTCATCGTGGGCGATTGGGTCACCATTGGCCATAACGCCACCGTCCACGGATGTGTCATCGAGGATATGTGTCTCATTGGCATCGGGTCACGCGTCTTGAACGACTGCCGCATTGGCGAGGGCTGCATCATCGCCGCCGGCTCCGTTGTTCCCGAGCATACCGTCGTTCCGCCGCGCACCCTCTGGGCCGGCGTTCCCGCCAAGCTGCGCCGCGAAATTTCCGACAAAGATCGCGAGCTCATTCGCGAATACGCGCAGAACTATCTCGACTACGTCGAAATCTACCTCAAAAATCCTCCGCAAACGCTCTGACTCGTCTCGCACAATCCAGTTTTCACTTCGACCTTGCTTGCGCCAGCCCTGGTCAAGATGAACGAGCCGTCATCTTCACGCACTCCATCGCGACAATGTGCCCAATTTCGTTGACATTTACCGGCTTGCGATAGTCGGATAGTAAACGGACTGCCTGTGCTTGATCTCATCTAATCTCATCCATGCAAGAAAACCAAATCGTTCCCCATCCAAATTGCCTTTGCGCTCGCAACCCATCACGGAATGGGGTGCCCCGTCCTAACTTGCTTAGGGCGGGAATCGAAGGTCTCAACCGTCACAGGCCATCGCATCTGCTCCCTCGCGCCGTTCCTCGCCGCATTCGCTCTCAGTTTCGGTCTGGGCATCCAGGCGCAAACTCCGGCTGCGCCAAACACCGCACCGGCGAAGGCTCCCGACAGTACGCTACCCAACGCGCCAACTCCGCTGCTGTCTTCGCAAGACGAGGTGAGGGTCAGCAGGGTGCCGCGCAATTTCCTTCAGGATCAAGCGGTCATCTGGACCAGCCCGGCGCGCATCCGCGTGCACGACCTCAAGTGGATCGTCCCGCTTGGCGTTGCCACCGGCGTCGCACTCGCCACCGATCACTACGTCATGACGAATATCGTTTCAACCAATCCCAGCTTCAACCAGGCCAACATCAATGCTTCCAACGCAATGATCTACAGCCTTGTTGCCGCTCCGGTCGCGTTGTATGGATTTGGCCGCTTCGAACACGACGACCACGCGCGCGAAACCGGAATTCTCACGGCTGAGTCCATGCTCGATGGCGTCGTGGTGGAGCAGGGCTTGAAGCTTGCGCTGTGGCAGGAGCGCCCCTACCAGGACACTGCGCGAGGGCGGTTCTTCCAATCGATCGCAGGCATCGACTCTTCGTTTCCCTCTTCCCACACGCTGATCGCTTTCTCAGCAGCCTCCGCGCTCGCTGAAGAATACCCCTCTCGCTGGGTCCAGATCCTGCTCTACACCGGGGCCACCGGCGTCGGACTCACTCGCGTGATGGGCCAGGATCATTTCCCCGCCGATGTGCTCGTCGGCGGCGCCCTCGGATGGCTCATCGGCCACAACGTCGTCAAGCGCCATCGTCATACCTCTCGGGAACTCCTGCGACGTCATCAACGCTGACGACAGCGGCAGACTCCCGACCACCGCGAGCTGAGAGCCTCGAATCGAGCGCTGCCCCGTTCCCGCCGGCCTATCGTTTTCTTGTTCCCTTGTTCCCTCGGTCCCTTGGTCCCTGCTCTTCTCACACCGGCAGCGGATTCCGTCCCGCGAAAAACTTTCGCTGGTGCCAATAGGGGTAGACAGGCTCGCGATCGCTCGCCTTGTCCAGCGCGGCAATCTGTTCGGCGCTCAGCTTCCATCCCGCCGCGCCCAGATTCTGCCGTAACTGCTCCTCATTCCGCGCGCCCACAATCACTGACGAAATCGTCGGCCGCTGCAACAGCCAGTTCAACGCCACCTGCGGAACCGTCTTCCCCGTCTCGGTAGCAACCTTGTCCAGCGCATCCACCACGCCGTAGAGATATTCGTCCGGCATCTGCGGTCCCTCGTCAGCGATCGAGTGCAACCGGCTCACCTTGGGCAGCGGCTGGCCGCGGCGGATCTTGCCCGTCAGCCGTCCCCAGCCCAGCGGACTCCACACCAGCGCGCCAACCTTCTCCGCCAATGCCAGCGGCATCAGCTCCCACTCGTATTCGCGCCCGATAAGCGAGTAGTACACCTGGTGCGCCACGAATCGCGTCCAACCATATTTGTCAGCGACGGCCAGCGACTTCATCAGGTGCCATCCCGAAAAATTTGAGCACGCGATGTACCGCACCTTGCCTTCGCGCACAAACTTGTTCAGCGTGTCCTGCGTTTCTTCAATCGGCGTCAGCGCGTCAAAGCAATGCAAATGATAAATGTCGATATAGTCGGTGCCGAGCCGCCGCAGGCTCGCCTCAAGCGCATTCCGCAAATGGTAGCGCGAGGAGCCCTCGTCGTTTGGCCCCGGCCCTGTCCCAAACCCTGACTTCGTCGAAATCAGCGCCTGATCCCGCTTGCCCGCGAGAGCCTTGCCTAAAATCTCTTCTGACCGGCCTTCCGAATATCCATCCGCCGTATCGAACAGGTTCACCCCGGCCTCGAAGCAGATGTCGATCATCCGCCGCGCCTCTTCGACTTCAGTCGACCCAAACCCTTTGAAAAATTCGTTGGACCCGCCAAACGTCGCGGTCCCCAGACTCAGCGCGGAAACCTTGAGGCCAGAGCCTCCCAGCAGTCGATATTCCATAGATTTTTCGATGCCTCATGATGCGCAACGATGCGCCGACGTTCCAGCAAGCGTTGAAAACAAAATAGAAGAGCCGCCCATCGTTCCGGGCGGCCCAACTTGGTCCCTTGTTCCCTCGGTCCCTGCTTTTAGCAGCTCAGCACATCCTGCAGCTTGGTCAAAGTCCGATGCAGGTCCTTGTCCGTCCGGCGCTGCTCGTCGATCTTGCCGATCGAGTGCATCACCGTGGTGTGATGCTTGTTACCGAACTGGCGTCCGATCTCCGGCAGGCTCGCTTCCGTCATCTGCTTGGCCAGGTACATCGCGATCTGCCGCGGCACCACAACATTGCGCGAGTTGTTCTTCTGCTTCAGGTCCGCCACGCGCATGCCAAATTGCTCCGCAACCGCGCGCTGAATCGCCTCAATGGTGATCTTGCGCACCTGCATGTCAATGAACTGCTTCAGGCACTGTTGCGCCGCCGCCAGCGAAATGTCCATGCGGTTCAGTTGGCACCATGCAATCAGCCGCACCAGCGCGCCTTCAAGCTCGCGCACGTTGGTACGCACATTCGAGGCAACGAACAGCGCCACGTCGGTCGGCAGTTGTGCCTGTTCGCTCTCTGCCTTCTTGAGCAGGATGGCAACTTTGGTTTCAAGGTCCGGCGGTTGAATGTCCGCGATCAGCCCCCACTCAAAGCGCGAGCGCAGCCGTTCTTCAATCTCCGTCAGCTCTTTGGGCGGCCGGTCAGAAGCAATCACCACCTGCTTCATGTTCTCGTGCAGCGCGTTGAAGGTGTGAAAGAACTCTTCCTGCGTGCGTTCCTTCTGCGAGATGAACTGAATATCGTCGATCAGCAGCACCTCCACCGTGCGGAAACGGTCGCGGAAGCTGGTCATGCGATCGTTGCGGATGGAGTTGATCATCTCGTTGGTAAACTTTTCCGCCGACGCGTAGCAGATGCTCGCGGTCGGCTGCCTGCGCTTCACTTCGTGCCCGATGGCGTGCATCAGGTGCGTTTTGCCCATACCCACACCGCCATATAGAAAGAGCGGATTGTAGGCGCGCGACGGGCGTTCTGCCACGGCCAGGGCGGCTGCACGCGCAAACTGGTTTCCGTTGCCGATCACGAAGTTGTCGAACGTGTAGCGCTGGTTGAGCTGCGCCGCGGTCGACCAATCGAACCGGCCTTGCTCCGGCGAGCGTGCTGCGTTCGAGGGCGGCGCTGTAGGCGCATGCGACGGTACCGGGCCGAATCCGCCATCTCTTCGCTGCGGCGGAATCGACGGATCCTCCTCCGCCGTCACAAAACATACGTCGTCGAAGTCGAGCGACTGCAGATCGATCGCTTCCTGAATCAGATCGCCGTATTTGTCGCCGATGTGCTGGAACTCCGGCGACGGTACGCGCACATAAAGTTTGCGCCCCGAGGCATGGCTGAATCGAGTTGGCTTAAGCCAGGTCTCGAATGATTGCCGCATGACCTTCTTCTCGAGTGCTGCGAGAATCTGGAGCCAGGGATTGAGTGCCGAGGTCGGCGTAGTCGCAAATGCCATCGTACAATCCTTGCTGATTCCGCCGGCGTTGCGCCGCGCGGTTCGTTTGTTATCTTGCAGGCAATGGCTTCTTCAAGGCGCAAAGCAACGTCCTTCGCGCTCTCTTTAAGATGGCCCTTACCTGATTACCACTGGTCTGCCTCGTAGGATTCAACACCGAGGCCGTTGACTAAAATCCGATACGCAGAACGCTCAAAATTTCACATGAATATTCAAATGAAATTTCAGGAACGGTCCCGATAGTAGCACAAACCGAGACCGTTGCAATCCCCTATTCACACAAGTTTTCTGCGATCTCTTCGAGTTGCACCAAGGATGGTGAAAGTTCGCGCTGAGGTTACCCGGCGTTACTGTTGGGTCGCACTCTTCTCGCTCTTCTCGAGCATACGACGAATCTCTCCACCACCTTGCCACATCGTGAAAGCGCTGCAAACCGCTCTCATAAATGCCTCAGATGCAAAATTCGCAAGCCGGGGACCCGGCATCGAGACGGATCCCATCAATCCAGTGAGACCGGCTCCCAGTTGGCATCCAAATTTCGCCTGAGATATACTGAAACAGTCGCTATAGAGCAGATTCTCTTTTGAAAACAGGAGCGGGTTACCATGCCCAAACGTACCTTTCAACCCAACCGCCGCCACCGTGCGAAAACTCACGGCTTCAGGTCGCGCATGAAGACCAACGCCGGCGCTGCCGTGCTCAGCCGCCGCCGCGCCGCCGGTCGCAAGCGTGTCTCCGTCAGCCCCGCCCATCGCGATTGAATTCCCGGCCGGTCCTTGATTTAAGAGCTGCGCCGCCTGAACTTGAAACCGCCGCGCAGCGCCAACCTTCGGCTCTCATGAATTCAGCTTCCAAGCCTGCCCAGCGTAAAACTCTGGCGAACTCGCGCCTCCGCAAGCACGCTGACTACCTCCGCGCCTACGCTGCCGGCCGCAAGCGCCAGTCGTCTGCCATGAGCTGGTTTCTTGCCCCGCAAACCATTCAGGGCGCGGATGCTCCGGTTGCTGCGCGCGTCGGCCTCACGGTCGGCAAAGTCATCGGCAAAGCCCACGAGCGCAATCGCATCAAGCGCCGCATGCGCGAGGCCCTCCGCCGTCACGTCGATCTACTGCCGGCCGGCTTCGATCTCATCCTTCACCCGCGCCGTATCGTGCTCACCATGGAATTCGCGCAACTTGAGCGCGAAATTTTGCGTATCCTTGAACAAGCCGGCGCCGAGGCGGCACGCTCCGCAAAGCATTCCGCTGCCTCGACAACAGCCCCGGGGCCGTCCGCATCATGACGCGCATCTTGCTCGCACTGCTCGCTTTTTACAAGCGCTGGCTTTCGCCGGCGCTCCATTCGCTCCACCCGGGCGGCGGCTGCAAATTCCTGCCCACTTGCTCTGAGTACGCCGCGGTCGCCATCGCCACGCATGGTCCGCTGCGCGGTTCCGCACTCGCAGCCTGGAGGCTGTTGCGCTGCCATCCATTTACGCCCGGAGGATTCGACCCCGTCCCGCCCGCGCCGTCACAGCCGGCCTCGCCTGCGCTTAATCAGTCCGCAAATCATCGCGCCGGAACAGTTTTCCCCCACGAACCGTTACCATAGGTACAGCGGCTGCCCTGCGGGCTGCCCTCTCAACACGATAGGAAGTTTCCTTTGCCCGAAGTTCACAATCCCAATCTGCAATCCCAGGGGTCCGGCGGCGCCGGTGGTGGTGGCGGCGACATGCGCTCCACCATGGCCATGATGCTCATTGTGCTGGCCGCTTTCCTTGGCTACCAGTATTTCTTTCCCAAGCCCAAGCCGCAAGACCAGCCGCCCGCCGTTACCCAAACGCAGCCCGCCGCGCCGGCCGCTCAAGCCCCGTCGGGACCCGCGCCAACGGCCTCAACAGCAAAGCCTTCCAGCACCACGCCGCAAGTTGCCGCCTCCATCATCACCACCACCACGGTCGAAAATGAGCTCTTCAAGATCCAGTTCACCAATCGTGGCGCGCAAGTCGAGCACTGGATCCTGAAAAAATACTTTGACTCGGCAGGAAAGCCCCTTGATCTGGTCCAGCCTCAGGCCGCCGCGCGTTTCGGCCTGCCGCTCTCGCTGTTTACCTACGATCCCGCGCTCACCGCGCAGCTCAATCAGGCTCTCTATCAGGTTTCGGTGTCAGGCGCCCAACCCACGGCCACCGGCAGCGTCCTCGCGCCCGCCTCCGTCACCTTCCACTACGCCTCCAATGGCCTCGACGTCGTCAAAACCTTCAGCTTCAATTCCACTTATGTCGTCAACGTCGAAGCGCAGGTAAAACAGAACGGCGCTCCCGTTCGCGCCCTCGTCTCCTGGCCCTCCGGCCTGGGCGACATGCAGGAGTTGCAGCAGACGGGAATGCTGCCGTCGCAGACACGCACTCCTTCCTTCTTCGCATGGTCGATTGACGGCAAGCAGGACTCGCAGGCAGCCGGCAAGGTCAGCGGCAACAACACTCTCGACGCCTCCTATCAGTACGCCGCCAACATGGATCTTTACTTCGCCTCGGTCTTTCTGCCCGACGCGCCCGATCGCGCCACAGTGGTCACTCTGCACAATGCAATCGAGATACCCAGCGATGCGACCGATCCCAACAGTAAAAAGATTTCCATCGACGTGCTTGGCCTGGCCGTCGGCGACACCAGCGGCGACACGCGCCTGCGCCTCTTCGCCGGACCCAAGGCTACCGACGTGCTCAAGTCCATCCACGCCACGGGCGCGGACGGCAAAGCGGACGGGCCTAATCTCGAACCGCTCATTCAGTACGGCTGGATGACCATCGTCGCCAAGCCGCTCTACCTTCTGCTTCGCTTCATGGTGGAGCACGGCATCGGCAACTGGGGCTGGGCCATCATCCTGTCCACGGTCATCTTCAACCTCACGCTTCTGCCCACTCGCTTGATGATGACCAAGTCCTCGCTCAAGATGATGCGCATCCAGCCCAAGGTTGATGCCATCAAGAAGCGCTACGCGAATCTCAAGGCCACCGACCCCAAGCGCGCCGACATGAACGCCGAAATGATGGCCCTCTACAAGACCGAGGGCGTGAACATGTACGGCAACTGCCTGCCCATGCTCGTGCCCATGCTGCTCCTGTGGCCCTACTTCCGTGTGCTGGAGTACACCGTCGAGCTGCGCCAGGCCCACTGGCTCTGGCTGCCAGACCTCTCGCAGCCCGACCCCACGCACATTCTGCCCATCTTCATCATCGTCAGCATGTTCCTCACCCAGTACATGACCCCATCACCGGGCATGGATCCCGCCCAGCGCCGCATGATGGCCTTCATGATGCCGGTTCTCTTCGGCTTTATGCTCTGGCATTACGCTTCAGGACTGGCGCTCTATTGGGGAACGGGCAACATCATCATGTTGGCGATGCAGTTCGGCATCAACCGCTCCCATTGGGGCAAGGAGATGCACGAAATCGCCAATCGCCGCGCCGCCAAAAAGCTCGGCGCCAACCCCAAAACCGTCCAGGGCAAACGGTAAAGACAGTTCTCAGTTCACAGTTTTCGGCAGCGATCCTCACGCCGCACGAATCTGGGTGCCCCATCCTTGGCGCGCATTTGTTTTTGCGCCAAGGGTGGGATGGCACAACCCTCAATCTGTCATCCTGAGCTACCGGACCGTCAGCGAAGTCGAAGGGGACGGGAATCGAAGGACCTGCTGTTGCTTCGTCGATTCTTTCTCTGCCGTCTACTCTTCTAACGGGCGCTCTTGCCTCTCGCACCCTTAGTCCCTTGTCCCCCGCCGCCCCCTGTTCTATCGTCAATTGCATATGGCTACCTCGGAGATCGTAGTTCCCCATCCCGCTGCCGAAGCCGAAGAAATCTATCGCCGCTGGATTCGCTTTCTTGACGAGGAGTTCCTGCGCCACTGCTCCCAGGAGCGCCGCAGCGAGATCGTGCGCGACCAGTTGACGCAGATCTATCTCGGCCGGCCCCACGGCGGCAAACTCAACCTCACTCTCACGTCAGAGCTGCCCGGCAACGTCGTCAATCTTTCTCTCGATCCGATGAACGTGACTCTCGAAGCCGAGCACTACCCTGAAGTCGATCGCGAGCGATTTGCGCAACGCAAGCCCCTGCTCTGGTTCTGGCAGATGTTTGACCGCTCGCCGCTCGGACTCAACCACTGGCTCGGGTTGCGTTTTCGCTGCATGCTCGGCCGCCATATCTTTGAGCATCTCGGCTCCGGCGTCAAGATTCATCACGGCGTCGACCTCACCTACGGCTACAATCTCTCCATCGGCGACGGAGCCGTGATTCGCCAGCGCGCGCTGCTGAACGACCGCGGCGGCATTACCATCGGCAAAAATGCTGTCATCGGTTCTTACTCCCGTGTCTTTTCCTTCTGGCACGAAGCCTCGGATTACGAAAAGATCCGTCTTCAGCCCACAGTCATCGGCGACGGTGCCCACATCGCCAGCCACGCTATCGTGCTCGCCGGCCAGAATGTCGCTCCTGGCTCAGCCGTCGGCAGTTTCCCCGCCGACCCCGCCTGAAGCAGACGGCATCTGCTTGGTAGCACCTGGAGACAACACCACGATGATGTACCGCGCAGTGTCATTTCTCCCCCATGGCTGTCATCCAGAGGAGGTCGCCGCAGCGACCGACGAAGGATCTGCAGTTGTCTTTCAGGAATCCATCCTGTCGGCGGCGCGCAAATAATCCGCAGGCTCATAGTCATACCAGTCGCGGCTCAGGTCGACCCACGCAGCATTAAGTGACTCAATGAGTGCGATCTTCTTTGAACGGCTCCAGCCTTTCAATTCCTTTTCGCGCGCAATGGCGCTCTGAACGTATTGATGCCGCTCGAACCAAACCAGACGGTCACAGTTGTAGCGTGCCGTAAACCCCTCATGCTCTTTCCATTTGTGCTGGAAAACGCGCTTGACCAGATCACCGGTCACTCCGATGTAGAGCGTCCGGCTGCGGCTGGCCATTATGTAAGTGAAATAGGAGCCCTCGTGCATGGGCCTCAGCGTACGCTGAACTGCGGGCGGGCGGCTGTGACGAAGAACAAGTGCAGATCCTTCGTCGCTGCGCTCCTCTGGATGACAAATGCACGCACGCGATCCTCTTTACTTCTGCTAAAATGTAAAGAGGAGCGATATCCATGGAAGCCAAGCTCAGCAGCAAATGCCAGGCCACGATTCCCAAGGTCGTTCGTGAACGGCTGCAGATCGGGCCCGGAGATCGATTCAAGTTCTTCTTCCATCCCGACGGCGTGATCATTCTGCCCAGAATTCCCACCAGGCGTCTCAAGGGCAGTGTCCCCAAGCTCGCACGGCCGGTCTCTCTCAAAGAAATCGACAAGGCAATTGAGGCAGGGGCCACTGCAAGATTCCAGCGCAAGAAATAGTCGGTGGCCAAAGCGATGACCGGCGGCGAATGCAATGATCGGAAGCGAATGCAATGGTTGGATTAGACACGAACGTTCTTTTGCGCTATCTCGTCCAGGACGATCCGGCGCAGTCGCCCCGAGCGACCGAAATCATCGAACGCCGTCTGACGCGTCGTGACCCCGGCTTTGTCAGCCTTGTCTCGATCCTCGAAATCGTCTGGGTACTGGGAACTCTGTACAAGCGCTCGCGTTCAGAGATCGCCGACCACGTCGAAATGATCCTGGCGGCCGATACCCTTGAAGTGCAGAACGAGCAGGAAATCTATCAGGCTGTGGTTGCGCTCAGAAATGCAACAGGGACATTTGAAGACGCCTTAATCGGTGCATTAGGCGCATGGCGGGGCTGCTCAGCGACTCTGACGTTCGACCAGAATGCTGCGAAACGGCTCAATGGATTCCGGCTTATTTGACCCTTGCAGCCTTAGCCCTCTACCGCAGAATTTTCCGCGGCAGCAAATACGTAAAGCCTGCCAGAATCTCCCATCGCGTCGATGTCGTGCTCAACCCGCGATCGAATGCGGCGTCGAACACCAGGTTCTTTCTCGCGTTGTAATTCAGAGCCCAAAGATTGCCGAAAGCGTAGCTCCGCAAAAAGGGCTGCGTAAAATCCCACAACTCCCCTGAAATTCCGAACCTCTTCCCAACCCCGTGCGAAACAGAAAGTGTCTGTCCGAACTGCGCCCGCCGCACACCCTCGTCGCCGTCGACTTCATTGAACAGGTAGTTTGTGTCGTAGTGAAAGCCCTTTACATCGGCGCTAACCAACAGAATCGCCGAATTCGTAGCACTGCCCATATCCAGATCCGGAGTTCCCCCGTTCTGGACCTCGTGAAAGTAGCTCGTCGAAAGTGTCGGGCGCGCGCCCTCTCCCGGCCATAAAACCGTTTGAACCCCCAGCGCCACGCCTCCATCGCCATTTGTGGGCTGCGTATTGGAGTGAACAAACGGTTCGCTGGCAGCCAGCAACTGGACGCGGCGCGAAACCGCGAACTTGATCACCTCATTGATGCTGGTCTGCGAGCCAAACTCCGGCGAGTGCCACGCCGCCAGAATTCCACTCTCAAATTGCAGGTAGCCCACCGGCGTCAGCGTGGCCGGCGTCGAAACCGTCGGTCTTCCCGGATTGGCGACGGGGCCATCTTCCTCTGCCGCAGCCGCGGTCTCGCCGGCCTTCGCCCCGTCCTGTGCCCCAGCCGCCTGCCCCGAAGCAACCCCAGTCTTGCTGTCCGGCTGAGAAAATGCTCTTATCGAAAAGGGCAGCGCGGCGGCCATCGCCACAACGACGATCAGCCACCCGGAAAAAACGCCGCGCTGAAGCACCCTCGCATCCAATCTCATCGTCAGCAGACTCAATGAATCATAATAAACCATTTCAATTAACTTAGATTAAATAAAGACCCTTCGCCCATCCTGTTCATCCGTCACAGACCACAGTTCTCTGTCTTCTGTAGCATTCCCTCCGCAGCCCTCCTCCATGCTTTTCAAGGCCCTTAGTGCCGCTGTGTATGGAATCGACGCCAACCTCATCGAGGTTGAAGTCGACTATAGCGGTGTGGTCATGGAACAGGATCACTTCCACACCGTAGGCCTGCCCGACGCAGCCGTCCGCGAAAGTCGCGACCGCGTCCGTGCCGCCATCAAGAACTCCGGCTACACCATTCCGCCCACCTTCATCACCATCAATCTCGCGCCCGCCGATCTCAAAAAAGAAGGCTCCGGCTTCGATCTGCCCATCGCCGTCAGCATTCTCGGAGCCTACGGCGCTCTGCACTCCAACGACCTCAGCCGCTTTCTCATGGTCGGCGAGCTCGGCCTCGACGGCGGAGTGCGCCCCATCCCCGGCATGTTGCCAGTCGCCATCCTGGCCCGCGAAAAAGGAATTGCCAACCTCATTCTGCCCGCCGCCAACGCTGCTGAAGCCGCTGTCGTCGAAGGCGTCAACGTCTACCCCGTCTCCTCGCTTCTCGATGTCCTCGACCTGCTCAACTCCTCGGTTGTCGGCGTCATTCAACGCGAGCCTTTCCGCGTCGCCACGCAGGATCTCCTCGGAAAGCTCGAGGAGTTCACGCAGGACTTTCGCGATGTTCGCGGCCAGCAAACCGCCAAGCGCGCTCTTGAGGTAGCCGCCGCCGGCAGCCACAACATTCTCATGATCGGCCCGCCCGGCTCCGGCAAGACCATGCTCGCCAAGCGCCTGCCATCGATCCTCGCTCCGCTCACCTTCGAAGAAGCGCTTGAGACCACTAAAATTCACTCCGTCGCAGGCGTGCTCGAAGCCGGCGCAGGCCTCGTCACGCAGCGGCCCTTCCGCTCGCCGCATCACACCATCTCCGACGCCGGCCTCATCGGTGGAGGCATGGTGCCGCGCCCCGGCGAGGTCTCCCTCGCGCATAACGGCCTCCTCTTTCTCGACGAGCTGCCCGAGTTTCCGCGCAATGTCCTCGAAGTCATGCGCCAGCCGCTTGAGGATCACACCGTCACCATCGCGCGTGCGTCAATGACTCTGAGCTTTCCCGCGCGCTTCATGCTCGCCGCCGCCATGAATCCCTGCCCCTGCGGCTACTTCAATGACAAGTCGCGCGAGTGTTCCTGTACCCTGCCCATGATTCAGCGCTACGTGGCCAAAATCTCCGGCCCTCTACTCGACCGCATTGACATCCACATTGAAGTTCCCGCGGTCCAATATAAGGAGCTGCGCGGCAACGCGGCCGCCGAAGGTTCGACGCAAATTCGCGCCCGCGTCATGGCCGCCAGGGTGCGTCAACGCGAGCGCTTTTCCAAAGCCAAAGAAAAAATCTACGCCAATGCGCAAATGACCACGCGCCAGATTCGCGCTCACTGCGAGTTGAGTCCCGATGCCGAGCGCCTCCTCGAGCGCGCCATGCAGCAGCAGGGCCTCACCGCCCGCGCCCACGATCGCATCCTCAAAGTCGCCCGTACCATCGCCGACCTTGAAGGATCAGAATCCCTCTCCGTCGGCTCACCTCGCCGAAGCCATCCAATATCGGACACTCGACCGCACCTACTGGGCCTGATCCCCATTAAGCGCTCTCGCCAATTTCACTGCCCATGTGATCACTCGTGGTCCGAACGCGAATCGGACGACTGAAGGTTGTGGGTCAGTTTGGAGGGTACGGGCTTCAGCCCGTACATAAACCGAGCAAAATGACTTGGGGCTTTAGCCCCCGAGGGAAATTTCTTTCAAACCGACCAACTACCCGAACGAACATCCTCTTGACTTCCTGTGTAAGCTACATACATACTGGTTGGTATGTTAATGGCGCCCAAAAAGCTGCGACGCAGGGCGGCAAGGCTGCGCGATCCTCAAGGCACGCGACAGCGCCTGTTGCAGGCAGCGTTTCACGAGGTTTTCCGGTACGGGTTCCAGAGCGCCGGGATCGATGCGATTCTCGCCGCCACTAACGTCACCAAGGGAGCGCTCTACTACCACTTCGAGAGCAAGCAAGCTCTGGGCCAGGCCATCATCGAGGAGGTCGTCGCAGAAATCACCAACGACCGCTGGTTACGTCCTCTGCGGCAGAGCAAAGACAAGAACCCTATTGATGCTTTGATCGCAATCGTACAGGCGATACCGGCTCAGCCAAGGGATGTAAAGCGCGGTTGCCCGCTGCTCAATCTAACGCAGGAGATGTCTCAGCTCAATGAAGAATTCCGAAAGCGATTGGAGAGAATCTTCACGGCTTGGCGGGAAGGGATTGCCACCACCTTGCGAGAGGGGCAGTCTACGGGAACAGTCCGCCGCGACCTGGTTCCGGAAGAGACTGCGAGCTTTTTGATCGCGATGGTCGAAGGCTACGAAGTGCTGGCAAAGAACGCTCAGGACGCGAAGGTGTGGAATATGGGGATCAGAAACATCGTAGAGTGGCTGCGGTCTTTGCGCCCGCCAGGCAACCGCAAACGGAGCTGAACGGGATGTTGTCATATAGACCGACTAGTCCGGCCGTACTTGTCGCATACCAACCGGTCTGTACTCGCCAGGGCACGGCCCGCTACGTGCAAGAACAGGATGCCAGTGCGGATGACCTTCTAAAGACTCAGAACGGCCCCAGAGGCCACCAACCCAGGAAACTCGAAGAGGAGAATGGACATGACAAGAATCGGAGTATCACGGCGGAAGGCGCTGGAAGCGGGAGCTTGCGCACTGGCTGGAGCGGCGGGACTCTTGGTGACGGGAAGCGTGCCCGCAGAAGCGGAGTCGAGCGCGGCAACCGAAGAAATCGTCCGGAAGTGGTATAAGGCCTGGGTGGAAAAGGACGAAGGCCAATTCGAGGCCCTGATGACGGACAACTTCACCTTCACTAGCGCGGCCGGCGACGACCACATTAGTAGGAGCACTTTCAAAACGCGATGCTGGGATACACAGGCCAAGCTTATCGAGCGATCCGATCTTGAGCGAGTGATCGCGAGTGGCAACGACGCGTTTGTGAAGTATCTTTGCCACACGACGAACGGTAAATCATTCCGGAACGTGGAATATCTCCGGATCAGCGATGGGAAGTTGGAGGCCCTTGAGTGCTATTTCGGCGGAGGCCGGCTATCCGTCGGCAGTAAGCAAAGGGATGTGAGTAGGCCTTTCGGTACAGGATGGTCCGTATGCCGGCGCAGCAGTAGCCGCGGGTCGATCGAACCATGCCAGAGGACGAATACGTCCAAAATCGTGGTCATGTCGGGCTAAGTTCAATCAGCTGTTCAGTACGTCCGGGCTGCTTTGTATTGGCGAATCGACTTGTGGCCCAAATTAGCTTCTCGTGCCATCTGCGAATCGCCTCGAGGCCCTAACTAGCTTCTCGTGCCATCTAACCGCCGCAATCTGTTTCATTTGCGGCCCCGGCGCCGCCATACCCCGTTTTCCCGCTCACCAATCCGTGCCATTACCTTTGAATCAAAATCGAATCTCGGTCGCATTCCTTTAGCCGATATCCGGGCTAAGATTCATCTCACGTCCGCGGTCTTTTGAGCGGGGAGGCGCATGTGCAAGGTATAGCCCTTCAATCCGGATGGGAGACTTTTCTTCTTGCCGCGCCAATTGTCGGCATGGTTCTCATCGGTGTTTTCCGCCTCGATGTGGTTGCTGCCAACGCATCCCGCACCCCGCACCCCAGGCTTCCCGGCAACGACGAAAACGGCCACCTGCTCATGAGCGACCCCGACGGAAGACCTTGGAACCACTCATCGGGCGCGCCGAACACAACCGCCTGATTGACTCGGAAGGTTCACTCCACTCCCACTTGAATCCTGTCAAAGCTGACCACCCCGGTTTCCCCGGTCAACTCGGCTCCAGACATTCTCTTAAGCCATTGAAATCGAATAGTTTATATGGCAGTAGCCGATCGCCCTCCTAGCCCTCGCCCTTCACGGTAAACGTTTGACATTTACCCTCAATTCACCCGAAATAACTATTGACCTGACCCAGTCTTCCATATACTCTCAACCTAGCCATCCATAGAGGGCAGGTTGCGCATTGCGGCCGGGTGTGCCCATCAGCCACTTCCAGCATCAAACCTTTGAGAGAAGGCTCGCTTGATGCCTTGGGCTGCGTTTTTTTAGCAGCGTTGGGAACGGCCAGATAGGCGCCCGAATTTCCGGCGCGCAAACTGCAAATCCGATACGGTATGGCATCCATCTCATAGCGCGAAGCGGCCCCAAATGTTTTTGAACTGTGGGCAGGCGAAGTGCGTCTAAGATGTGGAAGTTGCAATTTGGGGCGGCCCACAATCTTTATTGGCTTGTATTGGCTTCCCTTGCGCTGTGCTGGCGGGTCAGTGGCTCTTTCCAGTGCAGCTATTTGAAGAAGAAGGAGATAGACAATGCGTTCCGATCTCGTTTTTAAGGCACTTTCTCATGTGTCCAATCGCTACCAGCTCTGTACGCTGGCCAGCAAGGCTACCCGTAAGCTCCACAAGCCGAATACACGGCTGCAAGACACCACAAACGAAGTTTTGTGCTCGTTTTGAAGTAGCAAGTCCTGAAGCGGAGAAGCCCGAAGAGGCGCCCGCGGTTCATCCGGTTGAAAGGCGCCGTGCAGCTTAACGGCGTCTATCGCCGCATTGTGCGTTCAGCCAGCTAGGAATCATGAAACGCAGTTCCATTTGAGATGAGGCCATCTCCGTTTTCCGGTGCTCCGCAACTCCAAAATGAGGATGATTTAAGCTTAACCAGCGCCGGCTGATGTTGCTGTAATCCGCAAGGCTGTTCCCTCAGGAGCACTTCCCGCTCCGCACCCCTCCCACACATCCCGTCCATTCGCAGGTAAACATGACCATCGCAGAACTGAAAGAAAAGAACATCACCGAACTGAGCCGCATCGCCCGTACCCTTGAAATTCCTGGGACCAGCGGCCTTCGCAAGCAGGATCTTATCTTCAAGATCCTTCAGGCTCAGAGCGAAAAAGAAGGCCACATCTTCGCCGAGGGAGTCCTTGAGATTCTCCCCGACGGCTACGGCTTTCTCCGCTCGCCCGACTACAACTACTTGCCCGGACCGGACGACATCTACGTGTCGCCGTCCCAAATTCGCAAGTTCGATCTCAAAACCGGCGACTCCATCAGCGGCAACGTCCGCCCGCCCCACGAAGGCGAGAAGTACTTCGCCCTCGTCAAGATCGAGGCCATCAACTTCGAGTCGCCTGAAGAGACGCGCAACAAAATCCTCTTTGACAACCTCACGCCGCTCTATCCGCAGGAGCGCATCAAGATGGAGACCACGCGCGAAGGTGTCAGCGGCCGCGTCATGGATCTCCTGACGCCCGTCGGCAAGGGCCAGCGCGGCTTGATCGTCGCCCCGCCCCGCACCGGCAAAACCATGCTGCTCCAGTCCATCGCCAACTCCGTCACAACCAACCATCCAGAGGTCGTGCTTATCGTTTTGCTGATCGACGAGCGCCCCGAAGAAGTCACCGACATGCAGCGCTCGGTCAAGGGCGAAGTCATCAGCTCCACATTCGACGAGCCCGCCGCCCGCCACGTGCAGGTGGCCGAGATGGTCATCGAGAAGGCCAAGCGCCTCGTCGAGCACAAGCGCGACGTCGTCATCCTCCTCGACTCCATCACCCGTCTCGCGCGCGCCTACAACACCATCGTTCCGCCCTCGGGCAAAGTCCTCTCCGGCGGCGTCGACTCCAACGCCCTCCAGCGCCCCAAGCGTTTCTTCGGCGCGGCCCGCAACATTGAAGAAGGCGGCTCGCTCACCATCATCGCCACCGCACTCGTTGACACCGGCTCCCGCATGGACGAAGTCATCTTCGAAGAGTTCAAGGGCACCGGCAACATGGAAATCATTCTCGACCGCAAGCTGGTCGACAAGCGCGTCTTCCCGGCCATCGACATTCAGCGCAGCGGAACGCGTAAAGAAGAGCTGCTCATTCCCAAGGAAGACCTGCAGCGCGTCTTCATCCTTCGCCGCGTGCTCAATCCGCTCTCGCCCGTCGAAGCCATGGAGCTGCTGATCAGCCGCCTCGAGAAGGTGCGCAACAACGCCGAATTCCTCGCCAACATGAATCAGCTCTAGGCAGGTTTCCGCTCTGGGGTCTAGGTGGCTGGATTGACCAGAGCAATTGAAAAGGCCGGGGCATCGTCCCCGGCCTCTTCTGCAAATGGCAACGCTGGAAGACTATTTAGGCCGTGAGTCTGTAGCTCAGCTACTCATCGCCTTTAATCCACCGCTCCGTTCCGGCTGCCTCATCCACCGCGTTTTCCAGGTCCGTAATCACCAGCGGCATTCCAACCTGCTCGCCCACGTAGTCCGTCAAGGTTTTTGTCTTCCCGCCGACAGCCAAGGTCAATGTGTAGGTCGGGTTATCCGTGACCTCGGCAATGTACTTGTCGCCGGCCGCGAAGAACTTCGCACTCTCAAATTGGCGCACCAACTCCATCACTGCGTCACGAGCAATGCGCGCATCGTGTTTCCCCGGAATCTGGACATACCGCTCCCCGTTGAAGTCAACGCTTCCATCTCCCCGAATCGTCACCGAATAGGCTGGGCACCTGCCGTAACACATACTGCGTGAAAGCTCGATCTTTACGTCCTGCAAATCCCATGGCTCGGGAAAACTGCGCGGATGAAGCGTCCACAGCTCAGGCGGAAGGATCATCACATCGTCCCTCACGCGCACGCTGATATTCTTCCCGTTCCGCGTCCACGGCTTGAATCTGCGCGCCATTTCAATGGCCCGTCCCTCGTCCAGATGCCCCTTCACATCTCCGACCGGCGTCGCCGACTCCACGTTGCCATCCGCCGAGACAACAATCTCGAAGGTTAAGTAGCTTTCAAAGCCAAGCGTGCGCGCCTCAGCCGAACCTACATGGACCGCAGTTGAAGGGCCGAGCCGGTGCTCCCACACTTGCGCTTCGCTTGAGTCGAGCTCGACCACCGCCTGTCCCGATGGCGGTAGCTGAGAAGTTGGTTGTCCTCGAAGCGCGGCTCCTCCGAGTACCAGCAAGCATCCCGCCAGAACCGACAAATGTCTCCCGTGCATGAATTCACCCAGGAACCGCCGCGAGAAAAGTCTACGCCGCAAGCTCCGCCCGTGGGTTTGACATCGAATTCCGGGGACGGAAAGCCGCCTCTTTCCGGATTGTTCGCCCGCTGGTAAAATAAGAATCTCGTGGGGCTGTAGCTCAGCTGGGAGAGCGCCTCGTTCGCAACGAGGAGGCCAGCGGTTCGATCCCGCTCAGCTCCACCAACTTTCGCTTCGCGAAAGTTGTCGCGCCGACCCGTCCCGCCGAAGCTTAAGCGTAGGCGGAAGCTTCAGCGAAGGCGGACTGTGCTCAGTTCCACCAATTCCTCTCAAACTGGCTATGACCGCCCGGCGCAAGCCTGCGTTTACGCTGGTTCTCGCAAAGAATCGCTAGAAGCTAAAGGCTAATAGCTAAAAGCTGTTCTTTCAGCTGAACAAATCCTTCATCTTCTCCATCAGCCCCGGCGACGTCGGCTTGTTGTCCACGGCCATCGACTCGGCCAGCTTGGCCACCAGCTCGCGCTGCGCCCGGTTCAGCTTGCGCGGAATCTGCACCACGACCTTCACGATCAAGTCGCCCTTGCCCCTCTCGTTAAGGTAGGGAAATCCGCGCCCGCGCACGTGCAGCTCCTTGCCGCTCTGCGTGCCTTCGGGAATCTTGATGTTTACCGGCCCATCGATTCCGGGAATCTCGAACTCCGCGCCCATGGCTGCCTGAGGAAAGCTGATCGGCAGCACGCAATGCAAATCCGCCCCGTGGCGCTCAAAATAATCGTGCGCACGGATCGAAAGAATCACGTACAGGTCGCCCTTCGGCCCGCCCACGCGGCCCACGTCTCCTTCGCCGCCGTACCGGATGCGAGTGCCTTCTTCAACGCCCGGCGGCACCTTCACGTTCAGCTTCACCTCTGCGGTCTTGCGTCCCTCGCCGCGGCATGCCGTGCAAGGATCACTGATCACTGAGCCCGTCCCGCTGCAGGCCACGCACGTCCGCGCCACCGAAAAAAATCCCTGCTGATAGCGGAGCTGCCCGCGCCCCTGGCAGTGGCTGCACACGCTCGGGCCGCGCCCCGACGCGCTTCCTTTGCCGCTGCACACCGTGCATGTCTCCAGCCGCCGGATCTTCACTTCCTTCTCGGTGCCAAAGAACGCGGCTTCAAAGTCGATTGTCATGTCGAAGCGCAGATCGTCGCCGCGCTGCACTCGCGAGCCGCGCGCCGCTCCTCCTTGCGCGCCGCCCATCGAAAACATCTCGCCAAATAGATCGCCGAAGATGTCGCCCAGGTCCACGCCGCCCGCAAACGGACTGCCGCCGAATCCCTGCGCGCCCAGCCCCGCATGGCCAAACCGATCGTAGGCCGCGCGCTTATCGGCGTCGCTCAGCACCTGGTAGGCCTCGCTGGCCTCTTTGAATTTTTCCTCGGCTGCGTGATCCCCGGGATTCCGATCGGGATGATACCTCAGCGCCTGCTTCCGGTACGCGCTCTTCAATTCCTGATCCGAGCATTCGCGCGAAACGCCCAGAACCTCGTAATAATCCGCTTTGCTCACTCTTGTATTAGAACCCATTGTTCCCTTCGGTCGATTCAGTTCCAGTTCTTCGTTCTTCGCGCCGCCTCAGCCGCTCGCTCTCCCTCGATTGAGCTAAGAGCTAAAGGCTAGTAGCTAACGGCTGCTTTCACTCATTCACTTCTTCACTCGTTCACTTGCTTCTCGTTGTGCGCCACGCGCACCAGCGCAGGCCGCAGCAAACGCTCGCGAATCTTGTATCCCCGGCGAACTTCCTCGGCCACATGCTGATCCGGCAAGTCGTCCCGCTCCACCGTCCCCAGAGCTTCGTGGAAGCGCGGATCGAACTCCTCGCCGACAGTGGGCACCACCTTCACCTGCATCTTCTCCAGGATCTCTTCCATCTGCTTCACAATCAGGCTCACGCCCGACCGCGTTTGCTCCGCCGATCCCTTCGCTTTCAGCGCCAGCTCCAGGTTGTCCAGCACCGGCAAAAACTGTTCCGCCGCGGCGCCCGTTGCATACTCGCGATACTCGGCACGCTCACGCTCCGCGCGTTTGCGCGCGTTTTCAAACTCTGCTTGCAGTCTTGCCAGCCGATCCAGCAGCCGATCGCGCTCCGCTTTCAATTGGTCGAACTCCGTTCGTCCAGTCGCCTCTTCTGCCGCTCCCGCCTCCGCCGTCTCGGCCTCGAGTTCTTCTTCGGCCGTTGGCGCCGGCAGCTCTGTCGATGGATCGAGCCGTGCCTCCTGCTCTTCAAGCACCGGGGCGTCCACTTCAGTCAATTGTGTTTTCTGCTTCCACATGGTTCAGCACATTCTCCCAAAATCTTCTTGAGTGTGTTTCACAAATCAGCTTTGTAACAAGGCCACGGCCGGGGCACCCACCCAGTGAGTGGGTCGCGGGCCAAAAATGCAGCAAAAAATAGAGGGGGTTTTAACCCCTGCGGGATAACACCCGGATTCCTTACAACCACTTTCGAAACACGCTCCAGAGCACCTTCCTATTGGATGATTCTTTTTGCGTCCGGCTGCAAGCCTTTCCTAAACCTGAGTTGTGGCTCTGTTTGAAGGGTACGGGCTTTAGCCCGTACATCAAATTGCCCCAAAATGATCGCGGGCTTTAGCCCCTGAGGGAAGCGTTTTCAAGCTGACCCACGACTTAAGGCGATGCTGGGTTGACCACCTCGGAATTCCCGTACCTACGCAGTTGGAACGTCCAGAATCCTCTCGGAGAGCCGCGCGATGTAGCTCACCGCCTGGATCATCTCCTGATATTGAATCCGCGTGGGCGCGATCACCGCTACCGTTCCCAGGTTTCCGCCGCCCAGCCGCGCCGGTGCCCCAATCAGCACCAGGTCCTGCATGGCCGGAGAAGCCTCATCCAGCCCCACTACCACGCGCACCTCCTGCTCGCGGCCGTCCACATATGCATTCAGCAGTTCCACCAGCCGTTGCTTGGCTTCCACGGCCAGCAGCATCTGCCGCAGCCGCTCGCGGTCCTGTTCGGCAGTGATCAAGTTTGCAATCCCGTCCACGAAAATGGTCACGCTGCTTTCGCCGCTGGCCAGCGCGCCCTTGCGGCACAGTTCTTCAACCGACGTCAGCAACTCCCGATACGCTTCGCGTTCCATCTCCGCGCGTCGCGCCACTTCCGCGCGTATCCGCTCAATCGGCCAGCCGCGGAAATTCTCGTTCAAATAGGTTCCCGCCGTCTCTAGATCCACTTGCGTCATCTGGTGATCCACCGCCAGCACGCGATCCTGCACCGCGCCCGCTTGCGTCACCAGCACTGCCAGCACCCGCCCCGTCGACAACCGAGAAAAATGAATGTGCTCCAGAACCTGTCCCGCGGTTGAGCTCGCCAGCGCCACGCCCAGCCCGCTCGAAATCAGCGCCAGCACGTGCGACGTCCGCTCCAGGTAATCATTGCTGCTCGATACGCCGGTAAAGCTTTCCTCAATCTGCCCACGGCGAGCTTCGCTCATTGGCGTTTCGATGCGCCCCGCCCCGCTCGTCCCGCCAGAGCCTGCTCCCTTCCGCCCCGGATGCGTGATCTGTTCCACGTAGTAGCGGAATGCAACTGCAGTCGGAACGCGGCCGGCCGACGTATGTGGCTGCTCCAGCAGTCCCGCCTCTCCCAGCGCCGACATTACATTGCGCAGGGTTGCCGAGCTAAGCCCGTCCCGGTCGGCGAAAAAATGCGCAACCGCCTGCGATGCTACCGGCTCGCCGGTCGCGATATACAGCTCGATAATGGCCGTCAACACCAGCCGCTCACGTGGGCTCAGGCGCGTTTCAGGCATCTTGGCCGTTCTCCGTTCTCTTCCGCTTGCGGCCCGATCCGGTCAGAATCTCCAGGATTCGTCGAGCCGGGTTCTCCCCATTTAACTGCTTATATTTCCGTCACTTACAAAGAAAAATTTCTACACAACCCCACCTTGATCTTACGGATCATGCGCAGTCACTGTCAAGACACCGGTGTGGTTACCCTCGCCTGCCTGCGGCGCCATCATTTCCCAGGACAGCCTGCATAGGATCCTCGATAAAAACCAACTCCGTCGTCGAAAAAAGGGAATTCTCTCCCAGGCTCAAGTCTATGATTCCACTCTGCTTTTTGGCGTTGCCTATTACCAAAGGCACTACCGACGGTAACTCAAGACGCCAATTTAATGGTAAGTTGTTACGCACCGGCGCATGCTGTCTTTGCTGCGCAGCAGACCGTCCGGCTGTCACGCGTGTTGTCTTTCTGGAGGAGGCCCCCATGAATCGAATTCTGTCTCGTTTTCTCTCGCTCGTCCGCCGCAAGTCCGCCGTCCACTTCCTCGCTGCCGTGGCGCTCGCCTCTGTCGCCTTGCTCGCCGCAGTTCCGCCAGCCCAGGCGCAATCCTCTGCGCCGCTCGACAAACACTCCAGGAGAATCGAAAAACGCCTCGCCAAGTATCGCCAGGGCACATTTCTCGACTTTGAATTTCGCGACAGCTCGCGAACCTTTGGCGCTCTGGGCGAATTATCCCCTGCGTCGTTCCAGTTCACTGATTCCGATAGCAACAGGACCCAGACACACCCTTACTCCGACTTGGCGCAAGTAAAGCAGGCCAGGGAGTATATCGGCGAAGGATCGGCGCCGCGGCATCACGTGCGCCTCCTCGTGCCTGTGCTCATTGGCGCCGGAGCCGCTGCCGCCGGAATTGCCACCTACGAAGTCCTGCGCTGAGCCGCCGCGCCCCATTCGGGCGGGCTGCCATGTAGCGCCGGCCTCCCGGCCGGCTGTAGCGAGGGCATCTTGCCCTCGCACTTCGATCGTAGTTCCCAACCCCCCCGCGCGGATTCACGCCCCCCGCCAGGTCGCTGTCTTCGCCCATCCTCTCTCCAACTGATAGATTCTTTAGAGGGCCGCGCCCAGCGCAATGTGCCATGCCGCGCCCCGAAAGAGTCCCAAACCAGCCTATGCTCCATCCCACTGAAGATCTCCGCATCCAATGGACCAAAGTCGTTCTCCCTCCCGTCTTTCTTGAGGAGGAGCTTCCTGTCACTGAAGCGGCGTCGTCCACCATCTTCAACGCTCGCAACGAGATCATCTCGATTCTCAAAAAGGAAGACGACCGCCTCCTCGTCCTCGCCGGTCCCTGCTCCATTCACGATCCCCAGGCCGCCCGCGAATATGCCGGCCTTCTAAAAAGCGCCATCTCCGAATTCGCCGCCGACCTGCGCATTGTCATGCGTGTCTACTTTGAAAAGCCCCGCACCACCATCGGATGGAAAGGCCTCATCAACGATCCGCATCTCGACGGCACCTACCAGATCAACGACGGCCTGCGCATTGCGCGCCATCTCCTCATCGACCTTGCGGAAATGGGTGTGCCCACGGGAACCGAATTTCTTGACATGATCTCGCCGCAGTACATCGCCGGCCTTGTCTGCTGGGGAGCCATCGGCGCGCGCACCTCAGAGAGCCAGGTGCATCGTCAGCTCGTCTCAGGCGTGTCGTGTCCTGTTGGATTTAAAAACGCCACCTCGGGCGACGTTCAGGTGGCCGTTGACGCCGTGCTCTCCGCCGCCTGCTCGCACACATTTCTCGGTCACACGCATCATGGCCAGTCGGCCATCTTCGTAACCAAAGGCAATCCGGATTGCCACATCATCCTGCGCGGCGGCCGCAGCTCCGTCAACTACACTGCCGATCGCGTGGCCGAGACGACCGCCCTCATGCAAAAAGCCGGCATCGCGCCCCGCATCATGATCGACTTCAGCCACGCCAACAGCCAGAAAGATTACCGCCGCCAGTCAGTCGTTGCGAAAGACGTCTCCGCGCAAGTCGCCGCCGGCAACTCGAACATCATCGGCGTCATGATTGAGAGCAATCTGGTCGCCGGCGCGCAGAAAATGATCCCGGGCGAGCCACTCGTCTACGGCCAGAGCATCACCGACGCCTGCATCGACTGGAACGAAACCCGCGCGCTCCTCGCCGAACTAGCGAGCGCCGCCCGCTCCCGCCGCGGAGTCGCTTCCAGTAGATAGCATCTTCGAGAATATCGTCGGCCCAAACCAAGCAATTGTCATCCTGAGCGGAGCGAAGGATCTGCAGTTGCTTTTTTACCTAACCATCAATTGGCCTGAACCCCGAAGAGACGCGCACATAGTTGCTCGAATGGGCTTATCCCTAATCGGCGGACCGCCATTGTTTCTCTCTGCCTACGGCGCGCTCTCAATCCGTTCCGAAATCCACCTGTTCAGGCTCACGCCCTCAACAGCCGCCCGCAGAGCAGCTTTGCGGTGCAACTCCGGGTCGGTCCGTAGCAGAATCTTTCCGTTGAAAGGACGATCGGGTTCCTGACCGTTTTCCTCACAATACTTCAGATAGCTGTCGATGCTCGCACGAAAGGCTCGCGCGAGTTCCTTTGCAGTCGCTCCTTCAAAATGGATCACATCCTTGAGGCCTGTCACGATTCCGGAAAACGTGTTGCCTTCCGGATCGAAGTCAATCGGCCCCGCAGCATAGCCTTTGTATTTCATCATGACTTCGCCCACACCTCACGCGACCTTTTTGAACAATTCAATCTTCGGCCGCCGCTTGCGGCTCGCCTGCCAAAGGTCGTATTGGGTTTGCAGGTCAATCCAGAGCGTGGGGCTGGTTCCAAGGGCATCGGAGAGGCGCAGCGACATCTCGGCCGAGATTCCAGCCTTTCCATTCAGAATCCGAGACAAGGTCACGCGCGATACATGCAACTTGGCTGCCGCTTCAGAAACCTGCATCTCCCCAAGCCACTCGCGCAGCACGCTTCCCGGATGCGCCGGATTGCACATTTGCCGCATGTTTTGACCTCCTAGTGGTAATCCTGATAATCAACCAGAATCACGCCCATCCGTACCGGCCCGTTCACTCTTTCACTCCTTCACTTCTTCACTGTCCTTCTCACGCCGTCCCCATCACCACCGTGTGCGGGCTCTCCGGAATCGGACGCTGCGTCACATTCTTGAACCCGGCTTCGTCATACATTGCCTCGAACTCCGCAAACGTATACGCGTCGCCCGATTCAGTCGAAACCAGCATCGTCAGGCTGAACGCCGCTGCCATCGGCGGCGATACGCGATCCTCGTTCGGCACAAATTCGAGCGTCGCCGCGCGTCCGCCTGGCTTCAGCGCCGCGCGAACTTTCTTCAGCAGCCCAACGTTCGTGGCCTTGTCAAAGTGGTGCAGAAAATTCGTCAGCAGCACCACATCGTATGGCCCGCCAAAATCCACCTCGAACGCACTTCCCGGCAGCATGTCGTAGCGATCCTTCACGCCGGCCTTCTCCGCGTTCTTCAGTGCCACGCGCAGCACCGGAGCCCAGTCCAGCCCCGTCACCTTCGCATTTGGATTCTGCTTCGCAATCTCGATCCCGAACAGCCCATGCCCCGCCGCAATGTCCAGAATGCGCACCGGCCCCTCGTGCCCGTTCAGCACAACCTTGCCCAGCGGCGCCGCCATGGGCGCCATCATCGGCGCCATCTTCTCGGCGAACTCAACCCACAGCGGATTCTCCGGCTCAACGGTCCCCTGGCCGGGCAAATGCGTCCGCCCAGTGCGCACAATATCCGCCAGGTGATTCATTGATTCCACAAATTCCGGCGAGCTGATGAAGTCAGCCATTGAAGCCATGCACGCCGGTGAAGCCGGATCAAGGAACGCCGCGCTCGATGGCGTGTGTTTATAGTGCCCGTTCTCCTTGGCCAGCACTCCGTTGATCACCAGAAAATCGCACAAGATGCGTGTGCCGCGCTCCGACGCTCTTGCATGCTTGGCGATCGATGCCACATCGCCCGGCCCCTGGCCTACAGCCCTGAAGATGTCCAGCTCAATCGCCGCCTTCAACGCCGCCGTCCGCTGGTGCGCCTGCAACATTTCAAGAACAATACGCGGATTCAACGGTGCCGCTTCGGAACCTGCAGACATGGCACAACCTCCTCATTTGCCCAGCGCGGAAATTGATTTTTGGGGAACCCGGAACTGGGCTCAGCAAGTCTATCACTCCCCTGCTCGCCCATCGCACCTGCCGCCTCGCGCCGCCAGCGTACATTGAAAGGTTGTGCATCTGTTCCTTTCCATCTTCCGCCTGCGCCAGAAATCGCTTCCCCGCGCCATTCTGCTCTCGCTTGGCGCATTTGCCGCCAGCCTCCGACTCGCCGGATTTCCGCATAT
This sequence comes from uncultured Acidobacteriaceae bacterium, assembly GCA_963796785.1. GTDB lineage: Bacteria > Acidobacteriota > Terriglobia > Terriglobales > Acidobacteriaceae > Telmatobacter. Next base: position 977,056 of record CAWCMW010000007.1, on the reverse strand, counting down.
TGAAAATCTTCACGGATCATGGTGGCAAATTCTCGCTTTGCTCGTCGCCGCGTGGGGCATGGCCGAGACGGCCCGCTGTCTCCAGCGCAAATGGAGCCTCTACCACGCGGGCGTGCTCATCCTCCTCTACGCCGATCTCATGATCCTCGCCGCAATCGTGGTCTTGCTCGCCGTCTGACGCCGGCGGAGTGCCCCACGACTGGAACGTGGCGCCACTCGCGGATGTGCGCAGGTCCCCTTCATGGAACGCCGGCGTCCTCGCCCGGGGTCTCCAGCGACAGGTCCTCGTCGCTGGGGTGGCTCGCCGGCTGTCGTGCGGGCGTCCCGCCCGCACTCCTCCATCCCCGCGTCATTAACGCGACAACCTCGGCTTGATGCATCATGCCGCTTCGCCGTGTAGCATTCAAAGTGTTCAATCTGTTGCTCTCGCACTGGCCAGTTCCTCGCCAGCGCCACAGCCGCTCGTTGAACCTGAAATTTAACGGAGGAATCCATGTTCAAAGGATTTCGCGATTTCATCTTCCGCGGAAACGTAGTCGACCTCGCTGTCGCCGTAATCATCGGCGCCGCATTCAACGCCATCGTTGCTTCGCTTGTAGCCGACGTCCTGAACCCATTGATCGCCGCCACGGTTGGCAAGCCCGATTTCAGCAGCGTCATTCTGAATGTGGGCGGCGGCCAAATCAAAGTCGGCAACTTCTTCAATGCGGCCATCTCATTCCTTATCGTGGCCTTGGTCGTGTATCTCTTCATCGTTGTGCCCATGAACGCGATGCAGGCACGAATGAAGAAGCCTGAAGCCGCCGCCACCACCAAGAACTGCCCGGAATGTCTGAGCGAGATTCCGTTGGCGGCGCGCCGCTGCGCGCACTGTGCTCAACCCGTCGCCTGATCGCAACCCGATTGAATTGTCATCCTGAGCGAAGGCCGCTCGGAGCGCCGAGCGGCACTGAGCCGAAGGGATCTGCGGTTGCTTTTTCTCCGACGATAATTGCGCCGCCGAACGAGAGTCTGTGGCCGGGAGGAGCAAGCCGAGTTCATGAATTCACGTATCTCAATTGCGGTGCTCCTGGCGACCACAGCCTTTGCTGCTGGCCTGCCCTCTTTGCCATCGCCCGCGCAGGTCGTCCCGCAAGGCAGCTTTGGCTTTTCCGACTTCGGCGCCGAAGCAAAACTCGAATCGCAGTTCCTCGCCGTGCCCGATCCCAAATTGGCTGGCGAGGACCTCAAGACGCTCACTGCCGAGCCGCATCTCGCCGCCACGCCGGAAGACTACAAAACCGCCGAGTTCGTTGCGCGTAAATTTCGCGCCGCTGGCCTTGACACCGAAATCGTTCCTTATCGCGTTCTCCTCGACTATCCCAAGGTCGTCCGCGTCGAGGCATGGGACGAGGCGGGTCATCTCCTCATCACCGGCCCCAGCCGCGAGCACGTTAACAGCGATCCTCAGCAGGACGATCCGCGCATCGTCATGCCCTTCAACAGCTCTTCGGGTTCCGGCGACGTAACCGCCCAGGCCGTCTACGGAAACTACTGCCGCCCTGAAGACTTCGCTGAGCTCGCGACGCAGCATATCGATGTTCACGGCAAAATCGTCATCTGCCGCTACGGCTCCAACTTTCGCGGCGTCAAGGTTTATCTCGCCGAGCAGCACGGCGCTGTCGGTGTCCTCATTTACTCCGACCCGCAGGATGACGGCTACTACAAGGGCGATCCCTATCCCATCGGTCCCTGGCGTCCCGAGTTGAGCGTGCAGCGCGGCTCGGTGAACTATATTTTCCGGTATCCCGGCGATCCTGAAACGCCCGGCGTCGCTTCTACGCCCGATCTACCTGACTCGGCACGCGCCACCAACATCGCCGGGCCCGATGGCGTTCAGCCCCGCATCATTTCCATTCCTCTCAGCTTCCACGACGCCGCGCCCATCCTTCAGGCGCTCAAAGGCCCCGGCGTTCCGCAAGCATGGCAAGGCGCTCTGCCGTTCCGCTATCACCTTGGCCCCAGCGGCGTGAAAGTTCACCTCCTCTCCCAGCAGGACTACCAGCGCCGCATCATCTGGGACGTCATCGGGAAAATCCAGGGCTCTCAGGATCCTCAAGCCTCCGTGATCGTCGGCAATCATCGTGACGCGTGGGTCTATGGCGCGGTCGATCCCTCAAGCGGCACCGCCGCCATGCTTGAAGCTGTTCGCGGCATCGGCGTTCTCATTCACCAGGGCTGGCGTCCGCGCCGCACCATCGTCTTTTGCAGTTGGGATGCGGAAGAAGAAGGCCTCGTCGGCTCTACCGAATGGGTCGAGCAGCAGGGTCACGCACTCTCGAGCGCCGTCGCTTACTTCAATGTCGATGTGGGCGTCTCCGGCCCCGATTTCTCCGCCTCGGCCGTACCTTCTCTCAAGGAATTCGTTCGCGACATCGCCCGCTCCGTTCCAAGTCCCGTGGCCGGCTCCGTCTATCTCCAGTGGCACATCAAGTCCCTCAGCGGTGAGCATCACTCCTCGAACGCTCCGGCCGAAAACAATGACCAGGTCCAGCTCGGCGATCTCGGCTCGGGTTCGGATTTCACGCCCTTCCTGCAGCATGCCGGCGTTCCCTCAACCGAGGTCACCTCCAGCGGCCCCTACGGCGTTTATCACTCCGCGTTTGATGACATGGCCTGGTACACCGAGAACGCCGATCCCGATTTCGTTTATCTCCAGGAGATCGCGCGCGTGTTCGGCCTTGAAGCCATGCGCATGGCCGACGCCGACGTCCTGCCCTTCGACTACGTCGCCTACGCCCGCGAAATCTCTGCCTACATTGATGCGGCCAAGCGTAAAGCGTCGGACGACGGCCTCGGCTCTCTTGACTTTGCCCCTGCTCAAGCCGCCGCATCGCGTTTCGCCGCCGCCGCCCAGCGCGTTCACGCCCTCCAGTCCGCACCGTCCGGCAATCTCGCCCCCTTGAATCTAGCCCTGCGCCAGGCGGAAACAGCTTTCCTCTCCGATTCCGGCCTTCCGGGCCGCCCCTGGTATCGCCATACCATCTATGCTCCCGGCATGCTCACCGGCTATGCCGCAGTCGTTATCCCCGGCGTCAACGAGGCCATCGATGCTCGTGATCCCGCCCTTGCCGCGCAGCAATTGACAGTGCTCACCCAGGCCCTCGACCGCGCAGAGAATGCCCTGAACACCGCTCCCTAATCGACCCCAGCCGCTTGATTCTGGGGCGGCACACGGGCAGCAAAATGCGCTCGGCCTGCACGGAGTTTTGTAACAAGGGCACGGCTTTAGCCGGGCCAAGAATGAGCAATGAAAGTAAGGGGTTTTAACCCCTGAGGGATCAATGCCGGATCCCCATCATCCGGCTCGCCTTACTTCCGTGCACTCTTCGGTTGCATCCCCCGCTGCCCCCAACAGGCCATGCCCTCACACCCACGAGCCATTCCCCATCCTTGCAAAACGGGACTATTGTCCATTCGCAAGCTGATTGTGCCATCGACGGCGCAACAGAATGTGTGGAGACTTCCCTTTATGGTTGATTTGCTTCTTGCCTTGGCCTTCGTTGCGATGATTCTTTCGCCGCCGATTCTGGCGACGCGCCATCGCGGCCGATCCAACAGGCGCAACAACTAGTTGGGTGAGCTCTCCGTTGGGGGTTCCCATGGTTGCTTTGGTCATCGAACTCACTCTCATCGTGGCAGGAATTCTGCCGCTCGTTGCCACCTCACCGCAGCCCGCCCGCGCGGCCAATCGCGGCTACTGCGGCCGCCTCGGAAACGCCCGCCGCAGCCAATAACCAATATCGCCCGCGGCCCGGAGCCCGCCGTCTCGTCGTCCCTTGCTCGTTCCCTCGGTCCCTTGTTCCCTCGGTCCCTTGGTCCCTGCCTCTAGTGATCCAAATCACATCGAATTTGACCCCCTCCCCCTCACACTCGTATCGTTAAGGTCGGAGCCCCATGAAGCCTCATTACCAATCCCTTCGCATCGGCATCGCCGTCGTCGTCATTCTTGGCACGGTTGGCTGGCTGGCATTTACCGGCTACAAGTCCAACAAGAGCTACTACGTCACCATCTCCGAGCTCGGCACCATGGGCGATAAGGCGTATCACAGCAATCTCCGCGTTGAGGGCTTTGTCCAGCCCGGCTCCATTGAGCAGGTCGGAACCCACGTCGACTTCGTCCTCAACGAATACGAAAGCCACTCGCCAAAAGCCCCCAGCGGCCATCTCCTCAAAATCAGCTACAAGGGAACCGAGCCGCCGCCCGACACCTTCAAAGACGATGCGCAGGCTCTCGCCGAAGGCACCTACGGCCGCGACGGAGTCTTCCACGCCAACGTGCTTCAGGCCAAGTGCGCCAGCAAGTACGCTCCGCAGCAGCCCGGCGCAGCTCCATCCGCCGCGCCCGCGCCCAGGCCAAGTACCGCATCGGCTCCGGCCCCCGCGCCTCCCGCCTCCGCCCAGACTGCCGCCAACTGATTCGATGAACACGAACGACACCGACGCCGCCGGCTCAACCCTCCCCGCGCGGCCCGATAACGAGCAGTCTAATTTCGTCCGGCCCGATAACGAGCGGTCTAATCCCGTCCGGCCCGATCCAGCGCGGCCCGATCTCGCGCGTCCACTTCACGCGCAACTCGTCCAGGTGTCCAAGCTCTTCGGCTGCTTTGCCGCTCTCCGCCAGGTTTCTCTGGATCTCGAGCCCGGCCGCTGCTACGTTCTCCTCGGCGAAAACGGCGCCGGCAAATCCACGCTTCTCCGCGTACTCGCCGGTCTTCTTCGTCCTACGCACGGCACGGTCAGCGTCTTCGGCGAATCCCAGCCCCACCAGGCGCGCGCCCGCATCGGTTACATGAGCCACTCGCCCATGCTCTATGACGAGCTAACCGCCCAGGAGAATCTTCGCTACTTCGCGAGCCTTTATCCCGGCCGCCCCTGCCTCGCGCCCGCTGAAGCTCTTCGCCAGGTCGGCCTCGATCCCGATCTCAATCGCCTCTTCGGCCAATACTCGCAAGGCATGCGCCAGCGCACATCTCTCGCTCGCGTTCTCCTCTCCGTCCCCGAGCTGCTTCTGCTTGACGAGCCTTTCTCCAACATGGATGTCGAAAGCGCCCGCCAGATGGTCGCGCTCCTCGCCGGCTTTCGCCAGTCCGATCGCACCATCGTCCTCACCACGCATCAGCGCGAGCTCGCCGCTCCCATCGCCGACTTCATCATCACCCTCCACGCCGGCCGCGTTGCCTCCATCGATCAAGGAGCGGCTCAACATGATGCATAGACCGGATTCATGCAGGCGGCAAAGCTCATATCGAGAGCAAGCTTTGTATCAGGGCACGACTTTTGGCTGGCTCAAAACGCGCACGGAGTTTTGTAACAAGGGCACGGCTATAGGCTGGCTGAAAACGCGCACGGAGTTTTGTAACAAGGGCACGGCTATAGGCTGGCTGAAAACGCACAAGGAGTTTTGTAACAAGGGCACGGCTTTAGCCGGGCCGAAAGACGTCGAAAAGGTGATGGGCTTTAGCCCCTGCGGAACTTTTGCGGAAGAGGCGCAGGCATGAAGACCAACGGCGCGCGCTTCCTTGAATCCCTCAACATCCCCTTCGAGCTTCGCGAGTACGAAGTCGATCCCGAAGACCTCTCCGCAATCACCGTCGCAAAAAAAATCGGCATGCCCGCCGAGCAGGTCTTCAAAACGCTTTTGACCACTGACAGCGCGCATGAGTACGTCTTCGCCGTCATCCCCGGCGACTCTGCACTCGACTTCAAAAAGCTCTCGCGCTTGGCCGGCTGGCGCAAAGCTGAAATGGCTCCGCTCAAAGATGTGCAGCCCCTCACCGGCTACATCCGCGGCGGCGTCACCATCTTCGGAGCCAAAAAGCCCTACCCCGTCTTCGTCGACGAAACCGCCATCCTCTTCGATCGCATCAGCGTCTCTGCCGGAACGCGCGGCACGCAGTTGATCCTCACGCCCGACGACTATCTCCGCGCCGCCGCCGCAATCGGCCAGCCCGTCCAAACCGCCGACCTCACGAAAGATGTCGCTGCCCCATCCTCAAATGTGGGTGCCCCATTCCAAGGCAAAAATGTGGAGTGCCCCATCCATGCGCCAGTCTTCAGGCGCATGGGTGGGAGACCACGAGCCAACGCCCGACGATCTCCACCGCGAGGGCCACCCCCGCTCGGAGGGCCAATCTTGACCCGCGCCCTCTTCACCCATCTCGCCAAAGATCTTCGCATCGAGTGGCGAACCCTCGACGCCATGATCTCCATGATTTTCTTCTCCGGCCTCGTCGTCGTGCTCTTCTCCATCGCCTTCGATCCCCGCGGCTATTTCTCGCAGCAAATCGCCGGCGGCGTCCTCTGCGTGGCCACCATGTTCGCTTCCGTCAGCGCGCTCAATCAGGCCTGGGCCCGCGAAATCCGTCATCAGGTCATGGACGCGCAGCGCATGGTCCCTTCGCCCGGCGCAGAGCTTTACCTCGCCAAAACCATCGCCAACTTCCTCTTCGTTTCCATCGTTCAAATCGTTCTCGCGCCTTTCTTCTTCATCTTCTATAACCTCCACATCGCCGGCAACGCATGGCAGTTGGCTCTCGTGCTCCCGCTCGGCACCTGGGCCCTGGTGGTCAACGGAGTCTTCTTCGCCGCGCTCTCCATCGGCAGCCGCAACCGCGAATTTCTCCTCTCGCTCATCCTCTTTCCCATCTTCATTCCCGCTCTGCTCGCCATGGTTCAGGCCGTCACATCCATCCTCACCGGCGACGCCGACCCTGCGCTCTGGATCAAGATGCTTCTCGGCTACGACATCATCTTCACCACCGCCAGCCTGCTGCTCTTTGACGTCGTCTTCCACGCCGAATAGCCGCTCGCACTCTCAACTCACGGCACTCGCACTGTCCTCTCCACAACTCTGGGTGCCCCCGGTCCCTTGCATTTGGGGACCGGGGATCACACGAATCCCACACGCGGCGCCGGTGTCCTCGCCGGCTGTTACTTCTTGGGGTGGGGATCGGTCTTCGTCTGTGGAGCGGATCCGAGCTTCGCTAGGGTGGGAAAGCACAAACTCCATTTTCGCAATGTCATCCTGAGCGAGGTCGCCGTGGCGACCGGGTCGAAGGACCTGCATTTACTGTTCGCGATTCACGCTCCCCACGAACAAAGGGGTGCCCCATCCTAGCTTCGCTAGGGTGGGATAGCACGAACCCAAATCAACAGGCCTTGTACCAGGGCACGAGTTTACTCGTGCCGCACTCGCGCCAATCCTTTCGGGAAGTAAAGTATGCGTCGAAGCCGCGTCAAAATCCGCGCCCTGAACCGTGAGCGAGAATTCCGCCAACCCACGCCGTCATTGCGCAAGAATTGCTCAACAAAAGCCGTCCATGTCCCCGGCAAGAGCCATCTCTTATAGCGAGTCCCCAAAAAACGGCCCACCGCGCTGTCAAGTCCGGCGCCGCCCTCAATCTCCCGCATCTCCCTGATTTCACGCTCAATATAAATCTCGCCAAGTCTGCCGATCATTAGCAGCTTCCGGCGCATACTTGTTCCATATGCAATCAACCAGGATCTCGCTCCGGAAACGCGAAAATCCGCCCGCAGACGAGCTTCTCTGCCGATTTTCGCCCTCTTGGGCTGACCGCCGTCGGGAGGGAAATTAATTAAATAAAAAATATTGCGACATTTCGCCAAATATTCGCCAAATAACTCGTTTAGAATCAGTAAACAGTCTCCGAAAATATCGAAAATATGCACTCAATTATGTCGAATTTATGACAAACAACTCCTTTAGAATCAACACGCGACCCACTCATTTGCAGCCTGTGCGCGATCGCCGCTTAACTGCTTCATTCCATTACCTTTGTTTGCGTGTATCGCCTGACCGCTGCGACCCACCAGCCGCCGCAACCACGATCCACGACCCACGCTTCACGATCCACGGTCTTCACCCTCACCCCGCCTGCGCCGCAATCCACCCCGGCTCGTCACCCCTATCGGCGTCGACTTCCGCGTCGGCATCCCCATCGGCCTCAATCGCCCGCAACGCTCCGCGCATCCGCTCAAACTCCGGCCGCCCGCGCAGCGGCAGCAGCCGCGGATCCGCCAGCATTTGGAAGTACCACGGGCAGCGGTTCTCATTCGCGATGCGCAACTCTTCCAGCGCGGCATCGTCCTCGTCCATCGCCACATACGTTGCGGCGTCGAACGTGTTCATCACAAACCGCTCCCGGCTCAGCCATTGCAGTCGCTCCAGCAGCGTTCGCGCTTCTTCCTTACGACCCGCGCACGCCAGAGCGTACGCATGTGCCGAGGTCGCCAGGTCGAAGTGCGCCGACCGCGCCGTCAGCGCGCGCGCCAGTTCCACGGCCCGCGCAGCTTCGCCGTTGTGCGCCAGAATCATCGCCCCATACAAGTGCGCGCCGTCGTGCTCGGTAAACTGCGAGATCGCTTTGCAGATTTGGTCAACGCTCGCCTCGGCCTCTCCGGCCAGATGCAGCGCCCACGCCAGCTCCGCCTGCAGCCAAGGCGAATACGGATCAACCTGAATGGCCGCGCGCAGCGTCATCAAGAGCCTCTTCAAACTTGTGCCTGCTCAGCAGGAACATCGTGCGCACTCGCGTCGTGTTCGAATCGTGCGGCAGATGCGCCGAACGCGCGAATGCGTCCAGCGCCGCGCGCAAGTTCCGGTCCACATGGAACCGGATCCATCCCATCGCCGGCAGCAACGTATCGGCATTTGCAGCCGATTCCGGAATCCGCGCCGCTGCTCTGCGCGCCATGCTTGCCGCGCCCGAGGCTGGCATGAACCCGTAGAGCGCCTGCATCACGCAAAGATGCGCAAGGTCGGCGCGCGCGGCCATGAACGATGGATCGAGCTCGATGGCCCTCTGCAGTCGGCCCATTGCATCCTGCATCTGGTGCCGCTCCAGCGTCTGCCACTCATGATGCCCGCGCAGATAGAGCTCGTGCGCCTCCGAGAGCTGCGCCGAATCCCCACGCGCAGTTCCTGCCGCCGCAACGGCCGCGAGGGAAAGCCCGCCGGAATGAACCCGGCTGCTCACGCAGTTCGCCAGCTCGCGCTCGAGCGCCCTTATCCCTCCGCGCCCTACCGTCAGGTCTTCAATCCAGAGCTGCGCGCTGTCCGCCACGCGGATCATCTCGGCCCGCAGCCTCAGCCGCTCCGGCGTTGCGTAAAGCTGGCCACCAAGAACCAGATCCGCTCCGAGCGCCTTACCAATCTCGTGCGAAGCCATTCCGCGCCGGGCCAACGTGCACACCGACTCTCGCGCCACTACCGATGCAGCTGCGTACTCAGCGCTACACAACCGCGCCGCCGTTTCCTCGGCAATTGCCGAACCAAGATAATCGGGAACGCCATACCCAACCGCGAACGGAAGAAGGACAAGCCGCGGCGCCTCGTCATCTCGCCCGCTCCCATTCGTATGCACAGCAACGCTGATACGAAACCCGCGCTTATACACGCTCTCAATGCAATCCGCGGGTTGCAGCCGATCACGCAGCGAAGCAACGCACTTCGCTACGACGTCGCCGGTCGTATGCTCTTCGCCCCAGACCGTCCGCTTCAATTCCAGCGGGCACACGATCTCGCCCGCCCGCCTCAGCAGCAACCGCAAAACCGCCAACTCCTCAGCGGTCAATTCGAGCGGAGTATCCGCGCGCCAGAGCGTCCCATCGGCTTCGAGGCGGAAACCCGCAAACCCATACCGCAAAGGTTGCGTGCCCGCAAGCGCCGGCGACGAATCGTTCATAGAAACCAACGCACTTCTGTGGAGCCCTCTCAATTCACCGGTCGGAATCGAGATCGATCCTCTCGATCCATCGCCGGCATCAGCAGCGAGGGTTCACACCGCAATCATCCGGGGAAGGCAATCCAAAAAGGGCAGCAAGGTTGAACTTCGACTCGACAAACGCAATCCGGCCTCAACCGCGGCAGCGATTCGTAGGCCCAATGAGCATGTCGATGAATCGATTATCCACCTGGCGTGAGGCGCGAGAGTGGCTTTTGACGGACATTTCGACGCTGCAAGTAATCCGAATCAGGTTACCGTGCAGTGTTCGGTGAAGCGGATGTTCTTCGCCTTCGCACGATGAGCTAGAAGCTAGAGGCTAGAAGCTAATGGCTGCTCTTACTTGCCGATCACCTTCGCCAGCGTGGCGCCAATCTCCGCCGGCGACACCACAACGTGAATCCCGGCCGCGGTCATGGCCTTCATCTTGTCCGCCGCCGTTCCCTGGCCGCCGCTGATGATCGCGCCTGCATGGCCCATGCGCCGCCCTGGTGGCGCAGTCTGTCCGGCGATGAATCCCACCACCGGCTTCTTCACATGCTGCTTCACAAACTCCGCCGCCGCTTCCTCCGCCGATCCGCCAATTTCGCCGATCATGATGATCGCTTCCGTCCCGGCGATCGTCGTTCAACAGCCGCAGCGCGTCAATATGCGTCGTGCCGATAATCGGATCGCCGCCGATGCCGATCGCGGTCGACTGCCCGATCCCTCGCTGCGTCAATTGATGCACAGCCTCGTAGGTCAGCGTTCCCGAGCGCGAAACAATGCCGATCGATCCTTGCTTATGAATCCGCCCCGGCATAATGCCTATCTTCGCCATTCCCGGCGAGATCACGCCGGGGCAGTTCGGCCCAATCAACCGTGACTTCGACGTCTTCAGCTTGGCCCACACCTTCACCATGTCCAGCGTCGGAATGCCCTCGGTGATGCAGACAATCAGCGGAATCCCCGCATCTTCAGCCTCGAGAATCGCGTCGGCGGCAAACGGCGGCGGCACAAAGATCATGGTCGCATTTGCGCCCGTCTTCGCCACGGCATCCGCCACGGTATTGAATACCGGCCAGCCCTCGTGCGTCGTTCCGCCCTTGCCCGGCGTCACTCCGCCAACCACCTTCGTTCCGTACTCCGCGCAGCCCTTGGCGTGGAACGTGCCTTCCTTGCCTGTGATGCCCTGCACGATCAGCCGCGTATCGTTATCCACCAAAACCGCCATCTTATGCCCCCGCTTCGCCGCAGCCACAACCATTTCCGCTGCTTCCTTCATCGTTGCGCCCACTTGGAAATTCAATCCCGACTCCTTCAGAATCTTGCGCCCCTCTTCCACATTCGTTCCTTCGAGCCGCAACACGATCGGCACTTTCACATGCAGATTCCGGGCCGCCGCCACAACGCCCGTCGCCAGCCGGTCCACGCGCAGAATGCCGCCAAAGATATTGATGAAGATCGCCTTCACGTTCTTGTCGGAAAGCAGAATCTCGAAGGCGTGCTCAATCTGCTCCTGCGTTGCGCCGCCGCCCACATCCAGAAAATTCGCCGGGCTGCCGCCTGCATACTGAATAATGTCCATCGTCGCCATCGCCAGGCCCGCGCCGTTCACCATGCATGCGATCGTTCCATCGAGCTTGATGTAGTTCAGCGCGTACTTGCTCGCTTCCACTTCCAGCGGATCCTCTTCGGCCACGTCGCGCAGCGCCTTGATGTCGGGATGGCGAAACAGTGCGTTGTCGTCGAAGGTGATCTTCGCGTCCAGCGCAAAAAGCTTGCCGTCCTTCGTCGTGATGAATGGGTTGATCTCCACCAGCGACGCGTCTGTCTCGATAAACGCGTTGTACAGGCTCTGAAAAAAACCGACCGCCTGGTTGATCTGCGCCGGTTTCAGTCCCAGCGCGAACGCCAGCTTGCGAGCCTGCCATGCGCCGAATCCAACCGCCGGATCAATCGTCTCCTTGAAGATCGCCTCGGGTGTCTTCGCGGCCACCTCTTCAATTTCCATGCCGCCGGCCTGCGACGCCATAAACACCAGCTTGCCCGACGCGCGGTCCAGCACAATGCCGAGATACAATTCGCGATCAATGTCCGCCGTCTCTTCAATTAGCAGCCGCTGCACCTTCTGCCCCTGCGGCCCGGTCTGGTGCGTCACCAGCGTCATGCCAAGAATGTTCTTGCTGTGCAGTTCGGCGTCCTCGCGAGTTTTCGCCACCTTCACGCCGCCGCCTTTGCCGCGGCCTCCAGCGTGAATCTGCGCCTTCACCACCACGCCCGGAGCGCCTTCGGCAAACAGCTTGCGCGCCACCGCTACGGCTTCCTCGAAAGTGGCCGCTTCCTCGCCCTTGGGCACGGCAACGCCATACTTCGCCAGGATTCCCTTTGCCTGATACTCGTGAATTTTCAAATGGATTGGACCTCAGACATTTTCCAGATTACCACGCAGATTTCGGTCGGAATTTCACCATCTAGTGCACGCCGAAAGCGTGCGCTTTTCGCTCAACGGCCTCCGCTCTGCCATACTTCTTTCATGTCTTTGGTGAAGGAACTGCTTCGCCCGCTGGCCGAGGATGGCGCGTCGCTCACTCGTGAGCAGGCCGCCGAAGTTCTCGTTGAGATCCTCACCGGCAGTGTGCCTGAAGTGGAAACGGCCGCGCTCCTGGCCGTCCTCGCCACGCGCGGTGAGCAGGCTCCCGAGCTGGCCGGCTTTGTTGACGTCATGCGCCGGAACTCCGTTCCTTTACCTTTTGGAGAGGAGGAGAGGGAGACCCTCGTTGATTGTGTCGGCACCGGCGGCGGTGGTCCGCAGACTTTCAACATCTCCTGCGGCGCCGCGCTCGTTGCAGCAGCCGCCGGGGCTCGCGTCGCCAAGCACGGCAATCGCGCTGTCACTTCGCGCTGCGGCGCTGCCGATGTCCTTGAAGCCCTCGGCGTTCCCATTGAACTTCCGCCTGATCTCGCCGTCGAATGTCTCCGCGAAACCGGCTTCGTCTTCCTCTTCGCGCCGCTCTATCACCCGGCCATGAAGGCTCTCGGTCCGCTTCGTCGCGCCCTCGGCTTCCGCACCATCTTTAACCTGGTCGGCCCGCTCACCAACCCGGCCCACGCGCGCACCCAGGTCATTGGCGTGCTCGCTCCCAGCCGCGTGCTTCTCGTCGGCCGCACGCTCAAGGCGCTCGGAGCCCGGCGCGCATTCGTGGTCCACGGCACGGATGGAATTGATGAGCTCACCACCACGGGCGAGTCGGTCGTTGCGCGCATCGAGGAATCGGAGACCGGCGAACCGCAACTGAAAGCCGCGCGCATCACGCCGGAGATGGCCGGGCTTCCGCGCGCCACCATCGACCAATTCACCGGCGGCGACGTGGCCACCAACAAAGCGCTGCTTTACGACGTGATCACCGGCATTACCGGCGCACGCCGCGACGTTGTTCTGCTCAACGCTGCGGCCGTCCTGGTCGCCGCAGGCCTCGCCGGCGATCTCAAAGAGGGCGTCGCCCGCAGCGCCGAAGCCATCGACTCCGGCCAGGCCGCAGCCACCCTCGCAAAGCTCCAGCAATTCGGCGCGAAGCACGCCACAAAACAGTAAGCGCTGAGATTCCAGTTCAAGTTCGGGTGCCCAGGTCCCTCGCGTCTGGGGACAAGGGAAAACCACCTCTGCGAGGGTGCCCCATCCTAAACGTTCGCCGCGGCGGACGTTTAGGGTGGGATAGCACGAACCCCAATGGGCAGGTTTTGCGGCACCGCGGCAAAACAGACCCACTGAGGGTGCCCCATCCTCGCGACGTTTTTGTCTTTGTCGCTAGGGTGGGCTCTTTTGCTTCTGGCTCACAGCAACCCCGACCTCCCAGCCAGCCGCCGCGACAAAAGCCAGGACAACAGTGAAACAGCAAGCGCAATCGCCACCCATCCGGCCGGTTCCAGTGCGTGAACGTTGATGGACGCCGCATGCATCTGCGTAAACGAAACTTCCTGCGCGGAACTGTCAACGCCCGCGCGCACCAGCTCATATCCGCACCAGCCAACAACCCCAGCGACCAGCACGATTCCGGGCAACGCGCGCAGCCACGGGAAGGGAATTGGCTCGGGGCAAGCCGCCTCTTCGCGCACCCGCTCCATCGTCGCCGCCAGAAAACCAGAAGAGGGAATCAGCTCTTCTTCATCTGCGAGAATCGCGTCGATCGCATCACGATCTGTCTCGCGGTTCAGATTGCTCATCATTGCAAGGCCTCCTTTTCGGGCCGGAGCGTCGACCCCGCGAGCGGCGTGCCTTCACCGCTCAAGTGCGGAAATCTCTTGCGCAGCATCTCGCGCCCACGCGCCAGTCGCGCCTTCACCGTTCCCTCAGGCAAACCCATCGTGCGCGACGCCGCGGCAACATCCATCTCGTGAAAGTAATAAAGGACCACCGGCTCACGGTATCGATGCGGTAGCGCCAGCACGGCTCTCCTCACTGAATCGTCGCTCTGCTTCCTGGCCAGCCCTTCGTGCTGCGTGGCAGGGCCAGCCGGCTCCGCCACATCCTCCAAAGGCACATTGACTGCCGGAAACCGCTGCAGCTCTGAGCGAAACACGTTTGCCGCCAGAGCAAAAAGCCACGTCGAAAAACTCGACTCGCGCCGCCACCCGGCCAGCCCGCGCCAGGCACGCAGGAAAGCTTCCTGCGCCATCTCTTCTGCGCGCCCCCGGTCGCGGCAGTACCGCCAGGCCATGTTCACTAGCGGTCCCTGCCAGCGGCGAACAATTCCTTCGAAGGCCTGCACTTCGCCTGCCAGCACGCGATTCACATCGGCCATGTCTTCTTCGGCGCTCATCGCGGCGGGCATCTCTTGAAAGTGTTCCTCTCCGAACTACTCGAACCTGATCAAACTCGTACGACCGTTCCTTTCCGGTTCCGGTTGCATTTTCTAGAGGATGCTTTTTTCAGAGATTTTGCAACCGGAAGCGAGTTCCCCCTGTCGTACCAGTCGCAAGGGGAAAACCCCGGCGAGGAGGATGAGATGGGAAACGGTTCGGAGATGCTTGCGATGTTGGACAACCCGCAGATGTTCGCGTTTTTGATTCCGATAGTGGCTATCGTAGGAGGGTTGACATTCGTCACTGTGGCTCATTGGCTGGACAGCCAGCGCAAGGAACGCGAAGCCTATTACAAAGCGGAGACCCTCCGCCGCGTGACCGAGGCCTCAGGCGAAGGCGCCAGGGCCGCCGTCGAATTGATGCATCAAGATGAGCGGCTCAAACGGCTCAAGGCGCGCGAGGGGATGAAGATCGGCGGTCTCACCAACATCGGCGTCGGGATAGGCCTGCTCATTTTCCTGCACGCGCTCATGCCCGGTAACGGCATCTACCTTTGCGGCATGATCCCCGGCCTGATTGGCGTAGGTTTACTCACCTACGTATTCTTCCTCGCTGCGCCGGTGGAGTAGAAAATCGGAAGCTGCTGAGCGCGCGCAACGGTGCGTCCCTCGCCTGCGCGCGTTCCGGCTCCTATGTCCCTTCCGCCGTTTGACGAACCAGCCGCTACCTACGACAATAGAAGAGTTGTCCCGCCAATCGTGGGCCTGTGGCGCAGCTGGGAGCGCGCTTCCATGGCATGGAAGAGGTCGTCGGTTCGATCCCGACCAGGTCCACCAAATGCAATTAACTTAAAGCAATGAGCGGCTGGCGCGTCCCGGCCTGCCGGGAAGGTCGTCGGTTCGATCCCGACCAGGTCCACCAATTAACAACTAATTCAAAGCGCTGATACGAAGGCGCGTCCCGGCCTGCCGGGAAGGTCGTCGGTTCGATTCCGACCAGGTCCACCAAACTCCCCAACGATCTTGAGCCGATTCTCGATTCGAGTTCCGAGACTGCCTGTTGGTTTCTCACCGCGGCTTTGCGCCCTGCAAAAACGTGACCACGCTCGGCATATTGTCGGGGCTGTCGGGCTCGCGCGCCAGCTCCGTCGCGATGGCCAACGCTTTGCTCAAAGAATCCTTGGCCTCGGTCCCCACGTTTGATCTCTGGCTCAGGTTATAGAGTACCCAGAGCAGATCCACTTTTACCTGCGTCTCGCCAGGATGCGTCTTGGTGATGTTCTCGAGCATTTGCGCCGCTGTTCGAATCGCGTCGATCCCGTCCGTGTTACGGCCGACCCAGTAGAGAACAAGGCCTGCATGGTTCGATGCCAACGCCGCATTATGTTGCGCATCCACATCCGCTGGAGCGGCGCGGAGCAACTGCAGTCGAACCACCAGGTCCTTTTGGTAGGACTCAAGCGCCGCCGTGGCATTCTGTGTCCCGCCTTGTCCATCGCCGGCCTGGTCGAGCGTGGTCGCCTGGTTGAATTCCTCGTTTCCGAGTTGCTCGAACGACGCCGCAACCCTCGCGAGACAATCAGAATCGGCGGCCTTGCGCTGCGCCTGTGGCTGGCAAATGCCAAGTTCCTGGTCGAAATTCTTGAAGGCATTCGCAAAACTGCTTTGCGCAGCCAATGCAGTCCCCAGCTTGTCAAATCCGCTTGCCAGCGCTTTTTCATCTTCTATGTTGCCGCGGTTCGCGTCGGCTTGCTTCTGGAGACTCGCGAGCTCGCCCTGGCGGATCGTGAGCTCCTCAGCCGGGCAGATGATTCGAAACGCGTCGTACCCGACGTTGATGTTGCGCATTCGAGTACGGCTGGTGACCTTGAAGATCAGTTGCTTGAGATAGGCAGATCCCAGCATCTTCGAGGCCCAGTCCATCTCGAATTCATCGTCGTGCCCGGCAATCGGCTTGTATTTCCATGTGCAGACATCATTCTTCAAATCCAGCTCAAATCCGTTTTCGTAGATATGCCTGCTCACACAGGTGCCGTCGCCGCGCCATTCCTGATCTGTCGATGAGACGCCCTGATCCACATGCCAAACGCCCACCATGTAATCTCGCGACGCCTTCGCGGGATCGTCGGTAAGGCGATTCGTAGAGTCCACGCACGCGCGCAGTTTTTCTCCCGTGCCGCCTGCGTCCAATTGCTCGTCCGCCGCCGCTGCCCACACCACGGCCTGCCATCGCTGCGCTTCTTTTTGAGCCGCCTCGCTCTTGGCGGTGTGAGTTGCCTCGTCTGCCTTCTCCAGCGCCCCTGCCAGTTGCGCCTGCTTTGATTTGGCCTGGTCCTCCGCTGCGCGCTCCAGGATCGCCTCGGACTGCGCGCGGCCCTCCTCGGTCTTTGCCACCTTGGCCTGTTCATCCGCCTGGCGCTGCGCAATCACTGCTTCTTTCTTTCCCCGGCTCGCCATCACCGCCAGCCAGGAAACACCCACCAAACACGCCACCAGAACTGCGGCCCACGCGATAACGATCTTTTGGCGTCGCCGCTGCTTTGCCAATAACTGCCGGGCAGCTTCAAGTGCCGTGGCCTGGTGCCGCTTATCCCGGCTGTCTTTCGCCACCAGCGCCAGCACATCGTGGATCAGCTCGATCCGAACCAATCCGCCACGCTCTTCACGTCGCAGAATGCGTCGATCCACCAGGCTCTGGATCGCCGCTTCGCTCACCCCGGGCTCCGCCAGCGCATTGTCCAGCGCGCAACTGTCACGGTAGCCCGCAGGCGTCAGCAGACGATCCTCAACGAAGTAGCGCACCCTGACGTCCAACCCGGCAAATCCCTGGTTGTAGAACTGCGCAATGATCTGCTGCGTGTTTTCGCCCTGGATCAGATCGGCGCTGATCTCCGCCTGTCCGCGCGCAATGCGTTGCTCATTCAGCTCGCGGCAAACCAGCGACAGAAGCGCGGGCTCGACTGAAATCTCTTCCAGTTGCCCGGAGCTGCCCCTCGCGGCTCCGCCAACAAACCTCACAATGCGCGCGGCAACACTTGCGCTCAGCAAGCCGCCGCCCGCCTGCTCAATCGCCGCGGCCGCACGGTCGCCGCGCATCGGCGTCAGCCGCATGCGGTTCTGCATGATGGGCCGGATGACTGTCTTCAGGCTCTCGAATTCGGCCAGATAATCTTCGCGAAATGTGAAGACCATCTTGATGTTCTGACGCAGCAAGTCGAACTGATCCAGCAGCTCGGGGTGCACGGTAAGTTCGCTTTCCAGCGCCGGCGGCAGACGATTTTCGATGAGTTCGCCCAGTTGTTGCAGCAGCAGTTGTGTTTGCGCGGTTTGTTCCGGCGTTTGCCGGCCCAGCGTAAAGATCTCCTCAAATTGATCGAACGCCAGCACCGGCACAACGGGTCGTCCATGGGGATTGAGGAACTTGGTTTCTGGCCGATGCAGATATTGCCAGAAGCCGTCGCCCGGCAACGCCGCGCTCGCGCTCACCTCGTGGTTAGCGCATGCGGCCTTGAGCGCCTGCCACACTTGGTCGATCAGCACAGGCGCCCCTGCGTCAAGACTCAGCCGCAGGTACACCGGCAAATAACCTGCCCGCCGCAGATTCGGAAACACGCCGGCATTCAGCAGCGACGATTTTCCCAATCCCGACTGCCCGAACAGCACCGTCAGCGGTTCGCGTTCGATCAACCGAAACAATTCGTCTGTCTCGGCTTCGCGGCCGTGAAAGAACATGCGCGAGTCTTCGCCGAACGGCAACAATCCCGGCCACGGGCGTTCAGCGTCGATTGTCGGCAGATCGATCATTGCTTACCCTGCATGCGCGCGCGCATGGCGTTGAAGGCCTTCACGATTGCTTCTGCCTGGTGGCTCTGCAGGCTGCCCTCGGGCGCTTGCTCAATGTGCACCATCTTGAACGCCGGTGGAATTTCGTTGCTCGTAACCACCGCGGTATCGTCAATCACCAATGGGCAAAGAAACGCGAGGCTGCTACCGGTGAAGTCCAGGTTCCGTTCGCTTGCCCACGCCCATTCCTTGCGGAAGAATCCTGTGCGCTGTTCCGCTGTTCGCGAAAGCACCGGCACAAACAAAGCACATTGCTGGATCGCGAGCCGAATGCGCGCCGTGTAGTCGCTGCCCCAGTCCAGTTGCTGGCGGTCAAGCCACACCGGCAGTCCGGCGTCCTGCAATTCTGCCGCAAGCCGCAGCGCGGCTGGCCGGTCCTCGCTGGCATAGCTGATAAATAAGCTTCCGGGCGGCATCGTCTCCGGCATCGGTCCGGGCTCCGGTTCCTTTGCTGCTGCGTCGCTGCCCTGGCGTTCCTGCCAGCGCCGCGAAAGTTCGGCGACAAAGTCCACCGGGTCCAGCGAAAGCACCACGGTTTCGCGGCTGAAGCTGGTCAGGAACGCGACCAACGGCGAATTCGATTCCGCATCGGCGTCGATCAAGTACTCTGAGAAGCCGCGCTCGGCGGATAGCTTGCTGTTCTTGGCCGTGCGTAGGATGAAGCGCGCGAGCCAGTCGGGAAATCCGCAGCCGAGAAACAGCAGATGATTGTGTCCCAATTCGTCGAAGAGCCGCTCCGGGCGCTTTTCCGGAATCTGCAGTGCCGTCACCCACTCCAGCTCGTCCTCTTCCGCAATCACGTACTTGGGCAGCACCGACATTCGTCCAAACAGGCTATAAACCACCGGCACATCGCGCGGGCCGTCGGGCAGGTCCCCGGCTTCGCTGGGATTAAACGCCAGTTCTCGTGTTTCCGCACGCCCGCCAAAACGCGCCGCATTGATCGCCTGGGCCAAAAGATTATCCGTGCAGAAGCTCGCGAAAAGGTTCAGGTCGCGTATACTCGCGAGTTGCAGTAAAGGCTCCGGAATCTTGACGGTGAGCTTTGCGGCGATGTCGCCTAATTCGCGGTACACCGATTGCCGTCTGCTGCCGGGCTTGGTGAGATACGCTCCCACCACCTGGTCGAGTGTCGCGCCTTCGCCTAGCTCCCCGACCTTCAATCGAGTCGCGAGTTCGCGCGCCAGCAGCCGATGGTAGGGTTCGAGCCGGCCGCCATGATCCACGATGACAAGTTCCGGCCCAACAATGGGGATGACGCTATGCGCCTCGATGTAGGCCAGCAACTCGTCCCAAAAACTGTCCTGATCCGGCATCATGACCGGTGTCCTTCGGCTTCCCGATATTCTGCGCCACGGGGGGGACGACGGCGCTTCCACAATAGCTGTATCCAGCACCGCAATCGCCCGGTGGCGTTTTCAACTGAAAAGGCCACCTCGCAAAGGTTGGAAAGGGCACATGAATTGTGGAACCGCTCTAGTGTAGCGCAGCTGGCAAGGCACTCAGCCTGATACATCCTTTTCTGCGGCTTTTGCCTCTGCCAGGAGATAGGATGGCAATACCTTGCCTGCCCTGGTCCGACTCTCGGGGCCTTGGCCTTCGAAATTCATATCCTCAGCTTTGGAGTGTCCTAATGTTGATCCGGCTGGCATACGACATACAATTCGACATTCCAGCCACTGTGGCAATGGTGGCGCTTCTCAACGTCCATCCTTCGCGCGCTCACGATTTGCTTGAGCCCGACGAACTGCAGACTGAACCGAAACTTGAAATCACCCATTACAGCGACAGTTTTGGGAATCGCTGTGCGCGGTTCGTCGCTCCAAAAGGGCAGCTCAGGCTTTTCAATTCCACGCTGATTCAAGACTCCGGAGTTCCAGATGAGTTCAATTGGTTGGCGCAGGAGTCGGCCGTCGGCGATCTGCCGCATGAATTGCTCAGCTTCCTGCTCAATAGCAGGTACTGCGAGGTGGATCGCTTTTCGACCATTGCACTCGAGCTTTTTGGACACATCCTGCCCGGCTGGGGCCGCGTGCAAGCCATTTGCAACTGGGTAAACAATAAAGTCACGTTTAACTATCAGCAGGCACGGCCCACAAAGACAGCTCTCGATGTGTTTACTGAGCGTGTTGGCGTCTGCCGCGACTTTCAACATCTTGCAATCACCTTCTGTCGCGCGCTCAACATTCCCGCGCGCTATGCCACCGGGTATCTCGGCGACATCGGCGTGCCCGAGAGACTTCCCATGGACTTCAGCGCATGGTTCGAGGCTTACCTGGGAGGCCGCTGGTGGACGTTCGATGCGCGCAACAACCAACCGCGGATCGGTCGCGTCCTGATGGCAACCGGGCGAGATGCCGCCGATGTAGCGATGACCACCTCGTTTGGACAGGCAGACTTGCGCAGTTTCTTCGTCGTCACCGAGGAAGAGAAGAAGCAAAATTCCTAGCGCGTCTTGTACTCTGCCGGCATCAGGTGAGCGTGTTCAAGCGTTTCTCATTCTCGAATGGTATTGTTTGATCTCGTGCTCGCATCAAATCTCATATCGGGAGGATTCCATGGAACTGGGCATGATCGGCTTGGGTAGGATGGGAAACAACATGGTCCGGCGTCTTATGAAGGCCGGCCACCACTGCGTTGTCTACGATATTCATTCGGATGCCGTGCAATCGATCGCCAAAGAAGGCGCGGTCGGCGCCAATTCGCTTGAAGATTTCGTGAAGAAGTTGAAAACGCCTCGCGCCATCTGGATGATGGTGCCGGCAGGCGTGGTCGATGCAACTCTCAAAGGTCTCACTCCTCTGCTCGAAGCGGACGATGCGGTCATCGATGGCGGCAACTCCTATTATCGCGATGACATTCTCCGCGCCGCTGAATTGAAACCGAAAAGCATCCACTATGTGGACGCGGGAACCAGCGGCGGAGTCTGGGGAGCGGATCGCGGTTATTGCCTGATGATCGGCGGCGAAAAAGATGTGGTTCAGCGACTCGATCCAATTTTTTCCGCATTGGCGCCATCCATCGATTCAGCGCCGCGCACGCCCGGCCGCGAAAAAGTCGGCGGCACCGCCGAGCACGGCTATTTGCACTGCGGACCCAATGGCGCAGGCCACTTTGTGAAGATGGTGCACAATGGCATCGAGTACGGAATCATGGCCGCATACGCGGAGGGGTTGAACATTCTCCACCACGCGAATGTCGGCAAGCAGCAGGAGAAAGTTGACGCCGAAACGACGCCACTGCGCAACCCTGAGGTGTACCAATACGACCTGAACCTTTCCGACATAACCGAAGTCTGGCGCCGCGGTAGCGTCATCGCATCCTGGCTCCTCGATCTCGCCGCCATCTCCCTCCTTGACAGCCCGGACCTTGCCAAATTTGCCGGCCGGGTTTCGGACTCGGGTGAAGGACGCTGGACCATTACCGCTGCGATCGACGAGTCGGTTCCTGCCCCGGTACTGAGTGCCGCGCTCTATGAGCGATTCAGTTCGCGCGGCGAAGACACTTTCGCTGACAAGCTGTTATCCGCGCTGCGATTCCAATTCGGCGGCCACCAGGAGAAGACCGGCCAGAAAGAAGGCGCCTGATGGCCCGGTCGCAGTCAGACGCTTTGGTCGTCTTTGGCGCCACCGGCGATCTGGCCCACAAAATGATCTTTCCCGCGCTCTATGCGATGGTCAAGCGCGGCGCGCTCAAGGTTCCGGTCATCGGCGTTGCCTTTCCCAAATGGAGTCTCGATCGGCTCCATCGCCGAGCGACCGACAGCATCAAGCGAGCCGGCGGAATCGATGACAAACCATCGCTGAAGCGCCTGCTGTCGTTGCTAACCTACGTCAGCGGCGACTACACCGACAGCAATACATACACGGCGATCAAGAAGGCGTTGGGCAAAGCGCGCCGGCCTGCATACTACCTGGCAATTCCGCCCGCGCTCTTCGAAACGGTGATTAAGAGACTCGGAAGCGCGAACCTCGCCGCGAATGCGCGCGTCATTGTCGAGAAACCCTTTGGGCGCGATCTGGCCTCGGCGCGCGAGCTGAACCAGGTTGCGCACTCGGTGTTCCCTGAAGACTCCATCTTCCGTATCGATCACTTCCTCGGCAAGGAGGCGATCATGAACATCCTTTATTTCCGCTTTGCCAATTCGTTTCTTGAGCCAATCTGGAATCGCAACTACATCGCCAGCGTTCAAATCACTCTGTCGGAAAGTTTCGGTGTGGGTAAACGAGGCTCGTTTTATGAAACTGCAGGCTGCCTGCGCGACGTAATCCAGAATCATCTTTTCCAGATCGTCGCGCTCCTGGCTATGGAACCACCCGCCGGCCGCAACTTCGGAGATGTGCAAACCGAAAAGGCTAAGGTTTTTCAGGCCATGTGTCCTCTCAAGCCCGATGACATGGTGCGTGGCCAGTATTTGGGTTATCGAGATGAGTCGGACGTGGCCCGGCGATCTGACGTCGAAACCTATTGCGCCCTCCGCCTCTTCATCGATTCATGGCGCTGGAACGGCGTGCCCTGGTATTTGCGCTCGGGCAAATATCTCCCAGTCACCGCAACTGAAATTGTGGTGGAGCTGAAGCGGCCGCCGCAAAAGCTCTTTGCCGACGCGGTTCGCGCGGATAGCCAATCAAATTACCTGCGCTTTCGGCTTTCACCAAGTTCGGTCATCGCACTCGCTGCGCGGGTCAAGCTGGCAGGTGAGGAATTCATCGGAGAGGACCGTGAGCTTTCCCTGTCCGATGAGCAGCCGGGCGAGGAAACCCCTTACGAAAGGCTCCTGGGCGACGCAATGAAAGGCGACGGGGCACTCTTCACCCGCGAGGATGCTGTTGAAGCTGCGTGGGAAGTGGTCAATCGGGTCCTGAAACACCATCACCGTGTTCGCCGATACAAACGAGGAACATGGGGACCAAAAGAAGCAGAAGCATTCATCGCCGCCGATGGCGGCTGGCATAATCCCAGCCCCGATGGCGCTGCGGGATGATTTCATGAAAATCTTCCGCGACGAGCGGATTTTCACCCAAATGAGAAAAAGGCCGCAATCAGCGGCCTTTTCTAAGCTCTTCATTTTGCTGAGCAGATTGGTTGCGGGGGCTGGATTTGAACCAGCGACCTTTGGGTTATGAGCCCAACGAGCTACCGGGCTGCTCCACCCCGCACTTCCATCTTATCAAGCTGATGGGTGGGGGTCAATCGAGCGAGAACGGAGCGCCCGCGCAAAGACAGGTCATTTTGGAAGTGGTTTCTAAGCGAAACCGGCAAACGGGATGAACAGGCTCGCAAGGCTGAATGACGTGTTCAACTCGCCCGCCAGCCCCCCTACTTCACATCCGTTGCGTCCTCGTCGGGTTCGCCTTCAACCGCGATGCGCAGTGAGCGCAGAAAATGCAGATCGTTAGGCGTGAACGTTCCCAATTCGCCTCCGCTCGCCTCGTCCGTTCCAGCGGCGGCGTTCTTCTCCGTGACCTCGTTCAGCCCGATCGTGGCCTCAAGCATCAGCAGCACGTCGAATCCATGTTTGCGGATGTCCTGCACCACGCCCGCAATCTGTTCGCTCTCAATTACTGACTCATGGATGGCCTCGCCCAGTTGCTGGATCAGTTCACGCAGACGGGATGTCACTGCTACCTCCATGATCGCGAGCACGACCGGCGCACACGAGCGAAAAGAATGCGGGTCGCAACGCGGAATCTATTAACCTTACTTCGATTCAGGGTTGAGAGCAACCCCAGGACGCACGCCGGACCCGCGCCAATCCGCGAAAAGCACCGTAGGCCACTGCTACCATCATAAACGGTATGGAACCGCGAAACATTGGCCGTGCCCTGGGCATCGGCGTTCGCGTCGCCGGGCGCATTGCAGGCCAGCGAGTTGTCGGTCCCGCGCCGTCGAACGCGAGCCCGCCGCCTCCCAAATCGCCATCGGCCGCCGCCTCCTCCGGCCCTGTGTCCAAGGCTGTTCCTCAGGCTCAAGCCGCCGCGCACGCCGCCGCTCAAACCGGACGCAACGTCAGCAAGGGAATCGGCGGCTTTCTCCGCCCCTTCAGCCGCGTAGGTGGCATCGTCTGGCTTGAGGCCACCGGCACTTTTTTCCTATTGTTCGCAGTCCTCTTCGCTCTGCGTCTTTGGCAGAACTGGTCTGGAATCGGCGCAATTTCTCGCGATTTCTCGATCGGCGCAGGTGTGGTTTTTCTCTACCTGGGAGTCAGCTCATTCTGGCGCGCACGGCACAAGTAACGTCGGCCTGCGGCTTGAGTTTTCTCCATCGGCACAGCTTCCGCCAAATCTAGCGATCGATCGTGCCGCACCCTTCTACAAGCCGGCCGAGCCGAAGTCCTCTCCGCTCGCAATAACCGCCCCGTCAAACACGATGATGCGCTCTTTGCGCAAATTCGCCACGTCCTCCAGCGGCGAATGGTGGGTGAGAATGAATCGGCTGAGGAATCCCGGCTTGATCTGCCCAAACTTTTCCTTGAACGCCAGCCTCTTCGATCCGGCCCCCGTCGCCGAGTTGATCACTGCCAGCGGCGAAAGCCCGGCCCGCTGCATCAACTCCAGTTCGTACAGCAGGCCCAGTCCGTGCGCCACGCCGTAGGAGCCGGCATCGGCGCCCGCGATCACCTGCACGCCCATCGCGTGAGCTTTCGCCAGGCTCTTCGCATGCGCATCGAGAATCTTTTTCAGATTTCCGACGATCTCCGCATCCCAGCCCATCCGGTCCGCATGATCCACTTGGCATTGCACGGGCGCAAAAGTCGGCACCCACGCAATCTCCTTGTCGCGCATCTTCGCCAACTGATCGTCGCGAACAAAAAAGCCGTGCTCGATCGAATCCACGCCGCCGTCGATCACGTGATCGATGCCTGCATCTCCGGATGCATGCGCCAGCGTCTGCTTGCCGAAACTTTTTGCCGCCACGACGAATTCGCCGATTCGTTCCGCCGACATTTGCGGCGCCGCTGTCACCGCGCCCTTCTTGAAATTGATAATTCCGGTCGGAATCAGCTTGATGCGATCGGCTCCCTCTTTCACTCGCTCTTCCACGCATTGGCGCGGCGTCAGGCAATCCTCAAAAGGCTCGGCCATAAAGCTGCCATAGCGCCCGCGCATGTGGATTGCCGCACCCGGGCTGTCGACATACGGCATCAGCGGTCGCTCCGCGCTCGAAGAAAGCTTGCTCAGCGCCAGCCCAACCCCGTCCTTGTCGCCCGCATCGCGCGCAGCAATGATGCCGAGCCGCACCAGCTTGTCGAGCCGCTGCTTTGCGTGGTCCAGCAACTGCGCGGGAGTCCGCTTCAAATAGACAGACCGCTTATCCGGATCCAGTTCGCCGCCCTCAAGGAAAAAATGCGTGTGCGCATCCGTCAATCCCGGCAGCAAAGTGTACTGAGGCAGGTCGTGGTCCGGTTGAATTTGTCCGGCGTTTACTAAGTCTCTCGGCGGCAAGTCCTCGCTTGCAAAAAGAATCGACTTCGAGTCGTAGACGACATTTGCGTGATGCAGGGGCGCGGCGCTCACGCCGTCGATCAGGGTTCCAACGCGCAGCCACACCCGGCGCTCTCCAGCCGCAGGGGAAATGAGATGAATGTCAGGCATGCTTCACAGCCGATCTCAGAAGTCGACGGCTTCAACCTCTCTGCAAATATTCAAAATGGCTTCTGCCTGCCGGAAGCCGCACATTTCGGCGGATTCGCCTTCGCCACGACGGCCCTGCTCCAGCGCCTCCCGCAGCTTCTCCACCATCGGATGGCCAAGCGGCAACGGCGAAGGAGTTTTCTCCGGATTCGCCAGCGCAAAATCCAAACCCGCTTCCATCCCCAGCGTCAGGTACGCCTTTTCCAGGTCCTCGCGAACTTCTTTCGGCGTGCCCCAGGCAAAGTTTGAAAGGCCAACAATCATGTGAACGCCCTTCAAATCCGGGTCCGCGCTGATCAGCCGCATCGCATCCAATCCAATGTTCACCAGGCCATAAGTATCCGCGCCCACCGGCGCAAGTCCGGTATCGATGATGATCTGATCGTTGCGCCGTCCCGCCTTGGTCACCAGCACCTCGACAAACTGCTTGGCCGCGCGATACGTGTCCTGCGGATTCAGGCATTGCGAAGTTCCACCGGGCACAAACATCTCCGAGGCCATCACCACTGCGAGCGTGTCGTAGTGCTTCACCAGCTCCACCATCTCTTCGAGCCGCTCGCGCGATGCGGCCAGCGAATTCAGAATCGGCGGCCCGCTCTTCTTCCGGTCGTAATGCGCCAGCGCAATCTTGTGGTAGTCAACAGACGGATTGTCGAAGGCGATCGGCGTCGACGTCGCTTCCTGAATGGCCGGAATCACCTCGGGCAGAAAGTCGAGCATCTCCTGGCTCCGCACCTGGATTCGTTGCGTGCCATCGATATTAAGCGTCAGATAATCCGCGCCCAGGTCGGCCTGCAGCTTGGCCAGTTGCCCATAGCCCTCAGGATCGCGCGCTGTAAATGCCTTGCGCGCGCGGGCATAGGAGTTGTTCATCAATTCGCCGACAATATGCAGTTTTCTATTCATTGTTTTTGAAGCTCCGGAATGGAAGGGTTCTTCTCCGCTTTTGCGGCCTCCCGTTTTGAAGTGTGATCGCGCCCCAGCCAAAGGTTCGCCCACGCCGATGTTCCCCGCAGCCCCTGGTTCTGGATCACGGGCACATGGTCGAGCAGCTTCTCTTCGTGGCCGTCGTGCTTCAGGCGTTCGTACGCGCGCAGCCAGATGCAGTCACCGTACCCGTCCACCTCGCAGCGGCCTTCGCGCGTGCCGCCGCACGGACCATTGCGCTGGTTTTTCGCGCATTGTGATTCGGGGCAAAGGTACGCAATATCGGGCAGCGAGCAATCGCCGCAATCCTTGCACTGATAGAGGGCCACTTTGCTCACTTGCTCTAGAGCGCGGAGCGCCTTCGGTCCCTGCATCGGATCCTTCGAGTGCGCGCACGCCTTCGCGCCCCAACGCGCAAACGCCGTCCCGCGCGCAAACATCGTCGCGTGCGACAGCTTCGATATCTGATAAACCGCCGTCACATGCTTCGATGGAGTCCCCCTCCCCGCCATCTTGGTTCGCGGCGTCTCTTCCCGCGGATTCGCCAGTCCCGTCGCCGCATCTTCCGCGTAAAAGAAAAATTCTCCCGGCCGCGAAAACCTGATCTCTCGCGCGAACTGCTTCCAGTCATCCGCCGCAAAGCCCCGCTCAATCTCCAGAATCCGCTCAATCGCGGCCAGCTGTGCACCCCACCGAGATACACGCCGCGAAATCCGAGCCCGCGATAAACCGCAATCTGCTTTGCCGCCAGCTCAAGGAAAAACGCCTTGCCGCGGTCGGGAGATCCGCTCTGCATCCTGCAAAGTTCCCACAGCGCCTCACTCACCACCACGCCCGGAATCCTGCCCTCATGAAAAAGATCGGCCACCCGCGGGCTCAGCACATACACGTTTCCAATCAGCGGCGTCTCCATCATCCCGTGCGCATCCATGTAGCAGCGCAACTCCGAAATCTTCCGCGAATCGAACCCAATCTGGTTAATGATGAATCGCGCCCCGCACTCCACCTTCTTCTCGAGCTTCTGGTATTGCGGAATCACCTCGCCCTCGCGCAGCTTGAAGTTGGTCGTCACCGCGCCCACGCAGAATTGCGTCTTCTCCAGTTGCAGTCTCTTGCCGTTCGCCGCCTCCGCGCCCAGCCCCTTGTTCATTTTGTTCAGCAGGCTAATCAGGCCAATCGAATCGATGTCGAACACCGGCCGCGCCAGCCCGTCGTTCCCCGCCACCGGATAGTCGCCCGTCATCGCCAGAATGTTGTTGAAGCCTTCGCTGTTCAGCATCCAGGCTTCGCTCTCCAGGCCATTCCGGTTCAGATCCTTGCAGGTCAGGTGAATCACCACTTCCTTGCCCGCATAGAGAATCGGCCGGCCCATGACCAGCGGCGCCAGTTGCGGATTGCCTCCCGCATTATCCGTAATCGAAATCCAGTCAATCTCCGGGCACGCCACCAAATCATTCGCAAAATCGCGCGCCTTGATGGCGTTCACTCCCGCCATCGATCCGCGCACCGACACCAACTCCGTAGCGACAAGAAATCGCTTCTGATCGGCGAGTTTTTCGCGCAGCGTCGCCATCCGCCAAAACGCTCCCAAAACGAGGTTATCACGATTTTGTTCGAGTCGTGAACTATAAGACCATAACCCAGATTATGTTGTTCATAGGAAGTAAGATAGACCGAAGCAATTTCCGCGCCGGAAAGCAAGTGAGCCCAGTGAATCCGTCACCGTCGCGGCATGGTGGACCCGCGCCTCTCGCCCGTCAAGTGCCACACTCCCATCGCCAGCGCCAGCGCGCCAAGCCCATAAGCCAGCACCGCCGTTTCTCCGTGATGAATCTGCCAGCCCTTCCAGAACGCAATGGCCGGCGGCAATGATCATCACAACGCCTCGAACCGGATTCACGCGCGTTTCCTTTCGGTCGCCCCCTTAATGGACGGTTTGAAGGGTACGGGCTTCAGTTGAAGGATACGGGCTTCAGCCCGTACATAGGTCCACCAAATCGGGGCGGGCTTTAGCCCCCGAGGGACAGCTTTTTCGAAACCGCCCCACTACCAGCGTCGAGCGAACCCAGTGACGGTCGCAACCATACTAAACCGCTTCAGGCGCCGGCAAGCCCCTCAGTGGGATTCGCTCCGGCTCCGCAGTCCTATGATGAAAGTGCACGCAACATCGTTCGAATGGAGATCTCATGTCCGATTCTGCCGCGCCTGCCGCGCCCCTCAAAAAGACCGCGCTCAACGCCACGCACCGCGCGCTCAAGGCCAAAATGGTCGACTTCGGCGGCTGGGACATGCCTGTCGAGTACCCCGCTTCCGGCTCCGGCCTCGGCGTTGGATTAATCGGGGAGCACCTCGCCGTCCGCACCGCCGTCGGCCTCTTTGACGTTTCGCACATGGGCGAAATCCAGTTTCGCGGCCCCGGCGCGCTCGCCGCCGTCCAGCACATCACCATGAACGACGCCTCGCGCCTCGCCGACAACCAGGCGCACTACTCCGCGCTCCTCACGCCCGCAGGGCACATTCGTCGACGACATTCTCGTTCACCGGCTCAGCGAAAACGACTACCTGCTCGTCGTCAACGCCGGCACCACCGACAAGGACTTCGCCTGGATCAAGCAGCAGGTCGGCGGCCGGCCCGGCATTCACCTCGCCAACTACTCGCCCTACTACTCGCAACTCGCGCTGCAAGGGCCGCGCGCGCTTGAGACGCTCGCCAAGCTCACCAAGGTCGATCTGGCGGCAATCAAGAACTACTGGTTCACGTGGGGCACGGTCGCCGGCATTCCAAACACCCTCATCGCGCGCACCGGCTACTCCGGCGAAGACGGCTTCGAGGTTTACATCCCTTCAGACGAAGCCACCACCGTGAAAATGTGGGACGCGCTTCTTGAAGCGGGAAAAGACTTCGGCATTCGCCCCTGCGGCCTCGGCGCGCGCAACACGCTGCGGCTTGAAGCGGGCATGAGCCTCTACGGCCACGAAATCTCCGAGGAGATCAATGTGTTTGAAGCCGGACTAGATCGTTTTTTGAAATTTGATCGCTGGCTCAGGCCCGCCGAAGGCGAGCCCATATTGGTCAAGGGCGAATTCATCGGCCGCGACGCGCTGCTCGCCGTCCAGCAGTCGGGAGGTCCAAAGAGAAAAATCGTCGGCCTCGAAATGCTCGACCGCGGCATCGCCCGCGACGGGTACTCCGTACACTCGCTTTCGAGGAACCGCATCGGCACCGTCACCTCCGGCTCGCCCGCGCCGTTCCTCAAGACCAACATCGCCATGGCGCTCGTGCCTGCAACCGTAGCCGCCAGCGGCGTCGACGTCATCGTCGAGTGCCGCGCCAACAAGGTCCGCGCCAGGCAAGTCCCGCTGCCGTTCTATAAGCGCCCGAAAAAGAGAACGGTAGGTCGGGGATTGATCCCCGACACCATCCGGTCTCCCACCCTAACTTCGGGCGCCCCACCTCACCTTCGGGTGCCCCACCCTCGCGACGTTTCTGTTTTTGTCGCTAGGGTGGGTTTACTCTATCCACAACTCCGAGTGCCCAACTTCGGGTGCCCCACCCTCGGCGCGCCTTTGTTTTTGCGCCTAGGGTGGGAGGGATTCACGCCTGCGGCGGGACAGGCCCCGTCGGCGCCTGATAGTGCTCGGGGAGTTTCAGACCCGCCCGTTTCCCCGCCGTCCACGTCGACTCGACCTGGACGACCCCCGGCTCTCCGGTCATGTAATGTCGAAAGCTTGACGCTCTCCACTCTTCTGGCCGCGCGACGATGCCACGAGTTACCGGATTGCGATGGATGTAGCGCAGCTTCTCAGTTGTTTCGCTCTTGAGCGCACATTGAAATCGTAATAACGAACTTGCCAGAACGGTCTCTGCAGGGACTGTTTGGAAACGGAAGTCTTGAGCGCCTGAATGGCGAGAGAGAGAGTGCCACGCTTTGGCTCGGATACGAGCAGATGCACATGCTCCGGCATGACAACATAACCAAAAACATGGAAGACGTATCGCCTTCGCGCCTGCTCCAGAGATCTCTCGAACAGGTCGCGAGACGGCTCGCTGCCGAGGTAAGGGAGCCGGTGGTAGCAACTGAAGGTGATGAAATGGAAATCACCTCCCAGTTGATAACGCTTAAGTTGTGAAGGCACGTTACGTGGAGTGTAACGCGGGTCGGAGTAGAAAGACAGAAGGAAGACACGATCCCCTCCCACCCTAGGCGCAAAGACAAAGACGCGCCGAGGGTGGGGCACCCCGCCGTGCGATAAGCGAGTGAAGGGGCAACGGCAAACAGCGGTGGTGATCAGGGGGTCGGAACGCTGCTTTTCAACTTCGTCGCCAAGCAACTCGACGGAATTCCTGCAAAGTTTATTGAGACCATCGGCGAAGAAAAGTCGGGGCAACTAGTGCCGGGCCAAGCGAGCGCCGTTCCAGGGCTACAAGCGCCCGAAGAACGAAATGCAGTGTCCCACCTCAACTCTGGGTGCCCCACCCTCGGCGCGCCTTTGTATTTGCGCCTAAGGCAGGATCGGTATAGTGGTCACCCAATCCCGGCTTCCTACCCTAACTATGGGTGCCCCACTCTCGGCGCGCCTTTGTATTTGCGCCTAGGGTGGGTTGGTACTCGTCGGCGCCTCGCCTAGGGCTTTCCGTCATGGAACAATGACGACTCGATTGTCGCTCCATTCACCGACGTGTGCCTGTTCCAGTAATTCTCATCCGATTTCAATGCTGATGTCGTTTCCGCCAGCCAGAGCGCCCTTGTTGTTGTTGCCGGTCTGGTTCAGTGTTTGCGTTGTGTTCACGACTCCGGTTGCAGACGCTATTTCCTTCAAAATGCTGGCTAGCTCCGCGCGGAATTCAGTGTCCTTATCGGCGAATTCCTCGATCTCCAGGCGGAGGGCTTCGAGTCGTCGCTGGTTTTCGGGCTCTGCAACCGCGCGATCAAAGGTTGCGGCGGCAGGCGTCCCCTTTAGCCTCGAAGCGAGCCAATCGAAGAGCCTTGCTCCGGGCTGTTTGAAGAATCCCTGTGCCATCTGGGTAGCAGCATTTGCCGCAGCCAGAGGCAAGACGGGCCTCGTCAACCGCGCCAACTAAGTCCGCGCCAAACAAGTGCCGCTGTCGTTCTACAAGCGCCCGAAAAACTGAACGGGGAACACAGACTGAGGGACAAGTCGAAGGACCAGCGACAAACGGCGAGGGCTATCAGGCGCCTCCGAATGCTGGCGCTATCAGCGTTTGCCGATATTAATTTCCGGCCCCACGTCGCCCCTCAAGCAGAACTGAAAGCGGAAAGGGAACCGCGATCTTTTAATCGTCTTGCAGATCAGAGTTTACCTGCCGGACGGGCGAGGCATGAGTAGAGCCTTTAATTACAATGCATTTCGCGCTTTACGTATACCTCCGACTATGGTAATATGTAATCATGAGCAACGAATATTCACAACCCACCGACCAGAGCGCGGGTACTTCGCTGGGCGAATTTGACGCGCTTCAATCTGTCATCGCCGCTCTCCGCGGACTCGATAAAGACGCCCGCAATCGCATATTGGAGGCTACGGCAACGTTCTTCGGCATTGCGCCAATTCACACGAAAGGCGCCCAAAATCTGATTGATAGCTCTCCGTCGGCCGCACCCAATGCGTCATCAAGCTCCCGTGCCCCGTTCTCAGAAGACATGGCTATGTCTCCAAAGGACTTTTTAATGGAGAAGGCGCCGAAAACGGATGTCGAGCGGATTGCATGTCTGGCCTATTACCTGACGCATTACAGATCTGCTCCCCATTTCAAGACGCTGGACATAAGCGTGCTCAACACGGAGGCAGCTCAACCGAAGTTTTCGAATACTGCCTATTCCACGAATAACGCAGTAAAGCTCAACTACATCGTTCCCTCTACAAAAGGCCATCGCCAACTAAGCGCATTGGGGGAACGGTTCGTTCAGGCGCTGCCGGATCGGGAAGCGGCAAAGGAAGTTCTGCTCTCGATGAGGCGGAAGAATCGTAGCAAGCGCAAAAAGACACCGCCGGAAACCTCGGTAGAGGACTAATCGTGCACGGGATCAGCACAAAACGAAAGCCTGTCAGATTGAGCGTGTTCAATCACAAAGGCGGAGTGGGCAAAACCACTTTGACGATGAACCTTGCATCGACCTTGGCCGATATGGGCCGCAGGGTTCTGCTCGTCGATACCGACCCACAGTGCAACCTAACCTCATACCTAATCTCTGATGACGTCGTTGACAGCCTTCTCGACAACGCTGATACCGATGCCGGAGGCACGATTTGGTCGGCAATGCGGCCGCTATCGGAGGCTACAGGGAACTTCAAGACAATCAAAGCCCTCCGCACTCCCGTCGAGAACCTGTTCCTGCTACCCGGTGACATTAGGCTCTCGGAATTCGAAGTTGATTTGTCTGACTTTTGGGCTCAGGGTTACCAGCGCAAATTGAAGGGGTTCCGTGGGACCGCTGCTATAAGCGAACTGGTCACGACTGTGGCAGAGAAATTGAACGTCGATTATGTGTTCTATGATTCTGGCCCGAACATTGGCGCGCTAAACCGATGCATCCTCTTGGACTGCGACCACTTTATCGTGCCGGTTGCATGCGATTTGTTTTCCCTTCGCGCACTAAGAACCTTGGGCAGAACTCTTGCTTCGTGGATCCAAGACTGGCGAACCGTTTCTTCCCTAGCACCCGAAGAGACAACCCTTCTCAATGGAGCGCCGAAGTTCTTAGGCTACGTCCCTGCGGGATTCAGAGTGTATGGAGGGGCGATTGCCCAGCAGCATTCCCATTACTTGTCAAAGATCGAAAAAGACATTCACAGCCAGGTGGTCGCGATCCTCCGCAAGGTCGACCCCGAGCTGGCGCAAGGAACGATGGCGCAGTTCAAGCTGGGAGAGATCAAACACTTTGGGAGCCTGATGCCCGCCTCCCAGAGGGAGGGTGTGCCCCTGTATTCAGTCAGTGCCGGCACCCCCGACCAGCGCGCAACGGCGAAACAGTCGCTCACTGCTCTAGCAAAGAAGGTTGAGCAGAGAATCAATGAGTAGTCCGCCGATGCCCCAAGCAAACCTAACGGCCTCAGAGCAACGCCTCATGAGGTCTCTATTGCAGGCCTTCGAAGCCAATCGAGACAAGATTGGGCTCTTTCACGGTCAATTGCTTCTCGCTCTGCAGAATTCTGCGCCCCTAGCAGCGATCATTCATTCGATGCGGTCGCGGGTTAAAGACCAAGGCCACCTCGCAGACAAATTGGAGCGCAAGCTTCGGGCGGCCAAAAAGGATGGGGAAACGTTTGGAATCACGCCGGAAAACCTCCTTGTCAATGTAAACGATCTTGTAGGTATCCGTTTGTTGCACTTACACACAAGACAGATTCTGGCGATCGACACCGCCCTTCGCGATGTTTTCCGGGAGGGCAAATATGAACTTCTGGAGGGACCGTTCGCCAGAACTTGGGACGACGAGTCGAGGGAGTTCTTCAAGGAATGTCGCATCGAGACCCAAGAGAGTCCCTCGATGTACACAAGCGTTCACTACGTCATTGGGTCCGCTTCGAGTACTAAGGTGACAGCCGAAATTCAAGTCCGAACGCTGATGGAAGAAGTCTGGGGAGAAGTCGATCACACGATGAATTATCCCCATCCCGTCGAAAGTTTGCCATGTCGCGAGCAGCTGAAGGTTCTCGCTCGAGTCACGTCGAGTGCGACTCGCCTCGTCGATTCGATATTCGCCACAGTCGAAGATCACCGCGTCAGGATTAGTGAAGGACCGCGCCTGACCAGACCAGCGACGCGGCGTAGGCCCGCCTGAGCTAGCCTTGGTCCGGCCCGGAAGGTCGAAGTTCATACGAAAACGGAATTAGTCCGATATGTCGGCTTCTTGGAACGTCCCTGGTCGCAACCTCCCGCATAGACCCCAAGCCCACCCGCTCAGCCGCTCCCCTTCCTGTCAAGCCCCCTCCCCCAAAATAAATCCGCCCCCCGCCCGTAACTCCCTCATTCTATGATCTCTCTTCTCTGATCGCTTTTTCGCCAAGTTTGCCGATAATTACGCCCCAAAGGCGCACAATCAAGAAAAGTACAAACCCTGGCAAACCTCGTCGGCGCTCATTGCGCCGCCAACGGGCTGTTTTGCCTTTACAGAGGAGCATCCAGATGCCTTCATCCAAACTTCCGACGACGGGCGCCGTCGACGCCATTGGCGAGTCGATCCATGACAAACGCGCCCCCAAACCTCAAGAGAAACGGAGCTGAACGTCATGAAAAACATAACGGTAGCAATCTCAAACGAGGCCCACCGCGCGGCGCGTGTCTGGGCCGCCGAGCGGCGCACCTCTCTCTCCAGAGTCGTCGCCTATATTCTTGAAACGCTCCCGCAGATGCCCATCGCCCGCCGCCGATTCCCAATCCCCGGCAAACCCGCAACGGAGCCTACGCGTTATGCCCCCTGGTCCACTTCTCAATCAAATCCCAGCGAAAAATCCCAATGACCATCAGAGCTCTTGCCAACCAGATAATCAGCGCCACAGCGATGAGCAGGCAGGTGGATGCTCGCTTTCCACCCCCACCCCCCCTTTCAAAAAAAGGGGCTGTGAAACTGTGAGAAGGTCTGCGCCGCGAAGTTCAACCGGATCAAACAGCTAGCCGCACCCGTCGGAGTCTTCGCAGAAACAGTGAAACTGTGAAACGGTGAGCGTTTCAGAACTCGCGCCAAATCAGGCTATTGCAGCAAGAGCCTTCACAGTTTCACAGCGCCGTTTTGTGATCGCTTCACTCTGTCGTTTTGTTCCCTGTCTTACTGAATTCGCTCGCCCAGCTGGTTGATCACGCGATAAGCCGACAGCGCCGCGCCTTCCTGCCAGCCGACGAGGCGGCTGGTGTGGTCGCCGGCGAAGTAGACGCGGCGATCGGGCGACTGCAGCGTTGCGAGAGCCTTCTCATCGTTCCACGCAAGGCTGATCCAGGAGCCGAGATTGTGCGGAATCTTTCCCCAACTGACGTAGATAGGCTTTGCCAAATCCTGGCCGTGGCCGGGATGCAGCAGCTCAATGGAGCGGCGCGAGGCGTCGAGCTTGGCCTGCATCGATGGCAGATGGCCGAATGCGAAGCCCTCGATCGTGGATTCGCGGTAATCGAGACCAGCTTTGCCGAGAAGGTCGGGAAGCGCGCCCGCCGCGGGACCGAGCTCAATCGAATAGCCGCCGATGACGACGCCGCGCTCTGAAAAGAAGCGCGCGCTCGGATACCAGACCAGATCGACGGGCTGCTGCAGATAGGAGATGCCGCCGAAGATGTTCGCTTCTTTCTCCCAGAAGCGCGGCGCTTCCCACGCGATCTTGTACGCGGAGTCGTACTGGACTGTGTCGAGAATCGCGCGAATGGGCGCGCTGAAGTCGGCATCGAGCGTTCGAGCAATCGTCAGCGGCATGCGCAGATGCAGTAGTCGGCCTCGATCGTGTGAGTCTCGCCGGTCTGGCCTGGCGCCGGAGCCGTCGCTGTAGGTGACGGTGACGCCGGAGTCCGACTGGCGAATGCGTGTGACCTCTGCGCCGTAGCGAATCACGGAGTCGAGCCGCGAGGCGAAGGCGTAGGGGATGCGGTCCATGCCGCCGATTGGCTGGAACATGGTTGGCTGCCACTCGAGAACCTCTTCGACGAGCATGCCCTGCCACAAATCGGCGTCGAGCAATTCATCCATCGCAAGTGGATCGTTGATGACCGGCACTTGCCGCGTGGCGCCGGGCGGAACTTTAAAACCCGAACGATCTGTCCCGCGGAAGAGCAGATCGGGATTGAGATCGCCGTACTGGCGCAGGAACTCGATCATGCGCTCGCGATCGCCGGCGGTGATTTCCTGGTCGAGCGCGCCCTTCTTGATGCATTTGGCGAGGAGCTCGCTCACGTGGCCGCGCGTATCGTTCACCACGCGGCGCTCGGGAACGGCCGTGCCGCCGTTGAGCTTGTCGCTCTGCATCAGCGCGCTGCGCGATGAGTTGACTTCGACTTCAAGCGCGACTCCGAGCTCGCGGCAATAACCGAGCATGGTGTGGTGCGTGGAGGGCAGGCGCGCGGGACCGGCGTTCATGTAGTTGCCCTCTTCGAATGTGCAGGTTTGGCGCGTGCCGTCGGTGAAGTCGACCTTGGTGCCGTCGCGGACGCTCCAGTTGCGGCCGCCGGGCCGCTGGCGCGCCTCAAGAATTGTGCACGACCACCCTGCTTTGCCCAGCTCGTAAGCGGAAACCAGGCCGGCGATACCCCCGCCGAGAATCACCACACGCGCGCCTTTGCCGTCGACAAGCCGCAGTGGGCCGGTTTCGCCCGCCGCCTCTGGGATGGCCAGGAGGCCGAGGGACTGCATAAGGACGAAGGCGGCGCTGTATCCGCCTGTCTGGCCGGCTCGCATGAGGAATTCGCGCCGCGTGAAGCTCATCTTGTTTGCCTTTCTGGAGATAGGGGCAGGGAACGGGGGACTCGATAGTCCTTTATACCCCCGAAAAGCGGCGCAAATCGGCTTTCTTGAGGTGGCTGCCGAAAAATTTACAGAAAGTACTTGACACCATACACTGTTTGTCATACAGTGTGTTTTGTACAGTGTATGGAGTACAGCATGACCATCACAGAAAACCTATTTGAGAACCTTCGGCTGGAACTGCGGCGCGGCTGCCTTACGCTGGCGGTCCTGGCGCAACTTAAGCAGGAGCACTACGGATACACGCTGCGTAAGGCCCTGGCCGAGCGCGGCATGGAGATTGAAGAAAGCACGCTCTATCCGTTGCTGCGGCGGCTTGAGGCTCAGGGGCTGCTCACCAGCGAGTGGCGCGAGGAAGAGAAACGCAACAAGCGGTTCTACCGGCTATCGAGCGACGGCGAGCAGATTTTCGCGCGGCTGCTCGAAGAGTGGAACGCGATCAACACATCAATAGCGAACCTTTTGTAGGAAAGCGAAGAAATCCGCAGGGAATCGAGGAATGCCATGGAACTTCTGGATCGTTATTTGCAAGCCGTGAAGAAGCACTTGCCGTGGGAACGGCAGGACGACATTATTGCCGAGCTGCGCGCGAATCTTGAGGCGCAACTCGAAGACAAAGAAGCCGAGCTGGGCCGGCCGCTGACGCAACAGGAAGCGGAACAGTGGATCAAGCAGCTCGGGTCGCCGATCCAGGTTGCGGCGCGCTACCAGCGGCAGCAGTACTTGATCGGACCGGGACTGTTTCCGACGTACTGGTACGTGTTGAAGCTGGCGTTTTTCTGGATCACGACGGTTTATGTGATTGCGAAAGTGATCACCGTCGCGGCGCAGGGATCGAGCGTGGAGGCTTATGCGGGAATCGCGCTGGGCCTGCCGTGGATCTGGCTTGTTAATGCAGCGATTATCACGCTGGTTTTTGCGGTGATTGAGTTGTCAGGCACGCAATTTGGAGCGAAGATCGCCCAGTTGCCGCCATTGAACCCGGGGTGGTCGCCGCTTGATTTACCGCCGGTTGGCGCGGGCGATGGCGAGAATAAGCCTTGGAGCTTTGCCAAGGCGCTGGCCGAAGTGATCTTTGGATGCTTGTTCTTCGCATGGTTGCTTTTAGTGCCGCATTATCCGTTTCTGATGTTCGGGCCCGGAGCGTGGTATCTGGCCTCGTTGCCCTATACGCTGGCGCACGCGTGGTGGCCGTTTTACTGGTGCATTGTAGGCATCAACGGATTCGAGCTGATGTGGAAGATCGCGGACCTGACGGGCGGCGCGTGGCACAAGCGGAAGCTGTGGCGGCATTGGGCCATGCATGCGCTATCGCTGATTCCGCTGGGGATTCTGCTGGCCGCGCCGGGGCAACAACTGTTTCTCGCGAAAAATGCAGTGGCGAACGCAAAGGCGCTGGCCGATGCGAACAAGGGTCTGCACACTGCGCTGATGATCGCGGTTGCGGTGGTGGCGCTGCAGATTGTGTGGCACGCAGGCAAAATGGCGGTGGAAGCGTATCGGAAGCGCGTGGCGGCGTGAGCGGAGCCGATCCCACCCTGGCCGCAAAAAAACAAAGTGCGGCGAGGGTGGGGTACCCGGCAAGTTCTCAAGTTTGGCGAGAGCAGTCTGGCAAGCAATCAACAAAATGCAACGGACCGAGCGCAAAGCGGGTCAACCCAAAAGGCCAGGTGTGAATCGGCGGTTCGTTCGCAGAGAGGAGTTTGATATGAACAATCTTCGGCAAAACCTGAACACGCAATTCGTCAGCGGAGTCCGCGAACTGATCAAAGGCCAGGAGCAAAAGCTTCTCGAGGAGTTGGGGCCGATCGTTCGCCGGCAATGCGTCCGTCTTGACCTGAGCCGCACGGAGCGCATTGATGCGGCGGGACTGGCCGCTCTTGTCTCGCTTTACCGCGCCGCCTGCACGGCGGGCCACGAGTTCGCCGTCGTCAATCCGCGGCGCCAAGTGGCACGAATCCTGGCGATCGTGGGTCTCGACCGCATCTTGATATCGAAGGGGCTGGGTGAGGTGCTGCCACCCGGGCCTCAGCCAGGGTCTCGGATGAATGAGATTGCTGCGTGAACTGGGACGCGCGGCGTCACACCTGCATCACTTCGGCTTCTTTCTTCTGCGAGAGCTCTTCCATGCGGCGAATTTCCGCGTCGGTCATTTTCTGCACTTCTTCAAGAGCGCGCTTCTCATCGTCTTCGCTCACCTTCTTGTCCTTGGCGAGCTTCTTGAGAGCATCGTTGCCGTCGCGGCGGACGTTACGGATCGCGGTGCGGTGCTCCTCAAGCACTTTGTTGATGTGCTTGCAGACCTCGCGGCGGCGCTCTTCGGTCATGGGCGGAACGGGTACACGGATGACCTTGCCATCGGAGATGGGATTGAAGCCGAGCGCGGCCGTCTGAATGGCCTTCTCGATTTCCTTCAAGATCGTCGGATCCCACGGTGAGATGACGATGAGCTGCGGCTCGGGCGCCGAAAGCTGCGCCAGCTGGTTGATCGGCGTCTGCGTGCCGTAGTAGTCCACCTTGATTTGGTCGAGCATGTGCACGCTGGCGCGGCCGGTGCGCGTGGCGGCCAGGCTAGCCTGGAAGTCGGCTACCGACTGATCCATGCGCCGCCTGAGATCGCTCGAAAGCGGTTTGAGTGCTGGATTGCCGTCCATGAATGATGCCATCGGAACTTGCCCTCGCTACGCGAATTCGTCAAGATTCGCCAACGGTTATTCTACAACTCCTGTAGAGAATGCGAATGTTTGCAGTGCTTTATGCGACGGTCGCAAGGCCGGTCGCCGCAGCTTGCTCGTGCGCGTGATAACTCGAACGGACCAGCGGACCCGACTCGACGTGCCGGAAACCCATGCGGAGTGCTTCACTCTTGAGCTCGGCAAATTCGCGTGGCGTGTAGAGGCGCGCCATCGGCAGGTGATCGCGCGAGGGGCGCAGGTACTGGCCGATGGTTAGAATGTCGCAGCCCACACCGGCCAGGTCGCGAAAGACTTCGAGCAACTCATGCGTCTCCTCGCCGAGGCCAACCATCACTCCGGATTTCGTAATGCCATTGGGCCGCAGCTCTTTCGCGTAGCGCAGCAATTCCAAAGTCCGTTCATACCGCGCGCCAGAGCGAACCACGCGATAAAGCCGAGGCACAGATTCGGTGTTGTGGTTCAGGATCTCGGGCTGGGCTTCAACGACGGTGCGAATGGACTCCTTGTCGCCCTGGAAGTCAGGAATGAGAACCTCAACGCGGCAGCCGTGCGCCTGGCGGCGAATCTCGGCGATCACCAAAGCGAACGCGCGCGCGCCGCCGAGATTATCGTCGTCGCGATTGACGCTTGTTATGACGGCGTGTTGCAGGCCTAATTTCGCAACGGCCTCGGCGACGCGGCGCGGCTCGTCGAAATCAATGGGCTCGGGGCGGCCTTTGGGCACGGCGCAGAATCCGCAGCGGCGCGTGCACAGGTTGCCGAGCATCATGAAGGTCGCGGTCTTGTGGTGCCAGCACTCGCCGATGTTGGGGCATTGCGCGCTCTCGCACACGGTGTGGAGCGAGAGCGAGCGGGCGAGGCGCTTGAGGTCGTGGTAATTCTCGCCCACAGGCGCGCGGGCCTTCAGCCACTCCGGCTTGGGCGCGGGGAGGCGGCGCGCGGGCGAAATCTGCACCAGTTCCATCCTGTTTATTGTAGCCAGATGCGAGGCTTCGCGGCATGCTACTCTGTGCACAATCGTAGGCGCCAGCATCCACAACCATGCAAAGCCTTTCAGTGGCAATCGTCGCATGCAATGAAGCGGAAAACCTCCGCCGCACGCTGGCCAGCGTCCGTTGGGCCAGCGAGATTAACCTCGTCGATTCTGGTTCGACCGACAAGACTGTCGAGATCGCGAAGAGCTTTGGCGCCCGGATTTTCTACGAAAGCTGGAAGGGCTACGGCCCGCAGGTCAATTCAGCATTGGATAAATGCACCTCTGACTGGATTCTGAATCTCGATGCCGACGAGTGGCTGACTCCGGAACTGGCCGGCGAGATTCAGTCGCTGCTCAGCGGCCAACCGCGCTATAACGCCTACATGATTCCCAGGCTCAATCAGATCTTTGGAAGATGGATGCGGCACGGCGGCCTCTATCCCGATCATAAGTTGCGGCTATTTCGCCGCGGCGTCGCGCGCCTGCGCGAAGATACCGAGCCGCACGCCACGCCGAAAACGCAGGAGCCAATTGGCAAGCTGAAAAACAACATGCTTCACCTGCAGTATCGAAGCGTGGAATATTACATCGAACACATGCAGCGCTACAGTTCGGCGACCATTCCGCTGTTTCTGCGCACGGGCAGGACGAGCGATTCGTTTTTGGCCTTCGTCCTGAACACGGTGCTCAACCCGTCCCTCACGTTCGTCAAGAACTACATCTTTCGCGGCGGTTTTCTGGATGGCAGGGAAGGCCTCATCTTCCACCTGAACCATTCCGCTTACGTCAACTGGAAGTTTGCCAAAGCATGGGAGGCGCATCGATTGGCCACCAGGGTGAGCGCCGAACCCGCCGGCCCCAACGATCCCGCTGGCGATTCCGGCGCGAGATGAACTCTCAAATGGACTCGCGCGCAGCGTTTGCAAAGCCCAGATTCCTCCTGGTCATGACGGCCACGGTTACGCCGGCTGCCAACGCGCAGGTCAAGCGCTCTTCGCCGCGGGTGCGGCTTGAGGATTACAAACGCGCGCTGCGCTTCTGGTTGAGCTATCCGCATCCAGCCGCTGAGCGCATTCTGCTCCTTGAAAACTCCGGCGCTGATCTGGGCGAGCTGCGCGCGATTGCGGAGAACGAAAACCCGCAGCGCCGCGAGGTCGAGTTTTTATCGCTCCCGGCTCATGAAATTCCCGCCGGCACAAACTACGGCTATGCAGAGATGCAAACACTCGACGAAGGCCTGGCTCTAAGCAAACTGCGCCTCGCAACGACCCACATGATCAAAGTGACAGGCCGGCTGACCTTTCCCACGCTTGGTAAGGCGCTCGATCGCGTCGCCAATGAGTCTGCGTTCGAGCTCATGATCGATTGCCATAAGCTCGGCCTTTTTCGCCGCGGCTATGACGCGCGCGTTCAGCTCTTCGCCTGCTCGCATGCTTTTTACGATCGCGTGCTGCGCGGCGCGAATCGCGAAATGAATTCGGCAGACGTTCGTCTGCTTGAGCACCTGATCTATCGCAAGGTGATTCCGTTTAAGGGTCAGCCGGGCTACTCTCTGCGTTTCCCGTGCAATATCGAACCTGTAGGTTATTTCGGTTTTAAAGACCGGCGTTACGATTCACCGCGCGCCGCTGTTTCGCGGAGCGTGCGCAGCTTGCTGCGCGTGATTGCGCCGGGTTACTGGTTTTAGAAGCGATTCGACGGGCAACCTGTTGGAACTACAGAAACTTGTATCCCGTGCTGGAGTTCCGCTAGAACGTACCCTCAAAACCATTCAGCCAGAGAACGCATCTATTCCACTGAGTTGTCTTGGCCGGAGTGTGGAATGAAGTGCTCCTGAGCGGAAGTTGTTTGCCGCCTCTCAGCAGTTCCACACGCGACAAAAACGACGGGAGGCAACCATGAGAGCAGATCGTCCTTTACTCGGCGCCGTTCTTTTTCTGGCGTGCGGATTAGGCCTCATCTTCGGTTACTGCAGCGGGGCCACCAACTTTACCGCGTCCTATCCTTTCACCAGCTCCACGCTGCACCTTGACGTGCTGACGAACGGACCGGCCGCAGTCGGAGGAGTCCTGCTGACAGCCGTCGGCCTGTTGCTGCTGCTTTGGGCAACGCTGGCGGCGATTGTGGGGCAGGTCAGCCAGCTTTTCAGCGGTCGTGACCGGGATCCTGAGACTCTGCTGGATAGGGAGAGCTTGCTGGAATAGCAAAAGCGCCACGGTGTGTGACGGCTACTTTAGTTTCTCGCGAACGTCGGTGCGCACGAGGTAAAGGAAGAAGAGAAGATT
This sequence comes from uncultured Acidobacteriaceae bacterium, assembly GCA_963796785.1. Lineage (GTDB taxonomy): Bacteria > Acidobacteriota > Terriglobia > Terriglobales > Acidobacteriaceae > Telmatobacter. The sequence goes on along the minus strand of CAWCMW010000007.1, from coordinate 933,666 downwards.
CAAGAGTCCCTGCACCAGCGAAGAATATGAGTGCTGCACCGAAAATCCCCACAGGCACCATCCCGACGAGAATCGCCACGGCGGCGAGCGTGAGCGCCCACGCCCAGCGCAGCAGCAGCAGTAAGCCGAGAGCACCGGCGATGAAGAACACTGAGAACACAAGATAGATGAACCCGGCGCTGTTGCTCCATAACAGAAACAACCATGACACCGGCAAGCAGTAGCATGTAAAGGCTGATGGCGATCAGCCCAGGGAGCTTAAACAGCGAGGACCGCTGCGATTTCGGTTCCGCGGGCGCCGGTGCGACATCGGGTGTGGAAGTGCTCGTGTTGGCGTCGGTGCTCATAGCGTGTGCAAATATGCCAGCAGGTTAGCCAGGTCTTCGTCGTTCATCGGCGTGGCGGGCATCATCCCACGCCCGTCCAGAATCACCGCCGTCATCCTCTCGTCCGTTGGCGGCGCTCCTGAGGGCATGGCCTTCACCTTGGTAATGGCCTGCAAGCCCGGTCCGTGCAGCGGCGCCGTCGTTGTTGGATTGTGGCACCGCGCGCACTTTGCCTGGAACACTGCTGCGCCTCGTGCCTCCTGGGGCGTCCATTCAGAGGAGGGCTTCGACGGCGGAAGCGGCCGGCAACCGGCCAAACCGAAGGCGAATGTGGTCAAAGCAGAAGCCATCAGGAGATTCCACGTGCGCATCGCCTCTCATGATACAGCCGCTTTTGGCGCCTGGAGCATGCGCACTGAACTTCTGTAACCCGTCTTGCAACTGCACTCCTGAATGGGGCGGCGTATGAAGCTCGTCCGTTCTGCGCCGTCCCTACGGGACTCCGGCATTTCATTGTTGCGCTTTCCCCACGCTAAAGCGCGGGGCTCACGAGCACCGCGCCTACGGCGCGAGGTTTTTCGGCGGCGTTCGGCTACGCGATTTTTCGCGACGAGTCGAGCTTAGTTATTCTCAGGAGCACGCGCATCAAAAGCTTTCGGCGTTGCCCGAGCGGCGATTACTCCGCCGCGGCGATGGCCTCAGCAATGCGGTCGATGGCCTGTTCTTCAACGGTGCTACCGGGATAATGGCCGTTGACGATGATCGAGAATGCCACCATGCGGCCACTCGCGGCGTTTACGTAACCTGAAAGTGCGTTCACCTCGCCCAGCGTGCCGGTCTTGGCCCACATCTGCCCTTTCAGAGGCGACTTCATAAAGCGGTGATCCAGTGTGCCGTCCGTGCCGGCTACAGGCAGCGTCTCACGCCATTCTGTGCCCCAGTTTTGCTTTGACGCGTAAGCCAAGAGTCGCGTAAGAGCGCGGGGCGCGATCTTATCGTCGTTGCTCAGGCCGCAGCCGTCGACGAGATAGAAGTCCGCGTCGGCCACTCCGGCATTGACCATGAACTGGCGCACCACGCGCGCCCCCTCCTCAAAGCTGCCATCGGTTCCGTAGAGCTTGCCCAGCAGGCGCAGCAGGAGCTCGGCGTGCAGATTCTGGCTGGTCTTGTTCGTTACGGTGATGTCTTCAGCAATGGGCACGGACATGTGCGCGCCCAGGATGCGGCGGCCCTCTGCCGGTGCGGCGATGGATGTGAAGTTGCCGGGCGTAAGCTGGACCGGTTCCTCGCGTTCGCCTGCAAAGTCGCCCGTCCCCGTAGCATCTTTATGCCGCGACTCAGCGTCGCCCTTAACCTTGATGCCGCGCAGTTCGAGCGCCTGTTTAAACGCGTCCGCGGTGAACTGTGCCGGATCGTCCACAGCCATCGCAACGTGCATTCCAACCGGGGGAGCTGTGCCCCACGCTCGCACCAGCAGGGAACCTGGGCGCCGCTCGAGGCCCGGGAAGGCTTCCTGACCGGCCGCCGCAACGGTCATCCGGTTGTCGATCGTGTAGTAATCCACGTCCGGCGCCCACTCGGCTTGCGTCGCGCCTGGTGTGGCAGCGTCGGCGGTGATTTCCAGCTCATCCGTGTTGTCGTTGAAGGTAAGCGCCGAGACGGGCGCGCCGAAGCTCCATTGCATATGGTCCCAGCTCCAGCCAAGCGGATAGGGCTCGCTCAAAAAGAATGTGTCGTCGCCGATCACGTTGCCGTCGACCGTGCGCACGCCCGTCTGCTCCACCTGCTGGGCAAGAAGGCCCAGAACCTCCATCGCAGTTTTGGGCGCGGAAGTGGGCAAATTCCCTGCGGAAGCTGGAGGCGTGGTTCCAGGCTCGACATAGGGGTAGCGCCGCGCGCTGATGGTGGGATCGCCCACACCGAGCAGCACCAGGTTGCCGTGGAGCGTGCCGCTTGCGTCCACATCGCCTTCACCGGCCGCGAAAGTGGTCCACGTCAGCGTATCCACCGGCAGCAAAGCAAATGCCGCGGCAGTGGTCGTCAATTTTGCATCGGAGCCAGGTGAAAACAGCCGCGCGTCATTCCATCCGTAGAGCGATTGCCCGTCGAGCGTGGTTACGCTGATGCCGAAGTTTGCGTGACTCAGAGCGGGGTCAGCGAGAATGGCCTGGATGCGATCGGCGAGCGGGCCGGTCTTCGGTACACGCGGCGCAGCGAGCTGTGAATTTCTGCGCGCCTGGGCGAGGGCCTGTGTGCTCAGGCCGAAGGTGCAAACCAAAAGGCTGCTCCATGCAATGGATTGCCGAAGGGAGGCCATGCCCCGAAGTGTAGCAAAGGCGAGCCGCATCGCGGCGTACCATCGGGATGGAATGATTATGAGAAGCACTGCGCACTGGCGACTGCGGTCGCGGACCCTTGAGCTTGGACGGCGCACGCTCATAATGGGTGTGGTAAATATCACACCGGATTCGTTCAGCGACGGTTTTTCCCTGGTCTTGGAGGAGAATGTTGCGCATGCGATCAGACTGATCGAGGAAGGCGCGGACATTCTTGATCTGGGCGCGGAGAGCACGCGGCCGGGCTCGCATGCGGGAGGCCCGGATGCGGCCGTTACAAGCGAAGAAGAGCAGACGCGGCTGCTGCCTGTGCTTGAAGGCATTTTGAAGAGTCGGCGAGACGCCGTCCTATCCGTTGACACCTACAAAGCCGAGACTGCCCGCGCCGCGCTCCGGGCGGGTGCGGAGATTGTCAACGACGTAAGCGGATTCACTTGGGACCCAGCGATCGCAGAAGTCTGCGCGGAGTTTCATGCCGGAATTGTGCTCTCGCACACGCGCGGGAAACCCGAGGAATGGCGCGCACAATCGCAGCTTGAGCCCGACGCTGTGCTGGCCATGGTGCGCAACGGATTGACAGCGAGTTTAGCCGCCGCCGAGCGCGCAGGGAATTCGCCGGATGCGATCGTCATCGATCCCGGCTACGGGTTTGGCAAACGCTTCGACGAGAATTACGCGCTGCTCGCTCGCCAGGCTGAGCTGCTCTCGTCTGGGCCGTCCGTTGCTTGCCGGTTTGAGCCGGAAGTCATTCCTCGGCCATACGCTTGCGCCGCTCTTCGGCGGCTGAGCCCGCGCCCCCAGCTGCCTCGCGCGAAAACGCAAGCCTGGCAGCCATGACTGCGGCGATTCTCCACGGAGCATCGATCGTGCGCGTGCATTCGGTGCGTGCCGCGGTTGAAGCCGCGCGGATTGCGGACGCTGTCCTCGCAGCCGGGTGAATCCGCCGCGATTTACATGCTGATGCCCACCTTGTGGCGCGGCCAAAGCGGGCGCAGGGCCCCGTGGTCAATTGCGGGCTCACCGTCGCACTCAACTTCAATCACGGTCGCAGGCTGATCAGGCGCAACCATTGGCAGGCCCGTCAGTCTCAGGGTGAATTCGTCCTGCGTGAACTCGACCTTTTGGCCGCTTTTGATGAGCCGTGCCGAAAGCGCCTTCGGCTTGAGCCCGCCAATCGCCACAACCACTTCGGGCTTGTAGAAATCCAGCCATTCCGCCGCTGGCGTGTGCCCCGGCCACGCGTACACATGCACACAGAGCGTGTTCCGGCGCCGCGTGAAGTTTAGATTTGTTGTCCATTCGGCCTGCATCCGCTCCGCGTCATAGATCGATTTGCCGTTTGTGCCGAGCCATTTGCCCACCGTCTCCAGAATCTCCACGGACTGAGGCGGTACCGATCCATCGGGCTCGGGGCCGATATTTAGCAAGTAGTTGCCGCCTCCCTGCGCGCAGGTGATCAGGTTGTCGACGATAGTCTTCGGCGTCTTCCAGGCATCGTCGCCGCGGTTGAAACCCCAACTGTCGTTCAGCGTCATGCACGTTTCCCACGCGCGCCCTGCTTCGGCAGCCTCAATGTGCTGCTCGGGCGTTGAGAAATCTCCCGGTAACAAGTTGCGGTTGTTCACAATAATCTCGGGTTGCAGCGAGAAGACCATCTCGTTCATCCGCTCCGATTCCCATTGCTCCGCCGTCAAAGGCCACGCTACGTCGTACCAGAGAATGTCGATCTTGCCGTAGTTGGTCATCAATTCGCGGATGAGGCCGTGCGTGTAATCCACAAAGCGCCGCCGCGCGGCCTCATCGGTCTTGCAGATGGCTCCGTCGGGGTGATGCCAGTCCATCAGCGAGTAGTAAAAGCCCACACGCAACCCCTCGGCGCGGGCAGCTTCGACAAATTCGCGCACCAGGTCGCGACCCGGTCCCTGGTCCATGGCGTTGTAGTCGGTCAATTGCGTGTCCCAGTTGCAAAAGCCCTCGTGATGCTTGGTTGTCATCACCATGTACTTCTGGCCGGCGCGTTTGGCCAGCCGGGCCCACTCCCGCGCGGCGTTCGGCTTGGGATGAAAATGCTTGGCAAGCAACTCGTACTGCAACAAAGGAACCCCTTCGTTCTCCTTCGCCCACTCGTGCTGGCCGATCACGCTATAAAGGCCCCAGTGGATGAACATGCCAAACTTTGCCTGGTGCCACCAAGCCATGCGAGTTTCGCGCGTCGCCGCCTGCTTTTGATCCGCTGCTGTCAATGCCGGCTGCGGGTTAGTCTCCTGCGGCAACGCCAGTCCGTCTGCTTTCGCCACAGCCAGCGCCGCTGCGCCGGCCGCGCCAAACTGCTTCAGGAATGCCCGTCTTGTCCGCTCGCTCCAATCCATGGTTGTCGCCCCTTTCGCCGTCGCAGAGCCTGCGGTGCGTCCCTCTTCGCTTAAAAAACCGAAAAGGACCGCTCAGCAGAATCTCGCCCAACAAGCGCCCGGATAATCCTAGACCCGCCCCTTGTGCACACTCCAGGGACCTTCCCTCATTTCGGCGATCACGCTCGTTTAGAATCGAAGAGGTTGCGGTCAGGCCAGACGCATCCAAAATCTGCGCCCGCGCGCAAAAGGTTGTTCAATCCCTTTTGCGGCGGGCGATCGTGTGGATCGGGACGGCGATGCGAGCAAAAACAGCTGTGGTGCTGGGCGCCCAGTGGGGCGACGAGGGCAAGGGAAAAATCGTAGACGTGCTCAGTGAGCGGTTTTCCGCCGTGGCGCGTTACGCCGGTGGCCACAACGCTGGGCACACGGTCATCATTGGCGCGCACAAGTTCGTTTTGCAGCTTATCCCCTGCGGCGTGCTTCGGCCGGGGTGCAAGGGAGTGATCGGCAACGGAGTGGTCCTCGATCCCATTGCCTTCCTCAGCGAAGTCGGACGCATACGCGAGCTGGGCGTCGAAGTGGATGGGAATCTTTTCATCTCCAACCGAGCGCAGGTCATCCTGCCATACCACCGCATGATTGAGTTGGCGGCGGAGAGTGCGCCCGGACGCAAGAAAATCGGCACCACCAGCCGCGGCATCGGGCCCGCCTACGAGGACAAGATGGCGCGCAGTGGTCTGCGCGTGGTTGATCTGCTGCATCCGGCGCTCCTCAAGACGCACATTGAAGCTGCCTGCGCGGAAAAGAATGCGATTGCCCATGCGCTTTTCGGCACTGACCCGCTCGACCCCGAAAAAATGTATGAGGAGTACGCGGCGGCGGCCGAGCAGATCCGGCCCTTCGTCGCCGACACTGGCCGGATGCTCAACGGCATCCTGGCCAAGGGCGGCAGCGTCATGTTTGAAGGCGCGCAGGGAACCATGCTCGACATTGACCACGGCACGTACCCATTCGTCACGTCGTCTTCGGCCACGGCTGGTGGCGCGTCCACGGGAACCGGAGTGGGGCCCACCGCAATCGGCACGGTTATCTCTGTCACCAAGGCCTACGTCACGCGCGTCGGCGGTGGCCCGTTCCCCACCGAGATCCACGATGCAGTAGGTGACCATCTGCGCGCGCGCGGTCACGAATATGGCGCCGTAACCGGACGCCCCCGGCGCTGCGGCTGGCTCGATATTCCCATGCTCCGCTACTCCAACCAGGTGAATGGCGCGGAGTGGCTAGTGGTCACCAAGCTCGACGTTCTCGATGAGCTCGAAGAGATTCCCATTTGCACTGGATATGAGATCGACGGCAAGGTCACCGACGAAATTCCCGCGGACGTAAGCGGGCTTGAAGCGATCAAGCCGCGCTATACCACGCTGAAGGGCTGGCACGAATCGACGGAAGGCATCACCGAGTTTGACAAGCTACCCAAGGCCGCCCAGGAGTACCTTGCTTTCCAGGAGCGCGAGAGCGGGGCCAAGATCGGCATGGTTTCGACGGGCCCCGATCGCGGCCAGACGATTGTGCTGCCGGAATTCGCGGCTGAGCTTAAATCCCTTACATCCTAGGCGCAACTTCCAGGGTGGTGCATTTCGTCTAAATCGAGCCGGGCTCGGTACCGCCAGCTCAACTTGGATCGGCCGCAAAAACGCCTCTATGGGATTTCCATTTGACCATCGCATGGTTTCCGGAATACCGTGTACGCGTATGCCGGGATATGTAAACGTCTCCTCAAGACCTGCAACCCGCCGCCTGCGTCCCGGCTTGGCCATCGTAACGCTCGTTGCATGTGCCGTTTGCGCGCTCCCTCCCGCCGCGACGTCCATGGGGCAAAAGCACGAAAACCGCCACGACATCGATCAGCTTGAGGATGAATGGCGCGAGGCCACCCTCAGTGCAAACACCAAGGTAATGGACACACTGTTGGCCCCTGATTACATGGGCATCACCGCCTCTGGAACCCTGCAATCGCGCGATGAGACCCTGCAAGGCCTCAGTTCCGGCCGTCTCCATTTCACTCTGCTCGACTTGTCCGACCGCAAGGTCCGCTTCTACGGAACCACGGCCGTCGTCACCTCCCTGGCGAACATTCAAGCCGCTACGCCGGACGGAAAAATTGCCGGCAATTACCGCTACACGCATGTCTATGTGCGCGATGCCCAGGGAGACTGGCAGATCGTTAGCTTTGAGGCCAGCCGCGTTCGCGAGCCCGGACCCCGAAAACGAAATGAGTTCCATCCGGCAACGAAAGCGAAATGAGTTCCGCCCGCTAAAAAGGCCGTTGGCTCTTGCCGGGGTGCACTCCCACATATCTCCAATGAAATCTGCGGCAAAGGACCGTCCTGGCCTTCGCATTTTCCCTCGTCCATTCCAGCGCACCCGGTTGTAGCGACCCCCGGCCTTGAAAACGGCCCCATCTCGGGGTACACTAAATCTAATATAGGACTAAACAAGTCCTATATTGCGGGATAGCGGAGCAAGCATCCCCGCCCGGCCCAGGCAGCCCTCAAAAAGCCTGATTCTGGACCTAATCCCGCGCCCAGTCCTTTGGAGGACGAATGAGTTCAAGTGTCGACACAATTCGCGGTCTTGCCGAGCAGGACTACAAATGGGGCTTCATTACCGACATCGCCGAAGACCGCGTCCCCAAGGGGCTGAACGAAGACATCGTCCGCCTGATCTCTGCGCGCAAGGGTGAGCCCGAGTTCATGCTGGAGTGGCGGCTGAACGCGCTGCGCCACTGGTTCACGATGAAGCGCGAAGAAGGCGAGCCCAAGTGGGCCAACCTGACCATCGCTCCCATCGACTACCAGAACATCTCCTACTACTCGGCGCCAAAGAAAAAGCCGCAACTCGACAACCTCGATCAAGTCGACCCGGAGATTCTGCGTACCTACGAGAAGCTGGGCATTCCGCTGCTCGAGCAGCAGCGCCTGGCCGGTGTGGCCGTGGACGCAGTCTTTGACTCGGTCTCCGTGGCCACCACCTTCAAGGGCAAGCTGGCCGAGATGGGCGTGATCTTCTGCTCGTTCTCTGAGGCCGTTCAAAAGCATCCAGAGCTGATTAAGAAGTACCTCGGTTCGGTGGTTCCGCAGACCGACAACTTCTATGCAGCGCTCAACGCGGCAGTTTTCACTGACGGATCATTTGTTTACGTGCCCAAGGGTGTGCGCTGCCCCATGGAGCTGTCCACTTACTTCCGCATCAACGCGGCAGAGACGGGCCAATTCGAGCGCACGCTGATCATTGCTGATGAAGGCTCATACGTGAGCTATCTCGAGGGCTGCACCGCGCCCATCCGCGACGAAAACCAGTTGCACGCGGCGGTCGTGGAGCTAATCGCGCTCGATAACGCGCAGATCAAGTACTCGACCGTGCAGAACTGGTATCCGGGAGACAAGGAAGGCCGCGGCGGCATTTACAACTTCGTCACCAAGCGCGGCAAGTGTCTGGGAGTGAATTCGAAGATCTCGTGGACGCAAGTTGAAACTGGCTCAGCGATCACCTGGAAATACCCGAGCTGTATTTTGCAGGGCGACAACTCGGTGGGCGAGTTCTATTCCGTTGCGCTCACCAACAACCGCCAGCAGGCCGACACTGGCACCAAGATGATTCACATCGGCAAGAACACGCGCTCGACCATCGTTTCGAAGGGCATTTCGGCGGGTTACGGCCAGAACACCTACCGCGGCCAGGTCAAGATTTTGAAGAGCGCGACCGGTGCGCGCAACTATACGCAGTGCGATTCGCTGTTGATCGGCGATCGCTGCGGCGCGCACACCTTTCCCTACATCGAAGTAAGGAACGCGACTGCGCGCATGGAGCACGAAGCGTCCACTTCAAAGATCGGCGAGAATCAGCTCTTCTATCTACGCCAGCGCGGGCTGACGGCGGAAGATGCAGTCTCGATGATCGTGAACGGATTCTGCAAGACCGTCTTCAAGGAGCTGCCCATGGAGTTCGCGGTCGAAGCGCAAAAGCTACTGGGCGTGAGCCTTGAAGGCAGCGTCGGATAAAGCAGCAAGTCATCAAACGGAGAAAAGAAGAATGGCATTGTTAGAAATTCAAGATCTGCACGCCAGCGTGGATGGCCACGAGATTCTCAAGGGCGTAAATCTGACCGTGAATGCGGGAGAAGTGCACTCCATCATGGGCCCCAACGGCTCGGGCAAGAGCACGCTGGCAGCGGTGTTGGCGCGGCGCGAAACTTACCAGGTCACGGGCGGCCGCGTCCTGCTCGATGGCAAGGATCTGCTCGAGATGAAGCCCGAGGACGCAGCACGCGAGGGCGTGTTTCTCGCGTTCCAATACCCGGTCGAAATTCCCGGCATCGGCAATGCGTATTTTTTGCGCTCGGCCCTGAATGCAATCCGCAAACACCGCGGCGAAGATGAGCTTGACGCGATGGATTTTCTGCCCATCTACAAGCAGCACATGAAGCTCCTGGAGATGGACGAGAAGCTGATGAACCGCTCCGTCAACGAGGGCTTCTCTGGCGGCGAAAAGAAGCGCAACGAGATTCTGCAGATGGCCGTTCTCCAGCCGAAGCTCGCGATTCTCGACGAAACCGATTCCGGCCTCGACATTGACGCTCTCCGCATCGTCGCGCAGGGGGTGAACGCCATGCGCAGCCCCGATCGCTCCTTCCTCGTGATCACGCACTATCAGAGGCTGCTGGATTACATCGCTACGGATTTCGTGCACGTGCTTGTGGATGGAAAAATCGTGCGCTCGGGCGGACCCGAGCTGGCCTTGGAGCTCGAAGACACGGGATACAGCTCGGCGGAAGCCAATGTAGCCGCGACTTTGCAGGCATGATGAGCACATTGAGAGACAGCAGAAACGGGAAAGAAATAGTCAGCGGAAGCGAGAAAGAGATGGCGACGGTAACTAGAAAGCCGAATACATATCTTGAAGCGTATGGCGAATTAATTGCCGAGCGGCTTGAGCGCGACCCGGTGTGGCTGCGCCAACTGCGCGAGGACGCGTGGACGCGCTTCCACGCCAAGGGTTTCCCGACCACGCACGACGAGGATTGGCGGTTCACCAATCTCGCGGCGATGGCGAAGATTCCGTTCCAGCGCGCGGTAAAAGGCAACGTTGCGGTTTCAGCGCGAGAGATTGAGCAGTTTCGCGTTCCGGGCGCGGCCTGCCAGCTCGTCTTTGTCAACGGCCACTTTGTGCCGGCGCTCTCGGAGATGGGAAGCCTTCCCAAGGGCCTCGAGATTTGCTCGCTGGAGTCGGCCATCGATTGCGGCATGGTAGGCGCTGCTCCGGAAGGTTGCGCGTCCGACGGCATCGAGCAACACCTGGGCCGCTATGCCGACGCTCGCCGCGACGTCTTCACGGCGCTGAACTCGGCGCTCTGGGAAGACGGCGCGTATGTCCGCATTCGCCGCGGTGCTCACATCCAGCAACCCATCCATCTTTTGTATGTTTCTGCCGGCGCCGGCGCTGAAATTATGACGCACCCGCGCACGCTCATCGTCGCCGAGCCAACCTGCCACGCGGCAGTGATTGAAGATTATGTTTCGCTCGGCAACGAGGCTGCATTTTCCAACGCCGTCACGGAGCTGGTAGCCGGGCAGGACGCCGTGGTCTCGCACTATCTGGTCGAGCGCGAGAATCTGGCCGCGTTCAACGTCTCCACGCTGCGGTTAGAACAGGCGCGCGGCTCCAATGTCTCCTCGCACTCCATTCTTATGGGCGGGGGCCTGGTGCGCAACAACGTTCACCCGGTTTTGTCCGGCGACGGCGCGGAGTGCCTCATCAACGGTCTTTTCGTCGGCGCGGGCAGCCAGCACCTCGACAACTACATGCTGGTTGAGCATGCGCAGCCGCAGTGCAGCAGCCGCCAGTTTTACAACGGCATTCTCGATGGCTCGTCGCGCGGCGTCTTCCACGGCCGCATCGTGGTGCACAAGGACGCGCAGAAGACTGACGCCAAGCAGACTAATCGCAACCTGCTGCTCAGTGACAACGCGCGCATTGACACCAAGCCGCAGCTTGAAATCTACGCCGACGACGTGAAGTGCACGCACGGCGCAACCATCGGCCAGATCGAGGAAGAGCAACTCTTCTACCTGCGCTCGCGCGGAATCGACGAGGTCTCGGCGCGGAATACTCTTCTCTATGCCTTTGCCGCGGAGTGCCTCGACCGCATGCACGAGCCTGCGGCGCGCGAATTTGCCGAAGGCCTGATTCGCGAGCGGATTAGTGAACTGGCGCGCAACCGCAAAACCGTCGCTTCGACCACACCCGCGAAAGAAGAAGTGCAGCACTGGGAGGAAGTTCGTTGACCGCAGTCGCCCAGCCTGTCACCCGCGAGCCGCGTACCGTTGCATCGAGCCTCGATATCGCGAAGATTCGTGCCGATTTCCCCATCCTCGCTGAGCGCATCAACGGCAAGCCGCTCGTCTATCTCGACAACGCGGCCACTTCGCAAAAGCCGCGCGTTGTGCTCGATGCCATCGCGAACTACTACGAGCACATGAACGCCAACATTCATCGCGGCGTGCACACGCTCAGCGTGCGCGCCACCGAAGCGCACGATGCTGCGCGACTCACAGTTAAGCAGTTCATCAATGCAGCTGACACGCGCGAAATTATTTTTGTGCGCGGCGCCACCGAGGCCATCAATCTCGTCGCACAAACCTACGGTCGCAAGCACGTCGGCGCGGGCGACGAAATCCTCATCACGGCCATGGAGCACCATTCGAACATCGTGCCGTGGCAGATTCTTTGCGAAGAAAAAGGCGCGCATCTGAAGGTCGCGCCGATCGACGATCGCGGCGAACTGATCCTCGAAGAATTCGCCAATCTCATTGGCCCGCGCACCAAAATCGTCGCTGTAACTCAAGTTTCAAATGCGCTGGGCACGGTCCTTCCTTTGCGCGAAATGATCGAGCTGGCTCACCGCCGCAGCGTCCCGGTGCTGGTCGACGGAGCGCAAGCCGTGCCGCACTTCGCCGTCGATGTGCAGGCGCTCGACGCCGATTTCTACGCCTTCAGCGGCCACAAGGTTTACGGGCCTACAGGAATCGGCGTGCTTTACGGCAAGCGTGCGTTGCTCAACGCCATGCCCCCTTATCAGGGCGGTGGCGACATGATCCGCTCCGTCACGTTTGAAAAGACTACCTACAACGATCTGCCCTGGAAGTTCGAAGCCGGCACGCCCGACATCGCCGGAGCCATCGCGCTCGGCGCGGCCATCGAATACATCACCGGCCTGGGTATGGGAAACATCGCCGCCCACGAGCACGATCTGCTGACCTACGCCACTGAAGTTGTCGGCGCAATTCCCGGCGTGCAGCTCATCGGCACGGCTCGTGATCGTGCAGGAGTGCTCTCGTTCGTGCTCGATCGACGTGCATCCGCACGATCTCGGAACGATTCTCGACCGCGAGGGCATCGCGATCCGCACCGGCCACCACTGCGCACAGCCGGTGATGGAGCGATTCGGCATTCCCGCCACGGCGCGGGCCTCCTTCGCCGTCTACAACACGAAAGAAGAAGTCGATGCGCTGGTCGCTGGAATTCGCGCGGCGCTCGAGGTGTTCGCATGAGCGCGGACCTCGGTGAACTCGGCGATCTCTATCAGGAAGTGATTCTGGAGCACAGCAAGGCTCCGCGCAACTTCCGCAAGCCTGCGTCGGCCAACCATCACGCGGAGGGATTCAATCCGCTGTGCGGCGACAAGTGCTCGGTCTACCTCGACGTCGAAGACGGCGCGATCAAGGACATCGGCTTCCAGGGCTCCGGGTGCGCCATCTCGCGTGCCTCGGCCTCGATGATGACGCAGATTCTGAAAGGCAAGAGCACCAAAGATGCGGCCAAGCTTTTTGAAGAGTTTCACAACCTTGTTACCGGCGACCCCGAGGCCATGAAGAACGCGGCGGATCTGGGCAAGCTGGCAGCGTTTGGCGGCGTCTCCAAGTTCCCCGCGCGGGTCAAGTGCGCCACGCTCGCATGGCACACGCTGCAATCCGCGCTTGAAGACAAGCCGGAAACCGTCTCAACCGAGTAGGGCATGCAAATGACAACTCCCCTGCAGTCCAATCAGAATGCCGCTCCGGTTGCGACGCCTTTTCAGGAAGAGATGATCTGGAAGGCACTCAAGACTGTGCGCGATCCGGAGATTCCGGTCGACATCGTCAACCTCGGACTTGTTTATGCGGCTTCCGCATCCGAGATCGACGGAGGCCGGCGCGTCGATGTCCGCATGTCACTTACCGCGCCAGGCTGCAGCATGTCAGACGTAATCAAGGCTGAAGTGGAGCGTAAGCTTGCCGCGCTGCCCGACGTGCGCGAAGTGCATGTCGAAATTGTTTTCGATCCGCCGTGGAACGCAGGCATGATGTCAGAGGGCGCCAAGCTTCAGCTCGGCTTCGACTCCGACTACGGATCGTCGCCAGCGAAGCCCGGTCCTGCAAGTTCAGGACCGTTCAAAGTCATTCGCTGACCCTGCGGCAGCGCCAATCCAAAAATCGCGCACAGAATCAATCCTTTTCTTCACCGCCCAACTTTTCGATCTGCCTGCGCCAATCAAGTGAATCCACGAATCCGCTCGAGTTGCGCCAGCCGGGCTCGACGATGATGTGCAACTCGAGATAGACCTGCGTGCCCAGCAACGACTCGATCTTTCGTCGCGCTCCGGTGCCGATCTCTTTCAGCTTTGCGCCGCCTTTACCGATCAAAATCGCTTTCTGCCCGTCGCGCTCGCAATAGATGACCGCGGAGATTCGAGTCAGCGACCTTTTGCCGGGCCTCGCCGGAGCCTCAGGCTCCTCAAATTGTTCGATCACGACCGCCGAAGCATACGGCACTTCTTCGCCTGTCTCGATCAGAATGCTCTCGCGGATAAGCTCGGCAACCATGAAGCGCATCGGCTGATCGGTGTATTGGTCCTTGGGATAAAAGCGCTCGCCCTTCGGCAGCACGTCGACAATCTTGCGCAGCAACACGTCGAGGCCGTCGCGCTTGCGCGCGCTCACCGGAATCACCTGCGCAAAGTTGTACTGCTTGGTGAGCGATTCGATCAGCGGCAGAAGCTGGTCCTTGCGCACCAGGTCGATCTTGGTCAGCACCAGGAACACAGGGCAATCGAGCTTGCGCACCAGCGAAAAAAGAAACTCGTCTTCGCTGGCCCAACCGCGCGCGCGTTTTTCGTTCTTGCCGGGCGCCCCAGCTCTCTCCGCTGTAGCGGATGAGGCATCAGAGGGCTCTGAACCAACTTGTATTCTCCGCGTCGCATCCACGAGCACCAGCACAAGATCGCGCGCTTCGAGCGCCTCATGAACCTCCTGAAGCATGCGCCGGTCGAGCTGCGATGCGGGTTTGTGTACTCCCGGCGTATCCACAAACACGATCTGCGCCGCAGGGTGCGTGCCTTTTTGTGCGGGCACTTCCACTACGCCAATAATGCGATTGCGCGTGGTCTGCGGCTTGGCCGTGACAATGGCCACCTTCTCGCCCGTAAGCGCGTTGAGTAGCGTGCTCTTGCCCACGTTAGGCCGGCCAAGAATGGCAACGAATCCTGATTTCACGCGCTGTCGTAGCTCCTGACTGAATGGTACAGGGAGACAGCGGCGCTCGCGGGGATGGCGAAGCTAGAAAAGCAGAGGGTGTCGCGGGAACGGCCAGCGAACGGGGTTCAGAAACTGCGAACTACGAACTCTGAACTGCGAACTGTCTTCAGTGCTTCACCCGCCCGTGCATTCCCGCCTCATAGCTGCGGCGGTCGAGTCGCGGCAGCGCGCGTGCCACCTTGTCGGGGAAGAGCGCGTAGTGCCGCGCAGCGATCAGCAGCTCCGGCACGCACCACACATCGTCCTCGTCGGTCATCCAATGCTGACTGTCTAGTCGAGCCAGATTCACCGGCCTCGAATAGGATCGCAAGCGTCCGTTCGCCGCGCAGGTTGTAGTAGTTCTCAAAGTAGCTCAGCGCCAGCTCACGCAAGGTGCGATAAATGGGAGCGCGAAACCGCAGTCCCGCGAAGTTCGACTTCGCAATGCCTCCCCACAGGCCGCGTTCGCGATAAAGAGCCACCACGTGATCGTCGTCCCGCACAGATTCCAGATCCATCACCAGCGGCGGGTGCCCGTTAACGCGCAGTGCGGCTGCAGCCAACAGCGCTCCCTCCAGGCAGTGCCCCTTGCGCTCGCGGAGCACGCGCGCAGGCGACCACGCCGTGTCGGCATATTGGTACTCAAGCGCGTCGATGAACTTCTGAATCTTCGCCGGCGTCTTCAATGCACGCAACGTACGCAGATTTTCCGGCGACAAGCCGAAGCTCTCCCGCCGGCTGCGTCGTTTCCCGCTTACTCCTCCTGTTGCTTGCCTCGCCACTTCGCTCCCTTAGCTTCCCAGTCTCTCAAATTGTTTTGGGAATTCTTCAAAAAACTGCTTGACCTGTCTATAACTATAGGGTTGACCCTTGGAGTAGACCATGTGGACGGTAAGCAAACTCGCCCGGCGGGCCGGTCTAAGCCGAACCGCGCTCCTGTATTACGAATCCATCGGGCTCATGCGCGCGCCCCAACGCAGCAACGGGAACTACCGCTGCTACGGAGAGCGCGACCTCGAGCGTTTGCTTGAGATTCGCGCCTATCGCGACGCGGGCCTCAGGCTGGCCGACATTCGGGCCATCCAGAATCGTTCTGCCGGCGATGCGGCAAGCGTGCTGCAACGGCGGCTCATGGAGCTCGACGGCGAAATCAGGGCTCTCCGCGATCATCAGGCGGCGATCCTTAAACTGCTGAGCCACGGAAGTCTAAGGAGAGGGAAAATGATTACCAAACAGAAATGGGTTTCTATCATGAAGGGCTGCGGCCTCAGTGACGATCAGATGCACCGCTGGCACGCGGAGTTTGAGCGTTCGGCGCCCGACGAGCACCAGGAGTTTCTGGAATTCCTGCACATTCCCGCGGCCGAAATCAAGGCCATCCGCGATCAGAGTCGCAAAGGATTCTGATCTTGCAAGCCCAACAGCGGCGCGGCTACGCCGATTTTCAGCAGTGAAGGGCGGGGATCGAAGCACCCCGCTCTTTTCTGCAAAATGTCTCGCTCTCGATCGCTGGTATCATCGCCGCATGGTGCCCGAGAGCGAAACAAAGCGGCTGATTCTGCGCCCACTCGCTCTGGCCGACGCGCCGCAGATCCAGCAGCTCTTTCCGCATTGGAAGATCGTGCGCCATCTTCAGAAAATCGTCCCGTGGCCTTATCCCGACGACGGAGCGATCACATTCATCCGCGACAAGGCGCTGCCTGCGATCGAGCGCGGCGACCAATGGACGTGGACCCTGCGCCTGAAATCAGCGCCTCAACAGATCATCGGCTTGCTCGACCTGCGGCGCGGCGACGAGCACAATCGCGGATTCTGGCTTGGCCTTGAGTGGCAGGGCCAAGGCCTGATGAGCGAAGCCTGCATCTGGGCGAATGATTTCTGGTTTGATGAACTTCAATTCCCTGTGCTGCGCGTTGCAAAAGCCGTCGCTAACACCGCCTCGCGCCGCATCTCCGAGCAGCAAGGGATGCGCCTGGTCGCCGTCGCTGAAAGTGACTACGTCTCCGGCCGCCTTCCCTCGGAGACCTGGGAGATTACGGCAGACGAGTGGCGCGCGTGGAAGGCCCGCTCTACCTAGAAGGATTTCACCGTCCGGAAATCAGCACACTTTCACCAAACGAATGGCACCAGGTGAAACCGCACTTTCCGGCAATATTCTGTGTAACCGGGGAGCTCACTGGCCAGGAGCTTTTCCTCATCGAGCAGGCGCGCGGCAAGCGCCGCCGTCATCGGAATCAGCGCCAGGAGTCCCCAAAACGAATCCAGCGCTAAAGGGGTTCCGAGAAGAAGAATTAAGGCGCCTGAGTACATCGGATGGCGAATCACGGCGTAGGGCCCGGTGGAGATGACGGTCTGCTCGTGTGCGACTTCGATGGTTCCGGCCGTAAAACTGTTCGCGCGAAATACCAGATAGACGATAAGAAAACCAACAGCCACCAGCAAATTGCCAATCATTATCAGGGCCACAGGGACCCTGGACCAGCCGAAGCGATGGTCGAGTGCTGGAATCACCAACAAGGCCGCAAAACAGAATGATGCCAGCACCTGGATCCAATTCTGACTTTTTCGCCCCTCCGACCCAGGGCCAGCCTTCAATCGCCGCTCCAGAAGCGGTCGATCCCGCAGCCACAAATCAATCGAAATCAGCAGGGATGAACCTAAGAAGATGGCCAGATAGGTCCATGCCTGCCAGTAGTGCAACGTCCATGCAGGCAGGAAGAGCAGGAGGGCGAGGACCGCGCATAATTGCAGAAAGCCCGTGATTGCCTTTCCCAGCATGGCTCCATGTTACAACTCGAAGATCAGGAACCATATTTGCCCAAGGACGGATCTCTGCTTCAAAAATGCTTCGGCATTGGCGCGGGACCTTGGTACACAAGACTCAATCCCCAATCCATATCCGAAGGAAAATCCGGCAACTCGATCTCTCCGATGCTATTCGCCTTCGCAACTCCGTCGCCCACATCGGACCATGTGCCCTCGCGCGGATCGAACCACTGCGCGCGATACAGGCTCATCACGCGCGCGCCGCGCACCAGGCTCTTCGGGCAGCCTTTCTCAAAATAGACCAGAAAAATATTCTGGTCCGGCGTTCTTGCCGCGTAGGCCCATCCTTCGTAGCCCTTTAAGACTGGCGTGGCATTTGGCGCCACGTAACCCGCATCCGGCATAAGTTCCTGGTAGCGCTTGCCGATTGAATACGCAAATGTCCGCAGGTGCCTCATCTGCGCGCCGGATTTCCACTGGAACGCATCCCACATCTTTGTTGGTGCAGAGGGCTCGATGTCCGCGCCCCAGATTCCCTCTGCGCCATAGACATGGCCCGCGATCCCGCCCGACAAAAAACTTCCGTACATCGCCGAGCGCACAAACTGGTCGTCCTGCGCCGTGCCACCCTTGGCGCCGTATTGGTAGCCACCCGGGACGCCGCGGGCGTCAAAGTATCCCGCGTAATAGGGTTCGCCGTTCAGTGCGGGATGCGGATGCGCGTCACGATAAATCTCCGTCAGGTACCAGTAGTATTCGTGCTCGCGCTTGTTGCCGATCTGGTGTAGCGTAACCCACGAGTTCTCGCCCCAATTCACCAGCGTCGATGGATTCGCGTTCGCCGAGAGCAGCGTGCCGAACGGCGGCGGCCCGTACCTCTTCATCACCAGGTCGATGGCATTCATGAAATCCGGCACCGTGATGCTTTCCTGAATAATGTCCAGATGAATCGGACTGAGCACGGTGTTATTCGCCTGGTATCTTGACCAGATGTACTGAATGAACCGAGAGTAAGATTCGGGCCATGAGTAATACTTTTTCCATAATTCGCTGGCATCGCGACGCGACACCTCGATGAACGCAACAAATCCGTTCGCATTCAAATAATCGATCTTGCGGTCGATGGCCTTGAAGTATTCGGGGTTCACGCGGTCGACATCAGGGAACACATTCTCGTAGCCGGGGACTCTCCCCGGAAACACGAAAGGCCGCCCGCCTTCGTTGTCCATGTTCTTCGCGCTTCCGGTGCCGAACTCGAGCCACGCCGAACGAACGGTTGTCTTCTCCGCATCGTTCATCACGATGTGATAAGGCAGCCCGTCGGTCTCCCAGTTGGGAAACGCGGCGATCACGTTGACCCAGTTGTAACCCTGCGCCTTGCGGAAGCGAACGTAATCCTTGAAGCCCGCCGTCGGACCGATGGGCCGCTCCTGATCGTCGTCGTACCAGCGATAGCGATTAGTGCCGACGGAGTACCACGTATCGCCGACCACGAAGAACGGAGTGCCGTCCGCAGCCTCAAGTGCATGGTTGTTCGAAGTGGGGCGAAGAAATCCGCGGCGCAACGGGTTTTGCTCCTTTTCAGTCTCCGTCCACTCGATAGCTTCGAACGTGCCGCTCTTTCCCTCGAGTCCTGCGACAGCAGGATCTGAGCCGCTGCGCCAGCGCCACGCGCCCGGCGTTGTCGCTACAACGCGCACGCAGAATTCATTCCCGCCGTTCCAAAAGCCGTACACGCGCTTATTAAAGCCGGGCCCGGTCAGCTCGACCCAGACCGTCACATCCGTGTATGGATTTTCAAAACTGCGCTCCGACGTAAGCACAATTTCCTGCTTCTCCCATACGTGGATTCGCCGGACCGGAGTTTCCGCGACGCCCGCTACAATTGCGCGCGATGCCGCGCCGATCGCCGCCGCTCCAGCCGTTGCGCGCACAAACTCACGACGTGTAAGAATACCGTTGGCCACTTGCTCCTCCGCCCGATCAATTGTCATTTGGATTCTAAACAATATGCTCAGCTATCGTTTTTGGTGGGCGGCGCAGTGCTCAACAACACCTGAAGTGAACCTCGAATGGATCGAGTGCGGACAGCCGAGGTCAGGGCGCGCATGGTTTAATTTCATTGAGCGTTGCAGAAAACTCGGTATGGCTGAGTAAGAAACGACCGCGTCCTGGAAGCCTCATACCGCGTGGACGAAAGCGAGGATCAATTGACTCTGTGGTCCGAGTTTCTCAATAACAAGCAGCGAACGATACACAAGTGGAAGCACTATTTCCCCGTCTACGAGGCCCACTTCAGCAGGTTCGTCAACCGTCCCGTGATTTTCCTTGAGATCGGATGCGGCCGCGGCGGATCGGCGCAGATGTGGAAACGATACCTGGGTCCCCACGCGCTCATCGTTGGAATCGACATCAACCCGGAATGTAAAACCTTTGAGGAAGATCAGATCGAAATTCGCATCGGCAGCCAGTCCGATACGAGTTTCTTGAACGACGTCATCACGGAATTCGGGACGCCCGATATCGTCCTCGACGACGGCAGCCACCAGATGAAGGACGTTGTGGAGACGTTTCGTTTCCTTTATCCGCGGACCTCGCCCAATGGCGTCTATCTGGTGGAGGACCTTCACACAGCCTACTGGGATGAGTTTGGAGGCGGTCTGAAACGCGAGGGAACTTTCATTGAGGTTTCGAAGGGGCTCATCGATGAATTGAATGCTGAGGGGAGCAGGGACGCTCTTCCAGCGACCGAGTTCACCCGTTCCACATTATCGATGCATTTCTATGACAGCATGGCAGTCTTTGAGCGGGGCAGGCGCCTGCCGCACAGCGACGTGCGAATCAGTGGAAGGGCGGCTATTCTCAAAGGTTTGATTCGCTAGCTTGTTCAGGTCTCCTTGGGAAACGGCAGCCGTGCCGTCGGCGGAAACACCCGCACACGTTCCACGAGCCTGCCCGTTGAAGCCACGATCTCCACGCGCAAGTCGAGCGGCTCGAGAAGGACCACCTCGCCGGCTTTGGGGATTCTTCCTGCAATCTCGCTCACCAGGCCGCCGACCGTCGTCGCTTCATAGTCCTGGTCCAACTCCACCGGCTCGCCAATGATGTCGCCAAGCTGATCCGCGGGAAAGCTGCCGGGAATGAGCCACGACCCGGAAGGCTCTCGCTGCGGTTCCTCAATCTGCGTGTCGATCTCGTGCTCGTCACGAATGTTGCCCACAATCTGTTCCAGCAGATCCTCAATCGTCACCAGGCCCGCCACCGCGCCGTACTCGTCGATCACGATGCGCATGTGCTGCTTTTCGCGTTGCATCTCGCGCAGCAGCTCGTAGCCGCGCTTGGTCTCCGGCACAAATGCCGCCGCATGCAAGATCGTCGCAACCGTTCGCGTGCGCGCTTCGTCGTCTGTAATCTGCAACAGGTCGTGGGCGAACGCGAGTCCCTTGATGTTGTCGAGCGAGCCGGAGTAAACAGGCACGCGCGAGTAATTCTGAATCCGCAGCATCTCGAGAAAATGCTCGATCGTAGTCGTTTCGGGAACAGCAAAGACCTCCGGCCGCGGCGTCATTAATTCGCGTACCAGCATGTCGCCGAATTCAACCGCCGAGCGCACCAGCTCACGGTCGCTCTGCTCGAGGATGCCTTCTTCCTCGCCGGCCTCGATCAGCGCCTCAACATCGGGCGCGTCTGCTTCCTCCTCGGGGCCGGTGGGCGCCTCGGCCAGCGCGGCAATCGAAAAAAAGAACCGGATAAAAACAGTGACCGGCGTAACCAGCCACAACAGCAAGCGGATGAGCCAAAGCAGGTGCGCCACCCACAGCCCGCGCGTGCGATTGAAGAGCAGGGAAGGAACGAGCTGGTAGGCGAACACGACCACCAGCACCACGGCCAGAACGGCCTGCGCAATCTCGAGAGTGTTGGGCGGCCCTGGGTGCGTGGGCCGAATGAACAGCAGCGCGCCGAAACCAAGCGCGATCACGCCGAGCGCAAGCTGCTTCAGCACCGAGGCGCACAGCGCCGCATGTTCGCGGCTCAGGCCAAGATGCGGCTCGATGCGCACCTCCCACGCGTCAAGATTCTCCTGCACCTCGCGGCTCAGGATCTTGCCGAACTCGGAGTAGACGCGCTGAATGTATGAGGCCAGCGTGGCCACCACGATCAGGGCAACCAGCGCGACAATTTCAAGCGGAGTCATGGCTTGCGCCTCCGCGTCTTCGTGCGCTTGGGCCCCGCACGTTCGGGCCTCGTCCGCTCAATCAGTCCCGACGGCAATCCAAGCTTCGCGCGCAGTTGGCGTTCCCGCCGCTCCATCCTGCCGGCGTCGGTTTCATGGTCGTAGCCCGCCAGATGCAGCAAGCCGTGAAGAATCAGCACCCGCAGCTCAAATCCCAGCGCGTGCCCCTGCTCGGACGCCTGCTTCCTCGCCGTCTCCACGCTGATGGCCACATCGCCTGCAACCCGCTCCGCGGGCTTTGTGTTTTGGAGTGGTTTCGAGGGGAATGAGAGTACGTCCGTCGCTTCATCCTTGCCGCGGAACCGCCGATTCAGGTCGCGGATCGTTACGTCAGTCGTGAGCAGCACCGTCACCTGGCCACTGAGGCCAACGGCAGCTTGGGCTTCTTTGAGGTACCGCCCCAGCGTGCGCGTTGTTGGTATGCGGAGACTCTTCCCGAATTCAGGCGCAACGGGTCCCTTCGCATTGGCGGCCGCCAATGTTGAGTCAGGCTCCAATTCTGGGTCGAGAAGGATCATCGTGCTGGGCGCCGCAAAGTGCACGGCTCCGCGATGACTTCGATTCTATCCTCTGCAACGCGACGCTGTTACACTGGCCCTGCAAATTCCCGGGCCGGTTCGCGCACGACCTGCAGGTTCCAGATTCGATGCCGCGATTCCGCGCCGAGACCTAACCATGACAAAGCGAACTCTGCTCTTCGCGCCTTGCGCGTATAACCTGGCCGAAACCAGCCGCATGGTTGAGATCGCCAAGGCCGTTGCACGTCATCCCGTGGCCAGCCAGGTGTTTGATATTCAGTTCATCTCCGACGGCGGCGACTTTGAGCCGATGATTGAGAAGCATGGCTTCGCCCTCACGTGCCTTGAACCCCGATTGACCAAAGAGAAGATCGAGCTCATCGCCAAAGTCGATCGCGGCGAAAAGTTTACTCCCGCCTTCACCGATGCAGAGCTCGTCGCGCGCGTCAACAGCGAAGTTGCCTGCCTCAAGGCTCTTCAACCGGTCGCAGCAGTCACCGGTTCCTACGTCACCATCCCGGTTACATGCCGCGTTCTTCAGGTCCCTCTTGTCTGGGTGGTGCAATCCACCTGGCTGCCGGAGTTCTTCTGCCACGGCGCCGGCATGACGGACAAATTCCGCCCGGCAGCCGTCAGAGCAATCGCCGACTGGCTGATCCTGCTCTTTATCAATTTCTGGATCGGGTACGGATTCCTCAACGGCATCAATCGCACTGCCAAGCATTTCGGCGTTCAAGGCTATCAGTCGATCTTCGAATTCTGGCGCGGAGACTTCGCGCTGGTCGCCGAGCCGCCCGAATTCTCCGGGATTAATCTGCCGCCCAACCACGCCTTTATCGGCCCGCTCGTTCCGCAGGACGAGTTTCGCATTCCCGCTGAAATCACAGCGATTCCGAGGGACAGGCCGCTGATCTACTTCGCCATGGGCAGTTCCGGCACACCGGAAATCGTCGCCAGGATTCTCGAGAGCTTTGCCGGCACTCCCTATCGTGTGATTGCTCCCATCAAGTTTCTGCTCGCGCAAATCTCCGGAGTGCGCATTCCAGCCAACGTCCTGGTCACAGACTGGGTGCCTGCGGTTCAAGTAAACAAAATGGCCGATCTCGCCGTCATCCACGGAGGTGTGGGAACGGTGATGGCCGCCGCGCTCGCGGGCAAACCGGTCGTCGGCGTGGGCATGCAGATGGAGCAGGTGGCAAATCTCGCGTGTCTCGAGCGCCTCGGCTTCGCGATTCGTGTTGGCAAATCACGGAACCCGTCGCGGCAAGTCCAGGCCGCAATCCAAAAGCTGCTGCATGATGACCAAGCCAAAGAGAAGGCCGCCGAGTTCGCAAAAGTGATTGCCACATGGAACTGTCCGGAACGCGCCGTTGAAATTTTGCTCCAGCGCTATGGCGGTGATGCGGGGCAGCTTGGTAGGCCGTAGACGATGGAGGCCATCGCGTGAACAAGCAGAAACTTCAGCAGAGCATGTACGAGCTGCGCGATCCCTCCAAGGCACAGCGGCTCACCCTGGCGGCATTGAACCTCGCTTGGGTTGCCCTCGCTTGGTGGCTCCTGTTCGGAGGCGGAATCGCAGTCGTCGGCGGATGGTTCGGCCGGGCTTGGGCTGCCGGTGACTCCATCCGGAGGATTTGTCTCTTAACAGGATTCTGCATTTATTACGTCAGGATTCTCTTCACGGAGTTTGTCTTCCTGAAGCGGGGCATAGGCTGGAGCGAAGTTTTCACGATTGCTCCGTGGGTCTTTTGCATCGTGGCCCTGCTGGGGATTGCGGGCGGGATGAATCCAGTTGCTTTCCACGCGGCAGGCTTCGTCGGCCCTGCTCTATTCGCCGTCGGATCGTGGATGAACTCCTATGCGGAGTACGCGCGGCACGCCTGGAAACAGCGCCCTGAAAATCGCGGCCGCCTCTACACCGAGGGGCTGTTCCGGTACTCGCGGCATCCGAACTACTTCGGCGATCTGCTTTCGTTCTCCGGCCTTTGCCTGATTTCCGGCGCCTGGGTTACGGCGGTCGTTCCGCTCCTCATGCTTGCCGGTTTTGTATTCGTCAATATTCCGGTGCTCGATTCTCATCTGCGCGACCACTACGGCACGGCCTTCGACGAATATGCGCGGCGGACCCGCAAGCTGATTCCGTTTATTTATTGAAACGGCGGCTCGGGACGTCCGACCTTCAAGAATTCGCGCAGAGGCTGCCTATTGCGGCTTCGCCGTCTGCTTCGCCTGCCCCTCCGGCCGTTCTTCGCTCTCTTGGGCGCCCACCTGAATCGCATCGCCCATGGTGAGCGGTAGTTCCTGCTGCCGCGGTTTCGCACTTTCATACGCGCGCACCACGCGCTGCACCAGCGGATGGCGCACCACATCGCCGTCGTCGAAGTGGCAGAAGGCAATCCCCTCCACGCCGTTCAGCACGTTGATCGCATCCAGCAGCCCGGACTTGCGCGGGTTCGGCAAATCGATCTGCGTAATGTCGCCCGTAATCACCGCCTTCGAGTTGTTGCCCATGCGCGTCAGGAACATCTTCATTTGCTCGACGGTGGTGTTCTGCGCCTCGTCCATGATGATGAATGCATCGTTCAGCGTGCGCCCGCGCATAAACGCCAGCGGCGCAACTTCAATGATGTTCTTTTCGAGCATTTTGTCCACGCGGTCCGGATCGAGCAGGTCGTAGAGCGCGTCGTAAAGCGGACGCAGGTAGGGATCCACCTTTTCCTGCAAAGTGCCGGGCAAAAAGCCCAGCCGCTCGCCCGCTTCCACCGCCGGCCGCACCAGCACAATCCGGCCCATGCGCTTGGCGTTGAAGGCCGCCACGGCCATCGCCACCGCAAGATACGTTTTGCCCGTGCCGGCCGGGCCCACGCTGAACACCATGTCATTTTGCTCGATGGCCTCAACGTAGCGCCGCTGGTTCAGCGAGCGCGGCTGCACCGTGCGCTTGATCCCCACGGACCGCTGCTTGCCGGCCTCGGCCACAGAGCGCAGCGTCGCCGCCTGGTCAGCTACCACGAGCCGCAGCATTCCGTTCAGCTCGCCATTGTGCGGATGAATCCCTTGGCGGCGCAGGGCCTCAAAATCCTCAAAGATGCGTCGCACGCGCGCCACGCTTTCTTCCGCTCCTTCCACGTGCACGGCGTCGGAGCGCAAATCGATGCGCACGCCAAGCGAGTCTTCCATCAGTCTCAGGTTTTCATCGCGGGTCCCGAACAGGGGCTCAAGATTCGGCGTAATCTCAAGGGCGATCTTCAAAGGTTTCTATGTCCTCCAGGACGATGGGTTAAGTTTTTCCGGCAGCGGTGCCTTGGGGCTGCTGCCGAAGGGTTATCAGATAAGTTATCGGCGATTGGCGCCACGTTGATCGAAGTCGCGGTCTCGAGCGTCGGCCGTTTCCGCGGCCAAACGCGCAGGCACTCGCTCCGGCAAGGCGCGCCAAAGCAGGACACGTAAGGGTAAACGGCAAGTTTCGGAGGGAACCAGACGGCGCGAGGCAAACCCAGGTCCATATTCCTGGCCGCCTTGTGCATCCGCGAGTTGGAGTCGCGTACCAAATCCGGTATTGCGAGAGTAGCGCCAGTCGTGCGGCGCGTCAACCGTCGCAGCATTACTTTTGATGCAGCGGTTGTCTTGGGAGATACCTGCCGCGCAATCCGGTACACTGCATTCAATCTCAAACCGCGCCGATTCCACCGGTTCCGGAGTTACGGTATCCCGAAGCGATTGCACCCAAGTGGATCTTTCGCCAAGAAAGAGCCACCCTGCACCGCTTCTGAACAGGCTACATTAACTCAGGAATCGGTCTAAGCGTGTCGAGGAAGCTTCTTGTTGTCTACGCTCTATATCGTTGTTCTGGTTGTCATTGCCGCCGCGCTGCTGGCAGTGGCCATCTACCGCGCCATCGGGGTCAAAACCAAGGCCGATTACCTGGTCGCTGGCCGCTCGCTTCCCGCCATCGTTCTCGTCCTCACGCTGCTCACATCGTGGATCGGCGCGGGCTCGCTGTTTGCCGGCGCTGAGAACGCCTACAAAAACGGATTCGCGGCCCTTTGGTTGCCCGCCGGCGGCTGGCTCGGCCTGGTGCTCATCTACTTTATTGCGCCGCGCGCGCGCAAGTTTGCCCAGTTCACGCTGCCTGACCTTCTCGAGGCGCGCTACAACCAGCCGGCGCGCGTCCTCGGGACCATCGCCATCCTATTCGCCTACGTGGCCATCACCAGTTACCAATTCAAAGGCGGCGGCAACGTTCTGCATCTCATTTTCCCCAGCACAGTGACCCCGGAACTGGGCACCTACATCATTGCCGCTTTCGTCATCATCACCACCGCCCTGGCGGGCATGTCGTCGGTTGCCTATATGGATGTGGCCATCGGCTCCATGGTCACCGTCATCTGCATCATTGCCACGCCCATGCTGTTTTTCAAGGCAGGCGGATGGGCCGGCCTGCACGCCGCGCTGCCGCCAACTCACTTTCAGGTGCTCGGCAACCTTACGTTCATACAGGCCATGGAGTTTCTGGTGCCGACCATGCTGCTTATGCTCGGCAACCAGGTCATGTATCAGAAATTCTTCTCGGCAAAATCGGAGCGCGACGCGCGGGTCTCTGTGATGGGCTGGATTGTGGGCACCGTGCTGCTTGAAACGCTGATCGTTGCCATCGCCGTCTTTGGCTCGGCGCTCTACAAAACGGGAGAAGTCGCCGCTCAGCCCTACGAGATCATTCCTTACACTGCGCGGCACGGGCTACCGGCACTGATGGGCGCGCTGCTGCTCGGCGCGGTCTTCGCCAAGGTCATTTCCACGGCCTCCAATTACCTCTTTTCCCCGGCCTCGAATCTCATTGAAGACGTCTTCGTGCGCTACATGGCTCCGGGCGCGTCGAACAAGCGCGTGCTGATCGTTTCTCGTCTCGCCGTGGTGCTGCTCGGCATTTGGGCGCTCTACCAGGCCATCTACGCGCCCAGCATTCTTGCCAAGATGCTCTACGCCTACACCATTTACTCAGCTGCCGTCACGCCGGTCGTCCTGGCTGCTTTTTATTCAAAGCGCGCCACGGCCTGGGGCGCGGTCGCGGCCATCGCCTCCGGAACTGTCGTCACTCTAGTGTGGGACGCGCCCGGCGTGCGAACTTTATTTCCGCCCATCCTCGCGCAACGCGACGCCATCTTTCCCGCGCTGATTACGGCGGTCGCCTCACTGGTGCTGGTCAGCTTGTTCACGCCCAAGCCGTCGGCCGAGCAGCTGGCGAAGTTCGCGGAGTGAAGTAGCCTAGCTCATTTGTTTATCGACCATGCTCAGATCACATCGATGTCATCCTTCGGCTTCGCCTCAGGATGACAGCATTACCTGGTATCGAGCGCGGGGCAATGGCGCGGATGGGGAAGCGAGAAGGCGTCAAAGTCCATTTGCCCGGCAAGAAAATACTTGCTCCGCCCGCCCAAACCCGCCTTACACTGTCCGTGACAATTCCTAACCCGTATGCCGGTAGCGCAACTCACCCTCGAGATTCGCATCGAGCACGCCCAGTCGCTCAAAGACAGGCGGCAGGTGGTTCGCTCGATGAAAGACCAGTTGCGGCAGGGTTTTAATGTCTCGGTCGCGGAACTGGACGAAGCCGTCGTCTGGCAATCGGCCACGCTCGGTGTGGCGGCCGTCTCCCGTTCGCGCGATTACCTGCACGGACTCATGGAAGAAGTGGAGCGCGCCGCCCGCCGCATGACCAACGAACTCGGCGCCGATCTCGCCGATTCCTTCTGGGAGTACATCGAAAGCTGAGCCGGCGACGACCGCCCCGCGAGCGCGGCTTGGCCGCGCCTCACCGTGCTACGCTGAGTCTTGCGCCGGGAGAAATTGCTTCGTGTCCACCGCCTTCGTCATCGGCATCTTCGAGTTTGTTCTGCTGCTCTTCTCTCTCAGTTTTCATGAGTGCGCGCATGCCTGGATGGCCTCGCGCCTCGGCGACCAGACGGCGCGTTTGCAAGGGCGCATCACCCTCAATCCCATGTATCATGTCGATCCGATCGGAACGCTGCTGATTCCGGCGCTGGCCATCTTTGGCCCGTTCGTTGGATTCTCTTTCTTTAGCGGATTCCTCATTGGCTGGGCCAAGCCCACCCCGGTCATCACGCGCAACTTCAAGAAAATTGTCCGCGACGACAACCTCGTCACCCTAGCCGGACCGGTCTCCAATCTCATTCTGGTGGGCGTAGCTTTTGCGGCTCTCGCCGTCGTTTGCATCGCCGTTCCGGGCGGGCGCGGGCTGGTGCGCGCGAATCTTTCCGGCGCCCTGGCCTTCGGCAGCGGATTGCAACCATTGGTCCTGCTGGCCCTTCTGGCGATTGAAGTCAACCTGTCGCTTTTCTTCTTTAATCTCCTGCCCATTCCGCCGCTTGATGGCAGCCACTTCGTGCGCAACATGCTGCCCTATAACCTGGTCCAGCAATATGACCGCATCGGCGGCTGGATCGGCCTGATCCTCATGATCGTCGTCGGCAGCTTCCTCCTCAGGCTGCTCGTCGGTCCCTCGATTGGCCTGATCTTCTCAATCCTTAGCGATGGGCGATTCTAGGAGCCATCCGGTTTCCGAAGGCTCGTTCGCCCCAACATGCCCCACATCTCCCGCTCGCCTCGTTGGCCCACAGACCCTAGGACCGCGATTTCCAAGGCCTTTGTCTATCGCTCCCACACCGAATCCTCCGCACAATGGAATGAGGCCTTTTAGCACTTTTTTGATTGAGACGGCCGTCTTTTTCTGGCCGCCGCAAGGACGCCGCCGAAGGCGTCACGAAGGAATCAGACCGCCCCATGCCCGAACCCGCCACTTCATCCTCCCGTCCGCGCGTCCTCAGCGGCATGCGTCCCACGGGAAAACTCCATCTGGGCAACTACATGGGCGCCCTCGCCAACTGGGTCAAACTCCAAAACCAATACGACTGCTACTTCTTCATCGCCGACCTGCACGCCCTCACCACCGACTACGCCGACACCTCCGGCATCGTGCCTAACACCATCGAGGTGATGCTCGACTATCTCGCCGCCGGCCTCGACCCCGAGCGCAGCGTGCTCTTTTTGCAGAGCCGCGTAAAACAGCACAATGAGCTTTTCCTCGATCTCGCGATGATTTCGCCGCTCGGCTGGCTTGAGCGCGTCCCCAGCTACAAGGAGATGCAGGAGAACCTCGCGCACCGCGATCTGACCACTTACGGATTCCTCGGCTACCCAGTTTTGATGGCCGCCGACATTCTGCTCTACCAGCCCGACTTTGTTCCCGTGGGCCAGGATCAGCAGGCGCATGTGGAGCTTACCCGCGAGCTCGCCCGGCGCTTCAATCAGTTTTACAAGTTGGGAGACCGCGATGTTCTCCCCGAGCCCAAAGTCCTGCTCACGCCGTCTCCCAAGCTGCCCGGCACTGACGGCCGCAAGATGTCCAAGAGCTATGGCAACACGATTCTCTTAAGCGACCCCGAGCCTGTCGTCCGCCAGAAGCTCAAGACCATGGTCACCGATCCCGCTCGCGTCCGCCGCACCGATCCTGGCGACCCAGACAAGTGCCCCGTCGGCGATCTGCACAAAGTCTTTTCATCGCCCGGCACGATGGCCAAAGTCTACGAGGGCTGCCGCTCGGCAGGAATCGGCTGCATCGAATGTAAAAGCTGGGCTGCCGACTCGCTGGTGAAAATCCTCGAGCCCATCCAGCAGCGTCGCGCCGCCACGAGTGAGAAGCAGGCCATCGAGATTCTCGAGGCCGGCTCGCTGCGCGCCGAAGCCCGCGCCGAGCAGACCATGATTGAAGTGCGCGAAGCCATGCAAATGACATTGACGACGGTTCGGCCCGCGTGAGACAAACGCGGAAACGCAGACGCGATCTTCGAAAAAACGAATCGCCGAATTGAAAAGAAAGAACCACGGGAACCGAAGGGGCAAGACGGGTCAGGAAAGTGCAAGTGGAGAAAGAAAGACTCCCGTGGTGGCGTTGGGCGCTCGATTTTGCGTTAGGCGGAATCCGCTCCGGATTCGGGCTCTTCCGCCGCAATGGAAAAGTTGAAGCCGATTCCCAGCCAACTTCGGAAGCTGTAGTCGCCGAGCCGGAGAACGAAGGAGTAGTGCTCAGCGCCGAGAGCAATCTCAAGCCTGAGGACAGCTTTGAGCCTTGGGACGAAAGAGTCGAGCTCAGATCTGAAAGCAACCCCGAGCCGGAGGTCATTGAGGTCGAACCGAACACCGAGAAATCCACTGTTCATGAAAACATCTCCGAGCCCGAAGGCAGGTTTGAGCGAGAAAATAGTCAGAGCGAGGTTGATGCCGGGTTCGAGAATCCCGCCGAGGTCGAAAGCAGTGCCGAACCTGACAACAGCTTCGGACCGGAAAACAGTCCAGAGCCGGAGAGTAGCAGCCCTGAGCCGGAGAACATTGACAGTGAGGTTGAATCGATTGCATTAACCGCCGCCGCCGAAGAGAACGCAGAACCAGAAATCGCGCCGGTCGAAGTCGCCCCAATGCAGGCCGACGAACAAGCAGAAAACGTTTTGGCAGAGTTGGCGCAAACAGAAGATGAAATTGCCGAAGAAGAAATTGAATTGACACTGCCTTCCCCACAATCCGACGAACGCGAAACTCACCCCGCGGTGAAAGAGCCCCCCGAGCCTACTCCTGCGCCGCCGGCGGAGGACCCCCACGAGCCGGCCCCGCCGGCGAAAGAACCTCCGGAGCCCGAGCCTGATCCGCCTGCCAAGGTGTTGCCCGCACCCGAAACGCCTAGCCCAGCGATGATTCTGCCGAGCCCAACCGCCGGCATCGAGCCCGAGCCATCCCCCGCGCCCTCGCCGGAATCAGCGCCTGCATTGCCCTTCAACCCGCCTCTAACCGCCGAGTCGATGGCTGCCGAGCCGCCCACCCCTGAACGGACCACCGCCGAAAAAGTCGCCGCGGCGCTCAAAGCCCGTGGCGTCGACGCGGAGCAGTCGCCCTTTTCGGTCATCGTCAACCAGGTCTACGATGGCCCCCTCGATCTCCTGCTCGACCTCATTCGCAAGCAGGACATCGATATCTACGACATTCCCATCGCCAAGATCACCGCGCAGTTCCTGGCCTACGTTGACAGCCTCCGCGCCAGCGACATGGATGTGGCAGGTGACTTTATCTACACTGCCGCGCTCCTCATTCACATCAAGAGCAAAATGCTTTTGCCGCGCGCGCCCGTCGGGCCGGAAGAGTCAACAGAGGATCCGCGCCGCGAGCTCGTCGATCGCCTGCTCGAGCACGAGCGCTTCAAGAACGCCGCGCAAATGCTGCACGAGAAGCAAATGCTCGAAGCCAACACCTGGAGCAACCCCGGCGTGCGCGAGTTCCGCGAAGACGCCGGCGCGGAGCCGGAGATTGCGGCCGACACCACCGACCTGGTCCGCATCTTCCGCGACATCCTGGACCGCGCCCGCAATCGCCCCATCCTCAACGTTGAAGAGGATTCCGTTACCGTCGGCCAGATGATCCAATTCCTCACCCGCCGCCTCACCATGGAAGACAAGCCCGTAGCGCTGCGCCGCCTGCTCAGCCACACGCACTCTGAGCGCGCGCTCATCGCCATGTTCCTGGGTTTGCTTGAGCTTGTGCGCCTGCAGGCCATTCTGCTCCGCCAGGACCGCCAGTTCAGCGAAATCTTCGTCAAGAAAAACACCGGCTTTGACGCCGTGGTCAACGAAGGCCTGGCCGGCGCACACGATGACTGGCGCTGATCGCTTCGGTGAGAATGATTCTTACCAATGCCGTGTCATCCTGAGGCCCCTGAGCGTAGCGACGGGGACGAAGGATCTGCGGTTGCTTGTTTCCGACTGCGGCCGCACTTCAGCTTGTAAACTGTCGATGATGGATTCCGTTTCCCGCAAACTGCATCAATTGGCGCTCGGCGCGGCGCTGCTATTCATCGCCGGCCGCGCACCTCTCAAAGCGCAGCAAGCGCCGCCCCTCTCGACAGATGCTGAGCTGGCGCTGGTTCCGTTGCCCGAACCCACGGCCAACGCGTTGCCGTTGCCTGAAGATCGCGGCGCAGCCGATCTCGAGCAAACTCTCAAGCGCCTCGGCACCACGGCCAGCGTGCTCTTCATCGTGCCCCACCCCGACGACGAAGACGGTGCGCTGATGACCTATCTGTCGCGCGGCCGGGGGGTGCGTGTCACGCTGCTCACGTTCACGCGCGGCGAAGGCGGCCAGAACGCCATGTCCGCCGAGTCTTATGACGCGCTCGGCCTCATTCGCACCAACGAGCTGCTCAAAGCCGATCGATATTATGGCGCGCGCCAACTCTGGGGCACCGAAGTCGACTTCGGCTTCTCCAAAACGCAGCAGGAATCTTTTGAAAAGTGGGGCCATGATCGCGTGCTCTATGACGCGGTTCTTGCCATCCGCACGGTGCGCCCGCAGGTTATCGTCTCCACATTCGTCGGCGGAGTCACTGACGGCCACGGCCAGCACCAGGTGGCCGGCGAAATTGCGCAGGAAGCCTTCAAAGCCGCAGCCGACCCCAGCGTCTTCCCCGAGCAATTGAAAAATGGATTGGAGCCCTGGCAGCCGCTCGCCGTCTATTCGCGCACGCCGTTCGCGCCCATCACCAACGGCCAGATGCTTGACTACGCAACCGGCAAGTGGGCGCCCGCGCGGTTTCACAATTACCTCACGGGCCAATGGGTCGAGGGCACTCTTCCTTCCGATGCCACCGTTCCTGTCGGCAAATGGGACGCGGCACTCGGGCGTACTTATGTTCAGATTGCGCGCGAAGGCTGGGGTGAGCAGAAGTCGCAATATGGAGGCGCCGATCCCGCGCTGATGGGGCCGGACTCATCGAGCTATCACCTCTGGGCCGTTGCTCCTTCCGCCGAAGCGGGGAGCGCCAAGAATGACGTGAGCCTCTTCCAGAATCCCAAAGTCAACATCGATACCGGCATCACAGGCCTGGCCCGCCTCGCCGGCAGCGCGCCGCCGCAGTGGCTCACGGATAGCCTTGGCAAAATCGAAAGCGGCCTCAACGCATTCACCAGCGATTGCAAAAATCAGAGCGGTGTCACGGCCGCGCACAATCTCGTTCCAATCTACCGCCAGACACTCGATCTCTACGCGCGTGTCAAATCAAGCGACCTGGACCCGCAGGCCAAGGCAAGCCTCGAACTCGAACTCGGCGAAAAGATCGAGCAGTTTCAATCTGCGCTTAAAGATCTTCTCGGTCTCGACCTGGTTGCGTTCACGACCAACGGCGGCGGCGGCCAGGGGCTCGGTTTTCGCGGTGCTTCTGCCGATGAAACCGCTCGCAGCGTTTGGCCGGGTGAGGAGTTCAGCGTTCGCGTGCATCTTGCGCAGGGGCTCGGCGCGGCAGAGCTAAGCCGCTCATGGCTCGAAAGCAGCGACAGTGCGTCCTGGAAAATCGAGGCCGCCGGCGGACCGATCGACGCGGAGCACGCCGCCGCGCCCGCGACTGACAGGACCTTTCATGTAAGCGTTCCGGCCGATGCCGCGCCGACGGAACCCTACTTTACGCGGCCCACTACAGAGCAGCCCATCTACGACATTTCGAACGAGGCCTGGCGCGAGCGCTCTTTCGCGCCCTATCCGCTTTCTGCCTGGGCGGAATTTATTTTCGAAGGCGTTCCGATTCGTCTCGGCATGGTCGTTCAGACGCTGGGGCACGTTACCGGTGTTGGCGGCGTCTATCAGCCCCTCGTAGTCACGCCTGCCGTTGGTGTGCGCGTTGAACCCGAAGCCCGCATTCTTCCACTTGACGGCTCACCGCTGCCGGTTCATGTCACGGTCCACGCCGAGCACGCCGCCGATGGATCGGTCGATCTCCAGTTGCCGGCGGGCTGGCACGCTGATCCCACGCAGCGCGAATTCCACCTGAAAGCCGCAGGCGACACGGAGCCGCTGGTGTTTTCAGTGACTCCGGCCGGAGACGTTGCCGCTCGCGCCTATGCCATCAAAGCCATCGCGCACGTCGGCGATCAGAGCTATTCGATTGGCTGGCAGAGCATCGGCTATACGGGCCTGCTTCCCTACAACCAGTACAAGCCGGCCGAGCTCCGCACGCGCAAAATCGATGTGAGGGTGCAGCCGGGGCTGCGTGTGGGCTACGTCATGGGAACCGGCGATCATGTTCCCGAGGCCATCGAGGCCCTCGGCATCGTGCCGCAACTCCTCACAGACGACGAGCTTGCCACCGCCGACCTTTCGCAATGGAACGTGCTGGTCGTCGGCATTCGCGCCTACTCCGCGCGTCCCGCGCTCGCCTCCGCCGAATCGCGCCTCGAGCATTTCGTTGAAGGCGGAGGAACGGTCGTCGTGCAGTATCAAGGCAACACCTTTCCTGCGCCGCTGCCCGTCACCATGGGCCGCTTCCCTGAGCGCGTCGTCGATGAGCAGGCTCCGGTCAAGCTTCTCGGTCCCACCAATTCGCTTCTCACCTCGCCAAACAAAATCACTTCCGCTGATTTTGACGGATGGTTCGAAGAGCGCGGCCACGGATTCCTCGAACACTGGGACGCAGGCTACACCGCGCTCACCGAGACCGCCGACCCCGGCCAGGATCCGCAGCGCGGCGGGCTGCTCGTCGTGCACCGCGGCAAAGGAACCTATATCTATGTTGCGTTCGCGCTCTACCGGCAATTCCCCGAGTTAGTGCCCGGAGCTTATCGGATTTTTGCCAACTTACTCAGTGCCGGCGGCGAACCTTCCGGCCGGTAAATCGCCCGCGACGTCAAGCGCAAACTCAATCTCTCTGCGAGCGATCGCGGAAGGTGTCCGCCTGTTTAGCGGCCGCACGCGAACGCAATGGCTTCAATGCCATGCACGCACCCCTATCACACTGCCGCAATCTCTCAGCCGGAATTCCGCGCGGAATCGCGCAAGAAAAGCGAAGCGTTTGTAAATAGAGATTGAATTTCTTGTCATCCTCTTTGCGCCAAGACCCGCATCTTCTCGCCACTGTGAATTCTGTGTGAATTCGTCAAATCTTAATCTTGCTCTGCGAGGCTGGGATGCGTAACGACAGAAGGAGTTTTGCCGGCGCGAGACTTCCTTCTTTACCGCTCCCCTAATTTTTCGTGCCGATGGGAATACCGCAGATTTTACCATTCATCAATTCGCCCGAGATGCGGAAGTGTTCTGTGTCCGCTTTGCAAGTGGGCGCTGACACCTTCCAACACAATTCCATGAGGAAAAGAGAGGCCCAAATGAAATTGACAGTGAAAGCGGCTGCCATTGCATTTCTTGCAGCCGGTCTTGTTGTTTCTTACGCACAAACCAGCGGCTCAACCCCGCCGGCCAAGAAGCACGCGGCAAGGAAGTCCGCTGCGCCTGCCGGTCCCACGGTGCAGGAACAGATCGACCAGATGAAGCAGCAGTTCCAGGGCGAGATCGACGGCTTGAAGTCTGATCTTGCAACCAAGGACGAGCAGTTGAAGCAGGCGCAGCAGACAGCGGCCGATGCGCAGGCAGCAGCAGCCAAGGCTGAGGCAGACGCCACAGCACAGCAGCAGTCGGCCACTGATAATGCCGCGGCCGTCTCGACCCTGCAGAGCACAGTAAGCGACCTGAAGGCCAACGCGGTTTCGCTCGCCACTACGGTCTCTGATGAGACCACCAGCATCAAAAAGGCAATCAGCAGCCCTGACGTCCTTCATTACAAGGGCGTCACTCTCTCGCCGGCCGGCAGCTTCGTGGCGGGTGAAACAGTGTGGCGTCAGGGCGCCACGGGCGGCGATATCAACACTGCGTTGACCGGTGTTCCGCTTGCCAACTCGCAGGCATCGCAGTTGAGCGAGTTCTTCGGTTCTGGCCGCCAGTCGCGCATTGCGCTCAAGGCGATCGGCAAGCTGAATAGCGCGACCCTCACGGCTTACTACGAGGCTGACTGGTTGAGCTCGGGCACCACCTCCAACAACAACCAGTCGAACAGCTACACCATGCGCCAGCGGCAAATCTGGGGCGATGCAAAGTTGACGAACGGATGGGATTTCTCGGGCGGCACGGGCTGGTCCCTTGTGGCTGAAACCACTTCTGGCTTGACGCGCGGAACTGAAGTCCTGCCTTCGACGATCGACGCGCAATACTCCGCGGGCTTTGTCTGGGCGCGGCAGTACAGCTTCCGCGTCTCCAAGGATTTCGGCAAGGCCTTTTTCTTGGGTGCCTCAGTTGAAAACGCCGAGACGCTCAACGCGTCTGGCCAGAACACGCCGACCAATTATCTGCTTGGCTCAACAGGAACCGGCGGCGGCCTCTACGACAATCAGGCCAATTACTCCTTTAACTACACGCCGGACTTTGTGGTGAAGATGGCCTTCGAGCCCGGCTGGGGCCACTGGGAGATCTTCGGCATCGAGCGCAACTTCCGCGACCGCATCTATCCTTGCTCGGCCATAACGGCCACCTGCACGGTGCCGACGACGGCCACGCCCACCAACAGCACGGCGATAGGCGCAGGCCTTGGCGCCGGCTTCCGCGCTCCGCTCGGCACCAAGAAGTTCACCCTTGGTCTGAAGGGATTGTGGGGCCAGGGTGTCGGCCGCTACGGCTCTTCCACCATCGCCGACGTTACCCTCCGTCCCGATGCAACCTTCTCTCCCATCCACGGTTTCTCGGCTCTCAGCACGATCGAGCTGAATCCCACACCGAGATTCAACGCGTATTTCAACTACGGCGGCGACTATCTTGACCGCGACTACGTACTCAGCGGGACCACTCAGGTTGGCTACGGTACGCGTAGTGCGAACATGTCGGGCTGCCTGGTCGAGCCCACCACTCCAACAGTGGGCGCAACTGGCGGCGCACCCATCGCTCCCTCCAACTGCGGCGGCAGCAACAAGGATGTCCAGGAGTTCACGGCTGGCTACTGGTTCAACTTCTACAACGGTCCCAAGGGCCGCTTCCGCCAGGGCTTCACCTATGAAAACATCCGGCGCGACCTGTGGTCTGGCGCGGGCGGCACAGCCAACACCGGCAACGGCGCGCATGGTACGGACAACATGATCTTCACCTCGCTCCGCTACTACCTGCCGTAATCAGCCGGCTTCCAGGCCAAAACAAAACGGGGCAGTCCGCAATGGACTGCCCCTTCTATTTGGTTCGGAATATTGATTCAGCTTGCGATCCGCCAAACGCTGCGCGCCTACTCCGCCGCCGTTTCCACCGGCTTGGTCTGCGCCACAGTCCAGTCCGTCGCGCCCACCTTGAACCGCGCAAATCGCCGCACCGTGATGTTCTCGCCCAGCTTGCCCACCTTCTGCGCGATCAGTTCCTTCACGCTGATGGCCTGGTCCTTGATGAACGGCTGATCCAGCAGGCAAACCTCTTCGTAGAACTTCGCCATCTTTCCGTCCACGATCTTCTCGATCACCGGCGCCGGCTTGCCCGTGGCCGCTGCCTGCGCGCGATAGATTTCTTTCTCGCGTTCCAGATCCTCAACGGTCACATCCTCAGGCTTAACGTAGCGCGGATCGCTGGCCGCAATGTGCATGGCCACGTCCTTCAGCAACTCCTGAAAGTCCTCGGTCCGGGCCACGAAATCGCTCTCGCAGTTCAGCTCCACCAGCACGGCAATCTTTCCGCCGGCATGGATGTAGCTGCCCACCGCGCCTTCGTTGGTCACGCGCGACGACTTCTTCTGCGCCGAGGCCATGCCCCGCTTGCGCAGCACCACGAACGCCTCTTCCATGTTGCCCTTGGTCTCCTGCAGAGCCTTCAGGCAGTCGCCCATCGGCGCGCCCGACTTCTCGCGCAGTTCCTTCACCTGTTTTGCGTCAATCTTTTCAGTCACTGTCGTCATCTCTCTTTTTCCCTGGCCGCACGCGGCCTTGTCGATCAATTTAAGATTTCACAATCGTGTTGCGCGCCGGAGAATTTCCGGCATAAGAAAAGCGTGGCGCTATAGCGATTCCAGAGTTGCTCTAACCCGAAGCCGCGATCTTCGAGCCGACGCGACCATCAGGGAGTCGGCGGCCTGGCAAGAACATTGCAAAGGCACTCTAACTCTGGAATCGCCGTTCATTCGGACGGTCTAACAAGACTCGACCAAAGCGGCCACGCTCTTTTGAGTTCAGTGCGTGCTTCCTTGCCGAATCGCTACTTGGCGCTCTCCGCCGCCACTTCGTCCTCTTCCAGCAGCGCCGCCACAGCCGCAGGCGCCTTGCGGATTCCCCCGCCCAGCGCCGCTTCCAGGTCTACTTCTTCGCTCGGTGCGCTCTCCGCTGAAATCGCCACGCCTTCCGCCGTGCCCTCGCCCTCTGCCGCGGCAGCAGCCTCAGCCGGCGCTTCTTCCGTGAAGGCCT
The DNA here is from genome assembly GCA_963796785.1 of uncultured Acidobacteriaceae bacterium. GTDB lineage: Bacteria > Acidobacteriota > Terriglobia > Terriglobales > Acidobacteriaceae > Telmatobacter. Next base: position 895,223 of record CAWCMW010000007.1, on the reverse strand, counting down.
TATCGGTCAGCATGTTCACGCCCTCGGCGGCCGAGTCGGCAACCTTCGACGTAAACAGCCGAATTGCGCGTAGCGCGTCGTCGTTGCCCGGAATCACATAATCAACCACCGTCGGGTCGCAGTTTGTGTCCACCACCGCAACCACCGGGATGCCCAGCTTGCGCGCTTCCTTCACCGCAATCTGCTCGTTGTTTGAGTCCACGATGAACAGCGCGTCCGGCAGCCGCTTCATGCTCTTGATGCCGGCCAGGTTGGCCTGCAGGTGCTTGCGCTCCCGCTCCAGCTTGATCACTTCTTTCTTGGTCAGCAGGTCGTAGCGGCCATCCGTGGCCATCTCATCCAGTTCCTGCAGCCGCTTCACCGATTTCTGCACCGTCACCCAGTTGGTCAAGAGGCCGCCCAGCCAGCGCTGGTTAATGTAGGGCATGCCCGCCCGCGTGGCCTCTTCGGCTACCGCATCCTGCGCCTGGCGCTTGGTGCCGACAAACAGGATCGTCTTGCCGCTCGCGCACAACTCGGTCACAAACTTTGACGCGTCCTTGAACAGCTTCAGCGTCTTTTGCAGATCGATGATGTAAATTCCGTTGCGCTCCCCGAAGATGTATTCCTTCATCTTGGGGTTCCAGCGCTTCGTCTGATGCCCGAAGTGAACACCCGCTTCGAGCAGTTCCTTCATGGTGATAGTTGCCAATTGTCCTCCTTCGTGGACTGCATCCGGGCTTTTGATTCTGTGTCCCGGATTTATCCCGCTCGCGCGGGAGATTTGGTAAAACCAGTTCTCAGTTCACCGTTCGTAGTTCACAGCCGGCAAAACGCAACTACGAAACTTACGAACTATGAACTGCGAACTTCGAAGCGCTTAGCGCTTCGAGAACTGGAACCGCTTTCTCGCGCCCTTCTGGCCGTACTTCTTGCGTTCCTTCTGGCGCGCATCGCGAGTCATCAATCCTTCGGCCTTGAGCAGCTTGCGCAGCTCAGGGTTGAACTCAACAAGGGCCCGGGCTATGCCCATTTTCACCGCGTCGGCCTGTGCCGCAACGCCGCCGCCCCGCACGGTGGTCACCACGTCAAAGCTCGCGCCGAGCTCAGCCACTACCAGGGTCCGCTTGGCGCTCACCCTCTGCTGCTCGGTCACAAAGTACTCATCGAACTTTTTGCCGTTGACCTTCCACTCGCCCGCGCCGGGACGCAGAAAAACACGCGCGATCGCCGACTTCCGCCGCCCCGTCCCGTAATACTGAACCAGATCCTCTGCCATTCGTTTCCTCTTAGCTCTCTGTCTTTCCTAGTCCCGTTGCTTCTTGGTCCCTTGTTCCCTCGGTCCCTGCTTTAAAGAACCACCGGCTTCTGCGCCGTGTGCGGATGCTGCTCGCCGCGATAGACCTTCAGCTTGGTCGCCATCTGGCGTCCCATCTTGCTCTTCGGCAGCATGCCCTTGATCGCCTCTTCCAGAACCTTCTCCGGCTTGCGGTTGATGAGCCGCGTAAACGACTCCTCGCGCAGGCCGCCCGGAAAGCCCGTGTAGCGCCGGTAAAGCTTCGTCTGGTCCTTCAAACCCGTCAGCCGAACCTTCTCCGCGTTGATCACAATCACGTGGTCGCCCATGTCGATGTACGGCACATACTGCGGATTCGTCTTGCCGCTCAGAATCATCGCGGCCTTGGTCGCCAGGCGTCCCAGCGTCTGCCCGCTCGCGTCCACCACATACCATTTGCGGCTGATATCCTTGCCGCTCGGAATAAATGTCGACATCTCTTTGCTTCCCTCGAAATTCTTTAGTCCCAGATCTTCCCGAACCGCGACAAAGCTAGCGGCTAATAGCCAAAAGCTAATAGCTCGTTCAAACCTACCCACTGCCAAACAAATCTGTTCGGGTGAGAAGCTGCGGGAGTCGGCTCTCATCGGAACCCTGGCTACGCCGGACCGCGTTCTCCCTGGTCCCGCAGCCGGTCGCCTGTTCCATTGGAGCCGCCAGAACCTGGCCAGAAACTCCATCAAACAAGGTCCGAATGAACACACCCAGACCACAGGCGCAACACCGCGCAAGACCTCTAGAATACTCAAAAATCAGCCCAGAGTCAACGAAAGACCCAACCGGCTGCGATCAATGAAATGGTGCGCCCGGAGAGATTCGAACTCCCGACCTAACGCTCCGGAGGCGTTCGCTCTATCCAGCTGAGCTACGGGCGCGCCCCTCCAGAATACCCCATTTCAGGCTCCGACCGCCGTTCTGGGCCCGCGCTGGCTCAGCTCAGCAGGATCTTCCGCGCATCGCCCTCCGGATCGTCGACCATTCGAATCTGGTTGTCCCAGACCATCGTCTTGTTCGTGTCCGGGTCGGTGGGCGCCCACGCGATCCCCGGCTGGCCCGGGTTGCCGGTCCTGGCAAAATTGGCCCACGACTCGGCCATCTTCTTCGCGAGCGCCTGCGCCTCGGGCGTGTTGCCCGTCCCCTGTTCGCAGCGCTTGGTGTTGTCGAAGCAGAATTGCAGCTCGGCGGTGTGCCACGCGCCGGCAACGCCATCCAGCATGGGCGATTGCCACGTGAAGTAGTACGCATAGGCAGGCGCGCCGTTTTGCTCGTGTTTCAGTTTGGCCATCTTCACAATGTTGTTCCGCATGGCCAGGCTGTTCAATCCAAACGCGCCGCTGCACATGTAGGAGAGAGTCCTGACGCTCTTTTCCGGATGCGTCTTCTTCAAAGCGGCCACCAGCGCCGTGGCCTTGTCTTCGCCGTATGCTTTGACGAGGTCGGCATGCCACTGTTCTTCGGTTGGGTTATGAGACATCTGGTTGCCTTCTTCGCTCACCGAACCGAGCAGCATAGGCACGTTCTTTGAAACATCAGGTGCAACATCGAAGAACGACCGCACATTGATCAACTTGCCGTCCAAGGTGGGCGACCAGCCCACGCGAGCCGGCCCCGAGAAGAATCCAGCCCCGGGCCGGAAGGGAGGATTGATCTTGGCGACGGCGGCGTTTCCGGCCGCATTCAGCTTTGACCACTCCATCTTCTGCAACGTTCCGATGTCATTCGGCGCCAGGCCGAGATCCTTCATCAACTGCCGCGCCACTTCGCGCTGCTGCTCTTTCGTCGGAATGTTGCCGCCGCCGCCCGACTGCACTGACGCGCGATGGATCAATCCTGCCGCCGAGGGCATGCCCATCAGCGTCGTCACCTTCGATCCGCCGCCCGACTGCCCGTAAATCATCACACGGTCAGGATCGCCGCCGAAGTTTGCAATGTTCTCCTGAACCCAGCGCAAGCGACGCCACCAGGTCGGTCATTCCCACATTCACCGAGTCCTCATAATCGGAACCGCCGATCTCCGATGCGTCAAAGAACCCCAGAATGTTAAGGCGATGATTTACCGTCACTGAAACCACGTCGTGATGACGCGCCATCTGCGCGCCCTCCTGCGACGGCAATTCGTACGACGATCCAAAGCTGTATCCGCCGCCGTGGAAATACACCAGCACGGCGCGCTTGCCCGTCAGGCTCGGCGTCCACACGTTCAGCTTCAGCATGTTCTCGTTCTGGTAACCGTCGTCCCAGTCCTGCAGGAACGTCTGCTCGATCGCCGTCCACGGATGGAGATTCTGCGGGCAGTTTGCCCCATAAATCAGCGCCGGGTACTCATCCTTCCACGGCGCCGGAGCCTTCGCCGGCAGCCAGCGGTTCTCGCCGCCCGTATCCTGGCCGTAAGGAATGCCCTTGAATGTCAGCACCCCTCCATCCAGAAATCCGCGTACCGGACCGTACTGCGTCTTGGCGACGGCGGAGCGGGGCGTCGAGCAATTTCCCGGCTCCTGGTGTACGCCGGTCTTAACGCTGTCGGACGCGTGCGCATCCGGGGCCAGGGCGATTCCCATTCCCGCGGCCGCTGAAAGCAGCAAAGCCTCGCGGCGATTGAGACGAATTCCATGCGTGGATTCTTGTGTCATGATTTTCCTCTGATGGCGTTCTCGGGCGTTCGTTGCAGGCCGGACAGTAAACGTATTCCGGAAAAGTACATTAGACGACGCCTCTCGCCGCTGTCAAACAACAAAACAAGCGCGAAATGAGTAGAAGGGCCAAAAAGCGGAGAGTTTGCCGGCAGTGCGAACCCCTGCCTCTGCCTGCTCTGGCGCACGAAGGCCTTGAAGTTGATTTGCAATTAGAGGAAGTTGGCAGCGCTAGGAAGTTTTGCGAGCGCCTAGCGAGCGGCTGCTCCATGCAATGGTGGTGGACGCGGTAGGAATCGAACTTGAGCCGCCTTCAAGGTGTGAGGAGCGCATGCGACGGGAGCCTTGAGGCGAAATCCTGAGTCCGCTATGGCGGGCGAAGGACCTTAAGATTGATTTGTTTGGTTTGGAAAGCTGGTGGACGCGGTAGGAATCGAACCTACAACCTGTCGGTTAAGAGCCGAATGCTCTGCCAGTTGAGCTACGCGTCCTTGGGATTCAAAAAGCCGCGCCATCGACGTTCCCGCGCGACTTCAGGCGGAGGTGAAAATCGCTTCCGCACCTCAAAAAATATACCACAGACTCAGCCCGCTCCCAAGCGCGAAGGAAGCCAGTTCCGCTGGCAGGCGCGGCTGGTTTGGAGGATAATAGGGGGTATGGCGACCTTGCCCAACCCCGCCTTGTCGGACATGGACGAACTCTGGACCGTGCGCGAATACCTGCGCACCAGTTGGAGCCCGGACCGCGAGTTTGTCGATGGGCGTATCGAGGAGCGGAACTTGGGCGAGAAAGAGCACTCCATTCTTCAGCGGTTCTTTACAGTCTTATTTGCCATCAATCGAGCAGCATGGCGTGTCGAAGTCTTTCCCGAACTTCGTACGCAAACCCAGGCCAGGCGTTTTCGGGTTCCCGATGTTCTTGTGGTGCCATCGGGAGAAAAATTCGAGCGCTATGTGACCGCACCGCCTTTGATTGCCATCGAGATCCTGTCCCCCGAAGACACGCTGCGCGCCATGCAGGCAAAAGCCGCTGAGTACCGGCTTTTCGGCGTCGAAAATATCTGGATCATCGATCCGGAGCCCCGCATCGTCTATCGCTATGCCGAAGCCGCGCTTGAAGAGGTGCTGACAGGCGAGCTGACCATTCCGGGAACACCGATTCGCGTAGTCCTCAGCGAGATGTTTGCCGAGCTGGACAAGGCCTAGCGCCCGTAGACGTTCCCTTTTTAGCTCTTCAGCGCCACGCGAATGTGCAATTCCTTCAGCTGCTGCTCGCTCACCGTCGTCGGCGCCTCCGCCATCAAATCGATCGCTTTCGCCGTCTTCGGGAAGGTGATCACTTCGCGCAGGTTGCTCGCGCCGGCGAGCAGCATCACAATACGATCGAGGCCGAGCGCAATCCCGCCGTGCGGAGGCGTTCCATATTCCAGCGCGTCGAGAAAGAAGCCGAATCTCGCTTTCGCATCCGCCTCGCTAATCCCGAGCGACGCAAAAATCTGCTGCTGCACGTCCTTGCGGTGAATCCGAATCGATCCTGAACCCAACTCCAGCCCGTTCATCGCCAAGTCGTAACAATTCGCGCGGACGCTCGCTGGATCGCTGACGAGATTTGCCATATCAGCCTCAATCGGCGCTGTGAACGGATGATGTGCGGGCATCCACTTCGCCGAAGCCAGATCGTACTCGAACATCGGAAAATCCGTGAGCCACATCGGATTGAAAGCCTTGCTACCGTCAATCAGCTCAAGCTCGGCACTTCGCGCCGCCGCGTTCTCAACCACCTCGTCCGTAACTTTGAACGCCCCGTGCCGATCCGCATACTTCTTCGCCAGCTCCGCGCGGAAGTTGCCCGCCGCTGCATACACGTTGATCTCGCGCTCCGAAAGCCGCCCGGGAAACTTGGTATCGCTGGCCTTGATGTGATGTGCCGGATCGCCGGCCACCACGATCACGAAGTCCGTGTCCGCCGCGCCCACCAGCTCGCGAACCTTTGTGGCCGCTTCCGGAAAGCTCTTCGCCAGCCGCTTGAAATCGTCGATGAACTTCGCGCCCTTCTTCTGGTCGAAGAGCGGATGATTATCCTCGCGTTCCTTGCGGCTCAACTCGCCCACGCTTGGAATGCGCAACGCCACCACCGGCAGCGCAGGATCGATCTGCAGTGTGGCCAACATGTCATCACTGAACGCCGGCCGCACGTCGGTCAGTCCCGGCAGCCGCAGGTCTGGCTTGTCGGTCCCGAATTGCCGCATCGACTCGTCGTAGGTGATGCGCGGAAACGGAATTGGCAAGTCGATTCCCGCCGCCGCGAACCCCGCTTTCATAAACTGCTCCACCACGCCGAAGACCGTGTCCTGCCGAGGGAAGCTCATCTCCAGATCGACTTGCGTGAATTCGAGCTGCCGGTCTGCGCGGAGGTCCTCATCGCGGAAGCAACGGGCGATCTGGAAGTACCGATCGAACCCCGAGATCATGAGAATTTGTTTAAAAATTTGCGGCGACTGCGGCAGCGCGTAGAACTCGCCCGGATGCACGCGGCTCGGCACCAGGAAATCGCGCGCCCCCTCAGGCGTTGACTTGGTCAGGATCGGCGTTTCGATCTCCAGAAACCCCTGCTTGCTCAGGCTCTCGCGAATGGCCAGCGTAATCTCATGCCGCAGCTTGAAGTTGTGCTGCATCTCAGGCCGGCGCAGATCGATATAACGATATTTGAGCCTCACTTCTTCGTTCTGGATCGCCTCTTCAGACGGCGAAAATGGCGCGAGCTTTGTATCGTTCAGCACGCGAATTTCCGTGGCCTCGATTTCGATCTCGCCCGTCGGCATTTTCGGGTTGATGGCGTCTTGCGAGCGCAGCCGCACCTTGCCGACCGCCGCAACAACGTACTCCGGCCGAACCTGCTCCCCCTTCGCATGGCCGTCGGGGATCAGGTCGTGGTCCAGCACCACCTGCGCAATTCCTGTGCGGTCGCGCAGATCCAGAAAGATAAGGTTGCCGTGGTCGCGGCGCCGGTTCACCCAGCCCATCAGCACCACTTGCTTTCCCGCATCGGCGGCACGCAACTCGCCGCACATGTGGGTCCGTTCGAGATTCCCTAAAAAGTCGAGCAAAGAGTTATGTTCCCTTCTTTTCTTAATACTCCACGACTGGCTTAACTGGCCGCGCGGTGACATTTACGTCGAGCGACGGCAGAACCTCCATAGTTGGAGTCGTGGGTTGGTCCGTCTCCGCGCCCACAATCTTATAAGTGAACCTCACGAGGAATGATGTGTTGACGTCGGAGTCAAATCGCCAGGTCTTGAGATAGGCGAGGGTGGGATTAGTGAGCCACAGAGAGCCGTCTTTCCAAATCTGCGCATCCCGACCCTTTGACTCCGCATGCACCAGTTCCGTTCGAACGACCTTTCCCTGTTTCACAGTAACAAGGATCTGAAGCCACCCGGTTATATGAGCCGCTTCCGCAAGCTGGGGGTAAAAAGGCATATCGGCACCAATGAGGCGCGGAGGTAGCATTGGATGGTCCTGCTGACCAGCGCTCATTAATGGAAGCAGAAGGAAGGATAGAAAGGCGATTCTTTGCAGCATCGGAAGATCCTTGTCTATTTGCTGAGGAACTCAGCCAGCTCCGCGAGAGGAACTTTTGCCTGTGTACCTGTCTTGAAGTCCTTCACCGTCAGGATACCGGACCTCACCTCGTCCTCGCCCAGGATCACGATGCTGCGTGCAACCTTGTCCGCGGCCTCGAACGACTTCTTCAGCCGGAAGCTGCCGTCGCCGAACTCCACGCGGAGTCCTGCTCTGCGCAACTCGCGCGCCAGAACAAGGGCAGCAGAGTTGAGGCTTCTCGCCGATCGGCGCGATATACGCATCGACCTTGCCCGCGGGCACTGCTGCGCCCGCGGCGTCCTGCGCCTGCAGCGTCAGCACCAGCCGGTCGAGCCCCATGGCGAACCCGATCCCCGGCGCCTTCGGTCCGCCGATCGCCTCGCTCAATCCGTCGTAGCGTCCGCCGCCGAGCAGCGCGTTCTGCGCGCCTAAACCCCCATGCGTGAACTCGAATGTCGTCCGCGTGTAATAGTCCAGACCCGCGCACCAGCCGCTGATTCAGCATGTAAGGCACGCCCGCCGCGTCGAGCGCGGCAATCACGGCCGCAAAATGTGTTTTTGAATCTTCGCCGAGCGAGTCGCCGATCTTCGGCAGCGCCTCGATGATCGGCTGATCCTCGGGCACCTTGCAGTCCAGCACGCGCAATGGATTGGTCACGGCCCGCCGCTGGCAATCCCCGCACATCTTCGGCGCCACATCAATCAGTGCCGCGCGCAGAACGTCGTTATACTTCGCCCGGTCCGCCGCCGAGCCCACCGAATTCAGCTCAAGCGTCCAGCCGGTAATCTTCAACTCATCCAGCAGCGCGGCCAGCATCTCCAGAACTTCCGCGTCGCGCAACGGGCTCTCGCTGCCCGACGACGCCGGCCCGATCACTTCCGCCCCGATCTGCCAGAACTGCCGGTAGCGTCCCTTCTGCGGGCGCTCTCTGCGGAACTGTGGGCCAATGTAATAGAGCTTCTGCAACTGCCCGCTCTCGCCCAGTCCGTGCTCGATGTAGGCGCGCACGACCCCGGCCGTATTCTCAGGCCGCAGCGTCAGCGATTGCGTCTTCTCTGACTGCGCGCGCGCGCGATCCTCCCACGTGTACATTTCTTTCGAGACAATGTCGGTCTCTTCGCCCACGCTGCGCGCAAACAAGGCCGTGTCTTCAAAAATGGGCGTGCGAATCTCCCCGAAGTTGTAGCGGGCAAAAACCTGGCGCGCGGTCGTCTCGATGCGGTTCCACAGCTCCGTCTCCAGCGGCAGCAGATCGCGCGTCCCGCGCACAGCTTTCAGGGTACCCATAACTTGTCCATTCTAAATGTGCCTTTTGCGGCGCCCGATACTGTGTCCCTTTATCGAATCCCGAATAGAAGTACCGATTGAGGTATAAATGTGTATGTGCGGCCTGCCCGCACTGGAGTCAGTCTCATGATGTTCCATGTGGTCCTGAAGAAAGACGAGGAAGGCTGGATCGTAGCGGAGTGCCCCGCTCTGCCCGGCTGTTTTTCTCAAGGGAAAACGGAACAAGAGGCGCTGGCCAATGTCAAAGAGGCCATCACAGCATGGCTTTGGGCCGAGGATCAGAAGGCGGCCGAAGCGCTCCCGGACGACGAGACTCCTCTTGTTGTGGCTGTCTAAAGCTTTTCCCCACTTGCAGAGTTCACAGAATCAACCCGGTTTTCCACGCAGACTGCCCTCTAACTTGTGCATACCATGAAGAGAGTAAGGGGCACTGCGTGGGGAAACTAGCGAACATTTCGGGAAAGACGCCGCGAAGGCTTTTCAAAAGGCTGGTTGGCAGGTCCGCGGTCAGGTTGGGAGCCACTTGGTTTTGACCAAGCAGGGTATTCGCGCCAATCTCACCGTTCCCCAACATACGGAACTTGCCCCGGGCACGCTGCGAGGACTGATCCGAACCGCCGGACTCACCGTCGATGAGTTCCTCAATCTGCTCTAGTCGAATCGTGTTTACCGCGGCGAACGACTCTGTTCTCGCGGATTAGATCTGCTAGAGCGAAGAATGTACGCGTTGCCTCCGCATCGTTCGGATCGTAGGGGCCGTCATCCGGATCAAAAGGGATGCGCACGTCCTCTTTCAACGCCAGCACTCGGTCCCAATTGGTTTTACTTTGTGTCTTCTTCAATTTGGCAATTCTACAGTCGCTACCCTAGAATCCTGTTCGCAATCCTCAACCACCAAGCGGACCCGCTCGTCACAGTGTGAACCACGACAATCTGGCACACGATCAAGATGGGCAGAGTGATGAGATAGATCCGGTGAACTCGCCGGCTCACCAGCAGATCGCGCACTACGCCGAGCAGGATCACCGCGTCCACGCCCGCGTAAAAAAGATTGTGGTCCGCGAGAAACTGCAATCGCCCAAAGGGAGCCGCGAGCAACACGCATGTGGCGATGAAGATCAATCGGCGGTGCAGTTCAGGCCTCTTCCGCCACCACACTGCCAATCCAAACAACGTCGCGAACGCAAGCACGTCGAAGAACGGAACGATGAGGAATGCGTCCGCGCCCGGCTCCTTGAGCGTGCCCGTATTAAACCGCGCCATCACAACGGCCGTGGTTAATCCCAACACCACCATTGACGTGGCAAGCGCGGCCCCAAACCACCCGAAGAACATGTGCCACTTCACGTTGTGCGTGCGCACCAGCGTCGACTGAAAGATAAAGAACAGCACCCACCCCGAAAACGCGCCTCCGTGAAACCACAGCAATAGCGGGCGTGGCGGAGCGGCGTGAAACAGATTCTGGTCGACGGTATGGCTGAATCCGTATACCACGATCGCCGCAATCAACAGCGACATCGCGAAATAGAAGTACTTGTCCACGAATCCGCCGCGCCCGGTGAAATGAACCGCCGGACGCACAGTCGCGCTTTGCGACACAGTTGCCATCGTCAGAACCTCGCATTGAGATCTTCGGGAAGTCCGGGTGCACCCCATGCGCCCGCGGGGAAGTAGCGCAAGGCTAGCACAGGCAAGTTTTGCGGCTCAACTGGAAAGCAGCAGCCGAACGTCAACGGTCCTCACGGTCGCCTTCATCGTTCCACGATCGCGAGTAACTCAAACCTGAGTGGAGCACGATGACCTGTAACTGCTAAGTCCAGGAGAATAGTGCCTAAGCCGCCCAAAATAACTCAAATTAGTACGAAGGTAATCCAATTGATAGAACCAAAGATATGAATACGACTATCGTTGTATTACCCTCGACTTTTCATCCATGCACAAAGGTAATTATGAGACGATAAGTCGCCGCTCTCGAAATGGGTCCGGAAGCTGCGCCGTTACTCTCGCTTCCACAGGCTGCATATCGGCAGCGCCCCACTGTCGGCCACGTTCTCTCCGGCCGCTGGTATTGCGCCGGATTGAGCATTCCGGGTGGGAGAAAGACCTGAACGGAGCCGTGTATGCAACGCAAGATCGGACCCCCCGAGAACAAATCCCCCGAGACTGAATTCATTAAGCGCAATCTTGTACGTCGAGAAACCTTTGGTGACCATCGCAATCGCACTCATTCTCCAGGTAGCCGTCTGATTCGGCGTTCGCTACAAAGCTGCTCCGTCGCCCTCGCCGCATCGCTTCTGATTGCATCCGCAGGCGCGCAAGCGCAATTCGGCGCGCAGCCGGTCGGCGCAACCACGGGCAGTCAAAGCGTCACGGTCACGGCGTCGACGGCGGGCACCGTCACGAGCGTAGAAATCCTTAGTCTCGGCTCGTCATCTGGAGATTTCGCCGCCGGCACGGGTGCGGCGACCTGCACATCGGCCACTCTTGCTGCGCCGGGAGCCACCTGCACCGCATCCGTCACGTTCACTCCAGCGACGCCTGGGTTGCGTCTCGGAGCAGTCGTCCTGGTTGGAACGCCCACAGTCGGCACTGCCCCAGCCGTTCTTGGCACCGCATACCTCTCCGGAACGGGAACCGGAGGCCTGGGCGTGTTCGTCAGCGGCAACCTGTTGCCGGTGGCCGGCCAAAGCGGTCTCTACACATCGGTCGATGATGGACAGCCGGCGACACAAGCCGAGCTCTATCTGCCCAGCAGCATCGCGTTGGACGGAGCTGGAAATCTCTACATCGCCGACAGCCTTCACAATCGCATCCGCATGGTGTGCGCCAGCGCCACCAGTGCCACCATTCATGGAACCACCTGTGCCGGCGCAGGAATCATCTCAACCATCGCCGGCAACGGGAACCCATCCTACACAGGCGACAACGGACCGGCGGCGAGCGCCACAATCAGCAATCCTGCCGGCCTCGCGCTTGACGGTGCGGGAAACCTCTATATCGCCGACAGCGGCAACAACCGTATCCGGGTGATCACCGCGGCCACGGGCTTCATTACCACGGTCGCGGGCAACGGCACGGCCGGCTACAACGGCGACGGAATCGCAGCCACCAGCGCGGAGCTCGACCAGCCGCAGGGCGTGACCCTCGACGCTGCCGCGAACGTCTACATCGCCGACACCAGCAACCATCGCATTCGCGAAGTGAGCGCCGCAACCGGCGTCATCACGACCATCGCGGGCAACGGCTTCACCAACCCCAACGGCACGGGCGGTTATAACGGCGACGGAATCACAGCCATCACCGCCAGGCTTAACTTTCCCTACGCCGTGGCCTTCGACCCCACGGGCAACATGTACATTCCCGACTCCGCCAACCAGCGCGTGCGCGAAGTGATGGCTGTCGGCGGCGCGATTACGCCGGCCAGCACCATCACCACATTCGCGGGCACCGGAAACGCGGGCGCCACGTTGTGCACGGCCACTCCGGTCGCCGCCAACCAGGCCGACGTTTGGTCGCCCAGGGGTGTGGCAGTGGATGCCGCGGGGAATGTCTACATCGCCGAAACGCAAAACGTGGCCATCCGCAAGGTGAGTGCGGCCACGGGCTTCATCTCTACAGTCGCGCAAAGCGGCTGCGGCACAGATTTTGTCGGCGGTCAATTCCAGGGCGTCCAGCTCTACGGGCCGGTCGGTCTCTATCTCGATGGGGTGGGCGACCTCTATATTGCCGACACGCTCAACATGGTCGTGCGCGAGATACAGGGCAACTTCGTCGCGCTCGATTTCACCGTCAATTCCACCATATCGATTCGCCAGGGCAGCACCTCTGCAACCCAGGACGAGACCGTTGAAAACGACGGCAATGCCGCGCTCGACTTAACTGCGATCACTCCCGCGGTGAATGCTGCCATTGATTCCGCAGTCGCGAACTCCTGCACCGATCCTTCATCGCTGGCCGTCAATGCAGACTGCACCATCGGCGCGGTCTTTGCGCCGGCCGCCACGCCCACGCTCACCAATAATCAGACTGAAACGCCGAACATCGACGTCTACGAAGACTCGCAGCCCAGCGTGGTCGCAGCGAATTCGCCCCTCGACATCGAACTCGTCGGGACCGCCGAGCCAGTGAACTCCACCACCACGACCCTGGCCTCCAATCCCAATCCCTCCGGCTTCGGGCAGAGCGTCACCTTCACGGTCACAGTCGTCACTGGAGCCGGAACCGGCAATCTCACAGGAACCGTCAGCCTGGCAGACACCTTTGGCGGCGTTACAACAACAATCGCCACGGGCCTCGCCGTCAACGCGTCGGGAGTCGCAACGTTCTCTACCACCACACTGGCCGTCGGCCTGCACTCCATCGTCGCCACCTACAACGGCGACACCATGCATTTCACCAGCTCGTCGCCGGCTCTCGACCAGACTGTTCTTGAAGGAACCGCTGTCAACTTGACCTCGACCGCGAATCCTTCCGCGGTCGGCCAGAGCGTCACCTTCACGGCCACCGTGACTATCTCCGGCGGCGGGGGCGTCACTCCGGATGGCACCGTCAGCTTCATGGACGGAGCTGTGCTCCTCAGCACGCAAACCATCAATGCCGGCGGCGTGGCGATGTTTGCGACTTCGACGCTGACAGCCGGCGTGCATCAAATCACCGCCATCTATAACGGCGATGCCGCCAAGCAGATTCAGGGCAGCACCTCGGCAGACCTCAATCAGGATGTTCAGGCGCCAACTACCGCGATCCTCACCTCAAGTCTTAATCCGTCGTTCTACGGCAACTCCGTCACATTTACCGCGACCATTCCTCCCAGCGGCGCAACGGCGCCTACTGGAACGGTGAGTTTTCTCGATGGCGCCACGCAAATCGGCACGGGAACGCTCAGCGGCAATCCGGGCATCGCGACCTTCACCACAGCAACTCTCAACATGGGCACGCACAGCATCACTGTGTCGTATCCGGGCGACTCCTTTAACGGGCCAAGCGTTTCGTTGCCGTTGAGTCAGCTGGTCAAGCAGGCGCAAACCGCAACCACGGTTATCGCCGCGCCCGTCCCCGGAATTGCCGGCGGACCGGAGACCATCACGGCGACCGTCACGGTGACCGCAGGTTCAGGAACACCTACGGGCACAGTCACCTTTACCTCGGGCACAACACAACTTGGCAGCGCACCTGTCGGTGCTGGCGGAACCTCGACGATCACTCCGGCGCTGGCGCCTGGAAGTTATCAGATCGTGGCCACGTACAGTGGTGATGCCAACAATCAGGGCAGCGCTTCAGTGGCATTCCCGCTCACCGTGGTGCAGGCAACCACGCAGACGGCACTCGTCGTCGCGCCAAACCCGGCGCTGGTGCTCGCGCCCATTACATTTACCGCAACCGTAACGGGCAACGGCGGCACACCCACCGGCAGCATGAACTTCCTTGCCAACGGCAATGTGATCGGCGCAGGAGCCTTGAACGCCTCCGGAGTCGCGACGTTCACCACGTCGACATTGGCCGCGGGCACATACTCAATAACCGCTGTCTATACCGGTGACGCCAATGACGCCGGCAGCACGTCGTTGCCCGTCTCGCTCACGGTCTCTCTGGCCACCACTGCCACCGCAATTACCGTCACTCCCAATCCGGCACTGGTCGGCGCGGCCGTCACCATCACCGCAAAGGTCACCGGCAACGGCGGAACTCCCACCGGCACCGTGAACTTCATCGCCAATGGCGCCACTCTCGCTTCCGCGGTCCTGGCCGCGGGCACGGCCAGCTACACCACCTCCACGTTGGCTCCCGGAACCTACTCCATCACCGCGAGCTACCAGGGCGACCCGGCAGACGCGCCCAGCACCTCAACCGCAATCAATGAAACCGTCGGCCTCATTCCAACCACCACCAGCCTGGGCTCTGCCACCACTACCGGCACCACTCCGCAGGTAATTCTTGTCGCGACGGTCTTGAATAGTGCCACAGGAGTCCCGCCCACCGGCACGGTCACCTTCATGAGCGGCGCCACCACGCTCGGGTCGGCCACACTGGATGCGAACGGCGTGGCGACACTTACGCCAAATCTCACCGCCGGCGTGAACTACAACATCGTCGCCACATACAGCGGAGACGCGGATCACCTCCCGTCCTCATCGCCCACCGTCCCCGTTTCCGGCACCCCCACCTTGTTCACATTGGGAGTGAGCCCTGCCAGCGTGACCGTGCAGACCTCCCAGAACGTCACGGTGACGGTGAACCTGACCTCCAACGGAACGTTTACTGACACGATCGGACTCGGGTGCGCGTCGCTCCCCGCGGGAGTCTCCTGTCACTTCTCAAACCCCAGCGTGAAACTGAATCCAGGCGCCACCGCAAGTGTTCAACTCACCATCGACACTAACAATCCCCTCGGCGGAGGAAGCTCAGCGATGAACCGTCCGGTGGGCAACTCGAAGGTTTCTCTGGCTGGTCTGTTCCTGCCCTTGAGCGTCTTCTTCGGATTCGTGTTCTGGCGCTTGCGCCGCCGGAGCGCCGGAATCCTCGCCACGGCCATGGTTCTTGTGCTTTCAGCGGCCGCCCTGCTGGCTACGGGTTGCAGCAGCTACTCCACCAACACGGCCGCGCCAGGCAGCTACACGATCCAGGTAACCGGAACGGGCGCAACCAGCAACGTCCAGGAGTATCAAAATGTTTCGCTCACCATTACGAAATAGATCCGAAGGCATTCAACGCCGAGTGGACACGGGAGAGAGATGAACTTCTTGCTTGATTTGATTTCTTACCGGAATAGAAAGCCGGGTTCGCGGATCCGGATCGGAAAGCCGGTTTTCGAGGTTAGCCTGGTCGCGCTTCTTGCGCCGGCAATCCTCGTCTTATCCCTCGGACCGCGCCTCGCCCAGGCTCAGGTTCAGCCTTCCGGCGACAGGGGAGGCCTCATCCTGTCTGCCGGCGTCATGGGTTCCGGGTATTACCTTCAGTACGGTCAGCGGAAGGTCGCAGGCATCTCCGCATTTGTGGATGCTGACACCAAGCGCCGCTTTGGCATCGAGGCGGAGGGGCGCTGGCTGGAGTACTTCCAGACGGCGAACGTCCATGCCGAGACTTATTCCGTCGGTGGCCGCTACCACTTCGATGTCGGCCGATTCTCGCCCTATGCCAAAGGTCTGGTAGGGATCGGCGACTTCAACTTTCCTTACAACTACGCCTATGGTCACTACCTGGTGGTGACGGCGGGTGGCGGGCTCGACTTTCATTGGAAACGCAGAATCACGGTCCGCGCCGTTGACTTCGAGTACCAGGACTGGCCCAACTTCACCTTCGGCAACATGAATTCTTATGGCGTAAACGCGGGCCTTCGCGTCCGGATCTTCTAATCTCCCCACCCCGAATTCAGCGAAACCGAGCAACGCGAGGCCTGCCGTACCGCAATGGGATAATCTCCAGGCCGTAAGTGCCCGAAACGTGATTCCGATCACGGCCCCCAACAAGACACTGCCGATAACCTCTGAGCAAGGACGCACATTAAAGCGCCCGCGATCGAGGAGCAACGTTCCCATGGCTTATGTCGTCACCGATGCCTGCACCAAAGATTTTGTTTGCGTGGCCGAGTGCGCCACCGCCGCTATTGCACCCACCCAGAATCACCCCGCGGCCGCAACCGTAACCCAGGTCTATATCAATCCCGATGAATGCATCGACTGCGGCAACTGCGCCTCGATTTGCGCACAGAACGCCATCTTCTCGCTCGACGAGCTGCCACCCGACAAGGCGGATTTCGCGGAGAAGAACCGCAGCTACTTCAACTAGGTTTCGGCCCGCCTGTTCATGCCCGAATGTGGTTACCCCAATTACGAATGTGGGTGCCCCACCCTCGCCGGGCTTTTGTCTTTCCGGCTAGGGTGGGATGTGTATCCCCACTCTTTGGGTGCCCCAGGTCCCTCGCATTTGGGGACCTGGGAAAGCACGAACCCAGATGAAGCAATGTCATCCTGAGGTCGCCGTGGCGACCGAAGGATCTGCGGTTGCTTCTCACACTCTCAAATCACCCCGAAATGGGTGCCCGCTTGCGGCGCCGATGCCTCTGCCGCATCGGAGGAGCAGCACGCTTCCCCGCGGCAACTTCAGTTCTGCTTCGCCGCGGGCGCTCGAGTTTGCGCCCCCTCGCCCGCCGATGCGTCCGCAGCCGGCGGTGGTACCGGCGTCTCGGCTGAAGCTGCTGCCGGCGGCTTTTCTGCCATTGCCGGCGCCGCCGGCGCGAGCCCAGCCATCAGTGTCACCGGCAGCGTCAGCGTCTCAGCGTTAGCCGGGTCGTCGCGCAATTTCAAATACAGGACGCCTTTCACGGGATGCGGAACAACCAGCTCCGTTCCGGTAAACTCCGGCGGAACATTCACTGAGCTATCGAACGTCGCCGTCGCTGAAATTTGCGTCGCCAGAAAAAGATCGGTTCCGCTCAAGATGCATGGCTTGGCTGTTGCGCGCGGGCAGCGCAACTCTTTGAATCCGGGGATGCGCACAAGCGTTCCCAGTGGAACCCAATCGCCGGTAGCTCCCCCCGCGGAGATAGCGCGCACGCGCACCGGACCAAACGCCGAGGAACCGAAGCGCGCCAGTGGTTCCAGGCTGGCCTCCGCGGTGTGCGCATCTTCCAGTACCAGGCTTCCATCGCTCAACGCGAGCGTTGTATGAAAGCTGGAGTCGGCTGCTGCCACCTCAATCTTTTCATCGCGCGGAAAATCAGCCGGAACGTCGGACTTGATGAAGAAGACCAGGCGGCCATCCACGGGCAAGTCCGCAGGGCTGCTCATTTCCACAGGCAAGGGCGCGGCGCCATCCTCCTGAATGCCTGTGTTGAGCAGCGTCACATGCGGGCGCGGCTGATCAACGGTCGCCGGCGCTTTCAGCGTGCGGCCGTCCTTCAAATCCACAAGGGCGACATACGCCTTGCCGGCTTGCAGGCCGTCCGTTGATCCAACGCTGTTCATCTCCAACTGATCCAGATTCTCCACGCGATCCAGCGTCGAGGGCGTAAACGTGACGCCTCCAACCTCGGCCTTTGCCACCTCATCAAGCCGCGTTCCCTTCATGAGCGCAATTTTGTCTCCGGAGTTCAGCGTCAAGCCATACAGCGATGCGGCAGCAGCGTAGGCCACCATCTTCAATCGGTCCGGCTTCGCCATTCCGTATTCTTCGATCTCCAGGTTCACGGGTCCCGGCTCTGCCTCTTTGAGCGGGAGCGTGATCTCCAGTTCGCTGGGCTTGGGCGATTTCCAGGCGAGAGTGATGGCCGGGTCTTCACCGATCTGCGCAGTCACTTTCTCTACGCAATCCGATGTCAGGCCGTCGAGTACCACGCTATCGTCGCGACCCACCACCAGCGCAGATCGGTCGGTAGCGTCCACGCTCCACTCGCCTGGCCGCGCGGTCACCAGTTTGTATTGCGGTCCAACCCAGTTGTCGAATCCCCATTTGCCGCGAACCGTCGCCGTGAAATCTCCACCCGGCAGCGCGGGAATCTTCTCAAACGGAACCAGTCCGCCCTTGTCCGCGTCGACTTCCAGGGGAAGGTCAACCGCCTTCCCGGTCCCATCTGCGGGCTCCAAGTGCAAAACCAGGTCGTGCGCCAAATCGGTGGCGAAGACCAACGGGGCTCCCGCGGCAGGAAGCACCAATCCCGGCTTCAGCGCACAGAAATGGTCGTCGGGATTTACAGGATGCAGCGGTTCCGGCCGTGCTGTCCCAACAGGCGGCAAGGCGATCACCACAACCGACATTGGATTGCGAAACGAGGGCGGCATGTTCAGCCGAAGGTTCAGGCTGTCCGCCGTAGGCAAGGCCAACGCCGGAATGTATTGAAAGTGCGCGGTGTGCAGTGACGAAAGGATCTTCGCCATATCCACCACTGCGCCCACGTAGGGGCTATAAAGGCCGCCGCCGGCCAGGGACGTTGAGCTGATGGCGTTCATCAGATTCAGTGTGTCCCCGTTGGCCAATTGGTTCACCAGCGATTGCGCGTTGGCGTCGTCGAGCACCAGGCCCTCTGAGTTCTGCGACAGGCACGTAGCTTGTTCTTCGGCCGGTTTATCAAAGCAGCCTTCGTTTATCTTGATGCCCAGGCTGCGAGCCGCCATCTCGGTACGCGTCTTCAATTCCTGGGAATCGAATTGGCTGCTCACCTTTACATCGTCCAGATAGGCTTCGAGCCGCATGCGCTCCCAGCTCGCGGCGTGCAGGTCCTGGGCCGCGCGCACAAACGAGCCGGGCCGGCCACGGACCGCGCTGCGCAACGTGTTAAAGTCGCCGCCCGTTTCTGGCGCAAGAAACAACAACGCCTGCTGTGCCCCTTGGGGAACCGTGACAAAAATCCCCTCGTCGCGTGCCTCGCGCGTCCACGTTTCCACGCGCGTAAACCAGTCCGGAGGCGGGGGATTGGTTGAACCACGCAGGAATGCCACCACCAGCACAAAATTCGTAGCCTGGCTTTCCGGCAGGTCCGGATGAACCCACAATCGGTCTCCGGGCATTAAGTTAGGCACTTCGGAGATCGGGAGCGTCACGTCCCCTCGCTTGACGTGAATATCGACCTTGGGTCCGGACAGATCGAAGGGCTGACCATTGGCGTGCAGTGCGGAAAAAGAAAGGCAGATACAAAAAAGCAACTGCAAACAGCGGCGCATGGACTCTATTTTACGAATCTCAGCGCCCGGTGGCAGCAAAGCACGGGTCCAGCGCGTTTGGAGAAGTGTGCTCAGGGCCCGGGAATCCGCGCCACGGCGGGGCAAGTGCCTTGTTTCCGGTTAGATTCCTCCCGGAATATCCACGGTAAATAAATGTTGTCACCGTGCGGGAGCATGCCTATGATGGAACATTAATCGTAACTTCTAGGTTTTCCCGTAGGCCTGTTTTCCCTCTCGACTGGTTAAGTGCAGGGGCAACACATCCAGCCGTAGCCGTGTTCATATCGCATTTTTATGGCTCTGTATTGAGGAACTGGAGCTCATTTTCCTTGCTCCAAAGAGCGTCTTGGGACTCTTAAATCGATCGCTGCTGTTCGATGCATGCGGCGCAGCTCCGAGCCGTTTAGGCAACCGGCCGGTGAGTGTGCTGGCTCCGCGGCCGCGGGCAGCTGTATAGGGAGAAAGAAATGAAGGCGATGAGATCTGCGCAAAACCCCGTGGAGAACGGCAACTTGTCGATTCCCGCCGCTGAAGAAATTATTGAGGATGCATTAAATGAGCTGGCCTACTCGCAGGATCCGGGCTTCGTTCGGGCGCTGCGTTTCCTGGCCCCTCCCGGTTACCAGGCCATCGTTGAGCTATGCAGCGAAAACGGGCGCAGCAAGCGCCGCAATGCCTCAGCCGAAACATGGTCCCCTGAGGACGACGAAGTGCGCATTTACTTCGAGCGCATCGACGGAGAAGATCCTGCTCCACGCCTGACTCGCGTGCCGCGCGCCAGCCGCGCCGCGGAAGAAGAGGACGAAGTGGAGGAGGCATCGCCCGCCGATTTGGATGCCCGCGTCAAAGAGCTTTGTGCCGCTTTGGCTGAGGCCGAGCGAGGCGGTCACGCCTTCATCGCCCTCAAGTGGTTCCGCGATTCCTTTCTGCCGCGCAAAGCTTTCCGCTGGAACCAGCATCCTGAAACGCGCCAATCCGTGCTGGCCGAAGCCATTCAGCGCGGCGTCGTGATTACCAGCAAAATTGCCAACCCCAAAACTCCGGCATACCCCACCACCACCATTCGTCTCAATCGCGCTGAGGCCGGCATCCCCGAGGAAGCGCAGCGCTTCCATCCGGTTGAGGTGCAAGGTGAGCCGGTGGCAGTCGCGATTGATGAAGATCGGGGGAGCTAGTGAGTTTTTTCTTCCTTGAAGCGACGGCTTTCGCCAAGCTCTTTGTGCGCGAACCCGGCACCGATGCGCTGATCCATCTGCTTGATAACGTCGAAGACAATCGCAAGCTGATCTCCGCCGCAACGCCCCTTGAAGTGTATGCGGCCATTAGGCGGCGCGAGCGCTCCGGGCACATCGCCCCTGAAGCCGCCGCCGCCGCGCTCGAGATGCTGCGCATTGAATCCGGGCGAATGGTGCAGCAGCCCCTGAATCCGGGCGTGTTGGAATCGGCGCGCCAGCTTCTCGATCGCACTTCGCTGCGTTGGCCCGAGGCCCTGCAACTCGGCTCCGCGCTTACCGCCCGCGATATGTTTCCCGGCACCGAAATCACTTTCGTCGCATCCTCTGCGGCGCTGCTCGAGGCCGCAAGAGTTGAAGGCTTCGAAACTCTCGATCCCTCCAACATCGTTCAGTCGAGCCTGCCGGAAGCCGGCGCGGAAACAGCACAAAATGCGGAAGTCACCAGGGAAGTGATGTAGGTCCGCGCATGCGGCAATGGCCGGTTTCAAACTTCCTTGCGCCAAAAGAGTCTAATTCCCTGCACGCAACTTGAGCTCATGCCCCTTCCCCGGCATTGCGTCTTCAATCCCCGGCTTCTGTTTCTCGCCCTTGCCGCGCTCGCAGGGTTTTCCCAGCTCTCGCCGGCACAGTCTTTCCGCGCGCCGAATCTCGATCCCCATTCGCCAGTGGGCCGATGGAAGACCGTCGACGACACCACCGGCAAGGTAAAGTCCATCGTTCAAATCCGCGAAGAAAACGGAAAGCTATACGGAACCATCGAGCAGCTCTTCGACCCGCCCGTGCCCCATCCCACCTGCTATCTCTGCACCGGTGACTTGAAAGACCGCCCCCTCGTGGGCCTCCAGGTGCTTTCGGGTTTTGTGCAAGATGGCGAGCATTGGTCCGGTGGACAGGTCCTCGATCCTGAGACCGGCAAAATCTATAGTGCCTCGCTCTCGATTGAAGACGGCGGCAAAAAACTGCGCCTTCGCGGTTATATTGGCATCCAGCTGCTCGGCCGCACCGAGCATTGGCGTCGCGACGAATAAGGCAGCTTCTAGCTG
Source organism: uncultured Acidobacteriaceae bacterium (assembly GCA_963796785.1). Taxonomy (GTDB): domain Bacteria; phylum Acidobacteriota; class Terriglobia; order Terriglobales; family Acidobacteriaceae; genus Telmatobacter. The sequence continues at coordinate 873,455 of CAWCMW010000007.1, read as the reverse complement.
CTAGCTTCTAGCCTCTAGCTTTGGGCATCGGTCGCCGCAAATCTCACGTGGTCGAAAAACATCGATTGGGTCGCAGCAATCGTCAATCCCCAAAACTGCGGCTAGGGGTTAGAGGCTAGGGGCTCGCGCCTATTATCATCTCCACATGCCCTCCGCATCCCAGGTGACGTCATGACCAACCCTGCGTCCGATGCGCGCGATCCGAAACCGCAGTTACGCAAATCGATGGGCTTCTGGGATGTGCTTCTGTTCAACATTGCCGCGGTCCTCGGGCCGCGCTGGATCGCCGCCGCCGGACACAACGGCACATCATCCATGAGCCTGTGGGTGCTGGCGGCGCTCCTGTTCTTCGTGCCCGGCGCGCTGGTCATCAACGAGCTCTCCTCCCGCTTTCCTGAAGAGGGAGGCATCTACGCATGGGCGCGCGACGCCTTCGGCCCGTTTCACGGCTTTATCGCCGGTTGGTCCTACTGGATCTACACCATTTTCTATTTTCCCGGCCTGCTGCTGGCCAGCGCGTCCATGTCCGCTTACATCTCGATCGGCCACGGCGCAGACCTCGCGCAAAACCGGTCGTTCCTGCTCTGGGCCTCGCTCGCCATGCTGCTTCTGGCCGTGGTGCTGAACATCATTGGCCTGAATATCGGCAAATGGCTGCAGAATGCCGGCGGTGTCGGAACATACGTGCCGTTGCTCATTCTGGTTGCAGTGGCCGTTGCCGTTTTCGTCCGCCACGGTTCTGTCACGCATTTCACGCTCGCTAACCTGCTCCCAACGTGGAACTGGGACACGGTCAACTTCTGGTCGCAGATCGCATTCGCATTTACCGGGCTCGAACTGGTCTCCTGTATGGCCGAGGAAGTTCGCGATCCGCGCCGCACTCTTCCCCGCGCGGTTTTCGGAGCCGGCGCGCTCATCGCGCTCATGTATATCGCGGGAACTTTCGCCGTTCTGTCACTCGCGCCCGCCGCCGACATCGACCCCAAGAGCGGCGTGTTCAACGCCATCGCTGTGGGCTCTGCCACTCTCAAAATCGGATTCATCGGCGTCATCGCGGCAATTCTCGTCACCGCCGGCAATGCGGGCGGTGTCGGCGCCACGGTCGCCGGTGTTGCGCGCGTGCCATTCCAGGTCGGCATCGATCGCTATCTTCCCGCTGCTTTCGGCAGAATCCATCCGCGCTGGAAGACGCCATATATCTCGATCCTCGTGCAGGCTGTTCTTTCCTGCGCGGTGTTGCTGCTGAGCCAGATCAACGAAACTACGCGCGGCGCCTATCAGGAGCTGATCGACGTCACGATTATCCTTTACTTCCTTCCGTTTCTTTACATGTTTGCCGCGGTCATCAAGCTCTCACGTCGCAGTGATCGCGCCGCGAATCCTCACGCGGTGCTTGTCCCCGGCGGAATCGGCGGAGTGTGGCTCTGCGGCGGGCTCGGTTTCATCGTCGTTTTGATCGGGATCGCGGTTTCTCTCGTGCCGCCCGGTGACTCTGCGAACAAAGGTCTGTTTGAAGTCAAGGTGGTTGTCGAGACGGCGGCTGCCATCCTTATCGGCCTGCTTCTCTACTGGCGCGGAGCAAGATCTAAGCGGCCTGCGGGCGGCCCGGCTCGCAGCTGACTTCGCCGCTCAGCGCTTTGCCTTCGCAGGCGCACAGGACGGATCGAATTCCACGCGGTTCCGGCCGTTCCGCTTTGCCTCGTAGAGGGCCTTGTCGGCGCGGCGAATCAGATCGTCAATCGTGCTGTGATCAAGCCAGGGCTCCGTCACTGTCACGCCGAAACTGCAGGTAACTTTGATTTCGGTTCCATTCCAGTCGAAGGGCCGCGCCGCGAGCACTTCCACCAGTTCGTGCGAGCGCGCCGGATTTGTTGCCGCATCGTACCCCGGCAAAACGAGAAGGAATTCTTCGCCGCCATACCTGCCCACCGCATCGTATCCCCGCATCAATCCCACCAGCCGATGGGCGCTCTCGCGCAGCACTACGTCTCCGCAAAGATGTCCGTAAGTGTCATTGACCACCTTGAAGTGATCGAGATCGCCGACAACTACGCTGAGCACCGTGCGCTGGCGCGTGGCCCTCTCCAATTCGCGGGCTAGTTGGTCCAGGATCGCACTGCGGCTCCATAGTCCCGTCAGCGAATCGTGCGCCGCCTGGAACTGCAGCGCCTCTCTCGCTCTCAGAAGGCCCTGCTTCTCGATCTCCAACTGCGCGGTTCTATCCACCACCAGCCGCTCTAATTCGTTGCGCCGCCGCTTTAAACTGCGTGTCCGCGTCTCGAATAGGAACCAGGTGAGGAGAATCGCCGCGAAAACGAAACCTGAGATTGCCGCCCGACTTCTGTACCACGACGGCACGACAGAAAGACTCATTGGCTCGGCGGCAGCGCTCCAATGTTCGCCGTCCCGGCTGGCCTCCACCATGAAGCGATACCGTCCCGGTGGCAAGTTGGTGTAGTCGGCTGTTCGGCGTGTGGACGCCGCGCTCCAGTGATCGTCGAATCCCTCCAGCAGATAGCGGAAGTGGATGCGTCTCGGAGCAACGAAACTCGGCGCGGTGAACCGGATCTCGAGCCGGCTCGCCCCCGGTCCCACGCGAATGCTCTGGGCTGAATCGAACGCTTTGCCATCGATAGTTACTTCTACGATCTGTACGTGAAGCGCCTGATCGCCGCTCATCGTTCGAGCGGGATCGACGACAGACAATCCGCGCATGGTCGAAAACCAAAGCCGTCCGTCGGGTCCCTTTGACGCCGTCCCGGTCCCGCCCTGCATGGTTTCGCGCGATCGCAGGCCGTCCATGGTGTCATACACCACGCCGTGAATCGTGCTCCTGCGCCCATCGGCGAAGTCATTCAGTTCGCTCTTTGCAACGCGGAAAATCCCTTTGTCCGATCCCATCCACAGATTGCCCAGGTTGTCTTCAAGAATGTTTCCCACCGTGGAGTCGAACAGTCCCTCGTCTGGCGTATAGGAGGTGATTTTTCCATCCTTCACCCGGTTCAACCCGCCTGACGATGAGCCGATCCACAGCACTCCCTCGTCATCGATGTGAAGCGCCAGGATGTGATCCCCTAACAGCTTGCGATCCCCGCCCAGCCCGTTCGCCTTCGTCACGCTGGTCGCGATCCCGTTCTTGATCCGGATCGCGCCCTCGCCATCTGTGCCCAGCCACAATGTCCCATCGGCAGCCTCCGCCATCGCCGGAATCTCTCCGGTCGCTCGGATCACCTCAAACTTCCCGTTCCTGAACCGCGCTACGCCGGATCCATATGTGCCGATAATCAGGCTGCCGTCCCGGTCCTCCAGCAGCGAATTGATGGCGCTCTTGCTCGATCGCCCATACTTGAAGGTCGCGAATCGGCCATTCAGAAATCGCGTCAGCACGCCGTGGCGCTGCCCAAGCCAGATCGCTCCATCCCGCGTCTCGAGCATCGAATGAATGGTTTCATTCGACTGCCGCTCCCCGCTTGAATAGGATCGGATGACGCCATTCGGCAAAATCCGGTCCAAGCCACCCGTGCTCGTCGCCATCCAGATGCTGCCGTCTTTCGCCTGCAGCCCGCACCAGTCGGTATTCGACGAAAGCCCTTCCGGTTTTCCGTACGTCGTAAACCTTCCATCGCGCAGTTGCATCATGCCGCCATCGAACAGCCCCACCCACACGCTGTGCTCGCTGTCCTCAAAGAAGGTCTCGACGGTGTCGCCGGGCAATCCGTCCTGCGCGCCATAAAGGCTCAAAACGCCATCATGCAGGCGTGCCAGACCGCGGCTCTCGAATCCGATCCAAAGATTGCCTTCGCGGTCGAAGAGCAATGCCGTGATGTCGTCCCCTTTAATCGAGTCTTTGACCGCGGCTTTTGACTCGTCCTCCAGGCGGCCTTGCGCAAGCCGCGCCAGTTGCCCGTGCGCCCCTGCCATCCACACCGCGCCGTCGGGAGCGATGGCCAGCGCTGAAATCGAATTGCTGGTCAGGCCGCCGAACGCCGTGTACGCGTCAAACCGCTTGCCGTCGAACCGCCCCAGGCCCGCATCCGTCGCAATCCACAAAACCCCTGAGGAATCCGCCTTCACGTCCGTCACCGCTGTTCCTGGCAATCCATCGCGGTTTCCGTAAATCTCGATTCTGCCGTCTTTCAGCCGGTCAAGGCCGCGCTTTGTGCCCACCCAGAGGCTTCCATCGCCGCCCTCAAAAAGCGCGCGAATATCGTTGCTTGAAAGCCCGTCGTGAACCGTGTAGGTGGTCCACGCTCCGTTCTTCATGTGCGCAAGTCCGCTGTCGGTGCCGATCCAGAGGCTTCCGTCGCGCGCGCCCAGCAGGTGTGAAATGTAGTCCGCCGGCAGCGCCTTGGTATTCCGTCTGTTAAAGACCGTAAAACGCACGCCATCGAATCGCGCCAACCCCGACTCGGTTCCTACCCACAAGGAGCCGTCGCCGGTCTGAGCGACAGAGTAGACCGACGTCTGCGGAAGCCCCGCATCCGTGCTCCATACGGTCTGGATGTATTGGGAGATGGCTCTTTGCGGATCGAGCGCACCGGCGCGCGCGGCGGCAGCTATCACTACACACGCCACAGACACTCTGACCACGCCCCAAAACCGGCCGTACGTCCGCGTCATCATGATTCTGAGTGAGTGTATCGGCAAAAACGCTAACTGCCTATGGAACGAATGGGGTAGCCAGAATGTGAGACGGCGAGAACAGGCTCATTCATCGTGACTTAACTGTTCGACTTTCGGTTAATCCGCTCCGTCACGTGGTTGACACAAATTCCTGCAATCGCGATAATTTGCTCCTCTCTCCTTTTCAACATTTTTGCGGGCCGGAGATTACTGTCCCACCGCCCGCGCAAACGATGCTGGAAACACCGGATTAGAAAGCGAGTACCCCTGACATGAGTCGCTTTTCGAAGGTTCACCTTCTTGCCCTTTTGGTTCTCCCGCTTCCTGCCCTCCAAACACATCTGATGGCCCAGACCACTGACCCGGCAAAGGACGCGCTGAGCAAGACTCTGCTCGGTAAAGACGCGAAGGCGCTCATGGATATGCCCGCTTACAAAGACGGCATTGACTTGTATGTCAGTCCCAAGACCGATAAGCGACTGGATGATCGTGGGATCGACATGAAGGATCTGGCCAAATTCCTCAAAGACAAAGGTGTCGGTGTCGCGCGCGATCAGTGGGTCACCATTACCGATGTAAAGGTGGATAGCGACCGCGTAGAGGTTCACCTGGGCGGGGGCGGCGAGGGCAGCGGCGCCAGCAAGAACGCAGAAAAGAAGGGCGCGGGCCTTATGCGCGCTGGCGGGTCACGCATCAATTTCCGTTATGGCAGAGACGTGACGGACGCTGACCTGCAGATCACCGCGTTTCTACCACTGCTGCAGCGCGTCCTCGACGTCGGAAAGATCGGCGAAAACATGGACCTCAAGGGCCTTGCGCCTCAGTTTCAGGAGGCCATTCGCGCCAAGGACATCATTGAGGGCATGACCTACAAGATGGTCCTGATGAGCGCCGGAGAACCCGATCAGAAAAAGGTGGACGACACCACGGATGACAGCCTGAGCGAGACCTGGTACTACCTTCGCGATGACCACCGCTGGGTTGTGAAGTTCCTCAACGGCAAAGTTGCGAAGGTCCACGTTTACTGAGCCTTTGCCGCGAACGTTACGGGTCTCGCCGAAACTTGTTGGCCTGCTCGAACTCGCTGCGCAATTCAGGCGTGCGAAGATTCTCGCGCAATTGAGCCAGGCGCTGTTCGAGCGCCAGCAACGCGCGCTCCACGGCTTCGGTATTGGTATGCGCAATGTCGCGCCACATGCTGTAAGGGCTCGCGCCCAAGCGCGTCATCTCGCGCAGCGCGCGTCCGCCTACATCCTTCAGCTCCGGCGCATCGCCCACTTCCTCTTCCAGCAGCGCGCTCAATGCCGTCGCCGTGAACTGCGGCAGATGACTGACCCACGCCACCAGATCATCGTGACGCACAGGATCGAGATCGAGCGTCTTTGCACCCATCGCCATGACCCACTCGCGCCAACTCTTCACGAATTCCGCCGATTTCGCCGAACGCTTCGCCGCCGCATCGTCGGTAAACAGCCACACCGCTCCGCGAAAAAGATTCGCATCGCCCAGCGCCGCGCCGCCACGCTCTTTTCCCGCCATCGGATGCCCCGGAAGGAACGCCGCGCGCGGCGGCGTATTGAAGAGCCGCCCCGCCGTCTCCGAAATCACGCGCTTGGTGCTGCCCACATCGGTTACAAGTTGCTCGGGCCCGAGCACCGGCGCCAGCTTCTCCATCCAATCGAGTGTGGCGTAGATGGGAACGGCCAGCACCGTCACCTGGCTTGCCCGCGCAGCTTCCACGCCGTCGGCCGCGAGCGAATCTACCGCGCCCATCTTCAGCGCCATCTGCCCCTGCTCAGCGCCGCGGTTCCACCCTGTAATCGAGCCGCGAAATCCCGCGCCCCTGCAGCGCCAGTCCAACGGACGTGCCCAGCAACCCAGTGCCCAGAATGGAAATGCGCTCGATCATGACTCGCTGACCTGCTGACTCGCTCGATCTTACAGCGTTCTTCCCACCGCCTGCGCAATCACCCGCAACTCGCCCACCAGCTTTTCAAACTGATCGAGAAACATCGTCTGCGCCGCGTCGGAGACAGCTTTGTCGGCGTTGGGGTGGATCTCGATGAGGACTGCGTCCGCGCCTGCGGCCACTGCGGCCTTGGCCATCGCAGGAACCATGTCGCGCCGGCCCGTTCCATGTGAAGGATCGGCCACGATCGGCAAGTGCGAGAGCTTCTTGATCACCGGAATCGCCGCAATGTCCATCGTGTTGCGCGTCGCAGTCTCATACGTCCTGATGCCGCGCTCGCACAAAATCACATCGTAGTTACCACCCGAAAGAATGTACTCGCTTGAAAGCAGCAACTCCTCGACTGTCGCCGCAATCCCGCGTTTCAGCAGGATCGGCTTCCGCACCTGGCCCAGCTCGCGCAGCAAATTAAAGTTCTGCATGTTGCGCGCGCCCACCTGGAAGCAATCCACCAGCGGCAGCATAGGCTCAATCTGCGCGATCTCCATCACCTCGCTCACCACCAGCAGACCATTCGCTTCGGCGGCTTCGCGCATCAGCGCCAGCCCCGGAATTCCCAGCCCCTGAAACGAGTACGGCGAGCTGCGCGGCTTGTAGGCGCCTCCGCGCAGAAATCCTCCGCCGGCCTTCTTCACGCACTGCGCAATCGCAAAAATCTGTTCGCGATTCTCAATCGCGCACGGCCCAGCAATCACCGCCACTTTCTCTGCGCCAATCGCGGCGCCGTTGCGAAACTCCACCACCGTGCCTTCCGGGCGAAACGCGCGCCCCGCCAGTTTGTAGGGCGCGCTGATGCGGTGTACGTGCAGCACGCCGGGCAGCATCTCAAATTTCGTCAAGTCCAAACCCGCCGTCGGTCCCACACCCGCCAGGATCGTCTGGAACTCACCCGTCGTCCGATGCACGTTCACGCCGGCCTCTTCCATGGCGCTGATCACTGCATCCACTTGCTCTTCGGTAGCTTTTTCCTGCATCGCGACAATCATTGCTTTTTCCCTGTCTCGGGCGCTAACCCGGGGTCCCCGGCGACGGGTGGCTCGTAGACCGGTCGCTGGGGTGGAGGTGCTCCCGCGCCGACACCCGAGTGTCCGCTCTCTGCCTGGGCGGCCTGGGCACTTCGTTGGCTTGCCAGCTCGTTCCGCTGCAACGCCCGCATCACGTCAATGATGCGCTCGTAGATATGCGTCAGCTCGATGTCCGGCAGCGGACCCTTGTTGGCCGCGCGCACGTTGGCGTAGATGATCTTCTCGCGCTCCGGTTCGTACACCGGTAGCGAAGTCGCGGCCTTCAAGTTGCCGATGGTCTGCGCCGCCCGCGCCCGCTCGCTGAGCAACTCCACAAGCTGCCGGTCCAGCGCATCGATTCGGATTCGCATTTCTTCGATGTTCATTGCATCCTCTGAAAAGCCAGCCATCAGCCGTCAGTTTTCAGCTCCATCCAGCTGGCGCAAACCGCGACAGCTCAATCAACCAACATACAAGCTGAAGGCTGATGGCTGACGGCCGCTTCTTCACCCCGTCACCGCCGCGTCCCGCAAACCCAAGCCCTTGATAAATCGCGACACAGCCCCCGGCGCGCTTTCCTCTGTCGACTTTTCAATCAACGCGACAATGGCGCTCCCGATCACTGCCGCATCCGCGAACTCCGCCACCTGCGCCACGTGCTCCGCGTTGCTGATTCCGAAACCCACGGCCACCGGCAGTCTCGTGTGTCGCTTGATCCGCTCGACAAGCGCCTTGGCATCAGCGGCCACGCTCTGCTGCGTTCCAGTGACGCCCACCCGCGAAATCGCGTACACAAATCCTTTTGTGTTCTTCGCGATCGCCTCAAGCCGCGCATCGGGACTGGTCGGCGCAGCCAGAAAAATCGGCGCAAGCCCTACCCGCGCCAACTCCGCCAGATATTCGCCGGCCTCTTCGATAATCATGTCGATGGCCAGCACGCCGTCTGCCCCTGCGGCCTTCGCATCGTCGGCGAATTTCGCCAGCCCATAGCGCAAAATTGGATTGAAATAACTGAAGAGGATCAGGCCAGCCCGCGGTCGCGCGGCATGAATCTCGCTCGCTACTCGAAGCACATCTTTCAGCCGCGTGCCGCGCGCCAGCGCGCGTTCACTCGCCCGCTGGATGATCGGGCCATCGCCAAGAGGATCGCTGAAAGGAACGCCAAGTTCGATCACATCGGCGCCCGCATCAATCGCCGCGACGGCAATTTCGCGCGTGGCCTTCAGGCTGGGATCGCCGGCCGTCACATAAACAACCAGGCCCGGCTTGTGATCGAAACGAATCGGCATAGCAACTGTTCTCGAGCATCATCAAACTAATTCAGCTTTGTATCAGGGCACGGCTTCAGCCGTGCCGATAAAGCCTGAAAAACTGAGAGGGCTTTAGCCCCTGACGGAAGGGTGCCCCACCCTCGCCGCGTTGTTGTTTTTGCGGCTAGGGTGGGCGGAACTACAACTTCAGCCGGGTGCCCCAGGTCTCGATTTTGAGACCTGGGAAAGCAAGAACCCACGCTGCCCTACAGCTTCAATTCCCGCGCCAAAATCCCCATATCCTTATCGCCGCGTCCAGAGAGGTTCACCACCAGTATGTCATTTGCGGGCATTGTGGGAGCCAAGCGAATCGCCTCTGCCACGGCGTGCGCGCTTTCCAGTGCCGGCAAAATCCCTTCCGTCCGCGCCAGTTTCACCACCGCATCGAGAGCGGCCGCGTCATCGCACGACACATACTCCGCGCGGCCCGAGTCGTGCAGCGCCGCGTGCTCCGGCCCAATCGACGCATAATCCAGCCCCGCTGAAACCGAATGCGTCAGCGCAATCTGCCCGTCCTCATCCTGCAGCACGTAAGAGTAGGTTCCTTGTAGCACGCCCGGCGCGCCGCCCTGGAATCGCGCCGCATGTTCTCCCAGCTCAGGCCCTCGCCCGCCAGCCTCCACGCCAATCAGCCGCACCTGCCGCTCGGGAATAAACTCGTAGAACGCGCCGATCGCATTCGACCCGCCGCCCACGCACGCAATCACCGCCGTCGGCAGCCGGCCCTCTTTTTCCAGAATCTGCTGCTTCAATTCCTTGCTGATCACGCGATGAAAGTCGCGCACCATCGTCGGATACGGATGCGCGCCCAGCGCCGACCCCAGCAAGTAGTAAGTCGTCCGCACATTCGTAACCCAGTCGCGCATGGCCTCGCTGATCGCGTCCTTCAGCGTCTTCGAGCCAGACGAAACCCCGCGCACTTCCGCGCCCAGCAGGCGCATGCGCTTCACGTTCAGCTCCTGGCGCTCCATGTCCACATCGCCCATGTAGACCACGCACTCCAGCCCCAGCAGCGCGCACACCGTCGCCGTTGCCACGCCGTGCTGTCCCGCGCCGGTCTCGGCAATCACGCGCTTCTTGCCCATGCGCTTCGCCAGCAGCCCTTGCCCGAGCGCGTTGTTGATCTTGTGCGCCCCCGTGTGCAGCAGGTCTTCGCGCTTCAAATAAATCTTCGCTCCGCCCAGTTGCTCCGTCAGCCTCTTCGCAAAGTAGAGCGGTGTTGGCCGCCCGGCATAATCCTTCAGCAGGGAACCGAGCTCCGCTTGAAAAGCCGCGTCGGCCTTTGCTTCTCCGTATGCGTGCTCCAGCTCATCGAGCGCCGCCACCAGCGTCTCCGGCACATACCGCCCGCCGTAGACGCCGAAGCGCCCCGCTCGCGACTCACTCGGATTTGCCGGAACAATGATCGACGCCATCTGCGAACTCCGACACAAATTCCCCTAGAAAAATCGGGGAACTTCCAGTGTACTAGGAGCGATTCGACGGCGGAGCAGCCCCGCGCAAACGCCGGTTCATTGGCTCTGTGAACCACCGCGCAACCAGCGCGCCAAACACAGCAGCAAGCGCGACTTCTGTAGCAATCCACACCAGCGCCGAGCCGCGATGAACCTTTACATAAAGCTGCGTGACCCACACGACCATAAACTCGTGCGTCAAGTAAATCTCGTAGCTGTGTCGCCCGAACCATCGGATCGGCGCAGTCCATGCACGTCCCGCGCGTCCGCGCAGCACGCTCCCCAGCATCACCAGGCAGGTGCCCACTCCAAGCGCGGTGTCGTCGGTCCCGCTTCGCCCAAGCAAATGCATCAAATGCCACGGCGGCCAGATGACAATCGTCAGCATCACCGCGGCGCCAGCAATCTGGATGGCCAGCAACATCTTCGCGCTCATCCACTTCGGGTTTTTGCGTTGCAGCCAATCCATGAGCAACGCGGTCAGGCAGCCGAGGGCGATTCCGCTCATTCCGCCCAGGTACGAAGTGCCCTGCCAGATCGCATTCGTGCTCCAAACGGTGCGCGCGAAGGGCCCCATCACAACCAATGCCACGAGCAACGCAATAAAAACCGGCATTCCGCGGCGCCGGCTCACCAACAAAACGCACACCAGCGGAAAGAAAAGATAAAACATCTCTTCGATCGAGAGCGACCACATCACATCCCAGTTGGCGGGCAAATATCCGTGCGCCGCTTCATACCAGTTCACATGAAATGTAAGTGCCGCAAGAAGTGCGCGTGGCAAGGTCTCGCCCGCACGGTTGATCACGAAGCCTTCGGCGTGGATCAGGTGCAGCACGCTCAGAACCGCCAAAAGCAGAAGAAGCAACGGCACGATGCGCGCGAAGCGAATGCGATAGAAGGTCTTGGCGCGCATTTTGGCAAGCGAGCCAAAGCGGCGCAACGAGGTGAGCGTGATGAGAAAACCCGAGATGGAAAAGAAGACCGTAACCCCATTGCCACCCTGCCAGAACAGCACGTGAAAAATCCGCGCCGGCAATAGCCCTTGAATGGAGGTCGAGTAGGTGTAGAGCAGCCGGATCTGCCCGTGCAGCAGAATCACCGCGATAATGGAGAGTCCGCGCAGAAGATCGACGCCATCGAAGCGAGGCGTGGCAGCGGGCACAGTCGGCGAGTTCAAATGCGTCTCGTTTGCCACTCTGCCAACTTATCACTCTCGGTTGTGACGACCGCACTTGTGCGATCCATGCGGAGTCGATTCTAGTAGCCCCATCTGGAATGAGGTAGTTCCATGAAGGCAATCGTGTATCGCAAAAACGGTCCTCCTGAAGTCCTCACCTGCGAGGAAATCGAGAAGCCAACCCCAAACGAGACGGAAGTCCTGATCAAGGTTCACGCCGCGGCCGTCAATCCGCTTGATTACCACGTACTGAAGGGCGGCCCGCTCATTTTCCAGCTGCTCTTTGGCCGAGGCAAGCTTAAGCACCCAGGGGTCGATTGTGCTGGCGTCGTCGAGGCCATCGGCCCCGCAGCCACGCAATTCAAGGTGGGCGATTCAGTGTTCGGAAACTGCCGTGGCGCATTTGCGGAATACGCGGCTGCGCCAGAGTCGAAATTGGCGTCCAAACCGGAAAATGTCCCGTTCGCGGATGCGGCTGCCTGCCCGGTTGCGGCCCTCACCGCATTACAGGGTCTTCGCAATCACGGAAAGATTCAACCCGGCCAGAATGTCCTCATCAACGGCGCATCGGGCGGCGTGGGCACATTCGCAGTGCAGCTCGGCAAAATCTTCGGTGCGCACGTCACCGCAGTCTGCAGCGCGCGCAATGCGGACCTGGTCCGATCGCTCGGGGCCGACCGCGTCATCGACTATGCCCAGGAAGACTTTGCAACGGGCACGGCCCGCTACGATCTTATTCTCGATCTTGCCGGCAACCATCCATTCGCGGTTTGCCAGCGGGTCATGACCCCGCACGGCATTCACGTCGGTGCAGGAGTACTCGGCGGCCACAAGTCACTGCCCGCGATGTTCGCGGGGCTTATCGTCTCGCTTGTTCGCTCACGATTTTCGAGTCAGAAATTCGTCGTCTTCATCGCCAAGGGCAACCGAGAAGATCTCGCCTTCCTTGGCGAGCTTGTGGCAAATGGCAAACTGAAGCCCGTGATCGACAAGAAGTATTCGCTCGCCGAAGTCCCGGAAGCAATTCGATATCAGGGCACCTGGCGCGCCCGCGGCAAGCTCGTGATCAGCCTCGAAGCCTAGCCAGCTTCATCTCTTCTTCCGGCTGATGTCGCACAACATGTCGGAATGAATGTTCAGCCCGATATTCGTCATGTTGTATACGTGCTCGCTCGCCACCAGCCACACAATCTCGCAGATCGTCCGCTCGGAATAATGCTTCCTGAGCCTCGCAAATGTTTCCGGCTTCACATTTTTGTAGCGGGTCAGCTCGGTCACATAGTCCAGCGCCGCGCGCTCTGCCTCATTGAACAGCGGGCTCGTCGCGTAGTCCTCAAGCGCGTCAAACTTGGCCTCGTTCATTCCTGCCTTGATCGCAAACGCCCGTCCAATGTCGATGCAGAACTCGCAAACATTAATACGCGCCACGCGCTCGCGCACCAGCATCCGCATCTCGGCCGGAAGCTCCAGCTTCTGGTCCAGCTTGCTGATTTTCGCGGTAAACATCCCAAAGCCAAGCGGCATCCGCGCGGCAAACACCTTGAGCGGCGTCATCACTTTGCCAAACTGGCGCCGCGACATGTTGTAAACCAACTTCATCATCGGGTTCGATGGATTTTCAATGGGGGGAAGAAACGTAGCCATGGGGATACCTCCGGGGACTCTCTGCAGATTTTGATGATTGCGGGCAGGCTTTCGACGCGCTCTGTCCTTCTAGCTAGGATTTACGACCGATCCAGCTCAAAGGTTACTTCGCCGCACGCGCGTTCTCGACGAACGCCCGCACCTTGGCCGTATCCTTGCGCCCCGGCGTAACTTCCACTCCGCTCACCACATCCACACCCCAGGGGCGCAGCTTCGCGATCGCCTCAGCAACGTTTTCCGGAGTCAGCCCGCCCGCCGCCACCATGCGGTGCTCCCGCACTTCTGACCTTTGGAAGAGAGACGTGCTCGCCTCGGCCCAGTCGTAAGTCAGCCCGGTTCCGCCTACCGCCGTCGCCGTTCGCGAGTCAATCAGGATCGCATCCACACTCGCATCCTGCGCTGCAGCAGCCGCACGCTCCGGTGCTCCGTCTTCAAAGTGCACCACACGCAAAATCCGCAGCCCCTGCCCAAACCGCGCGCGCAGTTTCGCCGTTGCCTCGTCCGTCACATCCGAGTGCAGTTGCACTCCCGTCAGGCCCACCGCTTCCACCGTCAAAGCGATCTCATCAACCGTCGCATCCACAAACACGCCGATCTTTTCGATCTTCGCCGGCAACTGCGACACAATCGCCGCCACCTGCTCCGCCGTCACTCGTCGTGGGCTCGGCGCAAATACAAATCCAACCGCATCGGCCCCAGCCTCAGCGGCAATCATCGCGTCCTCCAGCGAAGTGTTCGCGCAGATTTTGATCCAGAGGCTCATGGCTTGCTCGATGCGCCCTTCAGCAACTCCGCCAGCGCTACTCCGGGATCGGGCTGGCGCATCAGGCTCTCGCCGATCAGGAATGCATCGAACCCCGCCTTGCGCAGGCGAGCAATGTCCTCGTGCGTTGAGATTCCGCTCTCCGTCACGCGCACCACGGTCGCCGGAATCCGCCCGGCCAGCGCCATTGAAGTCTCCGCGCTCACGTCGAATGTTTTCAGGTCGCGATTGTTCACGCCGATCGCATCCGCGCCCGATTCGCCCAGCGCATCAAGCACGCAATCCAGTTCTTCCGCCGTGTGAACCTCAACCAGCACGTCGAGCGAGAGCGCATGCGCGGCCTCGGCAAAGCGCTTCATCTCCGCATCGTTCAGCGCCGCGGCGATCAGCAGAATCGCATCGGCGCGATGCGCGCGCGCCTCAACAATCTGATACTCGTCGACAATGAAGTCCTTGCGCAGGCAGGGAAGCGGCGCGGCCGTCGACGCCATCTCCAGGTTGCGCAGGCTGCCTTGAAAATACGGCTCGTCGGTGAGCACCGAAAGCGCCGCCGCCCCACCTGCGCGATATCTTCGAGCCAGCCACGCAGGGTCGAATGCGGATCGAATCAGCCCCTTCGATGGCGATGCCTTTTTGATTTCCGCAATGACCGCAGGTCCCGTCGCAGCCCGCTTGCGCAACGCGGCGGCCCATCCCCGTGGACGATGCTCAGCCGCGCGCCGTTCCAAATCGGCAACGGGCACATCGGCCTTCGCGGCCGCCAGAGTCGCGCGCGTCGAGGCTAGAATCGTCGCCAAAAATGTGTCCGTGCGGATCGTCATACTCTCAGTCGAGTATACGGGGGACAAAGATTGACCGAAACCGATGTCTTTAGCTGCCTCACCCGGTGCGGACAACGGGTGCCCCATCCTAAACGCGCTTTTGCGTTTTGGGGTCGGAAAGCACAATTCTCGATCCGCCTCTTTCAATACGGCACAAGAAGTGGGTGCCCCAGGTCTCGCTTTTGAGACCTGGGATAGCACAACAGCTCCAGCGGGAATTGGAACAGTCAGGACCTTACACCGTTACGCTGCTCGTCTTTGAACCCGCCCCCGCCAGCTCCCGCGCCGCCTGCCGCCCCAACCGGATGCAGTCCGGAACCCCGATCCCGTCGTACGCATTCCCCACAAGCCGCAGCCCCGGCAGCCCGGCCACTCGCGCGCCGATCCGCTGCATCCGCTCCTTGTGCCCCACGGCATACTGCGCCATCGCACGCCGCCATCGCGAAACCTGCGCGTGCTCGGGCTCAACCTCTGCGCTGAATGTCTTCGCCCCTAGAATCTCACTCATCTCGCGTCGCACCGTCGCAATCAGCGCCTCGTCGCTCTCGGCCAGCAGCGCCTCGCGATTCATCCCGCCCAGAAAAGCGCGAAACACCGCTTTGCCGGGAGGCGTTCGCCCCAAAAACTTGCGATGGACAAACGTGCACGCCAGCATCGCGCGGCCCTCCACCGCCGGCACCAGAAATCCGAAACCCTCCGGCAGCGGCCCGATCTTCGCTTCGTCATAAACCAAATTCACAGTAATCGACGACGAATACGGAATCCCAGCAAGCTCACTGCCCAGCGCTGCGTCAACCGGCTTCAAGCAAATCCCCCGCCACCCATGCCGGCGCAGCCATAATGAGCGCGTCATAATTCCTGCTGCGTCCCGCCCGCCTCCACAATCCAACCGCTGCCCGACTTCTTGATTGCGCTCACCGGTGTTCCCGCGCGCAGACTCGCAGGATCGATCCGCGCCACCAGCGCATCCACAAGCTGGCTCATCCCTCCACGCAACGCGGTAAATATCGCCGGCGCGGCTCCGCCGTTTTGCGTTTTGGACGAGTTCTTTGCCAAAGCCCGCATCCGCTTGTGCGCGGCCAGCATCCCCCGCGTAAGCGAGCCGTGCTTCGTTTCCATCTCCACCATGCGCGGCAGCACAGTTTGCGCGCTCAGTTGCTCTGCGTCGCCACCGTAAATCCCGCTAAGCAGCGGATCGGCCAGCCGGTCCACCGCCTCCTGCCCAAAATGCCGCCTCACCAGCGCCGCCACCGACTCGTCGCCGGCGCTCGGCCGCGGAGGATGCAGCAACTCAAGCCCCATGCGTATTTTTGTGCGCAATCCAAACAGCCGCGTCAGCGCCGTCGGAACAAGCTTGGTCGGCACCAGGAACATCAGCCCATCCGGCAGCGCCACCAGCCGATTCTTCACCACAATGTATGTCTTGCGCGCCGCGTCGTTCGAAGGCAGCAACTCGCCGCCCAGGCCCAGTTCGCGGCACAGTTCCGCCGCCGCAGGCTTCTCGGTCAAAAATGAGTCCGGCCCGCGCTCCAGCACAGCCCCATTCACAATCTCCGATGCCAGCGATCCGCCCAGCCGCGCGCGCTCCTCATAAAGGGTGTAGTCAACCTGCGCTCCCGCCGCACGCGCCTTTTCCAGCTCATAAGCTGCCGCCAGCCCCGCAATCCCTCCGCCGACGATCGCAACCCGCATTCGTTTCGCCTCGCTTCATGTTTACAGCATTAGCCGGCCTTTACGCATACACGCCGAAACGAGCCCCGGGGTCGCTCCGCAGAAAAGAGAAGCGACCCGCAGCGCAAATGCGCACTCTCAGTCTCTGGATTTTGCAGCGAATCCTGCGCCGAATCCTCGCGCTGCGTGGCTCTCGTCAGCTTCCTAGCGTCACCAGCGTCCTCGCTTGCGCAATATGCCGAAAGGCTTCAGCCTGCTGGTCCAGTTCCGGATCCCAGTTCTTCGGCTGGTAAATGCAGCAGGGCTCCTGCGCCAACGGATCGCCGGTCAGCGCGTAAGCCCGCGCCCTCGATCCGCCGCAGATCTCCTTGAACTCGCACGCGCCGCATTTGCCTTCGAGTCGCCCTGTGTCCCGCAGCGCCTTGAAGATCGGTGAGTTCCGGTAAATCTCTCCCAGCGGCGTCTCGCGAATATTGCCCGCATGAATGGGCAAAAAACCGCTCGGATACACATTGCCCATGTGCGAGATAAAGACGAACCCTTTGCCGTCGTTCACGCGCCGTGTGGCCCAGCTTCTGTTGCGTGTCGCCGCGTCGGCCGTCGGCGTGCCAGGCTCATATCGAGTCCCATGCGGATGTCCCCCGCCGTTTCCCGATCCATTTCCCGAATCATGTCCCATGCGGCGCTCTTCAAGATTGTGTTGCAGCAGGTAGCGCCGATAGTGCATTGCCTCCGTCGTCTTGATCTGGAAGTTCGCCCGCCGCGAGAGTTCGTAGATCTTCCCGAAGACCTGCTCAAACTCCTCGCCGCTGAGCAGATCATCCAGTTGGCCGCGGCCGACAGGAACCAGGAAGAACACATTCCACATCACGATCGCCAGCTTCTCAAACAGATCGCACAGATTGTCGAGGTCGTTCACATTGTGGCGGCTCACGGTCGTGTGCACCTGGATCGGAATGCCCGCTTCATTGGCCCACTCAATCGCCTGAATCGTTCGCGCCCATGCTCCGGGCAATCCGCGGAACGCGTCGTGAATCTCAGGCGTCGATCCGTCAAGCGAAATGCCCAACCGCACTATCCCGGCTTCCTTCATCTTGAAAATCGCCTCGCGGGTCAGCAGCGGCGTGGCGCTCGGAGTCACCGCAACATGCACATCCTTGCTGGCTGCGTAGCGGATCAATTCAAAAAGGTCCTTGCGCTTCAGCGGATCGCCGCCCGTGAACACGAAAATAGGAATATGCATTGCCGCGATCTGGTCGATCAGCGCCTTGCCTTCCTCGTGCGTCAACTCGTCGGGATGCGGGATAGGCTGCGCGGCTGCGCGGCAATGTTTACACGCCAGGTCGCAGGACTGCGTGATCTCCCAGATCGCGAGAAACGGCGACTCGTTGAAGTCGATCTCGCCTCGTGCGGGAATATTCTGCATCGGTTCTAGTTGCATTGGGGACCTCCCCTGCGCAAATACGCAGACAAGAATTTGCTCGGATCGCGGCAGCCGTGCGCGCCTGCCCACCAGGCGCCCTGGGGATGGAACGTGGTTTCTGTTCGATAATCCGTGGCAGCACATGTACTTGCCATCCACGCCGTGAACAGGAACAACGTCCCCGAGGGCCACGATTCCAATTCAGAAGATCACCCGTCAGGTCGGTCAGGCTGTGATTGGGATCACTTTATGAGCACCTTTTCGGAACGATTGATCGCCCCGTCTGGACAAAATCGGGAAACGGGACCACAATTCTGTCACCGGCAAGGCCACTTGCCCTGGGCTCAGGCCGATAGTGAAAGTGCGGGAGTGCGGCAGTCTGCTCCCGGAGTCCGCAAATCGCCATAAGGTGGGGTTCATCACCTCCTCATGTGCGGCAAAACACCGCTAACGCACCACTGCCTTTGGCACTATTTGAACGCACCCGAGGGAGGTATCTATGGCCGCCTTAGTGAAGTCAGGTTGGACAAAACCCTCCACCATTCTTTTCGCCACCGAAGTGCCGACAAACGAAAAGGCCTTCTCGTTTGCGCTCGCGCAGGCTAAGGAATTCGGTTCCGATCTCATCCTCTTTCATGCCTTTGACACGCTCGTAGCGTCTGCTTCGGAGTCCTCGGGCATTCGTTACTACGACTACGCAGCCGCCGCGCGGACTGAAAAGCAGCACCTCGAGCCGCTCGCCGCGCGCATTCGCGAAACGGACCTTAAGTGTGAAGTGGTGGCGCGGGCCGGCTTGCCTGCCGACGAAATTCTCGCCTTTACCCGCGAGCGCCAGGTCGACCGTATCGTGATGGGCACGCACTCGCCCGGTCCCATCGGCAAGCTATTGGTGGGTTCAGTCGCCGAGGCCGTATTGCGCACCGCCACGTCGCCGGTTTACGTCATCGGCCCCGAAGTCGTCGATGGCAGTTATCGTAACTTTGCCACCCGGTCCATCCTCTGCGCAGTCAGTCTGCATGAGGCCAGCACAACCGTCGCCGCATTTGCCGCCGAGCTCGCCGCGCAGCACCAGGCCCGCCTGATTCTCCAGCATGTCATCCGGCCACAGGATCGCGCTGAGTTTCTCTCCGGTCGTTCCCTCGACGAGGTCGAGACCGGCATGCTCGCACTGGTTCCTCGCAATCTGCAAGGTCAAATCGCCATCCAGACTGTCGTCGTGCCCGGCGATCCCACTGAAGAGTTGCTCTATCAGAGCCGCGCGCAGCAGGCCGACCTCATTGTCCTCGGTGCGCAGGGTGCATCGGCATTCGCCGCCATTACCCGGCACGGCGTGGTCTACAAAACGCTGGCCCACACCCACTGCCCCGTCATCACGCTTTCGCCGGTCGTCCTCGCGGAGTGTGGATCGAAGGCGGAGAACCTGCATCCAGCTGAAGCCTACATGGCCGGAGTCTTTTAGTTTCTTTCCGCCCCCGCCGGCCAACCCCGCGAGCTAAATGGACGCGTTCGCTCCGAGCAAGGCCCCATGCCTCGCCGCGCCAGCGCTGCGCTCGCCTTAGATTACCTTCAGCAAAAGCAGAATCAGAATGATCGTCAGGATCAAGCTGATACCGCCCCCGCCGTAGTATCCCCACCCCGGGCCCACCCGATAGCCGCCATATCCAAATCCGAAGATCAGCACGATGAGAATGATCAGCAACAGCATGTCGCTCTCCTTCGCGCGCTCCATTGCCGCAACGGCGCGCGATTGCACAAACCATCTGCTGTGATGCCGTTATCTACATTCCCGGCTGCTTGCGCTTGGAAGAGATTCACCCGTTCCGCAACTCTACGTTAATCCCGGCCCACGATGCCAGTCGCCGGGCAGCGGTTGCATTGCATCGCCACAGCGCGGAATTCGTTGTTCTGTTCTCGTTTTTTGAAAAATGCCTGGCGAACAACCCGTGCTCAGGGCCGGGCGTCAAAGCGGGAGTGGTTGAGGACGAATCACCGGGAGGTGAACGATGCTTTGGACGATCTTTGTAATTCTTCTCGTGCTCTGGTTGATTGGCGTAGTTTCGTCATATACACTCGGCGGATTCATTCACATCCTTCTCGTGATCGCGCTCGTAGTGCTGGTCATCCAGCTGATCACGGGACGCAGAGCCGTTTAGGACTGAACTCCTCAACGGCCAATTTCAAACGAGCATCTGTCTCGCCCAAAATGGCGGCAGGGTCCGCGGTACGAAACCGAAGCAGACAACCCACGGAGGTGGAATCATGAATAAGGACCAGGTAAAAGGTGCGGTCAACGACGCTGCAGGACGTGCGAAACGCCAGGTCGGCGAGTGGACCGGTAACACTGACGCCCAGGTGGAGGGCGCAGCGCAGCAGATCAAAGGCAAAGCGCAAAAGGTTGTGGGCAACGTGAAGGATGCCGCCCGCGACGCAAATGCCAATGTCGACCGCGAGCGCGAACAAGAGAAAGGAAGAGAACAGGAACGCGAAAGAGAGCGCGAGCAGCACGCGCATCACGGTTGATCTTCACAGTCCATCGGGGGTCGGTAAGAAAGCTTCTTGCCGGCGGTCCTATTGAACCTTGATCCAGAAGAAAACCGCACGGGCAGGGACTGACTGAAGCGTACGGCCACGGCTTCCTTCGGTTTTCCTGCCCGTCGTCGTTTTTCTGTATCGCTTTCGATCCCCCACAGGTTCGATCAAGCGCATCCAGCCGCCTCAATCCATCGACCCAAGCCCAATTCAACGGGAGATTCCGTGATGCGTTATACTTTCCGCATCGGGCTGCATCGGTACGGCGTTGGGCCCGAAGCGAGGTGAGTCTTCACAAGAGACACCGCCATACGCGTGACCGACGTTCCCCAGGCGCAGACAACGCGCTGGCGTGCAGTGGCCCGCGTGCTCCGAAGTCCAATCGACAGTTTGAGTTGCGCTCTCCTTCCTTCCTCCTGTGATCTTTGCGGCTCGCCCCTGCCGCAGCTCTCTTCCGTTCCAATTTGCGCCGTTTGCTGGTCGGAGTTCTCCGTCCACGCTGGCCCCGTCTGCGCTCGCTGTGGCGACGCGCTGGTGGCCCCGGAAAACCCCACGCATTCAATGCTTTGCCGCGCTTGCCGTTTGGCCCCGCCGCCCTTCGTCCGCGCCGTTTCCTATGGCGTTTACCAGGGCCGCATGCGCGAAGCCGTCCACGCTCTCAAATACGATCGCCTGCACCCTGCCGCAAAAGCACTCGGAGGCATGCTTGCCCAGGCCATCGCGCAGCTAGCTGGCGAGGCTCCCGGCGAGTTGCTCGTGATTCCCGTCCCGCTGCACCGCTCCAAATATGCGCAGCGCGGTTTCAACCAGTCGCGCTCACTTGCCGTCGAGGCTCTCCAATCCCTCCGCAGGACGCATCCTCAATGGCGACTTACCTTGGCCCCCAGCACGCTTATGCGTCTGCGCGCCACTGACACGCAGGCCGGCCTCACTCCACGCCAGCGCCGCCTCAATGTGCGCGGCGCATTTTCAGTCTCCGATCGGTCTCTGGTTGCGGCTCAGCACATCCTGCTCATCGACGACATTCTTACCACTGGCGCCACGGCGCGAGCAGCGGCGCAAACCCTCATCAAAGCCGGAGCAGCTTCGGTTTGGGTAGCAACCTTGGCGCGCGCGCAGCGCGCAGTGGGATTCGGCCGATCGTCACACGGCGCAGTTTTCGCAGAAAGCGAACCGGACGACAGCGAACGCAGTCGAAGACAACGAAGCACTCACCAACGCAATCACGCACGCAACAAAATCGAATTCGTCAACCGTGGGTGAACCACCATCTTTTTAACCGGGGGAAAGAGATGTCGTTGGGAAAAGCCATGATTCACGCGCGCAAGCAGAAAGCGATTGCCAAGGCAGTAGTGTTCGCCGCCGACCACGGAACCGCGCCGTTCGCGCACGCGCATATTTTGCAGATGCCGGTTCTCGTGCTCAATGCCTCCTATGAGCCCATCAACATCTGCGGTGCGCGCCGCGCCCTCGTGCTGGTGCTCAAGGGTATCGCGCGCACTGAGGAGGAGCACGGCCTCTCGCTCCACGCGCAGCGCACCATCATCGCCATGCCCTCGGTCATCCGCCTGCTCGAGTATCGCCGCATCCCCCACCAGACCCGCGCCCTCTCGCGCAAGAACATCCTGCTCCGCGACCGCAACACCTGCCAGTACTGCGGCGAGGCTTATCCCCCCAGCGATCTCACCCTCGATCACGTGATTCCGCGCTCGCGCGGCGGCAATTCCACCTGGGAAAATCTCGTCGCCTGCTGCCATGAGTGCAACCGCAAAAAAGGCAACCGCTTGCTCGATGAGATTGACGACATGATCCTGCTCCGGGAGCCACGTCCCTTCTCGCTCCACACCAGCCGCCAGATCATGCGCATGCTCGGCCGCAGCGACGACCGCTGGCGCAAATACCTTTTCTATTAATAGGGTGCCCCATCCAAAACGCGCGTTTGCGTTCAGGGTGGGTGAGCAGGGAGCCTACACTCGGGATATGTTCTCCGTACTAAAAAGAAGTCCGAACGCCGCCTCAGCCTTGAGGCGCGCAATCATCCTGAAATGCATCCTCGTCAAGAGTCTTGCGGCACCTCCAGTCGAATACATTCTGGATGTTATGAGCCAATGGACTCCCGAGAAAAGGGCTCGGTTCACTGAAGACGCTGCCCAGATGTTTATGGAAAAGGTCAATCATTTGAAAGCTGCGGGGCTGTGGCTGGATGTCGAGGAGAATGAGAGGAGATTCTTGCAGAGTGGGATCGACCAAATGAGTGCGCAACAGAGGATCGACGCAAGCTGGCTGGCTGAGTCAATCGCATGCTTGTTTTGGGCGCTCGAGATTATTCCGGAACTGCCGCGCTACGATCAGGAAGCGAACCATGAGCTGGTCAATGCGCTCCCCGCGACTCCTATCAAGGACCTCATCAAACAAGCTCACTTGCGCCCTAAAGAGGAGATCAAGAAGCAGAGGAACATATCGGAGCTTTGGCACTGGCGGGCGCGGACACGACGGCTGCAGGAGGAAGAACATTCATTTCAGTTGCCCAATGGTTACACAATTGAGCAGGTTATCGAATTAGCGGCATTGAAAGGTGCTGAGAGCGGGGATCTACCGCACCCAATCGGATCTGACTTTCCCGCCATGGGCAAACCCTACCGCGACATTTCTATTGAGGAATTCGCCATCATGACCTCAATTGCACAAGAGCGGCATAAAGCTCTCAATTGGCTTTGCGGTTTCTCGTCAAGTGGTCGGTGGGCAGACACCCCGACAGACACCTAGCACTCTGTGCTGCATACGAACCCCGCTCCGTTTTTTCAACCCAGCCCCCTTCGTCTTTTCGTTGACTCCGCCCGTCGATTCCAGTATGTTCACCATGCGCGGGTTGCGCTGAAGTCGCGTTTGCCCCATTCCCCCCTCGCGGCAAACCTTCAGTCGCTCTCGTCGCAATCCCCAGCGCGCGGCCCCTCATCGAGCATCCGCCTGTGCCCCTCACAACGGCATGCTCATTCACCAAACCGAAACGGATCCACTGCACTCTCCGGGGGAAGATTCAGATGAAGATTCGCAAGTCGGTATTGTTGTCGATCGTTCTGTCCGCGGCTCTCGCGAGCTTCTGCGCCGCTCAAAATCCATTTGCCGCCCTCGCTGACGCCGCCAAGGAGAAACTCGCCGAGCAGGCCATTGAAAAGCTTCTCAACGATCAGCTTCCGCTCACGCTGAATGCCAACGACGTGTATCCAACCGTCGCGAATCTTCCCGGCGGCCCGTTCAGCCCGCAGCCGCTCAAGCTCACCGCCGACCAGCTCGATCAGCCGCTCGCTCCCGGCGACTACACCATCAACACGCTCGATTTCTGTTCGGAGTATTCAGTCCACGCGCCCGGCTATGGCGTCGCCTACGTCCTCGGTCCCTACGAGGGCAAAGCTGCGGGCGCCATCGGCGCGCTTATCTGGCGCGGAACCGTGCAGTACCACGTCAATCCCAACTCGCTTCAAGCCGTCTCCTGGGCCATCCAGTCCGGCCTCACGTATTCTCAAATGCCCAAGTCGTATCAGGCCATCGTCGATCAGGTCATCCCCGACCACAAATCCGAAATTGCAAGCGACTTCTTCGTCAACCTTGAAACCACCTACAACAGCGCCGCACGCTCGGCAAAGCTGCCACCGCTTGACGCCATGCTCGCCAAAATGGGCGCGCCAGGCCAGCTCGCGCTCAGCGCAGAACGCCAGCGCGCCATCCTTCTGCGCCAGGGCACCAACGATCAAATCAGAGATCAAACTCTGTTTCAAGGCCAGCAAGCCGGTCTCTATACGCCGGTCAAGGCCGAGACCGGTCCGTGGACCGAGCGCGTCAAAGGCCAGGTCTACATGAAGCTGCTCATCGCCGGCGGCAATATGGCCACCAACAACATCATGCAGATTCGCGTCATGCCGCGGCCAACCACCAACGCGAGCAACGCGCCAGGCAGCGTGCACCTCATCCGCGCCTCGTATGGCGAGCCGCAAACCGCCCCCGCCGGCGAAGGTTCTGACACGAGCGTCTCAGGTCTGATGCAAGGCATGCTCGGATACTCGCAGGGCCGCGGCGCGCAGGCCCTCGGCCAGGTGCCGGTGACTGCGCAGGGCTCCTCTCCGCCGCCTTCGAAACCGGTAGGCACACTGCTCAGCCTGCAAGGCAATGTAAGCGTCATTCGCGCCGGAACCACCACGCCCGTCCCGCTTCATCCCGGCGACACCATCGGAATGAATGACACCATCGTGACAGGCGACGGCGGCAGAGCCTTCGTCGAATTCGTTGACAACACCCAGATGACATTGAGCCAAGACACAAAGCTAAAGATCGACGATTATGTCTACGATCCGAACAACAATGCAAACAACGTCGCCCGCTTTGACTTTCTTCAAGGCACTTTCGAATATGTCAGCGGGTTGATCGGAAGAAAGAGTCCCCCGGATGAGCAAATCAACACGCCGGTTGGCTGTCTCTGCATCCGAGGAACCAAACTGATCAGCAAAGTCAATGCGGCCGCTCGCACAGTCGAAGTCGACTTGATTTCGGGCTCAATCGCCTTTATTCCAACGGGAGCAGCAACGGCACCCACAATGTCCGCTCCCGTGCAGATCGAAGTCACGCCATCCGGCGAGCAGGTGCTTCCCCTCACCCAGGATCAGTACAACGCCATCGAATCGCAACTAACCCTCCGCCCGCCCACCTCCTGAGCTCGCGCGCTCAAGAACCCAGGAGTGCCGCAAACTCTCGCCGCCCCGCCTGCGCAATGGTGTTGCGCGCCGCACCGAGGACGACCCGTCTTGGCTTTCATGTCCTCGCAACGCACTCAATCCAAATCCACTTCCGCACTGGATATCCTTCGTTCCCAGCTATCGGCCCTTGAGCCCCTGCGCTTCCTCCGCACATCTAAATAGGTGGAAGCGGGTTGAACGAATCAGGAGCGGCAATTCGCTCCGATCGCTCCCTGTCGCGCGGCCAGAATTACCTTGGCCCGAATTAGGTTTTAAGGAGCAACAATGCGCATGCACAAACTTCAACTCGCTGCCCTCGTGGCAGCCGGATC
Source organism: uncultured Acidobacteriaceae bacterium (assembly GCA_963796785.1). Taxonomy (GTDB): domain Bacteria; phylum Acidobacteriota; class Terriglobia; order Terriglobales; family Acidobacteriaceae; genus Telmatobacter. The sequence goes on along the minus strand of CAWCMW010000007.1, from coordinate 848,005 downwards.
GTTGTTGGCGGCTTTGCCTGCATTAGCGGCTGACAACAGCGGTCAGGCGCAAGGAAGCGCCGTCGTCACGATCCTGCCCAAAACGGAAATTCCAGGCGGGGTCTCTCAGCAGGATTTGCAATTGAAAGTCGACGGAAAGGACTCCACCGTCACCGGCTGGGATCGGCTGCGCGGTCCCCGGAGCCAGGTCGAATTGGTCGTGCTCATCGACGATGGCGCGCGCCAGAGCCTCGGAGTACAGTTGCCCGATATTGCCAGGTTCATTCAAAACCTGCCTCCCGATTCGAAGGTGGCCGTTGCATACATGCAGAACGGCCGAGCTGTGTTCGGCGGTCCATTGAGCGCCGATCGCGCAGCGGCAGTCCGTGAATTGCATTTGCCCATGCCCGGATCGCCCGGCGAAAGCGCGAGCCCGTACTTTTGCCTCTCCGATCTCGCCAGGCATTGGCCCTCTACTGACGCGCATGCACGCCGCGAAGTCGTTGCGGTCACCGACGGTGTCGATTACTACGACATGCAATACAACCCCGACGATCCGTACGTGCAGTCGGCCATCCAGGATTCAGTGCGTGCACATCTCATCGTCTACGCCATCTACTGGCGCAGTTCCGGCTTCGTCGACCGTACCAACTACGGCGCATTTTCCGGCCAAGCTCTCATGGCGGAGGTGACTGAAGCAACCGGCGGCAACAGCTATTGGATGGGAAATGGAAATCCAGTCAGCCTGCAGCCCTATCTCGCTGACATTATCCGCCGTCTTGACAACCAGTATGAGTTGCGATTTATGACACCCATTGGCGGCAAGCCGCAGATGGCGAACCTCAAGTTGAAAATTGCCGTGCAGGCCAAGGTCGATGCGCCGCAGCAAGTCTACGTCCATCCTGTCGGGCAGTAATCAACGTTGGGTGCCCAACCCTCGCCGCGTTTTTGTTTTTGCGGCTAGGGTGGGCAGAGTCCCCTCCAAACACTAGTTTTGGGTGCCCCCGGTCCCTTGCAATTGGGGACCGGGGAGAGCCAGTTCCTTCACCATGGAATGGGATTCACCCCAACTCATCGTTGCCCCATCCTTTCCGCATTCCTTTGCGGAAAGGGTTGGAGAGCACGAATGGCTCAATACGCCAGCGCCACCGCGTCGCAGCGCATCTCGCTTCCCGCCGCATACACCCGGTCTGCGCCCTGCTTTCGCAGCTCAATGCACTCGTAGCGCCCGAATCCGCCGTCGCTCTTGCCCATCGGCCAGCCAAGATCTTCGAGCGCCTTGCGCGTCGCCGCCGGAACCCCCGCCTCAAGCCGCAGCACACCGCGCGGCCCGAGCCCCGCCACATCCTCGCCCATCGATTGCGACGATCCTTCATGGTGCCAGCGCGGACTGTCGGCCGCACCTTGCACATCCAGCCCGTAGTCCACTCGGTTCAGAATGATCTGCGTCTGTCCCTGCGGCTGCATGTCGCCGCCCATCACGCCGAACGAAAGCCACGGCACGCCATCCTTCGATGCGAATCCCGGAATGATCGTCTGGAACGGCCGCTTCCCCGGCGCGTAAATGTTCGCGTGCCCATCCTGCAGTGAAAACAACTGCCCGCGATCCTGAAACATGAATCCCAGCCCATCGGCCACCAGCCCCGACCCCATCCCGCGGAAGTTTGATTGAATGATCGACACCATCATGCCGTCTTTGTCGGCAGTCGTAAAGTACGTTGTGTCGCCGTGGCTCGGCGCCTGCCCCGGCGCTACATGATCATTAATCGCGTCCAGCCGGATCATCTTCGCCCGCTCCTTTGCATACTCCTTTGAGTTCAGCCACTCAATCGGAATCTTTGCAAAATGCGGATCGGCGTAATATCGCGCGCGATCTTCGTAAGCCAGCCGCTTCGCCTCAATCTGCACCTGCAACGCGTTCGCCGATTGAAACCCGTACCCGCGCATATCGAAGTTCTCGATCATGTTCAGCATTTCGAGCGTCGCCAGGCCCTGTGTGTTCGCGGGCATCGCGTAAACATCCACGCCGCGATACTTCGTCACCAGCGGTTCAACCCACTCCGCATGGTGCTCGCGCAAATCCTCGGCGCTGAGCCATCCGCCAATGCGCTTGAAATATGCGTCGATCGTCTGCGCAATGGGCCCGTCATAAAATGCATCGCGCCCGCCCGTGGCAATCATTTTGTACGTGCGCGCCAGATCCGGATTCCGCCGCACCTCGTATTCGCAGGGTGGCTTGCCGTCCGGCTGCAGATATGTCTTCATCGCGTTGGCCGTCTCTTCAATCGCCGATCCGGCGCGCTGAAAGGCCTCCACATTGCGCGTGGATGTAGTAGCCGATAATCTGCGGCGTCGGATCGCCGGCCTCGCACGCATGAATCGCCGGCTCAAAAAGCTCTGCCCACTTCAGCTTTCCATAGCGCTGGTGGAGCGCCCACCATCCGCCGAGCGCGCCCGGAGTTGAAACGCTCACTGCTCCCACTGAGGGAATGTGGCCGTGCACCGCGCGCGAACGCACCGTGGACAGCGAAAGCGATTTGGGCGACCGTCCCGAACTCGCCATCCCCATCAGCTTCGCCGCCTTTGGATCCCACACAAATGCAAAGCAGTCGCCGCCCAGCCCGCTGCTCGTCGGCTCAACAAACCCCAACACCGCATTCGCGGCCACTGCCGCATCCACGGCAGACCCTCCGCGCTTCAGCATCGCGATCGCCGTCTGCGTCGCCAGCGGATGCGCCGTCCCCGCCGCGCCGTTCAATCCCAGCGCAGGCGACCGCGTCGCAAAGCTCGCGCCCGACGGCCGATCGCCCGCATGCACGTCCGGCCGAATGAACTGCTCCTGCGCCCGCAGGTTGGAATTTCGGAAGATCGTCCGTTTCACCCGAACCGCTTTGGCCAAGGACCGCTGTAGGATTTTGCAGCGTCACGGCTGACGCTGCTGCAGCCAGGGGAAGTGTCTGAATAAAAGTTCGGCGGCGCATGGCAATGTCCCTCCTCATCAATTTACACGCGCGCTAACCGTGCCGATTATTCACCGCAACATGGGGTGCCCCGTCCAAGCTTCGCTTGGGCGGGATAGCACGACTCTCGCCCTCTCAACTCAGCACGAAATTGGGTGCCCCGTCCAAGCTTTGCTTGGGCGGGATAGCACGATCCCTGATGCGCCCCGCTCATTCACCACAACATGGGTGAAACTCCGTGCGTAGCCAGGTCTCTTAGGGTAGGAACCACGAACCAACCTAACGCACTGTCATCCTGATCCCGCCTTGGTGGGAGAAGGATCTGCGGCTGCCTTTCGCCCTTTCAACTCAGCACGAAATGGGGTGCCCCGTCCAAGCTTCGCTTGGGCGGGATAGCACGATCCCTGATGCGCCCCCGCTCATTCACCACAACATAGGCGAAACTTCGCGCGTAGCGAGGACTCTTAGGGAGGCAACCACGAATCAACCTAACGCACTGTCATCCTGATCCCGCCCGGGCGGGAGAAGGATCTGCATTTGCCTTTCGCCCTCTCAACTCAGCACGAAATGGGGTGCCCCGTCCAAGCTTCGCTTGGGCGGGATAGCACGATCCCCGACGAGGCCTCCGTCACGGAATCGTCGAGTCATTCGCCCAAGCAGCGTAGAATTGCCGCGATGAACGCCGCACATAAAATCTGTTGTCTCGCCTCGTTGCTTGCTTTCGCGTCCCCATCTCTCTCGGCGCAATCGCAATCCCCCGACCTCGGTCCCAACGTATTCGTCTTCAATCCCTCCATGCCGGTCGCCGCAATCCAAAATCAAATCGACAAAATCTACGCAATTCAGCAGCACAGTGAATTCGGTCCGGCGCGCAATGCACTGCTGTTTCTGCCCGGCAACTATAACGTCGACGTCCCCATCGGTTTCTACACCCAGGTCCTGGGTCTGGGCGCCACGCCCGATGCCGTCCACATCACCGGCAATGTTCATGCCGATGCCAGCCTGCCGCGCAATAACGCTACCTGCACCTTCTGGCGCGCCGCTGAGAATTTCTCTGTCACTCCGTCCGGTGGCTCTATGCAGTGGGCCGTTTCGCAAGCCGCGCCGTTCCGCCGCATGCACATCTACGGCAATCTCTTGCTTCATCAGAACCACGGCTGGGCCAGCGGCGGCTGGATGTCCGACACGTTGGTCGACGGCACCGTCGACTCCGGCTCGCAGCAGCAATGGATTGCACGCAACAGTCAGTGGGGCAGTTGGACCGGCTCTAACTGGAACATGGTGTTCGTCGGCGACGTCAATCCTCCCGCCGGCGAATGGCCCTCGCCGCCCTACACAAAAGTCGCCACTGTCCCGGTCGTACGCGAGAAACCCTTTCTCTATGTCGACGCGCGCGGAAATTACCTCGTCCGTTTGCCGGCGCTGCGCCGCGATAGCTCCGGCATTACCTGGCGCGAAAACCCCACCCCCGGCCGCTCCATTCCGCTCAATCGCTTCTTCATCGCGCATCCCAGCGACACCGCTGCCGCAATCAACGTGCAGCTTTCCCAGGGCCGCAATCTCCTCTTCACTCCCGGCATCTACGAGCTCACTGAACCGATTCGCGTCGCCCGGCCTCGCACCGTTGTCCTCGGCCTTGGGTTCGCTACCCTCAAGCCCATCAACGGCACGGCCGCACTCACCACCGCCGATGTCGATGGCGTGATTGTCGCCGGTCTGCTCATCGATGCCGGTCCCGCCGAATCTCCGGTGCTCGTTGAAGTTGGCCCACAAGGCAGCCACGTCAATCACGCCCGCAACCCGATTTCGTCTCGACGACATTTTCTTTCGCGTCGGCGGAGCAGGCGTGGGCCGCGCCCAAGTCGATCTGCGCATCAACTCCAACGACACAATCATCGACCACACATGGATCTGGCGTGCCGACCATGGCTCAGGCGTCGGCTGGAACCTCAACACCAGCGCCAATGGCCTCGTAGTCAACGGCAACCGCGTTACCGCCTACGGACTTTTCGTCGAGCATCACCAGCAATATCAGGTCTTGTGGAACGGCAACGCCGGGCGTACCTACTTTTACCAATCTGAAATTCCCTATGATCCGCCCGAACAGGCCAGTTATTCAAGCAGCCTCGACGCAAACGGCCAGCGCGCCAACGACCGGAGAATCGATGGTTGGGCTTCCTACAAAGTCGCCGACGGCGTCGTCAGCCACGAAGCCTGGGGCCTCGGCGTCTATTCCGTCTTCCGCCATCCCAACGTAGTCCTCACCCGCGCCATTGAAGTGCCCAACACTCCCGGCGTTCGCTTTCACCACATGATCACCATCGCGCTCGACAACCTGGGCGAAATCTCTCACGTCATCGACGACGCCGGCGGCGCTGCAACCGCGAGCCCGCGCGTCGTGCAGAAACTTTCTGAGTTTCCGTAAGCTGTGACCGAATCGCTTGCGCCTTAGGCGCAAAGGACATTAGCCCCGCGCTTCAGCGTGGGGAGAGCAAGGAATGTGATTCTCGGAGTCCCGTAGGGACGGTGCCGTCTTGAAGGAGCACGGCTTTCGCCGTGCCATAATTGGCCCAGAATTGATTGCGGCTTTAGCCGCCGAGGGATGGTCCCCTTTTCGCCTGACGACTTTCTCCGCCGCCCGTTACCCGCCCGCCTCGAATCCCTGCACCCAAATCGCGCTTATGCGAATCTAGATAGAAGTACATCCGGTTGTACGCCGCACTTCCCCGGCCCTTACGCAAATTGAAAGCTCTAAGAACGACAGAGGATATAACTGTTGTCCGCGATCGACTCCACTTTGCCCGCACTGCCCTCTGATCCCGCCGCCGCAGGTAAGCGCAACGGATCTGGAGGGGGAGCCTCGCCTGCGCAGGTTCAGAATCCCAATCTTGCGTTGAATGCCACCTGGAAGCCGAGAGTAAATCCGTGGCTGATCGCGATGTCGGTGGCGCTCGCCGCGTTTATGGAAGTGCTCGACACTTCCATCGCCAACGTAGCCCTGCCGCACATCGGCGGCGCGCTCGGCGCAAGCAACGACGAGGCCACGTGGGTCCTCACCAGCTATCTCGTCTCCAACGCCATCGTGCTTCCACTCGGCGGTTGGGCTTCATCGGTCATGGGCCGCCGCAACTTCTTCGTCTTTTGCATCTCCGGCTTCACCGCCGCCAGCTTTCTCTGCGGCATCGCTCCCTCCCTGCCCATCCTGCTTCTCTGCCGCGTGCTTCAGGGCATGTTCGGCGGCGGCATGCAGCCCATGGCGCAGGCCATCATGGCGGATTCGCTTCGAGCCCCACAAGCGCGGCCAGGCCTTCGCCCTTTACGGTCTCGTCGCCGTGCTCGCGCCATCCATCGGCCCCACGCTCGGCGGTTGGATCACCGATAACTTCTCCTGGCGCTGGATTTTCTTCATCAACATTCCCGTCGGCATTCTCGCTTTCATCCTCGTCACGCGCCTCGTCGAAGATCCGCCGTGGATCAAGGCCGACCGTTCAAAGCTGCGCAACATGGATTATGTTGGCCTCGGATTTCTTACCCTGGCCATGGGCGGGCTTCAGATCATGCTCGATAAGGGCGAAGAGAACGACTGGTTCTCCTCGTCCTTCATCTGCGTCTTCGCGGTCCTTTTCGTCGTTGGCATCATCGGTCTCTTTGCGTGGGAGTGGAACAAGAAAGATCCGCTCATCAACCTGCGCCTCTTCCGCTATAGGAACTTCGCCATCTGCTGTTTCCTCATGATGCTGGTGGGCGGCGTGCTCAATGCCAACACCGTCCTCCAACCGCAATTCACTCAGCAGTTGCTGGGCTACACCGCAACCACTGCCGGCCTCGCTCTCACTGCCGGCGGAGTCACACTTGTCTTCATGATGCCGCTCGCCGGCATCGCCACCGGAAGAATCTCTGCGCGCTACCTCGCTGCATTCGGCTTCATGATGCTCGTCATCACCTTCCGTTATGCGGCAATTGTCACCAATCTCCAGATGAGCTTTGCTGAGGCGTCGTGGCTGCGCGTAGTGCAAATGTTCCCGCTCCCGTTCTGTTTCATCTCCATCACCACCGCGGCTTATGTGGGCATGCCGAAGGAACAGAGCAACCAGGTCGCGGGGCTCATTAACTTTGTCCGCAACATTGGCGGTTCCATCCTCATTGCCATCACTAACGCGCAGGTCACCAGCCGTGCCATGTGGCACGAGCAGCACTTGCAGCAGGCCATGCAGCCCGGAACCCTCGGTTTCGATCTGCACCGTCAGGCTCTCGTCGGCGCTTATAGCCACGCATTCGGCTCGGCCAACGCCGCTGCCCTCGCGCTGGCCCAGATGTACAACCAGTTGATCGCCCAGGCCACCACGCAGGGCTACCAGGACGTCTACATGGAGCTCTCCTACGCCTCCATCGTTCTCGTCTTCCTCGCCTTTCTCCTCAGCAAAAACAAGCCCGGCGAAGGCGCAGGCGGCGGAGGCATGCACTAGCACGGCCTCGCCTTCATAGCTCACTCAGCGCGAAAGGTGCGTGCCCCCGGTCCCTCGTCCGCCGTGGCGGAGGGACCGGGGATCGCTCTCCGCTCAATCGGTCATCCTGAGCGAGCGCAGAGAGTCGAAGGACCTGCAGTTGACTTTTGCACTCTCAACTCACCACGAAAATGGGTGCCCCGTCCTCGGGGTCCCCGCGGACAGGTCCTCGTCCGTGGGGTGGGTCCAAGCTTCGCTTGGACGGGATAGCACGAACCTCAACTCCGCAGTCAGCCGTTCTCACCCTCCCAAAAAAATGGGTGCCCCGTCCAAGCTTCGCTTGGGCGGGATAGCACGAACTTCAACCGATCCGGCTTGGTATCAGGCCTCGCCTTCAGCCGTGCCAACGATGCACCCGCGAATGAAGCGGGCTTTCGCCCCCGAGGAAATGCCATTCCAAACTGACCATCCGCCCCGCATGCCGCCCCCCAAACGCATGTGTGCCGAATCACATATCCCCTCCCCCCTTGAAGGCCTATAATTCCTCCCAGAATTCACTGAAAGCAAAAGATGCCTGCTCGTTGACATCTGCCGGGGAGGGCTCTCATGTTCAAGTCGTTTTTGCTCTTTTTCGCGGTGGCCTTGTTGGCCATCGCCTGTTTACCGTTGCAAGGCCGCAGTTCACAGCAGACCGGGCCCGCCCTCACTCCTCCGCAAACGGCTCCCACACCGCCGGCCGCGGTCGTCAAAAACCCCGTCAAGCCCACGGCAGAATCGCAAGCCAAGGCGAAAGCGATCTACGGGATCGACTGCGCCGTCTGCCACGGTGACAACGGAAACGGCAAGTCCGATGTCGCCACCAGCATGGGCATGACAATCGCTGATTGGACCAAACCCGCGACCCTCGCCGGCATGCAGGATTCCGACCTGTTCAACGTCATCCGCAACGGCAAAGACAAGATGCCTCCCGAATCAAATGGCCGCGCTACCGACACCGAGGTCTGGAACCTCGTCATCTACATTCGTACCTTTTCCAAAGGGCAGTCCCCGGCGCCTGCTGCTCCAGCTCAGTAGGTCTGTAGCGTCCTGCGTGGTGCCCCGTCCTCTGTCATCCCCATCCTCTGTCATCATTGAGGGATGGCAGAGACGACGGACTTCCAAAACAGATGGGCGCTCATCACCGGAGCCAGCTCCGGAATTGGCGCAGCCCTCGCGCGTGAGCTAGCCGCGCATGGCGCAAAACTCATCCTCACCGCGCGCCGCCGCGATCGCCTTGATACTCTCGCCGCAGAACTCGCAGCTCATGGCGCCGAAACGCGCGTCATCGTCGCTGACCTCAACGATCCCTCCGCGCCCGATCAAATCTTTGCTGCCACCGAGGGCGCAGGCCTTGTCGTCGACATTCTCATCAACAACGCAGGCCTCGGCCAGTTCGGCGCATTCGTTACCAACAACGCCGATCAGGAATTCAGCATGGTCCGCGTCAACTGCGAAGCCGTCGTGCGCCTCTCGCGCCTCTTCCTGCCGCCGATGGTCGAGCGCCGCCGCGGCTGGATGCTCGTCGTTGCTTCCGCAGCCAGCTTTCAGCCGGTCACATATCTCTCCACCTACGCGGCCACGAAAGTCTTCGATCGCTTCTTCGCGCTCGGTGTCGGCGCTGAAGTCGCCCGGTTCGGCGTGAAAGTAACCGCCCTCTGCCCCGGAACCACGGAGAGCGAATTCATTGACGTCGCCCACGCCGGCCAATTCCTGAATCGTAACCAGCAATCGGCTCAAGACGTCGCGCGCATCGGCATCGCCGCTCTCGCCCGCGGCCAGCGCACCGTAAGCACCAATCTCACCGGCAAGCTCCGCTCGTTTTTCGTTCGCTTCCTGCCCGTTGACCTCATCACCGGCTTTGTAGAGAAGGTCGCCCGCCCCAAACCGTAACCCAAGCGCGGCCAAACCGTAATGCCAGCACCTTCGGGTTAACCTGCGGCACAAAAAAGGCTGTCATCCCGAACAAAACTGTTGTCATCCTCAACATCCCGAACAAAACTGTTGTCATCCCGAACGCAGTGAGGGATCTGCGGTTGTTCCTCGTCACATTCCATTCGGCCACCTCGGCGTACGATCAACCCATGCACGAGGGATCCTACTGCGCATACATGATGGCCAGCCGCAGCCATACGCTCTACGTCGGAGTAACAGGCGATCTCTTCAAACGTGTGTTCCAGCACAAATGGAGGGAGCAAGAAGGGTTCACCGCGCGCTACAACTGCGATCGCCTCGTCTGGTTCGAGCGCCACCAGGACGTGCAAAGAGCGATTGCACGCGAGAAGGAAATCAAAGCCTGGCGACGCTCGAAAAAGATCGCGCTGATCGAATCCGCAAATCCGACTTGGACCGACCTTAGCCGCGAATGGTACGACGCGGAGCCTGCCGATTACAGCCGGGCACTTGACCGAATGGATTCCTGAAAAGCAACCGCAGATCCTTCATCGCCCGCTGCGGCGGGCTCTTCAGGATGACAACTCGACTGGACCCAGGGCTTCGGCCCAAGCTCGAAACTCGCGTGGCCTTGGTAGCCAACACCCAACTACGCTTATCTCGGAGTAACTTCCGGATTGCCGGCGATACGGCTGGCAGAACACAAAAACAGTTGTCATCCCGAACGCAGTGAGGGATCTGCGGTTGTTCTTCGTCGCATTCCATTCGGCTTGGGGGTAGGATTGTCCTCAGAGAGGAAGCGATGGGTGAAGAGCAACGCCAGTGGAAGCTTCTCGGCCAGCGGTATAGAAACTTTGAAGACCGGAAACTCGCTGGATCGATTTTCCGAGATCACCATGGTGCGTTCGGATGGCTTCTGCATCGTTTCGGCCCGCCTCTGAGCGGGTCGTCGCCAATCTGGCGGCAAGAATTCGAGATACCGTCCGCTGCTTATTCCTGCGAAACCCCCGTCATCCTGAATGACTCGAAGAACCGATTCACGTCCTCTTCGCGCCATTCTTCTGTCCCGGGAAACGTCGCCATCAGCATGTACAGGTGCGTTCCCGCCAGAATCAGCCGCCCGTTCAGAATTCCGCCGCCCGCGTTGCGCGCCACAAACTCCCGGCTTTCATGTCCATCGATTTCTCTATGCGATTCGCTCACCAGGCTGGTCTGGGTTCTTCCCAGCGCCCCGTCCCGCGCCATATCCAGCGTCTTCTCCCGGTCCTCGCCGGCCGCCTGCTCCACCGGAGGATTATCCGCCCAGGCCACCGCGTAGGTCGTCTCGAGTCCGCCGCCGTTTTGAGTATCGATCGTCACCTCGATCATCGGCACCTGCTCCGCGCCCCCGTCCGCGTTATACGCAGGAATCTGCGTCTCGCTCACCGCCGCTGCCGGCATCTGGACCGTGAACCCGTCCGCGCTCCGGTCAACTGTCTGCCACGCCATTGAACCGGCCCCGTGCTTCGCCCCGCCCCCGCCCAAGCCGAAGTCCGCCCGGTACACCCACACAAGGAACGCCACCACTCCGATCAGCAGAATCCCAAGCACGAGGCTGAACGGTCGCTTCACTCCTCCAAGAGTGCCCAATTTGCCCCTGTGTTTTCAAGAAGTTTCCCCTTTTGGGCCAAATTTTGTGCCAGACAGGGCAACCTGGGCGGTTTTCCACACCATGCGTCCACATCTCCGCCCGATTAGCCTTGCAACCTTTCCTGGGATTAGGCATCTTAAGAAGTAATTAGCAGAGGCTTCCCCAAATGTCCCGCCAAAGAAAGGCATCAACTCTCTCTTGAGGGTTCTTCGGAACCTCTTCCCACAATCCCCCCTGGTTTCCCTCCCAAAACTGCCTCTCGAGCGGGCCTACCGGAAGGTAGGCCCACATGCTCTCCCTGCCTAAGACAGCTTTATCGTTGGAATTTATCCTTGGAACTGTCATCCTGAGCGGAGATCGTCCGAGCAGGACGATCGTAGTCGAAGGATCTGCGGCTGCTTCTCGCTATCCCAGTTCACCGCGAAAATGTGTGCCCCATCCAAGCTTAGCTTGGGCGGGATACCACGGACTCCGGGCCGCCCTCTCACCACAAAAATGTGTGCCCCGTCCAAGCTTAGCTTGGGCGGGATACCACGAACTCCAGCCCGCCCTCTCACCACGAAAATGTGTGCCCCGTCCTCGGGGTCCCCGCGGACAGGTCCTCGTCCGTGGGGTGAGTCCAAGCTTCGCTTGGGCGGGAAAGCGCAAACAACCTACGACATCGCCTCTCCCCGCTAAAATCAAAACTGAACGATGCCCGCATCCTCACGCGCAAAACCCGCGACGGCGCGCGACCCAGCCGACCTGAACCTGACCAAGTTCGGCCTTGCGCGTAGTTTGCGCAAGAAATCGCCTCTGCCCGTCCCCATTTTTCGTTTCGACCGATCCGATCCCGAAGAGCTATCCACTCCCGCCCCCATCCCCCGCCGCGCCGCCAATGGCGTCGAGTGGCTTCCCGTCCCCGGCTGGGACCTGCCTTGGCTCTGGGCAGGTTTCTCCACCCGCAAAGGCGGCCTCAGCCGCGCCTACTGTCCTGACGCCGCACCCGCCGAACTCAACCTCGGCCTCACCGAAGCCGACGACCGTAAAACAGTCCTCGCCAATCGCCGCCTCCTCGCCCAAGCCGTCACATCCGATCCCAAAACCCCGCTGATCGCTCTCCGCCAATTCCATTCCAACCGCATCGTCCACACCGTTCGCGCCGACGCAGCCCGCCCGCGCCCACGCAAGGCCGACGGACAATTCACCGACGAGCCCGGCCTGCTCCTCGCCATCCAGACCGCCGACTGCATTCCCGTCCTGGTTGCCGATCGCAAGCGCCGCGTTGTCGCCGCTTTCCACGCCGGATGGCGCGGCACAGTCAAGCGCATTGTCGAATCCGGCGTCGGCACCATGCGCCTGGCCTTCGGTTCCCAACCTGAAGACCTGATCGCCGCCATCGGTCCCGGCATCGGCCTTTGCTGCTATGCCGTCGGTGAAGAAGTTCTCTCCGAATTTGAATCCCAGTTCTCTTACGCGCGCGAATTGTTCAAAGAGGTCTTCGATTCCGATCCCGTGCGCAAGAAATACCCCATGCTCTTTCTCACCCAGCGCGCGCCCGGCCACTCACCAATCGGCCCCAGCCTCCACGTCGATCTCATTGAGGCAAATCGCCGCCAGCTTCTCGCCGCAGGCCTCAAGCCAGGATCCATTCAGATCATCGGCGGCTGCACCCAGTGCCACACCGATCTCTTCTTCTCCCATCGCGCCTCCCACGGCCACACCGGCCGCATGATGGCCGTCATCGGCATTCGCCGCTGAGGAGGGAGCAGGGACCTTCAGGTCCCTGAATAAGCGCAACGAATATATCTGGCCTTCAGGCCCGGCCATCTTTGAAAGAGCACGAACTTCAGATCGACTCCAGAGAGGCCGCCCGCGAAATCCGCCGACTCGCCAACCCGCCACGTGCGCATCGCGCATGCCAACCCGCAGTCTTTGTCAAAAAATGTGCCATACAGAGGGCGGGAACTCTAATTCAGCTCCGCAGAAGGCGTACCCGAAATCCGCCAACCCGCCACGTGCGCATCGCGCACGCCAACCCGCTGTCTTTGTCGAGGAGAATGAGTGCTGACCCGCGCACTCGCGCCGTAGGCGCGGAGCATGTTAGCCCCGCGCTTCAGCGTGGGGAATAGACCCAGTAATAATTTCGGAGTCCCGTAGGGACTGTGCAAAGGAGCCCGCGTAGCGGACGCCAGATGGTAGCCCCACGGCGCAAGCCTGGAGACCATCTCGATTTGCTTTTGAGGGAAAATCTGAATCGTCGCGAAAAACCCGCCCTGCTACGCCTTCGCCTCGCCCGGGTTCACCAAGTCGCGCAATTCTTTTGAAGGCTTGAAGTAGGGAACTTTCTTGGCGGGAACATCCACGCGCGCGCCGGTCTTGGGGTTGCGCCCAATGCGCGGTTTGCGCTGGCGGATGCGAAACGAGCCAAATCCGCGAATCTCGATCTTGTCTCCGCTTTGCAGGGCGCCAATCACGGATCCGAAGATGGTTTCTACAATCACTTCGCCGTCGCGCCGGGTCAAATCGCCCAGGCCGGTCACCTTCTCCACCAAGTCCGCTTTTGTCATCTCCCACAAACCTCCGCATCCAGCATAAACGGATTGTGCCGAGTCAAGCACGAAAATGCAAGCCCCTTTGTTGAAATTATCCTTTGCGCATCAGCACTTTGGCCAACGGCACCCCCTCCCCCGCCCGCCCTTCGCCGCCTCTTTCCGCCCCCGCCCGGCCCGTGTAACGCCGACGTCCCCGCCGGCTGTCGTGCGGGCGTCCTCGCCCGCACAACGCTCTTTTCAGCGCCCGTGCCGTCCGCTCAGCCGTCCTCTAAATTCGTCCCCGCTGGTCCGCTCTCCTTCCACCCGGCCGCCGTAGGATAAATTGATCGATGTGCATCGAATAGGCAGATGAGCTATCCGCAATACAGCATCGTCATCCCCGCATATAACGAAGCAGCCCGCATCGGCGGTGCGTTGCAGGCGGTCCTCGCCTGCATCCACCAGCGCGGTTGGAACGCCGAAATTGTCGTTGTTGACGATGGCTCGCGCGATGAAACCGCCGCCATCGTAAACGCTTTCGCCGCCGAAAACCCTGAAGTCCGCATGCTCCAGAATCCCGGCAATCATGGAAAGGGGTTCAGCGTCCGCAACGGCCTCCTCCACTCCTTCGGAGAAGTCGTCATGTTCACTGACGCCGATCTCTCCGCGCCCATTGAAGAAGCCGATGGCCTCCTGGCCGCCATCGCCGACGGGGCCGATATTGCCATCGGCTCCCGCTGGCTTGAGCGCACGCGCCAAACCATCCGCCAGCCACTCTACCGCCAGTTCTTCGGCCGCTGTTTCAACGCCGTCACCCGCGCCGTCATGGGCCTGCCTTATGCCGACACGCAATGCGGATTCAAAGCTTTCACCCGCGCCGCCGCGCAAACCGTCTTCCAGCTCCAGACCATCGAGCGCTGGGGCTTCGATCCCGAAATTCTCTTCATCGCTCGCAAGCGCGGCTACCGCGTCGACGAAGTCCCCGTAAGCTGGTCCCACGACGCGCGCACCCGCATCAGCTACCTGCGAGACGGAACCAGGATGCTGCAAGACATCGCCATCGTCCGCTGGAACGCCCTCCTCGGCCGCTACAACAAACCCGTCGAGCGCATCCACCGCGCCGGCTTGGTCAAGTAAACCCGGAAACCCAGGCACAGCTAACCAGCGGACTGTAGTTTTGCAAGGAGCATTTCATGAAGGGGAAAGTTGCGATCGTAACCGGTGGTGCCAGCGGGATTGGCCTCGCCATCGTGGAGAGTCTCGCGCGCCAGGGTGTGAACTGCGTCATTGCCGACCTGGAAGCCTCCGGAGGGGAACGTGCCGCCGCGAAACTTCAGAAAACTGGAACAGACTGTCTCTTCGTCGTGGCAAATGTTTCCCAGCCCGGCGACGTGCGTCATCTCGTCGAGGCCACCATCGAAAAATTTGGCCGTCTCGACATCCTGGTCAACAATGCGGGTCTGCAATTCGTGTCGCCCGTCGTGGATTTCCCCGAAGAGCGCTGGGACACTCTGATTGGCGTCATGCTTACGGGAACTTTCCTTTGTTGCAAGTACGCATTGCCGCACATGATCCAGCAGAAGTGGGGCCGGATTATCAACATCAGCTCGGTCCACGGTAAAGTGGCGTCGCCCTTCAAGGTGGCTTATATCTCGGCCAAGCACGGGGTGTTGGGGTTGACGAAAGTTGTCGCGCTCGAAATGGGTGAGAACAACATCACCTGCAATGCCATTTGTCCCGGCTACGTCCGCACTCCCATGGTTGAAAAGCAAATTGCGGATCAGGCCCGCGTAAACGGCATTTCGGAGGAGGACGTGGTCAAAAAAATCATGCTTGCACCCGCCGCCATCCGCCGGATGCTGGAACCGAGCGAGGTAGCTTCGCTTGTGGTGTACCTTTGTTCGGACGACGCCGCAGGCATCACTGGCGCGGCGCTCGACATTGACCTGGGCTGGACTGCGCGCTAGGGCAACATGCTCTGGCGAAGCGTCCGCCGCCTCGATTTCCACAATCTGAGGTATAATGGTTTTACGCTCAGTGATTTGGACGCGAGTTGCGATTTGCCCTTGAACAGGGCCCCTCAACCTGGCACGATTTCCCCCAAGCCCCTACAGCGTGTACCCATCGGTCTCCTTCCCGGTGACTATGTTCGCAACCGTGTGTCGGTTGGCGAATAAGCTAAAGCGCTCGAGTCTCATTTGGCGCAATGCACCGGGCGATTGTGGAGCAGGGTAGCCAGCCGGCAGTGTGCCGTCAGGCGAAAAACAGCAGCGTGGGTCAGCTCCGGGCCGGCAAGCACCGAATGTGCATGCCAGCCAGTCCCAGGGACGAAGTTGGTTCTCTCTTACGCATAATTTAGTGCAGGCGTGTGCGGGTGTATTTGCGCGTGCCTCCAGTCAGGTTCTGTTTGCAGGCCCTCGGGAAACAAGGGCTCCGGAACCCAAGGAAAAGACATAATTTTGACGACTCAATTCTCACAGTTTTCACTTTCGCCTGCGCTCATGGCGCGGCTCAACGCCAACAAGTTTCAAATTCCCACGCCGGTGCAGGCTGCGGCCATTCCGCCGGCCCTCGAAGGCCGCGACGTGCTCGCCACCGCGCAGACCGGCACCGGCAAAACCCTCAGCTTCCTCATCCCGATCATGGAGATGCTTGAGAAGACCCAAGGCCGCGGTGCGCAGGCGCTCATTCTGCTGCCCACGCGCGAGCTGGCCATGCAGGTTGAAGCCGCGTTTCGCGCACTTCGCTCCAGCAATGGACCCACGGCAGCCGTAGTGGTCGGAGGCTTGTCCGAGCACACGCAGCTTGACGCCATCCGCCGCGGAGCGTCGCCTGATCTTCGCCACTCCGGGCCGCCTGGAAGACTTTCTCAAGCGCAAGCTCGTGCGGCTCGACCAGGTCAAGATTCTGGTGCTCGACGAAGTCGACCGCATGCTCGATATGGGCTTTCAGCCTGCGATTGCGCGCATTGCGGGCGTGCTGCCCAAGGTGCGGCAGACGCTGTGCTACTCCGCCACGCTCGAGGGCGCGGTCAGGGATGTGGCGCGCAACTATCTCCGCAACCCGGTGCGCATCGAAATCGGCTCGGTGCTCAAGCCGGCCGAGAACGTTGAGCTGCGCACATTTGAAGTGGATCACGACAAGAAGCAGGAGCTCCTCGAGCACCTGCTCGACGCCGAGCAAGGCAGCTTCCTCGTCTTTGTGCGCACCAAGCACGGCGCCGATCGCGTTGCCCGCCGCCTCACCCGTTCAGGCTGGTCGGCCACGCAGATTCACGGCGACCGTTCGCAGGCCCAGCGCAACCAGGCTCTCAAAAGCTTTTCTGAGGGCCGTCACCGTGTGCTGGTCGCCACCGATGTCGCCGCGCGCGGCATCGATGTTGCCAACGTCGCGCACGTCATCAACTTTGACATGCCCAAGCAGGCTGAAGATTTCGTGCACCGCGTCGGCCGCACGGGTCGAGCTTCGGCGCGAGGCGTGGCATCCACGTTTGCCATTCCCGCCGAGCGCGGCGACCTGCGCAAGATCGAGCGCACACTGTCCATCTCGATGAAGCGCTTCCGTGTGCGGGCCGCGGATCTCCGGGCCGCCTAATCCGACCTTCACCCAGCACGAAAATGGGGTGCCCCATCCAAGCTTCGCTTTTCCAACCTCCGCCCAGCAAGAAGAGGGGTGCCCCATCCAAGCTCTGCTTGGGTGGGATAGCACAAATCTCAATCCGCCCTTTCAACTCACCACGAACCTATGTGCCCCATCCAGGAACTCGAAGCGCAGCGAAGGTTCTTGGGTGGGATAGCACAAATCTCAATCCGCCTCCTTCAACTCACCACGATCAGGGGTGCCCCAGGTCTGGATTCTCAGACCTGGGATAGCACGAACCCCGCCCACAACATCGGTGTCATCCTGAGCGCAGCGAAGGATCTGCGGTTGTTTTTCGGGAACGTTTGCAGATGCCTTCGATTCATCGGCCCGAAGCGCTCGCCTACAGCGGGTCCTTCCCGGTCATCAGGCCAATACGTTCCGCCCCAGCGGCCTTCCCCATGTCCATCACCGCTTGCGATCGTTGAGAAATCCAGATTGTCGTCGCCCTTGACGAACATCACTTTGTCCGCCCGAATCGAGAAAATCGAACTCAGGCGGCCCTCAAGTTGCTCGACGCTCACATCCTGCTGATTGATTTTGTAGCTCGGCAGTCCCATTACGAGCCTTCGCGATCTCCACCACAATCGGAGTCTCGGGCGCCAGATTCATATTCAAAGACTGCTGGGGCAGCTTCGCACTCAGCCCGCGTGGCGCCACCGGAGAAATAACCATGAAGATGATCAACAGCACCAATAGAATGTCGATCATTGGAGTCACGTTGACCTCGCCCAGCATCCGGCCTGATCCCTGACCATTCTCGACCGTCATAGAACGCCCTCCTCGCTCCTTAAGTCCCCGAGCACCGTGTGCAGAATTCGCATTGATCCGCACCACGACTTCCTCTGCTATAGACACCGCGTCTTGACGAATGGTTCCCGCTCCAAACGACGGGTGCCCCCGGTCCCTCGCACTTCGGGACCGGGGTCCTTTCGGCGGAGAACGTTGGCACCGTAAGCGCGGAGCAAATTAGGCCCGCGCCTCATCGTGGAGAACACTCGCGCCGTAGGCGCAGCGTTTGTTAGCCCCGCGCTTCAGCGTGGGGAAGACGGAACCTAAACGACTCGCAGTCCCGTAGGGACAGTACGCAGTCCTCTCAAATCGCATCGAATCCCCAAGCCGCCGCCCCCCTCCCGCGCATCTCATCAAGAAACGGAATCTGCTAGCAACTCCGGGAGACACCCAATGAAAGCAGTAGTCCTCAACGAATACGGCGGCCCTGAGAATCTGAAATTTGAAGAAGACGTTCCCGACCCACTAACCGGCGGCAATACCGTCCTCATCGCGGCCACCGCCGCCAGCGTCAATCCCATCGACTGGAAACTGCGTTCGGGCATGCTCCAGAAAAATGTTCCCCTGGTGTTCCCGGCCATTCTGGGCCGTGACGTCAGCGGAATCGTGCGCCAGGTCGGCGCGAACGTAAAGCACTTCAAGCCCGGCGACCGCGTTCTCGCGCTCACCAACAAGACCTACGCCGAGTTGGTTGCAGTCGACGACTCTGACGTCACCCATCTGCCCGACGGCGTTGACCTGGCTGACGCGGCCGCGATCCCCTTGATCGCGCTCACCGGAGACCAGCTCGTGCGCCTCGCCACCAACGTGCAAAAAGGGCAGGTTGTTCTGGTCACGGGAGCGCTGGGCGGTGTCGGTCGCGCAGCCGTCCACATGGCAAAGAAAATCGGCGCGCAGGTGATTGCCGGCGTTCGCGGCAGGGAACTCGACGAAGCCCGCTCCCTCGGCATCGCCGGCGTCCTCGCCATTGACGACGATCAAGCGATCGCCAACTTCGCCTTGGTCGACGCAATTGCGGACACGATTGGCGGTGACGTTGCAGCCAAACTCATCGCGAGAATCAAGCCCGGCGGCTCCCTCGGCTATACCACTGGGTTGCCCGACGGCGTGGCTGCCAAAAATCCAACCGTGAAAATTGCGCGTGTCGGCGCCAAGCCCGATCCGTCCAAGGTGCGCGAATTCGCCGATGACGTGCGCGATGGCAAATTCGTTCTTCCCATCGCCCGCCGCATGCCATTGCGTGACGCGGCTCAAGCACACGCGCTCGGCGAAAAAGGCGGCATTGGCAAAATCCTCCTGCTCGCGCCAGACACCACCAGCTAGCTAGTGCAATGTTTCGCCCGCATGAGCGGGCAAGAAAAGATAGCGGGTGCCCCCGGTCCGGGGTCCCCACGGACAGGTCCAGGTCCGTGGGGTGGAGATCCCTCGCACTTGGGGACCGGGGATATCGCTCCGCTCAACGAGTCACCTTGGGCGAAGCGCCCGATCTGCTTTAGATTTTTCCCGCCCCGCCAACTCCTCGAGCCCGTCAACCAACGGCGACGGCAGCAGCTATTGGCGGATAGGCAACTTCTGCTAGACTGTTGAGCAAATTTGCTAGTGAGGTGATCCAATGCGTCTTCGGTATGTTTGCACTGCTTTAATCCTGGGCGGCTCTATGCTGGCAGGCTCTGCGCAAACGGGTTCAGCAAGTGCAAAGGTGGCCGCAGGCACGCAAATGTCACCTGTGCAGGCGCAGAATGAGTTGCTGAACCTCTTCGAGCAAGAGTTTATGGGAGTCGCGCAGGCAATGCCTGCTGACAAATACGGCTTTGCCCCCACTACGGCAATCTTTACCGCCTCGCAGGGCGCGAAGTATGACGGGGTTCGCACGTTCGCGCAGGAAATATCGCATGTCACAACGGCGAACTACTACTTCGCTTCAAAGATTCTCGGGGAGAAGATGCCGGTTGACCCGAAAAGCATCGACGCTCTGACGACGAAGGAGGAGCTCCTGAAGGCTGCTGCGGATTCTTTCGTCTATTCACACAAGGCGCTCGCGACCATTACTCCCGAGAATGCCTACACTACGATCGACGGTGTCGACGGTCTGCACACGCGTTCGGTCATCGCATCCTGGATCTCTGCTCACGGATATGACCACTACGGGCAGATGGTCGAGTATCTGCGCATGAACGGCATTGTGCCTCCGGGCTCGAAGTGAGCCTGCGCTCGCTCTAGCAGATGCCTCCGTTCCAAGCTTCGCTTGGGCGGGATACCGCGAACTGCGGTCAGCCCTCCCAACTCACCACGAAAATGGGTGCCCCGTCCAAGCTTCGCTTGGGCGGGATACCACGAACTGCGGTCAGCCCCTCTCAACTCACCACGAAAATGGGTGCCCCGTCCAAGCTTCGCTTGGGCGGGATACCACGAACTGCGGTCAGCCCCTCTCAACTCACCACGAAAATGGGTGCCCCGTCCAAGCTTCGCTTGGGCGGGATACCACGAACTGCGGTCAGCCCCTCTCAACTCACCACGAAAATGGGTGCCCCGTCCAAGCTTCGCTTGGGCGGGATACCACGAAGCCGGGTGCCCCCGGTCCCTCGCAATTGGGGACCGGGGATATCACTCCCCTCAGCGAGTCACCCTGAGCGAAGCGAACCATCTGATCGATACTTTTGCCCGCACAACTCCGCCATCCGCGAACCTCGCTGACCCCGCTATCTCCGCTTTCGTGCCCACGGTAGACAAACTTGAGGGCCCCCTCTCGCCCGCTTGAGCGGGCAAAAGAGGATAGCCCCAGGCGCGAGCCTGGGGACCTCAGCCCTCTTCACGATCGCAGCCCCTGAAAGGGGCGAAAGAACCCCCGCCGTTCCGTTTCGTGCCGTCAAGTGCCTGCCACGTGCCCGCGCACCCTAACCCGCTGCAACCATTCAGCAAATAAACTTCTCCAAGTTTGCCGATCATTTCGTCCTTCCAGCGCATACTGGTTTCATAGTCAATGCGCCGACCACGGTTCACCGTTCACCGCTCACAGTTTCACTCTTTCACTTGTTCACTTCTTCACTCGCGAAAATTAATTAAATAAAAAATGGGGCTGTCCTAGATAACTAGCGAAGAGCTAAGGTTTCTAAGATGGCGAAGATGCACAAGAGCCGTCTGCTTTGGAGCCAACAGCAACGGCTGATGGAACACTTTGTTGCGGGTACGACAGCCCGCACGGCTGCCGTTCTGGTGGGCGTCAACAAGACGACTGCGGCGTATTATTTTTGTCGCCTGCGGCAGCTCATCCACCAGGCCAGCGAGGATGCCACTCCGTTCTCTGGAGAAGTGGAAGTGGATGAGAGTTACTTTGGTGGCCGGCGTAAAGGACTACGCGGCCGTGGAGCAGCTGGGAAGGTACCTGTTTTCGGCCTGTTAAAGCGAGGCGGCAAGGTCTATGCCAGGATGATCAGCGACATCAAAAGCTCTACCTTGCAAGCCATCATGGAGGAGAAAATCGTGCCCGACTCGATCGTCTATTCCGACACCTTCCCCTCCTACAATGTTCTGGATGTTTCGGCCTTCAAGCACTACAGGATCAACCATGCGAAACTGTTTGCCGATCGCAAGAATCACATCAACGGTATCGAGAATTTCTGGAACCAGGCCAAGCGCCATTTGCGTCGTTTTAATGGCATTCCCAGACAGCACTTTCCTCTGTTTCTCAAGGAATGCGAATGGCGATTCAATAACCCAAACCCCGAAATTCAACTACTACAGTTGAATCAATGGGTTAAACAACAACTTCGCTAGTTATCTAGGACAGCCCCTAAAAAATTTTGCATGTTTTCGCTGAATATTCGCCATTTAACTCCTTTAGAATTAACAAATCGACTCCAGAAATACCGAAAATGTGCATCAAATTACGTCGAATCTATGGCCAACAACTCCTTTAGAATCAATCCGCGATCTTCGCTTTTGCAGCCCGCGCGCATTCACCCCTTAACTGTCTCATTCCATGAATTTTGTTTCACTCCTTCACCCCTTCACTCGCCGACCCACCGCTCACCGCCCACGTCCGAACCCGGCGGCGGCCAGACTTATCCCCGCTTCCAAACGTCTCTTACAAACAGGCATCTGGCTCTGAATCTGCATCAAAAAATACGCACGCCGTTGGGAGAACTCACATGGTCAAGAAACTCGGAATCACACTTCTATTTCTTGCGCTCGGTTCCGTCAGCGCGCTAGCCGCAGACTTCAACGGCAAATGGACCGGCGACGTCGAGGGCCGCAACGGCACGCAGACCCTAACCTTCGACTTTCACGTCGACGGCGCGGCGCTCACCGGCAAAATCACCACTCCCCGCGGCGATGTGGACATTACAAATGGCAAAGTCGATGGCGACAACATCTCCTTCGACCAGGTGCTGAACTTCAACGGGAATTCGTTCACCATCAGCTACCAGGGCAAAGCGGCTGCCGACGGCGCCATCAACTTCACGCGGACGTTTGGCGGCGGTGGCGATCGTCCTCCGCAAACGTTCGTGGCCAAGCGCGCTCCCGCCGATGCCGCGCCTGCAACTCCAGCAGCTCCCGCGCAGCCTGCGCCGCCGTCCACTCCGCCTCCGCCGCCAACAGGCACAACCGGAACCCCGCAGTAGCCGAAATTTCTGGGTGCCCCCGGTCTCTTGCAGTTGGAGACCGGGGACCGGGGTCTCAATCTTCGCGCTCGATCCCTGCTCCTTCACCCTCGTTTACGCGTCCGTCACTCGGATGCGTGCGGCGAAGTTGATGCTCGCCCACTCCCTCGATGAAAGCGGCCGCCTGCCGCCGCTGCCGGGCCACGGGTCGCGGACAATCACCTGCTGTATTTCGTATTGCGAGGTGGCCGTATCCACTTCAGAAATGACCGCCGTCAGCACCGTTGCGTGGCCCATCGCGCCAATGATCAGCGGGTGATCGTCGATCAGGTCCTGGATCGCCGTGTCCACATTCACTGAGAAAACATCGCCCTGGCACTCAAACGCTTTTCCCGCGTCGTCTGTCCACCGCTTGTTCAGATCGCGCAGAATGTCACGCGGCATTCCCGGCATATCCGCCACAGTTCCCCACGTCTCCTTCACGATCCGCTGCTGATCCACGGCGTGATGGTAGTACTCGAACACCATGCTGATGCACGCCGCCCAGCACCATTCGTTCTGCTGCTGGAATGCCTGCTTGAATGTGATGGAAGAGATTCCCGCGGTGCAGACTTCGATCGGCTGAGGTCCCATCGGCGTCATGGTTGAAACCGGCGTCCCGCATTGTTTCGCTCCAAACAGCGTCCGCGACGCAGCAATGAATCCCGCACCGGCAAAAGCCCCGCGCAGAAAGGCCCGTCGTTCCATATCCAACCTCCAGTTTTCTCGGGGGGACAGGGTTTCGGGGGGACACAACGGATACGTACGATCAAACCGAATCGTTCCACGCCTGTCAAGCGCTATTCGCCAATCCATCCGCGCAGGCTCTACCGCGGCAAATCAGCCTAAGCCGTCGCCGTCTTCGCCACGTCCTGCAAGCCGCGCGCTTCAATCTCGAACTCGCGCATCTTGTACTTCTGGATCTTCCCCGACAGCGTCGCCGGGAACTCCTCAACGAAGCGCACGTGCTCGGGCACTTTGTAATACGCGATCTGGCCCTGGCAAAAGGCCCTGATCTCTTCTTCGGTCGCTTCCACTCCGGGCCGCAGGCGAATCCACGCCACCACAATCTCGC
This sequence comes from uncultured Acidobacteriaceae bacterium, assembly GCA_963796785.1. Lineage (GTDB taxonomy): Bacteria > Acidobacteriota > Terriglobia > Terriglobales > Acidobacteriaceae > Telmatobacter. The sequence continues at coordinate 824,403 of CAWCMW010000007.1, read as the reverse complement.
CCAGCCGCGCATTGGGAATGCCAATCACTTGCACCTCGCCAACCTTGGGCACGTGTAGAGGAACTCCTCCACCTCGCGCGGATAGATGTTCTCGCCGCCGCGAATGATCACGTCGCGCGAGCGGCCAGTGATGTGGATGCATCCGTCCTCGCGCATCACTCCCAGGTCTCCAGTCCGCAGCCAGCCATCCTCCCGGATCACCAGCGCCGTCCCCTCCGGATCGCCGTCATAGCCCTTCATCAGCGCGTAGCCGCGCACGCAAACCTCGCCCTGCTGTCCGTAAGGCAAAGTCTCGCCGGAATCAATGGCAGCGATCCTGATCTCGGTCTGCGGCATCGCGCGGCCCACAGTATTCACGCGGATCTCGAGCGAATCGGCTGCGTCGCTCATCGTCACCACCGGCGAAGTCTCCGTCTGCCCGTAAGCAATCACCAGCTCGCCGATGTGCATCTCTTCGAGCACGCGCTTCATCAGTTCCACCGGGCAGGGCGCGCCGCTCATCATGCCCGTGCGCAGGCTCGTGGTGTCGTAGCTCGCAAAGTCCGGCAGTCCGAACTCCGCCACGTACATCGCCGGAACCCCGTAGACGCTTGTAGCGCGTTCCTCGTGCACGGCCTTCAAGGTGGCGCGCGCGTCAAAGGTCCAGTTCGGCAGAATAATCGCCGCGCCGGAGTTCACCGCGCTCATCGTTCCAATCACGCATCCATAGCAGTGGAACAGCGGCACCGGCACCACAATCTTGTCCTGCTCGGTGTAATGAAATCCCTGCGCCAGGAACTGCCCGTTGTTCACCACGTTGTGATGCGTCAGCATCACGCCCTTGGGCAGGCCGGTGGTCCCGCTCGTGTACTGGATGTTGGCTACATCGTCGACCGCCACGTGATCCGGCAGTCGTCCTTCGGCATCCAGCAGCGCCAGCCACTCCGGCGCGTCAAAGTAGATTGTGTGTTCGAGCTCGAGTTCGAGCCCGTGCCGCGCCCGCCCCAGAATCTCCTCGTAGTCGGCGCGCTTGTCTCTATGCCAGAGAAACAGCGCCTTCATCCGCGACCGTGTCAGCGTGAATTGCAGCTCGTGCGAGCGGTAAGCCGGATTCACATTCACCAGCGCCGCGCCGGCCCGCGCGCAGCCCATGTGCATCATCACCCACTCAATGCAGTTGGTTGACCACAGGCCTACGCGGTCGCCTCGCCGAATCCCCAGCGCCCAAAGCCCGCGCGCCACGCGGTCAGCCTCAGCGCTGAGCTCGGCCCAGGTCAGCCGCTTCTCCTGGTGCCGCGACGCCACCGCCAGCCGATCCGGAAAGCGATCTGCCGTTCGCTGCAGCAGGTCGCCAATCGTCAGTTCCAGCAGCGGCCTTGCCGGGCCACGCGCATAGCTCTGGGTACGAATCTGCTCGTCGATATTCGTGGAACTGCGGGCATGGTTCTGCCTTTGCTTCAACGATGAAGAGGCAGTGTACGCCACCGGCTCACCCCCAAAAGTGATCCAGCCCACACCACCTCGCTGCCCAACCGGCCCAAGCCGCGCCACCCGGATTTAGGTATCATCAATGCATGGCCCCGTTTGCCCCCGAGACCGAGACCGTGAAATCCCGAGGTGAATCACCCGGTTCGGCCCATGCGTTTCGGACCCACGACCCCCGCCTGGAGCCAATCGCCGCCAAGGTGATGGCCCAGCAGCGTCTCAGCGCCGATGACGGCCTCGCACTCTACGCCTCTTCCGATGTTCTGGCCGTCGGCTGGCTCGCGAATCACGTCCGTGAACGGATGCACGGCGACGTGACCTACTTCAACGTCAATCGCCACATCAATCCGACGAACGTCTGCGTAGCTGCCTGCAAGCTCTGCGCCTTTGGCCGCAAGAAAGGCGACCCCGCCGGCTACACCATGGCCCTCGATGAGGCTTGGGAAACCGCGGCTTCAGGCTACTCTGAGGCGGTTACGGAGTTTCATATCGTCGGCGGCCTGCACCCCGATCTGCCTCTTGAGTTCTTCCTCGATCTGATCCGCGGCCTCAAAGAGCGATTTCCCAAGGTGCATATCAAAGCCTTCACCATGGTCGAGATTGCGTTCCTCGCCCGGCGCGCCAAACTAACCATCGACGAAACGCTCATCAAGCTTCGCGAGGCCGGCGTAGACTCCATGCCCGGCGGCGGCGCGGAAATCTTTGCCGCCCGTGTGCGCTCCATTATCTGCGACCACAAGATCGACGGCGAAGAATGGCTCGACACCGCGCGCGCCGCCCACAAACTCGGTTTCAAGTCCAATGCGACCATGCTCTACGGCCACATCGAGAATGACGCCGACCGCGTCGATCACCTGCTCAAGCTGCGCGCCCTGCAGGACGAAACCGGCGGTTTCCAGACCTTCATTCCCCTCGCATTTCATCCCGAAAACACGCCCCTCGACCACCTGCCAGTCACCACCGGCCTCACCGACATTCGCCAGATCGCAGTCAGCCGCCTGCTTCTCGACAACTTCCCGCACATCAAGGCCTACTGGCAGATGATGACGCCGAAGATCGCGCAGATCGCGCTTCGCTTCGGCGCCGACGACCTTGACGGCACCGTGATCGAGGAGAAGATCTACCACGACGCCGGCGCCACCACGCCGCAGGGCATGACGCGCAAGCAGCTTTGCCGCCTCATCACCGAGGCTGGCCGCGTCCCCTTCGAGCGCGACACTCTCTACCGCGCCGTCACCCGCAACGAAGAGAGCTTCACCGTCGCAGTGTGAGAAGGGCGATGCTAGGCTAGATCTAGCTAAGTGATCCTGCATGGCGAAAACCGCGAAAACCGTCAATGTTTTCGAAGCCAAGACCAATCTCTCCAAGCTCATTGCAAAGGCTGAAAAGGGCGAGGACGTGGTGATTGCGCGCGCCGGCAAACCGGTGGTCCGATTGACGCGGCTGGAACCCAAGAAGAAGCCCATACGTTTTGGCATGCTCAAAGGCAAGATCCACGTAGCCGACGATTTCGACGACTATCTACCCGAAGATTTCCTGATTACTCCTGAGGCCTGACTGTGCGGTTGCTGCTCGATACGCACGTGCTTCTCTGGCTGATGGAAGACAACTCGCGCTTAAGCCGCGAGGCACGCGCATTGATTGCTGAGGCCGCCGAGGTCTATGTCTCCTCTGCGAGCATGTGGGAGATCGCGATCAAGGCTGGGTAGGGGAAAATCCAGTTGGGCGCATTGCTGGTCATTGATGCAAAAGAATGGATGCCGGACGGAAAATGTCAACGCTCGCTGGGACTGTTCAGTGAGTCCATCCTGTACTATGGTCTGGATTGCGAGGCAGTTCAGCCTGTCGACGATTTACTGAACCAGGCCTGTGCAGATCCGGATGCGTTGAAGCATCTGCTCCCCTGAACAGGGCTTTATCGTCGCAATGGACTGTGCTGAGTAAGGACGAGCCAGTCGATCTTCACAAAGCCAGAGGGCCCCTGGCGGGTATTCCGCGCGCAATCTGGCTGGCATTGGATATTGACAAAGGCGCCTTCCCCCTATCTGATGAAATTCGCACTGTGAACCACGGATGTGATTTGGGAGGGCGCGCGCATGTCTAACACAGTTTCAATTCGAGACGAGCCGGCTCAGGGAGCCCTGGATGTGCTTCTTCGCTCCGGCCGTTGGATCTTCTCGTTTGCGATCGCCGCCCTCGGCGTCGAAAACATCCTGTGCGCCCGTGGCTCGTTTCAGTCGCTCGGGGCGAACTCCAACTCCATGCCGGTTCTCCCTTTCTTGCCGGCGATTTCCTGGCTCGTGATTCTCTTTGGCATCCTCTGGATTGCATGTGCCATTGGCCTGCTCTGCGCGCGCTACCTGCGCCTGTCCGCCTACACGCTCGGAGCCACATACATCTTCTGGACACTCGTCCACATCCTGCCGAAATACATCGCTTCGCCCGGTGACATGGGTCTTCGCACCGCGGTCTTTGAGCCGCTGTCGCTGGCCTGCATCGCGCTTCTGCTGCCCGGTCCGGCAGCCACGCCAAAATGGCTTTCCATCGCCTGCCGCGCCGTCATTGCCATCGGCATGATCGTTTTCGGCGTCGATCACTTTATCGGAATCAAGTTCATCGGTTCGCTCATTCCCGCGTGGATCCCCTTGCACGAGCCTTTGGTTGCTCTCTTCGGGGTGGTATTCATTGCGGGCGGCGTGGCGATCGGCATCGGCGTTCTCGAGCGCTGGAGCTGGATCGCGATCGGGACGATGTTCGCAATCTGGGTGATTACGCTGCACCTTCCGCGGGTGCTGGGTCTCTACGGAATCCCCGGCGCCCCGCGGAGCCCCGACGAGTGGTCGAGTCTCTTCATCGCCGTCGGCCTCTGGGGCGGCCCATGGGCCGTCGCAAGCGGTCTAAGGGAAAAGGCGAGCTGACGGCAAGAACCATCTCCAGCGGCCCTCCAGCACTTCAGCCGTCTCTGCTCGCCTCAGTACGCCCCGATCCCTGTCAGATTCTGCCCCAGGATCAGCGTGTGAATGTCGTGCGTGCCTTCATAGGTCTTCACTGACTCCAGATTCATGCTGTGCCGCATGATCGGGTAGTCCTCGGTCACTCCATTCGCGCCCAGAATGTCGCGCGCCAGCCGAGCGCAATCGAGCGCCATCCACACGTTATTTCTCTTGGCCATCGAAATGTGCTGGTGCCCGGCCTTGCCTGCGTCCTTCAGCCGGCCCACGTGCAGCGACAGTAGCTGCGCCTTTGAGATCTCGCTTGCCATCCACACCAGCTTCTCCTGCACCAGTTGATGGCTTGCGATCGGTTGATCGTGAAACTGTTTCCTCGTCTTGGAGTAGTTCAGCGCCGTCGAATAGCAATCCATCGCCGCGCCAATCGCACCCCAGCTGATGCCGTAGCGCGCCTGGTTCAGGCACATCAATGCGGCCTTAAGGCTGTCAGCGCCCGGCAGCAGATTCGCCAAGGGCACATGCACGTCTTCAAGTGAAAGGCTGCTGGTCACCGACGCGCGCAGCGACCATTTGCCGTGAATGTCGCTGGACTTGAACCCCGGACGATCGGCCTCGACGAGAAATCCGCGCACGCTTTCCGCGCCGTCCCCGCCCGCGCCCTCAAGCTTCGCCCACACCACAGCCACATCGGCAATCGATCCCGATGTAATCCACATCTTTTCGCCGTTCAAGATGTACTCGTCGCCCAGTTTGCGCGCGCGCGTCGTCATGCCGGCGGGGTTCGATCCGAAGCCCGGCTCGGTCAGCCCAAAGCAGCCGAGCTTTTCGCCCGTGGCCAGCGCCGGTAGCCATTTGTTCTTCTGTTCTTCTGACCCAAAGGTATAGATCGGATACATTACCAGCGCCGATTGCACGCTGACAAAGCTGCGCAGTCCCGAGTCGCCGCGCTCCAGCTCCTGCAACACCAGCCCATACTCGACATTCGACATGCCGGCGCAGCCGTAGCCTTCAAGGTTGGCGCCGTAGAAGCCCAGCTCTCCCATCAGCGGGACGATCTCGCGCGGAAACCGCCCCTCTCGAAAGCACTCTTCGATGATCGGAGTCACGTTCGAGTCAACAAAGTCCCGCGCGGTCCTGCGGACGAGGAGTTCCTCCTCCGTCAAGCTCGCATCGAGCCCGAGAAAATCGAAACCCTGAAATTTGAAGGCCATAGTCGTACCTGCCTTCCCGGCGCTTCACCGGGACAGATGAGACTACCAGCCCATGGCCTTCTTTTCAATTCACGATCGAGATAAAGCCTCAGCTTGGCCGCTGCATCGGCTTCTCGTGAATCACCATCCAGTTCACACCGAACTTGTCGCGGAACTGCCCAAACCGGTGTGCGAAGAATTGTTCGCCCATCGGCATAAAGATCTCTCCGCCTTCTGTTAGCGCGGCATAAATGCGCTCCGCCTCTTCGTTGCTGTCCACGCTTAGCGACAGATAGGCGCTGCGCATCGGCTCTACCTTCGGGCCGTCGCTCGCCATCACCGTTGTGTCGCCGAGCGTGAATCGCGCATGGATGACGCCGTTCGGGTTAAGGCCCGGCGGCAAATTCTGCGGCGCGCCAGATTGGCTCATCTCCGCGAAGGTCGATTTCATAAGGATCTTCGCGCCCAGATGTTTTTCGTAGAAGTTCATGGCTTCCAGACAATTGCCGGGGAAATTCAAATAGGTGTTTACCTTCATCGCTTCAGTTTTCCTTTCGGGGAATTGGATTTTGATTTCAAACCTGATGTAAACGGCGGAAGGAGCGGTGTAGAGTCTCGCTGTTCCCAGCGGCGATAGGCCTCCGCGATGACCGCGGCGCGGTTTTGCTCCATCCCTTCAATCACCGCGCAGGGAGCATCCGTCTCCTCATGGTGCGCGCCCCAGATTAAGATTTCGAGAAGAACAGGGGCGAGCGCAATACCCTTCGGCGTGAGTCGGTAATAGGTGCTGCGGCCATCCTCCTTTGCCGCCTCACGGACCACAATGCCGCCCGCCTCAAGCCTCTGCAGGCGGTCGCTCAAAATGTTGGTGGCAATGCCCTCGCCAGCGCGCTGGAACTCGCGGAAAGTGCGGTAACCTCGCACCATCATGTCGCGAACCAGCAGCAGCGACCAGCGATCGCCAAGCAGGTCCAGTGAGATGCTCACCGGGCAGCCCGAGCGGCGTTTCGCCTTCGCGACATTTGTCACAACGGCATCCTACGAAATTCACTTGCATTTTGCAATCTACAAATGATGCAATAGAAATCGGCTGCACGCCCGCCGGTCTCACAATCCAACGCCAACCAGGTGAAAAGAATGAACACACTTGAATATCCTTCGCGGATTACGCCGTTTTTGTGGTTCGAATCGAATGCAGAAGAAGCCGTCGATTTCTACTGCGCTATCTTTCCCAACTCGCGCAAGATAAGCGAGTTTAGGAGCCCAGCCGACACACCGAGCGGGCCGAAGGGATCGGTGCTCACCATCTCTTTCGAACTCGACGGGCTGCACTTCACAGCGCTCAACGGGGGCCAGGCCCACCCATTTACCGATGCGATTTCATTCGTCGTTCGCTGCGAGACGCAGGCCGAGATTGATTCCTACTGGTCGAAGCTTACGGCCGGCGGCAGTGAGGTTGCCTGTGGATGGCTCAAAGACAAGTTCGGCCTCAGTTGGCAAATCGTTCCTGCGCGCTTGGGAGAGCATTTGAGGAATCCCAAAGCCATGCAGGCGATGATGAAGATGAAAAAGCTCGACATCGCCGAGCTGGAACGCGCCGCGCAAAGCTGACGTGAAAATGAATTTGTCATCCTGAGCGTAGCGAAGGATCTGCAGTTGTTCTTCGTTGCTTTGAAAGGGCACTACTTTAGCCGTGCCATCAAAGGCTGATCAACAGCGGGGCTTTAGCCCCTGAGGGAAGTTTCCTCAACTATTCATGCAACCAGTTCTGGACAGCTGATCGAGACCGCCGCGCACCGCAGTCATCGCGCGAAGGAGTTATTCGATGAAGAGCATGTTTCAGGCGGCGAGCGTCGAGGAAATACAGCAGCGCCTGTCAGCATTGGGACCCAACAGCTCGCGGCAGTGGGGCAAGATGAATCCTGCGCAAATGATGGCGCATTGCTCGTTGGGTCTGGAGATGGCGGCGGGAGAAATCCGCCCGCCGCGTGCGCTGATCGGGCGCATTCTTGGGCCAGTCGTCAAGCCGATGGCCCTCCGCGACGAAGAACCGATGCGCCGAAATTCTCCGACGTCGAAGGAGCTTGTCGTCGGCGATGACAGGGACTTTGGAGTCGAACGGAAGCGCCTAAGCAGCCTGATCACCCGGTTCGCCGCGGCGGGGGCTGCGAGTTGCACCTCGCATCCGCACGCATTTTTCGGCTCTCTTACGCCCGACGAATGGGCAATCCTGATGTACAAGCATCTTGACCATCACCTGCGGCAGTTCGGCGCGTAGTTCGGCGCAAGCTGACTCTCGCTTCGCGTCACGCGCACGTTGTTTGTGGTCCGCAGCTTTCCTCAACCGGTCTCTCGTGATGAAATGGCAGAGTTACTGGAGGCCGTGAAATGAGCAGCCGGCGGGAATTCGTAAAGGGATCGGCACTTGCTGCAACAGGATGTTTATTGCCGGCGAGCGTGGCGAGCGAAATGGCTGCGGCAGCTAAGGCAGCCGAATCTGCACAGCCTCAAAACGAAGCCGACGGCTGGTACAACCGGCCCATGCGCTGGGCGCAGCTTGCGTTTGTCGAAGACGATCCCGGCAACTACAACAAACAGTTCTGGCTTGACTACTTTCGCAGCGTTCATGCCGACGCGGCCTGCCTGAGTGCCGGCGGCGTGGTTGCGTTCTACCCCACACAGATTCCGTTGCTGCAGCGCAGCGCGTGGCTTGGCGATGGCGACGCCTTTGGTGATTTGCTGGCCGGCTGCCGCGCGATGGGCATGAACGTAATTGCGCGGACCGATGCCCATGCCTGCTGGCAGAAAGTCTATGACGCGCATCCAGATTGGATCAGGGTCGATGCCAGCGGCCAGCCGGTGCGCCATCCCTCCGATCCGCGCTACTGGGAAACCTGCGCTCTCGGCCCGTACAACTTCGAATTCATGACCTCGGTTCACGAAGAGATCATGCGCATGTACAAGCCGGATGGCATCTTCACCAACCGCTGGGCCGGCAGCGGCATGTGCTATTGCGAGCATTGCCGCGAGAATTTCCGAGCCTTCTCTGGCCTTGGACCTGCCACGCACCAGCAACCCTCAGGATCCGGCGCGAAAGCAATACATCGTCTGGCGCCAGCAACGCCTCTTCGATCTCTGGCGCTTATGGAACGAAAAGATCAGGGCCATCAATCCCGGCGCCAGTTATATTGCCAATGCCGGAGGTGGCGCGCTCAGCGATCTTGACATGAAGACCATCAACGAGCTCGCGCCCACCATGGTCGCCGATCGCCAGGGCCGCCGCGGCCTCATGGCTCCCTGGGCCAACGGCAAGAACGGCAAGGAATATCGCGCCACCATGGGCAACAAAGCCATTGCGGGCATGTTCAGCGTCGGAATTGAGGACGAGCATCGCTGGAAAGACTCCGTGCAGAACGGCGACGAGATTCGCCTGTGGGTCGCTGACGGCATCGCACAGGGGCTGCGGCCGTGGTTCATCAAATTCAACGCCAAGCCCATCGACAAACGCTGGCTTCCGGTTGTGAAGGAAATCTTCACATGGCACCACGCCAACGAGAAATACATGCGCAATCTCCGGCCGCTGGCGCGTGTGGGCCTCGTTTACTCGCAGCAGAGCGCGACGTTTTATGGCGGCGAACAGGCCCGCGAGAAAATCGACGAACCTGCTCTCGGCTTCTACGAGGCGCTCGTCGAAGCGCGCATTCCCTTCGAGATGGTTCACGATCGCTGCCTCGACGCCGACCATCTTGCGCCATTCCGCACGCTCATCCTTCCCAACATCGCGGCGCTGTCTGACGACCAGTGCGCCAGCCTGCGCGACATTCGTCGAGCGCGGAGGCGGTCTCGTCGCCACTTACGAGACATCGCTCTACGACGAGTGGGGTGTGCGGCGCAAGGATTTCGGTCTGGCCTCGCTTTTCGGCGCGTCCTACGCCGGCAAGCTCCAGGAAAACATGCTCAATTCGTACTTGAGTCTGGAGAAGGACCCATCAACCAACGCATTTCATCCGCTACTTCGTGGCTTTGAAGACGCCGGCCGTATCGTCAATGCGGTAAATCAGGTAGATGTGACTTCCGCCGACCCCAGCGTATTTGCTCCGCTCCACATCGTCCCGTCTTATCCGGATCTGCCGATGGAGTCGGTCTTCACACGGCCTGGCGATCGTGCATCCCCCCGGCATCTTCGTGCAGCAGGTCGGCAAAGGGCGCGTCGCCTATTTCCCCGGCGATATCGATCGCACCTTTTGGCAGGTTCTTTGTGTGGATCACGGAAAGCTGCTCCGTAACGCGGTTGACTGGGCGACGAACGAACCACAATTTGTCACCATCGAGGGCAAGGGCATTCTGGATGTGGCCGTCTGGGAGCAGAAAGACTCAATGACGTTGCACCTCGTCAATCTCACCAATCCCATGATGATGAAGGGCCCGGTAAGGGAAATTGTTCCGATTGCCGGCCAAAAGATTTCTCTACGTATTCCGGCTGGCAGGCGTGTCAGCCGGGTTCATCTGCTTGTCGCCGCCAGAGACGTTCCATACCGCACCGAACGCGACACAATCTTTCTCGAGACACCGCCGATCGGCCTCCACGAAGTAGTCGCACTCGATTTCTCCGCGTAGCTGATCGGGAGGTTTTGCCGGCGGAATTCTGCAAGGCAACAGAGCACAAAGCCCGGCCATCCCGCGCAAGTTTCACCTCTGTTATCCTGATGGGTCTACTTGGGCTTTGAAGCGTCCTCAGGGACCCGCTTTCGTCCAACAGAATGGAGGAGCGTGCCATGCCGGAGCATCGAGCGAGAAAGCATCATCAGGACCGGGTGACGGGGGCACTGAGAGATGAGATCGGCGCCATGATCGAGGGCGAGCTCTCTGACCCGCGCATTGACTTTTGTCACGTCAGTGAGGTGGCGCTGAATCCGGGTGGAAAGTCGGCGCGCGTATATGTTGCCCTCGACACCAACAGCAAAGATATCGCCAAGGCCGAGGAGGAGACCATCGCGGGTCTTGAAGCGGCCAAGGGCTATATTCGGCGCGAGTTGAAAGACCGGATGGGCGTCCGCCACGTGCCTGAACTGAGTTTCCTGGCCGACCGCTCGGGACGTTTCCAGGCGCGCATCGAACAGTTGATGAGCCGGGGCCGCAAATCGGGTGCGGGAGGCAAGTCCGCCGGGCCTCATCGGACTCCGGCGGAATCGGCTTCCGCGGAGCCAGGTCCATCCCAGGAGAAAGAAGTACCGCTCCACTGAAATGATGAATCGCTTCGACCCCATTGCGCGGCGCTGGCTCAATCGGCGTCGCATCCTGGCCGAGCTTGAGATCCCGCCTGAATCTGTTAGCCTTGACCACTGAAGGATTTCCGCGCATCTTCTGGAGCGCGGAAGGCGAGCAGGCCCCGCCTGAATTCCCCTCCGCCTTGCTTGGAACCGCGACCTTTGTCCTGCTGAATGCAGGCTGCGCTTTGGAGTATTGCCGGAGATGGAAAACCCCGTGGAGCCGTCGGTTCCGGATAAAGCTGCACGCCGGCCGTGGCGGATGCCGTGCCGGGCCACCATTGTCGAGGCGGTAGTTTTCCTGGCATTCAGCGTCTTTTTCATTGTCTATGGCGTCACGCCCATCCTGGGCGGTGACGGCCTGGGCCTGGTGGGTGCTGACGAGCCACGCTATGCGCAGATCGCGCATGAAATGCTGGTGCGCTTCGATGCTGCCCCCACACTCAAGGAACGGTTGAGCGCCTGCGTCACTCCCTATCTCTATGGGCACCCGTGGCTTGAGAAGCCCGCGCTTTATTACTGGCGCGCAATGTTCATCTTCCAGGATTTCGGAGTCCACGACTGGGCTGCTCGCCTGCCCTCGGCCACCTTCGCGTTTATCATGGCCGCGCTCATCTACCTGCACATGCGCCGTTTTCGTCCCGGCGGGCATCTGGATGCGGCGCTCATCACGGTTGCATGTGCGGGCATCATGGCCTTCGCGCGCGGAGCTTCCACTGACATGCAGATGGCGGCGCCGCTGGCCATCGGGTTGCTCGGCTGGTATGCCTGGTATGAAACCGACTCCAAGTTCTGGCTTTATGACATCTACTTCTTTACCGGCTTGGCCACCCTCGCCAAAGGGCCGGTGGCGCCTCTTCTCGCTTTCCTCATCATTGCCGCATTTGCTTTCCTGCGCCGCGAGTGGAGCATCATTCGCCGCTCATTCTGGTGGCCGGGAGTGGTGCTCTACTTTGCCATGGTGCTGCCCTGGTTCATTGCGGTGCAGCATCAAAATCCCACATTCTTCCGCGAGTTCTTTCTCGAACACAATCTTCAGCGCTTCGCCACCGACCGCTATCAGCACAATCAGCCATTTTGGTATTACTTCGTAATTGTTCTCCTTGGCCTCATGCCATGGACGGTCATTGCGGTTCGCGCTCTCATCGACGGCATTCTTACCTCCGTCGCAGAGTGGAGGCTCCGCCGGTCCCGCGCGGGAAAACCATTGCCCGCGCGTCCGGGCGACGCATTCCCCGAGTTCCTGGTGCTATGGGCGCTGATTCCTGTCGTCTTCTTTTCCTTCTCCCAATCCAAGCTGCCCGGCTACATCCTTCCCGCTCTTCCTCCCATCACCATTCTCACCGGAGACTACCTCTATCGGCGCCGGCAGCCAGGGCTGAACCGATGGATACTCCTTGGTCATGCCGCGGTGTGCGGCGCCATGACCATGGTGGCTTTGCTCTTGCCCTGGTTTGTGGTCCACGGCGCAGCCATGCCGCTCGCGGTTGGCGCAGCCGTGCCCCCGGTTCACGCGCTTATCGCGGCTGGTTTGGCCGCAATCGGTGCGGCTCTCCTGATCCTGGTTGTCACCAAGGGCTATGGTGTGGCTCGGCTGCGGCCGGCCACCTGCTGGATTCTCGTAGTGCTGGTTCTCTTTGTGTATGGCGTTGGACCCGTTTTCGGCATCCCCGGAGCTGACTCCACAAAGCGCGTCATTCATCTACTCGACCGCACGTATTCCGCGCGACCATTAGCCGAGCGAATTGCAGATTTGGTTCCCGCGAATGAAACCATCGCGGTGTTCCGCGTCCGCCGCGACGCCGAGTACGGGCTCTCGTTTTATCGCAACCACGAAGTTGTGAATTACGACGAGAACGGCGTCCCCGCCGAGCAGCATATCCTTGTGGCGCGCATTCAGGGCCGCGGCGTGGATCTCGATACGCAGCTCGTGCTGAGCGAGCTTCTTGAAGGCCGCCAGTACGAGCCGCTCTTTGCGTGGCCCGAGCAGGGCCTTGAAGTTTACCTCGTAAGCGGCAAATAGCTGTTCGTCAACTTGCAGCGGAGCACGAACTCGTGTCAAAGTTGCCGGGAGGGCTTTTCCGCGCGCGCTGTCCTCTCAGAGTGATCTTGCACAATGCCTTCTTCATTCGAATCGCCGAAAACAGGCGCGCCCCGGGCAATTCGGACTTTGTTCCGCAGCTTAAGGACCGCAAACATTCTCGTCGGTCCTGAGCGAACGCAACCGGTCACCATCTAGAGGGCGAATGCAGACTTCGGGCGGTTCCATCGAGATACTCGACCTTCGGCACTTCGCTGCCCCGGTTCTGCGGCCGGTGCTGGAAGCAGAGGGCGAATTGTGGGTGGCTCGCCTCCACTGGGACTACCAGGCGTCGGCGCGTCTCCTCATGCAATATCTTGACAATCACATGCTGCCCGGCTATGCGGCACTTGCTTCGGGTCGCGTGATGGGCTACGTATTCTGCGTCTACGAGGAAACCAAGGCCGTCATCGGCGACGTATTCGCACTTCCACTTGAGGCAAACGGAGAGGCATCGACCACCGAGGAGACTCTGCTTCGCCATCTATTTGAATTGCTGCTCAATTCGCCGCACGTCGAGCGCATTGAAGCGCAGTTGCTCCTGCATCCCTCCGGCACCTTTGGCGAGATCTTTCGCGATGCGGGTTTTGAGATCTTTCGCCGGCTCTTTTTGGTGCGGGCATTGCAAGGGTATTTGAAGCCGCCGGAGATGGAAATGCCGGCAAACCTGGAGCTTCGCCCGTGGCGCGAGGCAGATCTGGCGCCGGCCGCGCGTTTAATCTGCGAGGCCTACCGCGACCATCCCGATAGCTTGATCAACGACCAATACCGTTCGGTTCACGGCTCCATGCGCTTCTTGAACAACATTGTGCATTATGCCGGCTGTGGCAACTTCTCTCAGCAGGCCTCCTATGTGGTGGTGGAGCGCGCCAGCCGCGAGCTGGCCGCCCTTGTGCTCGGTTCGCGCGTAAGCAGCCAAAGCGGACATCTGACCCAGGTCTGCGTTCATCCCGCCTTCCGCCGCCGCGGGCTGGCTAGAATGCTGCTCTCTCAGGCGGCGCACAGCTTCACGCGTCTCGGCGCCGCGGAGATCTCCCTCACCGTCACCGAGGCCAACGCCGACGCCATCGAGCTCTATAAGGACGAAGGCTACGCGTGCGCGCATAGCTTCGATGCCGCTGTCTGGCAAAGGCACGCAACAGCCTGACCTTGCTGGGCCAGTGGTCAATGGAAATGAGAACCACAGCAGGCTTGAACCAGGTAGACGAATCGTGATAGGTTACATGTAACCGATGGAGGTGAACATGCCGGCACGATCTCAAGCCACGCTGTCTCGGGACAAGGTTAGAGCCCACCGTCAACGGCTTCGCCGACAGGGACTCAGGCCCATTCAGATCTGGGTGCCTGATGTTCGCCTCCCTGCGTTCGCGAAGGAAGCGCGCCGCCAGTCCCTTGCGGTGGCGAGAAGTCCGCGCGCAAGCGAGGACCAGGAGTTCATCGACGCCGTTTCCGAATGGGGCGGTGCATGAAGCGCGGCGAAATCTGGACAGTTGCCGGTGGCAAGGACTACGCAGGCAAGCCCCGTCCAGCGGTGATTCTTCAAGACGACCGCTTCGACAAGACGGAGTCGATCACCATCTGCGCGTTCACGACGGATCCAACCGATGCACCGTTGTTCCGGTTGGAAGTTGAGCCCAGCGCGAGCAATGGACTTCGCGCCGTCTGCCGTTTGATGGTCGATAAGATCACCACCGTTCCCAAGTCAAGGATTGGAGCCAGAGCCGGGCGCCTTGGCGATGAGGATATGGTGCGGCTGAACCGCGCCGTTCTCGTTTTTCTGGGCATTGCAGCTCCCGGCCGCAAGGACTGACACCGAGAACGCAATGAGCTGAGGGTTGAGGCCTCTCGGGTCTCTAAAGCGGAACACTGGGGGTGTCTATCGCCGGCGGCAAACTGCCATCTTCGGGAGCCGGGTCCGGCATCTGACAACCGCCAGGGGTGCAGTCACGATGGACAGAAAAGAAATTCGCGAAATCTCGGGGTATACCTTTGCAAACCAGCAATCAAGAGCAGAGTCCTGGTATGACTCTGCCGCTTCTTTCCACGAAGCCGCAAACGTTCTTAGGCAGCACAAAGATTCCATTCCCGGTGGAACGCGTGTATTTCTCGCGAATGCGGCCCTGTCTATCGAGCTATTGCTGAAGGCAATCATCGTTGCAAAAAGCGGAATCGCACCAAGAACTCACAGGTTGCTCAGGCTCGCGCATGACGCGGGGGTGCCTTTTTCAACTAGCCAGGAAGCGACGTTAGAGCTTTTGGGCGAAGTCCTGATATGGAGCGGACGCTATCCAGTCCCCAATAAGGCAGAAGACTGGGATGACTACTATGACGAAATCTTTGAAAGACATGTGATTAGAGTGAGAGAGGGAAATGCAGCGATGGTGCTGGCAAACCGGGAGACATTTCCGTCGGTTGAGAATTGTGAGAAGCTTTGGGACATAGCGAATCGGAAATGGGACGAGGTTCAGGTTAGCAAGCAACAGACTACGATAGGAACAACCGCAGAGCCTTCGCAGCGCTAAGAACCACAAGCTAATTTTGGCAGTAAAGAAGAAAAGGCCCGCTCCTCATTTAGAGAAGCGGGCCGCCTTGTTGCTCTACTAGTTGCCTCTACGCCTTCGCGCTCGTCAGCGCGCCCAAATCGGCAGCCAGCTTCTCTGTACTGAACGCCTCGATAGTGTCGCCTTCCTTCACGTCGCTGAAGTTGGCGATACCGATGCCGCACTCCATGCCGTTGGTCACTTCGCGAGCATCGTCCTTGAAGCGTTTCAGCGAGGCGATCTTCCCCTTGAAGACCTGCGTTCCGTCGCGCATCACCCTCACTTCCGCGTCGCGGCGGATCACGCCGTCCTGCACGCGACAGCCGGCGATCGTGCCCACCTTGGGAATGCGGAAAACATTGATGACCTCGGCGCGGCCAACGTAGTTCTCCTTGAACGCCGGTTCGAGCAGCCCCAGCATCGCCAGGCGAATCTCATCCTGCAACTCGTAGATGATGGAGTGCAGGCGAATCTGGACGTTTTCCTGCTGCGCCAGTTCAGCCGCCTTGCGTTCCGGCCGCACGTTGAACCCGATGATGATGGCGTTCGACGCGGTCGCCAGCAGCACGTCGCTCTCGGTGATGGAGCCGACTCCGGAGTGCAGCACTTTGACGCGAACCTTCTCCGTCGACATTCTCACCAGCGAGTCGGCGAGCACTTCCACCGAGCCGGTCACGTCGCCCTTGATAATCAGCGGCAGATCCTTGATGCCCGATTGGCGAACCTGCTCCGCCAATCCTTCCAGCGACACACGCGAGCTCTTGGCAAGCTGCGAGTCGCGCTCCTTCATCTTGCGGTACTGGGCAATACCCTTGGCCTTGTCGCGGTCGGCGACAACCAGGAAAGTGTCACCCGCGTCGGGCATACCTTCAAGGCCCAGCACTTCAACCGGAGTGGACGGGCCGGCCTCTTCAAGCGCGCGGCCAAGATCGTCGAACATCGCGCGAACTTTGCCGAAGGTGTTGCCGACGATGTAGCTGTCGTTCAAATGCAGCGTTCCATCCTGGACCAGCACAGTTGCGACCGCGCCGCGCCCGCGATCGAGCTTGGCTTCAAGAACGCTGCCCAGAGCCTTGCGTCCGGGCGTGGCCTTGGGCGCCTTGATGTCGCTCACCAGGCAGATCATTTCAAGCAGCAAATCAAGATTCACGCGCTTCTTTGCGGAGACTTCGACAAACACCGTGCCTTGCTGGCCGGCGCCTGCCCATTCTTCCGGAATCAGGCCGCGATCCGCCAACTGCTTCTTCACGCGGTCGGGATTGGCCTCCGGCTTGTCAATCTTGTTTACTGCTACGATGATCGGAACCTCGGCAGCTTTGGCGTGATCGATGGCTTCGAGCGTCTGCGGCATCACTCCGTCGTCGGCGGCAACCACGATCACCACAATGTCTGTCACCTTGGCTCCGCGTGCGCGCATGCGTGTAAACGCTTCGTGGCCAGGCGTGTCCAGGAAGACAATCTCGCGTCCCGAGGCTGGAGAACCCTCCTTGGCAAACTTCACTTTGTACGCGCCGATGTGCTGCGTGATTCCGCCCGCTTCGCCCGCCGCAACGTGCGTCTCGCGGATCGCGTCAAGCAGTGAAGTCTTACCGTGATCGACGTGGCCCATCACTGTGACCACTGGCGGCCGCGGCACTTCGAGCTCGTCGGAGTTTTCCGCCTCGAGCACTTCTTCAATAGCCTGGTTCGCAATCTCTTCTTCGTAACTGATGACGGTGGCCGCGGCGCCGAATTTTGCTGCCACGTCCTTCACCATCTCGGCGTCGAGAGATTGATTCACCGTGACAAATACGCCGCCCATGAGCAGTGTCGCGATCAGATCCTTGGCGCGTACGTCGAGCTTCTCGGCAAGGTCCTTTACGCTGATGCCCTCCGTGACCGTGATGTCCTTGGTGATGGGCATCGGCTCCGTGCTGTACTGTGCGCCGCCATACCGTGGCGGCGGCACAAAGCCCTTCATCGGGCCTTCCTTGGTCTTGGGGTATTGCTGCTTGCCTCGTCCGCGGCCTCGTGAACTCGCGCGCTGCGGGCGCGGAGCTTCGCCCGTCGGAGGTGCCCCGCCGGCGCCTGGACGCGCTCCAAATCCTGGACGTGCGCCGAATCCGGGACGTGCGCCAAAGCCGGGACGTGCGCCGGGAGCGGCCGTTCCGCCGGGCCCTGCAAATCCGCCCGCACCTGCGCGCGTCGGATGCTTGGGGCGTGGCCCGCCTGCGAATTGACCCGGCGCGCCGGTCCCGGGGAATCGCTGTCCCGGACCTGCCGGTCCACTCGTCGGCCTGCGATCGAAAATCGGTTTTCCGCGCTGCAACCCGGTTCCAGTGGCTGCGGCGGGAGGGGTTGAAACGATGGATGCTTTGTACACCGGCCGGGGCCCGGTTTGCGGCATCACCATCCGGCGCGGCACGGGCACAATTGGCTTTGCGGTTTTCGCGGCGGCAGATTCCGCAGCGATAGCGGTCACAGCGCCTGCCGCTCCACCAGTCGGAGCCTCGCCGGCACGCGGCGCCGCCGCGGCTTGCTCAGCCACCGGTGCCGGCGCTGCCGGAGCCTCAGCGACAGGAGGAGCAACGGCCGCCGGTGGTTTAACTGCGATCTTCTCTTCGCGCGCAGCCGGTGCCGCGGGCGGTTTTACAACAACGCCAGCCGGAGGTGGCGCCACAACAATAACCGGGCGTGCGGAGGCCGTCCCTGCGGGAGCCTTGGCCACAACCGGGCCGGAGGGCGGACGCGAGGCGATGGCTGGAGCAGGCGGCGGAGCAGCGATAATTGGAGGCGCCGAGCGCGGTTGCGGAACAATCCTGCGTGGTTCCGGCCTGGCCGGCGCAGCTTCAGCAGGCTTCGCGGCAATAGGAGCAACCGCGGCGGCCACAACAGGTTTGGCCTGCGCAACTGTAGCGGGCTTCGCCGGAATGCGCGCGTGGCGCGCCTCTTCTTCTTCTTCCTTCTTCTTGGCCAGAAGAGCCTTCATCACATCGCCAGGCTTGGAGATGTGCGAAAGATCGATCTTGGGAACAATGGCTTCCGCCCCGTGGCGGCCAGAAGCCGCGCCGCTATGCGAGCTGGCGTGCTTCGATTCCCGCGCAAAGTGCGCACGGACCTTCTCCGCCTCGTCCAGCTCAAGCGAGCTACTATGCGTCTTCCCGCTTGAAACGCCGATTCCCGGAAGCACGTCGAGGATCGCCCGAGACTTCACTTCCAGCTCTTTCGCGAGATCGTTGATACGAACCTTACTCATCCGCCTCTTTTCAGTTTGTCCTGCCAGCAGGCCGTTAGTCGCTCATAGCTACCCCATGGCACTGGCTGTTTTCAAATATTCTGTGATCGAGCTCGTGACACCGGAGAACGAAGCGCATCTTACGCGCCATCCTCTTTGCCCGGCCTCTCTTCTTCAATTCCGCTTTCACTTTCGTCGACTCCAAGCTCTGAAACTTCTTCGGAGCCAATCGTTTCAATCTCGTCCTGATCGGCTTGCTCGGATGCTTCTTCGGCCTCCGCACCCGCTACGCCTTCAGCTTCTTCAATCACCTCGGCGGAGTTTTCCGCCTCGGCTTCTTCCGTCGAGGTCTCTTCGGTTTCCTTACCCGCCAGCGGAGGTTCAGCGTCATCGATCGAACCTTCCGACAGCGCCGCGCCAGCCAATGCCGTTTCTCCCTCTTCCGTCCCGGCTGCAGCTTCTGCGTCGCTGGCCTCGGCTGCGAGTGCTGCATCAGCCGCCGCCTGTGCCGCCTCAGCCTCTGCTTCAAACCGGCTGAAGTAGTTCCGCACCGCAATGCCAATCTTCTCCAGCGTCTTTTCGCCGATTCCCGGAATCTCCTCGAGCTGCTCCGGAGTCATGTCGGCAAGGCCCTCGACCGTCGTGATTCCCGCTGTCACCAGCTTCTGAACAATGCTTTCGCCCAGCTCGGTCAATTGCTCAATCGGAGTGGTGGGAGGGCCGGCCAGAGCCTGCATCTGCTGCTCCACTTCCTGGCGCTTCTCCTCTTCGCTCTTGATGTCGATCTTCCAGCCCAGCAGTTTCGCCGCCAGGCGCACGTTCTGGCCCTTCTTGCCGATGGCCAGTGAAAGCTGCGTGTCGTCGACGATCACTTCCAGTTGCTTGTCGGTAAGGTCGGTAATGGAAACGCGGCTGACCTTTGCCGGCTGCAGTGCTTTTTCAGCGAAGGTCGTAATCTCATCGCTGAATTCGATAATGTCGATCTTCTCGCCGCGCAGTTCGCGGATAATCGACTGCACGCGCATGCCCTTCATGCCCACGCATGCGCCCACGGGATCTACGTCCTTGTCGCGGCTCTGCACGGCGATCTTGGTCCTCTCGCCTGCCTCGCGCGCGATCGCGCGGATTACCACCGTGTTGTCATAAATCTCGGGAACCTCTGACTGGAAAAGGTTCGACACAAGCTCGGGCGCCGCACGGCTCACGATCACCTGCGGCCCTTTGGCTGCGCGATCAACCTTGATCAGCACCACACGCACGCGCTCGCCCACGCTGAATTGCTCCAGCCGCGACTGCTCGCGCTTGGGGCAGCGCGCTTCGGCCTTGCCCAGGTCGAAGATCACGTCCTGGCCCTCGAGGCGCTTCACCGTCGCGTTCAGCACTTCCTTCTCGCGGTGCGCGTACTCCTGGAAGACCGTATCGCGCTCCGCCTCGCGCACCTTTTGGAAGATGATCTGCTTGGCCAGTTGCGCGGCGATGCGGCCCAGCGGGCTGGTATCCCGATAAATGCGGATCTCGCTGCCCACTTCCACACCGGGCGCCATTTCATTGGCCTCCGTAAGCGTGATCTGGTTTACGGGGTCTTCGATCTCTTGGTCGTCGGCGACCACCGTCTTGTAAATGTAGGCGGTGATCTCGCCGGTATCCTTGTTCAACTCCCCACGCATGTTCTCCTGGGTCTTGTAGAACTTGCGCGTCGCCAGGGCAATCGCTTCCTCGACCGCGCCCACGACAATGGCGGGATCGATGCCCTTCTCGGAACTCAGAAGCTCGATACTCTGATACAGTGCGCTGGTTGCCATACTCGTTTTTTGACTCTCTTGTTCGTTCTGCGCCGCCCGGCCTGAATTGAGGCCTGCCAACGACGCTGTTGTTCTTTGATTCATGGCGGAAGAGCGCAAACTTCGGCTCACCCACAATCAAGCTAAAAGCTAATAGCTAATAGCTAGCCCTTCAGATCTCCGGTACCAGATTCGCTTTCTCAATATTGCTGAGAGCGATCTCCACTGCATTTACACCCGACTTGCGGCTCTTGCTGTTTTGCTTCACCGCCGCCAGGTCAATCACGATATTTCCGGGTGCCCCCGGTCTCGATTCTGAGACCGGGGATCCCGCCATCAATCTTCCCTGCCAGTGCCGGTTGTTGCGGATCGGTTCAAAAGTCCGCACTTTCACCAGGCATCCAGCAAAACGCTCGAAGTCTTCCGGCCGGCTCAATTTCCGATCCAGTCCGGGCGAACTGGCCTCCAGCGTGTACTCTGCGCCGGGAACCAGATCCTCTACGTCGAGCAAAACTCCAAAATCGCGGCTGAATGCCGCGCAATCTTCGTGCGTTACGCCGGAAAGCTGCTCCACAGTCAGCGAGCCCTCCAACAGTCGTTCCGGCAGCCCTTCAGCGCCAGCCGCTGCCGCAGCCTTCAGTTGCGCTCGCCCCTCAGCGTTCTTTTCGAGAGACACGCGCAATGCGCGTTCCTTTGCTGAGCCAGTGAGCTCGATGTCGACCACGTCGAGTCCATGCGAGGCGGCCACCCTCTCCGCCGCCTTCCGGATTTCATCCAAGCTAACTGCCATCGACCCTGCTGCCAAACGGCGGCCTTTTCGCCCGTATCACATTGATTTCCAGTGGTTTCCGGGTGCAATTTGCCGCAAATAAAAAGTGGGCGATGAGCCCACTCCTCTCTCCGCCAGCCGGTGCGCACACGGAAGAACCTGACGGACAAATTCGTCTGCATGGCTAGAATACCTCGAAATGGCGGGGAATTCAACCTCCCAAAGCAGTTCGTGGTCGGCCGCCTTTGAAGGGTAAGGGCTTCAGCCGGTACATAAATCAAGCAAACTAAACGCTGGCTTTAGCCCCTGAGGGAAGTTTTCTCAGAATCGAGTCATCACTAAGGATTCCGCCCTGCCACCACAACCCCATCATCCTCAAGTCCCGGCCGCGGCCGCCCCCGTTCAGTGGTAGACTCGCTCTGCTTAGGACCGCCATCATGTCGAACCAAACTCCAACATCCGCTGCTTCGCCGCGTCCTGAACTCGCCCAGCGCACCGCCGTTCTTCAGCAAGCCGCCCAATCTGCCGTGGCATATCTTGAATCTTTGGATCACCGGCCGGTTGCGCCGCGCGCCGAGTCTGTTTCGGCCATGCGCGCGCTCTGTACGCCGCTGCCGGAATCGGAAACTGACCCAGCCGAAGTCATTCGCTTGCTCAGCGAACTCGGAGGTCCTGCCACAATGGCAATCTCCGGTGGGCGCTTCTTTGGATTCGTGATTGGCGGATGTTTGCCCGCCGCGATGGCAGCGAGTTGGCTGGTCGATACCTGGGATCAGAATGCCGGTCTTTGGACTGCCACGCCGGTGGCGGCCGAATTGGAAGAGACCGCCGTCGAATGGGTGCGCGAGCTGCTTGGACTGCCTGAAGGAACCGTGGGCGGAGTGGTGACCGGCGCAACCGTTGCCAACTATACAGCGCTGGCGGCGGCGCGACACTTTCTGCTTGAGCGCGCCGGCTGGGATGTCGAGGCAGATGGACTTTTCGGGGCGCCCGAGTTGCGTGTCGTGGTCGGTGAGGAAGCGCATCCCTCGCTCCTTAAGTCACTCTCGATGCTCGGGCTGGGGAAAAAGCGTGTCGTGCGGGTTCCAGTCGACCGGCAGGGCCGCATGCGGACTGACGCGCTGCCGCACCTCGACGACAAGACGATTCTTTGTCTGCAGGCCGGAAACGTGAACACGGGCTCGTTCGATCCCGCGAGCGCAATTTGTCCCGAGGCACGCGTTGCGGGCGCGTGGGTGCATGTCGATGGCGCGTTCGGTCTTTGGGCTGCCGCGTCGCCTAAATACCGGCACCTTGTGAACGGTTTCGAACTGGCCGACTCCTGGGCAACCGACGCGCACAAGTGGCCGAACCTCGGCTACGATTGCGGATTGGCCTTGGTGCGAAACGAGGAAGCCCTGCGCGCGGCCATGGGCATGCAAGCAGCCTATCTGGGGCGCGGCGGACGCCGCGAACCCTCTGACTTCACGCCCGAACTTTCGCGCCGCGCCCGGGGCATCGAATTGTGGGCCGGTCTGCGGCAGTTGGGCAGAGCGGGAATGGCTGCGATCGTGGAGCGAACCTGCGCGCATGCGCAGCGCTTTGCCGCGGGATTGAAAGCCGCCGGATTCGAAGTGTCTGAACGAAGTCGTCCTCAATCAGGTTTTGGTCTCGTTCGGTGATGCCGAAAAAACAGCAAGAGTGATTGCGCGCTTGCAGGCGGATGGAACTTGCTGGGCCGGTCCAACGGTCTGGCAGGGAAAATCAGCCATGCGCATCAGCGTCTCGAGCTGGGTCACGACGGAAGACGACGTCGAGGTAAGCCTCAAAGCGATGATCGAGGCCGCCCGCGAATAAAGGGGCGAATCCGGTCTCGCCTGGACTGAGCACAGCGCGTTTTTTTGAGAGTGATTTGCGCTTCGATAGACTCACAGATTTAAGATGGCCTCCGATAATGAAAAGCGCAATCAGTGACGCAGCAAGACAGCGAATTGCTGCTTGCGAGAATCGCCGCGCAAACCGCAGACTCCAACGCCGGCATCTTCGGGCCCACCTCGCTGAGTTGGCGCGTCAATCGCGAATCGGCATTATTCCTCGGCGCGGGCCGCGCTGCGCTCCTCCAACTCGCGCACCCATGGGTCACCGCCTCTCTTGCCGAGCATTCGTCCGTGATGGATCGGCCCGTCGAGCGTTTTCACAACACATTCCGCATCGTGTTTACCATGATCTTCGGCTCGCTCCCCCAGGCGTTGGCCGCCTCGCGTCACCTGCATTCCCTCCACACGCGGATTCAGGGGGAAATGCCTGAGGATGTGGCGCAATGGAAACGCGGTTCGCGCTACCAGGCCAACGAGATTGGTGCGCTGCGTTGGGTTTTCGCCACCCTCGTAGAAAGCGCCGTATTAGCCCACAACTGCGCACTCTCGCCTCTTTCGTCCTCCGAGCGCGACAGCTATTATGCCGAGTGCAAAACGCTGGCAGGTCTCTTCGGCCTTCCTGTTGCTTCATTGCCAGAGGATTGGGAGGCCTTCACCGCTTACAACCAAAACATGCATGCCTCCGGCGAGCTCGGCGTGAGCGAAACTGCCCGCAGCATGGCCCACAATCTGCTCCGTGGCGCAGGATCGTGGGTCCGACCGCCATTCTGGTATCGCGCGCTTACCATCGAGAGCCTTCCCGAGCGCTTCCGCGAGGAGTTTGAGCTTCCGTTCGGCGAGAAGGAACAGCGAGCCGCGACGCGCGCCCGCCGCCTCCTGCCCAAAATCTATCGCCGCGCTTCCTGCGTCCATCCGTTTTACCGGGCCGTGGCGCGAGGCGCAATCGCGGCTGTCGCATCGACCGGTGAGCCCACTCACCCGATGGAGCAACCGCTTCTGGATTGGCCGGCCATTACTACCGTTTGCATAAACTCGTTACGAGCGTTCGCCTGTCCACGGCCAAAGTTGCAGCCAACCCATGTGATTTGCTTTGCGCGCCGCAGAGCCGAGGCGAGACAATAGCGGAATGAAACGGCTTCATCTCTCTGCCCTGGCTCTGCTTGCTTTATTTTCCGTACTGCCCCTTCATGCACTGGACAAACAGCCTGCCAGCGTGTTCCACGCCCGGCGCGTTGCACTGGCTGGCAGGTTGAATGGCGGCGTGGCCATCCTCTTCGCGGCAGAAGAATCGCAACTCGATTTCACGCCCTATCGGCAGGATTCGGATTTCTACTATCTCACTGGCTGGAATGAGCCTGGTGCAGCCCTGATGATCGTGGGCGACGCGTCCAAGGCCGCCTCGCCCCGCACGTACAAGGAAATTCTCTTTCTCCCCGCGCGCAATCTGCGCATGGAAAAATACACCGGCGTGAAGATGGATGCGGCTACGCCGGGAGTGCAGGAGTCTTCGGGCGTGGATCAGGTTGAGCCGATGGCCGAACTGCCTGCGGAGCTGAACCAGCTTGTTTCCGCGGACCGCTCGCTCTTTACCAACATTTGGACGCAGCCGGACTCAGACCAGGCCAAAGCATTGCTCGGTTTTGCAAGCGTTGCATTGGGAACGTCAGCCGCTCCACCGCAGCATGACGCCACCAGCGCGATTACGCCGCTCCGCCAGATTAAGGATGAAGGCGAGATCGCACTCATCAAGAAAGCCTCCGCAGCGTCGATCCTTGCTCAGCGCGTCATGATGCAGTGGTGGGTCAAGCCGGGCATGACCGAGCGCGCTATCGCTGGAGCCATGACTGCCGTGTGGATGGAGAATGGCTGTGAGCGGCCCAGCTATGCCCCCATCGTTGGCTCTGGTATTAACTCCACCATCCTGCATTACTCCGCCAACGACAGAACCATGCAGGACGGTGATGTTCTTCTCGTCGATGCAGCTTGCGAGTATTCCATGTACGCCGCCGACATCACCCGTACCGTTCCTGTGAACGGCCACTTCACCCCGCGCCAGCGCGAGATTTATTCGATCGTGCTGGGCGCGCAGCAGGCGGCCATCAATGCCTTCGTCGCCGGCAAATCCACCATCAATGATCGCGACCGACAGGACCCAACCTCGCTCGACACGGTGGCTTACAACTACATCAACACTCACGGAAAGGATCTGCACGGCCAGCCACTCGGCCAGTATTGGCTGCACGGGCTCGGTCACATGATGGGCATCGACGTGCACGATCCCGCCAACTATCCCGCGGTTCTCAAGCCGGGTATGGTCTTCACCATCGAGCCGGGTATCTACATTCCCGAGGAAAGGCTCGGCGTGCGCATCGAGTGCAATTTTCTGGTGGGCGCCGATGGCAAGTTGATTGATCTTGATGCTGCGCTGCCCCATACGGCGGACGAGATCGAAGCAGCCATGCACGCCAAATAAAACTCGGCAAAAAGCATCCCGTAGGGATGCAAGGAAAATAGCCCAGGACAAGTCCGCCGTAGCCGGGGTCCCCAGCGAGCGATTTGTGCTCGCTGGGGTGACGAAGCGGACGCAGTCCTGGGAATGCAGCAAAGAATGATAGGCAGCCCCGTAGGGGCGACAGAACCGGATCGGCGAATTTTGGGATCAGTTTTAAAAAAGGCACGACTTCAGTCGTGCCGTATTTGCTCTGATCTGAATTCGGCTTGAGCCGCTGAGAAATGTTCGCAAAGCAGGCAAAATGAATATCGACCCGCGCGACACCATGCCTTCCGATCAACTCGATACGCTCAGCCGCGTCTTCAGCGAGCAACTGCTGGCCTGCCTTGACGAATGTGCACGCGGCCGCACCGGCCTTTTCTCGGAGTTGATTGACGAAGAAGACCAAAACCCCTGGCCCGAGGCAGGCCGCCTGCGTGAGTTGGCGGTCGCGCTCCAAAACGTCTTCGCCCAGCACGAGGAACGGAACGCGCTCTGCGATGAGTTCCTTGACCTTTGCACCATCCATGGCGAGAGCCATCCGGGCGAGCGCAAACTGGCGCGAGCGTTTCTCGAACGGATTGAGCGCGGTGCAGTCGGTTCGCCGACGCAAGAAGAGCGCAAGCCCTGGTGATTTCCGGCGCGCACCGAATCCAGCCGCGCGCCTTTTACCACTGCACGCCCGGATAAAGACTCGGCAATCGATAAACGTGGAACTGATCGGCGCCCGGCGTCGTCCCCTGCCACACCACCTGTGAGCCTTGCGGGTTCAACTCCTGAACGATTGCGCCCTGAGCCGCCGCGCAGAAGTTCACTTCAATATCGTTATTGGCCAGCTGCTCGGCGTTCCCGCCAAAAAAACTGAAGTAGCTGGGCGGCGGAACGTAATGCGTGATCATGGTTGCCGTCATGTTGTTCTCGTTGAGTTCCAGGAGCGGCATCGTTGAGTAGCATTGCGCCGTCGCAGCCATGTACGGCTTGCAAAACACTGACCCAGTCGGAAACATCCGGTCGTTTCCGTTATCCATCATTCCGATGCGAAACACTCCGGTCGTGTTGGAAGTGAAGTAACTCATCCCGTGCTGCGCATAAAACCAGTCAGTAGGATCGGTGGCATTTACCAACTTGAAGTCGCCGCCCTCGCCGAGGTGCCACATCACCGCGCCCGAACCCGTGCCGTCGAGGAAGTTGATCTTGATCAACCAGTTCTGGTGGCGCATCGAGAGCACAAGATTGTGGTCGTCGCTCGAATAGAGCATTCCGTTGGAGTGCGTCCAGTCGGGAAAATTCATCGGACGCCGGTTGATATCCAGATGGTCGAAGGTGTTCCACACCCAGTCGGGATTGAAGTTCTGGTCCACATCCACGAGCGCGTCGCCAATCACGGTGGTGGTGCCCGTGGTTCCGGAAAGATTGCTAAGCTCCCGAACATACGTTGCGAGCAGAACAAGGTGCCCGTTCGGGAGCGGAAGTACCGCGTGATGAAAACTCCCAAGCTGATAAACGTTCCCCTCCGCGTCATGGAAATTTCCCGCCGCCAGTTTCTGGTTCAACTGGGCCACAGTCAGGCTGTTCACCGTGTTGCCTGCAAGATCGATCTCCCTTACCTCGTTGATCAGGCTGGGGCTCAGGCCCGTAGTGATGGACGAGAGGTAAGAAATCACCATCAGCAAATTGCCACTCGGCAGCAATTGCACGCCCTGAATGTAGTCGTTCGAGCTGTGGCTATAGCTGTAGGTCCAGATCACGTTACCGCTGAGATCGGTGGCGAAAGCCTGGCTGTCGCCAGCCGGCTGAATGGTGTTCCACATCTCGATGCCGGGCTGCGGGGTCGCGCCGCTCGTGGTGGTCACGTTGACGGCCGATGTGGCCGGAGGCGTTCCCGTCAGGCACGTATGGTCCGCGTCGCTGTACGTTGCGCCGTTGTTCAGCGTGACTTGGGCGCGCATGTGATACGTTGTGTTGCCCAGCATCCCAGCAACGTATGTTTCCACCTGGCCGCCATTCGCTGAAGGCGTCGGCACTTGCCATGTATTCAGGCCGTAGCTGGTTGTCTTCCCAAACTCCACGGCCATCTTTCCCGGCGAGGGCAGGTAAAGCGCGTACCTCGCCACCTGCGGATTCCCAAGGGCGAAGGGACACACAACTTCGGCGGGCGCGATGATTGCGACCACCGCCGTAGCGTAGTTCTGCTGCGCTGAACCCGCCAGCGCCACCGTGACGGTAACATTTTCGCTTTGCTCTACGGACGCCGGCGCCGTGTAGCTTCCGCTGCCCGTCACCGTGCCTGCGGCAGCGTTTCCACTTTGCACGCCGTCCACCGACCACTGCGTTTGGGCGCCACCTGTCCCATTCGCGGTGAACTGAACCGTCTGCCCCGGTGCCAGCGCCACATATTGCGGCGAGATGGTCACCGATCCACCCTGACTCGCAGTCGGCGGCGGACCGGCCGGAGGGTTAGGGGTGGGGCCTTGAGGCTGCAGCTCGCCTGGTTTGAGCGTGACATTGCACCCCGCCAGCAGCGTCACGGACGCGAGGCAGAGAAATGCTCCGAGCGAATGATGTGAGTGCTGATTCATGCTCTTGGCTGGGGAAGAACTCCCATCACCCGCCCTCAAAGCGCGGGAGGACGAAAGCATCGCGTTGCGCCGCCGTCATGCGCTACCAGCGGATGCCGACCGATACGGGAAGCAACTTGGTGTCGGCGTCGATGGTGACGGGAGGAAGTCCATTCGCCGATTTGCCAACAATCGCAGGAGACAGCACTTCGAGATAGCGGACCTCAGCAAAGAAAGCTGTGTTGCTTTCATCTCCGTACATGCTGCCAAATCTGTGCTGGTAACCACCACCAACGTTAAAGCCGCCCTGGTTGCTCGAAAAGTGTCCGACGGTGCCGGGGACGTATCCAGTGCCACAGTAGAAATACGAGCAGAATTCAGTCGCCATGGGAAATGTGAATGTTGTCACCTTGCGATAAAACCCTCCGCCCCCTGTGACATACACATCGTTGCCGGCCTTCGGAAATAGGTCGAAGACCGGATCCAGCGTAAACGACCAGATATGTGCATGCCCGCCCGTTGCAGCGCCTTGTGTCTCAGAAATCAGTGCTCCAGGCAGTTTGTCGTCGAGGAATTGGTACTCGATGAGGGTTGAGAAATGAGGATTGAATTTCAGTCCTCCGCCGAGGGTAAAGTCGCCTCCGTAGGTCACCGAACTGGATATCGGCGCATTGAATCCGCCGCCGGCCTCAAAGGTCAGGCGATGAAGAAGTCCATGCTTCCCGCCGTGGTCCCCGCCGCCGCCCTGGCCGTATTGGCCTCCCTCCGCACCGGAGGTTTCCGGAACCGGAGCATCCGGCAATGCCAGCTCTGCCAGTTGTTGCAAGCCAGACTGGCTCGATGAATAGCTGGCTGAACTGGATTGGCTTTGAGCAGGAGCAGACTGCGCGGCCGCGAAACCGGCTGCGGCCAAGGCAGCAATTGCAATCAGAGTCGCGCGCTGGAGCGGCGCTAACCGAAAGGGGAATGACATTGCAACCACCTCAAGCTTTGAATTGTGTGCAGTTTTTGTAAAGGGAATCCACCTAAGTGTTTTAGACACAGAATTTCGCCAGAGGTTGCTCGACCCACCGGCAACATTCCCGTTACATGAGACGGGCAATATCCCCAAAACGAAATCAACAACATCAGCGTTAGGGCAGGTTCGCATGAGCCGAAGGTTCTGCCGGGCTCTCGTCCCTCCCCAAAAACAAAGGCCAGAGCACTTGCTCCGGCCTTTTGCTAACTCGCTAACTTGCTGCCTATTACCCTTGGATATCGAACTGCTCCGGGTGCAGTGTCGGATCGCTCTTCACCAGCACGTTTTTGCCAACCAATTCCTCAAAGTCGGTCAGCCAGCGATTACCGTTCGCCTTCAAAACCTTCACTGTCTCGGGATGCACGCGCAGCATCACATCGGCACTTTCAAAGTGCTTCCGCATCTTGCGCATCTCGATGTAGATCTCATTGCACACCGTAGCCGAGCTCTTCACCATGCCTGTCGCCTGGCAAGTCGGGCACGGAACGCTAAGCGTCCGCTCCAGCGATTGCTTCACGCGCTTGCGAGTAATTGCCACCAATCCAAAGTCGTTAAATTGCAGAACTTTCGTCGGCGCGCGATCGCTCTTCAGCGCCTCTTCAAGCGCGGCCATCACCTTGAACCGGTTTCTGCGCTCGTCCATGTCGATGAAGTCGATGACGATAATGCCGCCGAGGTCGCGCAACCGAATCTGGCGCACGATCTCCGGCACCGCGTCCAGGTTGGTTTTCAGAATCGTATCCTCAAGCCGCGCCGACTTGCCCACATATTTTCCGGTATTGATGTCAATCGCCACCAGCGCCTCAGTCTGGTTGATCACAATTGATCCGCCTGACTTCAGCCATACCTTCGAGCGCAGCGCCTTCGAAATCTCTTCCTGAATGCCGAAGTGCTCGAACAGCGGCACTTCCTTCGTGTAAAGCTTCACGCGCCGCACCAGCGAGGGCGAGAAGCGATTGAGGAAACGCACAATGCGCTCGTAATCCGATTCCGTGTCAACCCAGATGTTGGCAAAGTTCGAGCTTACCTGGTCCCGCAAAATGCGCTCGATCAACGATAGATCGTGATAGATGAGAGCCGGCGATTTGGAAGATTCCGAGCGCTGCTTGATGTCGTTCCAAAGATTCATCAGGAAGCGCAGGTCGGCGCGCAACTCTTCTTCTGAAGCGCCTTCAGCGGCGGTCCGCACAATAAAGCCGCCGGGAGCCTCGCCACGCTCGTGAACCAAAATCCTCTTGAGCCGATGACGCTCTTCCTCTGAAGCGATCTTCCGGCTAACGCCCACGTGAGTCACGGTCGGCATGAAGACCAGGAATCGGCCCGGCAACGCGATGTGGCTCGTGATGCGCGCGCCTTTCTTGGCGATCGGCTCCTTCGCGATCTGCACCAGAATCTCCTGGCCGGACTTCAGCAGGTCGGAAATGATCGGCAGGTCCGAAGTCTGTGCCGAGCGGCGCGATGGCCCACGCCGATTGCTCGGCGCGCCGCGTCCACGCTGCCCGCGGCCTCCGCGGTCTCTCCGTTCACGGCCTGGAACCGCCGGCGCACCTGTCGCGGCTTCTTCTCCCTCGACTTCATCTTCCTCCACCCCGCCTTCGTCAAAGTTCTTCTGGATGCGGTGATCGAGATGAGCTTCCTGCAGCATTTCGCCCAGGTCGCCGGTGCGGAGGTGGCTGGGAATCGTCTCCTCTTCGTAATCGTCCCCGTCGTGCACTTCCGGCTTGTGCCGGCGCGCATGAGGAGCAGCATCAAGCTCCTCGCCTTCAATCACTTCTTCTTCAACCAAACCGCTGCCAGGCGCATACGTCGATACCGGAGCGGTGGTCGCTGCAGTTTTCGTGCCGGCTGTTGCCTCGGCATCCTTTTTCTTCTTGCCGAATCCGAAAAGCTTGAATCCCGTGGGAGACGACGGATCGATGCGATGAGACGCGTCCGCATCCTCCTCTGGCTCGGCTGAAATTTCATCTGTCGCAGAGGCCTCT
This sequence comes from uncultured Acidobacteriaceae bacterium, assembly GCA_963796785.1. Taxonomy (GTDB): domain Bacteria; phylum Acidobacteriota; class Terriglobia; order Terriglobales; family Acidobacteriaceae; genus Telmatobacter. Next base: position 793,242 of record CAWCMW010000007.1, on the reverse strand, counting down.
GATTCGAAATCCTCTTCGCCTTCCGGCGCCGCAAGTTCGTCTTCAGTCAGCGTTTCCGCAGCGTTCGAAGCGAGCTCTTCCTCCTCGAATTCAAAAGGAGCTTCCTCTGGATCTCTCAATTCACTTTCATGAAGCTCCGCCACCGGAGATTCGGTCTCATCGACCATCTCTTCCTGCAGAGATTCTTCCTGAGGCTCCTCGACCGAGTTGTTTTGGGTTTCTGCTGCGGCTTCAACTGGAGATTCGTCCCCACGGCGTCGCAGTGAGAGCGACTCGCCCGGTAGCAGCCCGCTGCCATCCCACGCGAGGGGCGCTTCAATCAGCGTGGAAGGCTTGAACGTACTCGACGGGCGGCGCGTGACTGCCGGCTCCGGTGTCGATTTCGCGCTTTCCGCGCCAGGCGCGCTGCCGTACTTTGAAAGCGACTCACCAGGCAACACAAACGGCGCTGGCGCATGATGCCCGCGCGCCGGTGGTGCGGCTTCTGAGGCTTGAATCCCCGCAGGGCGCTCCGCTGCAATCGGCGCTTCCGCACCACGATCGGAAACCGGCTCGAACTCGTTTCGAGTTGCGGGCGGGGCACCCAGCTCGCGGCCCCCACGCCGGCGTCGCCGGCCGCGGAAGCGGCGTGCCCCTGCCTCATCCGATTCCTGCCCGAACCCTGACTGCTCTTGTGCACCCGGGGTTGCTGAGTGCGTCGATTCGATCGATTGCGTCCGAGCATCTTCCGCCGGCCGAAGTTCCTGGCGCGGTACATCTCTGTTTTGGTCGCGACGCGGACCCCGCTCTTCCTGGCGGCCGCCATTCGTCTCGATCCCGTGCGGGTGCTTGACTTCGCGAGGCGCCTGTCCCGCTCCGCTCGCCGCAGCCTTCTCCAACTCGTCGGTCTCTTCCTGATCTTCGAGCTCGATAAAGTCGGTTACGTAAAGGAAAGCGTCGCGCTCAAGCCCCAGATCGACAAATGCCGACTGCATGCCCGGTAAAACGCGCGTAACGCGTCCGTTGTAAATGGACCCCGCAAGAGTGTACTCGTTTTCGCGTTCGTAGTAGATTTCCGCGAGTTGATCGTCTTCAAGAATCGCAAGCCGCGTCTCATGCGGCGTGCTTGAAATGCAAATTTCCTTTGCCATCGTACCTTTCCGTCCGGCAGCCTATGGCTGTCGGTACACGCGGCAAGGTCGGATGGGACGCGCACGATCGGCGGAGGAATGGATAGGCGGATAACCGGAGAAATACCCCCGTGGCGGTCTCACTCTCGAGACCCTTCTTGGGGGCGGCGAACCAATGCGGATGTTGGTAAGAACAAGCCGAACGGGTTGCTGGTTGTGGTCGTCCGATGACAGAGAGTTTGTGGCTGTCGCCACTGGAAATTCAAGGGCCGAAATCTCCAGTGGGGCCGTTTGACCCGTGGCTCTCGCAAAGAGTTCTCGCGCCAGCAAACAGAGGAATCCGATTCCCCAACGTACTGCGCGATCCTTGCAATGAGCGAGCCGCATGGGTGCTTCCCGTCTCTGCGTACTCATAAACCCAATCCTGCCGAGCGCGATCCATCGGGACCATGCCGGCAAAGCGCTTTTCAAAATACATCTCTCGCCGCCTGGAACAATCGCCTGATCGTTTTCAGCGCGATGCAAGAGCCAAACTTTTGGGACGACACCCCAATCAAAAGGATCGAGATGCGTCAATTAACGAACCGGCGCATCCGTACATTCATCGCCACGCCCAGCGCCAGGAACGTAAACAACACCGAAGATCCACCGTAACTCATTAAAGGTAAAGGGATTCCGGTGACGGGCATCAGCCCGATGACCATGCCAACGTTGACCGCGATCTGAAAGGTCAACACAGCCACTATTCCCATAATAATGAGGGAACCGGGCAGGTCGGCGGCTGTTTGAGCGTTTTGAATCAAACGCATCAATATTAGAAAGTATAGCAGCAGCACAAAAAACGCACCCACAAAGCCGTGCTCCTCGCTGAATGCCGCAAAGATAAAGTCCGTATAGGGAATCGGCAGGAAATAGCCCTGGGTTTGAGTCCCTTTCTCCAGTCCCTTTCCCCAAACGCCGCCCGATCCCACTGCAATCTCCGATTGCAGCACCTGGTAGCCCGCCCCATGGGGATCGTTGCCCGGATTGATAAAGCTTGTGAGCCGCGCTTTTTGATACGGCTTGAGAATCTTGCCACTCGTCCAGGCTCCGCCCACCAGAACGGCGCCCACCGTAATTAAGATCAAACTCTGCCGTAAGTTGATCCCGCCCAGAAACAGGCCGGCGACAAGAATCGGCGCATACGTGAGCGTCGTGCCCAGGTCCGGCTGGATGAGCACCAGGATCATCGGAAGTCCAACCAAGCCAAATGCTTTGAAGATTTCCGTCCAGGTCAGGTTGCGGCCTCCGATATTGGCGATGTAGCGTGCCACGGCCAGGATCAGCACCAATTTCACCCATTCGGATGGCTGAAACTGGATAGGTCCGATGGCGATCCAGCGTCGCGCGCCAAGTGCTTTATGGCCGACAGCCTTCACGGCGATCAGCGAGACAACAAAAATGCCATAGAGCCACGGCGAAAAGTCGATCAGGCGGTGATAGTCGATCTTGGCCAGGACAAACATGCCCACAAGGCCTGCTCCGACAAAAAAGATCTGCTTGGTTCCAAAGCTGGCGAACCTCGTATGAACCGTGGCCGAATGAACTTCCAGCACTGATAACGAGCACAGCACCAGTACCAGGCCCAGCAGGGCCCAGTCGAAGTCGCGAAAACTCAGGAAGCGGCGTACGGGCATGGCGGCTAGTGTCCTGGCTCTGAAATTCGCATGATATTTGCGCTGTCATCTTGAGCGCAGTTTGACCGTCTTTTTGGCCAAACGGAGTCGAAAGATCCGCGGTTGCTTTTCACTCTCATAACCCATCTCGAACTCGGGTGCCCCATCCTAAAATCTCGAAGCGCAGCGGAGAGTTTTAGGGTGGGATACCACAAACCGACTCCCGCCACTGTCATCTTGAGCGATTTCCACTCCCTGCATCTGTCTTATTCGGCGCGCTCTTCAACCACGGCCTGCGCTCGGGCAGTGCCGCAACCAACTCGGCAGGTCTTGCGCTGGCGTTTGCCGAGGGCCGCGATCGAGGCGTGCTCGTCTCCGCTGCAACCGAGTTTTTCCCTTGTCGCGGAATCGATTGCCCGGAAGCTTGGTCTTCCGCCACAATCCCACGGCTGTCGACGAAGAAATGTCCGCTGTGTATCCGTGCAGACGCTGAGTTCCTTTGTCCAGTGCGGGAGTTCGGCTCAGTCCACACTGCGCCCACCTCAACAGGCGCCGCGGCCTTCTCAGGCGGCAAATTACCAGCCAGGCGGCGCTTCTTATTCACGTATGCTTCCACCACCCTCGCCCCGATTCGAGCCGGGTAATAACTGAATTCCCCAGCCTGCCATAGTACCGCCACTACCAACTCGGGATTGCGCCGTGGCGTGACACCCACGAACCACACGTTGGGGTACGTAGCCCGTCCTTTGTTGGTCTTCTCCAGCGCTTCGTGACTCATCTGCTGCGCGGTCCCGGTTTTGCCGCCAAAGTCGATGCCTGGCAGGCCATCAGCGCCGGCCGTGTGATAAAGACCAGGCTGGGTCACCTCATACATGCCGTTGGTGATGATCTCCCAGTTCGCCGGATCGATGGGAATATACCCATCGCCGGTTCCTGGAAAACTGTCCTGCAGCGATTTGTAAAAGTCGGTCGGAAGCTGATTGGGAAAGACCACATGCGGCCGCACCAGATGCCCACCTGATGCAATGCCGCCAATAATGCGCGCCAGTTGGATCGGAGTCGCCTCAACCGCTCCCTGCCCAATGGCCACGTCCAGCGTCTCGTCGGGATACCAGCGATGATGAAAATTCTTGATCAGCCAATCCGGCGACGGCATCAGTCCTGCCTGCTCGCCAGGTAAGTCGATCCCTGTCTTCTGCCCATAGCCGAACTCGTTCGCGTATTTTACGATTCGGTCGATCCCCAGCTTGTCGCCCAGCATGTAATAGAACGTGTCGCAGGAGTAGGGAATCGCGTTGTAGATGTCGACGGAGCCGTGGTGCTCGTCGCAGTGGTGATAGTAACCATAAGGACCCCAGCCGCCGCTGCAAACGATGTGCATGTTCTGCGCGATGCCTTCCTGGAGGCCCGCAACGGACATCAGGATCTTGAAGGTCGAGCCGGGCGCAAGCTGCGCCTGGATGGCCTTGTTCAACAGCGGATGGTCGGGATCGGTGATCAGCTTGTTCCAGTCCGTGCGATCGATCTTGACCGCAAACGCGTTGGGGTCGAAGCTGGGCCGCGACACCATCGCCAGAATCTCCCCGTTCCGCGGGTCCATGGCGACGATTGCGCCATTGCGGTCGCCGAGGGCAAGTTCAGCCGCGCGCTGCAGATCGTTATCGATGGTAAGTTTCAGGTCCTGCCCAGGCTCGGCGTGCTCAATGCCGAAGTAGCCAACCTCGCGCCCCCGGCTGTCGACCACCACTTCCCGCGAGCCGTCCTTGCCGCGCAGCAGCTCGTCATACGTTTCTTCCACTCCCGCTTTGCCTACAACATCGCCCGGCTCATAGTAGGCAAACCGAGGATTGTTCAGATCGTCTTCGCTCACTTCGCCCACGTAGCCGATCAGATGTGCGGCAAATCCGTCGCGCGGATACAGACGGCGCTCCTCATCGATGGTTTCGAGCTCCGGCAGCTCGTTTCGATGCGCCGCGATAAACGCCTGCTCATCGGCAGTCACGTCCTGCTTGATGGGGATTGGCTGATAGCCAGGCTCGGATCGATAGTGGTGCAGCGTGGCACGCAACTGATCCAGATCGAGATTCAGGCCATGCGCGATCAGGGGCAGATCGGCGTCCACATTGCGGCTTTGCTCACGCACCAGGAAACACGTGACCGATGGGTAATTGTCGACCACAAGTCGATTCTCGCGGTCGAAGAGTTTGCCGCGCGGCGCAAGAATCGGTTCCTTGCGAATACGGTTCTGCTCGGCCAGCACACGGTAGCTCTCTACGTTCAGCACCTGCAGGCGCCACAGGCCGGCAGCCAGGCCGAGCATCATCAAAAGAATGCCGTACTGCACAAACGTCAGTTTGATTGTGGAGAGCTTCTCGCCGCGGTTGCCGATTGAGACCATGATCCTACTCTTCAGAATACAGCGAATCCGATTCTCGCCGGACCGCTCTCTGTGTTCCCTTGTCCCCTTGTTCCCTCGTTCCCTTGTTCCCTGTCTTTCAGTCCCTCACGCGCAGACGGTCAAGCAGCGGGAATAGCACCAGCGCAATCACCCCATTACCGACGGCCCGCAGCAACTCCATCAGCCAATTCCAGTCCGCCACCAGGCCCAGCAGGAAACGAGCCACGAATAGATAAATCGCGCTCGAGAGCAGCGAAAGCCCGAAGGTAAGCAATACCCTGATCGTGTGGTTGTCGACATCGATGCGAATCCCCACGGAGCCGGCCAGAAAACCAACGACCGTCTTGGCGATTCCATTGATGCCGATCGCGTTATGCGACAGAGCATCCTGGAACAGCCCCATCACCGCTCCCATGAGCGTCCCTTGCAATGGATTGCGGCGCCCCAGCGCGAAGAAGACAGTAACCAGGAGCGGCAGGTCGAACCACTCGTAGCGTCCTGCGACGCGTGGCAGCCATGCCTGCAGCACCAGCGCGCCAAGCGGGACCAGCGCATAGACAAGCAGCGGATACCGGCGAATCTCCATATCGCGCCGCGATTGGGCGCCGAGCACTGACATGGCTATGGATTCCTTTGCGGTATCGATTGCGGTTTTTGCTTCGGCGCCGGCGTGGTCCTGCCACCTGGGCCTGCGGGAGCTGTCGGCGGATGATTCGTCTTCGGCGTGGTGCTCGCTTCCGGCGGTGCGCCCGAGTCGTCACTGGTGCTGGCCGAGTACTGGTCGGGATGCAACGGTTGCGGCGGCCGCGGCGCTATGGTGGGGTTGCTCGTATCGTTCAATGGTTGCTGATCTGGAGGCAGGTTGGGGTCAATCAGTCCCGGCAACTTTTCCGCCATGATCTCCGAAGCCTTCATCTGATCTTTGATCGCTGCGGGCATAGTGGGCTGTTCTGCCGCACTCTTTGAAAGATCCTGTTCCTGCTGGGGCGAGAAGCGCGGCTCAGTCGAAGTGATCACCATAACTTCGTCCAGGCGATCTAGAGGCGCTGCCGGCGTAAGGATAATGTCCACAAGTCCGTCGCGATCGGGGTCGCGAACCACCTTCTTCACCACGCCCACGGCTAGTCCGCGCGGAAAGATCAGATCGCCGCCGGCTGTGAGCACATGCTCGCCCGGCTGAATGCGCTCATCGGCCGTCACACCCACAACTTCAAGCTGCCCCACCGCATCGCCGCGAAGCACTCCCCGGATGCGCGTCGTCTCTAAAATCGCTCCTGCGCCGCTCGTCGAGTCATTCACGGCCAGCACCTGCGCGGTATGCGGAAACACATCCCGCACTTTGCCCACAATCCCCTCGGCTGTAATCACCGCCATATCCGGTCTCAGCCCCTCGTGCCAGCCCTTGTCGATATAGAAAACATGCGAGTGATCGCTCCCGCTTGACCCATACACCTGCGCGGCCAGTGTTGAATAGATGTACTTTTGCTGAAAGCCGAGCATAGCCTGCAACCGCTCGCCCTGGCGCGCATCCTCCAGCAACGCGGCCTGCTCCAGCCTCAATCGGTCGACTGTGCTTTCAAGATTCTGGTTCTGTTGGCGGACATGGATCAGATCGACGTAGTTCGACCACAGATGCGACATCCCCCTCGTGCTTGAGTGAATCAATCGCTCCGGCGGAGAGATCACGGCATTCGCCCAGAGCCGGATCAGCCGCACACCGCCAGGATCGGTGTTATCCAGGGTGCTTTCGCCGCTTGAGCTCCGGCGTACTTGCACCGCAAGCCCCACGAGCTGCAGCATCAGCAGCGTCAGCATCACCACGAGGTTTCGGTAGCGGACAATGAACGATTCCATAAAGAATCAGGGAACAAGAGAACAAGGGAACGAGGGAATAAGAAGTTGCGGACTACCTGTGCTGGTGATCACTTTGCCTTCCTTGCGGCCGCCGTACGCTTCCTGAGGGCTCTCCAGCCCCTATTGATGAGAGGAGACGAGCATGGCGTCCTTCAAAGACCTGGTCGTCTGGCAAAAAGCAGTCCAACTTAGTTCGGAAATTTATCGCCTTACTGCCTTGTTTCCTTCTTCCGAGCAATTCGGTTTAACCAATCAAATGCGGCGCGCTTCGGTGTCCGTTGCTAGCAACATCGCCGAAGGCAATGGCCGATCTTCGAGAGGCGAATACCTGCAATCCCTTGGATATGCGAGAGGCTCAAATTGCGAATTGCAAACGCAACTCACCATCGCAGGCACTCTCGGATTCTGTCTCAAGGAAAAATATGAGCCAGCCGAAAAGCTCTCCGCCGATATTAGCCGTATGCTCAACGCGCTCATGAAAAGTCTCAAGGGCTAGGCGGACGGTTCCGGTTTTCCCTCGTCCCCTTTTTCCCTCTTTCCCTTGTTCCCTGTCTCTAATCGATCTTGATCTTGCGCAGCAGGCGGAAGTCCGAGAGCATCTTGCCCGTGCCCAAAACCACAGAGGCCAGCGGATCGTCGGCCACCGATACGGGCAGCCCGGTCTCCTCGCGAATGCGCTTGTCAAGATTCTTGATGAGCGCTCCGCCGCCGGTCAGCACGATGCCGCGATCGCTGATATCGGCTGAGAGCTCAGGGGGCGTGCGCTCCAGCGCCACGCGAATCGCGTTCATGATCACGGCGATGCACTCGCCCAACGCCTCGCGAATCTCGCTGTCGTCAACCGCGATCGTCTTGGGCACGCCCTCAATCAGGTTGCGCCCCTTGATCTCCATGGTCAGCGGCTTATCCAGCGGATACGCGGAACCGATATCGATCTTGATTTGCTCCGCGGTGCGTTCGCCGATCAAAAGATTATATTTCCGCTTCAGGTAGTTGATAATGGCCTCGTCCATCTGATTGCCGGCCATGCGCACCGAGCGCGAATAAACAATGCCGCTCAGCGAAATCACCGCGATATCGGTTGTCCCGCCGCCAATATCCACCACCATGTTCCCCGAGGGTTCGGTGATCGGCAGTCCGGCGCCGATTGCCGCCACCATCGCTTGCTCCACCAGGTACACTTCACTCGCCTTTGCGCGATACGCTGAGTCTTCCACGGCGCGCTTCTCAACCTGCGTAATCTCTGAGGGCACTCCGATCACGATGCGCGGATGCACCAGCATCTTGCGGTTGTGCGCTTTTTGAATAAAGTAATTCAGCATCTTCTCGGTCACTTTGAAGTCGGCGATCACGCCGTCCTTCATGGGCTTGATGGCCACGATGTTGCCGGGCGTGCGTCCCAGCATGTCCTTGGCTTCTTTGCCCACAGCCTCAACTTCGCCCGTGGTTTTGTTGATGGCCACGATGGATGGCTCATTGACCACGATGCCCTTGCCGGCCGCGTATACGAGAGTGTTGGCGGTGCCCAGATCGATCGCCAGGTCGCTCGAAAACATGCTGAACAGCGAGCGGAACCCATGGGACCGTGAGGAACGAGAGTGATATCCGTTCATTGACATGGAGAAATTGAATCTTCCTCAAAAAGCTGAAATTTGACTGTGCCTCAGAGCCTATTGTACGGCTACTTGCCCTTCGCCGTTGCGATTGCTTCATAGCACGAAAGAGGAACTAGGCGCTAAGCGTGCCCCCTTAGTTAACGGGACTTCGCGCCACGTCCACGAAGCAGCCCCCGGCTGGCGGGGACTGCCTCCTCAGGCGTACGCTGTTTGGCGGATTCAGTTACGGTCGAAGATGGGGCTGGCGGCAACGGGGCTTCCTTCCGACCGCTCCCGGCTCCTAACTGCGAACTAAGAACTGTGAACTGAGAACTGCCTTTATGACCTATCCCATCTACCACAACCTCATCGGCGGCCAATGGCTTCCGGCCGCAAGCGGCAAGACCATCCTCAACCTCAACCCGGCCGACCACTCCGACGTCATAGGCGCCTTTCCCTCCTCCCACGCAGAAGACGTGGCCCAGGCCGTCGCCGCCGCCAAACAGGCCTTCGCCGCCTGGAGGCTGGTTCCCGCGCCCAAGCGGGCGGAGATTCTAGCTCCGTGCCGGCACGATCCTCGTCCAAAACAAGGAGAAAATATGCTCGCGAAATGACCCGCGAAATGGGCAAGGTGCTGGCTGAAACCCGCGGCGACGTGCAGGAAGCCATCGACGAGGCCTTTTACGTGGCTGGCGAGGGCCGACGGCTCTTCGGCGTCACCACCCCCTCCGAGCTTCAGAACAAGTTCGCCATGTCCGTCCGCATGCCCATCGGCGTGGTCGGCCTCATTACTCCGTGGAACTTCCCCATGGCCATCCCCAGTTGGAAGCTCTTTCCCGCCCTCGTTGCCGGCAACACCTGCGTCATCAAGCCGGCTACCGACACGCCGCTCTCCACCTACAACCTCGTCCAGGCGCTCGTCGACGCCGGCCTGCCGCCCGGAGTGGTCAACATCGTCTGCGGCACCGGTTCCACCGCCGGCGCGGCGCTGGTCGAGCATCCCGATGTCCGCGCCATCAGCTTCACCGGCTCCAGCGCCGTCGGATCGCTCGTCGCCCAGCGCGCAGCCGCCACCTTCAAGCAGGTCTCGCTTGAGATGGGCGGCAAAAACGCGCAGATCGTTCTCGACGACGCCAACCTCTCGCTCGCCCTCGACGGCGCGCTCTGGGGAGCATTCGGAACCACCGGCCAGCGCTGCACCGCCACCAGCCGCATCCTTGCTCCAGAAGGGAATTGCCGCCGAATTCACCGAGAAACTCGTCGCTCGAGCCAAGAAGCTGAAGATCGGCAACGGCCTCGATGAATCTGTCGAAGTCGGACCGCAAGTCAACGCCAACCAGATCGAAACCTCGGAGAAGTACGTCCAGATCGCTCTCAAGACGAAGGCGCGCAGACTCCTCTGCGGCGGCCACGCGCTCACTTCTGGCTCCTACGCCCACGGCACATTCTTCGAGCCCACGATCCTCGCCGGCGTCACTTCGGAAATGCGCATCGCCCGCGAAGAAGTCTTCGGCCCCGTCGTCTGCCTCATGGAATTCTCGAACTTCGAAGAAGCCATCGAAATCGCCAACTCCATCGACTATGGACTCTCCACTTCCCTGTACACCCGCGACGTGAACCGCGCCTTCACCGCCATCCGCGACCTCGAATCCGGCATCACTTACATCAACGCTCCCACCATCGGCGCGGAAGTGCATCTTCCCTTCGGCGGCGTCAAGCACACCGGCAACGGCCACCGTGAAGGCCTCGGCGCTCTCGACTTCTTCACCACCTGGAAAGCCGTCTACGTGGACTACTCCGACAAGCTCCAACGCGCACAGATTGATAATGCGGAGTGATGCCAATGAGAGATGAATGGTTTGGAGATCAACAGGGACCTGCTTAAGTGGACCATCCTAATCGAGATTGCTAGCCGCTGATCACTGCGAGCGAATTCTCCAAGTGCTCTACCGGCGACATTCGAAGTCGGGGCAAATCGAATTCGACGGGAACTCGCATCGATATCTCAAAGGATGTAATTGGTTGTCTCCGCGATTGTGATTCGATCCACAAATTGCAGTGTGAACGCAGCCATCGAAGTCAATCCTGGAAGAGTTCAAGGATCATGGCCGGTATCTCGAGAGCATTTTCGCCAAGATTGGCGCGTGGAGAAGCGGCAGGGGAATTGCATTTCTTGATCCGGATCACTGGGCTTCAGCCCCAGGTTGGTGTCCGCAAACCAGAACACGTCCTATCGGCAGATGTCTTGAAGATCTGGAACCGTCTTCGCTCAGGTGATGTGATTGCGCTTTATCAACACGCGAACAGGAGCAAGGACTGGAGAGAAGAAAAACGAAAGCAATTCGCTCAGGCGCTTGGATTTGCCGAGGTGAGCTATGGCCGCGTGAAGGAAGCTTCTTGCGGTTAAACAGCCCAAAGGAGTTGCCCGACTCCCTGTTGACGTCGCCTTTTTCTTTGCTCAGAAAGTGGAGACTAGGACGAAAATCCGGTCCGCGCTACAATCTCTCCATGAGTCCCAAGGCGCAAGAGCTCCTCGAACAAGCCCGGCAACTGCCTCCAGACGAACAGGAGTGGCTCGCGGAATTTCTCCTGATCAAGGATGAGCGAGTCGCTGCCGATCTGGAGTCCGCATGGGGCGACGAGATCAAGCGCCGCCTCGACGAGATCGACTCTGGCGCGGTCAAGATGATTCCGAATGACGAGTTTCTAGCCGATCTGGATGCCCATATTGCAAGCAAACGGCGGGAATGAAGCCGCTAGAGTACCACCCTGAATCCAAACCTGAATCCCGCGAAGCAATTGATTGGTACTGGAGTCGAAGTCGAGCGGCAGGCTTGGATTTTGCCATTGAACTCAAGGCAGCTCTCGCCCAACTGCGTAAGGCCCCGCAGATTTTCCCTCCATACCTGCACGGCACCCGTCGCGTAATCCTCAACCGCTATCCCTTCTCTGTGGTCTTTCGCGAACGCCTGCACGACATCCAGGTCATCGCCATCGCCCACGCCAAGCGTCGTCCCGGCTATTGGGCTAAACGCCTCTAGATAAGGCGACCGAACCCCGCCCACCCCCCGCGTCCTCCCTCGCGCAGATCGGCCCGCCGCCACTCAAGGGGTTCACCCCCAAAAACTTGTCAAGGGGTCCGCGCGAATATTTGTTGTAACTCCCTTATTCTTCAATGACTCGCAGCGATGCCAAGTTTGCCGATCATTTCCCCTCTTTGCGCTATCCTGATCTCACAATTCGGTCGTGGGTCAGTTTGAAGGGTACGGGCTTTAGCCCGTACAAAACATGAGTAATCATGATCGCGGGCTTCAGCCCCCGAGGGAAAGAACTTTCAAACGGAGCCACTACTCACAATTCCATAAAAGGCCGCCCTCGGCTGCACGTCTGGCCTGCGGGTCTCATAAACCCCGTCTTTGCTCGAACTTGGGATTCAGGTTCGTGAAAAGGCGGAACTTACTCCTGATCCGTGCCGGCAACCGCATTTCAACGAGCAATTTGCCGAAACCACCCATGGGGTGGCGGGGGGCTCCGGGGGTACCCCCGGAAAGGATAGAACCATGTACGCAACCTGTCGTCACGTCATGCCCAGCGGACTCACCTGCCAGTCGCCCGCCATCCGGGGCTCCGCCTTCTGTTACTTCCACGGCCGCCGCATTCCGTCTCAGGCCAAAAGCCCGTCAACCGAGCATCGCGTCGAGATACCCACAACTCTCGACCAGAACGGAATCCCCAACGCCCTCAATAGCGTCCTTCAGGGTCTTGCCGACGGCCGCATCAGTGCGCGCCGCGCATCCATTCTCCTTTATGGGCTCCAAATCGCCCTCAACCACCCAGAGACTTGCTCTACCAGCTCCCACCGCTCCCACCTCCCAACCCCTTCTTGACGAGTTGTTCCTCTCCGCGGACGCTTCCGACGAAGCCGTCTCCATGATCAACGCTCTCGCAGAAAAATTGGGGCTCGACGCGAAAACCGCTCCGCCCAGCGCGGCCGGACCGAAAAGGACCACGCAGTAAGCCAGCGCAGTAACCCCGCGCAGTAACCCCACGCAGTAACATTGAACTGCTATGGAAACCGCCTACGTTCCCTCGCCCACTCGCTACGACGTCGCAACTTTTCGCCGTTGCGGCAACTCCGGCCTCGTCCTGCCCGCCATCACCCTCGGCCTGTGGCAGAACTTCGGCGGAGCCGACGTCTTTGAAACCGGCCGCGCCATGGTCCGCCGCGCCTTCGATCGTGGAGTCACCCACTTCGACCTCGCCAACAACTACGGCCCTCCCTACGGCTCAGCCGAAGAAAACTTCGGCACGATCTTGCGCAAGGATTTTGGTGTGCGCAAGCATTCTCGCGGATTGCGCAACGAGCTCATCATCTCCTCCAAAGCCGGTTACGATATGTGGCCCGGCCCTTACGGCATCGGCGCATCGCGCAAGTACCTGCTCGCCTCGCTCGATGACAGCCTCCAGCGCATGGGCCTCGACTACGTTGACATCTTCTACGCGCACCGGCCGTGGAAAGACACGCCCCTCGAAGAAACCATGGGCGCGCTCGTCACCGCCGTGCATCAGGGCAAAGCTCTCTATGTGGGCATCTCTTCCTACAGCCCGGAACGCACCCGCGCAGCGGCGAAGATCCTCAAGCAGGCGGGCGTCCCTTTGCTCATCCACCAGCCCTCGTATTCCATGCTGAACCGCTGGATCGAGAAAGGTCTCCTCGATGCGCTCGAGGAAGTTGGCGCAGGCTGCATTGCCTTCTCGCCCCTCGCACAGGGCTTGCTCACCGGCAAATACCTGAAAGGTATTCCCAAAGACTCGCGCGCAAAGAGCGAAGGTTCGTCGATGCTGAAGGAATTCCTGAACGAAAAGAATCTGAAAAATGTCCGCGCGCTCAATGAAATCGCCAGTGGCCGCGGTCAGACTCTCGCGCAAATGGCCATCACCTGGGTTCTTCGCGACGAGCGCGTCACTTCGGCACTCATCGGCGCGCGCAACGTGGAGCAACTCGACGACTCGCTGGATTCACTGAAGAATCTCAAGTTCTCCGCCGCTGAACTCAAGGAGATCGACCGTTACGCGCAGGAGGGCGGCATTGACTTGTGGCGCCACGGACGCGAGCAAATGACCTAACCGGCTGTTGGGCTTTCTACGTTGAAGGCATATCGGGCGGATCGAACCAGGGGAAAGGAAAAGGCCATGATCGTCGGCGTTCCCAAAGAGATCAAGGACAACGAAGCACGGGTTGGCGTGACGCCGGCCGGCGTCCACGCGCTCACCAACGCCGGCCACACCGTGCTCGTCGAAACGAAGGCCGGCGAGCAATCCGGCTTTCCCGACGAGGAGTACCAGAACGCCGGTGCCGAGATTGTCGGCGAAGCGGGTTTCGTTTGGGGCAAATCGGAGTTGGTTGTCAAAGTCAAGGAGCCCGTCGACCAGGAATACGTCTATTTCCGCGAAGGTCTTGTTCTCTTCACCTATCTGCATCTTGCGCCGCTCCCCGCACTCACAGACAAGCTCCTCGAATCCAAGGTCATCGGCATCGCGTACGAAACAGTCCGCGACCGGGAGGGTACCTTGCCCCTTCTAACGCCCATGAGCGAGGTCGCAGGCCGCATGAGCGTGCAGGTCGGCGCCAGCTATCTTGAAAAAGAGCGCGGAGGGCGTGGCATTTTGCTCGGCGGCGTTCCCGGCGTTCCTCCTGCGCACGTCACCATCCTCGGCGGCGGCATCGTGGGCACCAATGCCGCGCGTATCGCGCTTGGATTCGGCGCCAAAGTCACTCTCATCGATGTGAACCTGAACCGGCTACGCGAGCTCGACGACATTTTCGGCGGCCGTCTCTATACTCTTGCCTCAAACAGCTACAACATCGCTCAAGCCACTCGCGAAGCGGATCTCGTCATCGGCGGTGTGCTGATTCCAGGTGCCACAGCGCCAAAGCTCGTCACGCGTGCCATGGTAGCCCAGATGAAGAAGGGCGCCGTCATCGTCGATGTGGCCATTGACCAAGGTGGCTGCGTGGAAACCGCGCGGCCCACTTCGCACTCCAACCCCAGTTTCGTAGTCGATGGCGTGGTGCACTATTGCGTCACCAACATGCCTGGCGCTGTGCCGCATACTTCCACGCTGGCGCTCACCAATTCCACCTTCCCCTATTTGTTGCGGCTGGCAAACCTCGGCGCACGACAAGCGCTCCGGCAAGATGCAGGACTGGCCGAAGGGCTGAATACCTGGCTCGGAACGCTTACGCATCGCGGCGTAGCCGAAAGCCAGAAGCGAGCCTGGACCGCCGCCGCAAGCCTCATCGGTTGATTCAACAAACCGGCAAAAATCCCGCTAACCCTGACGCCGGCCAAAGTCAGATTGTTCTTGACACTCTAGTTGCGCCTTTGTTAGCTTCCTTCCGCGGAAAAAGACTCAGAGAAATCCACCGCCAAATACAGCTTCCCTGAACCGGCTGACGCAAAGCGTGGGCCGGGGGAGGCGCTTGTGTTTGGGGTGGATTTTTGTCTTTGGCAGACTTTTAACGCCATATTCCTCGAATGTTAAAGAAAGTGGCCAAGGATGGCTTTGGATCGTCTCCAACCGAACGACTCGGGGTGCATATTCAAGCCCCGAATCCACAGAATCCTGCGTCTGCTCCGGCGATCCCAAGGAAGCTTCATCCCCGTCGGCGAGCTCTTGTCTCCGGGGCCTTGTTCTGCTATCCATACCAACTAAGCAATCGGGTTCTCCGCTGAAGGTGTCTTCGAGAAGTCAACAGCCTTGGCGAACAGGTAAGAAAGTCAACCGCATTTGAAACAGGAACACTGGGAGGCAATATGTATTCTTCGAACCGATCTGCGGGCCAAAGAGCCGGAACCGTCTGCGTGGCGAAATGTGAGAATCGGCGTTCCGGATGGCTTCTGCTGGCAATTGCGCTTCTGCTCATGCTTCCTTCTCGCGCTGCTTTTGCGCAGTACGATACCGGCGGCTTAGTCGGCACCATTCGCGACTCCAGCGGGTCTGCGGTGCCCAACACGACCGTGACCGTCACCAACGACGCTACTGGAGTCTCCACAGTCGTCAAGACGAACGATTCGGGCGACTATGAAGTTGCCTCGCTGCATGTCGGTGTTTACACCATATCGGCGAGCGCCACAGGTTTTGCCAAAGCCGAGGCGAAGTCGATTACCCTCTCCGTTGGCGCGCGCGAACGCATTGACCTCACGTTGAAAGTCGGTGCGGCAGAAGCCACGACGGTTGAAGTGACCGATGTAGCTCTTCAACTCGAAACTGAATCGAGCCAGCGCGACCAGACCATCACTGGCTATCAGAGCTCGGCTCTTCCGCTGGTGAGCCGGAACTATACTGACCTGCTCGCTCTGGTGACCGGCGTGCGCCAGGCTCCTACGCAGGCCACGACCACAACCAATATCAACAGCCCCGTTCGCGCCGGCGCGTACAACGTCAACGGCCAACGCTCGATGTTCAATAATTTCCTGCTCGATGGCATGGATAACAACGCCTATGGCGAGTCCAACCAGGGCTTCGACAATCAAATCATCGCCGTTCCGCCAGACTCCGTTGCGGATTTTAGCGTGGTGACGAACAACGAGAGCGCGGAGTATGGCCGCGGCTCGGCTGCAACCGTCAACGTGGCATCGAAATCCGGCGGCAACCGATTCCATGCACTAATTTATGAGTTTCTCCGCAACACCGATCTCAACGCCGCCGGGTTTTTCAAACCCGTCACGCTCGGTACCAACGGCCCGGTTCCGTTCCACAAGCCAACGTCGAACCGCAATCAGTTTGGCGGCAACTTTGGCGGCCCCATTGTGCACGACAAAATGTTCTTCTTTCTCGACTATGAGGGTCTGCGGGCCATCACGAAGCCGCTTTATGTGTTGACTCTGCCCACGCAGAACGAGCTAAACGGCGATCTTGTTGTGCCGGTCACGAATCCGATTACCGGCAAAACCTACGCTGCGGGTACGTCGATTCCAACCACCGACATGGACCCGCTGTCTCTTCAAATTGTGAATGCGTTTAAGGCGATTTCTTCTCCGGTCCTGCCTGTTTCAGGCTCCTTAACCACCGGTCAGAATGCCGCCGACTACTCGGTGCTGATACCTTTCCGCGACTACTCGGACAAGGGCGATTTGCGGCTGGATTACACGCAAAGTCCTTCCGCGCGCTATTTTCTGCGCGTGAGCGACCATAAAGAGACGGCCATCAACTATCCCACGATCCCTGAGCCTCTGGAAGGCCAGGTCGGCGGGTATCAGCGGATTCTCGACCAGCAGATCGCCCTTGGGTACACGGGCAGTTTCGGCGCGAACCGGTTGCTCGATCTGCGTCTGGGTATCTCCCGGACCAAGGCGGGTAAGACGCCTATTGGTGAGGGAACTGCGCCTGTCCTGGTGAATGGTGCGCCGATTCCCGGCCTCGGGAGCTTACCGACCAGCTTCCAGGGTGGTCTCCCGGCCGTCTCCATCAACGGCGGCTTTTCGTCGTTTGGACGTCAGACTACGAACCCGCAGTTCCAGAATCCTGCGATGATCGATCCCTCCGTCGGCTATACCTGGATCAAGGGCAAGCATTCGCTGAAGTTTGGCTACGAGTACGAACATATTTGGATGGGAGTTTTTGACAATAACCCTCCATACGGCTCGTTTAGTTTTGCCGGTTCTTACAGCTCTCCAACCAAAGTCGCCGATGCTTACTGGGCGGATTTTCTCTTCGGCACCACCAGCGCCTACACTCTCGCGGGGGCCTTCGAGGCACATCTTCGCCAGTCTCTCGACAGCGCTTACGTGCAGGACGATTGGAAGGCGTTTCCTAACCTGACTTTCAACCTCGGTCTGCGGTGGGAGTACGGCTCGCCGTATTCCGAGCTGAATAACTATATTTCCAACTGGGATCCGGGCGCACAAACCGTCCTCACGCTAAATCCCAAGGCAACCTTAGGCAACGGCATTACACCCACGAAGGGCAGCGGCGTCTATGGCAAGACGCTTGTCAATCCTGACCTCAACGACTTTGCGCCGCGCATCGGCTTCGCCTGGGCGCCCACATCCAAGTGGTCCATCCGTGGCGGATTCGGTACGGGCTACGTGCATTACACGCGCGCCGGCTCCGGCGATATTACCGCTATCAATGCACCGCAGGCGCAATTCGCCGCCGTGACCCAGATCGCGCCCACGACCACCAATCACTGTTCCACACCACTCCCCGCCCAGATCATCGCCACGGGAACCACAACTCCCACCTGCTACGCTACTGCCTCTCAGGGATTCCCGTCGGGACTGGTTACGAGCTTCAATCCCGCCACCGATAACATCACCTGGGTGCCGAAAAACACTCGGGATAGTTATGTCGAGAATTACTATCTCGCGGTTCAACGCCAGATCACGAAAAACAGCCTGGTCGACATCGCCTATGTCGGCAACCACGGCCTCAAGCTTCAGGCCTTTCTCAACGGCAATCAACGCAACATCAACGTGGCACAAAGCACGGCCACAACCACCGTTTACTCGCGCCCCTTCGCCAACTGGCCTTCGGATATCACTGAAGCGCTCAACGAGTCGTTTTCCAATTACAACGCGCTCGAGGCACGGTACGAGCAGCGTATGGTCCATGGACTAACCTTGCTCAATAGCTTTACGTGGGAGCACTCGCTCGATAATGCCAGCGCGTCGCTCGAAGCAAATACGCCTTCGCCGCAGGACGCGAATAACCTCAAGGCCGAATATGCGCAATCGGACTATAACTTACCGATTGCCAATATCACCAGTCTCGTCTACGATCTGCCGTTCGGGCGCGGCCGCACCTTTGGTCAACACCTCAATCCAATCGTCGATGGGGTACTTGGCGGATGGCAAGTGAGCGCAGATAATACCGCGCAGGCAGGCACGCCTTTCAATCTTACTTATGGGCCGAACTCAAACCAGCTTGCTTCGACGCAGATCGTGGCCAACTACCGCGGCGTTAACCTCTATCGTCCCAACCGTGTCTCCGGCGTTCCACTCACTCAGGGACGCAGTGTGGTGCCTTCGGCCACCACGGGGTATATCCAGTACATCAACTACAACGCTGTCGCGCTGCCCGCGGCCAAGAACGCTGCCGGCGCTTATCAGCCGCCCTTCGGCAATATGTCGCGCAATCCGGGCCGCACGCCGGCGCTGTATCAAACAGATCTCGACTTCAACAAGACATTCAATACGCCCAAAGAAGGCATGAAGATCGAGTTCCGTTCCGAGTTCTACAACATTTTTAACCACACCAATCTCTATCTGCCGTCTACCATCAGCGGCACTCAGGGTGGGAACGCGACATCTGGCGGTCTCATCAGCAGCACCTTTACGCCGCGCGTAATTCAGTTCGCGTTGAAGGTTAGTTACTAACCGGAGCAAGTGCCTGCGCCAGCCACTTCCAGGTGCCTGGCGCATCGCACTAATTTTTTCAAATTACCTTCGTGCGGGGCGAACGTTGCCCGTTCACACAAGCCGAACTCTGCACTGGTAAACTTGAAGCACCAACACGCTTGCAATATTGTGCTGCGCTGTTGCGCAAGAGTCCGCGGCGATTCGGATCGCGGATAGCGCCCACTGAGAGACCAGAGCCTGGGCGGAAAAAACAGCTACTCTCCTTGATCGAAGGCGGCGTTTCGGTTTGCGACGCATGACGTTTTGTGTCCACTCGTGGTTCGCCTTCGACCATACTGTTTTCCGTCATTCGCCCATGATGAAAGGAAGGAATAGGCGTGGTCGCAAGAGAGGAAATCCTCAGCCAACTAGGCGCTTCGGCTCCTCCGTGGGACGTAGTGGTGATCGGCGGCGGAGCTACCGGCCTGGGTGCTGCAGTCGAATCTGCCGCTCGCGGCTACCGCACTCTGCTCGTTGAACGCGCCGATTTCGCCAAGGAAACTTCCAGCCGCAGCACCAAGCTCGTGCACGGCGGCGTGCGCTACCTGGAGCAAATGAATCTGACGCTGGTTCTTGACGCTTTGCGCGAGCGCGGCCATATGGTACGCAATGCGCCTCATCTGGTCCACGATTTATCCTTCGTCGTTCCGGCTTATAGCTATTTTTCGCTTCCTTACTATGGCCTCGGCCTCAAAGTTTATGAAAGGCTTTCAGGGAAGTTGTCGCTGGGCCGGTCGGAATTGCTCTCCCGCAACAAGACGCTGGATATGCTGCCCGGGATCAAGGAAGATCATCTTCGCGGCGGCATTCTCTATCACGACGGCCAGTTTGACGACGCCCGCTACGCCATCGCCCTGCTTCGCACCCTTCAGGACCTTGGCGGAACCGCCATCAACTACGTTGAAGCCACGGGCCTGATTGAGCGGGGCGGCAGAATTGTGGGTATCCAGGTTCATGACCGCGAAGATGGCGCTGTCTTCGACCTTCAGGCTAAGGCAGTCATTAATGCCTGCGGCGTTCACGCCGAAGAAACGCTGGCACTCAACGGAGGTCCGCACAATTCGTTCCTGGCTGTCAGCCAGGGGTCGCACTTCGTCCTGCCACGCACCTTCCTTCCAGGGAATACCGCGCTCATGATTCCCAAAACCGAAGATGGGCGCGTTCTTTTCGCCATCCCATGGCTGGGCGCATTGTTGGTCGGAACCACTGATGTGCCCGTTGATACAAAGTCCGCTGAGCCGCGAGCCCTCCCGGAAGAAAAGCAATTCCTTCTCGGCCATATCGCTCGTTACCTGGGCCGCGCACCAGGCCCCGAGGAGATTCTCAGCGTGTGGTCAGGCCTGCGTCCGTTGGTCCGTAAGAGCGGGGTCAAAACCTCAAAGCTCTCCCGCGATCACACCATTATGGTTTCCACCTCCGGCCTGATTACCGTCACGGGAGGAAAATGGACAACCTACCGCCGCATGGGCCAGGACACGATTGATCGCGCCGCGCAGGTAGCAGCGCTTCCCAAACGTTCCTCGCCAACGCTCGAATTGAAGCTTCATGGATGGACTAGCGAAGCAACCTCTGCGAATTCCACATGGGAGAGCGTCTACGGTTCCGACCTCCCCGCGCTGCGCGCGCTTTCTGCCCAGAACTCGAGCGTCCGACAGTTGAATCTCGACGCCCTGCTCCACCCCCGATTGCCCTTTCGACTGCGCGAAGTCGTTTGGGCAGCGCGCCATGAAATGGCCCGATCAGTTGAGGATGTGCTGGCCCGGCGCACGCGCGCGCTTTTTCTCGATGCACGAGCCGCCATTGAAGCCGCGCCGGTTGTCGCGGACATTTTGGCCAGTGAGCTGCGCCGCAGCGACTGCTGGAAGGAAAATGATCTGGGGAGTTTTCAGGAAACAGCGAAAGGCTATCTCTACAACGAATAAGGCGGCCGGCGCGCGCTGTTCACGGCTGCACGCCCGGCGGGATCAGGAGCGTGAGAGAGTGCGGCACGACTTCGAGGCGCACCGGCAGATAGCCCAAAACCTCTCCATCTGCTTCGACAAAAAGTGGATCGGAGCAGCCATCGCGCATCCGGCACTCGATCGAAGGCGAATCCATCAATTCCACTGCACGCTTGAACGTATGGCGCCCCGCGACGACCGCGAGCAGAAACGAAAGATATTGCAGCCGGCTTTGCGTTTTGAATGCCAGCATGCTCAGGCTGCCATTGCGCAAACTCGCGCCCGGAGCGAGCGTGCGTAATACGCCCCCGAATGATCGCACTCGCACTGCCAGCAACTGAGAGACTTCCACAACGCGGCCGCCGCCATTTCCGATCGACGGCAGTTCTGCCTCGAAGAGCGGAAACGACGAAGTCGCCCAGATCCGGAATGCCTCAATCAAATACAGAACGTATCCCAGGCGTCGCTTCAACCGCGTATCCAGTCGCGACATTAGCAATGCGTCCGCGCCGACCCCCGCCGCTACAACGAAATACCGCGAGTCCGGAATTCCATCTCTATCCACAAAGTGAATGCGCCCTACCGAAACTCGTGCCGGTGCCGATTTGAGCAAGGTACGCGCCACGTTGGCTGGCGACGCAATCAATCCCAGGTCCGCAGCCAACGCGTTGGCAGTGCCAAGGGGAACCACTCCCAGTGCTACATCGGTCCCCACAAGGCTCTGTACGGCCTCATGAACTGTGCCGTCGCCTCCGCATGCCAGCACCGTATCGTAGCCGTCTCGAATTGCTTCTTCTGCTATGGTTGTGGCGCTGCCCGGCGCGCCGGTTTCGAATGCCTTTGACTCGACACCCGCCTCGCCAAGCACGGCCTTGATCTCCCCAACGGCCGCTTTTCTCCGTGAGGAGTACTGTCCTGAAGCCGGGTTGTAGATCAGCGCCACGCGGCGCATGGAGGGTTTCACTTGGGCGGTGGGTCCTGTCTGATCAAAGTGCCCATTGGCACATCTTGCTATCATCGCAGATTTGTAGATGGAATGGCGGTTCGCCCGCTGCAGATCACACAAAATATGTATCGGGTTACCGCGGATGCAATTGTCAACTCAACGAAAACTTTTCAGCACCTGTCTCTTCCCGCATCCAGGTTTCGGCGAATGTGCACGTCACCATATTTCCTCGATATACCAGACGGTTTGGCATGACTTAAAGCCGAAGGTGCCACACAAACCAGATGGCATACAGGCATAGTGCCGTTGCGCCTTCGATTCCGAATGCCCAACCAACTCCCTTGCCCAAAAGACGAAGGTTGACCGCTGACTCGGGACTCCACTCTGCTTGCGTGCGAAGACGGCGACTCGCGACCACTTGGTCGCTTGCGAATCTGGAGGCAAAGCTTGCAATTTGCGGCTGAGACACGACCGGGTAAGGCGAAGCTGACAATGGGCGAGCGACTTTCAATGGTTGGGTTGCCACGGTGGCATCCTCCTTCGGCACCTATCGGCCTTGCGCCCCAAGGAATCAGTCGAAGTCGATAACAAAGCTGCCTGGCAATAGGCGAACCTTCGTAACCAATGCCCCATTATCCTTATGAGTCGTTTGAGTGGCGAGTGATTTGAAGCGCTCCTCATCCGAACAGTCCCAAGTTGGTAACCAGTCTCCTTTGGCCGCCCATCTTGGTGCATTCGTAGGCCGCCACACTCACGTCTCTGCCGTCGCAACATCTCTGCAGCCGGCCATTTAAGCTGGCTATCCTCAAACAGCCGTGTCACATGATCGGATTTCCTTAATTTCCAGTTACGGGCTGGATTCGCACAGCTTCGCCACTGTCGATTTCTGGCCTACACTCTTTCCTATGGCGACCATCCCCGACCTCACCCTCGAAGCCGGCCTCCCCGCAAATCTTGATGCGGAAAGAACCATCCTGGGCGCGATCCTGCTCGACAATGCTGCCCACGCCGAGGCTGCCGAATTCCTCGAGTCTGATGACTTCTCGCTGGACTCCCACCGCCGTATCTTCCTGCGAATGACTGAGTTGATCGACACCAGCCGCACGGTGGACATCGTCACGCTTTCCAACGAGCTTGCACGCTACAAAGAGGTCGAATCCGTCGGTGGGGTAGCCTACCTTGCGTCACTCACTGAGGGCTTGCCGCGCCGGCCAGTCATTGAGGACTATGTCCGCATCGTCAAAGACAAGAGTATGTTGCGGCGCCTCATGGGTATCTGCTCGGCCGCTATCGCCAAAGCCGCAGACCAGAGCCAGGACGCCATTGGCGTTCTCGACGAGACCGAGTCGCAACTGCTGGATGTAAGCCAAGACAGTCTCAACCAGGGCCTGCAATCGATTGAAATCATCGTCCGCGACTCCTTCGGCTCCATCGACAACCTCTACAAGCAAAGCAGGGAAGTCAGCGGCCTCGCCACGGGCTTTACTGACTTCGATCGCATGACCAGCGGACTGCAAAAAGGCGAGCTCATTATCATCGCGGCTCGGCCCTCCATGGGCAAGACGGCACTGGCCATCAACATCGCCGAGAATGCCGCTCTTCGCTATGGTTCTGTTGTGGCCGTCTTTAGCCTGGAGATGAGCCGCGAGTCCCTCCTCCGCCGCATGTTGGCATCGCAGGCTGGCGTCGATCAGCAAAAGATCCAGAAGGGTTTCATCGGGCGCGTCGAACAGGAGAGACTGCAGACAGCGCTGAGCCAATTGGTGGAGGCGCGCATGTTTATCGACGACTCCGCCGGAGCAACAGTGTCTGAAATGCGTGCCAAGGCGCGCCGCCTCAAGCAGAACAACGGTGGCCTTGATCTGATCATGGTTGACTATCTCCAGCTCATGTCTGCTACATTGCCGGGCGCAAGCCGGAAAGGCTACGAAAACCGCGTACAGGAGGTCTCAGCCATTTCGCGCGGGCTCAAAGCCATGGCCAAGGAACTCCAGGTTCCCGTGATCGCGCTCTCCCAGCTCTCGCGAAGCAACGAAAAACGCGACGACAAGCGACCCATGTTGAGCGATCTTCGTGAATCGGGCTCCATTGAGCAGGACGCCGACGTCGTCGCCTTCATTCACCGCGAGAGTTACTACAATCGCGACGAGAATATGGCCGATGCCGACAAATCCAAGGCCGAGATTATTATCGCCAAGCAGCGCAACGGCCCCACCGGCATCGTCCAGATGCACTGGAACTCGGCCTTTACGCGCTTTGACGGCGTGGACACGGGTCACCAGGCTGAATAGTCCCGATTGCAAAGAAAGCAGCACGCCTTGCATCCGCTTCCCCGCGTCGCTATCTTTGTCGAAGCACTGTCCGCAGTTCCTTTAGACCTTCATGGAAGTCCTCAAGCGCCTCTTCGAGCAGCACTTTCAGTCGCCGCCAGAGCGTGTTCAGCCGCTCCAGGGCCAGCTCGGCGGCTCTGGACGCGTCATTGTCCGCCTCGCCGGTGCGGAACATACCGCGATCGGCATTCTCTATTCCGTGCGCGAAGAGAATGTTGCTTTTCTTGAATTCTCCCGCCATTTTCGTCGTCACGGTTTACCGGTGCCGCAGATTTATGCAGAGGACTTGAACCACGGCGCTTACCTCGAAGAAGACCTGGGCGACACTACGCTCTTTGAATTTCTCAGCGCTAATCGTTCCGGCGATACTATCGCTCCGCCAGTGGTCGAGGCTTACCGCAAAGTCGTCTCCGTTCTGCCGCGCTTTCAAGTCGAAGCTGGCCACGACATGAACTACAAAGTCTGCTATCCGCGCGCGAGCTTCGATCGCCAATCCATCGCCTGGGATCTGAATTACTTCAAGTACTACTTTCTCCGTCTTGCCGGCATTCCATTCAACGAGCAGGCTCTCGAACTCGATTTCACGCGCTTGACAAAATTCCTTCTCGGTGCCGATCACGACTACTTTCTCTATCGTGATTTCCAATCGCGCAACATCATGCTGCGCGACGGCCAGCCCTGGTTCCTCGACTATCAAGGCGGCCGCAAAGGCGCGTTGCAATACGACATTGCGTCGCTTCTCTACGATGGCAAGGCCGATCTGCCGCCCGCCCTG
Source organism: uncultured Acidobacteriaceae bacterium (assembly GCA_963796785.1). GTDB lineage: Bacteria > Acidobacteriota > Terriglobia > Terriglobales > Acidobacteriaceae > Telmatobacter. Next base: position 768,237 of record CAWCMW010000007.1, on the reverse strand, counting down.
CGCCACGATCTGCTCGAGCACTATCTTGACTGCCTTGCGGATTTCATCGAACTCAAGCGCGACGCATTCATGGAGCACTACTATGCCTTTGTCTATGTCCGCATTCTGCAGGCGTTAGGCGCATATGGGTTCCGCGGATTTTATGAACGCAAAGCGCATTTCCTTCAGAGCGTTCCTTACGCGCTGAAGAACCTGCGTTGGCTTGCGGAGCATGTCAAGCTCCCCATCGCGCTGCCGGCACTTCTCGATGCGCTCGAACGAGCATTATCCAGCGACAAACTACAACACAACGCCGCACCCGCAACAGGCCTCACCGTGCACATCTTCAGCTTCTCTTTCCACCACTCTATGCCCCTCGATGAATCAGGCAACGGTGGCGGGTTCGTCTTCGATGCCCGCAGCCTCCCCAATCCAGGCCGCGAAGAACAATTTCGTTCGCTCACTGGCCGGGACGCGTCCGTGATTGAATATCTCGACCGGTATCAAAGTGTCCACGAGTTTCTTTCTCATGCGGTCTCTCTGGTCGACGCCAGCGTTGCCAAGTACCGCGAGCGCGGCTTCACCAGTCTGATGGTTTCCTTTGGCTGCACAGGTGGCCAGCACCGCTCGGTTTATCTGGCGGAGCAGTTGGCTAAACATCTGCGCGGCACACCCGGCGTTGAAGTTCTCCTCCGTCACATCGAGCTTGAGAAGTTAGGCATGTCCGGAGAGATTACTTAGATGAAGGCCATGGTCCTTGCCGCCGGTCTTGGTACGCGCTTGCGCCCACTCACGGACCACCGCCCCAAGGCGCTGGTAACTCTCGCCGGCCGAACGTTGCTTGAGATCACCCTCAGCCGCCTGCGTTCGTTCGGCATCAACGAAGCGATCGTCAATGTCCACCACTTCGCCGACAAAATCCTCGATTACCTCCGAGCCAACCGCAACTTCGGCATGCGCATTGAAATCTCCCGCGAAGATGTCCTGCTCGATACCGGTGGCGGCCTCAAGAAAGCCGCATGGTTCTTCCTTGAAGACAGAGGCAACAAAGCCGAATCTTTTCTAGTCCACAATGTCGATGTCCTTAGCACCATCGATCTTGCCCGAATGGTGCGCATCCATACCGAACGCAACGCGCTCGCCACCCTGGCGGTTCAGCAGCGCGAGACTTCGCGGACCTTGTTCTTCAACGAGCATGGCCAGCTCTGCGGCCGCCGCGCTGGTCGCGATGCAGAAACCGAGTGGGCCTTCCCCGCACAACAGTCTCAAGCGTTAGCTTTTTCTGGGCTTCACGTTCTTTCACCACGCATTTTCTCCGAGCTATCAGAAGAAGGCTCCTTCTCCATCATTCCCGCCTATCTGCGCCTCGCCGCCCAGGGTGAGCCGATTCTTGCCTTTCGCGCAGATGAATACTACTGGCGCGATCTCGGGCGGCCCCAGGACGTTGCTCAAGCCGAAAGCGATCTGGCAAGCGCAAAGCTTCCCCGCATAATGAAGCGGCAAAATTTTGGTCCCCGACCTCTTTGTATGCGCGCGGACCATTTCTCATAGCTCATTCAAGATCAGCGCAATCCTTCCCACCAACAGTTCATTCGGTGACCCTCCTGGATCCACGTCAATCAGGTCCACTGGAAACGCCAGGTTATGCGGGCGAAGCACAAGACGGCTGGCAAGAAAATCCACGTATCGGAACTTCAAGTGCGCGCCGTCCCGAACCGCATAGAGATTCGCTCGATTTGGGCGGTAGGGGAGTAGCGAGTTGTAGTGCCGGTCAATTAACGCGATCGCCTCGGGCTGCAGCAGTGGGTCCATCGCGGGAGCATCGACAGCTGGCACGCGAACAGCGACGAATCGCTCCCATGCGCGGCGGGTACTTGATGCGCGCGCATGTGCCGATTCGAACGCGACGGCAGGCAGGTACAACAGCGACTGAATGGCGGACGGACGGATCACCGGCTCGAACAGGGCCATAGTATGCGATACCACCGGGACGGCGCACACATCATTGCCATTGAGCTCCGGCGTCAAGTGCTGAGCGGAAGGCAGCAAATCAGCGACCGTAAGATGCTGTGCCGTCAGGACGCGGTCCAAGGCCTCCAAAGAGAGTTGTCGGCGACTGTGCAGAAAATTCGAAAGATGTGCCTGACCGAAGCCAGTCTGGCGACCCAGAAGCGAGACGCTGACCGTCCCCCGCTGCATTCTGCGCAGCAGCTCCAGGCGAAGGCGCTCGTGCATTTGCGTGAAATTCATCTGTGGAAAATTTACCGCCAGCAATGAGACAGTTTCTTGTCTCATTTCGCATGGAAAAGTTACAAGGGGTCGCTGGCCTTAATTCTGAACGTCTTGCCGTGGATTGAAAAGAGGATGACCGGAAAGTTGTAGTCGGACATTGACGCAGAGGAAGCGCAACCTTACATTTGGTTAACTAAACCAAGCATTGACTTGTGGGAATTTTTTGGGAAATGCTTTGTCGCCATCGGCTTAGACCAGCGCGAAAGCCTGCCCTTTGCGGGTGCGATTGAACTTTGCCGGAGAGATTTTGATTCAGCCGGCATCTCCGTTCCCACGCTGGAGCGCCTCGTTCAGGCGCCGAAGAAAAGTCATTCAAGGAAATTCCAGGATCTGCGCGCCGATGGTCATGACAGAAAACAAGAGAGCACAGGCGGCAATCCCCCATCAGGACACAAGAAACCTGAGTTGTCCGGCCTGGTTCTCTACACCCCGGGGAACAACATGCATCGTAAAATTCCGTCGGGAGATGAAAGCTATGCGGAGAATCGGTCATGGAAGTGCGCGTTCAATTGAAAATTTGCGAAGGGTGTGGTTGCCTATGGTTCCGGGCCCAAACTCAAGGGACTGTTTATTGCAGCGATTGTGAATCCAAACTGAGAGAATTTCCATCGCCGGAAAGTCGCAAGCGGCTCGGACGCCCGTGCCACACGCAGCTCTCCAAGGTTTGGGCGGTGGCTGAGGCAACAGGGGGTGTGCAATGAGCGCAGCCTTTCAGTTGCCAATGCAATGGGAAACCAGCGCTGCTGAGGCAGCCGGGCAAATCGAGCAAAGGAGAACGAAACGACAATCCGTCGAGCGGCAGAAATTAGGGCTTGAAAAACACGGCTACAAGCCTCCAGCGAACCTGGCGTTCTACAGGAAACACACAGAGAGCCTGCTGCGGCGTTATCTTTATGCGTCTACGCAGGTGGGCAGGGCGCCATCGATTCTGGGTGATCCCGTCGGCCGCGGTTGGGCTTCCAGTCGGCCCGTTCGAACCTTCGAAGACGCAGTCATCTTCGTGCTGGATATTGAGAACTGTCTTAGCCAACTCAATAGCCTAGATCGGGAACTACTAAGCCGGGTCGTGCTGCAGGACTACACACAGGAAGAAACCGCGCTAATGCTTGGCTTGGGCATGAGGACAATCGGTTATAGATTCCCTCTGGCTCTGGACCGGTTCACGGAGAAACTGCTGGCGGCCGATCTGCTCGTCTTACCGCATTAATACGAACTGCAAATCAAATAACGGGACAGGGGAGCGCGCTCAGCGCTCCTCTCTTCTGTCCGCAGGGTCTCAGAAGAACCATTGCAAGACTGCGCGCCCCGCGCCTTTTCCACGGCTGTGGTCGATCGGGCGATCTTTGATCGTTCGTATGTCGGATCGCCATCTGCTGCATTGGACGTTCTTCACCCCGTCGTGACAGAATCCGTATCTGTTGGCAATCGCCATGGAAGGAACCGCGCCCATGTATTCCGCACTTCGTGTCGTCCCCATCGTCACTTTGTTGGTAACGCTCTCTCTGGCTGCCCAACAATCCGCGCCCACCACTGCATCTCAGGCGCCCAACACCGACACAAGCTATATCGACGCGCAGGGAACGGCTCATGTGACGCGTGTAGTCCCGGTCCCGGCGACGATCAGCCCCGAGGCGCAGAAATGGCTGGAACAAGCCGCACCCGATCAGGCGCCGCCCGAATCTCTCGCAGAGCGGCGCGCCCGCATGGACGTGTACACGGACCAGGCGCGCGCGGCCTGGACCAGACTCTGTCCAAATCAGATTGTCGAGGACAAGATAGCAGGCGTTCCTGTGCGAATCGTCACGCCGCCCGAGATCCCGCCGGACCATCGCGACATGGTCTTCATCAACCTGCATGGTGGTAGCTTCAACGCCGATTCCGGTTCCTATAGCGAGTCCATTCCCATCGCCAGCTATGCCAAAGTCAAGGTCGTGGCTGTGCTCTATCGCCTTGCGCCGGAGCATCCCTTTCCGGCGGGCGTCGATGACGCGGTTGCCGTCTACGAAGAGCTGTTGAAGACATACAAGCCCTCCCACATCGTCATCTATGGAACATCAGCCGGGGCCATCATGACTGGTGAAGTGGCGGTGAAACTGAAACAGTTGAGCTTGCCCATGCCGGCTGCTTTGGGAATCTTCAGCGGCATCGGCGACTTTGCCCGCGCCGGGGATTCAACCGCCATTTTCACTCTGCGTGGATTCGATGGACATCTCGATCCACCGGCGCCCGGCCCGCACGATCCCTACTACATTGCCAACACCGATCCGAAAGATCCGGTACTCTCGCCGATCTATGCTGACCTGCACGGCATGCCGCCTACGCTCTTTGTCACCGCCGAGCGCGATGCCCTATTAAGCGGCACGGTGAACTTGCACCGCGCATTTCTTCGTGCCGGCGTCGATGCGCGTCTCGTTGTTTTCGATGCGCTTCCGCATGCATTCTGGTACAACGCGCAACTGCCTGAATCCATCGAGGCCAGCCACATCATGGCTGACTTCCTTCTTACGCACGCCAGCAAATAAGAGCCATAAAAAGCAAACCAGTTCTACACCACGGCATTCCGGCGAATCGCTTCGCGATACCACTCCGCGCTCAGTTTCGCCGTTCGCTTCTCCGTCTTGAAATCCACGTAGTGAATTCCGAAGCGCTTGCTGTATCCGTCGGACCACTCGAAGTTGTCCAGCAAACTCCACAGAAAATAGCCCTTCACAGGGAAGCCTTCTGCCGTTGCGCGGTGAAGGTGCGTCAGGTGGTTGCGTAGGTACATCACCCGATCGGTATCTTCAATCCGGCCGTCTGCGGTCACCGCATCATCCGCCGAACATCCGTTCTCCGTGATGTAGATTTGCTGCGGATGCCACAACTCGCAAACGTTACGCACCGCCCAGTACATCACTTCCGGGCCGACAGCGATCCACGGAGAAGCCATGCGTGGGTACGATGTCTGCCGCGGGACAATGGCGTACCCACGTGCGGAATCGTCCGCCCTCACATAAAACGGTGCGTACACATTCAGGCCGAGAAAGTCGATCGGGCTTCCGATGGCTTTCATGTCACCCGCGGCGATTCGGGGCGCATTCGCTCCCTCGCGCTCCAGGTAACCCTCGGTGTACTTGCCTTCCAGCACCGCAGTCAGGAATGCAGCGTTTTCCTCGCGCGTCGCCCGGCGCGCCGCCTCGATGTTCTTTTCGTCTTCAATCACGGGTACAAAGGCCGCCGGATTCTCGGCCAAGCCCACTTGAGCCGCGGGCGCGCTCGCGCGAATCGCCGCGACACCGAGTCCATGCGCGAGAATCGCATGATGGCGCACCTGGTTCACGTCAGCCGCGGGCAGCATTAGCCCAGGCGCAAACTTTCCTGTCTTGTATCCGAGATTGGTAAACGAATCGAACTCGTTGATCGTCATGAACTGGTGCACTCGGTCTGCGAGCTGGCCTGCAACGTATCCCGCGTAGTCGGCATAAGCCTTCGCAGTGTCGCGCGACTGCCAGCCACCCTCAAGCGCAGCAGGGAGATCCCAATGAAAGAGCGTGACGTAAGGGGTGATTCCGTTCGCGAGAAGCTCATCCAGAACGCGTTTGTAGTGGTCCAGCCCCAGCGGATTCGGCTGGCCCGTGCCATCGGGAAAGATGCGCGGCCAGGAAATCGACATACGGTATGCGCCCGCACCGAGATTCTTCATCAGGCGAGTGTCCTCTTTGTGCAAGTGATACGAATCGTCGGCCACATCACCCGTGTCGTCATTAACGATCTTGCCCGGCGTGTGGGCGAACACATCCCAGATCGATGGCTTGCGTCCGTCCTCCGCCACCGCGCCTTCAATTTGGTATGCAGCCGTTGCGCAGCCCCACACAAATCCGGGCGGGAATTCGAGGTTCTTCGCCGTTGCTATCGATTCGCCTGAAGAATTCTGGGGCATTGCGATGTTCGCCAATGCGGCAGTAGCGGTTACGGTCTTACCGAACTGCCGCCGTGTCATGTCTCTCATACTTGAACTCGCCCTTTGGCCGCAAAACAATTCGCATTCGGACTCTAATAGGAAAGTTTCGCCGCAGTTAAGTCAAAGGGCGATTATAACGAAGCTGGTTTATCTCGGAGCGACAGGCTCTTCGCGCTCAACGAGCGGGTCGGGGCTTCGGTGGCCATGAAGCGGTTCATTTCAGCAGAGTCGCCGCGCGGGAGCTCCCGAGGGCGGCTCGCAGTCTGCGCTGCCGGGCCTCTTTGATCAGTGCGCTGTCTGCTTCATTGCTCTGGTACTTCGCTAGTCCAAGGCGGATCGCGTTTACCAGTTCATCCTTGGGGCAAGGCTTATTCAGATACCGAAAGATCTGTCCGTCATTCACCGCATCGATCGCGTGGTTCAGATCTTTGTGTCCGGTCAGCAGCATCCTTACCGTTTGCGGCGCTAACTCCCGCACATGCGCCAGAAACTCTGCGCCGTTCATCCCAGACATGCGCATGTCTGAGACAACGACCGCGAACGGCCCCAGCAGTTGAATCGCCGCCAACCCCTGGCTTCCGCTCACTGCGGTTTCAATGTCGAATACGCCGCGCAGCAGCCGCTTGTAAGCGTCCAGCGCATTCCTGTCATCGTCGACAAATAAAATTTGATTGCTCACCGCCGCTCCTGTCGCGGTGCACATACTCCCCTTGGCCGCGCGCCCGCTGCCCGAATTGTTTTTTGGACCTGTTTCCCAGCATCCCGCGCGCGTAGGGTGGGCAGGGAACATACCTCTTAGCATGTATCGGCGGCTCCGCCCGTTCGCATCAGTCAATCTCCTCGGCCTGCTCTTCGGTATTTCGGACGCAAAAAAGCCGCAGCCCTTTTTCAGAGCTGCGGCCTTAAACGGCTTACTTCCAGCCAAGCCTTTACATTTCTTTCACACCCTCAACAAACGCCTTCAGCTTGCGGCTTCGGCTCGGGTGCCGCAGCTTGCGCAACGCCTTCGCCTCAATCTGCCGGATGCGCTCGCGCGTTACCTGGAAGCTCTGGCCCACTTCTTCCAGCGTGTGCTCGCTGCCGTCCTCAAGCCCAAAGCGCATCTTGATCACCCGCTCTTCGCGAGGCGTCAGCGTGCGCAGCACTTGCGACGTATATTCCTTCAGGTTCACTCCGATCACCGCTTCAGAAGGCGAAACCGCCTGGCGATCCTCAATAAAGTCGCCGAGGTGCGAGTCTTCTTCTTCGCCGATTGGCGTCTCCAGCGAGATGGGCTCCTGCGCGATCTTCAGCACCTTGCGCACCTTGGCCACTGGAATGTCCATGCGCCGCGCAATTTCCTCGCTCGAAGGTTCGCGGCCGAGCTCCTGCACCAGCTGCCGGCTGGTGCGGATCAGCTTGTTGATTGTCTCAATCATGTGCACCGGAATACGGATCGTGCGCGCCTGGTCCGCAATTGCTCGCGTAATCGCCTGGCGGATCCACCAAGTCGCATACGTCGAAAATTTGTAGCCGCGCCGGTATTCGAACTTGTCCACGGCCTTCATCAGGCCGATATTGCCTTCCTGAATCAGGTCGAGGAACTGTAGCCCGCGGTTGGTGTACTTCTTGGCGATCGACACCACCAATCGGAGGTTTGCTTCGATCAGCTCGCGCTTCGCCTGCTCGGCGTCCATGTCGCCCTGGATCATCTCGCGCTGTGTGCGCTTCAGTTCCACAATCGACACGCCCGCGTCGCCTTCGATTTTTTCCAAGTCCGTCCGGCAGTTTTTCTGCTGGCGCCGGTACTCCTTCTTCATGTCCTCGCTCTTTGAGGCTTCGTATTTCTGCTCCAGCGAGCGAATCTGGCGCTCCAGCGTGCGCATGGTGTCCACGGTCTTGTTGACCTTGTCCAACAGGCGCTTGCGCTCCAGTGCCGTGTACTTCAGCTCGCGCACGATGCGCGAAATAAATACTTTCTCGCGGCCGACAGCCCACCGGAGGCGTCGCGCCTCCTTCATCTTTGCTTTGTTGGCCGGCGAGATCGCAGCCTGTTTCTCTTCAATCTGCGCAACCTTCTTTTGGTGCTTCACCAACGTGTCTGTCTTCGCTACAGTCGCCTTCACGCGGGTCAGCACCACCTCTTCGGTGAGCTCCTCCTCGTCGAAGATCACGACCTCTTTCACGTTGCGCACGCCGCGCTTCAGGTCTTCGCCCAGTGCAGCTACTTCGCGGATCACGATCGGCGAACGCGAAATCGCCTTGAGCACGCGGTTCTGCCCGCGCTCGATGCGCTTGGCGATCTCCACCTCGCCCTCGCGCGTCAATAGCGGCACGGTTCCCATCTCGCGCAAATACATGCGAACCGGGTCGTTCGTTTTCTCGAGCGTTCCCGGCGTCAGATCCAGCTCGACGTCTTCTCCCTCCTCCAGCTCAAAGTCTTTGTCGCCGGGGAACTTCGGAGTGTCGAGTAGATCAATGCCCTGCGTCCCAATCGTCGTGATCAGATCGTCCAGATCGTCAGGAGAACCGATCTCATCCGGCAGCGCGTCGTTCACTTCGCCATAAGTGAGATAGCCCTTCTCCTTGCCGGTCTCGATCAGACCATGCACATCCTCTTCAAACTTGTCTTCAATCGCCAAAATATGCCTGCTCTCTTTGGCGAGACCCGCTCGCGTAGAGCGTCTCGCCCGATTTCATTCCCGGCCCCGCGTCGTTACAATCGACCGCGCCAACCCGCGCGCCCGCGCAAATCGCAAATCAGCGCCGCGCCCCGATTTCAGACACGCAAAATGAAGACTCCCACAGGGAATCCTCGCTCGCATACACATCCGCAAGCCCGCACAACGCGGTGATAGTTTTCTCGGAACAGGATGGCCGCGCTTCAGGTTTCGCCTGGGTCGCCCGCGAGCCGGAGCTCATGTGTGGGGCAAAGGGGCGCGCATCCTCACTGAGATCAATAGATTACCACAACCGCACTTGCCAGTGCCAGGAAAAACCCGGCAGAACATCTGCCCCATCCCGGCGGCCCTGGAACGCCTCGCGGACTACTTTCAGCCACTCGATCCCGATTCCTTACTGACTGTTTAGACGCTCGGAAGGACCTTTCGACGCATGATTTGACAGCATGAAAGCCCTTCCGGCCCGCGCCCAAAACCCCTACAGTCCCCCCCCTTTCTGGCCGTGCAAACGCCGCAGTGCCCGGTCCAGTTCCAGCTTTTTCTGGGTCAAAAGTGCCAGCCCGTCAACGTCGCCATTGCGCTCAGCCTCGGCAATGTGGCCCCGGAGATCACGCAGCCTGCCTTCGAGTGCACGCTCCTCAACCTCCTGCACCGCGCTTTCCACCTCATTGGCCCTCGGTGGCCCGCTCTCGCCAAGCAGTGCCTCTGCCAGGAGCGCTTTCTGGCCTGGATCCTCGACAGCGTCCATGGGGTCTTTTGCTGCCCGGCCCGCCAACGCTTGCATCGCACCGAATGCGCCCAGGTGCTCAAACCAGGCCGAGTTATTCGTCAAAGCCTCGGCCGCCAGCAGTCGCGCTTCGGCGCCGTCGAAATTGGTTACAGCGAGCGCCCGTAGCAGCACTTTTTCCACCTCGCTTAACTTCGCTGCTCGTTCCTCAACTCGATCTCGCCGACGCAGCGCAGCCAGCCGCACCTCATCGCGCAGCACCGCCGACCCGATCCCAAGCTTCTGGGACGCGTCGGCAGCAAATTGCTCCCTGGCCAGCGGCTCCGGCATTCGCCGGATGTGCGGCAGCAGAAAGTTCATTGCTTTCACCTTCTGATCGGTACTGTTACCGGGAAAGAGCTGCTTGGCACGTTCAATCATGTAATCGTCGTACCATTGAGCGCCGCGGATTGCCTGGCGCAATTCATCGTCGGTCCTCACCTTGCGACTATTTGCTCCCCGGTCTTGAGGGTTGATTGCGGTACGAAAACCCGCCTCACCCATCTCACGAACGAATCGATCTGGGTCCATACCGCTATCTCGAAAAGACCTGTTGACAATCTTCACTTTGAAGCCTTCTTCAATGAGTAGGGCCAGGGTCTTCTCGGTGGCGTTTGCCCCAGCAGTATCCGGATCGAAGCTCACCACCGCATTCTGAGTGTGGCGCTTCAGTATTGCCACCTGCTGCTCGGTAAAAGCCGTCCCGCTGGTTGCAATCACGTTCTGAATTCCCGCCAGAAACACGCTGATGCAATCCATCTGGCCCTCAACCAGCAGGGCAAACTCCATGGCGCGAATCGCCGGCTTCGCCTTGTCCAGATTGAAGAGAACGTGTCCCTTCGAATAGAGCGGCGTCTCCGGCGAGTTGATGTACTTCGCTCCCGCCTTCTCGCCAGTCTCCAAAGTGCGTGCGGTGAAGGCAATCACTCGGCCGCCCTCGTTGCAGATGGGAAACATCACGCGTTTGCGAAATCGGTCATAAATCGGTCCCTGGCTTCCATCGCCCTGCTCCTTTGAGCTGAAAAGCCCGCTTGCGCGCAGCGCCTCCTGATCCGCCATCCCGCTCAGCCTGTCGCGCAGCGCGTTAAAGCTGTCCGGCGCATACCCAATCCGGAATTTTTCTATTCCTTTTGGATCGAGCCCGCGGCCGACCAGATATTCCCGCGCCGACGCTCCGCCCGGTCCGCGCAATTGCTCCTCAAACCACACAGCGGCTGTCTCCTGCAAGTCCAGCAGCTTGGTCCGTAATCGCGCACCGGCAGCCTCCTCGGGCGATGAGAACTCGCGCTTGGGCAGTGGAATGCCGCATTTCTGCGCCACGATCCGCACCGCCTCGGGGAAGCCAACATTTTCAATCTTTCCCACAAAGCTGAAAACGTCGCCCGTAGCCCGGCAGCCAAAGCAGTAGAAGAACTGCTGCCCCGCGTGCACGCTGAATGAGGGCGTTTTCTCCTTGTGGAACGGGCACAGCCCCGTAAACCTCTGCGCACCTGCCTTCCGCAAGCGGATATAGCTCTCGATCACCTTCACGATGTCGGCCTGCTGCTTCACGGATTGGGCAAAGTCGCTCATGGATCTGTCTCTCCTGAGGATACGGTGCGGGTGGGACCGACAAGTGTGAGCCGGGTGGATAACTGGGCCGGCGCAACCCGGCCGCAGCTCACAGCACAATCGTCAATCGCCGTGTAGAATGCCCGCATGAAAATTTTGGCAACCGGAACCCTGTTTCTGCTTGCCGTCGCATTGCAGGCGGGCTCGCAGCAAACATCTCCCGGCTCAAATGCCAGCGGGGGCGGCAAGGCGCCGAATGACAACTGCGGCCTCCTCTACGGAAAAGACCACGCTTTGACGTTCTGCGCACCCGACGGGTGGGTCCTGGACAACGGCATCATGAACGATCAAGGAATCTACGCAGTCTTTTACCCGGCTGGCTCAAACTTTCAAAACGCAAAGGACTCCGGGACCTTTATGTATTTCAATGTAGAGGGCAAAGATCCGGATGCAACCATCCCTAAAATGATGGCCGATGATGCCAAACAGGTGCAGCACGATGCTCCAGCCGCCGTTGTCGTCCAGTCGGATCCAATCAAGGTCGGCGATGTTTCTGTACCCGTCCTCCGCTTCGCCCCGGGTGCCTTTGACCGCTACGAGGCCGTTGCCTACATTGGAGAGGAAAAGGTCCTCGTGATGGTTGTCATTTCCTCGAAAAACGAAGATCTCGCTAAGAAGGACTACCCCGCATTCATGCTTCTGGTCCAGTCCTACAAGTGGCTGAGTTCGAATGTAACCATCCAGCACAAATAAAGAAGTACACCGACGAATCAAGCCCACGGCCAATTAACTCAATGTGGAAGAGCCGGAGCTATGCCAAAGAACTGATCGCAAAGCAACTTCCTGTCCGCCGCAGCTCATCCAAGACTATTGGCGCCCTCATGGTCGGCTTTCAACCTGATCGCGCCATCTGCAGCAAGCGCCGCCAAGTCAGTAAATGGGCGCTTCGCATTCCAAGCAGGGAGCGCATCGATCATGTCTCGCTCCCGATCCCCCGGAGGTTGCGAGTCATGTGTTCTCTACGTTGGCACCTTGTTCTCTCTTCGATGGCCGTGGCATTCTTTGCGGCGATCGTTACTCCCAGTGACTTGGTGGCTCAAGCCACCCAGCACCTTGTGAGCCCCGATGATTTGCAGAAGGCCGCTGTGGGCGCATCTCAAACCAGGCAGCAGAACCTTGACGCTTTGAACCGTTTCTTTTCCTCCAATCAAGCGCAGAAAGCCTTACAGTCCGCTCACATCGATCCGCAGCAAGTGAAGAATGCAGTCGCCGGCCTGAGCGATCAAGAACTGGCCCAATTTGCGACTCGCGCCAAAAAGGCCCAGAACGATTTTGCCGCAGGCAACATGAGCGATCGCGACCTGCTCATCATTCTGGTTTGCATCGCAGCGCTGATCCTCATCATCGTCGCAGTTCATTAAAGGGACGCTTATGCTGCGCAAACTGGCTGGCGCCGCGTACCTATTCGGGGCACTGATGGCGGGTGCTGCGGCAGGTGCTGCCAGCCTTGCAGGCATTTGGCTTGATGTGCCATTTGTCGAGCAGCAGAAGAACGGATGCGGCGCGGCCAGCATAGCCATGGTCATGCAGTATTGGGATCAGCACCTGCACCTCCCCCTTCGCCCTGATGCAGAACCGGCGCAAATTCTGCGCGCCATCTATGCGCCCGCCGCGGACGGCATCTATGCGTCGGCCATGGCGCGTTACTTTCAGCAGAATGGTTATCGGACATTCGCGTTTTCCGGCGAGTGGGCTGATCTCGCGCGCCAGTTGCGAAATGGCCGTCCGCTAATCGTCGCGCTTAAACCCGGTTCCGGCCCATCGCTTCACTATGTCGTGGTTGTGGGCGTTGATATGCAGCAACGGCGCGTTCTTGTTAACGATCCCGCCCAGCGCAAACTCCTCAGCGAAGACCAATCGCAATTCGATCGCGAATGGAAAGCAACCGGCTACTGGACTCTGCTTGCCGTTCCGGAGACTGGGCGCCATTGATCTGCCTGTTGCGTTGGAGCGTGGCCGGCGCCTTACTCTGCAGCGGTCTTGCTTTGCGCGCCCAGGCCATTTCAACTCATTTGCCATCCGAGCAGGAGCTTCAGGAGCTTGCGGCATCCCAAAGCTGGAACAAAATCGTGCTTCAGGTAAAGCCCATCGCGCAACGCTCTGCCGCCATGGACTTCTATCTGGGCATCGCGCTCGCGCAACTCGGCCGCCTTACTGAGGCGCAAACCGTGCTCGAATCCGGCCGTCGCCTCGCCCCTGCCGATCCACGGTTCGCCGTCGAGTTGGCCGGCCTGGCGTTCAGGCAAGGGAACTACGGCGTGACCATTCACCGTCTGCAGCAAGCGCTTCGCCTTAACCCCAACGATGCCTACAGCGACGACTTCCTGGGTACGGCCTATTTCCTTGAAGGCAACCTTGAGGCCGCGCTCAAGTATTGGAACCGCGTCGGCAAGCCGCAGATCGAAGACGTCCGCGAAGATCCCACACTGCGCATGTCGCCTATTCTCCTCGACCACGCTTTTGCGTTTTCTCCCGCCTCAACTCTCAAACTGCAGCAGCTTCTCTCTTCCAGCTCACGTACTCGCGGCCTGGGCGTCTTTCCGGCATTCAACTTTGATCTCAGTGCCCGCAATGACGGCAAGTTCGACGTCGTTTTCCGCGCACATGAACTGAATGGTTTTGGCGACAGCAAGCTTGAAGCGTTGTTCCTTTTCTTGCAGGGGCTCCCCTTTCAGGAAGTCGATCCGCAGTTCTACAACCTCCACGGCGAAGCTATCAATTTCAGATCAATGTTCCGATGGGATGCCCAGAAACGGCGCGTGTATACAGGATTTTCCGGTCCCTTCGAGGACGTTGCCTGGCTCCGCTGGGAGCTCGCCACCGATCTTCGCGGCGAAAACTGGGCCGTGCGCGACGGCTTTACCGGACCGGCCCCGGTCCTCGCCAGCTTCAACATGCGGAGCGAAAGGTTGGTCTTCGACCTTGCATCGTACGCGAGCGAGCGTTTCGGCTGGACAGTCGGAGCTGAGGTCTCGCACCGCAACTTCCGCTCCGTCGAACCCGGCCTCGTATCTAGTCCAGTTCTCACGCCCCAGTTGCTCGCTGCAGGTTACGGACTGAAGCAGCGAGCGCAGGTGACAAGTACGGTTTGGCGTCTGCCTGAACGGCGCTTTACTCTTAGCGTCGGGGCATCATCCGAGGCCGCGCGCCTGTGGTCCAAAAACCCGCAGTCGTTCGAGAAGCTCACGGGCTCGCTCGGCTGGCATTGGTTTCCTCGGGCAAGTGGAGGCGATTACGAGACCTCGCAACAACTTCGCGTCGGCAGAACATTCGGCCAGCCGCCGTTCGACGAGCTTTTCATTCTGGGACTCGAGCGCGATAACGATCTTCCCCTCCGAGCTCACATCGGCACGCGCGACGGCCGCAAAGGCAGCGCCCCTCTCGGTCGCGATTATCTGCTCGAGAATTGGGATCTCGACAAAAACGTCTACGGGAACGGAATCGTGAAGCTTCAGGTCGGCCCTTTATTCGACATCGGCAAGATCACCGATCCCGGCACGCCGCTCGGGTCACATCGATGGCTCTTCGACACCGGCGTGCAAACCAAGCTCCTTGTCTTCTCTTCGGGACTTGTCTTCTCCTACGGCAAGGATCTACGCACTGGAAATAATGCTTTCTATGTCACCTTGATTCAATAAAGAAGAGGCGCCCGCCCGCGCCGCCTGAATACTTGTTGCAACGAATATCTCCCTCGCGCATCCAACCAGACGAAAGGAGCAACCCACAATGACCTCCACCACCGACACATCTACCTGGAATATCGATCCGGCCCACTCCGGCGCGGAGTTCAAGGTCAAGCACATGATGATTTCGAACGTCCGAGGCAAGTTCAGCGGAATCAGCGGCGTCCTGCACCGCTTCGAGGCCGACCACACCAAATCTACCCTTGATGTCTCCATCGACGTGAGCACCGTCAATACACAGGATGAGAAGCGCGACGGCCATCTCAAGAGCCCCGACTTTTTCGACGTCGA
Organism: uncultured Acidobacteriaceae bacterium; assembly: GCA_963796785.1. GTDB lineage: Bacteria > Acidobacteriota > Terriglobia > Terriglobales > Acidobacteriaceae > Telmatobacter. Next base: position 753,015 of record CAWCMW010000007.1, on the reverse strand, counting down.
AAAATTCCCCGCCATGACCTTCAAGTCAACGGACATCGAGAAAAAGGGCGATGGCTTCGCAGTGACCGGGGACTTGACTATCCACGGGGTGACCAAGCCTGTGATTTTGAATGTGGAGGAAGTGAGCGAGCCCGCAAAGGACCCCTGGGGCAATACGCGCATCGGCCTTACCGCTTCTGCAAAAATTAACCGCAAAGATTTCGGACTTGGGTGGAATGCACCTCTCGAAGCCGGCGGCGTGTTGGTTGGCGAAGAAGTGGCCATCACACTTGACGTGCAGTTCATCAAGGCCGCGTAAGTTTGGTCCGCTGGCCGGGCTCCCTCTGGCCAGCGAGTTGCGCGCTGGAGCGAATGAATCCGCCGCGCATCTAATTTAGGTACCCTGCCAGTGGAATCACAAGTGGAATCAAAGGGGCATTTTCCCAGGCCAGTCCCACGGAGAGGCGGCCCCTCGCCGCGCCTTTGATTCCCTGATCGGAGATGCACCATGTCGCTGAGAGCCGTCAAAGACATCTACCAAACCAAGCCCACCATCGAAGGAGCAGGCGTCAAACTCCAGCGCGCCTTCGGCTTCGGCAAAACCGCCGAATTCGATCCGTTCCTCTTGCTGGATGACTTCCGCAACGAGAATCCCGCTGACTACCTGGCTGGCTTTCCGTGGCATCCGCACCGCGGCATTGAGACCATCACCTATGTCCTCGCCGGTGAAGTTGCGCATGGGGATTCGCTCGGCAACAAAGGGCGTATGACGGCGGGCGACGTGCAGTGGATGACCGCAGGCAGCGGCATTCTCCACCAGGAGATGCCCAAGGGAGACGAGCGCGGACGCATGCATGGCTTTCAATTGTGGGCCAACCTGCCCGCGTCACTCAAGATGACTGACCCGCGCTATCAGGACATTCCCTCCAACGCGATCCCCGAAGTCACGGAGGATGACGGAACCAAAGCGCGCATCATTTGCGGCGAGTTTTGGGGCAAGACCGGCCCGGTCGAGGGAGTCGCTGCAGATCCGCGTTACGTCGACATCTCTGTGCCGCCCTTAAAACAGAAACGAATCAAGGTCGAGACCACGCGCAATGCCTTCGCCTACGTCTTCGCCGGCGCTGGAACCTTCCGCGACGCATCCGAGCCAAAGGCCGTGCTTACTGAGTCGGCCGTCGATCCCAATGCCCAAGCGGTCTATGATGCCGGGAATCACTCGCTCGTGCTCTTCGATCGAGGCGATGAGATCGTGGTCCAGGCCGGACCCGAAGGCATTCGCTTTCTGCTTGTCTCGGGTAAGCCGCTCGAAGAGCCAGTCGCATGGTACGGACCCATCGTTATGAACACTCAGGAAGAGCTGCGTCAGGCGATGGCGGAGCTCCACAACGGCTCGTTCATCCGCCACGGATAAGTCTGGCCATCCGCACGTGTTGCCCCCAGCGAATAAACACCTGTCTGTCTTGTGTTTGACGCCGTGATATGCTCAACCCAGATTTAACGCGGTTCTCCAGTCAGAACGTGGCATTTCCAGTTCGGCGTAGGCGGCTTTTTCTTGGGGAAAAAGCCGCTTGGCAGTGAAGGCTTGGTCCCGCGGCAACTGGAGAACCGGCAAGGGAGCACAAGTCCATCACCGCGCCATGGCCCCTCAAGAGTCAAGTTCGCCGCCGCGGCCCCGCCTGGTGGTTCAAATCGGCGTAACGGGCCATCGGCCCAACCGGCTATCTCCCGATGTCGCCGCCAGCCTGCCTGGTCAATGCGAGCAAGTTCTCAAAGCCATCGCTACTCTGGCGTCGGACGCACATGATCCACTGCTTCATTCGACCCAAGCCCCGCTCCTGCGCATCCTCTCTCCGCTCGCTGAAGGCGCGGACCGCATCGTCGCTCACGCTGGTCTTGCCCTGAAGGCGGATTTGCAATGCCCCCTCCCATTCCTCGCAGCCGAGTACTGCCACGATTTTGAAGACGCAGCCTCCCGCGACGAGTTCCACGATCTCCTCGCGAAGGCCTCCGCGGTTTTTCAGATTGAAGGTTCGCGAGCCAGGGAGGAAGAGTCTTACGAACGTGTCGGGCGCATGGTCGTGGAGCAGTCCGATCTTGCTGATTGCCATCTGGGATGGCGAACCGGCAGCGGGCAGGGGCGGCACCACGCAGATCGTGGAAGAAGCCCTGGCGCGGCATACGCCGGTTGTCTGGCTCAATGCGTCAGAACCGAAGGACCCCTGCATTCTCCGATCCGATAAGGCGGGCAAGCGCCAAACTCGCGCATTCGATGAGCTGAAGTCGGTCTTTGACGCGCGTTTTTCCGATCGCGGAGACAGCGAGAACGGCTTCAACTTCAGTCATGCCTATTTCGCCGAGAAGCAGCCGCACTTCGATTCAGGCCGGATCTTCCGTATCTTTCGCGATCTTGTCGCCCGCGGCCGCCTTCGCATCGGATCGTGGCGCGTTCCGATTTTCGAGAAGTCGTCGCGCGACGAATGGGAGAGGATGATTGCCAGCTCCCCCGGCCTGCCCGAAGACGCGCACCACTACCTGCTTGACCGGCTTTGCCCCCACTATGGCTGGGCCGACGGACTGTCTACGTACTATGCCGGAGTTCTTCGCTCGAGCTCGCTCGCGACCAGCCTCATGGCTGCCTTCACTGTCCTGGTTCCAATGGCGGATTACGTCTGCGGACAGCACGGGATCGAGTTGGGCAGAATTCCCGCGCTTACCGAATTCTCCCTGATCGTCATCATCCTCGCCATTACCTGGCACGGGCGCCGGAGACGCTGGCATGAGCGCTGGCTCAACCTGCGCCAACTGGCCGAGCTCTTGCGTCAGTACTGTTACATGTCCATGCTCGGCTGCGCGCTGGCCGCGCCGCCGCCCCCGGCTCATTTCCGATCCGGTCTCGACCGCTCCTGGGTCGATGGCATGTTTCGCAACATAGCGCGCGACCTCGGCCTGGTAAACGCCGTCATTAACCAGGCCTATGTCTCCTCTGTCGCCAAACTGATCGCGGACATCCTCGAGGGCCAGGTAAAGTACCACGAAGGCAACCACGAGACGATGCATAAGTTAAGCCATCACCTCCATCTCATCGGCACGGCTTTGTTTATCGGAACGGGGCTTGCCTGCGTCTGGCATGTGATCTTCGGTGAATCGCCCTGGCTGCTTTTGCTGGCAACCGTGCCGCCCGCCTTCGGCGCCGCGTTCTACGGCATCGCCAATCACGGCGAGTTTTCGCGCAGCGCAGACCGCTCGCTGGCCATGGCGCTCGAACTCGAGGCGATTCGGTCGGCAGGGCTGGACAAGGCGCTCTCTTCGCCCCACGAGACTTTCGCGGCGCTACGCCAGACCGCTGAAAAACTGGCTAGCGTTATGATTGCTGAAACCATGGATTGGAGCTTTGTCTTCCGCTATCGCACGTTGAATCTTCCCGGCTGATCATTGCCGCCGTTTGCAGGGACGAAAATGGAAAAGCGCATCGAAAAAATCTTTCTCATAAGCTTCGCCATTTTTGCCGTAGGGCTTGGCTTCTGGGGATACGCAAGAGTCGGCAGCGGTTACACTGCCGGGGGGACATGGCAGCCTGTCTACCCATTGACGGCTTTGGAGTCCGTGCGGTGCCTCATATCCTCCATCGGACTTCTCAGGCTCTATGACCTGTTCCAGCCCGGCAAAGATCCCTGGCAATTGATCATCGCCCAGATCGCTGTTCCCGGCATTGCACTTTTCTCCGCTTTGCAACTTTTTGTCACCGGAGTTAGAAAGAATCTCCGCACCGCAATGGCGCGCCGCAAATCAAACCACTCCATCGTTTGCGGCCTTGGCGACGTGGGCATGCAGATCGTGCAGAATCTTCGTGCCGCGCATCATCTCATTGTTGCCATCGATCTGCAAGGTGATTCGCCGAATGCTGCAACTTGCGAGAAAGCTGGGGTTGCGGTGCTTCAGGGCGACGCAAAGAGCCCGCACGTGCTCCTTGCCGCGGGAATCCGGCGCGCACAAACGGCCATCGTCTGCACCGGATCCGACAGCGAAAATATGGACATCGCGCTTCAGATCAACGCCATCCATTCCCAGCCGCCACACCGGAAAGCGGGCGCAATTCAAGTGTTGGCCGAACTGCGCAATGACTGGATGCACAGGCGCCTGATCGCCAGCGATAAGCGATCTCTCGGATCGGCGAATGTTGATCTGCGCCTCTTCAACTCCTTTAACGCGGCCGCGCGCATGCTCATCAAGCGGCTCCGCCTGCCGCCCAGCCCGGAGTTCGAAGCCCGCACCTTCGTCCTGGTAGGTTTCGGCGCCTATGGCCACGAGATTGCACTTCATCTCATTCGTTCTTCGCCGGTCGCGTTGGGCGAGAAGCTCAAGATCATCATTTTCGACCAGGAGGCGGATTCGGCCAGGGAGAAATTCCTGATTACGAATCCCTCGGCGGCAGAGATGGCCACCCTCGAGTTCATCGCCGCAAGCGTTGCACCCGGATCTCCCGACCTTGCGAGAGTTGTCGAACCGGCGCTCAAGTCGGCAGGACCTTTGCTTGGCATCGCGCTTGCCCTGGGCGACGACGAAATGAGCTTGTGCGCCGCACTTGAAATGCGTTCCCTGCTCGACCGCAACGGCTACGTGCACGTTCCTGTCTACGCGCGCCTCCAGCATTATCGCCGGCTGGGTGAGGTGGTGCGAACCATTGAAGATATCTCTGCCTTCGGCGATCGCCTGCAGATCTTCGGAACCCTCGAAGAAACGCTGAGCGCCGATGTGCTTCTTGGGTCCCGCCTGGATGCATTTGCGCAGGCACTTCATGAGGACTACCGGCAACGCTCTCAGGGCACAATTAATTCCCAGGCAAATGTTCCCTGGCGTGAGCTTCCTGAGTTTATGAAGATGTCGAATCGCTGGCGGGCCGATCACACACCTTTGCTTATGGAATTGGCCGGTTTGCACTTGCGCCCCGACGTGCCGTCACCGGCCATCCTGGCGTTGAGTGAGGAACAGATCGAATCGCTCGCGAGACTCGAGCGCCGTCGCTACACCATCGAGCGCCGGCTCATCGAGCGGCGCTTCGGCTCGGCGCAGCGCCAGACCACGCTTGATTGGGACGAACTCGATGACGGCCAGAAGAATTCAGAAAGGAAAGAGGCCGCCCGGCTACCGGAGATTATGGCCCAGCTCGGCATCGAAATCCATCCCGTTCGCCCCGTGCGCCTCTACGGCAAGTGGCGGGCGAGCGCCACTGCGGAACTGGAACAATCAATAGCCGCCCCAGCTTCTGTGCATTGCACCCTCACCGTCGATCTGGATGATCGTGATGCTGTCCGCACCGCGGTGCGTGCGTTGTGCTTGCCCTCGTTCAGTCTCTGGCTTTTTTCCGGCGAGGAGCCGCGGGAGTTTTCGCTGCGCAAACCGCAAGCCGAACTCGAGGACCGTGCTCGACTTATTCAGCGGGCCAACGGCTGGTCGCTTCGTGATCGCGTCGCGCTGGATGCGTAATCGCTCTCTCCGGCGGCGAGTTATTTCTACAGAGCCGGCAGTTCTTAGCCCGCTGGTGAAATATTGGCCCGTTTGGCGTCCCATCTCCGAAATCCATTGACGTTCCTCTCTTGTTCTTGGATTATGGAGGCACACGACGGTTCCGTGGTCACTGGGTCTTGGTGCCGAAGACTCGAAATGAATTCGCGATGGGAAAAAGTCCATCTCGAGTCCAGGCTGAAGGCAGCTTCAACCGCTTCGGGACCGCTTAACCACCGGGCTTCCTCACATACAAGATTCCCAGGGGGGCGCTATGCGTACATCCTCTCCATTCGTTCGTTGCCTTGCTCCGTTACTCATATCCGTGGCTCTTCCGGTGTTGCCTCCGTGTGCCCTCCACGGACAATCGACGACTACCCAGATCGACTATACTGGCAGTCTTTACGGCTATTACAGAATGGAATTCAACGAACCGGATCGGGATCATCTGCTTCCGGTGAAGAGTTTTCTTGACTTCCGCAAGTCCGATCCGAGCCGGCTGCTGCTTGGCCTCGGCGACAACTTCGGTCCCGAGTTTGGCGCGGCCATTCAGTTGGAAAACCTCAACACCCCTGATCCCTCGCAGGGCGGCTGCAAGATGCCTCAAACCGTCGATCCCGATACCAAGGAAACCCGGCCCGAGAGCCTTTATAAAGATGACGCTCGAATGGCTCCCCGAGCGAACTGCGACAACGTCCTCAATTTTCTAATGCACGCAGGATTTCGCGCGGTGGTGCCCGGAAGCCAGGATTTCATGTACACCGCGCAATGGCTGCGCGCGTCGGCGTTGCTCTTGTCCGATGCCGCTCGTGACCCCCAGCAGTCCGCAGCCATCGAAAATCACGACCATGCCACCTACCTGCTCGGCGCCAACTTGCGCATCAGTCTCAGGGGAAATCGCTGTCCTTTGCTCTTTAGCCAGAATCCCTATGGCCGCGACGCGTTCCATTGCGTGGGCGATGCTACCGGGCTCGAGCCAGAGCCGCTCGACTGGCTTGACCGCCTCGATCGCTTGAGCCGCCAGTCTTCTAACCAATCGGTCAATCCCACGGTTCAGGCTTTGCAACAGTTGGCCGCCGACAGCGCATTCAAGGCTGCGGGCAGGCAATCGGTCCTGGATGAACTCGCCCAGGATGAGCTCAAGATCATGCAATCGGCGTGGGGCCCGCGCCTTGGCTCGCTCGTGCCGTCAGGCAACGACGCCTCAGGAAAAGACAAACACGGCGCTCAGGAACTCGTTGACCTCGCCAGCAATGGTCCCTTAAACCAAAAGACGTTGGAACAAATTCTCGCTTCACTGAATCAACTCGATCTGGTCTATACGCCGGAGCGTCCGCTCGACCCTGCGGACCGCGCCGACTTCAACACCTATCGAGCGTCGATGGTGACAGTGCTGGGCAATCTCAGCAAGCTGGCCGATCCCAGTCTTCCCGCCAATCCCGGCAAACAGATCTTGAAGCAAACACTCGGCGATTGCGCCAAAGGCGGGAGTATCGGCCCTTGCTTCGTCCTTGCCGCGGATGCGCGTATCGCTGCGGAAAACGGTCTGCTTCGCTCCATTGCGATGGAAGAAAAAGACCTCGGCTACACGGTTGCGCAATTGGCCGATGGAAGCAGCGTCCTTATTATTGGCATCACCGGCCAAAGCACAATGAAGGCGGTATCGCAAACCAATATTCGCCTGTGTCAGGGCGCAGGCAAAGATGCGGTGAGCGCCTTTGGCCTTTGCGGCGACCGTATCACTGGAGGAAATGGCACCGCGATTGCCGTCGACCCCGTCCCCATCACAGAGGCCATCGTCCGCGGTGCGGAACTCATGGCTGCCGACCAGAATCAACGTCCATTCGACAAGATCGTGGTCATGGCCCAAATGCCGCACACGGAAGCAGAAGTTCTGTCGGAGCGGGTCTCGACGCAACTCAGGCTCGATGCCTTCGCGGCCCCTCAGTACCATGTTGACGTCGTAATCAGCGAAGCTGAATCCGGTTACGGTACGGCGCACGTCGATCTCAGTTATCTTCCGTCTGCCAAGGACACTCACTCCGCTCCCGTCGTTGGCCCCATTCCCAGCTACGATCCGCAAACGGGCGATTATCCAGGAAGGCTCTCTCGCCTCACCCTGGCCTCCGCATCCGATCAGAGCTTCACCTTGACCAACGATCCGGATAGCATCCCCACCCCGCCGAAAGTTCAGGGCTCCAATCCAACAACCATCGATTTGCTTTCTCAACTGATGGCGCAATTGCAAAACGCTCCCGCGCCGCAACCGATTGCGGGCTCGGACCAGGCAAGGACGGCTGAATTTGTCCTCCTCAAAGACTTGGAGAAAGCAGCGCACCCCAATGCGGATGTAGTCCTGTTGCAGAGCCGCGACGTGGAACTGGACGCCATGGGACCGGGGTACAACGACTATCGCGTTTGCGGGAACGAGACCGAACATCCCGATCTTTGTAAACTGCGCATCGCGCTCGATCGCATTTTCTGGAAGGGCGATTATCTGGAATATGTGGCTGTCACTGGCAGGAGCCTGAAGACCATGCTCGCGGCGTCGGAAGAAACGATGGCCCAGCAGTCCCAATTGGCTGATACCGGCCTTTCTCAGCAATGGCTCATCTCCTACGGAATTGTGCAGTCCGCTCTCACCAACGTGACCGAAATCAACCAGAACGGCGAGCCTCTGTGGATCCCTGTCGACCCATCGTGCATAGGTGATTCCCCCACCCAGAGCACCTACTGCGTCGGCGGAACTCCCATCGCGGACGATGCTTACTATTGGTTGGTCACCAGCGATCAATTGGCGCAGGATAAGGCTGTCTATGGCACGCTTCAGAGCCTGCCGTCAAAGAACCACCAAAGGACAAATGTCTACATCACAGCTCCCCTTTCCCACTACCTTCTAACGTCCATGCACCTTGCAAGCCCCGGCAGCAAAGCGGCTGGAAACGTTCAGCTCGCCACACTCGCTCCGTCTTCCGGTTCCGCCGAAAAAGCAATTACCAACCAAAATGAAGTCTTTCAGCAGATGCCGCTTTGGCAGATCGATTTCGCAAAGGTGATCGCCAGCTTCAACTCTCGCGCGCCGGTTAACGGCAACAACTACGTCGGCACGAACTTCCTGGGAGTCTCCGATTCTCGCGCCACCGCCCCAACATCGCAGGAATTGGATCTTGAGCTGGCTAACCGAATCACAGGAACCTTTTTCCATCCCGACGCCAGCGCCAAGGTTCTCACGCCCATTTCCATTGGCGAACAAACCAATTTCGCGTACGACCACGCGGTCATCGGCAATACGTCTAACAAGCCGATCAACGGCTCCTACTCGCTGAACAACCTAACTGAGGCCGCCTTTTTGCAGATTAGGCTGAACGCCAGAAGCAAGGCGGGAGCTGTGCCCAGAGTGTGGTCCACGCCGCGAAGCTTACTGGTCCTTACGCCGCTCCAATACCAGGTCAACATCGACACGCCGTACCTGTTTTTCCCCTTCTCGACCGGGCAGGGATCTGGCGAGCTTACGGTAACGCTTCCGCGCGTCTCGTCCTGGAACGAACGAATTGGCTTCCGCGAAGAGTTCGGCACAAATCGACCGAAGTCCTTCTTTATGAACGGAAGCTACTTTGAGACGGGCATTGAATTCAGCACGCAGAATGGCAATCTGTCTTCGATCACACTTCAAACCACCCCTACGACCGGGCCGCCGGTCCAGAAAAGCTGTCCAGTCAGCTCTGGCTACACGTTGCAGACCTGTTTCAGCTCTGCCAACTACGGCACGCCGCTGGGGAAGGCGCTCACCATCAATAGCACCACGACGATCGTCGGTCCTCCAGTTGTGAAGACCCTCTATACTCCCGGTTACTACTGGACCCTCCATTTTCAGAACCATCTTTTTGGCAAGAGCCCCGCAACCCAGATCAACCTGGTCACCGATAGTTCGGGAGACTACTTCTTCGGGCGGCCAGATTCCGCGGAGTTGGCCACGCAAACAAAGTATGCCATTCCTTTGAGTTTGGCTCTAACCATTCCAGCGAAGGGCAACCTCACCTTTGCTCCCACGTACTCCGGCTTCTACTACAAAGCGCAACAGAGCGATAAGAACCTGGTTGTGAACTCATTCTCGATCGCGGCACGCTGGTACTTTGCGCGAGATGCCCGCGTACCGCTGCGGCGCCAGTTGCCGCTCCAGGGCCCCGGCACGGCGGACCAGACCCACACTGGAAAGGGACACTAAGGCCTCGGTGTCTGGCTTTAGAATTCGCGGCCGTCAGGCGGGCTGTACATGGTTGTGCGGCCTGTCTCTCAGCAGGCCATTGCCCTTGGTGAGCCAGGCGACGCCGAAAGCGATCAGCGCCAGCGATTCGCAGGTCAGCAGCGGGTTGACGGGTCTTAGCAGCCGCTCCGCGCCTTCCAGATTCAGACTGACCATGACGACGTCGCAGACCCAAATCACCGTGCCGCAGGTGGCGTAGACGGCATTCCTATGCCGCTTGCGCTTGGTGAGGGTTTTCCCTGGGCCGGTTTTGCGGAACAGAATCAGGCAGAAATAAGCGAGAACGAGAAACAGCTGCGCCGCAAACACGGTGTGAACCGTATTCAATTCCAACTCCAGCGGTGTGTGCACAGGGTCCCGCGGATTCACTGAAGGGCACAGCGCCACGCCTAGCGCGAGAAATCCGGCCAGGTATCCTGTAATCTCATCGACCCAATCGTATCCCCGTGAGCACATCAGGAACGCTGCGATTGCGCACAGCCCTCCCACCTGGCAATCCCTCATCGACGTCCAGCGATAGTCGCTGATCGATCGCTGCAGCAGCGGGTGGGGCAGGGCATGGCTGGGGCCGAGAAGCGAGAGCAAGATCGTTCCGCCGACGAGAACGAAAGGCAGCAGCAGCGCGATGATGCCGACCATTCTGCGCATCGCGTGATGCGATAGGACCGCGGGATTTTTGTACGTCGCGTGATCCGACATCGAGCTTGTCACGACGGGATTCCTCAGGACGAAGCAGAATATCGCATTTGCTTCGCTTGCGGCATCCGCTGAATCCCTGAAGACACCCCTACGATCTGTTTCATCGGCGCGACGCCTCTGCGCTTTAGTCAGTGCACCCGGCTCCAGGAACGTGGAACATGTATCAGCGAATGAATGCGTTCATCTAAGCGGCTCCTGCTGGTAGAGTTGCGCCGTGTGCCGCAGAGTCACCGCAGCTGCCATTCCGGCCATGCCAAGCGTCCCGATCACCCCGCCCAGATCGAAGAGCAGCATTCTGTGTCCGAACACCGTCGCGTAGGGGTTGCGCAGCGCTGCCAGGCTGCCCGCCGCCAGCAGAATCCGAATTTCCGTCGGACCGAAGATGCCCTGCGAAAGCTCGAACGTCTTGAGCGTGTATGTGGCCAGATAGCTCTCGCTTGAGAGCACAAGGAACGCGATCAGCATGGCCATCGCCGTCGCCCAGTGCAGCAGCCCGCTCCAGCCAAGCCCGCACATCAGCGCCACGGATCCCAGAACGTCCACGATATGGTCCACATAAAATCCGTACCGCGGCCGCTCTTGCCGGCGGACGCGCGCCAGCGTCCCATCCAGGCTGTCACCCAGCCAGTTAAGCGCCAGGCATGCAATCGCCACCAGCAAAATCCGCCGGTCGTATCGCGAAAGCGCATAGCAAACGCCCGCCCCAATCTGCGCGCTCAAACCCAAGACTGTCAGCTCGTCCGAGCTCACCCATCGTGGCGCGCGCTCGGCCATCCACTGCAAGGCGCGCTTCTCCATACGCGCCGTCAATGCGCGGTTCACTCGCCGCGCATTCTCAAAGCCAGCTTCATGCTTCACCGCGGCAACCTGTGTGCTCATTGGATTCTTCCTTTCTCTGCGGATTCATTCCGCCGTCTTCGGCGCTACTTCCTCAGTGCATCGCGTGTCGCCTGCAAGGTAAACTCCAGCGATTCTTCCGGCACGCTCTCGACAAACGGCCCAATGGCCCACCCCAGCCCCTCTGGAATGGAGCGCGTGAGCGAGATCGATTCAATCTGGATGTACAGTCCCCCGTCGCCTTCTTCGTAATTCCAATACGTATTCATCCGCCAAAGGAACCCATGCTGTTCGGCTGGAGTGAGCGCGCGCTCCCTGGCCGTTCCCGGCGCCTCGATCTCCGCGATATTCGTGCTGCGCGAAACACAGTAACGATGCCGCGCATCCAGCCTTCCAAACGTGACGTCATAAGTTCCGTCCATCACAAACGTCAGAATGTGGTGCTGCACTACGCGCATCGTCACCTGGTAGCGGTCGCCTTGTTGCGCAATCGCTTGCGCCCGCAACACTTGCGGCGAATAGAACCTTGGATATGCCTCAAAATCCCGCAACACTCGTTCGAAATCCGCAGCTGTTGCTCCGGGAAAAAACGCGGTTCCCCGCCAGTCATGAGCAAGTGCCCCCGGAAGTTCCAGGCCAGACGCCGGGGTCAGTTGTTCCGTCACCACGTCGCCGCCCCGCAAGCGCGCCCGGTCCACGGAAGCCAGAAAATAGTCCTGCGATACGTTTTGCTTTGCGAGCCGCGATTCCACGCGACTGACATACGTGTGGAACCCGGCAAGAGCGTCAGGCGTGGGCTCCTTCGCGGCCAGCCCGGAAGCCGCCAGAAGCAACAGCATTCCACCCCAAGCCAACGACCTTATGAGTTTGTCGTGCCTCATGTTCTGCACCTTACCCTTTCGACGATCGGCGGGCAATGCGCGCTGCCTCATTCGGAAGCCAATGTTTCTCACCGCGCAATTCCTTCCTGTCGTTGAACTTCCGGAGAATTGTTCTTTGCGTTACTCGAGCTTTGGTCCGACTCTTCGTCGGCTAAACTGATCGAAAGACATGGTGGACTTGAGGAGCGACCTTCGACCCGCACGGCGCTATCGCTTTGGAGTCTTTGAAGCGGATGCCGCCACGGGCGAGTTGCGCAGGCAGGGAATGCGCGTCAAGCTGAACGCCCAGCCTTTCCAGGTTCTCCTCATGCTGCTTGACTGCTATGTGGATCAGCCGGGCCAGTTGCTCACGCGCGACGAGATCTCCCGCGTGCTATGGCCTGAAGGCACTTTCGTCGACTACGAGCACGGTGTCAACTCCGCCGTCAACCGCATTCGGGAAGCCCTCGGCGATACGGCCGCCAGTCCCCGGTTCGTCGAGACTCTTGCCCGCCGAGGCTATCGATTCCTCGCTCCTGTCGAGCGCCTCCCAGTCGAGCGCACTGTTGATGGGCCCGATTCCGGTGTTGCTCAGCAGCCCGCGCTCCCTGAGTCCAAGACCTCAGCACTCAAAGATCCAGCCGTGCACCCTCGCCTGCCTGAGCCGCAATCACGCTCGCGGATTCTTTCCTCACCTGAGGACCTTCCCAAAACGTCCTTTCCCGTCGTGCAGACCCTCTTCGTCCTCTTTCAGCTCATGTATCTGGGTTTTTACATCGGCGCGCTCGCCAATCTTGCGGAGATTGAAGATCTGCTTTCGCCATTGCCAGCCGCCACACTGGTCTTCCGCGCCCTTTTCATCACGGCCGCCATTCTCATTCCCGCCCGCGCTTTTGTTCTATGCGCCGCCCTATTCCGTGCGCCTGGATTTCGTGCCAAATATCTCATTCTCTGGCCGTTTCTGCTCGCCTTCGACCTGATCTGGTCGCTCTCGCCCTTTCTTCTGCTGCACCACATCAACTTCGGTCTCGCGCTGGCCTGCACCGCGCTTCTCGTCTACTCGCCCTTTGCGCAGCGTTCTATCGTCCTCATGGGCGCGGGCGTCGCACCGGTCCGTACCAGCTAACTCTTACATTCCTGTTCTCTTCAGAACTCTGTGTGGAAGCGGAATGCGGAAACCGCCACCGGTCCGCGCGCCTGGTTATAGCCGGGATTGGTCACGTGCTGAAAGTCGTAGGACATGGAAAAGCCGCGCCAGAGGTGAGCGGTGTAGAAGGCCTCAACGATCTTCTCGCTGCCGTAAGTCAGGCCGCCATCGCCCAGCATGATACCCAGCCCGCCCAGCGCTAGATATTGCTGATGCTCGGGCACAATCCCGTTCGCTACAAACGCAATTCCCACGCGGTCACTGCCGCGCCGCCATGAGCCGCCCTTGATAATCCCGCCGAGTTGCAGCGTCCGGTCGTCTTCGGTGTAGCAAAAGGCTTCGTTATGTCCATCGCTCCAGCCCAGGCGGCCAAAAATGCCGATATCGTTCGAAATCTCCTGCTCCATGTTCAAGCCGAATCCGTAGCGGTGCCGTCCCTCACGCCGCGTCTCGGTAATGTCGGGTGTGGTTGTTTCGCCGCCAAGAAACTCGGCATTGGCCTGGCTGTAGCTGCCCATAGGGGCGTGATTCAAGAACCCCAGAACCCTCACAACGCCGTCACGATGAAGGATGTGCTTGCCGCGCGCTTCCAGTTCCAGGTTTTCCGAGCGCGACCGCGCCAGGTTGGCATCAAGAAATTGCCCAAAAGGAGTCTTCGGCATGAGCGCCTCGGCAAATCGCGCCGAACGCGAATCGTCGTCGTATTCGACCATTACGGCATCGGTGTAGCCTCGCCCGTTTGCGGCCACGTCGTAGGCGCCGTTGTCGTCAATCGCCCAGTTCAGGAATTGCAGGTTGCTGTCGGATCCATACGTGTTCACGTCGAAGAAATCCGTCAGGTCCATCTTTCCCAGTCGAACTTCGAGGCGGCGCGCGGGAACCGATATGGCCAAATGCAACTCGTCGCGATCCTCTTTCTCCTGCCCGGTAGTCAGAGGAATGATTTCGCGCAGCATCCATTGCGATACATACGGCGCCGGTTCTCCATCCCTTAGCCGAACCGCATCCAGATTCACGTACCCCGCCAACCCGCCCGCGTTTCCAACGCCGTTGCCGGTCGCGTCTTCGATATCGGCAAAGACTTCGGTCGATTGCGAAAGCTGGTAGCCGGTGTAGAGCGTCAACAGGTGAGTGGTTGCGCTCTGCGCCCAGTTCGTCAGGCTGTTGGGCCCGCTGTATGCAGCTTTGAATGCCCCATATCCTTGCAGAATGACGTTCGCCTGTCCTGAGATCCAGTAGCGGCCGGTCTGCGTGTGCGGAAAGACTGTTTCGACGTCGCCGGCTGCGTCGTCCCCGTTCGAATCTTGACTCGCAGCCGGGCCTGCGCCCGTGCCATCGGGCGCAGTGTTTGTGGATTGTCGCTTATCGGTTTGAGCGGGGCCCGCAGCCTGCGCGTCTGCCAGCGGCGGCGGCCAGCACACAGCCAAGGCCAGGACGCAAAGAAATTGCACGACAGTTGGCTGGAGGAGGCGCGGCATTTCTACCTTGAACGGGCGCTCGTTTCAAGATTCCCGTCACGCTTGTAGTAGATCATCCGGCCGCCGCGTCCGTCGCCATCGGGATGGTTCAACTTCCCGCTATGGCATACATTTTGCTAACGCCGCGCGGAATGCAGTGTTCCTTCTATTTACCGCTGTCAGGCGGGGTATTTGGCGCGGGATTCGGTTTGTTCCCGTCGTTGTTGACCTCTTGCCCGTTGTAAAACACCTTGCTCGATGACCCGAACCGTTTGTAATCGGTGAATTTGATCAATTCCTTTATGTGCACATCCTGGGCCATCGACCCGTAGCCGCCGGGGAAGTGAAGAATCCCTTCGCCCTTTGAATAGACGGGGAACCAGTAGTGCCCGTCGACCTGCTGCCGCCAGGTGATAAACGGCGCATGCAGGTCCGCGGAGTTTTTGCGCGTGTCGTCGGGCACCATGTGGCCGTCGGTCACCACAATCTGCAAGTCGTCCGTATCCACCCACACGCGCCCATCAAAATACCGTTTGCCCTTCTCGATCGTCTTCGGGCTCACGTCGAATGCGTAGCACTTGACTTCGTCCACTTGCTGCCGCCCCACGTATTTGATGTCATACGCGGGAAGGTCCGCGGTAGTGAGCACAAACGAATAGCCGTGCTGCAGGTCCTGGAGATCCGTCGGCGACATCATGATCTCCTTCAGCGTGTTGGGGGGCGCAAAGTCCACTCTTTCGGTGCGCCGGCCCGTCTGGTCGAAGATCACATCGTCGACTTCGTACCACTCCCCGCTCACCTTGTTGTCTTCGTCGATCTCATCGACGCTGGCGGTGCGCCGGTACGTATAGTGATTGAGCGCCTCTTGAAACTCCGTCTCCTTCGCCGAGAACCCCTTGATGATCTGTTCCGGCGGAACCGGCGGGTCTGAGAGATCCATGCGGCCGAAGCCTGAGTCGAGCGGCATCGGGGTGAACGATGCTTTATCCTGCGCCGCAGCCAGCAGGGCGCAGCCGGCAATCGCAATCGCCGGAATCAGGTTTCGAAGATTCATTCAGCTTGCCTCCTGGGGTGGTTGCCCGCGCAGCCGCGTGGGGCAGGGAAATCTGCACCTCAATACTCGCAGCCCTCTGCAACTTTAGACGGATGTTCTCCCCATTGGGAAGGCCGCGATACTAGAGCCTGTTATTCACGGAACGCCCTGTCATGGCGCGACGAGCGGACGTGCCGTGTGGCGGCCCGTGGCACTCGAAGGAACGCGGGCGCCTGGATTCGCAAGCATTGATGGATCTGCACTTTCCGTTGACAGGGAAGGAGACTCGCGGCTTCAATGCCCGACTACTATCACCTTCCGGCTCTTGTGCTGACGGCGCTTCTGCTGCCGGCTTTTGGCTACCTCTACCTGCGCTTCCGCGACGCCCGCTCCCTTCTCTGGTTCCTGGGGTTCCTTTTCTCCATCGTTGCGATGGTCCTTCTCTACGCGATGAATGGCTACGCCGGAGCAGGTTCCCCCTGGGTAGTTGCATCCGGTGAAACGTTCATTCAGCTCAGCGCGGCCATGTTTCTCGGCTCGCTTTCGCCGCTGCGTTTCCGCATCGGACGCATTCAGGTTCTTTTTGTCGTCGCGTATGCCGCGCCCCTTGTCCTTTACTCCATTCTTCTTTACGGAGTGCTCGACGGGGTCCAGCCTCGCGGCCCGGCCTTTCTCATCTTTCCGGCTTTGGTAGGCATGAGCTTTGGCGTCGGTGTCTTCTGGGGAATGACGAAGGGCTCGGTGCCGATCTGGGTGGGAGTTTCGTTCAGCGCCGTCCTGGGCACTTTTGCCATCTGGGTTTGCTGCCTGCAGGGAGCAGGGGCCGGGCTCACCTTTGTTGAGTGCGTGAATCTGCAGATGGCGGCCGTCCTGCTCGTCTTTGTCTCGCGCCGTTTTTCTCCCGGCGTCTTCCTCAGCGTTCTCGGCTTCGTTGCCTGGTCGCTGGCCTTTGTTCATGCTTTACCGCTGGTCGGTGTCCATGCGCCGCTCTCCCTCACCCTCGTCCGCGTGATTGTGATGGGCAAGGTGGTTGCCGCCGCGGGCATGATCGTGCTCGCACTGGAGAACGAGTTGACGAGCAATAAAGCGGCACAAGAGCGCGAACGCAACGCCCGTTGCCAGCTTGAGGCCTACGCCAACCTCATGCTCACTCGCCGCCGGGTGGAGGACTTCGATCGCCAGGCTTCCGACGTCTGTGACACTGTTGTGAGGAATAGCTGTTTCACGCAGGTTGCATTGCTGCTTGAATGCGGCGGCCGCTACCAGCTTGCCGGGAGCGCGGGTTTGGAGATTGCAATTGCCAGGCCGCTCGGTCAACTGGCAAGCCGAATCCCCGTTGAAGGCTTTCTTATGCCGGGCTCGGTTCCGGTCGCTGTCGCGCACAGCAAGACGGTCCGTCTCGATCTCACACCCTGGCTCATTCCCGGGGACGACCTCGCGCACCTGCGCTTTACCTCGGTTCTGGCCATTCCAATGATCGGGCGCTCCGGAGCCGACGGAGCGCTGTTGCTCGGGGCCATGCGCCCCATCGGTGAGCCCGCTATTGAGTTCGCAAATGTTCCTCGCCTCGACGACCTGCTCCCCATCGAGATGCTCGTTGCACGCCTCCAGGCCACGCGCAATCAAACCCTGCTCTTTGAAAAACTGATCGACTCTGAGCGATTCGCCGGCCTTGGTCAGTTATCCGGCAACGTCACACAGCAGTTGAACAGCCCGCTGACGGTCATCCTCGGCTATGCCTCTTTGCTGCAGGAATCGCCTTCGCTTGAAACAAACGATCGCAAGGCCGTCGAGGCCATCGTGAATGAAGCGCGCAGCATCCGATCAACGCTCCAGAGCCTCTCACGCGTCTCGCATGCTCCCTCTGACCTGCCTGCCGCAATTTCCGTTACTGAGCTGCTGGCTGATATGGAGCAGCTCCATCGCTCCGAGTTCCTGCAGCGCTCCATCGAATTTCAGGTCAACGTAGCGCCGGGAATGCCGCGGATTCTGTGTGGCGCGCAGCAGTTGCGCCAGGCCCTGCTCCATTGCCTGCAATATGCCATTGGCGCCGTGGACCGCGAAGGCCCTTCATCGGCGCCCAAGGAGTCAAGATCCATTCGCCTTGAAGCGGCGCGCGAAGGCAGCCTCGTGCACATCTCCGTGACCCACTCCGGCGCCGGCTTCCTTGACCCCGAGCGTGCCTTCGATCCCTTTGTTCCCGCTCGTGCTTGCGGCGAGACGGCCGGGATGGGGCTCAGCATGTGCGCCACCATTTTGCGCGACCAGAACGGGCGCGCCTCCGCTGTGAATCTGCAGCCGCGCGGCGCGGCCATCATTCTTGAGCTGCAGGCAGCGTAATGGGTTCCCCAGCATCGCGGATTCTACTCCTGGTATTGCTGGCTGGCGGCGCGGCCAGCGCTTCTGCCGCCCACTTGAAGCCCGCCTCCGTCGAGCCGCTTGACGCTTCATTCGGGATTGGGGCTTCCGGCACCATCGAGGCGAGTCTCAATCCTCCCATCCAGGGCGTTTTGCGCATCATCGTGCGGGCCAGGGAATCGGCTGGCTCCCGCCATCCCCAAAACCAGCGCCGGCCTCTTACCCTCGAAGTGACCCAATGGGACCGGACGATTCCCTTCCGGCTTGTTCATCAGAGCGGGCATCATTTGTTCGGAGACCGTCGCTCCTCGCTCGTTGCCGATATTGACGTCAACGATCTCACTCCTGGCGTAGCCGGTTCGTGTTTGCGTTCATTCGAATCTCACAGCCCTCCCGGATTCTGCCCCGCCCGATCTCGAAGCGCGCGCTTACGCTGTCGTCTATTGATCAGGCAGTCCTTATCCCAAGCGCCGCGCCAATCCGATTCCACCCGTAAAATAGAATTGGATGGCTTTCACCGAACAATACGATGTGGTTGTGGTGGGCGCCGGTCACGCGGGGTGCGAGGCCGCGATGGCTGCCGCGCGCATGGGGCTCAAGACTGCGCTCATCACCATGAACCTGGACCTTATCGCGCAGATGAGCTGCAACCCTGCCATCGGCGGTGTCGCCAAGGGCCACCTGGTTCGCGAGGTTGACGCGCTCGGCGGCATCATGGGCGAAGTTGCAGATGCAGTCGGAATCCAATTCCGCCTGCTCAACGCCTCGCGTGGCCCCGCCGTCTGGAGCCCGCGTGCACAGTGCGACAAGCAGCTCTACCGCGTGAAGATGCGCGAGGTTCTTGAGTCCCAGCCCGGCGTGCACATTCGCCAGGCTGAGGTTGTCGATCTTGTGATCGAAGAGCAGGGAACAGAGGAGCAGGGAACAAGGGACCAAGGGAACGAGGGGGCGGAGGATGAGTTCGGTGAAGTCTCACGCCCCACTCGTCCGCACCGCCGCGTTCTCGGACTCAAGCTGCGTGACGGACGCCAGCTCCTCGCCGGCGCCACCATCATCACCACCGGGACTTTTCTCAACGGCCTCATCCATTGCGGCGAGGAGCGTTATCCCGCCGGCCGCAGCGGCGAGCCCGCCAGCGTTCCTCCTCGGCGAAGCGTTGCGCGCGCTGGGCCTTCGGACTTGCCGGCTCAAGACGGGGACGCCTCCGCGCCTCGACGGCCGAACCATCAACTGGAAGGTATTCGAGGAGCAACCCGGCGATGCCGATCCCACGCCCTTCAGCTTCCGGACAAAGAAGATCGTTCAGCCGCAGGTTTCCTGCCACATCGCCTTCACTACGCCGGAGACGCTCCGGCTCATCCGCGAGAACGTGCATCGCTCGGCCATGTACTCCGGCCGCATTCAGGGCATTGGGCCACGCTATTGTCCGTCCATCGAAGACAAGATCGTCAAGTTCCCTGACAAGACGCAGCACCAGTTCTTTCTGGAGCCCGAGGGCCTGAACACGCACGAGGTCTACATCAACGGCATGTCCACGTCGCTGCCCATGGAAGTGCAGTGGCAGATGGTTCACTCTATCCCCGGGCTCGATCAGGCAGAGATGCTGCGCCCCGGCTACGCCATCGAGTACGATTCGGTCGACGCCACCGAGCTTGACCGCACGCTGCGAGTGAAGTGCTTGACCGGCCTTTATCTTGCAGGGCAAATCAATGGAACCAGTGGCTACGAGGAAGCTGCCTGTCAGGGCATCATGGCCGGCATCAACGCCGCTCTCTGGCTCAAGGGCCAGCCGCCGTTCACCATGGATCGGACTGAGGGCTACACGGGAATCCTCATCGACGACTTGATCTCGAAGGGCACGAACGAGCCCTACCGCATGTTCACTTCGCGCGCGGAGTTCCGCCTCCATCTGCGCATCGACAACGCGGATCGCCGGCTGACACCGTATGGGCGAAGGCTTGGGCTCATCAACGACCAAGCCTGGGCCGAGTACGAGCAGAAGCAGGCGCGCATGTCGGCCCTGGATCGCCTATTGACGACTGGAAAGGTCAACTCCGAAGGGCTGCGGGCCGCAGGCCTTGGTGAGCTCCCCGCGACCGCGGGTATCACGTGGGCGCAACTCCTCAAGCGGCCTGAAGTGACGATCGAGCCGATACTCGCCGCGCTGCGCGAGGAGCTTGCTCGCGAGCCGTTGCTCGCTGGGTTTGCGGCGGTCTCAAATGCAGGCCCCCATTCGACTCCGATCGCTGCGGCGATCTCCGCTCGGGGCAGGCTTTCGACTGCGGGCGCCACGGCGACCTCCGCTCAGGATGACAACGCGGATTTGCATATTGCGCGAGCGATGATGCGCAACGAGGCACGCGCCGTCGAAACCGAAATCAAGTTTGCCGGCTACCTGGAGCAGCAGAGGAAGTCCATTGAGCGGCTGAAGGCTGCCGAGTCCGTTACTATTCCCGACTGGATCGAGTACAGCGCCATCAGTGGCCTCTCGCGCGAGATGCGCGAAACCCTCGAGCGCATTCGCCCCATGACGATCGGCCAGGCCAGCCGCATTCCCGGCGTCACTCCCGCGGCACTGACGCTGGTTCACGTGTCGATCAAGCTGCAGGGCAACAAACTACGGAGCAAGCAGCAGGATGCGAAACGTCCTCAGGGGCTAAAGCCCTCGATACATTTTTGACCTTTTTTCGGCCCGACTGAAGTCGTGCCCTTTTACAAAGCAATTGAAGCAAGCAGCAGAGCGTGGGGCGCCGCGCCATCGCCTAAGTTAGCGGGGCTCCCACCCTAGGCGCGAAAACAGAGACGCGCCGAGGGTGGGGCACCCAGATCGCCGCCAACTCCGCTAACGACACCAAGCCCGCGCGCGTATCCTATTCCGTGATGAATCTTGACGCTATTCAATCAGCCCTCCGCGAATCCGCGCTTGACGGCTGGCTCTTTTACGATCACCACCACCGCGACCCCATTGCCGCGCGCATTCTCTCGCTTGACCCGAACGCCCACATCACGCGCCGCTGGTACTACTTCATTCCAGCCAGCGCCGAGCCGCGCAAGCTCGTGCATCGCATCGAGCAAGCGCGGCTCGACGCGCTGCCCGGAGCTAAGACGCAGTACTCCAGTTGGCAGGAACTGCACGCGGGGCTCGAGGATCTGCTCCGAGACCAGAAGAAAATTGCCATGCAGTACTCGCCGAACAACGACATCATGTACGTCTCGATGGTCGATGCCGGCACCGTCGAATTTCTGCGCTCGCTGGGCAAAGAAATCGTCACCTCCGCCGATTTGGTCAGCCAGTTTGAAGCTGTCCTTACCGATGACCAGATTGCCAGCCACTACGCCGCGCAGCGCGCCATCGACCTGATTCTCGTGGGCGCGTGGGCCGAGATTGCTCGCTGTCTCCGGCCCCCTTCGGGCGGCGGCACTGGCCACTTCACTGAGTTCGATCTTGTCGTCTGGCTCCGCGAAGCTATGCGCCGCGAAGGCCTGGTGTGGGAAAACGGTCCCGACGTCAGCGTTAACGCCAACACTTCAGATCAGCACTACGAGCCGACCGCCGAACGCGCCGCGCCGATTCGCGAGGGCGACTTTCTGCTGATCGACATCTGGGGCCGTCTCGATGCGCCGACGAGCGTGTTCTACGACGTGACATGGACCGGGGTGATCGGCCGCGAGCCCACAAAGAAAGAACAGCTCGTTTTCGATACAGTGCGCCGTGCGCGCGATGCCGCGATTGAAACCGTTGAAAAGGCGTTCGCGGCGAATCGGCCGATCGCCGGCTTTGAAGCCGACGATGCCGCGCGCTCGGTGATTCGCGAAGCCGGCTTTGGAGATTTCTTCGTGCACCGCACCGGCCACAACATCGCGCATGAGATTCATGGTTCGGGCGCGCATCTGGACAATCTCGAAACGCACGACGTGCGCCTGATCCTGCCGCGAACCTGCTTTTCGGTCGAGCCGGGAATCTACCTGCCGGAGTTCGGCGTGCGCAGCGAGATCAACATGATCACGCGGACCGGCAAAGCCTGGGTCACAGGAAGGATTCAGCAGGAGTTGGTGCAGATCTAGCCGCGGCGCTGTTCAGTGCGGTTTTGGCAAACAAAATCGACGAAAATCGGCGAAATTTGTCGTCGATTTTGACTGAAATATGTTGATGCTAAACGAGTTAAGTGGCATTTGCACCATTTCTGAGGCAGGAAAATCACTCCTCGTCGAATCTTGCCTCCCCGCGGCGAAAAATCTGGAATCCGGCACTTTGCCCACCTAAGACAAGTGTAGAGATTTCGGCGAAATAATCGGCAAACTTGACGAAAGAAAGTTAAGGAGTGAAAGCGTGAATAAGTGAATTAGGAATCAGCGAGTTAACAAAATGATTCGTCGAGAGTGGGAGACGGCAGGGGCTTGACAGAGACTTGGGACGCATCGCGTGGCGACCCGCGGCTGCTCTTGTATAGTCGATAGAGAAATGGCCACCACCCCAAACAAGCCTGCCGCGGCAAAAACCTCAAGCCAAGGATTCGTATACCTTCCGCTCATTGCGGGATGGCTGGTGCCCGGCGCGGGACATTTTCTGGTTCGCAAGCCGATTCGCGGCGCACTGCTCGCCGTCTCCATTATTTCCATGTTCGCGCTGGGCCTGGCTATGCAGGGCAGGCTTTACACCAGCGCGCAGGACATTCTGGACATGCTCGGTGTGGCGGGCGATCTCGGATCCGGCCTGCTGTATTTTGTCTGCCGCGCGATCGGCCTGGGCGGAACGCCGGTGCAGACCACGGTCGCCGACTACGGCACCAAATTCATCGTGGTTGCAGGCCTCTTGAACATCATCGCCGCCGTTGACGCGCACAATCTGCGCACGGGGAGGAAGTCCTGATGCATCCCTCCCACTTCACGACGGTGCTGCTCTTCGCGCTTTTCGCATCGACCGTCTTCGGCATTACCATGCGCGACACGCCGAGGCGCATGTTCCGCTACGGAGCGTATTGTTTTGCGCTCTTTGTCGGGTCGGTGATCGTGTTCAGTTGGGTCATGTTCTTCATCGCGCGCTAGGTAGAACAAAGTGCCCCGCGAGCCCCTCTTTCGCATCATCGCTGCATTGTTTGTGGGCGCAGCGATTTACCATGCGGTCGCGTTCACGGATCCTGCGTTCAGCGAAGGCGGAACGCATTGGCGCCACGCAGCGTTCTGTGGAATCGATCTCCTGGGCGCCTGGTACCTCCTGAGGCGGCCGCGGTGGTTTGTCGCGGCTTTTGGCGCACTCACTCTTGAAACACTGTGGGGACATGGCACACATGCGTGGATGTTGTGGCACACGGAGAAGCGGGTGGATTGGCTTTCTTTTGTGGTCCTGATCGTCGTGCCGTTAACGCTTGTCCTATTGATCAGGGACGCGCAGGACCGGCGATCCAGGCCGATTGCCTGAGAAAGTCGAGAGGAAACGCTAATGAACAAACTCTGGCACGACCGGAACAAGATGCCGCCAAAGGCCACGCTGGAACGGAGAATCCAATGGCACCGCGAGCATCAGATTCACTGTGCCTGCCGGGAAGTTCCGAAGAGCTTGGTTGCGATCCGCCCGAAGCTATTCGAGCCACGGAAAGGCAGTCACGGGTCCAAGTCCACATAGCTCCGATGCACTCCGCCCCCAATCGGATAAACGACACAAAAAATGCCGCCGTCCTTTTGGGAACGGCGGCACAGGTTTCGGCGGGAGTGCCGAAAAAATGTCGAAGCTCTGAAGAGCTTCTGGTTTTCAAAACACGGTTGCGCGGCGATAGTTGCGCGTAGGGAGTTCGGGGGGAGTGCGGTTTTGGCAAAGGGCGGTTGGGCGGGGGCTGAAGCCCATCTCGTTCTGCTGATCTTGTTGGCCCGGCTAAAGCCGTGCCCTTATTACAAAGCTCCTTGGGCGGAGTGTCTCCGCAGCCTTCAACGCCTGCACCCTTCGGGCGGATCATTACCGACGGCTCCCGATTGGGGCGCAGGTGCAGCGCAGCCGCTTACAATCGCTCCCAGAGGACCCAGTGAAACGCCGCCGTTTTATCGCTGCATCGATTGCCGCCTCAACCCTTGCCGCAGCAGGCGAGGGGGTTGGTCACGCCTCGCCACTTCTGACTTCCGCTCCCGATGCCTCCTCGGGCCCGCGTCGCGAGCTCTACCAGTTGCGGCGGTATAACCTCGTCAGCGGGCCACAGCTAAAGATCACTGAGAGCTACTTCGCCAGCGCGTTGATTCCGGCATTGGGTCGCATGGGGCTGGGGCCGGTAGGGGCATTCAAGCTCGATATCGGACCTGAGACGCCCGCTTACTACCTGCTCGTTCCCGGGCCGTCGGTCGAGACGCTTGCGGAGCTCGATCTGCGCCTGGCAGAGGATGCGGAGTTCCTGAAGGCCGCCGACCCGTTCTGGAATGCGACGTCCGTGAAGCCGGCATTTCAGCGCGCGGAGATTTCAATGCTTGCCGCATTCGCAGGGTGGCCAAGGGTCACGCCGCCGGCTGCTGCCGCCACAAAAGGCAAACGGATTTTTCAACTGCGGACGTATGAGAGCCCGAGCGACGGTGAACACGTCCGCAAAGTGGAGATGTTCCACTCCGGCGAGTTCGAGATCTTTTTGAAGGCCGGCTTCCATCCTGTTTTCTTCGGCGACACGCTCGTTGGCTCGCGCATGCCCAACCTTACGTACATGCTGAGCTTTGCCGATCTGGCCGAACTCGACGCCAAGTGGGATGTGTTCCGCAACGATCCGGCGTGGAAGAAACTCTCCGCCGACCCGCGCTTCGCTTTCGATGCGATCGTCACGAACATCACCAACCTGATCCTTAGCCCGCTGGATTGCTCGCAGGTCTGACGGGGTAATGTTGAACGGCTTCGTCCCTACGGGACTCCCGAAATTAATTTCTCATCGCGTTCCCCACGCTGAAGCGCGGGGCTAACCTCCTTTGCGCCTACGGCGCGGGTTTTTCGTTCCGTGACGATTCACGGCTTTTCGTTGAGGCTACGGCGCAGGCGTTTCGTTTTTTCACGATTCCCGGCTTGGGATGGGATGTGCGGGCGAGGACGCCCGCACGACAGCCGGCGAGCCACCCCAACGACGAAGACCTGTCGTTGGGGACCCCGGCGAGGACGCCGGCGCTACCAAAAGGCCATTACCCACTTCCCCTTATTCGCTGCTGTAGATTCTCCGTTGCTTCTATAATCGCCCCATGCGTTTCCTTGCCGATCCGCGGCGCAGATCGATCGCACTGCTTACAGGCGGGGCGGTGCTGATCTTTGTCCTGCTGGGAACGCTGACCTGGTTCAATACCTCCAACGTCAATTTCCTCAATCCGGCAACCTACGCGCAGACGATCGCCCTCACGGCGCTGGAACTGCTGCTGTTCCTGCTTTTGCTTCTGCTGCTGGTTCTGCTTTTTCGCACCGTCCTCAAGGTGTACGTGGGCCAGGGAAGCAGTGGCCTCGGAGCGCGCCTGCGTTCGCGGATGGTGCTGGGCGCGGTGATTATCACCTTCACGCCCGCAGCCTTCATGTTTCTCTTCAGTTATTTCCTGCTGAATCGAGCCATGGAGCGGTGGTTCTCTCCTGACGCTTCGCAGTTACGCGACGACTCCTCCAGGGTGGTGCAGGAGCTCGTGGAGTATGTGGCCAGCAACGCGCACAGCGAGGCGGAGTCAGTGGCCGAAAGCGGGGGGCTTGATGGCTCTGCTCAGGCTCTGCAACAGGTGATGAGTTCGCGCCGGCTTTCCCTGCAAGGCGGCTTCCTACTCGTTTACGGCAGTGACAAGATGATGTTCGCGAGCTTTCAGGCTCCGCCCGAGTCAAGTCACGTGTCCCTCCGCGCCTCTACTCCTGAGTCCGAGTGGAGCGTGACCCCACTTCTTGGCTCGCTTTCAGCGGCTCTGCTGTCCTCCGCGCAGCGAAAGGACAATCCGGTGGTCGATGTCGCAGGTGGGGAATACGCGGTCGGCATGGCCGCTGCTCCTTCAGGGAAAATGGTGGTTGCCGTGCTGCCCATGCCTCGCGGGCTGAATGCGACTACCGCGCGAATTCGCTCGGGCGCCAACGAGTATTTGCAGCTCTACCGTTCTCGCAAAATCATTCGCGCCACCTTGTCCCTCACGTTGTTGCTGGTGACTGTCTTCGTCTTCTTCTCCAGCGTCTGGCTGGCGGTTTTTCTTTCCAAGCAGATCACTCGCCCGGTGGAGGCCCTGGCCGATGCAATGGATGCCATTGCCGCCGGCAAATATGAGCAGCGCGTGACCGACGTTGCCACTGGAGAGATGGGCGACCTGGTGCGATCGTTCAATCACATGGCGGCTGATCTGGAGACCAGCCGGCAATTGGCGCAGACTGCCCAGGCGCAACTGACGGCTGCCAACCTGGCCGTAGAGGAACGCCGGCGCGAGCTGGAAACGATAGTCGAGACGATTCCTTCGGGCGTTGTGACGCTGGATGGAGCCGGCGTGGTGCTGCAGGCCAACCGGGCCTTTGCCGCGCTGATGGGACTGGGGCTGGGTGCGCCGCTGGCCGGCGAAAAGATTGCAGCTTTGCTGCCAGCCGACTGCGCCGAAGAACTGGTAACGCTGATTCGCCGCGCTAATCGCATGGGCGCAGCCTCAACGGAGCTGGAGCTTCATGCCCGCGGGCGCACGCTCCATTTGGCCGTCACCAGCGCACGGCTGAATCTTGGCCGGGGCCAAACCGGGTCAGTGCTGGTGATTGAAGACACCACGGATTTTTTGCGCGCGCAGCGCCAACTGGCGTGGAAAGAAGTTGCCCAGCAGGTGGCGCACGAGATCAAGAATCCGCTCACGCCCATCGCGCTCAGCGCCGACCGAATCGCCCGGCATATCGATCGAGGCCGTTCCGATTCGCCCACCATCATTCGCAAGTGCAGCGAAGTGATTCTGGGCTGCGTGGCCACGCTGCGCACGCTGGTTGACCAGTTTTCCGCTCTGGCGCAGTTTCCCGCGCCGCAGCCCCGGCCCTGCAACATGAATCAGATCGTCGAAGAAGCGATCGCGCTTTTTGGCGGACGGCTTGAGGGCATTACGGTGCAGCGCAATCTGGAGCCCGATTTGCCACCGGTGCTGGCCGATCCCGAGGCCATCCGCCGCGCGCTCGCCAACCTGATTGATAACGCTGCCGAAGCCATGCAGGGCAGCCTGCTGCGTGTTCTGGGATTGCGCACTGCGCTTAGCGAAGACGGCGCCGCGGCTGAAATCACCGTCTCCGACACCGGATCGGGACTCAGCGATGAAATCCGTGAGCGGCTTTTCCTGCCCTACTACTCCACCAAGCGGCGCGGCACGGGCCTGGGTTTGTCGATCGCCGCGAAGATTGTTCAGGAACACGGAGGCACCATCAGCGCTGAGGCAAATGTTCCCAAGGGCGCGCGGTTTCTGCTGCGCCTGCCGCTGGTTGAGCCGGCGTCGTTGCAAGCGCCCGGCGCGGAAGATGCTGAAACGGTGAAGGGCGTCGCCTCATGAATCACATTCTTGTAGTGGACGACGAAGCAGAGATACGCAGCTCGCTCGAGGAGATTCTGCGCGAGGAAGGCTACGGGGTCGCCGGCGCGTCCGATGCCGAAGAGGCGATTGTGCTGCTGCGCGACACGCCCTACGACGTGGTTTTGCTCGACATATGGCTTCCCGGCCGCGATGGTCTTGAGCTGCTGGCGGAAATTCGCGATTTGGCGCCGGAGATGCGGCCTGAAGTTGTGATCATCAGCGGCCACGGAACGATCGAAGCGGCGGTGAAGGCGACCAAGCTTGGCGCCTATGACTTCCTTGAGAAGCCGCTCTCGCTTGAGCGTACGTTAATCGTCCTGAAAAATGCAGTCGAGGCGCGGCGCCTGCGCACGCAGAACGAGGAATTCAAGCGCCAGTTCAGCGCCGCCGCTGTTTTGACCGGTGAAAGCGTGCCGCTCAAGGCGCTTCGACAACAGATCAAGCTGATGGCGCCCAGCAATGGGCGCGTGCTCATCTACGGCGAGTCGGGCACCGGCAAGGAACTCATCGCGCGCTCCATTCACGCCGAGAGCCTGCGCCGCGACGCTGTTTTTATTGAGCTCAACTGCGCCGCCATTCCTGAAGCGCACATCGAGGCGGAGCTGTTCGGCTATCGTCATGGCGCGCAGCACGGCGGCCCTCAAGAACAGCGCGGCACCCTGGAACGAGCCGACGGCGGGACGCTTTATCTTGACGAAGTGGGCGACATGAGCCTGAAGACGCAGGCCAAGGTTCTGAGCGCCCTCGACGATCAGATGTTCACTCCAGTCGGCGGAACGCAGCCGCTGCGCGTGGATGTGCGCGTTATTGCTTCAACCAACAAGGATCTCGAAGACGAGATTGCCAAAGGGAATTTTCGCGAAGATCTTTTCTACCGGCTGAATGTGGTGCCGTTTTTTGTGCCGCCGCTGCGCGAGCGCAAGCAGGACATTCCTCTTCTGGCGCGCGACTTTCTTCTGGAGTTCGGCCGCCAGTACGGCAGGCCGCGCGTGGAGATCGGCGACGAGGCTCTGGACGCCCTGGCGCAATATCACTGGCCGGGCAATGTGCGCGAGCTCAAGAACCTGATCGAGCGGGTTCTGATTCTCAATCCGCGCGTTCTGCGCATCGAGCGCAAGCATCTGCCGCCGCTTACGCACCGGGCAGGCTCGCGCGGGACGGAGGAATTCTCAAGCCTGCAGCAGGCGCGCGACGCGTATGAGCGCGAATATATTCTGAAAAAGATTGAAGAGGCCCACAACAACATCAGCCATGCCGCTGAGTTGCTGGGCCTTGAGCGCAGTCATCTTTACCGCAAGATGAAAGCTCTAGGAATCGCCGCTCGCGAGTAGGGGCGTGCCGTTTGGCGTGAGGGTGACTGGCAATTCTTCTCGCCGATCCGTGAAGTGAAAGCGGCGCTCGACTTTCTTGTCGCGCAGGTCGGGTTTGCCGACGCGGCGGTCTGGACGGCCCAGGCGCCGGCGGTCCTCAGCTTGCCTGGCATCGCCCATGGACGCAGGCAGAATGATCGGACCGGGAGAGTGCAACGTAGCAGTTCGCGCGGCTCGCACTGGTTCGGGTCTGACGTAGGTCGTTCTCGGCGGAGGGGGAGGCTGGGGAGGGGCAGCGGGCGCCTGTTTGCGTGGCGCGCGTGCAAGGTCCTCAACCGACGACCCCGAACCGCTGGTAAGCAGCTTGTGCAGGGTGGGAATGTTGCCGCGTTGCGTCTCAACAAAGTCCACGCCGTCGACTGAAAGCGTGTACTGCGCGTTGTCTGCCTTGGTGACGTAACCCTTCCTCTGCAGATACCACAGGGTAAAGTCCAGGTAGTCGCGCGGAAAACCCATCCGATCTTCAATTTCCTGGAGAGGAACTTCGGGAAAAGTCGGATTGGTGCGCCGGCGATAGTAAAGAACCGCCAGCACGGCCAGCCGCCGGTTGAGCTCGCCGTCCATGACATCCATAAAGTCGATGGTCGCGGCCAGGGGCTCGGGTGGCTCCTGGGCCTTCGCGCGGGCCGCATCGTACTCTGCGCGCCGCCGCGAATCCGCCAAAACGTCATAGGCTGCCTTGAGCAAGCGGAAATTTTCTTCGTCTCCGGTTTCACCGTTGTCAGGGTGCAGCCGCGCTGCCAGGAACCGGTAGACACGGTGGATCGTTTCAGCGTCGGCGTTGGGGCTGATCTGCAGGAACTCGTAGTAATCGTGGACCGGCGTGTTCATAGTTCTCCCGCGGTAATCGATTGAGCTTAGCCCAGGCGTGGGAGGGTTTGGTATCCCGCATTGGTGGGAGGCTGGAGGCTCGGTGCCATTGTGGAACGGCTCCGCTTTTGGTTCCCGATGGCGGCTAAGGCGTTTTTTAAGAACTATTTGGAGCGCGCTTACGGATTTCCTGAAGCCTATAAAGCGGGGTTATTTGAGTCCGCATCGTGGGTGGGCAGAATTGCAGGTGATGAAATCGACCATATTAGAAGCCATTCGTGGGTCCCGATTCGCGAGAGCCACAAGCACGTAACCGTTATGGGGCAAGATGTGCAGTTCGCCGTTGATTCCAGGTGCGCCACCGCCGTGCCCGTATCCTCCATCCGGCAGCACGTAGAAGCCCATTCCATAATCCGGGCGCCTGGGACTCGCTTGCGTTGCCTCCCGCAGAAGTTCAGGGGCCAACAGCTTGCCGGATTGAAGAGCTTCAGCGAAAAGA
Organism: uncultured Acidobacteriaceae bacterium; assembly: GCA_963796785.1. Taxonomy (GTDB): domain Bacteria; phylum Acidobacteriota; class Terriglobia; order Terriglobales; family Acidobacteriaceae; genus Telmatobacter. The sequence continues at coordinate 722,696 of CAWCMW010000007.1, read as the reverse complement.
AAAAGGTCGCGGACCGTGGAATATCCCCCTCCGGCTGAAGTGCCCGACCAGGGCATCCCGTCCGTGTTGGGTACCAGTCCATTCTGCCCAGGGGTGTAGCCGATGGCGCGGCCGCTTGCATGATCGGCCTCAGGACGCGAGTCGGTGTGCATCATCCCCGCAGGCTGATAGATATTCTCCTCGACGTATTTCTGATAAGGCTCGCCACTCACAAGCTCGATGATTCGACCAAGAAGGATGAAGCCGTAGTTGGAGTACTCCATGCGGGAGCCCGGTCGAAGGCGACGGGCCGGCTTCCAAAGAGTTTGACGTAATCTGCAAGCGAGCGCGTGTCCTCGCGATGCGCTTCGTATTCCGGAGTAAAGATGTCTCCCGTGCCGCCGGTATGATTGAGCAGTTCTCGAATCGTGACACGCGAGGCGAGGTCGCGATTCGGATAATCGGGCCACCAGGTGGCAATCGGCTTATCAAGCGCGAGCTTTCCGTGTTCAACGAGCTGAAGGATAGCCACCGCGGTGAACATTTTGTTCATGGAGCCGATACAGAACTGCGTGTCGACGGTGTTCCCGATGTGGTTGGTCTCATCCGCCATGCCCCACGCTTGATCGAGTACGATTTTGCCGTTGTGGGCGATGAGGATTGCCCCTGAAAACGCGTCCGGCCCATTCATCGCAGCCACATGCTTCCGCACCTGATTGGCAAGCTCGCCGTCACTGGCAGCCGGATTTCCCGAGCCCTCCGGCGGCGGTACCGGGTGCCCCATCATGCCTGCGATCACGGGAGGGATTTACTGACGCCAGATCCAACGTAGATTCGGAATAGACGCCTCGACTCTCCTTCATCAACGCCACCAGATGAGTGTCCGTATCTTCCTCTATTCGGTAAATGGTCATCCCTCCGGTCATGGTCCGGAGGCGCAGATCGCCTGCAACGCGATCCTCGGCTCCGTTGCGCCCGTATTTCTGCCAGAACGCGGTAATCCGGGCTGAATCACCCGAATTGAATGCGTCGAGCCATTGCTTGAAGACCTGAAGGGAGGTTGTTTCTGAAGCAGGGGCGGCGGTCGCAGTGAGGGCCGCTGCAACGAGGAGGAACGCGAGGAGAGCAGCACGCGTAAACATACTGCTGGTATAAGGCATCGCTAAGCTATTTGTGAAATGGATATACATAATATGTAATATTCATAGTGTGAATATCAGTGGGATCGATCTCAACCTCCTGGTTGCATTTGAAGCGCTGATGGACGAGCGGCATGTGGGCCGGGCCGCAAAACAGGTTGGGCTCAGCCAACCGGCCTTCAGCAATGCCATCGCACGGCTGCGGACCCGTCTTGGGAGACCCTCTGTTTGTGCGGACTGGGCAGGGCATGATGCCAACTCCCCGCGCCGACCAGCTCGCCGGACCGATACGATCTGCTCTTGCTCAGCTCCGGCAGACCTTCGAAGCACCGCACTCCTTCGATCCTTCCGTAAGCGCGCACCGGTTCCGGATCGGGTTGAGCGATGACGTGGAATTGCGCCTGGCGCCATTGCTCGCTCGATCCATGCTTTCAGGTGAACTGCAAATGCAGACCCGGCGGCTCGATTGGTTGTTCACAGTGCCCGAAAGCGAGCTTCGCAATGGAGCCCTTGACCTCGCGATTGGTTATTTTCCGGATTCGCGTCAACTGGCGCCAGGCCTCGTGATGGAATCGATTTCGGAGGAGAAGAACGTCGTAATTGCGCGGCGCGGTCATTCCATGTGGAAGGGCAAGCTTACGCTTGACCGGTTCACCAGGCTGGATCATGCGGCGGTCATCTATCGCAATCAGCTTTGGGGGTTAATCGATAACGAGCTCGCTGCAAGAGGACTCCGGCGGCCGCCTCAGACTGGCGCTCCCGCATTGCCTATCCGTGCTGCACGCCGTTTCGTCGAGCAACCTTGTGGCATGCATCCAGGAATCTGTTGTTCAGAAATTCGGCGCAGGCCTCAATCTGAGGTCCTGCCCCGAACCGCTTGGATTGCCGCCGTTCGTTCTGCGGATGGTTTGGCATCGGCAGAGAGACAACGACACCGCGCATGCCTGGCTTCGCAAGCTCATCGCAACTGAACTTAGGGCACAGAATAGCCGAAAGACCAGCACGAGGGAATCGAGAAAAAGGCGAAAGTAGCGCAATCCACGAGTGCGAATCCGGCAGGCCCGAATGATCCGGAACAACCACCGCCGGATGCTAGGCTAAGTCTCATGCCACCAGCGGCAGGGTCGGAGGTCGAGTTGCCAGTCCCCGGCGACGCCGCACGAGCGGCCGTGGCTGTTTGCGTTCCTGATCGCGCCCGACGCGGTGATTTCACTTGGCCTGGTGAGTGGCGCGCTTACATTCCTGCTTCGCAATGAGGGTGTCGATCCCGGACGCGCCGCCAGCATCAGCGCGCTGATTGCTCTTCCACATGCCATTTACTTCCTCTGGGGCCCCATCACCGATTTCTGGTTGCAGCGGCGCGCATGGCTCCTGGTAGCGGCGGTAGCGGCTGCGGCGACCGTTGCATTTGCATTTCATCTGCCGCGACTGGGGTCTACCTGGGGTGTGGTGCTTTTGTTTCTCGCGGCGTCTATCGCTGTTCTGAGCCCCGCCGCATGCGGCGGAATGATGGCCACGTTACGCAGCGAAGTGAACCGGCGCTGGGCCAGTAGTTTTTATCAGGTCGGTTCGCTCGCCATCGGCGCAGTCGCGGTGTTTGCCATCGCATCGCTCGCCGGCCGCGTTTCGCTCGGCGTTCTCGGACTCATCGTAGCTGCCATGATCGTGTTGCCGGCGTTGTTCGCGTTTGAAGCTCCGTCAGAGCCAGTGATCAGCGAGCACACGCTGCGGGAGACCGCCGCTCGCATTCTGCATGAATGCAAAGCCACGTTTTGGCGCTGGGAGGCCATTCCTTACATGCTGATCGTCGGCGGCCCGGGCGGATCGGGCGCGATGATCGGCCTGCTGGGCGAACTCGCGCGCGATTATGGCGTCACAGGACAGCAGGTGGCGTGGATCAACGGAGTCGGAGGCGCGCTGCTCACTTCCGGCGGAGCGCTCGCCGCCTCGCTGATCCCGGTCAAAGTGCGCGCGCCGACAGCCTTCCTTGTTTGCGCCATCATCAATGCCGCAACAGTGGCGATTTTTGCAATCGGTCCACTGCGCCCGTCTGTGTACATCGCCGGGACCATTTTGTATCTGTTCACGGTGGGCGCATGTTACGCGCTGACCACGGCTGTCATTCTGGAAATGATGGGCGCATCCGGCAAGAGCGGCAGCGGACGCTACTCCATCGTGAATTCGCTGGCCAATGTTCCGGTGGTCTATATGATCTGGCTCGACGGGCGCGGCTATGCGCTATGGGGGCCGCGCGGCATGCCGGCGACGGACGCCGTGCTGAGCGCTGTTGTCGCTTCAATCCTGCTCGCGCACTACATCGTCAGCCGGCGCCACCGGCAGGCAAAGCTTGCGGTGTAGGGGGGTGCAGGTGAGTATCTGACGGATGGGCGGAGATTCGCACGGGGCCTACAGAACCGTTGTCATCCCGAACGCAGCGAGGGATCTGCGGTTGTTCCTCGTCACATTCCATTCGAACCCCTCAGCGTAGGATCAGCGCATGCACGAGGGATCCTATTGCACGTACGTGATGGCCAGCCGCAGCCATACACTCTACGTCGGAGTGACTGGCGATCTCTTCAAGCGTGTCTTCCAGCACAAATGGAGGGAGCACGAGGGATTCACCGCGCGCTACAACTGTGATCGCCTCGTCTGGTTCGAGCGCCACCAGGACGTGCAAAGTGCGATTGACCGGGAGAAGGAAATCAAGGGCTGGCGACGCTCGAAAAAGATCCCGCTCATCGAATCCGTCAACCCGACCTAGGCCGGCCTTAGCCGCGAATGGTACGACGTGGAACCTGCCGATTACCGCCGGGCACTTGACCGGAGGGGTTCCTAAAAAGCAACCGCGGATCCCTCGTCGCCTGCTGTGGCAGGCTCCTCGGGATGACAAGCGGAGGGGAGATCCCTATCGGCGATTCCTGACTGGTAACTGGCTACTGCCTATTCCCTGAATTCAGGATCGGCCCGATGGCGCCGGGATTATCGCCCAGCCGCGGGTCTACGCGAAAATCCCAGACCGATTCGCTAATGTCCGAGGGAGAGATGATCTCAACCAGCGCGTATTCGCCGATGGTCAGCGTCTGCGCCGGTTCAATCTTGAGCCAGTGCTTGCCCGGCAGAACTTCCGCCTTGGTGGGGATTGTGTCCTCGTCCTGTGTCACATTCCCCATCGGGCTCACGTGGATTGCGCCCACAATCCGCACTTGCTGCCGCTCGTCGACGCGCACGATCACGAAGCCAGATTGCGCAGAGTGCGCGCCATGCTTGCCAGCGTTCACAGCCTTTGCGCCACCTGTATTCACGGTGAGCGGATGCGTCAGCGCCGGCTCGGTTTGATCGTCGACTCCCAGCGAAAGATAAATGACCGGATCGTTCACGTGCAGATGCACCCTGGCGTTCGGGCCTTGCATCTCCAGGCTCGCCCGCTGCGACGCCAGCGGATTCAGCACCGCAACTCCCTTGCGATTTTTGGTGTTGAGGGAGAGGTCGTTCGCCTTGCAGCTCCACCAGCTCGGGCGTGCCGTGAAATGTGTCCAGCACAAAAACGCCGTCTTCGTCGGGCAATTCCACACCGGGAGCTACCTGCGGCATGCGCGCCTTTTCGTCGGCGCGCTCCGCCGTTTCTTCCGCATCGATGTCCGCAGCTTCTTTCATCGCCGCCGATGAATTCTCATCCACCAGTTCGTCGTGTTCCCTGGCCCACTTGTTTGTCGCGTCCCAATCGACGAGGTCTTTCGGCAGTTCCTCCCACTCGCCGCGCTCCTGTGAGAGATAACGGACGCGGTCGCCCACGATTTGATAATCGCGCACCAGTTGGAAGGACCCGTCCTTCAGGATCAGTCGCAGATTTCTTCCAGTGCCGGGAACGGCGGGCTTCAGAGGCAGCGGTTTCGAGCTTTGATCCTTCGGTGGGCTCGGTGCCGTCTGGATCGTCACGCTCTGCGGGGCGTTTTGCGCAGCAATAGCCGTTGGCGCGACGAGGAGAATGGCCAGCGAAAGCGCCGGCATGCGCCAATCTCGCGTAACTTGCATGAAACGGACCATGGCAACTTAGTTTAGACGCTCGTACTTGATTGGCGTTTTTTCCCGGGCCGCTGCCCAGTTTCTCTGGCGCGCGCGGCCGGAATGGTAACTTAAGTACAACCGGGCCAGGCTTCAAGCGTCCAATCCGATGAAGGCTTTCTGTAGAATGGGACCCGAAGGTTCGATCGATTGACAGGACTCAAGACCATTTTTCGCGGCAAGCGCGGCGCCCAGGGGCGCATGTCGTCCGGCTTATTGCCGGCCGTGGCGATGGTCTGTCTGGTCCTGCTCGCGACTCTGGCCATAGCGCAGGTCACGCATCTGCACTCCAGCCAATCGGACGCGGATCAGTGCCAGCTTTGCATCGTGATGCACACGGCTGTGCCGATTGCCGCGGCGGCGGCTGTCATCACCATCGTGCAATTGGGAGCCTCCACTCCCCAGACCGAACCGAGCGTCGTTGCCCGCCAGCGGCAAATTCGCCTCTTCATTCGCCCTCCTCCCGCCTCCTGCTAGAGCATCTCTCCGTTTCCATCTGAGGCCTTCGCATCGACCCACTGCTTTACTCATGGGGCGATGCCCGGCAGCATTTGCACATCCTGATTTTGAAACGGACCGATGCTCCCGAAACGCACTGAGGAAGCCGCGAAAGCTCGACTCGCGGCAGGCGTTCCGTTTTCTTAGCCATGCAGAAGTGAGAAAGTTTATGCGTCCGCACCATTTGCGCTGTTCTGTTTCGCTGGTTCCGTTGCTTTTCTTTGGATTCGCAGGGGCTCAACCTCCGCCCCAGCCGGGACAATCGCCGCCTCCACCGGCCAGTACGCTTGCGCAGAGTTCGGGCGGACAAACCGTCTCGCTCGACGAGGCGATCCAGATGGCGCTTCAGCACAATCACAGCCTGCAGGCCGCGCGCACTACGATCCAGCAAAGCCAGGCCGAGGAAATCACCGCCAATCTCCGGCCCGATCCGGTGCTTCTGGGTGACGCGCAGTTCCTGCCGATCTTCCAGCCCGACCAGTTCAGCAGCGGCTACATCGACAATACGGCGCAATTCGATCTGGGCGTGAGCTATCTGTTTGAGCGCGGCCAAAAACGCCAGCACCGCCTGCAGGCAGCCAGGGACGTGACTGCCCAGACGAGTTCGCAGGTAGCCGATACGGAGCGCACGCTCACTTTTAATGTGGCGTCGGAATTCATCGCCATTGAACTTGCGGAGTCGACCCTGGAGCTTGCCAACCAGGACATGAAGAGCTTCCAGAACACGGTGGATATTACTCAAGCGCGCTACAAGGCAGGAGACATCGGCGAGGACGACCTGCTCAAAGTCAAGCTCCAGGCGCTTCAGTTCCAGATGGATGTTTCGCAGGCCGAGCTTGCGCGGAAGCAGGGACTTTCTGACCTGCGGCAGTTGCTGGGATATGAATCGGTCGCGCAGGATTACGACATTGCCGCATCGTTCGATTACCAGCCGATAGCGGGCGCGCTCGAAGATTTTGAGGCGGCGGCGCTCAAAAACAGGCCAGACTTGCGCGCAGCGCAGTTAGGAGTGGCCGCGGCGAATAGCCAGCACGATTTGCAGAAGGCCATCGGCAAAAGAGATGTGACCGGCCAAATCAATTACACGCACATCAGCGATCTGAACCAGGTTTCGCTTTTCGGGCAAATGCAGTTGCCGATCTTCGACCGCAACCAGGGAGAGATTGCGCGCAGCGGATTTGGAATCACGCAGGCGCAGGAGCAGGAGAAGTTCGCCAGCGGACAGGTGTTGACCGATGTGCAGGACGCGTACGAAAGCGTTCACTCCAACGATCAGGTCGTTACACTCTATCGCTCCGGCTATCTCGATGAAGCGCAGCAATCGCGGGATATTTCCGACTACGCGTATCGCCACGGCGCCGCCAGCTTGCTCGACTTTCTCGATGCGGAGCGCAGCTACCGGGCTACGCAACTCGGCTATCGCCAGGCGCTGGCGTCATATTTGACGGCGCTTGAGCAGCTTCGCGAAGCCGTTGGAACCAGGAGTTTGCCATGAAAATTCATTTGCCTCTCTCTCGATTGCCTGTCTTGCGAATCTCGATTGCCACAGCCGGCGCGCTTGCCCTGGCGATTCTTATTCCGCTTGCCGGATGCCACTCGAACAGCGGCGAACCCGCGGAACACATGACGTCGTATTCGCATGATTCCTCCGGCGGCCCGCAACTGTTTACGATTCCCGAGGATCAGATGGCGCACGTGCAAGTGGTCACGGTGGAAACGGCCGCGCTGAAGCACACGCTTCGCCTCACGGGGGCGGTGGATTACAACGCCTTTAATACCGCGCCGGTGATCACGCAGGTGGGCGGGCCGGTCAGCCGCATTCTGGTGGTGCCCGGCGACCATGTCAGAGTCGGGCAGCCCATGCTTGAGGTCAGCAGCCCGGATTACGCGCAGCTCCTGGATTCCTATTTGAAGGCGGCGGACTCCTACCGCCTGGAGCAGAAGTATTATTCCCGTGCTGAGCTGCTCTACCAAAACCATGCGATTGCGGAACGCGATCTGGAGCAGGCTGAATCGGACCGCAGCCAGGCACAGGCTGACCTGAATGCCGCCGAGCAGGGCTTGAAGATTCTCGGAATCAAGAATCCGGATGAGCTGGCAAAGACGCCTTCGTCCGCGCAGATTCCGGTGCTGGCTCCGATCGGCGGCGAAGTCGTTGAGCGGCTGGTCTCTCCGGGACAAGTGGTGCAAGCGGGACAAACGCAGGCTTTCACCATCTCCAACCTGAGCAATGTGTGGATTCTGGCGAATGTCTACCAGGCAGATTTGCAATATGTCCACGGCGGAGATGAGGTTGTTGTGCAGACCGATGCGTATCCTGACAGCTTCAACGGAAAGATTTCGTATATCTCGCCCGCGCTCGATCCAAACACCAGAACGCTGCAGGCGCGCATCGTGGTCAACAATCCCGGCGAAAAGTTGAAGAAGGGGATGTACTGCACGGTGATGGTGACGGCCGGCGTGATTGCCAATGCGCTGGCGGTGCCCAATGCCGCTGTGTTGCGCGATGACAACAACCAACCGTTCGTATATGTCCTCGGCGGCTCAAACCAATTCAGCCGGCGTGATGTGGTGTTGGGCGAAATCCAGGGCGGACAGACGCAAATCGAGAAAGGCATTTCCGCTGGAGATCGGGTGGCCGGCAACGGCAGCCTGTTTGTGCAGTTCGCGAACTCGCTGCAGCACTAGAGCCTGCCATTAACTTTTCCGCGGGCGGCGCTGGTCGCCAATATTTCTCAGATCAAGGAGCGAGGAGTGACGTATACCGGGTGTCTGCTAGCGACGAGCGACGAAGAGGTGGGGAAAATTGGCCCCAGGCCTTCGGGTTGCGACGCAAGTCGGGCCATACTTCGTTGTCAGCCTCGACCTTGGGGCCACCAAAGCCATCGACCTCCGCCTCGTCTGGCCCGATTTTCGCTCGCAACGCCGTCCACGCAAAAGTCAATGGAAGGCTCTAGGGAGAACAGGATTCGATGATTCATCGTGTCGTTCAATTTGCGCTGCGCCAAAAGCCCATCGTCCTGTTTTTCGCGGCGGCGATTTGCATTGCGGGAGCAGTCGCGTTTCACAACATGCCGGTGGACGCATACCCCGATCTCTCGCCGCCGATGGTGGAGATCATCACGCAGTGGCCGGGCCATGCAGCCGAGGAAATTGAGCGGCTGGTTACTGTGCCCACTGAAGTGGAGATGAACGGGGTTCCCAAGCTCACGGTCATGCGCTCCATCTCGCTCTATGGGCTTTCAGATGTGATCCTCACGTTCAACGAGGGCGCCGATGACTACTTTGCGCGCGACGTTGTCTTTCAGCGGCTCAGCGAGGTCACGTATCCGCAAGGCGTCGCTCCTACGCTGGCACCGCTCGCAAGCCCGTCCGGTCTTGTTTACCGATATGTCATGGAGAGCCCCGACCGTACTCCGCAGGAATTGAAGACATTCGAGGATTGGGTCGTCGAGCGCGCATACAAGCAGGTGCCGGGAGTCGCTGACGATTCCGGTTTCGGCGGCACAGTGATGCAGTACCAGGTTCTGCTCGACCCCGCAAAGCTCTACGCTTACCACCTCACGGTGCCCACGGTTATTCAGCAGCTTTCGTTGAATAATTCCAACGCCGGAGGCGGGTTCTACTCACAGGGCGATCAGTTCTATTACGTTCGCGGCATTGGGCTGGTCCGCGATACCTCCGATATCGCCAACATTATCGTGGGCACTCAAAATGGCGTGCCGGTGCGTATCGGCGACATCGGCGAAGTTGTGATTGGCAATGCGCCCCGGCTCGGTGAATTCGGTTTCAACAGGACCGATGATGCCGTTGAAGGCGTCATCATGATGCGGCGCGGCGAGCAGACGCAGAACGTGCTGAAAGGCGTAGAGGCTAAAACGCAGGACCTGAATGAGCACATCCTGCCGCCCGACGTGAAAGTGCGCCCGTATTACGACCGCAGCGACCTGGTGCAGTTGACCATCGACACGGTGGAGCACAACCTGGTTCTGGGAATGGTCCTGGTCCTGCTCGTGTTGATGGCTTTCCTTGTCAACCTGCGAGCTGCGGTGATCGTTGCTCTCACCATTCCGCTCTCGTTGCTCTTCGCCTTCATCTTTCTGCACGCGCGAGGAATTCCGGCCAACCTGCTCTCCATCGGCGCTATCGACTTTGGAATCCTTATCGACGGAACGCTGGTGATGGTGGAGAATATCTTCCGCGAACTGGGCGCGCGCGAAGGCCAGGACTACAACCTTGAAGAAGTGATTCTCAGCGCGGCCAAGGATGTGGACCGCCCCATTTTCTATTCGGTCGCCGTGATCATCGCCGGTTACCTGCCGATCTACGCGCTCAGCGGCCCGTCGGGAAAACTCTTCAAGCCGATGGCGGACACGGTCGCGATCGCGCTCGTCGGCGCGCTGATTCTCACCCTCACTGTGGTTCCGGTGATGTGCGCGTTCTGGTTCAAGAAGCGCGTCCACGAGCCCCGGAACAAGCCTTTCCAGTGGGTGAGCGAAAAGTATGCAGTGTGGCTGGATTGGTGCCTCGATCACCCCAAGGCGACGATGGTCGCAGCCACGCGCGATCTTTGCGGCCACGCTCCTGTTCATTCCCTTCATCGGCGGCGAGTTCATGCCTCATCTGGATGAAGGCGCTTTGTGGATTCGAGCCACCATGCCTTACACGGTTTCATTTGACACGGCGAGCAAGTTTTCGCCGCAGGTGCGCGACATTCTGCTGAAGTACCCGATGGTGACCGATGTCGGCTCCGAGTTGGGACGCCCGGACGATGGCACCGACCCAACCGGCTTCTTCAACGACGAGTTTTATGTGGGGCTGAAGCCTTACGGCGATTCCTCCTGGAAGTCCGGGCCTATCCACGACAAGGCGGAGCTGACCGCGGACATCCAGAAGCAGCTCCAGGCATTTCCCGGCGTGATCTTCAATTTCACGCAGCCCGCCGAAGATGCGGTTGACGAAGCGCTCACCGGCCTGAAGAGCGCGCTCGCGGTAAAGATCTACGGCCCCGATCTCGACGTGCTGCAGAATACCGCGCTCGAAATCAAACGCAGGCTCAGCCAGGTGCCTGGATTTACCGAACTGACGGTGGTGAGGGAACTGGGCCAGCCGAGCCTGTTGATCGACGTCGATCGCGATAAGATCGCGCGTTATGGCATCAATGTTGCCGACGTTGAGGCCGTTGTGCAGGCGGCGGTCGGCGGCCAGGCGGCAACGCAGGTTATCCAGGGCGAAAAACTCTTCGACCTTGTTGTGCGCATGAAGCCGGAGTTCCGCGAGAACGAGCAGCAGATCGGAAACCTGCTGGTGGGAACACCTTCAGGGCAGCAGATTCCCCTGAGCGCGCTGGCAAACATTCATGAAGCGGGCGGCGCGTCGTTCATTTACCGCGAAAACAACTCGCGTTATATCGGCGTGCAATACAGCATTGAAGGCCGCGACCTTGAGAGCTCAGTGAACGCCGGCCAAAAGGCCATCGCCGACATTCAAAAAGTCTTCCGCCCGGCTATCGGCTCACGCTGGGGTGGAGAGTACGACGAGTTTCTCGCCGCCAAAGGCCAGTTGTACTTCATCGGGCCGCTGGCCGTGCTCATCATCTTCATGATCCTGTTTGCGCTTTATGACAACTTCAAATTTCCGGTGGTCATCGTTCTTGGCGTTATCCTCACGGTTCCGGTAGGCGCGCTGCTTGCGCTCAAGCTCACCGGCACAGCCTTCAGTGCCTCATCGGCGCTGGGCATGCTGGCGCTGATCGGCGTTTCTGTTGAGACGGCTGTGATTCTCGTTTCCTATATCAACAAGCTGCGGCTTGAGCAAAATATGGATATTCGCACCGCAACCCGCGAGGCGTCGTTGCTGCGGCTGCGGCCCATTATGATGACGGCTCTTGTTGCGTGTCTGGGACTTCTGCCGGCGGCGCTTTCCACGGGCATCGGCTCCGATACGCAAAAGCCGTTCGCCATCGTGATTGTCGCGGGCCTGATCTCGCGACTTTTCCTTGGTTTCTTTGTGAACCCGGTGCTCTATCAGATGGTCGCCCGCGACGGGGACGTTTTGAAAGTCTAGTTCGGTGAGATTTCCTTCAGGAGAGCCATTAAGTCGATCGCGACGTTGGTGCAACCTCTCCGGGTTGAAGCGTTCAGACAAGTAAGTTGTTTTTAAGTGACTAGAATCGGTAGGAGCTTTTGATTGGCAGGACTTAAGACAATTCTCCGCGGCAAACGCGGCGTCTTGCCCGGCTTTTTGCCGACGGTGGCAGTTCTATGTCTGGTCCTGCTGGCGTTGCTGGTTGTTGCCCAGGTGACGCACGTGCACGCGGCCACCAGCGATGCGGACCATTGCCCGCTCTGCACCGCGATGCACTCGGTAGTGCCTTTTGTGGTGTACGTCGCTGGGGTCCTCCTCGTCAGGATCGGAACAACCGCGCTGACGTCGCGTGAAGTTCGCACCATTTGTCGAGACTGGCATCCTACTCTCTTCAGTCGCCCCCCTCCCGCCGGCTGCTAACACACCTTTCCGATTCCTATTCTCAGTCTGATTCCGTCCGCCGTCCTCGCCTTCGGCTAACGAGGCATCGGTGTACCCCGCAGGCTGACAAAGAAACGGAACTATCCCCCCAACGCGCAGAGGATGCCGCCCTCACATTTCGGCATCCGTCAGCCATCTTAGTGGAGGCCCTGATGTCGCGAGTGATTACCTTCCCTAGAAGCAGTAAGCGGCGGCTGAGACAGATTCGATGGAAGCGCCGCGAAGTCATCAGTATCGTCGCCCTTTTGCTTTTAGCATTGGGTCTTGGCGTCCTGTTCGCATTCTGGGAGGTATCTCATTATTCGGCTGAGCCAAAGACTCCCCATGTTGAAGTGAAGCCTTGACGCACAACGCGCATCGTCAAGGCGTCACCATTCGATGAAAAAGGCCCAAGCAATTTTCCGCTGGCTCCATATGCTCCTGGAGCGCGACCTGAACCACTTCAATCCTGAAAGGGGGGAATCGTTGGGCAGCTGCTCTGAAGCATCCTTCGCTGGACTGAAAAGTTGGCAAAGAAGGCTCACTAATCGAAGGAATCCAGCGTCTAATTGGATCGGCCGGGCTTCCTTGCTTGCAAGGCGGCTGGTAATGGGTTGAAATGTAAGGACTTCCGGCACACTTATATTCCGTGTAGAATTTCTTTGAGGATGATCTTTTGAGTAAATATCAGGCTGGTTTACGTAGCGGTTCCCGTTCAAAGCAGAGTGCTTTGAAAGTGGCGGCCGTTGTATGCCTGGTCTTGCTCTTGCTTCTAGCCGTGGCCCAGGTAATGCACGTCCACGCATCCGCTAGCGATGCCGACCACTGCACGCTGTGCGTCGCAATGCAGTCGGTTGTGCCCATCGTGATCATGTTGATCGCGGTTGTCCTGGTCAGGATCGAAACCGTCGCCCCGGTGTTTTTTGAAATTCGTGCGGTTACCCGATATTGGCATTCCACCCTCTTTACCCGCCCCCCTCCCATCTCCTGCTAGAGCATCTCTCCGTTTTCATTCAGGCCCTCGTATCGACCCAATGTTCTAACGATCGGGCGATGCTTGGCCGCATCTGCAAATACTGATCGTGAAACGGACCGATGCTCCTCCACTGAGGTCGCCGCGGCGGCACGCCCCGCGGGAACACTTCTCATCTTTCAGCCATTGTTCAGGAGATTATGCCATGACGTTTTCCCGCGGCGCGATGACGCGCCTTCTTCCCCTTATTGCCCTCGCCTTCGCGGCGCTCGCAGCTTCAGCGCAGAGCGGAAATGCCGGCGCAGTGCGCGGCACCGTCACCGATCCCATCCGGCGCCGTTATTCCCAATGCGACCGTCCGCCTCACCAACGCGGTGAGCGGATTCGACCGCACCACCTCCACCGACGCAGCGGGCCAGTTCACGTTTCTCCAATGTTCCCTTTAACCCATACAGAGATCGAAGTCTCTGCCAAAGGATTTGCCCACTCTAGTCCAAAGTGTTGAGATCCGCTCCTCGGTGGGAATCAGCGTCAAGCTCGTTCTGCCAAATTGCCGGCGCCAGCCAGACCGTCACCGTCCAGTCCGGCGGTGACCTCATTGAAGATGACCCCACATTCCACGTGGATGTGGACCGCGACCTGTTCAACAAGGTGCCGTTGGAGAGCGCATCCTCCACGCTGAGTTCCCTTGTGACGCTTACCACCCCCGGAGTTGCCGCCGACTCCAATGGCCTCTTCCACGGTCTCGGCGACCACGCCTCCAACTCCTTTTCCGTTGACGGCCAGCCCATCACCGACCAGCAGAGCAAAATCTTCTCCAACCAGCTGCCGTCCAACTCGATTCAGTCCATCGAGGTCATCAGCGGCGCGCCGCCCGCCGAATACGGCGACAAGACCAGTCTCGTCATCGTAGCCACCACGCGCTCCGGACAGGGCGTCACCAAACCTACAGGCGATATCTCCGCATCCTACGGGTCTTTCGGGTCGGCGACGGGGGGCTTCGATCTCTCGTATGGCGGAAAAAGCTGGGGCAACTTCATCGAGGCCGACGCTCTCAACACCGGCCGCTTTCTCGATCCTCCCGAGTTCTCTGTCTTTCACGACAAGGGCAATGAGGAGAATTTCTTTGATCGCGTCGATTACAGCTTTTCGTCTGCCGACTCGATTCACCTCGACTTTAACTACAGCCGCTCCTGGTTCCAGAACCCCAACGCGTACGACAACCTGAACGTGCAGAACGTGATCAATGGCAGCGCCGGCACTGGCGGCGGGGCCAGCGCTAACCCGACGTTCATGAACACCGGCAATACCGACCAACGTTCCAAGATCGGGACTTTCAACATCTCCCCCACGTACACCCACGTCATCAGCAACAACTCGGTTCTTAACTTTGGCGGGTATGTCCGCAATGACGATTACAACTACTACCCTAGCGGCAATCCTTTGGCCGACCTCGGACCGATTCAGACCTCATCCATCTCCCAGTACCGCACGCTCACCAACGCCGGAGTCCACTCTGACTACACCTATGTCCGCGGACATCACAACATCAAAGCCGGCGCCCTCTACGAACAGACCTTCTTGCGTGAGCACGACAACCTCGGCGTCGTAGGCCCCACCTACGACTCGCCGTGCGTGGACGTCGATGGCAATCCTTTGCCGGGGTACGCCACTCCATCCGACTGTGATGGGGTAACTTCGTTCCCGAATGGCAACTATCTCCCGGTCCTGGCCCCCTACGACCTTACCCGCGGCGGCAGCGACTATCACTTCTTCGGACACACCGACGTAAAAGAACTCGCCCTCTATATTGAAGACGAAATCAAGGCGGGCAACTGGGACTTCAACCTGGGCATGCGCGGGGATTTCTACAACGGCCTCGCTACTACAAAGCAACCCGAGCCGCGTGTGGGCGTCGCTTACAACATCAAGCCATCAGCCACCGTGCTCCGCATTTCCTATGCGCGCACCCTGGAAACACCGTTCAACGAAAACCTCGTGCTATCCAGCAACGGGTGTTCCGACGTCGTGCTGTCGCCGCTCCTCGCGTGTTCTCCAGGCGTTTCCGGAACGCTTCAGCCGGGTTTCCGCAACGAGTTCCATGCCGGATTCCAGCAGGCTGTGGGCAAGAATCTGGTGGTCAGCGGCGAGTACATCTGGAAGTACACCCACAACGCTTTCGACTTCAGCATCCTTGGCAACACACCGATCTTCTTCCCCATCGACTGGCATAACTCCAAGATTCCGGGCTATGCGCTGAATGCTGAAGTTCCCGATTTCCACCACTTCAGCGCCTATCTCGTCACTTCCTCGGTGGCCGCCCGCTTCTTCCCCCCACAGTCGGCGGGAGCCGGCGCGACCGTGGGCCAGGGCGGGAGCCCATTCCGTATCGATCACGACGAAAAATTCAACGAAACCACGCACCTCCAGTACACGGTCTCTCACGATGGCAGTTGGTTCAACGGTCTATGGAGCGGGTTCAATTGGCGCTACGACTCGGGTCTCGTCGCCGGCGCGGTGCCCTTCGCTACCGACACGACAACGCCGGTCGACCTGAGCGGCCTGACCTTCGATCAGCAGGCCGAGGCCGGCCTTACCTGCAATGGCATCAAAGCCACCCTCACCGCCGGCTTCCAATCGTGCGCTCCCTCCCAATATTCATCTACGCTGGTTTCCATTCCAGCGCCGGGAACCGAAAACGACGACCACAACCCGCCGCGCATTGCGCCGCGTAGTCTTTTTGATGTTTCGGTTGGCAAGACCAACCTGTTTAAGACGGAGCATTTCAAGACCGACCTCGACCTGACCGCGATCAACGTTACCAACAAATTTGCGCTCTACAACTTCCTCTCCACCTTCAGCGGCACGCACTACGTGACTCCGCGCGCGCTGACGGCGAAGGTGACGTTTAACTTTTAATCTGAACAGAATTTGATGGTAGAAACTTGAAACGGGCAGGCCGCCAAAGTCTGCCCGCTTTGTTTGCTCCATGGACAACTATGAAATCGCGTCCACGGCTCTTTGGTAGGCTTGAAAGATTTCGTCCCCGAAGCAGGCGAAGATCACTTTTTGAATCGCATCGCTCGAGACCAGCTCCGCCACCGTCTCGCTCACCGCGATCTTCACCGCCCGCTCCACGGGAAACCGGTACACGCCGCAACTGATCGCCGGAAGCGCCAATGACCTGATCCCGTTTTCCCGTGCAATTTTGAAGACGGACTGGTAGCAGCTTTTCAGCAGCTCGGGTTCGTTGCGCTCGCCGCCCGTCCAGACCGGCCCCACTGTGTGAATCACGAACTTTGCAGGCAGCTTGTAGCCCTTGGTCAGCCGGGCTTCGCCGGTCGGGCAGCCGCCAATCTGATAGCACTCGTCGAACAGCTCCGGTCCCGCCGCACGATGAATCGCGCCGTCCACGCCACCTCCGCCGAGCAAGGATTCATTGGCTGCGTTCACAATCGCATCGACAGTGAGGGTCGTGATGTCGGTCTTCACCACCTCAATCTTGCTGGTCATCGCAGTTCGTCCCCGAGAGCATCGTAAACCCGATGGCGCATGGCCCAGCAAATCAGCCGCAACGCCCTCATTCCAATATCGTTAAGAGGGGCGCTATCCCATCTGGCCCTAATTTGACCAAAATTTCCTCTTTCGCCGCAGCCCGACCTCTGCCATACTTGAATGTGCCCACCAGGTACGGCCAATCCCAAAAACTTAGTGACGAGGTTGCAGCGATGTCGGCAAAGTACGTCTTTGTGACGGGCGGAGTTGTGTCCAGTTTAGGCAAGGGGCTCGCGGCGGCTTCGATCGGTTGTCTGCTTGAGAGCCGCGGCCTTCGCGTGAACCTGATGAAGTTCGATCCCTACCTCAACGTCGATCCCGGCACGATGTCGCCGTTTCAGCACGGCGAAGTTTTCGTCACCGACGATGGCGCCGAGACTGATCTCGACCTCGGGCATTACGAGCGCTTTACCCACGCGCCCCTGTCGCGCGACAACAACTACACCACCGGCCGCATCTACGAGCAAATTATTTTGAAAGAGCGACGCGGCGACTACCTGGGCAAAACCGTTCAGGTCATTCCGCACGTCACTAACGAAATCAAGAACGCGATGCGCAAGGTGGCGTCGAACGGCGCGGACGTGACCATTGTTGAAATCGGCGGAACGGTCGGCGACATTGAATCGCTGCCGTTCCTTGAAGCCATCCGCCAGATGCGGCAGGAACTGGGCCGCGAGAACACGGTGTTCGTCCATGTCACGCTCGTTCCATGGATCGCCGCGGCGCA
Source organism: uncultured Acidobacteriaceae bacterium (assembly GCA_963796785.1). GTDB lineage: Bacteria > Acidobacteriota > Terriglobia > Terriglobales > Acidobacteriaceae > Telmatobacter. Next base: position 705,256 of record CAWCMW010000007.1, on the reverse strand, counting down.
GGAACTCAAAACCAAGCCCACGCAGCACTCCGTCAAGGAACTGCTTTCGATTGGCATCCAGGCCGACATTCTGCTTTGCCGCTCCGACCGTGCGCTCAGCCGCGACATCAAGCAGAAGATTGCAGCGTTTTGCAACGTGGAAGAAAAGGCCGTGATCGGCGCCAAGACAGTGCCGTTTATCTACGAAGTGCCCATCGGTTTTGCAGAGGAGGGCGTCGACGCGCTTGTTCTGAAATATCTGCACAAAGACGCGCCCGACGCTGACATCACGCTTTGGCGCGAACTCGTCGAACGCTGCTACCACCCCAAGGACGAGGTCAACATCGCAATCGTCGGCAAATATGTGGAGTACGAGGACAGCTACAAATCGCTCAAGGAAGCGCTGACCCACGGGGCAATTTCAGAGAACTTGAAGTTGAAGATTCACTGGATCGAGGCCGAGGGGCTGGAGTCGTCAGGCCCTGACGATCGCAGCTACGAATCGCAATTGGAAAGCTTCGACGGCATTCTTGTTCCGGGCGGATTCGGCAAGCGCGGCATAGACGGCATGCTGAACGCCATCCGCTACGCGCGCGAGAAGAACGTGCCCTACTTTGGGATATGTTTGGGCATGCAGACCGCGTGTATTGAGTTTGCGCGCAACGTCTGCGGCCTTAAGGACGCGAACTCCAGCGAGTTCGACCCGGCAACAGAGCACCGCATCATCTACAAGCTGCGTGAACTTTTGGGAGTGGAAGAGATGGGCGGGACGATGAGACTGGGCGCATGGACCTGCATCCTGCAGGAAGACTCGCTCGCGGCCAGCGCGTATGGGGGACAAAAAGAAATCAGCGAGCGCCACCGCCACCGCTACGAGTTCAATCGCGAATACGAGGCGCTGTTGACCGGCGCCGGATTGCGAATCTCAGGAAGCACGCCGGACCAGACCTACGTTGAGATCGTCGAAATCCCCGGCCATCCGTATTTCCTTGGCTGCCAGTTCCACCCCGAATTCAAATCGAAGCCGCTCGAGCCCCACCCGCTGTTCCACGAGTTCATCAAAGCCAGCTACAGGCACCGCTTGCAGCGGTCGCAGATCGAGTCGGTGGCGAGCCAGGTCGTGCAGTAGACGTCCAGTTGGGATCGCGAGGGCGCGCAATGTTCGAAGACCTCGATACCGCAGAACAAAAAACCGAAGAGGCGCAGGGATCCTCAGAAAAGGTGAGCAGAGATCCCATAAGAGGGATCGTCGCGCTGGTCCCATGTAATTGCCGTCATTGTTTTCTGCCGTGCTGTATTTTCCGTCTCAACAGCTATGCCGTGGAGTTAGACAGTCGGGGTCGACAGTGGCGTACATCGTGATTTGTGTTCTGCTATCGCACTTGTGGCCTCTCCTTCAAGGATTCGGACGATTTCTTGGCAATCTTTCGCGATCCCAGAGTACATGGCGACGCTGCTTGCGCCGCATATCCCGTTCTTGGCGCTGGTCAGCGCAGAGCCTGAGCTCTGGCATCTGCCTGATACCGATCCTTCCGTCTTGGGCCACTCAGGCTCAAGGCCTCCCACTTTGGGATCGTTTTCGGCATCATCGTGTTTTATGTCGTCGGGTAAAGGAAGGCTTCTGGATGGCTAGGAAGATTAAAGCGCAGGTTTCACGACCCTGAAGACTCAGTTTGACCGAACCTGTCTTGCGCTCGGAAGCGAATCGTCCGCTGATCTCAGTTCCAATCAAGGCTCACGGGAACCCGATAACGCTCATCGCTGGTTCCTGACTGACCTCTAAGCCGCCGTCTGCCAGCGCGGCGTCTTCGGCAACTCTGGTCCTTTGGGGTCCCGGGCTTATTCCGCATCACGGTCTCCAGTCCCTCAAGAACCAGTTCTCGGACAGTTGTGCCGCGCTCGGCGGCCAGCACTTTAACTGCCCTGTACACTTCATCGGGGATGTCTACGGTTGTTCGCATAAATGCATAATAGCATATATATGGATTTATGGATTACGTTGCAAAAATCCAACCAAACCAGAGCGTTTCTGATTCTCCATGTTCCCTTCTACGGTCAGTGGCGCCAAAATATCAAATCTCTCACGGTTCCAGAATCCGTTCGGCCAAGTCCGGCGCGGTCCTGTGAAAGTGCCGAGTATTCCATGTATAGATCCACTCGGCGTCGATCTTGCGTGCGCAGGCGACATGCAGCGCATCGTAAATCGTGCCTCCCATGAGGCCCGCGGTCGCGCAGCCCTTTAGCGTTTCGATGTACTCATCTGCGGTGAGAGCGATCGGAGCGACTCTTCGCAGAAACGTTTCGAGCGCCAACATCGCATCGCGCCCTGACACGCGAATCCCTGGTGGCATCGACGTGACCGAACTGTAGAACTCTGCCAGTGTGTGGGAGCTTACGGCGGTTTCTCCTGCCTGGCAGCCGTTCCATAACTCCCGGCTTCGGACATGATGAAGATGGTCGACTTGCGCGATTGCAACGAGCACGGAGGTGTCGAGAAAGATCACTCTCCCTCCTGATCGACGCCGATGTCCAGGCCAAGAATGCGACGCTCGCGCTCCAGCCTCATTTGCGCGATGGACTCATTGACCATTTCGACCGTTATCTTTTGCGGTTGCGACCGGTCGACGGAGAAAATCAAGGGGGTCCCATTTTCGATGACAAGCTGGGCCTCGGGTTCCGCAGCCGTTAAGGTCAGGCTATCGCCATGCCGCTCTGCCCGGAGCCGTGTCCCCGGCTTCAGTTGCAGCGCATCCCGGAACTTCTTGGGTACCACGATCCGGCCGGCACGGTCGATTTCTACAATGGCATTCATCATGCCATTTTACCATAAGAAATGGTATTAAATGTAAGTTATTTAGTATTAGATAGTTACAGTGGCTAGGCCACGCTTTCCCCTGATGATCCTCCCGCGCCCGCGCCGGCTTGGCCGTTTTTCTCGAAACATTCTTTACCAATCCAACCTGTATTGAAGCGAATTCATCGAAGGTTGCGTCTACTACCAACGGAAGCGTCTAATACGAGCCAGCATTTGATAAGAAATCTTGATGAAAAAGAGCTTCATCCACAGCTTTCCGCAGAGCCCGTCTCCCGTCCGCAAGCGTCTCATGGACCAGTCCGGTACTCACCTAGAAAAACTACCCTCCGGGTTATTGACAATGATTTCCCGCCGGGCCTATCGTGTCTAAGTTTTGGGCATAAGAATCGAAAGGATGGCAATTAAAAATGGTCGCCTATTTCCAGCTTCAGCCTGCTGAAGCGGAGTTGCAAGACTTGGCAGAGCAATACTGGCAAACCGCCGGCGAGAAGGAGCACGAGCTTGAAAAGGCAGCCTTCGAGGCCGGGGAAGCCATTCGCAACGGAGACTACTCGCTGGCCAATCTGGAAGCGATCGTGCGCTGGAAGTCGGAGCGCGCTGTGCAAGTTCTGATCTGCAACAGCAACGAAAAGATCCGGCAGGTGCTGGCTGTGGCCGCATCGCCTGAATCCTCAACGGAAGCTGCCGTCAAGGCCCTGCTTGAGCTGCACGGCGTTGACATCGCCGTGGCGTCGGCCGTTCTGGCCGCGATCTTCCCCGAGCGCTACACGGTGCTGGACTATCGCACGCTCGAGGCTCTCGGCCACGCGCGTCATGACGTTCACTTCTACGAGGAGTATCTCGACTTCTGCAAGCGCCTTGCCGAAAGCAACGTCGTCAAGCCGCTCAACGAGCTTCCAGCCCCCACGCCTTTGCGCACGCTCGATCGCGCACTGTGGGAATGGTCGCGCATCCACACCGGGTAGCCCTCGCTCTACTTTGAGCGAGTGTCCCATCCTTGGCGCGTCTACCACGGCGGATTTTTCTGCCAGGGGTGGGAACTCAGTTTGTGCGGCATTCATCCTCTGACCACGGTCCACCGTCCCCCGCCCACGGTAGAATCACTTCGTGAGCAGCTCGTTTGAAATCGGGCAGGTGCAGGTCGGCTCTGGCAGGCTTTTTCTCATTGCCGGTCCGTGCGTCATCGAGTCTGAGAGCCACGCGTTCAAGATGGCCGAAGCCATTCAGCGAGTGGCTGGCGATCTCGAAATCCCCTACATTTTCAAAGCCAGCTACGACAAGGCCAATCGCACCAGCGCGAAAAGTTTTCGCGGTCCCGGACTCCTTGAAGGGACGCGCATCCTCGGCCGCATCGCCAAAGACACGGGCCTGCCGGTCCTCACCGATGTTCACGAGCCGGCGCACTGCGAGGTCGCCGCTGAAGCGGTGGATGTGCTGCAGATCCCCGCGTTTCTTTGCCGACAGACCGACCTGCTTGTTGCCGCCGGAAAGACCGGCCGCGCCGTCAACATCAAGAAAGGCCAGTTCGTCGCTCCCTGGGACATGAATCACGGCATCGAAAAAGTCCGCTCGACAGGCAACGAGCGCGTCTTCCTGACCGAGCGCGGGTCATCCTTCGGCTACAACAACCTGGTGGTCGATTTCCGTTCGCTGGCCATCATGCGCCGGCTTGCGCCCGTAGTGTTTGACGCAACTCACTCCGTGCAGCAGCCCTCGGCGGCCAACGGCATCAGTGGCGGACAGCCGGAGTACATTCCGCTGCTCGCCCGCGCAGCGGTTGCCGCGGGAATTGACGGCTTGTTCGTCGAAGTGCACGACGACCCGGCGAACGCCAAATCCGACGGCGCCAACGCCCTGGACTTGAAGCTGCTCAAGCCGCTGCTGGAATCACTGCTTAAGATTCACGATGCCGCGGAACAGAGCCACGCATCCGTATAGGGCACCATTTGATGCTATAATTGATGCGTAGGGGGCCGATATGCGCACAACACTTGCAATCGACGACGATCTGATTCGGACTGCTCAGGAATATACGGGCATGACCGAGAAGACTGCCTTGGTCCGCGAGGCTCTCAAGTCTCTGATCGAGCGAGAAAGCGCTCGCAGGCTGGCAGCACTCGGTGGCACCATGCCGGATCTCGAAGACATTCCGCGCACACGGGTACCGTAGGGTGATCCTCGCAGACACCTCGATTTGGATCGATCATTTCCGGGCCGACAACAGTGAGCTTCACACGCAACTGGCAAACCGAAACATCCTAAGCCATCCGTTTGTTGTTGCGGAATTGGCTCTCGGATCGCTACGGAACCGTATTCAAACACTCGCCTATCTGGACCGGCTGCCTCAAGCCAAGGTTGCGCAAATAAGCGAGGTGCGGCGGATGATCGAGGCCCGATCGCTTCGGAGCCAGGGCATCGGTCTAGTCGATGCTCACCTGGTTGCGTCAGCGTTTCTCAATCCTGCGACGCTGCTTTGGACGAAGGATAAGCACTTACGCGACGTTGCAAAATCCCTCGGCATTTTAGCGACGTTACCTTAGCCTGGTAATCCAAGCCGGAACAGTTTTCACGGTCCTCCGCACCCCACTGTCCCCGTCGCAGTCTTCCCATTGAGCACGAAGCACGATAGGCCCTGGATGTCGGTGCGGAACGTTCGCACATGCGCCGCCTGCAACTCCTCAAGCACCTCCTCGCGCGGATGCCCATACCTGTTGCGCAGGCCGCAGGAGATCACCGCCCACTGCGGCGCGACGCGAGCAAAGAACTCCGGCCGCGTGGACGTGATGCTGCCGTGATGTCCCACCTTCAGGAGCGTGCTTTGGAGCCCCGGCTCGGCCAACATGGCCTGCTCGATCGGCGCCTCGGCGTCGCCCTCCAGCATTACGGATGTCGCACCGTACGCCATGTGCAGCACCAGCGAATCGTTGTTCGCCGGTGCCGCGCCCGGCACGTAGTCGCGAAACGGCGCCAGCACGTTTACCTGCGCGCTTCCAAATGTGAACGCATCGCCGGCGCGAAAGCTCTTCACCTGCACGTGCAGCGCCGCAGCCTCATCCAGCAGCGCGTTATACGCTCCGAATCGCGGATTGTTGCCGACCCACAACTCATCGGGATGGAAGTTGCGCAGCACTGTAAACAATCCGCTGATGTGGTCGGAGTGCGCGTGGCTCAGCGCCACGGCATCGAGGTGGCGAATGCCGCGCGCCCACAGCGCCGGGGAGACTACTTCTTCGCCGATATCGAAATCCTGCGGAGCCTGCTTCGGTCCCCCGCCGAATCCGCCTCCATCGATGAGCAGCGTTTTTCCGTCCGGCGTGATGATCAGCAGCGAATCGCCCTGGCCCACGTCGATCGCTTCCATCAGCATTGCGCCGTTTGGCCGCTCCACGGGCCGTGGCATTACCGCTGCCAGCGCGGCCATTGCGAGCGCCGCCCAGGCACCGCGCCGGAGCCAGCGTACCTGGCGCGCAAGGCTTTCATGCGCCAGCACAATCGCGGCGCCCAGCAGGGCGCAAAACGCGGCTGATTGCCAGAGCAGGGGATTGGGAATCCTGAAATCTCCCATCGTCATCGATCCGAACAGGTGCACCAGGCCGATTCCGACGTGCATCACCAGCGCGACCAGCATCGCCGGAACGACGGCTGCCGCCGGCCAGACGACCAGTAACAGCAGCGTGAGCAACGCCGCCGGCATCAGCACAACCAGCAGCGGCAAAATCAGCAGGTTCACGGGCAAAGCGAAGATCGTGATGCGATGGAAATAGACGGCCATCGGCAGCGTCATTGCCAATTCCACCACGCACGAAACTACGATCAGCTCCACGAAGCGAACCGCAAATCGCACGCACCAGGGAAACACGCGCCACGCGATCACGCCATTTCCGGCGCGCTCCAGCCGTTGCGCAACCATTCGCATCATCAAGCGGAACTCCGCCAAGCGCGGCGCGAGCTTGATGTCGATCGCAACAAGCCGCAGGTCGCGCATCGCCGCAGCGTAAGGATGAATGGTTCCTTGCAGCAGTGGAGCCGCCACTCCGGCAATGGCAAGCACCGCCAGCAGCGTCATCTGCAGACTGGAGTCGAACAGGCTGCGCGGGTTCACGACCACCAGGCAGAGCGCTGCAAATCCAATGGTGTTCAGTGCGTTTCGTTCGCGGTAAACCAGCCGCCCAATCAGATAAAGAGTCACCATCCACAGCGACCGCTGCACCGGCGTGGCGAATCCCGTGAAGAGCGCGTAGGCAAGCGACGCGCCGATCGTCACGAGCGTCGCCGGCACACGTGGCATCCGCAGCCGCCGCGTGATCCAGAAGATGCACGCAGCCACTATCGCCAGATGAAATCCTGAAACCACCAGCATGTGGAAGGAACCCGTGCGCTCAAAGCCCACGCGCAGCGCGTGTGTCAGATAAGTGCGGTCGCCGGCCACCATTGCAGCCAGCATCGCGGCGTCGTCCTGGCTCAGGCGCAGCGGCGCGGGCAGATTGCGCATTACGGCGGGCAGCGCAAGGAGCCGCGTTGCGGACGCGTGCTGCCACCCGCTCAATCTGCACGACAGGAACGCGCCCGGCGCCTGGCCGAGTCGGTCGATGCGGTCAATTGCAACCGATGCCGTCGACGTAATTCCCTGGTCCAGCAGATAATCCGCGCGGCTCCATACGCCCGGATCGTGATATGCCTCTGGTGGAAGCAGGCGAACGACCGCTCGCACGCGTTCGCCGCACCGGAACGCCTGTGCGCTCGCGATCCGCGCCAGCCGGCCAGCCCGCCGTGGCGGGCCAGCGGACTGTGAGCCGCACGCCGCCCGCTGCCGGCACCTGCGCGTCGCTCTGGTCGTCGACTACCTCAACCGTTGCGACGCGCAGATCGATTCGCTGTGACGGCGCAGTCGTCTGAGCCTCGTCGACATTCTGCTCGAGCTCAGTGCGCACCGGGCCCGCATCCACCACGGTTCCTTCAATGGTTCGCGTTAATCCGTCAGAAAGCTTTGCCAGTTCAGGAGCAGGCGCAGGCTGCGGCTGCATCTCCCCGCACCACGCGCCGAGCAGCAGCCACAAAGCGGCCAGCGGCAGCCATACGATTCGCTGCGCGCGAAATGCCGCTGCGGCGCACAAAGCAGCAGCCAGCACCAGGAGCACCAGCACGAGCGGAGGGGGTAACCATGCCCGGCTCGTGACAACGATCCCCGCGGCAAACAGCCATGCCGCATGAAACAACGGCACGGCACTTAAGCCGTGCGTGCGTTGCGCAGGGTTGGGTTCGTCGGCGTGCATCGGGCCCAAATTCGAAAGGTGAATTTGGCGTCAAGCCTATCAGGAATTGGGAATTCCAGCAGTGCCTTCCGGCACATCCCCGATCAGCGGCGTAGCCGCACCACCGTCTCCAGGTGAAACGTCTGCGGAAACAGGTCAGCGAGCGTGATGCGCTCGATTGCATAGCCTGCGCCGATGAGCGGGCGCAGGTCGCGCGCCAGCGTCGCCGGATCGCAGGACACATAGACAAGTTCCGGCGCGGCAATTCTTCCTAACAGTTCCGTCGTCTCGGGGCCCAATCCGGTGCGCGGCGGATCGACGACAATCACGTCCGGACGCTCGCCCGTCACTGCTCCCCGCAGAAAATCAACCGTGGTCGCCTTGACCGCAGTCGCGTGCGTCCCGCTCAGGTTTTCATTGAGCGCAGCCATCGCCGCCGGCGCCGACTCCACCGCAATCACCTGCTCAAATTGCTCCGCGAGTTTCCGCGCAAACAACCCCACGCCGGCAAACAAGTCCCATGCCAGCTTGCCGTGGTGGCCCAGCTCGCCGCTCAGTCCGCTCGTCACGCACTCCACCAACTCGTCCACCAGCCAGCGGTTGACTTGAAAGAACGCGCCGTGATCCACGCGATAATCAAATCCAGCCGCACGGTATGCAATGGATTCGGCGCCGGCCCGCGCAACGGTCTTCGGCTGGCCTTGGTGCACTTCCACCAGCTCAACGCCGCGAAGCGCAGGAATCTGCGACAGCAGCGCATCGAAATAGTCCCGAAGCGGAACCCGGGCCGAGCCTTCCGTGAAGACACTGGCCAGCATGGAATCTTCAGCCGCATTGCAAAAGAGCGAGAGCTCGGCGGGCCGGCCTGGAACCGCAAACTTCCGGAACAGTTCCGCAGCGCTGAATGCAGCCTCGACCAACAGCGGCGCGGCAATCGGGCACTCGGCAATCGCAATCACCGCGTGCGAACGCCGCCCTCGGTATCCTGGCCTTCCCTCCGCATCGAATGCCAGCCGAATCCGATTTCGGTACGCCCACGGCTCGCCCGCCAGCACGGCAATCTCATCCGGCGCGCGCACGCCGCCGCGCTCCAGCGTCTCGCGCAGAATGGCCTGCTTCATATGCGAGCTGCGCTTTGTAATCCGCGTGCTGGTACTGGCAGCCGCCGCACACGCCAAAGTGTTTGCACTTCGGCACAACGCGCTCGCGGTGCGGCAGCAACGATCTCTTCCACTTCGGCCGTCGCGTATCCGCGCTTCTCATCGACGATGCGCACCTGCGCCTGCTCGCCGGGCAACGCCAGGGGCACAAATATCGCCTTGCCCTCCACGCGCGCCAGAGACGCTCCGCCGTAAATCGGCTTTTCGATGGTGACGAGCTGCGGCGCGGCTGCGTTCCGGCCGGAATGTTTCGGCACAGCATCATTGCGCCGAGAGAATGTTCGCGTCCGCTTCTTCATTGCTGGCTCATATAGAACAGGCTCAACCGCGGCAGGTTGTAATGAACCAGCAATTGCTTCCGCTCAAACTGCTGCTCCACCTGCCGCAACTGCACAACCCCCATGCGGCTGCGATAGGGCGCAAGTTCGAGTGCTGCGTGCTCCTTCAAGCCCACCAGGAGAGCCTCCGGCGCCGCAGCTCTGAGGGCCGCATACAGTTTTTCTTCGAGCACGGTGAGCGATCGCTCCAGCCCTTCGAGATTCATTTCCGCTGCCTTCTCGTCGCCGCCGCCCCGCACCTCCGCTGCCAATTCTCTCAGGCGAGCAGCCGTCGTCTTGCACGCTTCCTCGGCAACCACTGCCCGATCCAGTGCCTCTGCCGCCGCGGTCAAATGCGCGGCCACGCGCTCATGCTCGAAGCCGGAATCCTCGGCCGCTGTCGCAGCTGACTCCGTCGATGCCGAGCCCGTGGCCGCCTCGCTCATCTCCATGGCCGCCTGCATTACCGCCTGCGCGCACCACGCCAGCCCGTTCACGCGCTGCATGCGGGCGCGTTTTTGCCGAGTCTCATACTTGTCAAACGCCGCATCAATTCCGCGCAACACCGCCTCCAGCGGAATCCCCGCCTCGCGCCACATCTCGATCAGTGACCAATCCAGCGTCGAAAGCAGCAAAATCGTTCCCCGCCTCTGCTGGAAGCGTTCCTCGATCTCGGTAAAATAGTTGAAGTAGTTGCGCACAGTCCCATCTTAAATTCCGCAAGCGGAGACGAACGATGGCAACCGTTGGATTTGTCGGGCTCGGAATCATGGGCCGCCCAATGCTCAGGAACCTCATCAAGGCCGGCCACACCGTCGTCGCTTACGGCCGCACACCCGCCAAGCTCGACTCCGTTGTCGCCGACGGCGCCCAGCGCGGCGCATCGAATGCCGATGTAGGGGCGCGCTCTGAAATCATCATCACCATGCTGCCAGACGGCCCGGAGGTCGAAGAGGTCGTTCTCGGCGCGGGCGGAATTCTCTCCGGGGCAAAGCCTGGCGCACTCATTATTGATATGAGCTCCATCAGTCCGCTCGTCTCGCAGAAAATTGCCGCAGCCTGCGCGGCGAAGGGTGTCGATTTTATGGATGCGCCCGTGTCGGGTGGCGAGCCCAAGGCCGTCGACGGCACGCTCGCGATCATGGCCGGCGGCAAGCCTGAGGTGTTCGCCAAAGCCGAGCCGATCCTCAAGTGCCTCGGCTCCAGCGTTACGCTCACTGGCCCAGTCGGCGCGGGCAACACCACCAAGCTCGCCAATCAAATTATGGTTGCCTGCAACATCGCGGCCATGGGCGAGGCGCTCACGCTAGCCACGCGCTGCGGCCTCAATCCTGAAGTCGTTGTCAATGCCGTCAAAGCTGGACTTGCCGGCAGCGCCGTCCTCAACGCCAAGGGGCCCATGCTCATCGCGCGCAACTTCAAACCTGGCTTCCGAATCAACCTCCACCAGAAAGACCTTCGCAACGCGCTCGAAACCGCGGAAGCCAACAGCGTCTATCTGCCGCTCACCGCGCAGGTGCAGCAGATGCTTTCGTCGCTCATCGCCGATGGCAAAGGCGATCTGGATCACTCCGCGATCGCGACGTTCGTTGAGAGCGCATCGCATGTCGAAGTCAAAGTGCCGTCCGTATAGTGGCGCCTCATCGCGAAGCCAGGGGTTGTGCGCTCCCACCCTAGCCACAAAAACAAAGACGTGGCGAGGGTGGGGCACCCTCATCGCGCACCGTCCATTGGTTTTCCCCACCCGCCGCCGCCCGGCGTCTCAATCCGCAGCACGTCGCCTCTTTTGAACTGGCGGCTGCACTTTCCCGGCAGCTCAATCTCTTCGCCGCTGTCGGCCTTCTTTACGCTTGCCCGTCCTGGCGCTCCATCGTCGCCGCCTTCCAATCCATACGGCCTGAACTTCCTCCGGTCCGCCAGCAGCGTCACTTCCGCGTCGGCGAGCAACTCCACTTCGCGAATCAGTCCATCTCCGCCGCGAAATTCTCCTTCGCCGCCCGAACCCTTGCGATACGCATAGCGCCGCACGCGAAACGGGTACGCATATTCGAGCGCTTCAATCGGAGTGTTCAGCGAGTTGGTCATGTGCGTATGCACGCCGCTGATCCCGTCCATCCCTGGCCGCGCGCCCATTCCGCCCGCCGCGGTCTCGTAGTACGCAAACGCCTCGCCCGATCGTGGATCCGTGCCGCCGATCGTCACGTTGCTCATGGTTCCCGCGCTCGCCGCCGGAACCCGCCCGGGAAGAGCTTTCGCCAGCGCGCGCATCAGCACATCCACAATCCGCTGCGATGTCTCCACATTTGCGCCGGCAACGGCGGCAGGCGGGCGTGCGTTTACGATCGAGCCCTCAGGCGCGTGCAGAGTCAGTGGCCTTAGAATTCCCTCCGTCGCAGGCGCATCCTCCGGCAGCAGACACCGCAGCACATAAAAGCATGCCGAAAGCGTGATCGCGCGAACCGCATTCACGGCGCCCGCAACATGCGGGGACGAGCCTGCAAAATCCACTTCAATGCTTCGCACCTCAGGATCGATCTTGAGCCGCACTGCAATCCGGATCGGCTCGTCGCTCACGCCATCGTCATCCAGCCAGTCAGCTGCGTCAAAGATGCCTGCGGGCATTTTCGCGAGTTCGGCGCGCACCAGCCGCTCCGAGTAATCGAGCAGCTCCTCGCTCCACGCCGCCAGCTTTTCCATGCCGTACTTTGTCGCCAGTTCGAGCACGCGCTGTTCGCCCACGCGACACGCACCCATCTGCGCGTCCAGGTCACCCTTGCGCTCCTCGGGCGTGCGCACGCTGCGCAGAATCCAATCGAGAACTTCGCGATCGATGGTCCCGCCGCGCACAATCCGCACGGGAGAAATGCGAATTCCCTCGTCTTCGATCGTTGTCGCCGGGCCCATCGATCCCGCAAACTTTCCGCCCACATCGGCGTGATGCGCGCGATTCGCAACGTAAAAAGCCGGGGCGTTTCCGCCTTCCAGAAACACCGGCAGCACCATGGTAATGTCCGGCAGATGCGTGCCGCCAGCGTAGGGATCGTTCAGGATCGCGATGTCTCCCGGCGCAAACTCGATCGCAGCAATCGCCGCCTGCACGCTCATCGGCATGGAGCCAAGGTGCACCGGCATGTGGTCGCCCATGGCGATCGCGCGCCCGCGCCCGTCAAATACAGCGCAGGAGTAATCGCGCCGCTCCTTGATGTTGGGCGAGAGCGCAGTCCTCCGCAGCGCCGCGCCCATCTCTCCGGCAATCGAGTGCACGGCAGACTGAAAGATCGCGAGCGCTACCGGATCGGCAGCGGTTGGCTTCACGCGCGTCTCCTCGCCTGCGGATTCTTCGCGAATTCGGTCTTCCTCGCCCACGTCGATCACGAGGCTGGTCAGTGTGTCGACGTGCACAACGCATCCCGGCGGCACGAGCGTCGCCGCCGTGTACTCGGTAATCATTGCCGGCCCTGCGATCACATCGCCCGGCCGAAGCAACTCGCGCTTGTAGATTCGCGTCGGGCGAAATCCGCCCTCGAACCAGACTTCGCGCTGGGCAGTGAAACCTGCGCTTCCGTCGCCGGCAACCATTGCTTGCCGTTCAGGCACATACGGCTCGCTTGCGGCGATCATTCGCACGCGCACGTTCACAATTTCAACCTGCCGCGCCGTATCCGCAAATCCGTAGCGTTGGCGGTGCAAATCGTGAAACGCCTTCATCGACTTCTCCGGCGCCCGCGGATCGTATGTGACATTCAATTCGTAACCTTGCCGCCGGTAACGCAGATCCAAACTCCGCTCGACTACGCCGTTCAAACCCTCTGCCGCAAACTCAGCCGCGCCCTGCTTTTCAAGTTCAGCGAAAATCTGGCCAACGCTCTCCATCGCTCCGCCGGGCAGCATCGCGGTCCGCGAAAAATCCCGCACCGTATCCGCCAGCAGAATTCCCACGGCCGAGAGCGCTCCCGGAAGCGCCGGAACCAGCACGCGCGGAATGCGTAGCGCCCGCGCCAGCGAGCACGCATGCAGCGGGCCTCCGCCGCCGAACGCCACGAGCGTAAAGTCGTGCGGATCGTGGCCGCGTTCGACCGATATCAGGCGAATTGCTTTCTCCATCTGCGTTTCGACCACGCGAACGATTCCGGCTGCGAAATCCTCCACTGTCGCGAGCGCGCCCATTTGCTCGCGCATCAAACGCCGCGCGCGCTCTGCGTCCAGCCGCACGCCTCCGCCGAGAAAGCTCTCCGCATCGAGGCGCCCGAGCACAAAGTTGGCATCGGTCACCGTCGCCTGCTCGCCGCGCCCAAAACAAATGGGTCCCGGATCGGCGCCGGCGGACTCAGGCCCCACTCGCAGCATTCCACCCGCGTCGAATCTTGCGAGGGACCCGCCGCCAGCGCCCGCCGTGTGAATGTCCAGCATGGGCACACTGATCGGCACTCCCGCAACCACGGACTCGCGTGTGCGCTCGGCGCCCGTCGCCGCATTTGCTACAAAAACATCGGTCGACGTGCCGCCCATGTCAAACCCGATGATCTTGTCGAATCCCGCCCACTGCGCCATGCGGCACGCGCCCACCACTCCACCGGCCGGCCCGCTCAGCACTGTGCGCACCGGCTCCTCCGCCGCCACGCGCGCCGCAATAATTCCTCCCGAGGACTGCATCACATCCACGCGGCCGCCCGTGTGCTCAGCGCCGACGCGCTCTTCAAGTGTGGTCAAATACTGGGCCATTCGGGGGGCAAGGTACGCATTCACCAACGTCGTCGAGGCGCGTTCGTATTCGCGAAACTCAGGCAGAATCCTGTGCGAGGCTGATACCGGAATTCCCAACTTGTGCAGGGCCGCTTCCACGCGCTGCTCGGTCTTGGGATTCGCAAAGGCAAACAGCAGGCTGATTGCAACGGCCTCAGCGCCGCTCGCTCGCACCGCCCCAACCATCGCGTCCAGCTCGTCGTCGGTCGGTTCGCGCAGAATCTCGCCTTCGGCGCTCACGCGTTCGGCCACGCCGAATCGCAATTCTTTCGGGATAAGACAGACGGGGACTGGTGCAAACCAGTCGTAGAGCCGCGCCCGCGCCTGCCTTCCGATCGCAATCGTGTCTTCAAATCCGGTTGTCGTTACAAACGCCACGCGCGCGCCGGTCCGCTCCAGCATCGTATTGGTGCCGACGGTCGTTCCGTGGCACACTTCCACATTCTCCGTGCCGCCCAACAGCCGCACGCCTTCCAGCACCGCGCGCGAAGGATCAGCCGGCGTCGAGAAGATCTTCTTCACGCGCAGCTTTCCGTCTGCCAGGCAAACGCAGTCGGTAAACGTGCCGCCGGTGTCGATTGCAATGCGCAATTCCGCCCGCTCCTGTTGGTGGAGTCGTCAAGTCCGCTTCAGTTGTGAGTTGAGTCTAAATCCAAGCTACGACAAAAACTCCGCAATCGCTTTGGCCACTGCGTTCTGCTCGTCCTCGTGCAGCTCCGGAAAAATAGGCAACGCAATCACCTCGCGCGCCGCGCGCTCCGCTTCAGGGAAATCCCCTTCGCTGTACCCCAGCCCCTTTAGCGCCTCTTGCCTATGCAGCGGAACCGGATAATAGATCTCCGATCCAATCCCACGCGCCGTCAAAAACTCGCGCAGCGCATCGCGCCGCGCAACGCGAATCACGTATTGATGCCACACATGTTTTGTCCCCGGCGCTTGATGCGGCAGCACCAGGCCATTCGTCGGATACGGCCCATTCTCAACGAGCCCAGCCCTCGAAAAAAACCTGCCATATCGCGCTGCCAGCTCGCACCGCGTCTCATTCCATACGGCGATATATTTCAGTTTTATCGTCAGCACCGCGCCCTGGAAGCCATCCATGCGCGCGTTCCAGCCGAGTTCATCGTGGTGGTAGCGTCGCCGCATTCCCTGGTTGCGCAGCATCTTCACACGTTCCGCCACGTCGTCGCGGTTGGTCGTCACCATCCCCGCATCGCCAGCCGCGCTCAGGTTTTTCGTGGGATAAAAACTGAACGCAGCCGCATCGCCCAGCCCACCCGCTTTTACGCCGTTCCACTCCGCGCCCCACGCCTGGGCTGCGTCTTCAACGATCGCCAATCCGCGTTCGGTTCCCAGCTTTGAAAAAGCCGAAACGTCGGCGCAGAGGCCGTAGAGGTGCACGGGCAGAATCGCCTTCACGCCCGCCCCGCGTTTCCCGTCGAGAACTGCTTCCACTGCCGCCGGAGAAAGATTGAACGTCGCCGGATCGATATCCGCAAGCACAGGCGTTGCGCCGGCGCGCAGGATTGCGCTCACCGAAGCGAAAAAGCTGAAAGGCGTCGTCACAACGGAATCGCCTGCGCCAATTCCAGCCGCCGCCAGCGCCAGCCACAGGGCGTCCGTCCCCGAAGAGCAACCCAGCGCGTGCTTCACTCCCAACTGCTCTGCCGCCGCCCGCTCAAACGCCGCCACATGCTCGCCGAGAATAAACTGCTGCGTCTCGAGCACCTGGCCCAGCGCTTCCAGCAACTCGGCTTGGAGCGGTTGGTATTGGCGTTTCAGGTCGAGCATCGGAACCGGCGTGCGCGCGGTCCCGCTGCTTCTTGTCGCGGTTTCCTCGGAATTGGCAGTCTTTTCCATGCCGTCTTCTTTCTCACCTGAATGCTATCAGCCGCGGAATCTTACCCGTCTCAGACCGGGGAAAGGCGCGTTTCCGGCCCAGCAGAATGCCACATCCTGCTCGGCCCGCCCGTCCGCCTATTCGACGGCAAACACACAGGTTCGCGATACCAATGCACCTTTCGGCCCGACGCAAAAACCGAAGCCCCTTCCCAACTAACCCTCCCGTGGAGTTGAAATAGACCAGGAATCTCTATAAAGTTGACCCATTGCGGGGTTTACCGGTTCCGGGCGTTCCGGGACCGTCCTCGCGTATCTGAATCGCGAAGCAAGAGTAGTACCACACAACTTCACAAGAAAGTAGGAGATCGGCACATGGAGAACAAGCCGGCACAAAATATTCAGGACACCTTTCTGAACACCGTTCGGAAAGACAAATCCCCAATTACGATTTATCTGGTCAGCGGTGTCAAGCTGACAGGGAAGATCCGGTCGTTTGATAAATACTCTGTGCTCCTGGAAAACAACAGCCAGGAACAGTTGATTTTCAAACACGCGATCTCAACCGTGGTGAGCAACCGGAGCGTGATGCATGAGCATCGGCCGGCTGCTGTATCAGGGGGCATCGGTCCGTCGGCGGTTCCGGCGCCCGTGCAATCCATATCGCAGGCGACCGCTGAACAGCGTTAGAGCGGGAGCGTCTTTGATTGGTTCGCGGGGCGTATAGGCCGGGCACCGCTCGTGGCAGGTCGCAAACCTCATCGGCAGATCCTGGCCGCTGGGGTGGCGAGCCCGAGCATGCCGTCCTGGTCGCGGTGGATCTTGAGCCCCGCTCGCCAACCAGTCGTGCTGCACGCAAAAGCCTGGGCACATCGGGTGAGCGCTTCGGCGTTGGCCCGCCGGGAGATTCTGCGCCGGAAACGGGATCGCCACCTTCTGACGACTCGGCGCTTTCTTCGGCCTCTTTTGATTCCCATACTCCCGATTTTGGCGCCGACGAATCTCTGGCCGAGTTTCGCGAATTGTTGCGAAGCGCCGGCGGCCAGGTGGCTGCCGAGCTTGTGCAGCGACGCGCTCGTCTCGACCCCGCCACTCTCATCGGTTCCGGCAAAGTGGAAGAGATCGCCGCTGTCGTTGCTTCTACCAACGCCGATCTTGTGGTCTTCGATCACGATCTTTCGCCCACGCAACTGCGCAACCTTGAAGCGGCGTTGCCCTTGCCGCGTCCTCGACCGCACGCAGCTTATCCTCGACATTTTTGCGCGCCACGCCCGGACGCGCGAGGGCCAGCTCCAGGTGGAACTTGCTCAACTTGAGTACATGCTGCCTCGGCTCACCGGCCGCGGCAAAGCTATGTCGCAGCTCGGCGGCGGCATCGGCACCCGCGGGCCCGGCGAAACCAAGCTCGAAACCGATCGCCGAAGCAT
Source organism: uncultured Acidobacteriaceae bacterium (assembly GCA_963796785.1). GTDB lineage: Bacteria > Acidobacteriota > Terriglobia > Terriglobales > Acidobacteriaceae > Telmatobacter. The sequence continues at coordinate 687,724 of CAWCMW010000007.1, read as the reverse complement.
TCAGCGCCGCATCGACCAGCTCAAGCGCGATCTTGAATCGGTGCGCCGCGTGCGCCGCCAGCAGCGACAGCGCCGCGAAGCTGTTCCCGTACCCACTGTCGCGTTTGTCGGCTACACCAACGCCGGAAAAAGCACACTGTTCAATGCGATCACCGGAGCACAGGTGCTTTCGTCGGCGCGCATGTTCGCCACGCTCGATCCGAAATTGCGAGCCATTGAACTGCCCAGCCGGCGTCGCGTCTTGCTGTCTGACACTGTAGGCTTCATCCGCAATCTGCCGCACACGCTGGTCACCAGCTTTCGCGCAACATTGGAGGAAGTTGCGCAGGCCGAGGTGCTCGTCCACATTCGCGATGCTTCCTCTACCTATGGCGAAGAGCAGAAGGCGCAGGTGGAGAAAGTCCTCGGCGAGCTTGAGTCGCTTTCCAAGCCGCGCATTGAAGTTCTCAACAAGATTGATTTGTTGCCGGAAGACGAGCGTGCGGCGTTGGTGGCTCGCACGAATTCAAGTCCAAAGGATAAAAGTGGCCCCGGCACCGGCGCCGCGGGAGTGCCGCTCTCGGCGCTCACCGGCGAAGGCATCCCGGCTTTGCTCGCGGCAATAGACGATGCGCTCCACTCCGATCCTATCGTCGAAGCCGAGTTTCGCATTCCGCAGCACGAAGGCGCGGTGCTTGCCGCCATTGAGGCGGGCATGGTCGTTCACTCGCGCGATTATGAAGGGAATCTGGTTCGGCTCAGCGTCAGCGGTCCCGCATCGCTGGTCGGCCGTATGCGCCGCTTTCGCGCGCGCGAAAGCTGATCGGCCCGTCTCCGCGACAGGCTACATCTTCAGGTTGTAGATCAGACCGAACGGATCTTTCACGTAGCAGCGGGGAAACTCGGGCTCGTCCTTCACGATTTCGCAACCGCTGGCGACGAGTTGCTTTTTCGCTTCCTCAACGTTCTCAACCGTCACCTCGAGAACCGGGCCAAGCGGCGGTCCCTCCTCGATGAAGAGGTTGATGCGCTTACCGTGCAGGCTGACCATGTTGTGGTCTTCGCCGCTGATTTTAAATTCCAGGTGCTTTACATAAAACGCCGCTGCCGCCCTGGGGTCGGGCGCCTGAATCAAAATATCCGTGCCAAATTTGTTCGCCATTCCAAAACCTTCCTATTTGAGAATTACCGTCCGCCCGGCCGCTTGCCGCCAAATCGCGAACCGCCTCGATTTCCGCCGCCGGGTCTGCCCGGTTTTGAAAATCCACCCGGTCTCGATCCACCCGGCCTTGCGAACCCACCCGGCTTGCCCGGCCTCTTAAAACCGCCTGGGCGTGCGCCGAACGCCGGCTTTGTTCTCTCTGCGTCCGGGCGCCGCGCTCCTTGCGCCGCCGCCGAAGCTCTTGCTACGTTCGCCTCCGAATGCCGGAGCTGGCCGTTCACCACCGTCCGTCCGCGCGCGTCCATCTTCACTCCCCGCGCGACCTGGCCTCGGCACCCAGCGCGCCTTGCTTCCTGTGCGCCTGCCGAAGCTCTTCTCCGCGCCCGGCGCCGCACCTCGTCCGCCCTCAAATGGTTTCTTCGGTCCATCGCTCCGCTTGAACGAACCCTCGGGCCGTGCGAATGCAGGCCGCACGAAAGCGCCTTGAGCACGGAAGGGTTTCCGCGGCGTGTTCTCAAATCGGCCCGCAGGCCGCTCGCCAGGCTTCGCGCCAAAATCTTGTCCGCGCGGTTTCCATTCCTTCTTGTCGAAGCGAGGCCGCTCTCCGCCGCGTTCTCCAGTTTGTCCCGCGCCGCCTTCACGTCCACCGCCAAATCCCGGCTTCGCGCCAAACGGTCTGCTCGGCCGCGCGCCAAAACCCGAACCCGGCTCTCGGCGGCCCGCCAGGCCGCTTGTCGAACCGAGGCCGTTCACCGCTGCGCTCTGCGCCCCGATCTCGACTCTGGCCCGCACCGCCTTCGCGAGCGCCACCGAATGCCGGCTTCGCTCCAAACGGTCTGCTCGGCCGCGCTCCAAAACCTGAGCCGGCTCTCGGCGGTCCGCCAGCGCGCTTGTCGAACCGGGCTCGTTCTCCTCGGGGCCGATCACCGCTTCGCTCCGCGCCGGCCGCACGTCCCGCCGCCAAACTCTCGCGGCTTCCATTCTGTCCTCGGTCCGCGATCTTGCCCAGCAAACCCTGCGGGTTTACCTGCGAACGGTTCGCTTCGCGGCCTGTCGAGCCCTCGATCTCCCTCTCCTGTGTTGACTCGGTCCCCTGGTCCCTGCCGGGGCCCCCGGCGAGCGATCTCTGCTCGCTGGGGTGGCTTGGTCCCACGGTCCCAGCTTTTGCCGCCGCGCTTTGCCGGATTTCTTCCCGCATCCTTGGGCAGCGAAATATCGACCTTCAAGCGTCGCGGCTTGATCTTTCCCTCGGCTGTTAGCCGCAATGCTTTCACTTCATCCGGCGTCAGCTCGCGCAGTTTTCCCGGTTCCACATCGAGCACCAGCGGTCCGTAGCCCACGCGCCGAATCTTCTCAGCAAAATGGCCGATAGCCGCGAACATCTTTCGCAGCTCGCGGTTCCGTCCCTCGGTCAGCACCACTTCGTACCACGGATTGTCGCCCACCCGCACCAATCGAATCCGCGCCGGTGACGTTCGCACGCGCTCCGATCCCGCCTCGCCGCGCTCAATGGCGACGCCGCCGCGCAGCCGCTCCAGCTCTTCCTCGGTCGGCTGTCCGGCCACCTTCACCAGGTAAACCTTCTCCACGCCCGATTTGGCTTTGGTCAGCAGATTTGCCAGCTCGCCGTCGTTGGTCATCAGCAGCAGGCCTTCGCTCAGATAGTCGAGCCGCCCGACCGGATACAGCCGTTCATTTGTCTTGGCGAAAAACTCCATCACCGTCGGCCGCTTCTCGGGATCGCTCACCGTCGTCACGTAGCCCTTCGGTTTGTTCAGCACAAAGTAACGGTGGCGCTCAGCGCCCTGCAGCAGCTTGCCGTCCACGCGGATGTGGTCGCGCCCCGCATCGGCCTTGCTTCCCAGTTGCGTCACCACCTGCCCGTTCACGATCACGCGGCCGGCAACAATCATCTCCTCGGCGTGCCGCCTGCTCGCGATTCCCGCCTGCGACAAAATCTTCTGCAGCCGCTCAAGCTTCGCCGGCGGCCGCTCCTTCGCAACTGACTCCTCTTCTCCGTCTTCTTCGTCCGCATCGGCACCGGTCGCCGCCGTCATTCCAGGTCCGTCTTCAAGCATTCCATCTTCCGCTTCAGTGTCCGTGGCCGCGCGGTAGGCGTCGATTTCCGCTTGTCCCGAATCCTCCACACGGCCTTGCGACTCCGCTTCGCCCAGGTATGTCCGCGCCTCTCCGCTGATCACATCGCCAATCGGATCGAGCACCGGCTCGCCGATTTTGAAGCTCGCCGCGTCTTCGGTCTTCGCCTTGCGAGCCTTCGCGCCCGTAGCTTTCGCCGCAGTTTTCGGTTTCGCGGCGGCCGCCTTCGGCTGCCCGGCTTTTCGCAACCGGCTTGGCCTTCGCCGGTTTGGTCTTCGCGGCAGGCGTCTTCGCTTTCACGGTTGCGGCCTTCACCGTCGAGCCCGCGCTTTTGCTTGCGACCACTTCCACTTTGCTCCTGGCCGCCGCTTTTGTGCTCGCCACCGCGTCTTTCGACACGGTTTTTGGGGCGCGCTTGGCCGCCGGCGTTTTCGCCTTCGATTTGAACTCTTTTTTCATGGGGAACTGCCTCGGTTTCTTCTTGCTCGTTGCCGCGCGCTGCTCTTCTTATTCTGGCGCGGCTCCAGGGGTATTTTCCTTCGCGCCTGCCGGCTCTCCGGTCGCCGCCTCTTCGTCGCTTGCGGCCTCGTCCGTCTCCGCGCTTATATCCGCGTCGAACTCCGCTTCGGTTTCTGCGGCCGGCTCATCTCCGCCGGCCTGCGTCTCTTCTTCAAACTCGCTCGCCGCCATCTTCTCGAACTCCTCCATCGATGGCAGCTCCGTCACATCCTTCAGCCCGAAGCGCAGCAGAAACTCCCGCGTGGTCTTGTAGAGAATCGGACGCCCCACAACCGGCTTGCGCCCCGCCGTCGTAATCAGCTTGCGCGCCAGCAGCGACCCGAACACTCCCGACGAATCCACGCCGCGAATCTCGTTCACCTCCGGCGCGGTCACCGGCTGCTTGTACGCAACCACCGCCAGGGTTTCGAGCGCCGGCAATGACAGTTTGAGCGGCGGCTTCAGGCTCTTCACAAATTGCCGCACCGCGTCGTGGCACTGCGGCTTTGTCGCCATCCGGTATCCGCCCGCGATCTCGCGAATCTCGATTCCCCGCTCGTCGGAAGCGTACTCCGCCATCAACTCGTCGAGCGCCAGTTTGATCGCTCCGCGAATCTCGCGCTCGCGCAACTTCGCCGCGCGCCTGGCCTCTGCTTCACCGTCCGCGCTGGCTTCTTGCGCCGCGTCGCCGCTCTCAGTCGCGGCGCCTTCTGCTTCGACACCGTTCTCAGGCGTCGTCTCCACACCGCCCTCAATTACTGCCGCGCCTTCTCCAGCGGCAACCGGCTCCAGCCCCAGGTACGGAAACGCCTCGTCCATTTGCGGCAAGCCTGCGCTCTCCGCAGCTCTCTCCGCGGATCGTGCGGCCGCGTCTTGTGCCGCCCTCCACTCCAGCGCCTCATCGGCAAACAACGCGGCCAGTTGCGCCAGCGTTACCGGCTCCTCGGCGGCATAAATCACAGCTTCCAGCTTGGCTTTCAGGCTCATTCCTCTCAACGCACCATTCTGTATGTTACCGGATGCGGCGCGTCTTTTTGCCTGCTGGCCTCAACCGCATCTCTAGCACACAAAAAAAAGGCGTCCAGCTCCGCGCCAGACGCCCTTTGCGATGAAGTTGCGTACCTCAAAAGAACATGTGGAAAAGGCAATAGAGCAGGCCCGACAGCACGGCCGCTGCCGGCAGCGTGAGTACCCATCCCGCCGCGATATTGCGCACTGTCATCCAACGCAAGCCGCTTCCGTTCGCAGCCATGGTGCCGGCCACGCCCGAGCTCAGAATGTGCGTGGTTGAAACCGGCAGTCCCCACGTATCGGCGGCGAAGATGGTCCCCATCGTGACCAGCGCCGCGCTTGCGCCCTGCGCGTAGGTCATGTGTTCCTTGCCGATCTTCTCGCCCACCGTCACCACGATGCGCTTCCAGCCGACCATGGTGCCCAGCCCCAAAGCCAGCGCCACGGCCACCTTCACCCAGTCGGGAATGAACTTGGTGCTCTTGTCGAGTTTCGCCTGGTAGCTCTTCAGCGCCGTGCTCTCCGCGCTGGTGAATGCCGGATTGTGCGTCTTTTCCATTTGCTTGAGCGCCGCGGCCGTCAGATACATATCGTTGCGAACGTTCGCCTGGTCGCGTGCCGGAACCGCCTGGAACGTCTTGTATCCCGCCACTTCACGGTTGAGCTCATTCACCAGATGGCTCATCGCCGGCAGTGTTCCCGGCTGCAATTCCCGGGTCTGGATGTACTGGGTTACCACCGCGCGCGGATCGGGGTCGGCTGCCGTTCCCGCACTCACATGCCGATCAAGAATCTGCCCCGCCTGCTCTGACGCTGCAATAAAGCTCTGTACCTCTGCGGGACTCACAGCGTGGTTCAGCGCATAGGCTGTCGGCACCGTGCCGATGAGGATCAGCATGATCAGCCCCATGCCCTTTTGCCCGTCGTTCGATCCGTGAAAGAAGCTCACGCCGGTGCAGGTAAGCACCATCAGCGCGCGAATGGGCCAAGGTGGCGGCTCTTTGTCTTTGGGTGATTCATAAAGCGCCGGAATCTTGATCAGCCGCTTCGCTGCCAGCATCGCAACACCCGCCAACGCAAAGCCGATCAGCGGCGAAACGAGCAGGGCCTCCAGAACGCGCAGCACCTGTCCCCAATCCAGTCCGGAAGCGCCGCTGTGCATGTTCATGAGCTGGCTCGCCAGTCCGACACCGATGATCGATCCCACCATGGTGTGCGAGCTTGAAGCCGGCAGCCCGAACCACCATGTGCCCAGGTTCCACAGGATGGCCGCGATCAGCAGCGCAAACACCATAGCGAATCCCGCGCCCGAGCTCACCTTCAGAATCAGCTCGACAGGCAAGAGCGTAATCACCGCGAAAGCCACGGTGCCGCTCGACAGCAGCACGCCGGCCAGATTGCATACCCCCGACAGAACCACCGCAATGTTCGGCGTGAGCGAGTTGGTGTAGATTACTGTCGCCACCGCGTTCGCCGTGTCGTGGAACCCGTTCACGAATTCGAATCCCAGCGCGATCGTCAGTGCCAGCCCCAGCAACAGGTAGGGCCCGATTCCGGTGACCGTCGCATGATCCAGGTCCCGTGCAAGATGCACGCCGATATATGCCAGGCCAGTGAGCAACGCCAGTGCAAACATCCACGCGCCCGCATGGCTTTGAGCGCCACTCGGCTTGCGCTCAAACCGGTCGGAAGGCGCAGGCAGTACATGAACGACAGTCGCAAGATCGGCCATCAGAGATCACCACGGCGAACGGAGAGATTTTGCACCGGCCTGGGCCTGCTGTTGGAAAGCTCGACGAAGCTGCTGTTTTTGAATTGAAATGGAGATGTTTTACTGCTGGAATGAAACGATCCGGAGACGGTGGCTTGCATAAAACCTCAACAACCGTGGTAGTTTACGGTTGTTTACCCGGCGATGAGGGAGGGCTGGCCGGGCTACAGAAAAGCCTACACCCCGGATCAGGGAAGGTGTGCAAGACTGCGGCCCTTCTGCCAGCTTCTGGCGGCGGCAGCGGCTCCGGCGTAATAGCCTATCTCTAATTGCAACTAACACTTACGCGGAGAATGGTTCTCAAACCCGCGCTCTGGGATGGTGTGTGAGCAAGCCCCTTGACAGGTTTTTGCCCTTTCTGGCCGCCCCGGCCCCGCCGACGCGCCATATCTTCTTGTCTCCCAGCGATTTGAGAGATTCGGCCACGCCCGCCTCGCCGATTGACCTTCGTAGCGCTGCTTCAATCACAAGACCGCGAGTCCAGCTTTTCTTCGCTCCGGTGTGCGTTCAAGCCCGCTGGTACGGTACGCGCCCAGCCCCTTTGCCATCTCCTCCATCTCTTGAGCGTGCGCAGAGAGCCCACACGGATGGCCCTCTGTCTCGAGCAAGTGGCCGTTTTCCCGAATCATCGCGAACAGGGGGCTCGCCAGCGCTTCTTCGAGATTCGACTTCCTCACGTTGTGCGTCGCGAGCGCGGAAACGGGACAAGCCGTGACATCGCCGCTCGGATTCACGTGCACAAAGCCACGCCCCGCCGAGACGCAACCGCCCAGAGTCTCCTCATCCCCCGGCGAATGGATGATGTACGCGCCTCCCGTCATCCGGTCGCGGTACTCGACCACAACTTGCCGGAAACGCACTCGCTGCTCGTTCGTAAGCACGGCGCCGTTTTCGCATCCCGCTGGTCGGGATCTGCTCGATGAACATCGCCAGCGGCCCGCTGTGGGCGATCAGCGCGTCGATGTTCTGGGGCTGCGACCAGTATTCGACGTTCGCCGAACCGATCGTCACGGCGATGCCGGTCAAAATGCCCGCCTCGCGAAGCCGGTCGAGCGAGGCCATGGCTTTCTTGTAGACTCCAGCGCCCCTCCGCAAATCCGTCAGCTCGCGATCACCCTCCAGGCTCACTACGACGACAGTATTGGTACACCGCTTGAGGATTTCGTAATCGCTGGGCCGCAGCGCAGTTCCATTTGTGAACACCAGAAACAGCCGGTCGGGATGGTCGCGGAATAGCTCGGCGATACCCGGCAACAGAAACGGTTCGCCGCCGGCGATCATGAACGCCATCACGCCCAGCCGAACCGCTTCGTCCACCACTGCGCGCCATTCGCTCAGAGCGAGTCCCGGCTGAGAGGGCGCGTTCGTCACCGTCCCCACTGCGCCCGCATAGCAGCCGGCGCAGCGCAGATTGCATTTGGATGTAACGCTGAGGACAAGAAAGGGAGGAACCCGGACGCCGCGAGCCAGCGATCGTGCTCGGACGCGGCTCGATTGCGCAACCGTCCGCGCAAGCCGCAGGAATCCAGGCAGGTAGCGCCGATGCTGCAATACCCAGGGAACTAAAACCCGCGTCAACTGCGGGTCAACTCCCTTGATCCGGCGTGTGAGATCGAACAGCCGATCTGTCAGAAAGTCGGCTCGCAGAAAGTCACCGCGCCGAACGGGCGGCTCATTTTGCGTGGGCATTTGCTAAAGCATACGCGTTGAGCGGTCCGTTCGTTCCTGCGTGCGCTTGTTGCGTGAGCCACGTCACCTACTCCGGTATAGCCACCGTTCCCTTCACGTTGAGCGTTCCCGAAACCACTGGCGCTCCGGTATCCGGCTGGCCGCCGCCCACGCTCACTGTGTACGCGCCCTCGGCCTCGATGATCTGGCCAAGATCCGTCACCATGCTCAGGTCGCGCGGATTCAGTTCGAAGTGCACCTTCGCCGATGCGCCCGGCTCCAGGTGCACGCGTTCAAATCCGCGCAGCGCAATTCGCGGCGCGCCCGCAACATCAGGAAATTTCAGGTACAGCTCCGCCACTTCATCGCCTGCCCGTGAGCCCGTGTTCGTGATCGTCGCTTCTACCGTAGCCGGCTTTCCCGCCTCCAAAGCGTCCGTGGGCATCGTGAGTCCGCTATACGCAAATTTGGTGTAGCTCAATCCATAGCCGAACGGATACAGCGGCGTCTTGGTGAAATACCGATACGTCCGCCCCTTCATCGAGTAGTCCTCGAACTTGGGCAACTGATACGCCCCCTTGTAGAACGTTACCGGCAAGCGTCCCGCGGGATCGTTCGCGCCGGAGAGCGTTTCGGCCACCGCGTCTCCGCCTTCTTCGCCGGGATACCACGCATCCACAATCGCGTTCGCATGCTCGCTGGCCCAGTTGACCGCCAGCGCGCTCCCGTTGGTCAGAACCACAACCAGCGGCTTGCCCGCCGTCGCCAGCCCACGCAGCAAAGTCTCCTCGGGCGCAGGCAAATCGAGGCTGGTCTTGTCGCCTCCTTCAAAGCCCGGCTCGCTCACCAGCATCTCTTCGCCTTCCAGCTCGCTGGTGATTCCCACCACGGCCACCACAACGTCTGCGTCCTTGGCGGCGCTTAGCACCGTAGGATCCACGGCGCGATCGATCTTGGCCCACACCAGCTTCAGGTGCCGCGGCCGGGTGCGGTCCGTCAGCTGGAATTGCACCACCAACTGGTAGGCCTGCCCCTTTTCCAAGTGGACCTGGCCGGTCCTCGTCTCCACGCCGTGCGGATAATTCGCCACGGTCACGATCCTGCCGTCCAGGAACAGCCGGAAGAATGCGTCCGTCTCAATCCCCAGGTTGTAGTCGGCTGTTTCGTCCGGCGTCAGCGTCGTCTCCCACTGCACCGTCAGCGGGTTCAGGCTCGCGGTCTCAGGCGGCAGCTCGTCGGCCCCGAGGTCAATCCCCGGTTCAATCCGCGTGCCCACCGCTCCCGCGTTGCTGCCGAGTTCATTGCTGAAGCCCACGATGTTTTTGCTTGAGAACGACTCCTTCACTCCCGGCTTTCCATCCGTTGTCAGCAGAGCGTTCGGCACGGGCCACGTATCCTTGCTCAGGAAATTCGTGCCCTTCATATAACTGACCGTGTCCCCGGCGAACTCCTTCTTGATTCCGTCCAGAATCGACACCGTATGCGTCGGGATTCCGTTGTAGTTCCCCAGCAGCACGCGCGTCTGCTCCGCCAGCGGCCCCACCACCAGGATCTTTGCGCCGGTGGTCTTCAGCGGCAGCGCGCCGTCGTTCTTCAACAGCACCATCGATTCATTCGCCAGCTTCAGCGCCAGTTGGCGGTGCGCGTCGCTGTCCAGTTCGTTGGGGTTGATATTTGCGTACGGGACCATCGACGGCGGATCGAACATGCCGAGCTTCATCCGCGCTGTGAACAGCCGCGTAAGCGCCGTGTCAATCTCGCTCTCCTTCAGGTAGCCATCCTTCACCGCGTCGATATACGGTTTGTAGTCCGAGGTGTCTGTCACCAGCGCGCGGAAATCGATGCACTCGTTATCCATGCCGCGCTGCAAGCTGATGGCCGAGGCCTGCGCCTGCGTGGGCTCGTAGTGATGGTTTTCAAAAATGTCGCGCACCGCGCCGCAGTCTGAAACCACGTATCCCTGGAATCCCCACTTCCCCCGCAGTTGATCTTGCAGGGTAAACTCATTCGCGCACGCCGGTTGTCCGTTGATTCCGTTGTAGGCGCACATCACGCTGCCCGCCTTGCCTTCTGTTATCGCTGCGCGAAATCCCGGCAGATAGGTGTCCAGCTCATCGTGCCGGCTCACGTCCACGTCGGCAAAGTGCCGCGTCGTCTCCGGTCCTGAATGCACGACGAAGTGCTTCGGCGTGGAAATCACGCGATAATAATGCGGATCGTCGCCTTGCATTCCCGTCACGAAGGCGACCCCCATCCGTCCTGTCAGGAATGGATCCTCGCCGTACGTTTCCTGCCCACGCCCCCATCTTGGGTCGCGGAAAATATTTAAGTTCGGCGCCCAGAAATCCAACCCGCGAAAGATCGGGCTGTCGCCGTTTGCCTCCAGCGCCTGTGCATGGACCACCCGCGCTTCCGTGCTGGTGGCTACGGCCATCTCGTGGATTTCGCGTGTGTCGAACGTCGCCGCAAGGCCGATCGGCTCGGGAAACGACGTCACGCCGCTGGTGTTAGCCACGCCATGCAACGCCTCACTCCACCAGTCGTATGCGGGCACGCCCAGCCGCGGAATGGCACGCGCCTGATTCACTAGTTGGCTCGCCTTCTCGGGGAGCGTCATGCGATGCACGAGGTCGGCCGCGCGTTGTTCGGCGGGCAAATTCGGATTCTGATACGCCGGCTTCTCCGCAACCGGGGTCCCCAGCGACGGGTCCATGTTGCTGGGGTGGGCATCTTGCGCGCACGCCATTCCCACCGCGCCAACCACCAGCAACGCTCCTGCCACGATCCGCATTCCAACCATCGAATTCCTCTCCCCCGAAAACCTTTTCCCGGCCCGCTACTTCTTTGGTTTGCGATTCAGGGCGCTTCGCGCCTCAGCGGCTCACTTTAATTGCCGCTAAAGTTCTCTGTCAATAAACCGCCGCGGGAAAAACGTTTTACAACGAAATTGTCTCACTCGGCCCCTGCCGTGATCCGGTCCACTGTTCACCGGCCACCCGCTTTGGTGTAACCTTTTTGCCGGCGCCCGCGTAAACCCGTTCAGAAAGGGAAGTCAGATGCCCCAGTGCTCGGACATCGATCAGTCCGAAGGCGTACTGAATCGCTTCCGGCGTGGTGACCTCGATGCATTCGAAGCTCTCTTCCGCGAGCATCAGCGTTCCGTCTACGGCTGGATTCTGCGCATCATTCGCGATCCTGCCGCCGCTGAGGACCTCACGATCGAGACGTTCTGGCGCATTCATCGCGCTCATGCACGCTTCGAGCCGGCACGTGCTTTTGAGCCTTGGGCGAGGCGCATCGCGACTCACGCCGCACTTGATTGGCTCCGCGCACGCCGCTCCGACTCTGGCCGAACGTCCGCCAATTTTGACGAGGATGTTGCCGATCTGCCTTCGAAGTCAGTGCCCAATCCCGGCATCGCCGCCGAGATTCGCTCTAGAACCGCGCAGGCCTTTGCCCGCTTACCGCCCGGCCTGCGCATCGCCGCTGTTCTGTCTGTTGTTGAAGAGCAGCCGCATAAAGACGTCGCCGCCGCTCTTGGCATCTCAGTCGGCGCCGTCAAACTGCGCGTCTTTCGCGCCATTCGATTGTTGAGAAAGGACCTGATCGAGCAGGGAATCACGCCATGAATGCACAAGACGAGAAGCGCACGAAACAAATTCTCAAGCAGTCGCTGCCGCCGGTTGATCCCGCGGCCGAGCCCTCCCGCGATCTGTGGCCCGCGGTTCTTCGCCGCATTGACGCTGAGGCGGGCTCGGAGCTGTCCCCGTCGGCGCTCGGCCCCGCTCGCCAAAACTGGTTTGACTGGGCGCTTCTCGCCGGCCTCGTCGTCTTCGCCGCCTCTTTCCCGGCCGCGATCCCGGTCTTTCTCTACTACTTATGAGAACAAGTTCACAGTTCGCGGTTCACAGTTCGCAGATGGCAAGCCTCTGTGAACACCGATCAGAAAGCCGGAAACCGCTTTCTGTCCACCGAAAACTGCGAACTATGAACTGCGAACTAAGAACTGTTGCCTGAAAGGAGACTTATGAACCCGCATCCTTACCTTCGTGCTTACCTCGCCGGCGTCTTTGTCACTACGCTCATCCTGCCCGTCATGCTCACGGCATTCATCGTCATTCGCCTTGTGCTGCAACTCCCGGTTCCCATTGAGCGCGGGCTCATCTTTCCCATGGCGCTCGTCCCCGCGGTCTGGGGCCTGTGGAACATGCTCTGGCTCGCCTCACACGAGCGCACGCATCTCGCGGTCGGCGTTCACGGCGCTGCGTTGCCCTTCCTTCTGTTGCCTATTGGAGCCACTTTCGCCCGCAGCTACGGCATTCTCGCGTTCGGCTCCACAGGCGTTACTTGGTTCAATGCTTGCTCAATCCCGTATGCCCTCATTGCTGTTGTATTTTGCTTTGGCGTCGCCGCCTATTACCTGGTCTGGAAGTACATCGTCGGCTTCATCAACCGCACGCTTGGCATTGCCTGATCAAAAGAGGAGTGCCATGTTCGTGATCGTTCGCACCATCACGTACGCGTCTTTATTCATCGGCCTGCTGCTGGTCTATCTTCCTGCGCGCATCCTGGCCTGGTCGGGCATTGTGCGCCCCACGGCAATGGGCTGGCCGCAGATCGCCGGCCTCGTCATCGGCACCGTAGGCGCCGTTGTCGCTCTCTCCTGTGTCTGCGCCTTCGCTTTCATCGGTAAGGGCACGCCCGCGCCCTTCGATCCGCCCCGTCGTCTCGTCGTCCGCGGACCCTACCGCTTCCTGCGCAACCCGATGTATATTGGCGCCGCCCTCGCCGTCGCCGGCGCCGCGCTCTTTTATCAGTCCATCCAGTTGTTCGCCTTCGTCGCGGGGTTCCTCCTGGTCACGCACCTCTTCGTCGTGCTCTATGAGGAGCCAACCCTTCGCCGCCTATTTGGGCCGGAGTACCAGGCTTACTGCGAGCACGTCCACCGATGGCTTCCATCCATGCAAGCTCATCGCTGACACTGGACTGCGCAAAAAGATCGAGGAAACGTTCGTCGGTGCTGGAAGAGTTTATGGCAGATCGCTGAGAGCTGAGAGCTGAAGGCTGAAGGCTGGAAACTAAAAACCAGAAACCAGAAACTAGAAAGCTAGAAGCTGGGCGCCGTCTCTTCCTCATGCGGTGCGCGCACAATCTGCATCAGCATTCCGCCGTCGAGCCAATGCAGCTCGCACCGCTCGCAGCTCGACATCACTGCATGGCCTCCGCCGAAATAGTAGTGCGTGTCCATACCCTTGTGGCATTTTGGGCAGGTCACCTTCCGGTTCAAATCGGCCGCGTCTGCCTGCATGGGGATCATGGTGTCCGGGTGCTTCACGCGCATAGCCTCAATCAGCGCCTCAAACTCGCCCATCTCCACCAGCATGCCGTGGCACTGCTTGCATGCATGCAGTCGCAAGCCCACCAGCATTGTTGCCCACAATGAAACGGTGCAGTTGGGGCAGGTCAGATCGGCAGCTTCTTCCACAAACTGCATTCCCGTCTCGTCGCCCTGCGCCATCACTACGCTGTGGCAATAGTCGCAACGGAGGCTGCCGTTGTCCGTTGCCATCCGCAACGGCGCGCCGCATGAGGGACAGTTCATTGTTCCAACCCGCACCCTGGGCAGAATTTGGCCCGCTCCGGCATCGGCTTGCCGCAATCGATGCAGAACTTCGTTTCCGCTTCCGGTGCCGCAACGGCTGAACCCGCGGCAGGTGCCGTCGCAGCCGCACCACCAATCAATCCCGCTCCAGCCGCAGTGCGTCCGTACATCGCCTGTGCCATCGCCGCGCCCGCGCCCAGTCCCACGCCCATGCCGGCTGTGCCGCCCGTGTTCTGCGCCGCCTCTTCCAGGCTTTCGGCAGTTTCGAACTGCGTCAACCGTCCCAAATCGCCGGCCATATTCACGCCGATCCGCTGGTCCATCACCTTCTGTAAGTCGTCTGGCAGCGACACGCTTTCCACCACAAACCGGTTCAGCTCCAGCCCCAGCGCCGCAAAGCTCGGCGACACATCCGCAGTCACCTTATCCGTCAGCCCGCCCAAGTTCGCCGCCATATCCACAAACGAAATCTCGCTATTCGCAAAGATCGCCGTCATCCTCGCCACAATCATCGTGGTGAGCTGGCCGTCCAGGTCGTCGGCCACAACTTCTTCCCGCGTGCCCGTCACTTCCGTGAAAAACTTCTTCGGGTCTGCGATCCGGTAGGAATAGTTTCCGAACGCCCGAATCCTCACCACTCCATATTCCTTGTCGCGAATCGTGATCGGCGTCGGCGTCCCCCATTTCTGGTTAATCTGCAGCCGCGTCGAGAAAAAGTACACATCCGACTTGAACGGCGACTCGAAATCCTTCGTCCAGTTCATCAGGTCGGTCAGGATCGGCATATTCTGCGTCGTCAGCGTGTGCAGTCCCGGCCCGAACACGTCGGCAATCCTGCCCTCGTTTACAAACAGCGCCAGTTGCGACTCGCGCACCGTCAACTGCCCGCCGTTTTCGATCTCCATATCCGCCATGGGATAGCGGTACGACAGCGCGCCATCTCCGCTCTCGTTCCATTGGATGACGCGGACAAATTGCTTACTGATGAAGTCGCTAATGGACACGGTATTCTCCTCGCACGCGAGATTAGCACCATTCCGGGGCGCGGTATCTCCCACCTTCGTTGAATCTGGTTACTTTCCGGATGCTTTTTGAAGCGTGTCCGGATTTGAAGGATATTCGGGCTGGCCGGCACTTCGTCGGCTCCGGAGGCGTGTTCGCCGCCGCTCCGTGATTGCGCTCACACAACTGCGAGCTCCAATTAGAACTAGCTTTTAAAGAAGTCTCCGAGCCCCGCGCGCTCCGCATGCGCAGCCATTGTGGACTGGATGGTCAGGGCCAGTTCCAGCGCCGCGCGCCCCTGCCGCGCCGTCACCTTCGGCTCGCGCCGCGTCCGCACCGCATCGAGGAACGAAAGAATCTCGAGCTTGAGCGGCTCGCCGTCTTTCACCTCCGGCTTCACAAAGGTCAATCCCGGTGCTGGGCCCGGCGCTGGTCCTGCTGCTCGCGGCCCAGCCTTGCGATTCGGCCTGCGGCCCGGCCAGCCCCTTCGCAATCTCCTTCAGCTTTTCGGGATCGTTCTTCGCGGCGGCAATCTTCATCGCCAGCGCTATGGGAATCTTTCCTGATGTCAGCAGCTTTTGGATCACGGCAGAGTCGAGTTTTCCTGTCGCCAAGAATTCGGCAGCCGCAGCTGCCAGTTCTCCCGATGCCGCGGGTGCCCCATCCAAGCTCTGCTTGGGTGGGGTATCAACACCGCTGTCGATCTGAATCACCAGCACGTCGCGTCTTGCGTAATCAATCGACACGTACTGCCGCGGCTCAAAAAACCTCAGCTTCCTCACCCGCTCCGTCGACACGCGCGACGCCGTAAAGTTCGCCACGCACCCCGACTCGAATTCCACACGCACATTCGCAATGTCCACTTTCGGCGACAGAATCGGCAGCCCCACCGCGCGCACCTCGCGCACCGCACTCTTGGCGAACGTCAGCACAATGTCCAGGTCGTGGATCATCAGGTCCAGCACCACGTCCACGTCCAGCGCCCGCGGCGTAAACACGCTCAGCCGGTGCGCCTCAAAAAACATGGGCCGCTTCAGATTCGGTTCCACCGCCAGCACCGCCGGGTTGAACCGCTCCAGATGCCCCGGCTGCAGAATCCGCCCATTTTTTTCCTGGCTTCGGATGAGATCATCCGCTTCGCTCAGGCTTGCGGCCAGCGGCTTTTCCACCAGCAGATCCAGGCCCGCATCCAGCAGCGCCGCAGCCACCTCGTGATGCTTCACCGTCGGCACGGCCACGATCGCCGCGTCCAGCCTCAGGTCGGCCTTCAGCAGTTCGTCGATCGTCGCGAACGTCTTGATCCCATACAGCTTCGCTGCTTCTTCCGCCCGCGCCGCATCGGGATCGACCGCCGCCACAAGGGCTACGCCACGGCCGGCCGCGTCAACACCGGCCGCCTCCAGTTCGCGCACCACTCTCAGGTGATTGCGCCCGAACGCTCCCGCGCCGGCCACCGCGATGCGCAATTGTCGTTCGCCGGCTATTTTGCTGCCTCTTTGTCTGGCCCTTTTCCTTCCACAGCCTTCAGGCACCGGCTATAGAGCGCCAGCAATTGGGCCACGTGCTCCTCGGGTTTCGCACGCGCCTGCCCCGGTAAATCCCGTCGAAGGAGCTGCAGTCTTGCCCACTCCTGTTGTTCCCGCAACAAACTTCAACAGGTCCAACGCGATATCTTCATTGCGCCTGGCTCCAAGTCCCGCGCCATTCAATGTATCCATATGCATTTCTCCGAAAACCGATGCTACCAGATTACCGTCTGGTCACTCCGCTCACTCCGGGGTGCCCCATCCAAGCTTCGCTTGGGTGGGGGGAGAGAACTGCGCTAACTCCGCTACCCTTAGATCAGCATGCCCCTCGCCCACATCGCTCTCGGCGCAAACCTTCCCAGCCCCGCCGGCCCGCCCGACGCCACGCTCGCCGCGGCACTCGACCAAATCGCCAGGCTCGGCCGCATCGCCGCGCGTTCGTCTCTCTACTCCACTGAGCCCGTCGGCCTGGCCGATCAGCCTCGCTTCCTTAACGCCGTCATCGCACTTGAAACCGATCTCGCACCGCATCCACTTCTTGAGGCTCTTCTCTCCATTGAGCGCTTCTTCGGGCGCGATCGCTCTGGCTCCGTACCCAACGGTCCTCGCACCCTCGACCTCGACATTCTCCTCTTCGGCGATCTCACTCTCACCGAACCCGGTCTGGAAATTCCTCATCCCCGCCTGGCGCAGCGTGCCTTCGTCCTCATCCCGCTCGCTGAAATCGCACCCCAACGTCGTCGATCCCCGTTCCGGCCTCACCGCCTCTCAGCTCCTTGCCAATCTCAATCCGCGCGCCGATTCAGCGGGTGCCCCAGGTCTCGCTGCTGAGACCTGGGAGGCGATGCCAGGCAATCGTTCTGCCAACGCCGTTATTCGAGTTGCAAGCCCCCACTGGCCCGCCGAATCGACGCCGCAACGAAAGCTGAAAGCTGACGGCTGAGAGCTGAGGGCTGAACGCAGTTAACCGTATTGGTTCTGAACCCGCGAGCAGCAGCGCGATTCCAATTAAGATGAGTCCATCCTTCTGGGCGCCGCTCGAGCTTCAAGCTCGCGGTGTATTGGTGCTTGCCGCACCGCCGTAGGTTGGAGGTTCGCATCATGTTGTCGCAGTATTTCGGATTCAAAGAAGAGCCGTTCGGGTTCAGCCCCGATCCGCGATGCCTGTTTCTCAGCCGCACTCATCAGCAGGCGCTTGAGGGGCTTCAAGAAGGCTTCCTGAGCAACCGCGGTTTCACGGCCATGATTGCGCCTCCCGGAATGGGGAAAACCACGCTGCTGTTCCGCTTCCTTGAGGACGTTCGCACGTCCGCACGCGTTATTTTTCTCTTTGACCTCGATGCCACCTGCGAGCCGCGCGAGTTTGTTGCCTACGTCCTGCGCGATCTGGGCATTACGCCCGCGCAGGGCAGCGCTGAAATGCACGAGCAGCTCAGCGAAGCGCTCATTAAAGAAAACATGGCCGGCCGCAAATTCGTCATCGTAATTGACGAGGCCCAGAATCTCTCCGAGGCCGTGCTTGAGCGCGTTCGCCTCCTCACAAACTTTGAAAACTCGCGCGGCAAGCTGATCCAGGTCGTCCTCTCCGGCCAGCCGCAGCTATCCGACAAGCTGCTCCAGTCCTCTCTCATCCAGCTTCGCCAGCGCATCTCCACGGTCTGCCACATTGAGCCGCTTTCGGCTGAGGAGATCGCGCGGCTACATCGACTACCGCGTGAAGATGGCGGGCTATCTTGGCCAGCCGCTTTTTGCTCAAGACGCAGTCAAGTTGATCGCCGAGGCCAGCCAGGGCACTCCACGCACCATCAACAACCTTTGCTATAACGCGCTGTCGCTGTGCGCGAAGCTCAAGTTGAGGCAGGTTGATGCTGCCATGGTGGCCAAGGTCATCACCGCGCTCCAGTTGGTTCCGCAATCGAACGCGCGCGCCGCGGCTGCTGCTCCAGTCGCCGCCGGCGTGGATGAAATTGTTGAGCAGCCCCGGAAGCGCAGAGAATTTGGCGGCCTTAGCCTGGCGCCGGAATCGGATTATCCCGCACCGGCGGAACGAAAGAGACCCGCGACCGAGCCCGACGTACCCAGATTCTGGGAGCGGACCCGGTTGCGGCTCGTGAGCTTTGCATCAGCAACCGCTGGCAGCGTAATGATCTGGATTCCCGCCGCCGCGCTCATCCTCGTCATCAGCTTCGTTGGAGTTGTGCGCATCACTGAAGTCTTGTCGCCGCCTTCTCACGCAACCGGCGCCGACCAGACCACAACGGACCTGTCGGTCCCGCAGCCATCGGATTCCGATGATCCCGGCGCGACCGAATCCACTGCGCCGGCCGATCCCGGCAATCCGGTTTCCGCACCCGCCGCAGCTCCCAGGCCCTTGCAGGCCGCCTCCGTGCCCAAGCCCTCGCCCAGGAATGCCGGCCCCGCGACATCCGTTCCGACTCAATCGGCGTCCTCGGGCTCAAGTCAGAAATCGCTGCAGGGCAGCGCCAACGCTCCCGCGCCCGCTGCGGCCGCGCAACCTGTCGTGATGGTGCCGCAGGCGAGTGCCGAGCCGCCCTCGAGCAGTTCGAGCGCAAATCCTGCCGCGCCCCAGCAGGCTCCGGCTGCGCCAGTCGCATCCGCGCCAAAGCAGGTGCATGCCGCGCTCGCCGGCGACGCGCCGCAGCCGGTTGTGCACGACGAAACAGCGCCAAGCGTGCGTCCCGCGCTGCCTCAACGCTGAGCTTCGATCCTTTCGCTTGGGTGGTGGTCAAGACACATGCAGCGTCTACGGCGCGCTACTCGTCGCCTTCCGCGATCCAATAGCGCAGCACCTTATCGTTCTCGCTGTCGTAGCTGCAAATCAGCTCCACGCGCTTGAACACGCCGGCCGAATCCTCCAGCAGCAGCTTGTCCGATACGCTTGTCGTAATCCCCGGTGCTACGTGAACCGCGACCTGGTCGTTGAAGCGCTCATCCGGTGTGGCGCCGTATGCCCACCTGAATCGATCGCTGGCAATTGACTTCAGATATTCGTCCGCGCTTCTCGAGCATGCACGCTCCGCCTGCGCTCCATCGTCGTCCGGCGTTTTTGTGTCGGCGCCCGCATGTATCCTACCTGCGGCCGCCACGCCGTTCGCGCGCGAGGCTTCCCACGCTCTCAACCCGAAATAAATCCCGACCGCGCATACGGCAACGGTCGCAATCGATGCCGCGGCAACCTTCCACCACGCGCTCTTTGCTCGCGTCAGCGCCCATTCGCGCGCAAATTGATCGATGTCATAGAGCAGCGTCCCCGTGTCATCTTCTTTTTGCCAGCGCACCGCCACCAGGTCGGTCGTGGGACTGCTCACATACACCTGTCCCGCCAGGCCGTCTTCCTTGCGTTTTACCTGCGCGCCCTTCGCGGGATACCTTCGCGAACTCACTTCGTATCCCTCCCTGGCCGCCGCGCCGGCAGCCGCGCATTCTTCACGTCTGGAACCCTGTTCATTTTCCGGCTGAAACGGAATATAACACCGCTCGCGGTTGCAGTTGGTGTCGCAAAATCCCCTTCCGCTGCATCAAAATGGTTGAGTAGCCCTTTTCCCCAACATTAGAGAGCCAAACGCATGCGGCAATTCCGACTCAACGCGATCATTTGCCTGCAATTGCCAGTTATCGCACTGTCGATTGTGTCGAGTCTCGCCGCGCAATCCCCGTCGCCACCTTCGGCCACTCCCCAGCCGGCCCAAACTACTCCGGCACAACCTGCGCCGGATGCCAAACCTGCGCCGATCACCAATATCGACCAGGTCACCGTCACCGCCTATCGCGCCCCGCTCGGCGTTCTGGAGAGCCCCGTCACCACGCGCCTGCTCACCGAGCCAACAACTGCGCTCCACCGCCGCCATCACCTTCGATGATCAGTTGCGCCAGCTTCCCGGCGTCGAGCTTTTTCGCCGCTCCAGCTCGCTCGTGGCCAATCCCACCTCGCAGGGAATCAGTCTTCGCGCCCTCGGTTCCACATCCGCCAGCCGCACGCTCGTTACTGAAGACGATGTTCCGCTCAACGACCCGCTCGGCGGATGGATTCACTGGCAGGAGCAGCCCGAGCTTTCCATCAAAGACGTCGAGCTTGTCCGTGGCGGCGCCAGCGACCTCTACGGATCAAGCGCCATCGGCGGCGTGGTCAACATGATTCCCGTTCGCCCCTCGTCCAGTAGCTTTGCAGTACAAAGCACGTTTGGTGGCGAAGGCACCTACGACAACAGTCTGCTGGCAACGGCTCATCATGGCCCGTGGAATCTTCTCGCGGCCGGCGGCCTCATCGGCACCGACGGATACATTCAGGAGAGCCCCTCCCAGCGCGGCCCGGTCGACACCGCCAGCAATGTTCATAGCCAGAATGCCCTCGTCTTTGCCGGCCGCGATTTCGGCAACCTCAAGCTCTTCGTGCGGGGCACAGGTTTCGAAGAGTTCCGCCATAACGGAACTCCGTACCAGATCAACGCCACGCGGCTCATCCGCTACAGCACGGGCGCCGATTGGCAAAATGCGAGGAATGCAGCGCTTGTCCTTCGCCTCTATGGATCGGACGAGCGCTATCGCCAAACTTTTTCGAGCATCTCCAATCTTCCGAACTTCGGCGACGCCACTTGCACCTACCGCTGCGGCGAAACGCCGAGCAAGTTCTCCTATGTCCCCGACAACGAGCTCGGCGCAGCCGCGCATTGGAGTCAGCCATTTGGCGCGGGCCTTCTGCTCGTTGTTGGAGCCGACGCGCACGACGTCCGCGTCTGGGATCGCGAGCAGGCGTACACTGGCGCGGCCGCGCTCACCAATCTCGCCGACCATCAACGCGATTCCGCCGCCTACGCCGAGGCGATGTGGGAGCACAAGGCATGGACGATCGTCGCCGGCAGCCGCATGGACTGGTTCCAGAACTACGATGGCCACGAAACCCAATGGAACGGATCGACATGGTTGCCGACCGCCGCTCAGCCGCCGCAACGCGATGAGCGGATATATGACCCGCGCCTCGGCATCTCGCGCAAGCTCTCCCCGCACTGGGCGCTCACGGCCTCGGGCTTCCGCGCCTTTCGCGCTCCCACGCCCAGCGAACTCTACCGCTCCACGCAGGTCGGCAGTCAGCTCACTCTCCCCAACGGCAACCTCCTGAGCGAGCGCGCCACCGGATGGGAAGCGGGCATCGCCGCCGAGCGTGCCTGGGGCAGCATCCGCACCAGCTACTTCCTCACCCAGGTCAATCGCCCTATCGCCGCTTTCACCACGTGCGCTACCTGCTCGCCCATTTTGCTCATGCGCCGCAATCTCGGCCAGATCGAGAGCCGCGGCGTTTCCGTTGACTACGAACTTCATCCCCGATCCTGGCTCGCAGTCGACGGCGGCTACCAGTACGCGCACGCCGTGGTCTCGCGCGGTACGCAGGATCTCGGCAATTGGATTCCCGAAGTTGCGCGCAATCTGGCCACGCTCAATTTGCGCGCATCGCGCGCGTCACATCGGAACCCTCAGCCTGCAAAGCCGCCTGAGCGGCCGCCAGTTTGACGACGACGCCAACGCCAATCTGCTCCACGGCTACTTCCGCCTCGACGCCTACGCCTCGCACACCTTCAGCAAGCGCCTGTTCGGAAAGCGCCTCACCGGCGCGCAGATCGAGCTCTTCGCCGCCGGCGAAAATCTTTTCAACCGCTCCATCGAAGTTTCCAAAACTCCAACGACCACGCTCGGACAGCCGCGCACCGCCCGCGCTGGATTCCTCGTTCGCTTCGGCCACCCAGGAGAGTAGACCGCTCGCGGTCTCACGCCACCCCAATCGCACAGATAGAATTCTCTGGTGAGCCTGCAATTCCAACTTCTGGTTGAAACTCCCTCCGGCGGGCGCCGTGGGCGTCTTCATCTGCCTCATCAAACAGTTGAGGCACCGGTCTTCATGCCTGTCGGCACGCAGGGAACCGTCAAGGCCGTCCCGCAGGACACGCTCGAATCGCTCGGCGCGGAAATCATCCTTGGCAACACCTACCATCTCTATCTGCGCCCGGGCCACGAGGCGATTCGCCGCATGGGCGGGCTTCACAAATTTATGAGCTGGCCGCGCGCCATCCTCACTGACTCCGGCGGCTTTCAGGTGTTCTCGCTTAGCTCGCTCCGCAAAGTGACTGACGATGGCGTGCAGTTCCGCTCACATCTTGATGGAAGTTCGCACTTCTTCACTCCCGAACATTCGATCGACGTTCAGATCGCTCTCGGCGCCGACATCGTGATGGCTTTTGACGAGTGCACCGAGTATCCCGCCGATCGCGCCCGCGCCGAAGAAAGTCTCCGTCTCACCATGGCCTGGGCCGAGCGTTCGCTCTCGCACTTCCGCGCCCATCGCCACGAAGTTCCCTGGCACGACAAACAAACTGGGGTGCCCCCGGTCCCTCGCATTTGGGGACCGGGGAGCGATCAACCCAAGCACGGAAAAGGGGTGCCCCATCCAAGCTCTGCTTGGGTGGGGTCGCACGGTCACCACACTCAATCCCTCTTCGGAATCGTGCAGGGCGGCATGCACCGCGATCTCCGCCGCCAGTGCGCCGAGGGCCTTGTTGAGATGGACTTTGACGGCTACGCTATCGGCGGCCTCAGCGTCGGCGAGCCCCGCGAGCTGACACTTGAAATGATTGCGGAAGTTTTGCCGCTGCTACCCAAAGACAAGCCGCGCTACGTCATGGGAGTCGGGTACCCCGACGAAATTGAGCAGTACGCTCGCATGGGCGTCGACATGATGGATTGCGTCCTTCCCACGCGCGCCGCCCGCCACGCATTGCTCTTCACCAGCGAGGGCCGACTCAACATCAAGAACAAGCAGTATTCAGAAGACCAGTCCCCGCCCGATCCCGCATGCCAGTGCCCCGTTTGCCGCCGCTACACGCGCGCCTATCTGCGCCATCTGGTGCAGGCTGGCGAGCCGCTATCAGCAACACTCAACTCCATCCACAATCTGGCCTACTATCTCGGCATCATGCAGCGCGTGCGCGCGTCACTCGAATCCCAAAACGCCCCCGCCGTCTGATCAGGACCCACGAGCCGTCAGCGCTTTTCAGTCATTCCGTCGCCGCAACGGCACGCGAGGTCCTCGCCGGCCGACTTTCCAGGTTTTTGCGCAGGATTACCGCCGCGGTGGCCCACAGCGCCGCGCCCGTTCCGCCCGCGCATACAGCCGAGCTAAGGGCGCTCGCGGAAATCAACAGCGAACCAAAAGCAGCCAGCGAAATGGCCGCGCCCGTCCAGTAGTAAAGAGGGATTTTGAAAAGCTTGCCGAGCGGAAAAAAGTGGATCCCAACAACCGCGCCGATCCATTGCCCGAATAGTTCTGGCCGATGGAAGTGTCCCAGGATTGGCCCGCCAACCGAAATCGCGGCGCCTTCTGTCGCGACGATGATCGCGTATCCGATTCTGTAATACCGCACCAGACGCTTATCCAATTCAACTCGCGGCACGTCGCGCAGGGCAACGAGGTTCGCAATTCCCCAAACCACAAGAATCGCTGTTACCACTGCGATCGCGCCGGACCACAGCAGCTGTTCGCTCTCAATCGCATCCTGAACCCACCAATACAACGCATAGGCACCGAATCCGGCACACACAATTGCGCCAACCGCGCGGCCGCGCATGCGAACCAGCAAATCCGGCCCACCAGGGCCGAGAATCCCGCCTGCCTCGCTCATCTCATTCTCCGATCCGATTCTTCGTCGGCGAAAATCAATTGGCGCAACGCCCTTCAAATTGCCGAGCCCAACAGTTCCTTCAGCGCCGATACATACTCCCCCAACGCCGCGCGCCCCGCATCCGTCATGCGGTAGAGCGTCTGCGGCTTGCGCAGCACAAACTTTTTCTCCACGGCCACGTATCCTGCTTCTTCAAGCTTCATCAACTGCGCGCCCAGGTTCCCGTCCGTTGAGCCCGTCTTCTCCCTGAGCCACGTAAACTCCGCCTCTTCCACTCCCATCAGCAGCGAGAGCAGAGCCAGCCGCAGCTTCCCGTGAATCACAGGATTCAACTCCGGCAACTCAGGCATTCGCCGCCCCCTGCCTCCGCCCGCGCGATTCCAGGATCATCGCGTAGATTCCGAACACAATCTGGCAAAAGAAGATCGCCACCAGAAACGCGATCGAGCTTTGCGTTACGGTCCCAAACAGAGAGGCCGTCGCCGCCAGCCACCAAACCACGGCGCACGCCATTTGCGCTTTCCACTTCAGCAGAATCCCCGACGCTGCGTTCGCCATCCCCAGCAACGCCGTCACCACTGCCACGCACACCTGTTGGTCAGCTCGACCGCTCAATCCCAGGGGCACCAAAAGCGCGAACATCGAAATTCCCATTGCGGTCCAGATGGAGAGGATTGCCCGCCTCATCGTCGTCAAAGGCACCTTCGCGCTCTTGTCCATCCGCATGGCCAGGCCCCAGCTCAGCAGCCATGTGCCAATCATCGTCACCGGCCAAGCCAAAATATGCTGCCCCCAGATCGGCCCGCCTAAAAATCCTGAAGACCAAGCGATGGCCACGTAAAACGCCACTCCCCACAGCACAATCGTCCACGCCCAGCGCGTCGTGCTCCGCCGCCCTTCGGCGATCATGCTCTCAATCAGTTCCAGCCGCTCGCTCAAATCCTGTTTGTTCGTTTCGTCCTGCATTTCGTCGCTCCTTCGTCCTACTAACCCCGCCAACCCCGCCAGTCCGGTCTCTCGTGTTCCCTCGGTCCCTTGTTCCCTTGGTCCCTGTCTTACGCGTACTCCCACCTTCTTGCTATGCGCCGTGCAACCACGAACAGCACTATTCCGATTCCCAACAGCACTGCCACCTGCGGCCACAGCGCGGTCACCGGCAAATCCCGCCAGAACACCTTCGTGAATCCATCGATTGCCCACGCGTTGATCGTCAAGAGGCCGGCCTTTTGCATGCTTTCCGGCATCAGGAAGCGCGGAAACATGCTCCCGCCAATCGACGACATAATCAGAATCACCAGTGTCGACAGCGCGCCCAGTTGCGCTCGCGTATGGCACGCGCTCGCCAGCAACATTCCAAACGCCGCCACCGCAAACGCCGTGCACAGCCCCATCACTACAAACCCTGGCAGATGGCTGAAGAAGTCCAGCTTGAACGCCGCCCATCCCCACAGGAACATGGCTACCAGTTGCACAAACGCCAGCAGCGTGTTGAACACCAGCTTTCCCGCCATCAGTTTGGTCATCGTCACGCGCGTGCTCAGCACCCGCTCCAGCGTTCCGCTTTCGGCTTCGTCCAGCAGCGCCCCCGCCGACCCGCTCGCCGTGAACAGCAGAAACATCACTCCGATCGCCGCCGCGTAAAACGAAATCATGTCCTTGCTCTTGCCCGCGCTTTTCCCCACCACCGCGCGCACGTTCACCTGCACAATCCCCGCGCCCGAGTTGTCTGAACTTCCGCTTCCGCTTCCGGCTCCGGCCTTTCCCTCCGCCTCTAATTTCCGCAGCGCGTCCAGTTCGCCGTCCACCTTCGCTTTCTGCGCCGGCGTAAATCCGCCCATGTACTTCTCCGCGTACTTCATCCCCTCATCCGCCATCGCCGCGGGCATTGACGTCATCGCCGCTTTTTGCAGCAGCCCCACCACAATCTGCGGAGCAATCGTGTCGCTCGGGTCGTTCAGCAGCTCCAGGGTGCTTCCCCCGGCGTCCGGCCCAAACGCAATCGGGTGCTGCCCAAATCCCGCGGGAATAATCAAAGCCACCGGCGCGTCGCCCGCCTTTACCGCCGCTTCCGCCGTCGCTGCCGTGTAATCAGGGCCCGATCGCGCACCTTTTTCGGTCACCGGACTGTGATGGACCCAGAGCGAGCCCTCCTGCTCCAGCGCGCGGATAAGGTTTTCAGAGCCTTCGCTCTTGTCCTGGTCGACAACAATCAACGTGACCTTCGGTGTCGAGTTATTCTCTTTCCCGAAGATCACCGCGAAGATCGTGAAAAACGCCAGCGGCAGCACGAAGCTCAATACCATCGCTCCGCGGTCGCGCCTGAGTGCAATCAATGCCGTCCTTGCCACATTCCAGATCAATCTCGTAGCTCCCTTCCCGTCAGGTGCAGAAAAACCGACTCCAGGTTCGGCCGCCGCAGCGATAAATCCACCAGCTCCAGTCCCGCCTTCGTCGCGTCGTCCAGCAGCGGAGCAATCTCCCCCGCCTGCTCGATCGTGAACTCCGCCGTCTCATGCGTCACTCGCCCGCCGTGCCGCTTGGCCCACGCCTCAA
The DNA here is from genome assembly GCA_963796785.1 of uncultured Acidobacteriaceae bacterium. Lineage (GTDB taxonomy): Bacteria > Acidobacteriota > Terriglobia > Terriglobales > Acidobacteriaceae > Telmatobacter. The sequence continues at coordinate 661,167 of CAWCMW010000007.1, read as the reverse complement.
TCGCTTCTGACTTCGCCTGCGAATCGCGCCAGCACCTGGCTGCATCTCCCAAATGTTTTCTCCACCAGCTCTTCCTTCGTGCCTTCCGCGATAATCTTTCCGTGATCGATGATCGCGATCCGGTCGCACAGCCGCTCCGCCTCTTCCATGTAGTGCGTCGTGTACACAATCGCCGTCCCCGCATCGCGCAACGCCTCAATCATCTCGAAGATCCGGTTGCGCGACTGCGGATCGACGCCCACCGTCGGCTCGTCGAATAGAACCACCTTCGGCCGATGCATCATGCCCGCTGCCATGTTCAGCCGCCGCTTCATTCCTCCCGACAGCGTCTTCGCCACGTCGTTCTGCTTCTCGTCGAGCGCCGCCCATTGAAGGCACCACGCAATCGCTTCCTTCAGCGCCTGCCCCTTCAGCCCGTAGTACCGGCCAAACGATCCCAGGTTTTCCCGGCAACTGATCCGCGGATAAATCGACAGCTCCTGCGGAACCCATCCCAGCGCCAATCTTGCCTCCGTTGACCCCGCCGCCTGCCCCATCACCAGCACGCGCCCCGAGTCCTGGATCACGCGCCCCACCATGCTCCGGATCAGCGTGCTTTTCCCCGCTCCGTTCGGACCCAGCAGTCCCAGGCATTCGCCCGCGCGCACTTTCAGGCTCACGCTGTCCACCGCCGTCAACTGCCGAACCGCTTCACCAACGCATCCACTTCCAGCGCCGGTCCCGCTCCAATTTTTTGTGTACTCGCCGTCATCGTCCCTCTCTGTTCGCTTCTTTCTTGTTCGTCGAGCCCTGTTTTCCGGCCCGGGCGTGAAGAGTACTCTATAAAATAGAGTAATAGAAGTCAAGAGAAACTCTTTCGCCGGTACGAATGAATGGAGTTCTAATCTGTTAACTGATTGATTATAAACGGATAATCATTAGACTCGGCGTCGTTTCGGCACCCTTCATGCCCGGAAAATGACCAACGGCCTCCGCTGCTCGGCACACCGATCACCGCTCGCGGCCTCTTTACAGGTGCAGAAAATACACCGGCGCTATCGCCGCCAGAATCGCCGCCACAAGCAGCCCCAGCACGCCCATCGCCTGCTTGGGCGCTTTCGGCAGCCAACGGATTCCGAAAACCGCGAGGGCGGGTAACTGCGCAACCATCAGCAGTTGCCAGATGTGCGCTGTCGCTCCCTCATCCGCCTCGCGCGCCGCGCCGTAAAGCGCAATGTGCCCCAGCACAAGGGCCAGCGCCGTCAGCGCCATCGCCATCGGAATCAATGCGCTCGGCTGCCTCACTACGGTTCCAAAAGTCGTCCTGTATTCGCTCATCGCGCCTCCCAGTGTCGGATGAAGATGCTCGCCGATCGCCGCTCTCACCAAGTCCATCCACGTCCTCAGATCACCGCGGCCGTCCTGCAAAAAGTCCTCAAACTCCTCGCCGTAGCGTTCTCTCCAGCGGCGCGGATACAGGCGCGTCAGCATATGCGCCACCTTGCGGTTCATCGCGCCTCCAGCCTCTTCAGCCCGGCCTTTGAAAACTCATTCAGTTTCGTCAGCTTGGCGCGCAGCACTTTCAGCCCATCCCCGGTAATCCGGTACGGGTGGCGTCGCTCCTCGGCTGGCAGTGGCCTGATCCACCCCTGCTGCTCCAGCCGCGCAATCGCTCCATACAGCGCCCCTGGCCCCAGCCGCGTGCCGCATAGCCGCTCAATGTCCTCGATCATCGCGTGCCCATGCTTCGGCCCGCTCGCCAGGCTGGCCAGCACCAGCAGCGGCGGATCGGAATAGTATCCCGGCTCCATCTCATTTTCCGCGTCTACTACGTGGCGCGTACTACGCATGACGTAGTTATCGCACGCTCCGTCCCACTTTGCAAGCGAAATCTTTCCCCGCCCCGCTCCGGCGCGCAATCGAATCCCCATCAAACCGATTTTGCTCCTTGGGGTCATTGCAATCCCCGCCCCACCCGCCCGCGCTCACCGCGTCCGCAGCCAGGCAACGCTTGCTCCCGCCATCACCGCGCTCCCCACCAGCACCAGCACGCCGGCCACCTGGCTTCCCGTCAGGTCCGTGAAAAAACCAATCGCGTACGGCCCCACAAACCCTCCGATATTCGCCATCGTGATCAGCCCGCATGCCGCCGCCGCCACCTTCCCACTCAGCAGTTTTGTGGGCAGAGCCCAGTAGCACGGGTAGTAGCTCATAATCCCCATCATCCCGATCGAGAACCCAATCACAACCGCCGTCGCGCCGATCCCCGGCAACTGGCTCATCCCCAGTCCCAACGCCGCCATCCCCGCGGCAATCATCGCATGCCGTTTGTGCAGGCCCGTTCTGTCTGCGTTCCAGCCCGCCACAATCATCGCTGGAACGGCGCAAACATGCGGAAGTGACGCAATCAACCCCACCTGCCACACCGTCAGGCCCGGCAGCCTCTGCACCATCTTTGGCAGCCAGATATTCATGCCGTAGCCGGTCAAATTGATAAAGAAATATCCCGCCACCAGAAGCACCACTGTGCCGCTCGCAAACGCTCGCAGAATGCTCGTCTCCGCCTGCCCGCTCGCGTGTTCTCTCTTCTCGCGCTCCAGTTCGGCTACAATCCACGACCGCTCGTCCTCGCTCAGCCAGCGCGCGTCCTTCGGTCGATCCGTCAAATAGAACAAGGTAACGATTCCACACAGCACCGCGGGAATGCCTTCAAGAATCAGCAGCCATCGCCAGCCGGAAAATCCCAGCCAGTGCACACTAAGCAGACCGCCGGCAATGATCCCTCCGGTGGCGCTCGAAACCGGAACAGCCGTCATGAACAGTGCGATCGCTTTGGCGCGGTCCTCTTGCCGGAACCAGTGCGTCATGTAGACAATTACCGCCGGAAAGAAGCCCCCCTCTGCTGCCCCCAGCAGAAATCGGATGATATTGAACTCGGTTGCCGTCTGCACCAGGCCGGTCAGCGCTGCCAGAAATCCCCACCCGATCATGATCGCCGCAATCAAGATCCGCGCGCTCCGGCTGTGCGCGAACAGCGCCCCCGGAATCTCCATCAGGCAGAGACCGAAGAAGAAAATTCCCGCTCCGAATCCAAACACTTCGTTCGAGAAGTGCAGCTCGCGCGTCATGTTGAGCCCCGCGAACCCAACGTTCACGCGGTCGATGAACGCTGTCATGTAAATCAGAAAGAGAAATGGCAGAAGCCGCCGCGTGATCTTGCGCCGGGCGGTTGCGGAAGGGTTGGCCAGCGCCAGGGTCACGTGCACTCCAAGTCGAAGGTCCGCCTGCCTGCGCGGATTCTGCTTTTGCCTCGCGTCAGGGCAGGCGATCGAACTGGGCCTAATGCATCATCGCCGGCCCCGCCGTCCCATCGGACCACTGCGCGGCCCACACCATGAATGATAGTCACCCGTTCTTCAGGATCGTTGGCCGAAATTACCGGCGAGCCCGGCACGTCGGCTCCCCAACTCTTCGCTGTGTCACCCGCAACAAAAAACATCAGATGCGGATGCCAGCTCCTGCCCTCGTCGTTTAGATACTGTTGCTTCGACATCATGTAGCACATCGCTCCCGGCTCCAGCGCCGGCAGCTCCTTCGTGTCCAGTGCCTTCGAGGTCATCTCCAAAATCTCCGCCTTTGACTTTCCTTCGAGCACCAGTTTGGTTTTCATGAGGAAGATGGGCACAAAGCTCCTTGCCGCCGCCGGATTAAAACAGATGGGCGCGCGAACCTTGGTATTCCAGAACTCCGGCTCTGTGGTCGCCGCGCCCCATCCCCGTTCCACGAGACACAGAAAGCCACTCGTGCCTTTCACGGCAGTCGTGTACCCATCCCGCCCCAGCACCATCACTTCAGCCCCATCTGAAATCGATGCCGGAGCTGCGGTGCGAGCCAGCGCAATCTCCGCGTTCGCGTCGGCCATCAAATACTCATTCACGGGCGCCATGGCAGCGTAGTGGATTTCTGCCGCCTGCGCCCTTAGCGGCTGCGTTGCGCCGGGCAGTGTGAACGCGGCAACAATCGCGTATGCAACCAACCTCAAATTTGTCTTTCGCAATGGACCCTCCAAAAGTGTGTGTCTCGGCGCCTAGTTGGGTGCGCCAAATCTCGGCCAGCCTTTGCCGCACCCTGCCCCCGCGCCTGCCTATCTTAGACCACATGAAGACCGGAACGTCTTGCCGCTTCTTTCCGATTGCGCGTCGCTTTTCGCCGTGTAACGATGATTTCGTCATGTTTTTCCGCCCACGCTTCCTGATGGCGAATCTCCTGATCGCGGCCGCGCTGCTCTCGGCAGTGGCCATCCCAGCCGCATGCGCCCAGGTCGTCGACTTCCAAAACGAGCGTGAGCCCGTCGTCAAAATCCACGACCTTTTGCGCTTCCACACCGGCGACGATCCCGACGGTCGCCTCGGCTGGGCCGCTCCGGATTTTGACGATTCCTCCTGGAAGCTGTTGCGCTCCGACGAACCTTGGAACTCGCAGGGTTATCCAACCTACACCGGCTTTGCCTGGTACCGCTTCCGCGTCATCGTTCCCCCTACCCCAAAGCCCATGGCGCTCTTCATTCCTGAAATTGGCACCAGCTATCAGGTCTTTGCCGATGGCCGCTTGATCGGGCAGAAAGGTGGCTTGCCCCCGCACCAGGAAATTCAACACAGCTTCGGCATTGCGGACGAGCGGTTGCTTCTCCTGCCCGCCGGCCTCACATCCCGTGGCGGTCCTGTCACCATTGCCATCCGCGTCTGGGATTGGCCCGGATGGTCGTCGGCTCTCGGAGGGGGCGGACCTTGGCAGCGGATGTTTATCGGCGATGCTGAACTTTTGAGCGATCGTAAAGACGCCGACGTCTACGCCCAGGTCCGGTCCGACTTTGCGCCCAGTCTTCTGCTTTTCACCTGTCTTCTTGCCGGCCTTGCCACTCTCGGCCTTTTTCTCCTGCGTCGTCAGGAACGCGAGTATCTCTGGTTTGCCCTGGCCGATCTCGCTGCTGCTGCGAACCTGGCCTGGAGCGGCGACATGGACTTCTATCCATCGTCGTGGCAAGGACATTGGGCGCTCACCGGTTTCCTCAACATAGTCGTAATCACCTGCTCCTTCCTGTTTTTCATGGTCTTGATCAGGCAGCGCCACAGCTTGATCTACTGGCTCACGCTGGCCTTTGCGGTGCTCTCTTCTGTTCCGACTCTCGCCTACTCTCTGAATTGGCTGTCCGACCCCATGTGGCTCGGCGCAAGCGCTTTCTCCAACCTGCCTTTTGATGCTGCCGTGATTCTGCTTATCTCTTTCGCGGCCCGCCGCGGCAATCTCGATGCGCGCCTGCTCCTCGGTCCCGTCGCGCTCTCCTACCTGATAAGCATCGCTGATTTTGTGTTGATTGCCCTTTCAATCGTCGGCGTCACCAAATGGGATCATTATGTCCAGTTGCAGAAGGTCGTTTCCTGGCCATTCCCAGCTTCTGCGCAGACCATCGCCGACTTCCTCATGCAGATTTCGATCCTCGCCATCCTCGTGCTGCGCTTTGCCCGCACGCGCCGCGACGAAGAGCGCCACGCCTCCGAGCTTGAAGCCGCACGCGCCGTTCAGCAGGTGCTGGTTCCTGAAAACATTCCCGCCATCCCCGGCTTCCGGATCGAGAGCGTCTACAAGCCCGCTGAAGAGGTCGGTGGCGATTTCTCGCAGATTATTCCGCTTGACGACGGCGGCCTGCTCGCCGCCATCGGAGACGTGAGCGGCAAAGGCATGCCCGCCGCCATGACCGTCTCGCTCCTTGTCGGAACGCTGCGCACGCTGGCCCACTACACACAAAGCCCCGGAGAAATTCTCGCCGCCATGAACCAGCGCATGCTCGGCCGCACCAACGGCGGATTCACCACCTGCCTCGTCATGCGTATCAGCCCCGACGGAAAAGTCACCGCAGCCAACGCCGGTCATCTCGCGCCCTATCTGGGTGGCGCTGAGCGCGAAATCGAGAGCGGCCTTCCCCTCGGTCTTGCCGCCAATTCAAGCTATCCCGAAACCCAGGTCGCGCTGAACGCCAACGAGCAGCTCACCCTCCTCACCGACGGCGTGGTCGAGGCGCGCGGCAAAGACGGCCAACTCTTTGGCTTTGAACGCACGCAAGCCATCAGCAAGACGGCCGCAGAAGACATCGCCCAGGCCGCGCAAGCCTTCGGTCAAAACGACGACATCAGCGTCATCGCGGTCACGCGGACCTCGGCGATCGAGCCCGCGCCGGCATAAGCCTCCCGGCGCGATCCAAAATCCTCCCGGCTTTGCAGGCTCATCTTCCTCGCATCGTCTCTTCCAGACCCTTTTCGTATCCGGCGATTACTCTGTCCCATGCCGCGTTTGCTTCTTCATCGATCGCGCGCCGGCCGGCTTCGGCGTCAAACCAAGCCACCGTCCGCTTCACGCCTTCCTCAAATCGCACCTTGGCGCGGTAATCCGGAACAAAGCGCTTGATCTTGCTGTTATCGAAGACCACGCTCGCAGATTTATCGCCCGTGAGGCTGCCGACCAGGTCGGGAATACACGCGCCGAGATAATCCGAAGCGATGTGAATAAGCTGCGGTTCAACGCCGGCGGCTCGCGCCGTAATCGTGTAGATCTGATCCCACGTCAGCACTTCGTCGCTGGTGATATGAAACGCATGGCCGATGGCCTGGCTCGCACCAAGCAGCCCTACGAGTCCCTGCGCGAAGTCGCTGTTGTGCGTCACCACCCACAGCGATGTGCCGTCGCCGGGAACGATCACCTTTTTCCCGCGCCGCATGCGATCGAGCGTCGTATACGATTTCTGCCAGCTATTCACCGCCAGAACGATCTGCGTGTCTCCGTAGGTCAGCGACGGCCGCACGATGGTGATGGGAAAACCGGTTTCGCGGTATTCACGCATCAGCCGGTCTTCGCAGGCGATCTTGTCGCGCGAGTATTGCCAGTAGGGATTCGCGAGCGGCGTCGACTCTGTGATCAGATAATGGCCGAGCGGCTTTTGGTACGCGCTCGCCGAGCTGATAAAGATGTACTGATCTGTGCGATCGCGAAACAGCCTTATGTCCCGTTCAACCTGGTCGGGAGTGAACGCAATCCAATCGACGACCGCGTCAAACTTCTTGTCGCTAATCGCCTGTCGCACCGCCGCTTCGTCGGCGATATCGGCCACGATCGTTTGAACAGAATCGGGAATGCTCGCGGCCCGTTGCCCGCGCCGTAGCAGGGTCAGCTCGATGCCGCGTTCCACCGCCAGTTTGGTGCAGGCTGTGCTTATGATTCCGGTGCCGCCGATAAACAGAACCTTCATGCGCCCTCCGCCGAGTGCTTTCACGCGAAGAATCAGATTACCGCTTCGTCGCCGGATTCTGGTCTTGCCGGATCGTCGTGGGGCCATACATCCAGCCCGGCGCCCTCTGCATCCAAGTTTGTGGATTAAAGACCCCCTCCCCCATACAGAGCCTTCTTGTGCCTGGTGAAGAACCAATCCGAGTTCTCGTCGTCGATGACGACCATCTTGTCGCCGACTCATTAGCGCTTATCATTCGGGGGCGGGGATTCGAGTCTCGCGCCGTCTACAGCGGCGAGGACGCGGCGGACGCTGCCCTTACATGGAGGCCCGATGCGGTCATCGCCGACGTCATCATGGGCAAACTCGATGGAGTAGCCCTGGCCACTTATCTTGCGCAGGTGCTGCCCTCCTGCAAGGTCCTTCTGATCTCGGGAAACCTGGACGCCGCGGAAATGATGAACGAATTGAAAGAGCCGGGGCACGCTTTTCCCCTCCTTGCCAAGCCGGTCCACCCCGACCACATCTTTGAATTTCTCGGTTCGTCAAGTCGCGAAGCGAGCAACTGACCGCTAACCTTTCTGTCTTTCGTCGTCTTGGAGCGACGGCAATCGCATGCGATAGCATCGCATCGTGGACACCATAAGATGGCTGCTCGATTCGGATCCGGCCCTCGGCTGGCAGGCACTGCGCGACCTCACCAGCGCCTCCGCCGCGGCAATTGCCTCCGAACGGGCCCGCATCCCTCACGAAGGCATCGGCGCCGAGATTCTCAATCTTCAGCAGGCGGATGGATCGTGGCGTCGCGCCGGCGCTCCCGCGTGGCTCACCACACTCTTTACCATGCAGCTTTTGCGCGCCACCGGCATTGACCCCGCCGATCCTGCCGTGGCTGCCGCCGTAGCGCGTCTCGAATCCGCCCTGCGCTGGAACAACCAGGGAGGCCGCTGGGACTTGCGCGCTCCGGAGACCGGTGGAAACACATTCTTCGAGGGCGAAGTGGAGCCCTGCATCAACGGAGGTGCGCTCGCCGCTGGAGCATACTTTCTGCGTCCCAGTGAGAATCTAATGCGCCGCTTGCTCAACGAGCAGCTTGAGGATGGCGGCTGGAACTGCGAAGCACCGAAAAGCTCGCGCTCCTCATTCCACACCACGATCTGCGTGCTGGAAGGGCTTCTCGAGTACGAGCGCGCTGTTGGTTCCGCGCCGCACGTGGCCGCCGCTCGAAAGCGAGGCGAGGATTACCTTCTCAAGCGCTCCCTCTATCGCAGGCTTTCGACCGGCGAGACCGCAAATCCTGAGTTCCTCCAGTTCGCTTTTCCGCCTCGCTATCACTACGATCTGTTGCGTGCACTTGACTACTTCCGCGCCACTGGCTCCGCGCCAGACCCGCGCGCCGCGGAAGCGGTGGGCATCCTTCAAAGCAAAATGCAGATGGATGGACGGTGGTTGCTCGATGCCCGGTACGATGAGGCACTCGTCCTCACGCTCAATGAGCCGTTAAACCAGCCAAGCCGCTGGAACACCCTACGGGCTCTCCGCGTCCTTCGCTGGTACCAGCAAGCCTCTTGCAAGACCGCGTGACTTGATTGACAACAGACGCCGCTAGCCCCTCTGACCCGCCGCCTCGTACACTCGTTCCACCACTTCCGCCCAATCGCCCGCCACGCGCTGCCGGAAGAGCCGCGCCGTCGGGTACCACGGCGTTCGTTCCGAAGCCTCCATCCACCGCCAGTCCGAGAGATGCGGCAGCAGAATCCAAACCGGCTTGCCCATCGCGCCGGCCAGGTGCGCAATGCAGGTGTCTGTCGTGATCACCAGGTCGAGCGTCGCCATCAGCGCCGCCGTCTCCGCCAGGTCGCGCTCGCCGCTCGATCCATCCAGAACCCGCACATCGCTCGGCAAGCTTCGCCAACTGCTCCGCCGCCTCGCCTTTTTGTAGCGAGATCCAGTTCGCATCCACCGCGCGCAGCAGTGGCACCAGCGTCTTCAGTCGCATCGATCGCGAAGCGTCCGCCTTGTATTTGGGATTCCCTGCCCACGCCAATCCCACTCGAATCGCGTTGTGCGCATCGGCCTGAACAGAAGGGAACTGCCGTCCGCTTCTCGCGCATCAATTCCTCATCCGCGGCCAGATATGCTCCCGTCCACGGAACCGTCTCCACCGTCGTCCCAAACACCGCGGGCAAACTCATCAGCGGGCACTCCAAATCGAACTCAATCGCTCCCGCGTCCATCACCGCCGTCTCCGCAAGTCCTGCGCGCACCACAGCGAGCGATCGCATCAGCCTTTCCGCGGCCGGCTGCACCTCGAGCACCGGCACGCCGCCGCGCGCAGCGACCAGCACCGCATAGCGGCAAAACTGAATCGTGTCTCCCAATCCCTGTTCGGCATGCAGCAGCACGCGCGCTCCATGCAACTCCTCGCCGTTCCACCTTGGCTGCGTAAAGCTGCGCGGCCTGTGGTGCACTTCGCGGAACTTCCATCGCGCCTCGTATCCCGCCCATCCGTGCTTCCAGTCGCCTAATCGCAACTGCGTCAGCGCCAGGTTGTACTTCGCTCCCGCGCTCGCCGCATCCAGCTCGACGGCGCGCTCATGCGCCTTCAACGCTTCCTCCATATTTCCCAAATCGAGTAGCGAGTTCCCGCGGTTCGACGCCGCTGCGCGACTGCCCAGTTCCTCGGCCCGCTCGAACACGGCAACCGCTTCCTCAAACCGTCCCTCGAGATGCAACACAATGCCGTGCATGTTCACGGCCTCGTCGAACTCCGCATTTCGCTCGAGCGCCCAGCGCATCCACTCGCGCGCGCCTGCCACGTCCCGCTCCGCCGCGCGCAACTGACCCCACGCCACCAGAGTCTCCACCTGGTTCGGATTCAGCGCCAGCGCCCGCCGTAAACAAGCCTCTGCCGCATCCGGCCTTCGCCTGTCCCGCTCCAGCAGCGCCAGGTTCACCCACCCTGAAATCAAATCCGGCCGTAACTCCACCGCTCGCCGCAGAGCCGCTTCGGCCTCCGGTTCGCGGCCTTCGTCGCGCAACAAGGAACCCAAATTAATCCACGCCGCCGCAAAGTCCGGCCTCATCACGAGCGCGCGCCGGTAGCGCTTCTCCGCTTCGGCCGTCCGCCCCAATCGCGCCAGCGCAAACCCCGCGGCAAACTCGCCTTCGGGTAATCGCGGCCGCAGAGCCAGCGCCGCCTCGTACCGCTCCAGCGCTTCTTCATTCCGTCCAGCGAGCGCGAATGCATTTCCCAATCCCAAATGCGCCGCGATCATTGCCGGCCGCCGTTCGAGCGCCAGCTCAAACTCGCGAATCGCCTCGCCTGCCCGCCCGGTAGCGATCTTCAGCTCGCCCAGTCCCATCCGCGCCAGCACATCCATTCCATCCAGCCGGATGGCCTCTGCGTAGGCTCGCTCCGCTTCGTCCATTCGCTCTGCGGCCTTGAGCGCTTGCCCCAGCACAACCCACGCCGCGCCCATCGCCGGCGCCGCCGCCACTCCGGCAGCAGCCATCTTCAATGCGGCTTCGGTTTGCCGGCTGCTCAGACGCCACCAGGCTCATGCCCACCAAAGCCTCAGGCTGTTGGGGATTTCGTTCGAGGGCCCGCTGGTAGCAGAGCGCAATCTCGGCCAATCGCCCCGCCATTCCGGCTGTCGAGACGCCCTGCGTCATTTCCCGCGCATTTTGGCCCTGCATACTCTGGAACCTAGCTCCGCGCAGCCGTGCACTCAAGGGCTGATTTCCCGCACTGTCGTCCGGCCGCGACACGGATTCCCATTCTCATTCAGGTCCTGATTCGGAACGCGCAATCCCTCCAGTCCCTCTTTCGCGCGCACTATCATTCACCTGTGCCCTCGCGCGCCAATTTGAGCGACGTCCTCGCCAATGCCATCACCCACGGCATCGGCCTCGGTTTCGCCATCGTAGGCGCGGTTTGCCTCATCGCCGCTTCAACGCGCGGGTCAGCGCTGCTGGTCGTCAGTTGCTCCGTCTTTTCGGTCGCACTCGTGCTCGTCTATCTCTGCTCCACTCTCTACCACTCGCTGGGGCGCACCCGCGCTCGTCACGTTCTCCATGTCCTCGACCACTCCGCCATCTACGTGCTCATCGCGGCAACCTATACGCCCTTCACTCTCGTCTCGCTGCGCGGACCCGTGGGGTGGGCTCTTTTCGGCGTAGTTTGGGCGCTCGCCGTGGCAGGCATCGTCTTCAAGAGCCTTGCCATCGGCCGTTTCCCTGTGGCGTCGGCCCTGGTTTATCTGCTTCAGGGCTGGCTCGCCATCTTTGTCGTGCGCTCGCTTCTCCATGCCATTGGCTGGCACGGATTTCTCTGGCTCGGCGCAGGCGGCATCGCCTATTCCCTGGGCGTCATCTTCTTCGCTCTCGACCATCGGCGCTTCTTCCACGCCACATGGCACCTCTTCGTCCTCGCCGGCAGCGTAGCCCACTATTTCGCCATCTACTTTTACGTTGTGCCCGGGCGGGTTTGAACGCGCTCTCGGAAACCCTTCTAGGGCTACGATCCGTGGCCGTCCCTTTAGCTCCGTTCGGCCGCGCAACCCATCGTTGACCCCACCCCGGTTTACCGGTAGAATCAAAGAGTTTGGCGATGCACCCGGTAGCCGGGTGCCCGGGAAGCTGCCGCTGGGTTCAGCGTGTGTGTGCAGTTGGCCTCCCGATGCAGTCACCGTCTGTATCCGCCCCTTTTGAGCACACGATCCGTATTTTGCGCCCGGTCCTGGACCCTCGGCGCTGGAGGCTTTGTTATGTACGCAGTCATTCGCACCGGTGGAAAGCAATACCGCGTCGCTCCCGGCGACGTTTTGAAGATCGAAAGCGTTCCGGCGGGCAGCCCGACCGTCGAGTTCAGCGATGTGCTGGCCGTTTCCGGTGAGGCAGGATCGATTGCCAAGCCAGCCTCGGCCACGGTCACGGCCGAAGTCCTCGGCGAAGGCCGCGGCGACAAGATCCTGGTCTTCCATTTCAAGCGGAAGAAGCAGTACAAGAAGCTCCAGGGCCACCGCCAGAACTTTACTGAAGTGCGCATCAAGGCCATCGTGGCTGACGGCGTCACTTACGATGCAGCAAAGTAGCTCTCAATTCTTCTCGTGAGAGCCGTAGCAGTCAATTTTAGAGATGAATGAACTGAGGGCTGACGGCTGAAGGCTGACAGCTTGGGAGATTGAATCATGGCACACAAAAAAGGTGGAGGCAGTTCCACAAACGGGCGCGACTCAAACGCGCAGCGGCTGGGCGTAAAGGCCTTCGCCGGTCAATTCGTCACCGGCGGCTCCATCATCAGCCGTCAGCGCGGCACCCGCATCAAGCCCGGCCCCAATGTCGGCATCGGCTCTGATGACACGCTCTTCGCCAAGGTTTCCGGACGCGTCAAGTTCACTGACCGCGGCAACCGCGGCCGCTTCGCATCCGTCGAGCCTGCCACCGAGTAACGGGCGCCCTGTCCGCGCTCGCCTACTCCCCAATCGCGTAGTTCCCAGCAAATCAAAAGGCCACGGCAATCGCCGTGGCCTTTCGTTTTTTGTCTCCAATGGATGCTTTCTCGGTCCCTCGGCCCCTGTCCCTTTGTTCCCTGGGTCCCTTGGCCCCTGCTTCTACGTCTCTGATTCCCGGCCCTTCATGTTCCGCGCCAGAACCTTCTCCACCACGCGCTCCACATCCGAAAGGAAGAAGCTGTTGGCGGGCTGCTGCACGGCCACCTTGGTGCCGGTGTGGCCCAGTGCGGAAGCAATTTCGTTCCACCGGTAGATGGTCGAGCTCGCCGGCATCAACACCGGCCTGCGTGCCGGCTCAGGGATGATGCAGTAAACGATCCAGATCGCCAGTGTCCCGAGAATCAGCGCTTCGTAAACGATTTGAAGCGGGTCGCTGAGCGACGGCGATGCAACGCGAGAGATCCACGACGCAGCAACAAAGTCCGCCGAGGACATGACGCCAAAGCCGAATGCAATGCCAAAAGACAAATCGCGCACCGTAAGGCGCAGTGCATTCATGCTCAGGCAGAGAAAAGCAAGCAAGCAGAGTTCCAGAATGCTGACCGAGTGCATCAGACCGTATGAAACGTCCGCGATGATGTAAATTCCCTTGTGCCCATAGCTGATGGAGGACAGGCTGACAATCATCGAAACCACAGCCGCCCAGCGGAAGATCACGATCGCCAGCTTGGCGATTCCGGGAAATGCGGCCAGCGCCGAGCGGAACACTTCAATGCAAATTAAAAACAGCAGCACCGTGCTCGCGAGGTACGTTGCGAAAAAGCCGAAGTAATAGATTGTGCCGAAGTGATGCGCTTTTCCCCAGGGTTGTGAATCCCCATAGAGAATAAGCATCAACGCGGACGTCGAAATCGCTCGCACCGCAAGGTAATAACCCATCGCCGGGAAGCGGCGATGCAGGCCCTTGCTCCAGAAAAGAACGGCGAGCGCGGCCCAGAGGACAATTTCAGCCGCGCTCATCGCCGACATTGTGACGTTTAATGGCATAGAGGCAGATTTGCGATCGTTCGAACGCCTTCAGGATATCGCCTATATGCCTAATGGCTCAAACACAAAAGGGTAACGCGCTCTTGGCACTTTCGTGCTACCCAGTGCTTCCCTGGCTGTTTCCAGCCTGCGAGTCTTCCCGTGAACCTACCGGGCCGCCGGGTTTGTCGCAAAGCATTCGCCAACGGATTGGCAGGGAAGCGGAACCGGCAGATTGATGAGCGGACCCGGATCGGTCGCTGCCATCGAATTGTGCGAGACGCGAGCCTGAGTGGTGGCGGGAGCGAGCGATGCGGAAGCAAGGCCGGCAATGGCGACGAGCAAGGCAAAGAACCGAATGGCGGTTTTCATCTTTGGTAACCTCTCCATGTAGATTTTGAAAGGGAATATCTCTCCGTTTCAAGCATAATCTTATCGTATAAATGATTGCAAGTCTAGATTTTTCAATTAGATACTAAACAACAACTGTTTTGTATTACTATCGTCATAGCCAAGCGCCTTCCATCCGCAGATAGTAACCGTTTTTGCAATACCCCCGCTACCCTCTATCGAACCTTCCCGCATGGTAAAATAGTTGTAGGTGAAGGCCCTTGATAGGCCCCCTCTTTTCAAGCGGTTACTCCCGCTTCAGCGTCGGGATTCATCCCCGGCGACCCACGTCACTCGGCAACACTTTGCAAACGGAATTCTATGGCGACTGAACCTCTCGGCTCCTCCTCCATCCACGGCGATAACGACAGCTATACCGGCGAAAACATCAAGGTCCTTGAAGGCCTCGAGGCGGTCCGCCTTCGTCCCGCAATGTACATCGGCTCGACGGGCGAGATCGGATTGCACCACCTTGTATACGAAGTGGTCGACAATTCCGTCGATGAAGCTCTCGCCGGCTACGCCAAGAAAGTCGATGTCATCATTCACGTCGACAACTCCATCACCGTCGTCGACGATGGCCGCGGCATTCCCGTCGACATGATGGATCTGGCTGACGGCGAGCGCATGCCCGCCGCGCAGGTGGTCCTCACCAAGCTGCATGCCGGCGGCAAATTCGATGCCTCCAACTACAAAGTCTCCGGCGGCCTGCACGGTGTGGGTGTTAGCTGCGTCAACGCGCTCAGTGAAGAGTTTGAAGTCGAAATCTGGCGTCCGGAAAAACCCGGCGAGGCGAGCCACACCTACGAGCAGAGCTATTCCAAGGGTGCCCCCACATCGAAGCTCCAGAAAACCGGCACCAGCAAGCGCCGCGGCACTAAGATTCACTTCCTGCCCGACCGGTCCATCTTCACCGCCACCGAATTCAACTACGACACGCTCGCTCAGCGCCTGCGCGAGATGGCCTTCCTCAACAAAGGCCTCGAGATCACGCTCACCGACGAGCGCACCGCCGACCCCAAAACCGGCGAAGCACGCCGCGCCGAGTTCAAATACGCCGGTGGCATCGCCGAGTTCGTCAAGCATCTCAACCGCGGCAAGGCCGTCCTGCACGACAAGCCCATCGTCATGGAAGCCCTCCGCGACGGCGTCGAAATCGACATCGCCCTGCAATACAACGACAGCTACTCCGAGATCCGTCTTCAGCTTCGCCAACAACATCAACACCGTCGACGGCGGCACGCACCTCTCCGGCTTCCGCGCCGCGCTCACCCGCACCATCAACTACGTCGGCCAGCAGATGGGCCTCTTCAAAGACATGAAGGAGTCGCTCTCGCGGCGACGACGTGCGCGAGGGCCTGGTCGCCGTGGTCAGCGTCAAGCTGTCGCAGCCGCAGTTTGAAGGCCAGACCAAGGGCAAGCTCAACTCCGATATCGCCGGCACCGTGCAGGCCTTCGTCAACGAGCGCCTCGGCATGTTCCTTGAGCAGAATCCTCCCGTCGCCCGCAAGATCATCAACAAGGCCATTGAGGCTGCCCGCGCGCGCGAAGCCGCACGCAAGGCGCGCGACCTCACCCGCCGCAAGGGCGCGCTCGATGGCGGCGGCCTCCCCGGCAAGCTCGCCGATTGCAGCGAGCGCAATCCCGAGCGCTGCGAGCTCTACCTGGTCGAGGGCGAAAGCGCCGGCGGCACCGCCAAGCAGGGACGCGACCGCAAGTTCCAGGCCATCCTTCCCCTCAAGGGCAAAATCCTCAACGTCGAAAAGGCGCGCTACGACAAGATGCTCGGCCACGAGGAAATCCGCGCCATGATTACCGCGCTCGGCTGCGGCATCGGCAAAGACGACTTCGACGCCGCCAAGATCCGCTACGGCAAAATCATCCTCATGACCGACGCCGACGTCGACGGCTCGCACATCCGCACGCTGCTGCTCACCTTCTTCTTCCGCCACATGACCGAGCTCATCAAGCGCGACCACATCTACATCGCGCAGCCGCCGCTCTACAAAATCAAGAAGGGCCGCTTCGAGCAATACATCAAAGACGATCGCGAATTCGTCAAGGTCATGGTCAACCGCGCCGCCGAGGGCATGATTGTCCGCCACGGCGAAACCGCCAGCCGCATTGAGGGCAACGACCTCACCCGCTTCATGTCCACGCTCAATGAGTATCTCGGCTTCGTCGAAAAAGTCGACAAGCGCATCCGCAACGAGAAGCTCACCGAGCTCCTGGCGCGCGCGGAGCTCACCCATCGCACCGATTTCGCTTCAACCGACGGCAAAAAAGTTCCGGAAAAAATCGCCGCGCTCCACGCCAAGCTCACCGAGCTCACTGACGAGTTCCAATTCAAGGTCGCCAAGCCCGTTGAAGACGAGGAGCACCACACCTGGTCCGTCTGCTTTACCGACGCGCAAGGCGCCACGCGCTGCATCGAT
Source organism: uncultured Acidobacteriaceae bacterium (assembly GCA_963796785.1). Taxonomy (GTDB): domain Bacteria; phylum Acidobacteriota; class Terriglobia; order Terriglobales; family Acidobacteriaceae; genus Telmatobacter. The sequence continues at coordinate 644,602 of CAWCMW010000007.1, read as the reverse complement.
TGGACCCTCGCCTCAAGCCCCGAGTTCCGCCAGATGATGGCCAAGTACACGCTCATCAAGGAATTTCTTGAGCCGCCGTTCCTCGTCGAGTTCGCAGCCAAGGGCGCCGCCGCCACCGCCGCCGACGAAGAAGAAGAAGCCGAAGCCGCCGACGCCAAGGCCGACACCAAATCCGAAGCCAAGCCCGAAGCCAAATCCGCCGGCCGCAACGCGCGCCAGCTACGCGAGCCGGTCGAAAAGCAAACCGCCCGCGATCTCTTCGCCTACATCGTCGAGCAGGGCAAGAAGGACTACCAGGTCCAGCGCTACAAGGGCCTTGGCGAAATGACGGCCACGCAGCTCTGGGAAACCACCATGGATCCCGAGCGCCGCACGCTGCTCGTCGTCAAGCTTGAAGACATCGCCGAAACCGAGGCCATCTTCACCACGCTCATGGGCGAAAACGTCGAAGCCCGCCGCAAATTTATTGAAGACAACGCCCTCGACGTCAAGAACCTCGACATCTAAGCAGAGGGGCGCCCCAGTGGCGCCCTGTTCCCCGGGGCCTTGTCTCGTCGAAGAATTCCCCAATTCCCCTTCAGGAGTTCACCATGCGGTTTAACCCATCTGCTTTTCCGCTCGCTGTTTTGTTCGGAGCGTCTCTGTCTCTTCTCGCCGGCTGCAAATCCGGCACGCAGCAACAGTCCTCCGGCTCGCAGCAGCCCCCGTCTTCCGTCAACGCCCTGGGATCGCCGCAGAACCCGGGCGCGCCCGCGCCGCAGCCGCCGCCTCCCGTCGCGGTCGATCTGCCGGCAGGATACGCGCATCCGCGTTCGCCTCGACCAGGACCTCGGCTCAAAAATCAGCCGCCCCGGCGACTCGTTCAGCGCCACCGTTGCTGAAGATGTGGTCGTCAACGGCCAAACTGTCATCGCCAAAGATTCCCGCGCCGATGGAACTGTCATTGACGCCAAAGCGCTCGGCCACATCAAGGGCGGAGCCTACCTCTCCATCCGCATTGACCGCGTGCATACCAACTGGGGCAGCTATCCCGTCGAAACCAGTTCCATTGAGCGCGCTGAAAAAGGCAAGGGCAAGCGCACAGCTCTCATGGCGGGCGGCGGCGGCGCGTTTGGAGCCATCATTGGCGGCATCGCCGGCGGCGGCAAAGGCGCGCTCATCGGAGCGGCTGCCGGCGGAGGCGCAGGCACGGCGGGTAGCGCGTTCACCGGCAACAAGCAGATCTTTCTGCCCGCCGAAACGCTGCTCACCTTCCGCCTCGAGAATCCCGTCCACATCGTCGAGCAGCAGTAATCGGAATAACGGAGGGAGCAGGGGCCTTCAGGCCCCTGAATCCCGCGCAACAAACATCCCGGCCTTCAGGCCCGGAAACCCTATCACGCCGGGTGCCCCCGGTCTCGATTCTGAGACCGGGGAAAACTCAAACCTTCGCGCCGCCACTGAATTGTCATCCTGAGCGAAGGTCGCCGCGGCGACCGTAGTCGAAGGACCTGCGGTTGCTTTTCGGGAAGCCGGAAGGAGCAGGGGCCTTCAGGCCCCTGAATCCCGCGCAACAAACATCCCGGCCTTCAGGCCCGGAAACCCCATCACGCCGGGTGCCCCCGGTCTCGATTCTGAGACCGGGGAAAACTCAAACCCCCACGCCGTGGGTCCCCCCTCACCGCTTCAAAATCATTCCCGCCCAATCCACCCATGTACTCGTCATCGCCGGGTGCCGGTGCCATCCAAGCTTTGCTTGGGTGGGAAAAGATTCGACGCGGCACGGCTTTGGCCGTGCCGCAACATCCGCATCACCGCTTCAAAATCATCCCCGCCCAATCCACCCACACGTTCGTCATCGCCAGCTTTCCCGCGATCAGCGTCACCACCGCCATCACGGCCAGCCCCATCGCAAACGGTCGATCGAAGCTCCGCGTCATCCCCGCGCGCACCACCAGCAGCAGCACTCCCAGCGTCACCACCGGCGCAAACAGCGCCATCCAAAGGTGACCCCCGAAGATCGAATTCACCTGCGCAATCCGCGCCGTCGCTCCGCTCACAATCGCGAGCGAGGCCATCAGCATCATCGGCCTGTGAATGCGCGGCCGCTTGCGGTTCAGCACGCCGATCGTCACGAACGCCGCGAACAGCGCAATCTCCGTATACATCACCAGCAGAAACTGCCGGCTCGGCCAGTCGAAAATCACCTGGCTCGGATCGGCCTGGAGCGAGCGCGTAGCCACCAGCGGCCCCGTCACCACGATCAGCGCGGCAATCCCCACCACGCCCCAGCCCAGCGTCATGTGCACCCGGCGATTGTGTGTGGAGATCAGCAGCGCCTGCACAAAGAACATCACGAACCATGCGAAGATGGCCGCTCGAGTGCGCCACCACAATGGCCAGCATCACCGGCGCAATCGGCGAGCCGTCCGAGTGCTTGCCGTGAAAGATGTACTGCTGAAAGCCGAGGACGATGAGAACCAGGAAGATGGCCCCGGCGGCAACGTAGAAAAAGCGGTCAGCGCTTCATCCGCAATCTCCTCTTTTCGAATTTCAGAAACGAACTTTCAGCAACATGAGGGAAGGCTCGCCCTTCAGCTGAATGAAACGCGCTTCAGGTGAAGGGTACGGGCTTTAGCCCGTACATAAGCGAAACAAAGCGCACATGGGCTTCAGCCCCTGAGGGACAGTTCTTTCAAACTGACCAACTACCCCTCTTTCCAATTTCAGCAACGCAGGGAAGTATCGCCCACTCTCAGGCGCGTTCATGGCTCGATCGACTTCGGGCGTAGCCCATCATACGATCCCGTCGACCGGTTTTTGCAAGAGAATTTGCATCATGGGGGGCGCCCATCCGAGCTTTGCTTGGGTGGGAGCGATGCGGAGTGAACAACCCCCGCCCTCGCGACAATAAAATGGGCTATTATGGGGTTAAAATGGTCGAAATTTCGGCAGTCACGCTGGTCTGCATCGGAGGTTTATGCCTTCTCGCAGCGATCACGAATGCGCATTTCGACCAATTTGGAATCAAGTTTCAATTTAAGAATGTCGCTCAGAGATTGGGGGCTGTGATTGTAGGACTGCTCTTCATTGTTGCATCTTGGGCATTTCACAAAGCTGAGGCCGCCTCCTCAGCGTGCAACGTCTCGGGCACCGCCACCTCAAGCGGAGATAACAGCCCCGCGACAGTTTCTGGCTGTGGCGCGAATTCTGACGGGGCATGCTGCGATTTACAGAAAGGACGTTTCAAAATAGGACTTCTGACCTGATTCGAGAAAATATCAGCGACCAAGCCTTGAACGAATCGCATTCTCCTTTCAGTTCCTGCTATAACCATGCCAGACGCGAGGGGGTGGGCGGTCCGCCTCGCTCGATTTGCCGAGCGCGGCCTTCGCGAACCAAACCCTCTGACGAGAGATTCGCGCTTGCCGATAGTCGATGACTTTAAGTACCATCCGAGATGAGACAATGGCGACCCAAGTAATTCCGATTCATCCCCCTCAATTGACTGGCATCGAGACATTCTGTGGTGCCGGTGGAATGTCGCTTGGTTTGCGGCGGGCTGGAATTGATGTGCGTTTTGCATTCGATTACAATCCGCAAGCTGTCGAGACGTACAACCGGAATATTGCTGAGCACTGTCATGCACTAGACGCGCGTCAAGTGACGGGACAGCAACTCCTTGAGATGGCTGGACTGACTGACATCGGCGTGGACGTCCTTTCGGGTGGTCCACCGTGCCAAGGTTTCTCGAAGCAAAGGAGAGGGGCGCATCTTCTCGCAGACCAAAGGAATTCTCTTGTTCTAGAGTTTGCTCGCATCGTAAATGAGACTCACGCACGCGCTTTTATTTTTGAGAATGTCGAGATTTTCGGGCAGAAGAGGGGTGGAGACCTCATCGATGAAATAGGGGAGACCCTAGCCGGTTATCAGATATACACGTTTTTTGTCTGCTCCTCAGATTTTGGGCTTGCCCAGAAGAGGGGCAGATTCTTGATGATCGGCATCAGCAGAACTGAGCCTTTAATCATCCCCGTTCTGGAGCCTTCAGTAGGGAATCGGACTATCCGGGACGTGATCGGAGACCTACCTTCACCACCCGCTGATTACACGGAGCACCCGCAATATCCAAATCACATCAAGTGCAGGATTACTAAACTCAATGAAGAACGCTTTTCACATGTCCCTCAAGGAGGCGGATGGCAAGACATCCCCATGGAAATTCGCCTTCCATGCCACCGTACAACAGATGTGAAAAGTGGTGGATGGCCTGATGTGTACGGGCGGCTGGCTTGGGACGGACAGTGCCCAACGATTACCGCCGGGTTCGATAGCTTTACTCGTGGTCGTTACGGGCATCCCGCCGAGAATAGATCAATAACCTTGCGCGAGGGAGCCAGGCTCCAAGGTTTTCCCGATACCCATCGCTTCTATGGAACACGAGACGATGTGCGTCTGCAGATCGGAAATGCTGTGCCTCCACCAGTCGCACGGGCGGCGGGTGAAGCTGTACGCCGAGTGCTGAATGGAATCCGGCAAAGACCCGCTCGGTATCAAATGCCGGAAGAGTCCTTGATGGAGATCACCCAACTTTCGCTCGCCCTTTGACCTCTACCAGCACGGTGCGCACGTCCTCAAACAGGTGACCGATTGACCGAACATTGACCACTTGCGTGACATCCTTCATGGTGTAGCGTTGCGGCACGTCACAGTAATACAGGCCACCTATCGGAGCGAGATACTTCTGGAAAAGTTTGATTGTCCCCGGCACACAAATCTGATTCACACTGTTCGTATCCTTGTCGAGCTGAGTTTCACTAATGCAAGCAATCAGTGAGAGATAGTGGCCCTCGCCGAATGCTGCATCAAGAATCCTCTGATGTGCGAAGGGCTGCACAATTCTTTCTCGGGTTGTAATCTTCAGAGGTATCACAGCACCACCGCTCTGACCTTTGACACCGACTACAACATCCGTAGAGACGCTGGAACTCTCGTCCTCTTCATCTTCCTTGGCGGCCTCTTCTGCCTCTTCCTCAGCCGCCGCTTCTGCTGCTGTACCCTCGTCCACGGCGTCCTTTTCCAGAATCTTTGCGAGGGGGATGTGCTTTGAGAAAGCCGCATCGGGGAAAACTGACTGAAGCAAACCAGCCATGAACACCTCAAAGAATGTCCCCGGGGTTTTTCGGCTTTTTGGTTGCCAGATGTCATAGCAGCAGGCAACAGACATGATGGCCGTATATACGACCTGATTTGCGCAAAGGTAGTCTGCCTCAGTCCAGGCATGGTTTGGGTCACGAAGAATCTTCAACAAGCTCGCGTGTGCTGTAACGAAGGCTGCTTCATCTGTGATGAATAGATCGGGCCGGACAGGGCGTGATACCGCCTCGTTGAGTGAGAAGACGTGATACACAACGGGCGGCGTTCCGGCGAACTTGCCGAAAGGCACAAATTTCGCTTCTTTGGCGAGCTTCCTTTGGCAATATGCAACAACCACCAAGCAGATGCCGTAGTGTTCTACGCCCTTGTTGTATGCTTTGCAGGCTTCGCCATAGAGCTTCTTGAGATTGACCATTTAGAAAAGGTCCCGAGTCGGCACGCCCAAAGCGTCAGCGATTCTATGGATGTTTAAGAGGCTTATATTTCTCTCTCCTCGTTCAACGCCTCCGATATATGAGCGGTCCAAATCACAGGCGAGCGCAAGGTCCTCTTGAGACAGTCCCTTCTTCTTTCGCAGTTCCCGGACGCGGTCACCAAAGCGCCGCTGAATCTTTGTGGGGTTGGCGGGTCTCACTTGGGACATGTGACCATCCTGATGACGTTAAGTCCACGGACTTTAAGTACCGGGAGGATACAGGCGCACACATGGGCCATCTCGGGTAGCGATGCGTTTAGACTCTATGCGAGAAACCGGAGAAACCGGGGACATGGCCGGTAGGGAAACCGGGGACGGAAACCGGGGACGGACGGGACGTTCCCTTCAAGTTTGCTCGCAGCCGCACAGGCGTTCTACCTGGATCCATCCATTTCACCCACGAGCTTGGCGACCCGGCGGGCATCTGTCTCTGCCCCCGGTTCTCTGCTCGCTGTTTCCCTTGTCAAGCCCCCGGAGCCAAAATAAATCCGCCAACCTCCCGTAAGTCGTTGGTTCCTTAGTCCCTTGATCCCTCGGTCCCTGCCTCTCGAAGTTTGCCGATCATTATCCCCTTCCGGCGCATACTGGTTTCATGATCAACGCGCCGGCCACCGTTCACCATTCACCGGTCACATTTCGCAGTTTCACAGTTTCACTGCTTCACTCTTTCACTGCTTCACTTCCACACGATCCACGAACCACGATTCACGACTCGCCGTTCCCTCCTTCACTCTTTCACTTTTTCACTCTTTCACTGCTTCACCTCGTCACTTCTTCACTCGCGAAAAATAATTAATTAAAAATTTCGGCATTTTTCGCCTGATCTTCGCCATTTAACTCTTTTAGAATCAGTAAATCGACTCTTTTAAGACCGTTAATTACAGTGCAAAACGGGTGAAATTGCGCCAAACAACTCCTTTAGAATCAATAGAATTTTACGCAAAAATGACACCGCGTTCTATTGGTCGTAAGTGACTCGTTGCAAAAGAGTTGTTTGCAATCGCCGCCGCCAGCGGCCCACGGTCCACGAACCACGATCCACGACTCACGCGCCACGGCTTGCCACCCACCGCCCACTGACCGTTGCGACGCTTGCCCCACCACGTGATTCAAATCACATTTGACCGTCAGGCCATAGCGGTATAACAAGGTTGCTATGTGCCTCGCCATTCCTGGAAAAGTCGAAGAGATCACCACCGACGGCATGATCCGCGTCGGCCGCGTCAACTTTGGCGGCGTCGTCAAGAACGTCTGCCTCGACTACGTGCCTGAGGTCGTCGTCGGCGACTACACCATCGTCCACGTCGGCTTCGCCATCTCCAAAATCGACGAGGAAACCGCCGAGCAGACGCTCGCCGACTTCCGCGCCCTCGGCGTTCTCGACGAAGAACTGGCCGACGAGGATGAAGCCTTTCTCCGCGCCGCCAGGGCGCCGCAATCTCGCTGCCCCGACGGAAGCTGCTCCAATCAAGGCTGCGCCTGCGAATCCAAATCCGCTGACTCCGCTGCAAAGCCATGAAGTACCTCACCGAATTCCGCAACGGCGAAATCGCCCGCAAGATCGCCCGCGAGATCACGCAGATCACCACGCGCCCGTGGAAGATCATGGAAGTCTGCGGCGGCCAGACCCACTCGATCATCAAGAACGGAATCGACCAGATGCTCCCGCCCGGAATCGAAATGATTCACGGCCCCGGCTGCCCCGTCTGCGTCACGCCGCTCGAGCTCATTGACAAAGCTCTCGCCATCGCCGCGCAACCCGGCGTCATCTTCTGCTCCTTTGGCGACATGCTTCGCGTCCCCGGCACCGACAGCGACCTCTTTCAGGTCAAGGGCCGCGGCGGCGATGTCCGCGTTGTCTACTCGCCTTTGGACGCGGTGGAACTCGCCGTCAAGAATCCCGACAAGCAAGTCGTCTTCTTCGGCGTCGGCTTTGAAACCACCGCCCCCGCCAACGCCATGAGCGTGCACCTCGCCAAGCGCCGCGGCCTGAAGAATTTTTCGCTCCTCGTCTCGCACGTTCTTGTCCCCCCCGCAATCTCGGCCATCATGTCCTCGCCCGGCAATCAGGTACAGGCCTTTCTCGCCGCCGGTCACGTGTGCAGCGTGATGGGCTATTGGCAATATCCGCCGCTTGCCGAGAAGTTCCGCGTGCCGATCGTCGTCACCGGTTTCGAGCCCTTAGACCTGCTCGAAGGCATTCGCCGCGCCGTCGCGCAACTCGAGTCCGGCCGCCACGAAGTCGAGAACGCCTACAGCCGCGTCGTCACCTTTGACGGCAATCAAGCTGCGCAAAAACTCCTCGCCGAAGTCTTTGAGGTCACCGATCGCGCCTGGCGCGGCATCGGCGTGATTCCGAAAAGCGGCTGGCGTCTCAGCGCCGACTATCGCGACTTCGACGCCGAGGAGCGCTTCCACATCACCGGCATTCACACCGAGGAGTCGGCTCTCTGCCGCGCTGGCGATGTCCTCCGCGGAGCCATCAAGCCCGCCCAGTGCGCAGCCTTCGGCAAGGAATGCACTCCTCGCCATCCGCTCGGCGCAACCATGGTTTCGAGCGAAGGCGCTTGCGCCGCCTATTACAACTACGGTCGCTTCCTCTCCGCCGAAGATCTTGCGGGCGCCGGCTCCGCACTCACGGGAGCTGCAAATGGCTGACCACGCCAAAACTGCCGAGCCGCGCGCAGAGAAATCAGCGCCCGACTTCTCCAACTGGTCTTGCCCGCTGCCCCTCGCCGACTATCCCACCATCGTGATGGGCCACGGCGGCGGCGGCAAGCTCGGCTCGGAGCTTGTCGAGCACCTTTTTCTTCCAGCCTTCCGCAATCCCGCTCTCGAAAATCTCGGCGATGCAGCGGTGCTTGAAGCCGGCGGCGCGCGCCTCGCGCTGTCGACAGATTCGTTTGTCGTCCAGCCGCTCTTCTTTCCCGGCGGATCGATCGGCGAGCTCGCCGTCAATGGAACCGTGAATGATCTTGCCGTTTCCGGCGCCGATCCGAAGTTCCTCAGCGCAAGCTTCATCCTCGAAGAAGGATTCTCGCTCGCCCAACTCGCCGCTATCGTCGACGCAATGGCCAAGTCCGCCGAGACGGCCGGCGTCAAAATCGTCACCGGCGACACAAAAGTGGTCGAGCGCGGCCACGGCGACGGCTGCTACATCACTACCGCCGGCGTGGGCATCCTTCGCCCCGGCATTGAAGTCAGTCCAAAACGAGTAAAAAATGGCGATGCCATCATCGTTTCCGGAACCATGGGCGACCACGGCATGGCCATCATGAGTGTCCGCGAAGGTCTCGAATTCGAGAGCCCCATCCGCTCCGATTGCGCCGCGCTCAACGGCATGATCGCCGAGGTTCTCGATGCCGTCGGCGCGTCCGTTCACGCCATGCGCGATCCTACACGTGGCGGCCTTGCTTCCACGTTGAATGAAATTGCGCAGTCCTCAAATGTCGGCATGGTCATCGACGAAGCCAGTCTTCCGGTCCGCGATGAAGTGCATTCGGCCTGTGAGTTGCTCGGCCTCGATCCGGTTTACGTCGCTAACGAGGGCAAGGCCGTCTTCTTCGTCGCGCCTGAGGCCGCCGACCGCGTGCTCTCGATTCTCCGATCCCACCCTCTCGGCCGTGACGCCGCGCGCATCGGCCACGCCACCGCCGAACACAAGCACATGCTCGTCGCGCGCACCACCATGGGTGCTAACCGCGTCATCCCCGTCATGATTGGCGAACAGTTGCCGCGGATCTGCTAGTTCGACCTCCGCTCCCCATCTTCGCAAACTGAACAGCGCGCTTCAGATTAGTTTCCTCAAATTACATTCGTAAGTCGACCCTCCTAACTCTCCGCCTTATACTTCTCAAACCGCGGCTCCCCCCGCCGATACATAAGAAAAGGCTAAGACACCGCGTAGCTCGCATCGAGCCTTCGCCGGTCCGCGCCTCTCAAGATCAACACAAATGCGCCAACACATAAGATCGGTCTCACTTCTCGTCTCCGCACTGATGATTGCAGGCTGTGGCGGAAAGCTGCGCGTCGATGCTCCGCCGTCGCATGCACCTCTGCCAATCGACGGCACAGCGAACCCTGTCGACGAATCACGCATGATCACGCTCCGCGGCAATGTTCATCCGCTCGCGCGGCCGGAGTTCGACCAAGGCTTGGCGAATCCTGCCACGCGCCTCGATCGCATGCTGCTCGTGCTGAACTCCAACTCGGCCCAGCAAGCCGACCTTGAAGCGCTCGTCGCCGCACAGCAGGATCCTGATTCGCCGCTCTATCATCAGTGGCTCACGCCCGGCGAGTTCGGCGCGCGCTTCGGCGCCAGCGACGCCGGCCTCGAGCAGGTAACAGCGTGGCTCACGTCGAAGGGATTCACCGTCGAAGAAATCTCCGCAGGACGCCGCCTCGTCACCTTCTCCGGCTCAGCAGCGCAGGTCACCGCTGCGTTTCGCACGCCTCTGCGCATCTATCGCGTCGACGGAACCGACCATCTCGCCAACTCCAGCGACCCGCAGATTCCCGTCGGCCTGTCAGGCTTGGTCGCCGGTGTCGTTTCGCTCCACGACTTCCGCCGCACATCCCAGATGCGTACTCTCGCACCCCTCGATGCGCAGCCCGACTACTCGGCCGGCGCAACGCACTATCTCTTTCCCGCCGACTTCGCCACTATCTACAACCTAAATTCGCTTTTCATCGCTGGCACAAACGGCTCAGGCAGTTCAATCGCCATCGCCGCACGAAGCGACATCAAGCTTAGCGACATCGAATCATTCCGTTTGATGGCCGGTCTTCCCGCGAACGATCCCACGGTTACTCTCGACGGCGCCGATCCGGGACTCGTCTCCCACGATCAGGACGAATCAACTCTCGACACCGAATGGAGCGGAGCCATTGCGCCCGCTGCCGCGGTCAATCTGGTTGTTGCCGCTTCCACCGCAACCACCGACGGCATCGACATCGCGTCCGCCTGGATTGTGAACCACGCCACTGCCCCTGTCGTGAGCGTGAGCTACGGCAGTTGCGAACAGGACATGGGTGCAGCGGAACTTGCCTTCTACAACAGCCTGTGGGAACAGGCGGCAAGTCAGGGAATGAGCGTCTTCGTAGCTTCAGGCGACGCCGGCGCCGCCGGCTGCTCTGCGCCCACAGCCAACGCCGGTTCGCGTGCCGCGGTTAATGGACTCTGTTCCTCGCCCTACGCTACTTGCGTGGGCGGGACCGAGTTTAACGAGGGCCCCGATGCGGCTCGATACTGGTCATCCGCAAACTCGGCGGGCTATGGCTCGGCGCTCAGTTACATTCCTGAAGAGGTTTGGAATGAGAGTGCTTCGAACGGCGGCACCGGGTTATGGGCGTCAGGCGGAGGCGCGAGCATTGTCTACTCACAGCCGTCCTGGCAATCAACCATCGATGGCGCCACAGCAGCCAATGGCATGCGGGCCGTACCCGACGTCGCGCTCGCTGCCGCCGATCACGATGGCTACTTTGTCGCAGAGAATGGCTCGTTCTGGATTGCTTCTGGAACCTCGGCTTCGGCGCCGTCCTTTGCCGGAATCATGGCGCTTGTCGTTGAGAGCCAACTCGGCACCCCACAAGGTAACGCCAATCCCCGGTTGTATGCTCTGGCAAGCGCGGCAGGCGATCCGTTTCACGCCACACTATCGGGAGATAACAGCGTGCCCGGTGTCGCAGGCATTGCATTGACCGGCGCGAAGTACAACCTTGCCACCGGCCTTGGTTCCGTAGACGCCGCATTGCTCGTCAAGGGCTGGAGCACGGCCTCTAAGAATGTTCCTCAGCCCCGCCCAATCCGCTGCTCTCGGTTCGGCCTTTTGCCCGCGAGGTGCCTGCCAATGCCCCGCACCCCCATTCGCCTGCTCGAACAGCCGTAGAATCCGGCCGTATTGCCGCAAAGGGCGAGAGGCTTACTTGAAAAGCCCGAAGGCCTTCTCGATTTGCGCCGGTAGCTCGGCGTGAGCTTCAGGAAGTGTGTAGCTTATTTCCAGAACAGTTGCCGGCGGCGAGGCGAGCGCCTTAAGCGCCTGCACCGTTTCCGGCCAGTCAACCGTTCCATCGCCTGGCCACAGGTGCTCGTCCTTCAAGCCATGATTGTCATGGACGTGAACGGAAGCGATGCGCCCACCGAGAGTAGCGATCGCAGCCGCGGTTCCAGTGGTGATGTTGGCATGGCCGAGATCGAGGCATACGCCAACGTTTTTCAAGTGGCCCATCTCCAGAATCAACACCAGATGTTCCGGCGTGGTGGCCTCGCTCAGCAGATTCTCCACCAGCAAGCGAACGCCGAGCGGGCTGGCAAACGCGCCCAGGTGCTCAAGCGCAGTGAGCGCAAGCTCGATGGTGCGTTGCGACCATGTATCGTCCCGCTCGCCGAGGTGCACAACCATATTGCGGATGGGAATGTGCTCGGCTGATTCGAGCGCTCGCTTGATCTCGTCCATGGCGTCGATCCGGCGAGTTTTGTCGGGGTGCAGCACGTTTACGCCCGGTGCCCCGGCGCGGCCCATTTCGCGGTCGGGATACATTGGGGCGTGCATGGAGAACGGCTGCAGAGTATTCGACCGGAACCATTCCGCCAATTCTGCGACCTCTTCGCGATTGGTGTAGTCGAAGTGCTGGCGCGCGGCGAAAATCTCCACTGCTTGCGCTCCGGAACGTTCCGCGAGCTCAAGCAGGCCTGGATGCAAGCGATGGTTCAAGAATAAGTGAGTCGAAAGGACGCGCAGCATCTTCGAGAGCCCCGTGGCGCGGGAGGAGTCTCACCCCAAGACCCGGCGCTAGGTCTATTCTCGCATCCTGACGAGAGCCGACCATCTATGATCGATTCGGAGAGCGTGTTGCCAAGCGATTCACTGGAGCTGGAACGCTCGAACGATGAACGCAGATTTGTCAAAGCAGACCCCAAAACCGATCGTGGATTTGTCCTTTCCTCATCGCTGGCAGGCTGAAGTCCTTGCCGTGCGGCCGCTGATTCTGCCCCCGCGGCACTTCGTTTATCCGCAGGCGGCTGAGGAGGTGGAGCGCGGCGCGCTTGAAGTGCTGATTCGGCCCGATGTCGCGGGCGCGCAGCCTGTCGACTCTGGGCTGCCGAAGGCTGAAGCCTTTCTGGCCACTTGCGCGCTTGGTTTTCGCGATCCGGCGGCGCCAACTGGCCTCTGGTCAACTCCAAAACCGGAGGAAATCTGCGCCGTTGCGGGTGGATACGCCTACCTCATCGACACTACGGCGCCCGAGCGCTTTACGATGATTGACTACCGACCGGTGCTCGAGATTCGTCCGCTTGTAAAAGAAAGCCTGCTGCTTTTCGTCGGCCATCACTCGATTCTTGCCTGGGGACGCGATGGCCAAGTGTGGGAGTCAGAGAAGCTCTCGGATGAAGGCGTTACGATTACCGGAATCGATGGCAGCGTCTTGCACGGAACCGGTTGGAACATGAAGACTGACCGCGAGGGGCCGTTCGCCCTCGACCTGCGAAACGGAACGCTGCTCTGCTCAACTTCAGAATAGCTCTCTCTTCCAGACCTCAATCGGCAGCAGAACTTCGTCGGGTCCTAGGCACGATCTCCCCGTACGCCTCATAAACGCCTTCGAAGACCGAATCCCAACTGGCGGTGAGGGCGTAAGTGCGCGCTGCGTGGCGCATCTCATCAAGACGACCGGGATTGGCCAACAAGCCTGCGATCGCCTCCGTGAATTCTCTGTCAGGCACGACGCGGCCGGTTTCGCCCTCGCGGATGATCGTGCACGGGCCGCCGTCGGGAGTCACGATGGCCGGCACTCCACTGGCCAGCGCCTCGAGCACGACGTTACCAAACGTGTCGGTATGTGAGGGGAAGACGAACAGATCCATGTTGGCATATGCGGTCGCCAGCGCTTCTCCTCGCAGCACTCCTGTGAACTCCGTCTTTGGCAGCCGCTGGCGAAGCCATGCCTCGTCGCCGCCGTGGCCAACGATCAGGAATCGAACGTCCGTCACGGTCATGCGATCGAGTTCCTCCTGAATTCGCACCAGCAAGCCAATGTTCTTCTCGACGGAAAGTCGCCCGACAAAGCCGAGGACGCGATCGCGTTCGTTCGGATGGCGCGTGCGCTTCGAGGGATGAAAGAGCTCGGCATCCACGCCCCGCGGCATGCGATGGCAGGGCCGGTGGGTGCAGCGCTCAAGCAAGGAGCAAAGTTCAGGATTGGGCGCAAACAGCACCTTTGCCATCGAGTAGAACCGCGCCGCCGTCGCCAATGCCAGGTTTTCAATCGTCTGCCCGGTTGAGGCGGATTGTTGCCTGGGCAGTAGTCGCAGGAACCACTCTGCCCGACGCGCGGCGTATTCATGAACGTTGGTGTGCCAGCTTGCGGCAAGCGGCAAGTGAAGATGATGCGCCAAACCTGCGCCAAGAATGCCAATCTCGCTTGGCCCGGTGATGTGGATCAAATCCGGCTGGAAACGCCGGAGCACTTCGCTGATCATGGGAATGTGCCGAAAGAACGCCGGATCAAGCCGCAAATCCTTTTCGAGAATGAAGGAAAGAATGCTGCGCGGAAGTTCGAGGGTCCATACGCTGCCCTCCTCGATCAACGCCTGGCGTGCGGTGACCCGCGCGCACACAAAGAAAGGGAAGATTGCGCCGGCGCGCGAAGTTTTCAAAATGGCGACTGGTATGCGCGACCCCATTCACTTCGTGGAACGAATCCGGAAAGTATGCGACGCGGGGAACCGATGCGGTCATATCGGCAGCGAGACTGATTGCGCTGGCAAAGGCTGTCACGCAAACTCCGCGAACACCGCTGTCTGGTTTAGAACTCGTGCTCGCCAAGGGCCAGCCGCATTTGATCCGATTCGCTCCAGGCCAGGCGCAACCCGCCCGCCACAAGGCCCTGACCCATGGCTTGAACGAGTGTCAGCCCCACACCGATCAGCCGCGGCGCCGACCCCTTCGGCCATAGCTCGCTCAGCGGTCTCACAACTCCTCTGGCGTCGGGATGAAACACGCGGTCATCCCATGAGCGCGAGCCCTGCGGAAAGTCGGGATAATGACGGATCGCATCGATAGTCGATTGCAGAATCCGATGCTTCCAAGGCTCGGCGTATTGCTCAAGGAAAAGCACATTGCTCCGCTTTTCCCGGCGTACTTCATGCACAAACTCGGTAAAGGTACTGGCGTTGGTCAGGTTTACATTGGCGTTCGGTTCCACGCCGTGACGGTCACCGCCTGAGAGCAGCAACATGTTCCACTTTTCTGCCAGCCGCCGTACCGCACGGTTCTCGTCCCAATTGCGGAGACCGTTCAATTCCAGCGCGTGAACAAATGCGCCATTCTTCTGCAGAAACTCGCCAACCAGGAACTGATGCTTCTCCTTGCCGATCAGGTAGAGATCCCACATCGGGTGGTTGAAAACCACCAGCACGTTCGGCTCGCGATGCAGGGATGCAAGAATCTCGGTAAGGCGCGCATCGCTTGGATGAGCGGTGTAATCCTCGAGTGTCGCCATCCACTCTGCCGCGCGGGCACTGGGCAGGTTATGGATGCCGAGATGAAATGACTGTGCTCCGCCGTAAGGCGCGCTCCACTCCACCGATACTGGAATCTGCCGTGCGCTGGGCACCGTGCGCAGAAGCATCGGCGCTTTGATGTTGTCGTGATCGGTGATCGAGACCATGGGCGCCAGGCCGAGCCTTTCGATCTGCCGCATTTCCAGATCGAATGCCAGCTTGGGCGTCATGGGCGGAGTCCAGTAGCTGGCTGCATAGTCGACGTGGATACCGTGATATTGCTCAGCGCGCCGCTCCATTCGCGACAGCAGCGGCCGCATCACCGGAAACTGGTTGCCAAAGTTGGCCAGAAAATCCAGAGTCTCCCGCGATTGGTTGGTGTGGCTGTGTAACGAAACACCCGTCCGAAAGCCGTTGGGGGCATCCTTGTCGCGCCATAAATATGAGATCGCTGAACTCGGCATATCCACTCCTCGGTTTTTACGGATTTCCACAGCCAGTATCCGTTGGCTGCCATGAATTTCCAGTTAAGACCGTGCGAAATGCCCTTCAATTAAGGATGCAACGGAACCAAGGGAGTTACGAAAATACCGAAAATATCCCGTAAAAACACGTGTAAATTCCTAACAGCTCTATTGTATGCCGGAAGCAGGTTTGTCAGCGGCGATCGCCGTCCCGGAAGCAAGTAAAGCACGTCGTAATCCAAATAGAATGTTGGCCCAAGAAAATTCAGTGAATTCTCAGTGAAACGTACCGCTGAATGACAAAGATTCCGAGTTGAGCTACTTCCGGGTCTTGGCTAGTTCAGGACTGAGAAAATCATCCATATTCCAGCCGGCCATCAGATCCTCGTCGTGATTCGGTTTCCTGGTTTCAGCGTGCGCGTTCTGGGCCGAGGCTGCTTCTGCGGCAAGGTAGTTCTCGGTAAGGCCCTGGCGTAGAAGCTCGAAGGCTTCCTCTGGCGAATCCGCGAACTTGAAGAGATCGAGATCCTTTGGAGAGATGGCGCCCGTATCCACCAGAGTCTCGAGGTTGAAAACCTTCTTCCAATATTCCGGTCCGTAAATGACTACCGTGATTTTCTTGGCCAGCTTCTGAGTCTGGGCCAGCGTGAGGATTTCGAACATCTCATCGAGCGTGCCGAATCCGCCTGGAAAAACCACCAGCGCTTTGGCGAGATAAGCGAACCAGAGCTTGCGCATAAAGAAATAATGGAACTCGAAGTTGAGCGAGGGAGTGATGTAGGAATTCGGCCGCTGTTCGAAGGGCAGGAGGATGTTCATGCCGATCGTCTTGCCGCCGGCCTCATAGGCGCCGCGATTGGCCGCCTCCATAATTCCCGGACCACCGCCCGAGGTAACGACAAAGCGGTGCTTGCGCGAGGGGATGGTCTTGGCCCATTGCGTAAGAAGCTGCGCCAGCCGTCGCGCATCTTCGTAGTACCGAGCCATCTCCACCGCAGCCACGGCGCGCTTGCGTTGTAGGTCGGAGGCTGTCCCCGTCGCGATTTCGACGGGTTTGGCGGGCTGCTCTTCGCTGGGTGCAGGCTGCGTGGAACCGGTGTTATCGAGCAGTTCGAGAGCATGATCGGCTTCTTCGCGCCCGCGAAAACGCGCCGAGCCGAAAAAGACCACCGTATCCTGAATCTGTTCGCGGCGGAATCGAGCCAGCGGCTCCTGAAACTCCGACACAATTCGGATCAGTCGTCCATCGGCGCTGTTCAGAAATCCTGAATTCTCATAGGCCAGCGGTGCGCGATCCAGAGGAGGCGGCGCTCCGTTGCCGGGAATCACGGCCCGGGGAAGCACCCCGGATTTCTGATCCTCGTTGTCCGGTTCCTGTTCCTTGTTTTTCATCACTCAACCATCACGACGTCGAATGGCGTCTTGAAATGCAATCCATAGATTCAATAAACCGAGGCCGGAAACGATGCCGCGAACAGCGCCGAGCCTGGCGAAATCTGCAAGCGCGGTGGACTGAAGAAAGATCGGATTCTGGTCCCAGAAATTGTGCGACCACGGCGCGTAGCAGATGGCTAGTCCAATGTACATGCGCAGCATAACGCGCAGGAACAACTCCACGCGTTCGAGCCATTTGGGAACCCGGTGCGGCTGCTCTGCAACGGATGAATCGGGTTCTGAAGCAGATGCAGGATCCAATGGCGTCCCGGAGGTTTGAGCCGGACTCGCAGTGAGCGTTGATGAGGTCGATTCCGGCTGCTGCATTCGTATGCTTCTGTCCGCGGTCCCCGATGTCCGCGCACTTCAATCACTTGCGCCCTTCACCCCGCCTGAGACTTGACGCGGCGCGCAGTCCCGGTACGGGGACACCGTAATGAAACGGTAACACAGCGCCAACCGCTGCGCTGAAGCCCTCCCGCGAACGGTTTGCGTTCGCTAAGTCCAGGCGCGAACGGCTTCAAAAACGGTAAAAGATGCCGCCCATGGGTTCGTACACTTGGGTATATTTGGTCGTCGAGTTGAAGAGGTTAGACAAATTCGGCGCCTTGGACATATTGCCGCGGACTTGCAGGCGAAGACCGAGATGCGGAAGAAAACTCCAATCCACGCCGCCACCATAAATAAAGTCCGGCCGCATAACCGTATTTACCGAGTATGGGCTTGATCCGGGCACCGTGACGATAAAGCCCGCGCCGCCCAACGCAAACGGTCGAAGATTTCCGATCTTCTTTGAAAAAACCCAGGTCCCCCCGAATTGAGTTGCCTTTCCCGAAACCTTCTGCGGTTGGCAAGACGGCGGCGTTCCAGTAGGTCCGGTGGGATAGCAAGTCGGTAGTGTGGCATTGGTAGCGATATATGCCTGATTCGCCGGATTAAATGTAACCTCAAACTCGAACCCAACCAGGGGATTCGCAATGTGGCGCCATTCAAATAAGCCGCCTTCGGAGTCTGTTGGCGTCTGCTTGGTTCCGGAGCCGGTGGTGCTGCTCGTGAAAGTCCCGTATCCACTCAACGCCACATCGGTCTGCGCCTGGGCCATTGCGCCACTCAAGAGAATAGCTACGGCCACTGCGAACGCGCCTTGCATCCAAATCTTCATCCGAATCACACCCTCCTGGGTTAATTGCTCTCTTCGATTGCCCGCCTTCGCCACCTTCAACGCACTTGGACTCATAGACAAGCCGAACGGATAGTTCTTGAACCCCGAACAGTGCCGTCGGCTCTCCTGGAAACAGAGCCCGGTAATCTACGGAACCGCCGGCAGTCCCGCCAGTGCCATGGCGATCTCTTGCTCCGGATACTCGTAGTTCTCTAGTTTACCTGCCTGGTAGTCGATATAGGACTGCATATCGAAATGACCGTGCCCGCTCAGGTTGAACAGAATGGTGCGCGGCTTGCCTTCTTCCCTGGCTTCCAAAGCCTGGCGAACGGCCTCCGCGATCGCGTGATTTGCCTCCGGCGCGGGCACAATGCCCTCTGCGCGCGCGAACTGGATGCCCGCCGCAAATGCATCGAGCTGTTGCACCGTGGTGGCCTCGGCCAGGCCCAGATCGATGACGTGCGAAACCAGCGGCGCCATGCCGTGATAGCGCAGCCCTCCGGCGTGAATCCCCGGAGGCATGAACGTGCTGCCCAGCGTGTGCATCTTGACCAGCGGCGTCAGATGGCCGGTGTCACCGAAGTCGTACGCGAATCTTCCCTTGGTTAAGCTGGGGCAGGCAGCAGGCTCCACAGCCACAATGCGCGCGTTGCATTTTCCTTTCAGCTTGCGTCCCAGGAAGGGCATCACCAGCCCCGCAAAATTCGATCCGCCACCAGTGCAGCCGATGATCACGTCGGGCTCGTCGCCTGCCATAGCCATCTGCTCGATGGCTTCCTGGCCAATCACCGTCTGGTGCAGCAGGACATGATTCAGCACGCTGCCCAGCGCATACTTGGTCTGCGGATCTTTCGCGGCCACTTCGACAGCCTCGGAGATGGCGATGCCGAGCGACCCATTGGAATCTGGATGTTTGGCTAGAATGGCGCGGCCCGATTCGGTTTCCGTGCTGGGGCTGGCGATAACCGAAGCGCCGAAGGCCTCAATCAATGCACGACGGTAGGGCTTCTGATCATAGCTCACGCGCACCATGAAGACCTTGCAGTGCAAGCCGAGAAAAGCGCAGGCCATGGACAGCGCGGAGCCCCACTGCCCGGCGCCGGTCTCCGTGGCGAGGTTCTGAACGCCCTCGCGCTTGTTGTAGTAAGCCTGTGGGACCGCCGTGTTGAGCTTGTGGGATCCGGCCGGGCTCACGCCTTCGTATTTGTAGTAAATGCGCGCCGGTGTATCCAGCGCCTTTTCCAGTCGCCGCGCTCTCATGAGCGGCGACGGACGCCACTGAGCATAAATCTGCCTGACTTCTCCAGGAATTTCGATCTCGTGCTCGGCGCTCACCTCCTGCATGATCAGGCCCATGGGAAAAAGCGGCGCCAGGTCGTCAGGGCCGATGGGCTGTAGAGTTCCCGGATGCAATGGCGGCGCTAAAGGCTTGGGCAGATCGGGGAGGATGTTGTACCAGGCTTGCGGAATACGGCTCTGCGGCAGGTTGTACTGGATTGTCTCCATGCGCAACATTTTACAGGGCAGCGTGGGGCCATCCTCGTGCGCTGCAGCACGATCTGTCAGCGCTGGCTGGCTTCACCGGCCTCCACTCTGCGGTTGAACTCGGCCGACTTGTTGCGCGGCACGCTAAGTGACTGCCAGTGGTCGGAGGCGAAATGCTTCGCCAGTAACACAATCTGCCCTACGTGGTGTGGATAGTGCGCCAACTGGCGATTGACGGCCTGCATTACGGAGTGTGCCTCGCCGCGAATGTTTACGGTGCGGCCCAGGTCGGCATCGGTCAGCGGCTCGATGGCGGCGAAAACGCGATTCCAGCCGTCTTCCCACATTGCCATCAGTTCCTGCCGCGTTGAAGGCGGGTCCACGAATTCGCTGTCTCGGTCCCGATCAGGCTTCTCGCCGTCCGTCGTCAGGAAGTCGGACCAGCGGGAGCGCATGTTACCCGCCATGTGTTTCACGATGACAGCGATCGAGTTGGCCTCTTGGTCAATCGCGGTAAAAAGCTGCTCGTCCGTTACCTGCTCCATGGCGCGTTCTGCCAAGCGCTTGTAATAGCGGAAGACCGCGAGGGTGTCTTCAACGTAGGAAGTTGTGAATTCGAGCGCCATGGGAACAGTGTAAGCGAGCCTTGTGCGCGGGTGCACACGCTCGAAGCGGAACACTGCTGTGGTCGCGCTCACGGCTCATCGCTGTAGATGTGCACCTCAATCGATCCGCCTTCCACCTGCCGCCCGCGGAACATCCCCGCCGTATTGAAGCTCCAGGCAAGCTGGCCGTCCGGGGCGATCGCGATCACGCCGCCGTCACCGTGAATCGGCGCAAGCTGCTTGTGGATGACCTCATCGGCGGCTTGTTGCAGCGTAACGCCTTTTAACTGGACCAGACCACAGAGCGTGCGCGCGACAGTGTAGCGAATGAAAAACTCCCCCACGCCGGTGCCCGAAACCGCACACGATTGATTGGACGCATACGTTCCGGCACCGATGAGCGGCGAGTCGCCCACGCGGCCCGGCATCTTGCCCTGCAGCCCGCCCGTCGATGTGCCCACGGCGACGTTGCCCTGGCGATCGAGCGCCACAACGCCCACCGTGCCAAACCGGCGGAGGTCCGCGGGCTCCTGCCATTGCGCGAGCGGTGTGGCTTGCGCCGCGGTCGGTGCGCCTGCCGGGCGCGGCGGAATCGGCTTACCTTCCTGTTGCAGTTGCTTCACCAGCGACTGCCAGCGGCTCTCTGTGAAGAAATAGGCGACTCCTGCCTGTTCCATGCCGGCCTGCAAAGAAAACCCGTCGGCGCCGGATCCGACGAGAAGAACATACGGCGTTTTTTCCATCACCGACCGTGCCAGTGTGATCGGATTGCGAGTGTGAGTTACATCGGCCACTGCACCGGCACGCATCGTTGCGCCGTCCATGATGGCTGCGTCGAGCTCTGTCTTGCCGGCTGCCGTGAAGACCGCTCCGCGGCCCGCGTTGAAATGCGGATCATCCTCCATCACGCGAACGGCGGCCTCGACTGCATCGAGCGACGAATCTCCGCGATCAAGCACCGCGGCGCCCGCCTTCACTGCCTCACTTAGCGCCTCGCGATACGCCTTGTCGCGCTCCGGACCGAGCGCCGCGCGGTTGATGTCGCCTGCGCCGCCGTGCACAACGATCGCCCAATGCCCCGCCTGCTGTCCCATAGCTGATGCCCCCGCCAGGGCGGCCCATGCGCCGATGATGCAAATGAACTTGGTAATGTTCGCTCGCACGCGAGGGCCCTCCCATCGACTTACATGGTACCGCCGCTGCGCGATCCGGGCAGCGTTGCTCTGCGCGAAATTCAATGGGGCTCAATTAGGTGCGTTCAGCAGAAACGTGCTTCATCCATTCCCTTGTTCCCGCGTACCGGCATGATTCGGACGCGATCTTCGTCGCCTCGGCCAGAGACTCGATGAATCCTCGCCCGGTCGACGCGAAGAAACAATAAGCGCCGTGAAGAATATCACCCGCACCCATCGTGTCGACCACTTCAACTTGCGGGACGCTGATGGTCCCCGATGACTGGCCTGAGGCAAAGTGAATAGCCTTGGCTCCGTCCGTGATGGCGATGTTCGCCACTCCCTTGCTTTTCAAAAATGCAATGACCTTATCGCGGGAAGCACAACCCGGTGGCAGAAAATCCGCGGAACAGATCGCCGTCTGGACGCTCTTCAGCAGCTCATCCGTTCCATCCTTCCAGCTTCCTCCGTCGAGGACCACCGGCTTGCCGCGGGCCTTGGCCGCACCGGCCCATTCCTGGCATGCCTCCATAAAGTGGCCGTCAACCATCACGATGCGCGCACTCTCGCACAGACTCGCGTCCACCCTCGCGGGTGGAATTGTTGCGCGAGTTGCATTCGCCGAAACCACATTCCGCCTGCCTTTGCTGTCAACGGTCACTGACGACAACGCGGGTAGGCCTTCAAATTCCGGATTCAAGTCGACAAGTTGAATCTTGTGCTTCTTGATCTCTTCCCGGACCACGACGGCCAGAGTGTTGCGCCCCACGGCTGCAACCAGGGCCGGCTCGCCGCCCAATTGGGCGAACGTAACTGCCGCATTCGTGGCCGGGCCGCCAACGAAGACTTCCTGGCTGCGCGCCGCAACCTTTGTATTCGCCGCAGGAAATTCATCGACGCCGTACACGACGTCAATCGTCGACAATCCCACAAAAATGCCGCTCGCCATGGTTCTGCTGCTCCGCGCGAAGATCTCTAGACATGATCTTAGATTCGTTTATCGGGCTTTTGGCTGGCTTGCGGCCTGACTCGCTCTTTTCTCTCTTGGCGAGCGCAGGCCCGGCAGGGCACAATGCTTGGGTTCCTCAAATTGCATTGCCGGCTGCGTCCTGTTCGATTACGCCAAGGCCCGCGGCGCTATCCAGGCAACGAAGCCTAAAGGAAGATCGATGCACTCAATTTGGTTTGGCGAGTTCATGGGCACGCTGGTTCTCATTCTCTTTGGCAACGGCGTGAACGCCGCAGTCTTGCTGCGCAAGTCGTACGCGGCCGATTCCGGCTGGATGGTGATCACCACCGGATGGGCGCTCGCCGTCTTGTGCGGCGTCCTCGTCGCGCAGGCCTTCGGCAGTGGCGCGGCAAACCTGAATCCCGCCATCACTCTTGCCTCTGCCGTAATCACTGGTAACTACGCGCAGCTCCCCGTCTATTGGTCCGCGCAACTACTCGGCGCGATGGGCGGCGCCGCATTGGTCGCGCTGCACTACGCGCCGCATTGGCGCCTCACGCCCGATCCGGCGGTCAAGCTGACCGTCTTCGCAACCAGTCCTGCTGTGCATAGCCCCTTGGCAAACATCTTCAGCGAGATGCTGGGCACGGCAGTGCTCATCGTGATTGCAGCTGCCATCTTCTCGCACGGCGTGGCCATCAACGGTCCAGCCGCAGGTGTGGGTCCTTGGCTCGTCGGAAGTTTGGTGTGGGGCATCGGCCTCTCGCTCGGCGGCACCACCGGCTATGCTATCAACCCCGCGCGCGATCTTGGGCCGCGTATCGTTCACGCGCTGCTGCCCATTCCCGGCAAGGGTGGCTCCAATTGGAGCTATGCGTGGATTCCCATCGTTGGTGAACTTGCCGGCGCGGTGCTCGCTGGGCTGTTACTGCGATTTGCACATCTTTAAGTTCGGCGTATCGCGGATTCAAGCCTGCTTTTCCACAACGAATCGCAAATCGCCTGGTCACGACACGCGTGAGCCGGCGCAATCACTCCAGGCATGACGCAACAACGGCCAGCGCTGCAATGGCCGCCGTCTCGGCACGTAGAATGCGCGGCCCGAGCGATGCGGCGCGCCAGCCGTTCGCGTCGAAGAGAGCCTCCTCAGCAGGAGCCCATCCTCCTTCGGGTCCGATGGCGACTTCAAACGCCGGCATCTCCGTGCCGGCAATCTCGACGGCTTCCCCGATTGCTCGGCGCAGTGTGGTTGTGCGCTCCTGCTCGGCAAGCACGATACGCGTGGCTCCAGATGCGGCGCGCACGCGGTCCGCCAGGTCAACAGGCTCGTGAATCACCGGCACATCCGAGCGGCGCGCCTGTTGCGATGCTTCGTGCGCGATCCGCCGCCAGCGTTCTGCGCGCTTCTCTGCTGCCTGGGCAAGGTGCTTCTCTGTTCTTCGAGCGATTACCGGCGCGATTGCCGCGACGCCAAGCTCGGTGGCTTTTTCGATGGCCCACTCCATGCGATCGAACTTGTAGACGGCCATCACCAAAGTAACCGGCAAGGCGGGGTCGGCATCGAGTTCGGCAACAAGGTTAAAGCGGACTTCGCTTGTTTCTCCGTCCCGAGCGACCGCGGCCACCTCGGCATGAAAGACGCGGCCACCCGCCACAACATCAGCTTCCATTCCCGGTTCTGCGCGCAGCACGCGCGCTAAATGTTCCGCCTGCGCGCCCTCGATCGTGGCAGTTGCTTCATCCCAATGCTCGGCGATCCAGCGGCGGCGCGTCATCGTGCGGGTCCTCTCTTCTTCTAAAGTCTACGGCGTTACGGGCCGGTGATCCAAAATCGCTCATTTGTCGAATAGGCGCCATCGCCGCGCCCAGAGCGGCTTTTAGCGATGTGGCTTTGCCGAAACTCAGCGTTTCACGACGCGCGGATTTTTTCTCCGCCTAAAACACTAAGGGGAACGCTTTGAGCGTCCCCCTAGAGTGTTGCCTTTTGGGTTGTTCAGACCGTTACTTTTTCTTCGCGGCCTTCTTGGCGGTCTTCTTGGCTTTCTTCGCTGGCTTCTTGGCTGCTTTCTTGGTTGCCATTTTCCTATTCTCCCTTTTCGATGGGTTGCATCGATTCTGCAATTAGAAACTGCAGTTGAAGAATGTATAGAATCGCGCAGCATCGATGTCAAGAAAAAAACGACATCCAAGTGAAAAAAAGATCAACACCATTTCCGTCGCGAACGGAGTTCCGAAGAGAAATTGAACTCGATTTTCGAAGTGCGCAATGAAAAGGCGTTGGCGATGAGATCGCTCTCGATGATTGCGGGAGTGAACTGAAATGCGCAATGCGCCTCGATTTTCACTGTTGCTCTCAGCACTCAATCACATTTAGCGCGAGCCCCGCGAGGCTGGTTTCCTTGTAGCGGGATTGCATATCGAGGCCGGTGAGATACATGGTGCGGATCACCTGATCGAGAGAAACCTTGTGTGCCTCAGATTCGTTAAGAGCCAGGCGCGCAGCCTGCACGGCCTTCGCGGCGCCCATGGCGTTGCGCTCAATGCAGGGAATCTGCACCAGGCCTCCGATGGGGTCGCAGGTCATGCCCAGGTTATGTTCCATTGCGATTTCAGCGGCGTGCTCGATCTGGCCATCGTTGCCGCCGAGCGCCGAAGCGAGTCCCGCGGCCGCCATGGAGCAAGCGACGCCGACTTCGCCCTGGCAGCCGACCTCCGCTCCGCTGATGGACGCGTTCTCCTTGTAGAGAACGCCGATTGCGGCGGAAGTGAGGAAGAAGCGAATAATGCCCTCGTCGTCCGCTTCGGGAACGAAACGCCGATAGTAGAGCGCGACGGCGGGAATCACCCCCGCGGCTCCGTTGGTCGGCGCCGTCACAACGCGTCCGCCCGCCGCATTTTCCTCGTTCACCGCCATTGCGTAGACCGTAACCCAGTCCAGCGGCGCCAGCGGATCGCCCTGATGTCCACCTGCCTCGCGTGCGCGTAGTCGCTCAGCCAGGCGGTGCGCGCGTCGGCGAACATTCAGGCCGCCCGGTAGAATGCCTTCCGTTGCTATCCCTCGCTCTGCGCACGCCTGCATGGTCTGCCAGATCGCTTCAATACCGGAACGGACGCGATTTTCGAGAAGCGCCATTGGATCGTCTGGGTGGGCAGCGTGCAGGCGTTCGCACTCGTTGGCTAACATCACCCGGTCGATGGAAAGCGAGTGCATCCGTGATGCTTCAAGCAGCTCGGCGGCGCTGTGGAAAGGATACGGAAGACGAACCTCGGATTCATCCGCCGGCTTGTCGGCCGCTCCGTCCTCGACGATGAATCCGCCTCCAATCGAAAAGAACGTGCGCTCAACGAGGATCGCGCCGCAGGCATCGAAAGCGGCGAAATGCACGCCGTTGGGGTGCCGCGTGCGCGCATCGGGAGGAAACATCAGGTCGCGATGGAAGACCACGTCGCGGCTCTCGTCAAATTCGAGGCGTCGGTTACCCGCAATTTCCACGCGCCTGGAAGCGCGAATCGCAGCCACAGTAGATTCGATTGCAGCGGGATCGATCGCGGCCGGTTCGTTGCCCGCAAGGCCGAGAAGAATCGCGCGATCGGTTCCGTGGCCCAGGCCTGTCAGCGCCAGCGAGCCATACAGATCCACCTCCACACGCGCAATTCGGTCGAGTAGCCCTGCGGATTCAAGATCGCGCGCAAATCGGCAAGCAGCGCGCATCGGTCCAATGGTATGCGAGCTGGAGGGACCTACACCGACCTTGTACAGATCGAAAAGACTCGCGGTCACGCATCAAATTGTAGCGGGAAAAACGAAACTCGGCAGCGGGGGCTTTGAGTTGTTCAGCTCGGGATCGTCTTTACTCGAGAAACTCGCGAACCGATTTGTTATCGGTGTGAAGGAGTTCATGGAGCGAACCATCCAGGATGAGACGGCCTCCTTCGAGCATAAGAAAGGTAGTGTTGTGGTTGATTTGCCCCTCGGGAAGCGGCGCCATTCGATTCTGCTCCGCATCGAAGCGGTTGCTGCATAGTGTAAAAGCGTCCTGAAGCCGGTGGGTGACAAGCAATGCCGGGGTTGCATGCACATCGCGCTGCTTCACGATGAGTTCGATGATCGTCGTAGATGTGACCGGGTCCAGGCCTCCGGTCGGCGAGTCGTAGAGGATCAGCTCTGGATCGTGAATGAGCGCGCGGGCGATGGCCACTCGCCGCCTCATGCCTCCGGACAGGCTTGCGGGATACAGGGCGAAGGTCTCTTCCAGGCCGACAAAACGAAGCGCTTCGTGGACGCGGCTGTCGATCTCTTCATCGGGGACGCGCTCCTGGATCAACTGGTAGGCGACGTTGTCGCGCACCGTGAGCGAATCGAAAAGTGCGCCTTCCTGGAAGACCATTCCGGCGCGCGCGCGCAAGGGGAATAGGCGCTCTTCTGACAAGTGGGAGATATCTTCGCCGAACAGTTGAATTGAGCCCTCCAGGGGACGAATCAGGCCGATGATCAATTTGAGCAGAGTGCTCTTGCCGACGCCGGCGGGCCCAAGCAGAATGCGAGTCTCGGCGGGAGCAATAGAAAAGCTGATGTCCTCAAGTACCGGCGGCCCGTCGAAGCCGGCCGATACACCGCGCAGGCTAACGACCGGGACGGCATCCTGTTCCGGAGCCGAAGATTGAGGCGCAGGCACGAAAGCGTGGCTCATGTGGGGAATACGGTTAGCAAAAGATGCGTGATGACAAAGTCCACTGCGATGATCAGCACGGATGAAGTGACGACTGCCGAAATTGTGGAACGGCCAACGCCCTCGGTCCCTCCGGTCGTTCTCATGCCGTAGAAGCAGCCAATGGAGCCGAGCAGGTAACCGAAAAACAGGGGCTTGACCAATCCCTGGATGATGTCGGAATAGCGGAGATGCTCGTAGGCTGAGTTCAGGTACTGCGTGCCGTTTTGATGGCTGATGAGAACCGTCACCGCAGCGCCGCCAAGAATACCGAATGCATCTGCCACGATCGTGAGCAGCAGCAGCATGACGATGCTGGAAAAGATGCGCGGAGTGGCGAGTTTGCGCAACGGGTCAACGCCCAAAGCGCGCATCGCATCAATCTGCTCGGTCACCACCATGGAACCCAGCTCGCTGGCCATCGAAGATGCATTGCGGCCGGCCACCATAATGCCGGTAAGCACCGGGCCAAGCTCGCGAATCATGGTCAGGCCCACAAACTGGCCCGTGACAGCGGTGGCGCCAAACTCCGATAACGTGGCTGCGGACTGCAAAGCAAGCACGCCGCCGGTAAAGAAGCCAGAAAGGATGACAATGGGCAGCGAGCCGACACCGATCACGTCCGATTGCATGAGGAAGTCGGTCCAGTAGATCGGCGGGTGGAAAAGATTGAGCAGCGACTGCCACGCGAACAGGGAATATTCCTGCACGGCCAGCACGATATTTTTGGCGGTACGGTCGATTGCGATGATCGCCATGGCTGCGGGTGTTGCGAAGAAGAGGTTTGCGCGCTTCAGAGGACAGGATAGCGCATCGAATCGGCTGGCATGAAAGGAAAGGTCGCTTATCGCGATTCCCAAAGCTCTCGACCGGGGGCCGTCGCACACCCTTTCACGCGGAGTACGCGCCATCGAATGTGAAAAAATGACTTCTCGTGTTGAGTGTGCCCCACGCGGACTTGCGCTCCGAGACGCGGCTGCGATCTAACATCAGTTGCTGAGCCTAAGTGGCTTTCCTCTCAACGCAGTTACCTTGCCGCCCGCCCGGGTCACGCCGCCAGCACGGCCCCGACGCTGCCGACCGCATCTAACTCATTATCTGGAGGTATCTATGCACCTGTTCCGCGTGCGTCTGATCGCTGCTCTGATCGCAAGCGTGACACTTGTGTCGCTCGCCTCCACTTATTTTGATGTATTAGCCCACCGGCATAACTTGCGCGAGGATCTGGAGCGCCGCACCAAGTGGATGGCCATGAGCATCGAGCCGGATGTGCGCAACGCACTTGAGACCGGCGACTCGTCGGGTCTTCCCGGCTTAACGCAGCTCCTCAAGGATGGTACCGGGGCGCTGGGGTTGGCGATCTACGACGCGCACGGCGACCTGCTCGCCGGCAGCGGCCCACCCGATGTGATGGGGGCACTGGGGCAGGGGGTTGTGGAGAAATCGTTGCAGCGGGGCGTTGAGGCCGGCGCGTTTGGCCATGCCGGCCAATGGCAGTGGCTGGAACAGGCTTTTCCCATTCATAACGGAAACCAGTTGGAAGGCTCCATGGCCCTTGTGGTCGATGCCGGATATATCCGATCCGAAGGCATCGCTCTGTGGCGGCGAAGCTTTTGGCGCATTGTCGCGTTTGTAATTGTGATTGTCGGAATCACGTTCCTTATGGTGCGCTGGTTTCTTCTTCGGCCGATGAGCCGGGCGGTCGAGCGGCTGCGCCTTCTTCGCACCGGAAATGCCCAGGACTCCGCGGAATCAGAGTTGGGAGCGCTGCGCATGTTCTCGCCCCTTGCACGCGAGGTGGAGACCATGGCGGAGAGCCTGAGAGCAGCGCGCGCGGCCGCCGCTGCGGAAGCTCGACTTCGCGAGGCCGGCGCCAACCTCTGGACCGCCGAGCGCCTGGCCGTGCACATCCGCAACCGTGCCGGCTCAAGCAAAATCTTTGTGGTCTCGAACCGCGAGCCTTACATGCACATACGCCGGGGCCGGGAGATCGTCTGCGAGGTGCCGCCAAGCGGTTTGGTCACCGCGCTTGAGCCGGTCCTGCGCGCATGTGACGGCGTTTGGGTCGCCAGCGGTACAGGCGACGCGGATGCATCCGCGGTGGACGAGTTTGACCGGCTGCGCGTGCCGCCCGACGATCCACGCTACACCTTGCGCAGAGTCTGGCTCTCGGAGCAGGAGCAGACGTGCTATTACGACGGCTTCTCCAACGAAGGGCTGTGGCCGCTTTGTCACATCGCGCATACCCGGCCCATTTTTCGTCCGGCAGACTGGGAATGCTATCAACTCGTCAACCAGCGCTTTGCGGATGCGCTGCTCGAAGAGATGCGCGATAATGCCGACCCGGTGGTCTTTGTGCAGGACTATCATCTGGCTTTGCTGCCGCGCCTCATCAAAAAGGAACGGCCCGATGCACGTGTCGCCATTTTTTGGCATATCCCCTGGCCCAACCCCGAGGCATTCGGAATCTGTCCCTGGCAAACTGAATTGCTTGACGGGCTCCTCGGCGCCGATCTGATCGGATTTCATATCCCTCTCCACTGCCACAATTTTCTTGCCACGGTGGATCGCGTGCTGGAGGCGCGCACGGACCGCGATCACATGTCCGTACTGCGCCACGGTCATCCCAGTACGATCCGGTCTTACCCGGTAAGCGTCGCGTTCGACGGCGCCATGCGCCCAGCGTCAACTTGGGACGGCGAGACGATGGAAGAGGAGCGCGACGTTGCCCGCCGGCAACTGCTGAGCGAATTCGGCGTGCGCGCAGAGACGTTGGCGGTCGGTGTCGACCGGCTCGACTACACCAAGGGAATCGTCGAGCGGCTCGAAGCCATTGGCCAGCTATTCGACGACCACCCCTGGCACAGGGAGAGGCTCACGATGGTGCAAATTGCGGCTCCCAGCCGCACGCGCATCCCCAGCTACGCCGATCTCGGTCGCCGCGTCGAGGAGACCGTCGCCCAAATCAATGCCCGCTTTCAGACCGTCCACTGGAGGCCCATCGTTCTCATCGAGCGCCAGTGTAATCACCAGGAAGTGAACCACTGGTATCGCGCTGCCGATATCTGCCTCGTCACATCGCTGCACGACGGAATGAACCTGGTCGCCAAGGAATTTGTCGCGGCCCGGGACGACGAAGATGGCGTGCTGGTTTTGAGCCGGTTCACCGGCGCGGCAGTGGAGCTCCGTGACGCTTTGCTCGTTAATCCATATGACATTGTCGGCGTCGCCGAGGCCATCCATTCCGGCTTGGAAATGAGCCGCGAGGAGCGTCGCGAGCGCATGCAGAGAATGCGCCGCCAGGTGATGGAATACAACATTTATATGTGGGCGGCGAATATTTTGGGCGATCTTCGAGAGATGCGACTGGAGCCCGCAGAAGCGATTGCGCCAGACCGCGCTGCGTCCTCCGCGGTTTTTGAAGAGGACTTGCCGGCAGAAAAGCTGGCGTGAAAGTGAATTTCGATTGACGAACGAGGCACAAGCGAAACTGGATGATTTTTTCCGCTGCTTCGCCGCCGCGGCGGAGCCTTTATTGCTGCTCGACTATGACGGCACACTGGCGCCTTTTCGCGTCGATCGCTTCAAGGCGCAACCCTGGGTCGGTGTGCGCAGCCTTTTGAGTCAAATCCAGCACCAGGGCCGGACGCGTACGGCGGTGGTAACTGGCCGTCCCGCTCAGGAAATCCTTCCGCTACTGGGCGTCGAGCTCGCGCCTGAAGTATGGGGCCTCCATGGCGCCGAGCGCCTTCATGCTGATGGCCGCCGCGAGTTGGAGCCGCTAACCCCTGCGGTCCGTGCTGAGCTCGACACGGTGATTGCACAACTCAAGCGCGACGCAACTGGCGGCCTGATTGAGGAAAAACCCAATGCGATCGTCATGCATTGGCGCGGTGTCGCACCGGCGCGCGCCAAAGCCATCGAAAAACGAACGCGCTCGCTGTTCGAGCCGGCGGCACGAACGGACGGTCTCAGTTTGCTTGAATTTGAAGCTGGCCTCGAGCTGCGCGCTGGCCGCGACAAAGGCGGGGCTGTTACGGCGATTCTGGAAGAGAGCTCAGGCCCCGGGCGCCATCCCGCCGCGTACCTCGGCGATGACCTGACCGACGAATCAGCCTTTCGCGCGATCAAAGGGCACGGGCTCGGCGTGCTGGTGCGCCGTCAACCCCGCTCCTCAGCCGCCGATCTCTGGCTGCGGCCGCCGGAGGAATTACGAGACTTCCTGAAAATGTGGCTGCACGCCTGCGCGCATTTACAATCGAATCTGTATGATCCGCTTCTCCACAGCCGGTGAATCCCACGGCGAAGCCCTTATCGCCCTGGTCTCCGGGATTCCCGCCGGCGTTCCCGTCGACCTCGACTTTGTAAACCACGAGCTTTGGCGGCGCCAGCAGGGCTACGGCCGCGGTGGCCGTATGAAGATTGAGACCGATCAGGCTCATATCCTTTCCGGTGTGCGCCACGGTAAAACCATCGGTTCGCCCATCGCCATCCAACTGGTCAATCGCGACTGGAAAAACTGGCAGGAGAAGCTGCCTGTCGAGGCCGGCGATCCCTCCAAGCATCGCGCCGTTGCTTCGCCGCGACCCGGCCATGCCGATCTGGCAGGTGCGCTCAAATTCAACTTCCCTGACGCACGCTATGTGCTGGAGCGCGCCTCCGCGCGCGAGTCCGCAGCTCGTGTGGCCGCTGGTGCCTTTGCCAAACTGCTTCTGCGCAGCCTGGGCATTGAGGTAGCAAGCCATGTGGTTCGCGTGGGGAGCACCGAGCTTGATCGTGACGCCGCCTGGGACGAGATCGCGGCTCTCGCTGCGAAAGAAGAAGTCGTTCTAGCTTGCGTCGATCCTGCTGCCGAAGCGCGCATGAAGGACGAAGTGGACGCCGCTTCAAAGGCCGGCGACACCGTAAACGGAATCTTCGAAGTCGTCGCTCACGCAGTTCCCGCAGGCCTGGGCTCCTACGCCAACTGGGATGAAAGGCTTGACGGCCAGCTCGCCTGGGCGGTGATGAGCCTGCAGGCTGTAAAGGCTGTTGAGATTGGCCGCGGAGTCGCCGCCGCCGCAACCTTCGGCTCGCGCGTTCACGATCCCATCCAGTACGCCAGCGAAAACCCGCCCGGAAAGCCTACCCGCTTTACACGCCCGCGCAATAACGCCGGTGGCATCGAGGGCGGCGTCTCCAACGGCGAGGACATTGTGGTTCGCGGCTACTTGAAGCCCATCTCCACGCTGCGCCAGCCGCTTGAATCCGTTCGCTTTGACACCCGCGAGTCCACCAGCGCAAGCTACGAGCGCAGCGACATTTGCGTGGTTCCGGCTGCCGGCGTGGCTGCTGAGGCCATGGTGGCGCTGGTTCTTGCCAACTTGGCCAGCGAGAAATTCGGCGGCGACTCACTTTTGGAGTTGAAACGGAATTTCGACGGATACATTGAACAGATACGGAGCTTTTAGCAGCGGCAATGATTCTTACGATCGTGAAATATCCCGAGCCGGTGCTTGAGCAGCCCGGCGAACCCGTCACCGAGTTCAACGCCGAGTTGCGCAAGCTGGTCGCCGACATGTTCGAAACCACTTATGCTTCGCAGGGCATCGGCCTGGCCGCGCCGCAAGTCGGTGTCTCCAAGCGCATCACCGTCATCGACCTCAGCATGGGCAAAGATCCCAAGCAGAAGCTCGTGCTCATCAATCCCGAGATCATCGTGAGCGAGGGCAGGCAGTATGAGGAAGAAGGCTGCCTCAGCTTTCCAGACATTCGCGAGAAAATCGTCCGGGCCGCTAAAGTTCGCATCAGGGCTCAGGACGCGAACGGCAAGTGGTTCGAGTTAGATGGTGGAGAACTTCTCGCCCGCGCCTTCCAGCACGAGATCGACCACCTCGACGGAATCGTCTTTCTCTTTCGCATGACCGCGCTTAAGCGTAGCCTGAATCTGCGCAAGATTCGCAAGATGCAAAAGGAAGGCACCTGGTAAACCTGCGATGACGAACGCTGGAAACGGCCTCAAGATCGTCTTTTGCGGCACTCCGGAGTTCGCTGTTCCCACACTCGAGGCTTTGCAGGCGGCCCACCATCAAATCGATCTCGTCGTCTCGCAGCCTGACCGGCCCACGGGGCGCGATCAGCAGCTCACCGCTCCGGCCGTCAAGCAGGCCGCGCTTGCTGCCGGCCTTCCGATTACGCAGCCAGAGAGAATCCGCATCAATGCGGAGTTTCGCTCGCAGCTTGAATCCGTCGCCCCCGACGCTATCGTTGTCGTGGCCTATGGCCGCATCGTTCCGCCGTGGATGCTCGCCCTGCCTCGCCTCGGTTGCATCAATCTGCACGCTTCTCTTCTGCCAAAGTACCGTGGTGCCGCGCCCATCCAGTGGGCCATTGCCATGGGCGACGCGTATACCGGCAATACCACCATGCTTTTGGAAGAAGGCCTCGACACCGGGCCAATTCTGCTGCAGCAGACGATGGAGATTGGCCCCGCTCAAACCGCCATCGATCTTTTCCCATTGCTCGCGCGTGCCGGCGCTCCCATGGTTGTCGAGACGCTTGCCGGTTTGACCAACGGCACGATTCACCCTCGACCGCAGAACCACGAATCCGCAACCTTTGCGCCACTTCTCGATCGCGAAGATGGCCGCATTGACTTTGCTGCTCGCACAGCCCACGAAATCTACAATCGCTGGCGCGGATTTCAGCCCTGGCCCGGAGCCTTCACCGCTCTCAACGGGAAGAAGCTCATCGTGCATCGAATGTCCGTCGCACGTGGCAGCTATGCCGAGGGTCTGGGCTTTGCCGAGCCCGGCTGGGTTGTCGTTGAGAACCATCGCCTACTGGCTGCATGCGCCGAAAATACTTGGCTCGAATTCCTCGAAGTCCAGATCGAAGGCAAGAAACGCATGACCACGGATGAGTTTCTGCGCGGAAACCCGCTGCCTGCGGACGCGCGCCTCGGTTGACCGCCTTGCCCGCCATCTCGCCCGCGCGCAAAGGCGCGTTTGACGTCTTGCTGGCGGTCGAGCGCGGCAACGCGCACGCGGATGACTTGTTGCGCGCGAAAGCCGTCGACGCCCTCTCTCCTGCTGACCGCCATCTCGCCACAACTCTCGTGCTCGGCGTGCTTCGCTGGCAGATCTTGCTGGATGCGCAATTGAAACCACTCCTGACCAAAAGCAAGAAAAAACTCGATCCGGAAGTTTCGATCGCTCTCCGCATGGGAGCCTTCCAACTCCGCTTTCTCGATCGCATTCCCGCCCACGCCGCCATCGATGAAAGTGTCGAGCTGACGAAGCAGTCCGGCCACCGCTTTGCTTCCGGGCTGGTAAACGCTGTCCTCCGCAAATTCGCCGCGGCTCGTCCTGCAGAAATCCTTCCGGAAGAGACCGCTGGCGAACTTGCGCTGGCCCAGGCTCATCCCGCGTGGCTCGTCGAGCGCTGGACTCGCTTCTACGGCCTTGAAGCTGCGCGCGCCATCTGCTCGCCATGGCCAGGCCCAGCCTGCCCGAACCATCCGCCTCGTGAACCCCGCCGCCGAAACCGAACTGAATGAAGCCGGCATTCGGCTGGAACCCTCAGCCATCCTCACCGCCTCGCGCACAGTCGTTTCCGGCGACGTGACCGCAACGGCAGCGTATCGCGAAGGCCGCGTGCGAATTCAGGACGAAGGATCGCAATTGATCGCGGAACTCGCGGCGTGTTCCACTGATCTCGACCAAAAAGTAAGAAGTATCGGAGATATTTGCGCCGCGCCCGGCGGAAAAACCCTGATCCTTGTCGAGCGCAATCCGCAGGCTCACATTCTGGCCTTTGAATCGAGCCAACGCCGTTTCGCCGAACTCCGCGAGCGTCTCACTGACTTTGCCGGCCGCGTCGAATGCCGCCTCGCCGATGCGACTGCTCTCAACGAGGAATCAGCCTTCGATCTTGTCCTGGCCGACGTGCCCTGCAGTGGCACCGGAACCCTTGGCCGCAATCCCGAAATCCGTCACCGCCTGCGCCTCGACGACCTTGCGCGTCACGCCGACCGCCAGCAAGCGATTCTTTCCGCCGCATTGCGCGCAATCCGCCCCAGCGGCCACGTTGTCTATTCGACTTGCTCGCTTGAGCCCGAAGAGAACGAGCACGTCGTTGCAGCCGTGCTCGCAGAAAACCAAAGTGTGCGGCAAGTTTCTCTCGACTCGCGCATCGCGGCGCTCGCACAATCCGGAATCTTCACCGCCCTTGGCGCCGCGCAACTTCGCGATCGTCTCACGCCCGAAGGCGCGCTCCGCCTATTGCCCGGAAGTCTGCCCACCGATGGTTTCTATGTCGCGCTGATCGAGAAAACTGCCTAGACCGTTCCAGAAACCGCCGCTGGGTGCCCCACCCTCGCCGCGTTCTTGTTCTTGCGGCTAGGGTGGGAGCGAATTCGTTTTTTACGGCGTCTCCGGCTCAAGCTTTAACGACGCGAAATCCCGCCCCAGCATCGCGCACAGCGCCTCCACAACCAGGTTGTGGTCGTCGCGCTGCGGCAGGCCGGAGACCGTTACGCTGCCCACGACGCCCGCGCCTTCGACATGCAGCGGAAACGATCCACCATCCGCCGCAAAATCCGCGATCGGTAGTCCCTGCCGCTCGAACAAAGTTGTTCCTTTCAACTTCTGCGTCATTCCAACGCCGTATGAGCTGCGATGAAAGCGCGCCACAGCATTGCTCTTTCGTCGTACCCATTCGGGATTATCCGGCGTCGACCCGTCGAGCGCGGCATAAAACAGCGGCTGCCCGAACCGCCGCACGTCGACCACGAGTGACAGCCCGCGCTCCAGCGCCATCGCTCGAATCTTCGATCCAAGCTCCCACGCCACATGCGCATCCAGGCGCGGCAGGTGCAGTTCACGTTCCTGCAAGGTGATCCTTTCCAAGTCCTCGCTCAGGCCCATACCCGCTTGTCCTCCTTGTCACTTACCTCGCCACCGTCAGCTTCACCATCGTGGTTTGGTCCACGCGCGTTCCCGCGCTGGGCGATTGCGCAACCACGTCGCCCGGCTTCACCGGCAGCTTGATTGGTGCATCACCGCTTCCCACTGGCGGCACCGATTCATTCAAGTAAGCAGGTGGCGAGGTCTTGATTCCGACTTTCTTCAGCGCCGCTTCCGCGCTCGCCAAAGGCAAACCGGTCAGGTCGGGCATCACCCACCCGTCCGGCGTTTCGTCGTCTGGAGCTGCCACCAGCAAGCTCACGCTCGGCTGCTCAATGCCCTGCGCGTGGGCTGGCGGATCCTGCGCAAGGACGGTTCCCTCCTCGGCTGAGCCGATGGGCAGGTGCTCGACCTCACCCACTTCAAGACCGGCGCGGCGAAGCTCCAGTTCGGCCACGCGTTCATTCGCGCCCACCGTGTCGGGGACATCGACCCGCTGCGCTCCAAGGCTTTCGGCTACGCGCACGCGCCATTCGCGCCGGACCACCGTTCCCGCCGCAGGCGACTGCGACAGGATGTGTCCAGCCGCGACATCGGCAGAATAGTAGCGATTGTCCACGTCCAGCGTGAGTCCCAGCCCCGCCGCAACGCTGCGCGCGTCCGCCGTCGTCATTCCTTTCAGCTCCGGCACCTGGACCTCGGCGCCATGAATTGCAAAATGCATCGTCAGGATCGCCGAGAGCAGGCAAACGGCCACCAGCACCATCAGCAGCGAGGCGATGCGGAAGAATCTGGCGATCGAACCGGTGTTGATCAATGTGATCCGCATTTGAAAGTTGCGAGATTTTCTCTCTATCGCGTATTATCCGTCACCGGCTCCGGATGGATGGTGACCCGATACACATCCGGGCACTCCAGCTTGAACCGGTCTTCAAGTGCGGTAATGATTTCGTGCACGCGATGCATGGGAAGTTCATCAGGCAAGGTGCAGTGGCACGTTACCGAAATGTGCTCACCTGTCCGCCCCACGGTGAGGGCATGCACGTCAGCGATCTCAGGAAAGGCCACCGCCGCTGTTCGCATCGCCTGGTCCATCCTGCGGTCCGCCACAAGCTCTTCCTCCGGTTGCTCGATCGTTGCCGGTTCGCTCTCGATGTGCGTCAAGACTGAATCCACCTCTGGAACGCTGCGTAGAATCTGCGCTTCAAGAGCAGTGACAAAGCCGTGCGCTTCCCGCAACGTGAGTTGTTCCCCAAGCTCCACGTGCAACTCCACTTGCAGGCGTCCATGATGCGTCTGGACGCTCAGCTCGTGCACTGAAACGTTGTTGCGAGCTGCCACGGCGCGCACGCGGTCAAAGATGCTCTCCGCTTTGGTCTCGCGCGGGATTGTGTGAATCACCACATCAGCGCCGGGGATGATTCGCTGAACAGCCGCTGTAGCGGCCTTTACCAACTCATTCGTGTGCTCAAACGTATAGCGCCGCGGCAGCGCCAGCGTAACGTCGGCAAAGTAGCCGGCTCCCGCCTTGCGCACCCGCGCCCGCTCCACGGCCAGCACACCGTCCACGCGCTCCACTTCGCGCGCCAGCCGGCGGCGAGTCTCCACTGGAATCTCGTCGACCAGCGCGGCCACCGCTTCATGACCCAGGCGCACGGTTGTGCGCAGAATCATGAGCGAAACCAGCAAAGCCGCGAACGGATCGGCATAATGCAAAGACGCAATCTGGAATCGCTCGCCCAGCCAGGAAGCGCCAAGGCCCGCAAGCACCGCCGATGTCGCCCAAATGTCGGAGGCGAAGTGGAATGCATCCGTCGCCAACGCCGGCGACCCCGTGCGCACGGCCACCGCGCGTAACTGACGTGAGCGCCAGATGTCCACGCCAATCGAAGTCGCCAGCACCAGCACCGGCCACAGCGAGTGGTGCACCTCCACCGGGCGGAAGAAGATCCGCTCCAAAGCCTCCCACATGATCCACGCGCACGACAGAGCCATGAGCCCCGCTTCACTGAAGGCAGAGAGATTCTCAACCTTGCCATGCCCGTAAGTGTGATCCTCGTCCGCTGGTTTGTCGCTCACATGGACGGAAAAGTAGGTCAACGCCGCGCCCACAAGATCGAGTCCTGAATGTGCCGCGTCAGAAAGCACGCCCAGAGACCCTGACAAGATTCCGGCTGCGATCTTGAGCAGCGTCATCGCCGCCGCGGCAGCCATCGAGTGTCGCGCTACCCGCTGCTTTTCCTTGGGGAAACCTGCTGCGGCCGACTCGTTCACGCGCGAATTGGAAGCGGCTGTGGTCATTGGGTTCCTAGACTATCTTGGGCCGAATCGCGCTGTACAACCCCGCTATGCCGAATGTGTAGGGCTGCGACGCGCTGTGCGCAAATCCCGCCGTTTGCATCATCTCCACCATCGCGGCGGGAGACGGAAAATCGCCGACAGAGTTGGGCAAATAATTGTACGGCCCATCCTTCCCGCAGATCATGCGGCCGATGGCGGGCAGCACGCGCCGGAAATAGACGGCATATGCTTTTCCCACCAGGCCACCCGGCTCGCTGAACTCGAGGATTCCCAACTGCCCGCCGGGTTTCAGCACGCGATGAAACTCCTTCAGGCCGGCCTCGTAGTTCGCCAGGTTCCTGAAGCCGAATGCCGACACAATCAGGTCGAGCGACCCGGCGCGCAACGGCAGATGCAACGCATCGGCCTCGATCGCCACCGCGTACGGCGCGTCTGCATTCGACCCGCGAATCGCCTCCGGGCCAAACTTCTCCGCGCCGCGTCGGAGCATGGCATGCGAGAAATCGCCGGCGAGAATCAGGCTTCGCTCCATTGAGGCGCAGCTTGAGCAGTGCCAACGTCAAATCGCCTGTGCCGCAGCAAATATCCAGAATCGCTGCTTCAGGCCTGGCCAGAACTGCCTCAAACCTGCGCGCGGCCCTGCGCCACCACAGCCGGTCCACGTTGGCTGACAGCACGTGATTCAGCAGATCGTAGCGGGGCGCAATGGAGTCGAACATCTGCCGCACGGCCAGCGCCGCGCCTGCTTCGTCCGCCGCACCCACTGGCCTTGCTCCAGTTGCAGGCATCTTCCTTTCCCTTCGCTAATCGCCGCGATTTGCGAGCCAGGCCGCAGTATGCTCGCTCCATCATGCTATCGCTTCCCTTCAGCCCGCGCTCTTGCATCGGGATCGGGCCTTCCAACCGGCTGCGAAATGGACTAGGCTTGAAGATGCCGATGGCTGCCCCTTCCCTCTCCGCATTCCCCGCGCCGGCGCTGCATCCGCCGCTTACGGATAGCCACGGGCGCGTGATTCACGATCTGCGCGTCTCCATCACAGACCGCTGCAACTACAAATGCGTCTACTGCCGCACCGGCGAGATGGGCGCGCAGTATCCCGAGTTGGCCATCGACGAGTATCTCCGTCTCATCAAGCTTTTCGTCGGTCTCGGCATCACCAAGGTCCGGCTTACCGGCGGGGAGCCGCTCTTGCGCCACGGGCTGGTTGACCTGGTTCGCGATCTGTCGCGCCTGCGCACCCTCGATGGAGAGCTCCTAGACCTGGCGCTGACCACCAATGGCCACTTGCTCGAGTCGCTGGCCCAGCCGCTCAAGGATGCGGGCCTGCACCGCATCACGGTGAGCATGGACGCTGTCGACGCCCCAACCTTCGAACGCATCACGCGCGTTGAAGGCAGCTTTTCTAAAGTTCTTGCCGGCGTTCGCGCCGCCCGAGCCGTCGGCCTTACGCCTCTCAAGATCAACTGCGTGCTGCTGCGCGGCTTCAACGACGACCAGATCGAGGGCTTTGCCCGCTTTGCCCGCGAAGAGCATGTCGTCGTCCGCTTCATCGAGTTCATGCCTCTTGAAGAAGGCCGGCTCTGGACGCCCGAGATCGTCGTCACACTTGCGCGAGATCCTCGACCGTATTGGCCGCACCCTGCCTCTGGTCGAGCTGCCGCCGCGCGAGGCCAGCGAAACCGCCCGCCGCTACACCTTTTCTGACGGCGTCGGCGAGATCGGTATCATCGCGCCCGTCAGCCAGGCATTCTGCGGAGCGTGCAGCCGCGTGCGCCTTACCTCCGACGGCAAGATTCGCACCTGCCTCTTTTCGCAGGTGGAGCACGACCTTTACGGCCGTCTCCGCTCCGGCGCCAGCAACGACGAATTGCGTGCCTACATCGTCGGCACTATTCACGGCAAGGAAGCACGCCACCACATCGGCGAGCCCGGATTCCTGAAGCCCTCCCGGTCGATGGTTCATATTGGCGGTTAGCCGCGGGTCCATATCGGCGGTTGATAGGCGGCTGAAGACTCGCGGCACCGGCGAAGATTTTCCAAACGAAATGTCATCAGAATGCCACTCGTCACGTTTAAGTTGACCCGTGAAGAATCCATGAAAGAATGAGATCAGGACTTCCCCCACAGGGCCCGAATATGCCTAATGAGACGGAAGGGCGCATCCCGCTCGCCGATCTGCTTGTGTTTCATCAGCTGACGCGGTCGCTTACTGCGAGCTTCGATCTCGATACCATTCTCCGCACCATTCTTGAGCAAATGGAGCGCATGGTGGATGCCGAATTCTGGGCGCTGCTGATGCTCGAGGAATCAACAAAGGATCTCTACTACGCCATCGCTGCCGGCGAGGAACAGGAAACCTTGCGCGGCCTTCGCGTCAAGCCCGGCGAGGGCGTTGCCGGATGGGTCCTCGAGCACGGCGAAACGCTTCTCGTGCCGCAGATGGAAGGCGATCCGCGCGCCGCACAATCCGCAACTCCCGGCATCAGCAGCGTGCGATCGGTGATCGCCATGCCTTTGCGGGGACGAACCGGAACGCAGGGCGTAATTGAAATCCTCAATCCACGTGCCGAGATGTCGGACTACAGCATCGCGTTTCTGCACATTCTGGCCGATCATGCGGCCATCGCCATTGAAAACGCGCGCGACGTCAGCCGCATTCAGCAGCTCACCATCACCGACGACACCACCGGCCTCTTCAACGTGCGCCACCTCTACGATGTTCTGCATCGCGAGCTGCGGCAATCGGCCAGGCACAAGCAGCCACTGAGCCTTGCCTTCTGGGATCTGGATCGCTTCAAGCTGGTCAACGACGCGCACGGCCACATGGTCGGCAGCGAGCTGCTCTCCCTTGCCGGGCGCCGGTTCCAGAAACTGAGCCGCGCGCAGGATCTCGCCTTCCGCTATGGCGGCGACGAGTTCGTGATCCTCATGCCCCGAACCCCGGCCGATCAGGCGCTGGAGCTGACCAGGGGAATGCATGCGTCGCTCATGGAAACTCCGTTTGGAATGAAGAGCGGCCTCACCATCCAGGTGAGCGCCAGCGTGGGCCTGTCTTCTTCGCCGAATGACGGCACACACATGCACGAGATCATCGGCACCGCTGACGCGCGCATGTACGCCGTCAAACGCCACGGCCGCGGGCATATCCGCGCGTCCTGAAAGCAGTTCGTAGTTCGTAGTTCACAGTCCACTGCCTGCTGCCCACCGTTCACTTCTTCACTCATTCACTTCTTCACTGCTCTCCATCCACCATTCACCGATCACCACGCACTGCACTCTCACTTCCGGGTGCAGCGGCCAATCTGGATCACAAAGTGCCCCGCCGGCCCATCGACCAAGCCCAATCTGTCAGGTATGTGCCCGGTCCGTACCCTGGGGGTACCCCCCACCCCTTTTGGGGGTTAAGAGGTTTGTTTTCAGTCACTTGTACCTTTCACCGTTTCCCGTAAACTCTTGATTCTAAAAGGGTTAGATCCTTAACATCCCCGGAATCAATGACTTAGAGCAATCATCAGTGGGACAGCGGAGCAGTGATCGGGAAAACAGCGGGCAGCAGACAGCGACTCGTGAACCGTGCGAGTGGATTGTGAGTAAGTGAAGCAGTCAAGGGGTGAAAGAGTGAAAAGTGGCAGCCGGCAGCTCGATCTCCGATCTCTGAAACCAGTATGCGCTCGGAGGGTTTAATGATCGGCAAACTTGGTGAAAGAAATTCTCCGAGTGTTTTCAGGGAGTTGGGGCAGGAAATGAGGGTCGAAGGGGTTGACAGTTCGAGATGCGGCGTTCCTCTGGACTCTCGTTCCTGAAATGGCTGGCCTATCCCACGCTTCCACTCTAACGATGAGGACCTGTTGTCGGGACCCCGATGAAGTGCGGGGCTGATTCGCCGTGGCGAATGCCTGTGGCGCGAGGGGCGTCGGGATCTGAAGGAGCGGGGTAACGGGGAGAAAGGTCTTTCGCCCGCTGAAGCGGGCTGCGAACAGCGACACCGGATTTGATCCCCGGGCTCGCGCCAGCGGCTAACGTCTTTTCGCCCGCTGACGCGGGCTTGCGCCGAGAGGGCAAATTCGCAAGAAGGTGAGCAGCTTAGTTGGCAGCTTGATTCCCGGGCCTGAAGGCCACTGCTCCCTCCGTTTGCAGGCCGAACAGAGCTCGGTGGCCTGAAGGCCACTGCTCCCTCCGTTTGCAGGCCGAACGGCGCTACCGGTGGCCTGAAAGCCGCTGGTCCCTCCGTTTGCAGGCCGAGCAGCGCTAGTCGGAGGCCATGAGCTCGCCGGAGAGAATGGGGCGAGTGCGAGGGAGCTGGCCGCGCGAGGCGGCGAGTCCAAATGCCGCGAGAACAGCGCTAAAGACGACAAGCTTGGCGAAGTTGCCGGGGCGCGTCTCCGGAAGGACTCTCCACAGCAGGAGGAGGAAGACGTGGGCGGCGGTGGATGCCCAGACGGAACCGTAGAAGTAACGGCGCTCGACGCCTTCGCCCTTAGTAGATGGTCCCACGCGGGGAAGCTTGCCCATGATCCCGAGCAGCAGAATGATGGCGCAGAGCGGCGAGTACGCGTAGTAGTAAATCTGCTTGAGGTGCCAGACGCCGGTGGCTGAGGCCAGCACGAGTCCAGTCCAATTGAGGAGGGTGTAGCTGAGAACGGCATTCCAGGCAAATGTGTAGCAAACGCGGCGGTAGAGGGGGTTGGGCCGGTCTTCGTCAAAGCGAAGGATATAGGGGCACGGCTCAACGCCGGGAAGGCGTCCGCGGAGGCCGGCGATTCCGGTGCCGATGAGCACCGCGGCTAGCCAGGACCAATTAATCCAATGGAAACCACGGGAAAACACGGTGAAGGTGAGAGGACCGGGGGCAATAAAAAAGACCCAAATCCAGATGGGCCAATGCGCCAACCTGTAGAGACGCGTGTTGCGTTCCCGGTATCTGCGCTCCGCAGCGAATTCAAATTTTCCTGTGTAGGACATCTGGCTGAGTCTCGCAGAGTGGATGGGCAGGCGTCAAATCCAAATTGAGGGCGCGAAGCCTTGTTATTACTGGATGAACTTCAGGGCCGCTGGGTCCATTTGAGCGCTGCATTGGAGTGGGACCATGTGACCGCAGCCAGGGATGAGCAGGAGCTGGGACTGGGGGATGAGGCGGTGCATGGCTTGGGCTTGATCGACAGGAGCAATCTGGTCCAGCGAGCCCCAAACGATAAGGACTGGCATCTTCAATTGGGGCAGCAGGTTGTCGGTGACGTTCTGGGCGGTCAACATGGTGGCCAGCGCGCGCTTGATGACCCAGCCGTTCAAGCGGAAGCGGCGCAGGTAATCGCGCGCGATGAACGGTGGAATTGACGGAGGGTTGGGCATGAGCAGGGCATCGAGTTCGTCGAGTTCCTGGTAGGAAGTGGGAACGAAGAGATTGGTGTTCCATAAGGGCTTGACGTTGAGACCGACGGAATCGATGAGGATGAGGCGCCGGACACGCTCGGGATGGGCCGATGCGATTAGTTGGACGATCCAACCGCCCATGGACCAGCCGGCGACGTCTGCTTGCTTAACGCCGAGGGCGTCCATGAGAGCGACGACGATCGCGGCCTGATCGCGGACGGAATAGGAAAAATCGGCGGGTTGCTCGCTGCGCCCGAAGCCGATGAGGTCTGGCATGTAGACGCGGAAGCCTGCTTTGGCCAGAACCGGAGCGACATTCCACCAATCTTCAGCGCGGCCGCCGAGGCCGTGAACGAGAACGACGGGCGAGCCATTTGCGGGGCCCATTGCGAGGTAATGCACTCGGTAGCCGTCGACTTTGATGTTGCGGCTTTCGATGCCGATGCGGTGTTCCTGCCAATAGACATACGCATTGAGATAGCTGATGGGGCGGAGATAAAAGCCGAGGGCGGCGAATGCGGCAAGGGCGATCAAGGCGAGGAACACGCGCAATACCCATTTGATCGGGTTCGTCATTGATGGGACGCCTCTCGAGGCTTAGCTGGATCAACCTTAAGCTGATCACTCTCAATCTGCGTTGCGCGCTGCCAGCCCTTTTCGATAACGCGCACGGTGATGGGATCGAGGACGAGAGAGCTGTGACTATTCCATTCTGAACGCTCGACCCAGCGGACGGCGGCAGCATCAGAGGCGGCGCGGAGTTGACCGCCGGTGACACGGCAAAGGTAGTCTGCGATGACGTAGTGATAGCGGACGCGGCCGGCTTCGCGGTGAATGCGGTCGAGGAGCTCGATCAGTTCGATGGGTTTGATGTCGAGGCCGGTTTCCTCGCGTACTTCGCGGATGACGCCTGCGGTGAGGGCTTCACCCACTTCGAGCATGCCGCCGGGGAGTGTCCAGTGACCCTTGAGGGGCTCGGTGCCACGACGGACGAGGAGCACGCGGGCGTCCTGAACGACGATTGCGCCGACGCCGACGAGGGGCGTTGATGGGAATTCGCGGTCGATGGGAGCGCTCATGTAAGGTCGTCGCGGAGTG
Source organism: uncultured Acidobacteriaceae bacterium (assembly GCA_963796785.1). Taxonomy (GTDB): domain Bacteria; phylum Acidobacteriota; class Terriglobia; order Terriglobales; family Acidobacteriaceae; genus Telmatobacter. The sequence continues at coordinate 599,854 of CAWCMW010000007.1, read as the reverse complement.
CACTACAAGGGTAACTCGCGCGCTCCGAGAGCATGTCCGCAGGCGGCTAAAGCCCTCACGACCTTCTGTGAGTGCCCTCACGGACGACTGGATCATGCCCTGTGGAGACCCCGTGGCGAATTGGGGCGTCCGGTCTTCCGACTCCTCTGGGACAGTAAGGCGGACTGAACGCGAATCGCTCGGCTGCGCCCTATCATCAAATAAACATGCGAGGGGGAAGAATTGGCAGAATTCACTTTGAAGATCGATGGAATGCACTGCGGGTCGTGCGTGCGACGGGTGAGCCAGGCGTTGGCGGCGACGCCGGGGATCGTGGTGCAGCAGGTTGGGCTGGGAGCAGTGAGGTTGACCTCTGATGAGGATCCACCGCCGCTCGGACTGGCGATCGCCGCGATCGCGAAGGCGGGATACACGGCGTATCTGGAATCAAGTACCGTCGACGCGGCCTCATCCTGAATGGATCGGATCGACTTGTGGCCGAGCACACGACAGAATCGCTGACGCTCCCCGTTCTGGGGATGACGTGCGCCAGTTGCCAACACCATGTGGAGGAAGCGCTTCGTGCGACCGCGGGCGTGGAGGAAGCGCGCGTGGACCTGATGGCGCATCGCGCGAGCGTGGTGTTCGACCCTGCGCTGACCGCGCCGCAGCAATTGGTGGAGGCGATTCGCGGGGCCGGATACGATTCGGTGCTACCGCGGGCGGGCGAAGGCGGAAGTCACACCGAACACGCTGTGGCGGGCGCGGACCTGAAGGCGTGGGTGACGCTGGTTGCAGGCGCGGCGGCGATGCTGCTGGCGATGCCGCTGGGTTCGGAAATGGGAGTGGCGGATCGCGCGGTCATGCGCGTGTTGCCGTGGCTCTACAAGATCCCGGCGGATGGATTGCGGTGGTTTCTGCTGGCGATGACCGCGGTTGTGGTGGCGTGGGCGGGACGGGGAATTTATGTGAGCGCGATCAGCGCGCTGCGCCACGGCACAACGAACATGAATACGCTGGTGAGCCTGGGAACAGGCGTGGCGTTTGCGTATTCCGCTTATGCGACGATTGCGCCTGCGGCGGGACGGCAGGTTTATTTCGATGCGGTGCTGCTGATTGTTGGATTTCTTGCTGCTTGGAAAAAGTCTGGAAAGCAGGGCAAAGCGGCGGGCACTGTCTGCGCTGGATTCGCTTTCGCGGCTGCGGCCAGTGAGCGCGCGCAGGATTGTTGACGGCGTAGAGAGCGTGGTGCCTCTCGAAGAGGTGCGGCCGGGCGACAGCATTGTGGTTCTGCCGGGCGAAAGATTCCCGGTGGACGCGACGATTGTTGAGGGGCGCACGACGGTGGATGAGTCAATGCTGACGGGGGAGTCGACGCCGCTTGCGCGCGAGGTTGGCGGGCGCGTGCTGGCCGGGTCACTGAACTATGACGGCGCAGTGGTGTGCAAGGCGGAATCGCTGGGCGAGGCCACGGTGCTGGCGCAAATTGCGCGCATGGTGGAGCAGGCGCAGAGCTCACGCGCGCCGATGGAGCGACTGGCGGACCGGGCGAGCGCGATTTTTGTGCCGGTGGTGCTGGGGCTGGCAGTGGTCACTTTTGCAGCGTGGATGATTGCGACGCGGTCGCTGCCGCTGGCGCTGGCAAGCACGGTGGCAGTTCTGGTAATCGCGTGCCCGTGCGCGATGGGGTTGGCGGTGCCCGCCGCGCTGACGGTGGCAGTGGGCCGCGGCGCGCAGTTGGGAGTGCTGTACAAAGGCGGCGAGGCTCTGGAACGGCTGGCGCGGCTGGACGCAGTGGTTCTGGACAAGACGGGGACGATTACGGTGGGTAGGCCGCAAATGCAGGAATAGGGGTAGGGAACAGGGAACAGAAAAACAGGGAACGAGGGAACAAGGGAACGAGGGGCTTCGGGAGCGAAAGGGCGAGTCAGCGAGTCAGCGAGGCAGCAAGTCAGCGGGTCAACATTTTTTAAGTTTCCCAAAACAGAGTGAAGAAGACGGGGAAAAAAGAACAACCGCAGATCCTTCGACTTCGTCCGCCAGGGCGGACTTCGCTCAGGATGACAACCGATCCTTACTCGCTCAAGATGCCAATTTCGCGCGTGAGAATGAGCTGTTGCGGATGGCGGCGGCGGCGGAGGAGCGATCGAATCATCCGCTGGCGCATGCAGTGATTGACGCTGCAAAAGCGCGGGGGCTGAAGTGGCGACCGGCCGAAGATGCGCAAGTTTTGCCGGGGCGCGGGTTGACGGCGCGCGTGGAAGGGCACGATTGCATGCTGGGGAATGAAGCGCTGTTTCAGGAGTCAGGGATCGCGCTGCCGGGCGATGTTGCAGCACCGGAGCCGGGTGTGACGCGGTTGTGGATCGCGCTGGATGGGGCGGCTGCCGGGTATTTTGACGCGCGGGATGCGCTGCGGCCGGATGCAGCGGATGCGATTGCGGCACTGCGAAAAGAGGGGCTGCGCGTGCTGATGCTGACAGGCGATTCGGCTGCCGCGGCGGCGCCGATTGCGGAGCAGGCGGGAATTACGGAAGTGGAAGCGGGGCTCGATCCGGCGGGGAAGCTGGCGAGGATTCGCGAGCTGCAGAAGTCGGGCCTGCGCGTTGCCATGGTGGGCGACGGCATCAACGATGCAGCGGCGCTGGCACAGGCAGACGCGGGGATTGCTATGGGAACCGGCGCGGACTTGGCACAGGAAGCAGGCGACGTGCTGCTGCTGCGCACGCAGCCGGCGGCGATTCCTGCGGCGTTGGCCCTGGCGCGCGAGACGGTGCACGTGATGCGGCAGAACCTGGGATGGGCGGTGGGCTACAACGTGATCGGAATTCCGCTGGCGGCGGGGCTGCTGTATCCGGCGTTTCACATTCTGCTAACGCCATGGCTGGCGGCGGCGGCGATGGCGCTGAGCTCGGTGTGCGTGCTGGGGAATAGCTTGCGGTTGCGGGGATGGCAGCCAAAACTACCAGCTTCCAGCTCCTAGCTTCTAGCGTCTAGCTCATTCGCGTCGATCAATCTGCGGTGCAAGGATCATTTCTCAGGGGCTAAAGCCCTGTCGATATTAGAAGCGCTTTTCGGCACGACTAAAGTCATGCCCTGACACAAGACCCAATCCCACCTTCAACGCCAGAGCGCGTTTAGGATGGGCCAACCAAGTGATACGCGCGCACGCTAGGGAACGACACGCTAAACTGGGCGCAGGACATCTTTGTGCGCATCCTTACCCGCTACATTCTTGGCGAAATTCTTACGCTCACGCTGATCGGTTGCGCGCTTTTCACCTTCATTCTGTTCATGCCGCTACTGCCGCACATTCTTGAGGTGGTAGTGCGCAACAGCTCCACGCTGGCGGATGTGGCGCAGGTGTTTCTTTTCACGCTGCCCAATCTGCTGAAGGTAACGATTCCCATGGCAGTGCTGTGGGGAATCTTGTTGGGGCTGAGCAGGCTGGCGTCGGACAGCGAGATCATCGCAATGCGCGCCTGCGGGCTGGGCATCGGCTACTTTGTACGCGTGTCGTCGATTGTGGCGATCGGGGGCACGTTGCTGGGGCTGGGCAACTCGCTCTATCTTGCGCCGCGGGCGAACCAGGCGATCGTGGAGATGGAACAGTCGCTGGGGACGTCGCAGGCCAGCTACGAGATTGAACCGCGGGTCTTCTACGAGGATTTTCACAACTACGTGCTGTACGTGCAAGACGTGCGCTCAGGGACGGGCGCGGCCAACTGGCGGCAGGTGTTCATGGCCGATGTCTCCGACCCGAACAATCCGCTGATTACGACGGCTGCTTCGGCGACCGTGGTGACGGACAATACGCAGGAGCTGCTGATGCGGCTGCGCGAAGGCGTGCGCGACGAGACGGTTGCGGACCAGCCGGAACAATCGAACATTTCAACATTCACGACAACCGATTTGCCGCTGATGCTGGGCCAGCAGAGCGACGTGCACCTGGGGCGGATGGACACCGCTCTTTATGCGATGCCGTTGGGTGCGCTGCTCGAACACACGAAAGGGCCTGACGCGAAAGGATTCCTGATCGAGCTGAACAACCGGTTTTCTTTTCCCGCCGCCTGCCTGGTACTGATGCTGGTGGGCGTGCCGCTGGGCGTAGCCTCGCGGCGAGGCGGCAAGAGTTCGGGCTTTATCTTCACGATTCTGCTGGTGTTTGTGTACTACTTTCTCTCCTTAATTGGCAGCGCGCTGGGCCACCAGAGCAGGCTACCGGCATTTCTGGCTGTGTGGTCAGCGAATTTGATCTTTGCTGTGGCGGGCACATTTCTGCTTTGGCAGATGGCGACCGGCGGACGGATCTTGAGCGCCATTGCGGCGTGGATTGCACGGACGCCCAAGCCGGTGGCCGCGGCGAAACGCGGGGGATTCGCAGCAAGGGAACTTCTCGACAGGTTATGGCGTCACGGGGCGTCTGAGAAAAAGGCCAAGCCGCGGGGCATCTTTCCACGGATTATCGATGAGTACATTGTGCGCGAATTCGCCACGCTGTTCGTGCTGGTGCTGATGGGCTTTGTTTCGCTCGTGATTGTCTTCACCTTCTTCGATCTGCTGGGCGATATTCTGCGCAACCACATTGCGCTGGCCATTGTGGGCGAATACCTGCTGAACCTGACGCCGAGCATGCTCTACCTTACGGCGCCGCTGGCGGTGCTGATTGCCGTGCTGGTGACCTTCAGTGTGCTCAACCGCAACAGCGAAATCATCGCCATGAAGGCTACAGGCATCAGCCTCTACCGGCTGGTGATTCCCATCGTCAGCATTGCGGCTTGCCTGGCGGTATGCCTCTTTTTATTCGACCAGTACTATCTGCCGCAGGCTAATCGCAGGCAGGAATCGCTGCGCAACGTGATCAAAGGGCGGCCGCCGCAGACCTACTTCAATCCAGAAGAGCATTGGATCTTCGGGCCGAGGGCCGCTGCCGGCGAACCGGGCTGCATTTTCTACTACGAGTTCTTCGATCCGGACACGAACGAGTTTGCCAATCTCTCGGTTTTCGAATTTGAACCATCGACTTTCCAACTGACACGGCGGATTTTTGCCAAGCGGGCTGCATGGAATGAGGATTCCGCTACCTGGTATTTCGAGAACGGATGGGTGCGCGACATAAAGGGCTCCAATGTGACGGGGTACGGTACGTTCCTCGAAACTTCGTTCCCGGAGTTGCGCGCGGCGCCGGACTACTTCAAGAAAGAGGCCCTGGAGTCGCAGGAGATGAACTTCGGGCAGCTTGACCGCTACATTCGGGACCTGCGGCAGAGCGGATTCGACACCAAGCGGTTGAGCGTTGCGCTGTGGCAAAAACTCTCTTATCCGCTGGTTGCGGTGGTGATGGCTGTTCTGGCGATTCCGTTTGCGCTTTCCATGGGACGGCGAGGATCGATCACGGGAATTGCGGTAGCCATCGGCGTGGCGCTTGCGTACCGGGTGGTCGACACGCTTTTTGGCGCCATGGGCAATGTGAATTATTTGCCCGCATCGATCGCCGCGTGGTCTGCCGACATTCTGTTTGCGCTTGTCGGCGGGTACCTGCTGCTGAAGACGCCGACGTAGTAATGCAGGGAACAAGGGACCAAGGGAAAAAGGGGACCCAGTAGACAGCGAACAGCAAACAGTGGGCTACGTCGTTTGGAATTCGGATAGCAATCGGAATAGACCCTTTAATTGCGTCAAATTCAGCTGATGTGGCATCAATCGTAAGATAGAGCTATGCTTGGTGACCTCGGTCCCCTTTACAGCTACATGCGCCGCTACCGCTGGCAGTACGTGCAGGGGACGCTGGCGTGCGTGGCTACAAATATCGTCGCCGTGCAGTTTCCGCGCGTTCTGGGAATGGCGGTGAACCGGATCCAGCAGGGGACCACGCGGGAACTGATTCTGATCTTCGCCGCGATTCTGGTGGCGATCAGCCTGGTGAAGGGCGTGTTTCTATACGCGCAACGATGGATTCTGATCGGCATCTCGCGGGAGATCGAATTTGACCTGCGCAACGATCTGTTCCGCAAGCTTGAAATCCAGGACTCCGGCTTTTACCAGCGCTATCGCACTGGCGACATCATGGCGCGCATGACGAACGACCTGAATGCGGTGAGGATGCTGCTGGGGCCGGCGCTGATGTACAGCGCCAACACGATCTTCCTGAGCGTCTTCGCGCTATTTTTTATGATTCGAATCAGCCCCTACCTGACGCTGGTGGCGCTGGCGCCGATGCCGCTGGCGAGCATCCTGGTGCAGTACCTGGGGCGCAGGATTCACGAGCGTTTCGAGCGCATCCAGGCCAGCTTCAGCGATATTTCGGCGCAGGCGCAGGAGAACTACTCCGGCGTACGGCTGATCAGGGCCTTCGCACGCGAGGAGTCGCAGATCGGGCTGTTCGAGCGGCTCAATCGACAGTACATCGGCCGCGCCTTGCGGCTGGTGCAACTGATGGGCATGCTTTGGCCGACACTGGAGTTCATTCTCGGCATTTCGATGGTCATTACTCTGCTGGCTGGAGGACACCTGGTTCTGGCGCACCGGATCGATGTAGGCCAGTTTGTCGCGTTCAGCACGTACATGATCATGCTGATCTGGCCGATTATCGCCGTGGGCTGGGTGATCAACATCTTCCAGCGCGGCACGGCTTCAGTGAAGCGCATCGATGAAATTCTTAAAGCCGAACCCGCCATCCGCTCCGCGGTTTCAGGTTTTGGACAGGAAGAGGTGCTCAGGGGCGAAATCGAATTCCGCCGCTCCGCGTTTCGGGTTCTGGACCGGAGACGGTGCTGAATGGAGAGATTGAATTCCGGCATCTCAATTTCAGCTACGGCGAGACGCCGGTGCTCCGTGACATTACGCTGAAGATTCCGGCGGGGTCGAGCCTGGCGATCGTGGGGCCGACAGGTTGCGGCAAGTCGACACTTGCAAATCTGATTCCGCGGATCTACGACGCGCCGGAAGGCACGCTTTTCATCGATGGCCGGCCCATACGCGAGTATCCGCTGGAGGTACTGCGGCGCAACATCGGCATGGTGCCGCAGGAGACGTTCCTGTTCAGTGAGACGATTCGCGAGAACCTGGCCTTCGGTGCGCCGAACGCAAGCGCGGAGGATCTGCTCGAAGCGGCCGAGGCGGCTCATATCCGGCGTGAGTTCGAGGAGTTTCCACAGGGCTTTGAAACGATGGTGGGCGAGCGCGGCGTGACACTTTCAGGCGGGCAGAAGCAGCGCTCCGCCATTGCGCGCGCGCTGTTGCGTCGGCCGGCGATTCTAATTTTGGATGACGCCCTGGCCAGTGTTGATACGTACACGGAAGAGCGCATTCTGGGCGGGCTCCGAGGGTACACGGCGACGGCGACGACGATCCTGATTTCGCACAGGGTATCGACGGTGCGCAATGCCGACCGCATTGCCGTGCTGGACAAGGGACGGATCGTCGAAGTGGGAGGGCACGACGAACTGCTGGCCCTCGACGGTTACTACGCCAGCCTCTACCAGAAGCAGCAACTGGAAGAGGAGCTGACGGTGGCGGGATAAAGGCAGCTTTTAGCTACTAGCCATTAGCCTCTAGCTCATCGTGGTGAACCGGCGTCTCGTTCTTCATAAAAGACAAATTGTGCGTTGTTCGCGGTGACTAAGAGTTAGCGGGGCCAGCTGAGTTAGCGCGGCGCCGAAGCTACGCGGTCGGCTAAGCAGTCCAGGATGAGTTGCCGGCTGTTTGCGAGCGCTCCGCGACGATTGGCGCCGGCGAAGAAGGATTGAGCTGCCGTGACGAAGCCGGAAGGGTATTCGGATCCCTTGCAACTTCGCGCCAGGCATCGCGCACATTTCTCACACAATCAATGGCATGTTCGAATTTGGCGATGGACGCCGACTGAGAAGCCTGAAGGAGCTGGGCAAAGATGGCGGCGTAGAATTCGCTGAGCGATTGCGCCGGCCGGCCGCCCACATCCATGCGCAACCGCGCCTGGAGGTGAATGATGATGTCCATGGCGCGCTTGACGGCGGCTCGGCGGGCGTCGGCGTCGCCATGCTCGACTGCGGCGATGGCGGCGTAGAGAAAGCGGATGATGCCGTCATAAAGAGCGACGACAAGATCGACGGCAGAAGCTCCTTCGAGCGCGTGTTCGCGATAGGGATCCATTGCAATCTACTTTCTTATTCGCTAGTGACTCTGGTTGTAGCCCGTGATCGCCGAGTAGAGCTCGTTCATGCCTTCCAACTCGGTGGGCAACTGCTGCATGATTTCGTTGGCCTGGTTCAGCTCTTTGGTCAGGCTGGCCTGCTCGATGGAGATCAAGGTCTCCTCCCTGGAGATGTTGGCATTGAGCGTGGATTCGACGCGGCTGTTGGAGGTTCTAGCGAGGGAAAGGATTCCAGTGGACGAGCTGGTGCCTGCGCCGGTGAGCATGGTGTTGAAAGTCTGTCCCCAACCGTTGGCGTTTTGAAAGAAGCCCGCGACGCTGGAGTAGTCGGTGTTCAGGGTGGAATCGAGGGAGCCGGCGTCGAAGGTGATTGAGCCATCGTTGTTCACGCTGATCCCGAGTCCGGAAAGGCTGTTGATGTCAGAGGAGGTGTTGTAATTGAGCTCGGTTGCGATGGGGCTGGTGGTGTCGGCCATGTTGGAGGTCACGGTTAGCGCGCCGGATGCACCGTTTGTGCCGGAGGTAAGGGTGAGGCCGGTGCCGGCCTGATCGAAGGCGGCGGAGACGCCCGTTAAGCCATTGATGGCACTTATCAGGCCGGCGAGGGTGTTGTTGGAGGAGTCGAGAGTGATGGTTTGCGAGGCGCCGCTGCCAACCTGGATGGTGAGGGTGCCGGACAGCGTGTCATTGGCGCCGGCAACCTCGCCCAACGTGCCGATGTCAGGGGTGGAGTCAGTGTACGGCGTGGTGTCGTAGTAATTCACGGACGTGGGGACGCTTGATGTGAGCGCCGAAGCGACGGTCAAGGCTCCGTTCGTGCCTTGCACTTCCGAAGTCAACGTCAGCGTCGATTGGCCATTTTTGGTTGTTACCGCGGCGGTGGCTCCGCACAGCGACGCATTGATGGCGCTGGCGAGGCCGGCTAGGGTGTTGTCTCCTGACGTTGTGGGAACCTGAACGGTTTGAGCGCTGGTGTCGGCAATGCTTGAGTCAATGGTCAACGTTCCGGACGTTCCCTGAGTTCCGGAGGTCAGGCTGATCCATGAGCTCGTGGCGCTGCTGTCAACCTCGGCAGTTACGCCAATGCCGGCCGAGTTAATAGCCCGGACCAGGCCGGCAAGGGTCGCGGGAGTCGAGGAGTCGCCGACATTGATGGTCTGCGCCGCGCCGCTGCCCACGGCGATGGATATGGAGCCTGAAAGCGTATCGGCGGCGTTGTTGATTGCGGCCAGCGTGCCGGACGAAGTTACGGCGGCGCTGCCTGCGGTGCCGGAGTAATACAAGGGGATGCCGCCGGCGAGCGAGATATTGATTGACCCGGAGAGCGAGGCATTCGCCGCCGATGAAACGGAGTCGACGTAGCCGTCGGGGTTTTGTTTATTGAGGCTGCCGAGCAGTTGCTGCTGGAGCAAGGAGAGGGTGGGCGAACCGAAGAGCGACTCGGCATTGCCCGAGCTGTCATGGCCTTCCTGTGTATTGATGGCGCTGACGAGCGAGTTGTAGTCGGTGACGAATTGATTGACCGTGCTCTCGACGCCCGAGTTGTCGTTGGCGATGACCACCTGAACCGGTTGGAGCGTGGTGCCGGACTCAACCGGGCTGGGCGCGAGCAACTGGAAGGTGACTCCAGGGATGAGATTGGCAACGGTGTTGGAGGCGCTGGTGAGCGGCGCGCCGTCAATGGTGAGGGAAGCATCCTTGCCGGTGACGCCCACGTTGTAGCCAAGAGTGCCGGTTGAGTTGGTGCTGGTGACATTGTTGGGGTCGGTGAGCGCGGAGGTGACGGTCAGTTGTCCGGTTGCGCCGGAGGTGCCGGAGACGAGGCTCAGCCGGGAGCCGGTCGAGTCGGCGAGTACATTGGCGGTGAGGCCGAGATTGGCAGAGTTGATGGCGGAGGCGATGCCGGAGAGCGTGTTGACGCCGCTGCCGGTGTAGATGGTGTTGGTGGCGGGCGGGTTTGTGGCTGCGCCGATCACGATATTCTCGGTAGTCCCATTGCCCAACTTGATGGTCATAGAGCCGGCCAGAGTATCGGAGGCTTTGGTGACTGAGTCGAGGTAGCCGCTGGATGTTTGAGCGAGGTTGTTCACGACCACCGTATGGGTGCCTGCCGTTGCCGAAGATGAGGCCGCGGTGAGTTCGAGGACACCGGTGTTCGAGCTTGAACCTTCTTTTTGCGCCAGAACGCCCTGAAAGTCGGTGAGCGCGCTCATGTCATTCGAGAGGTTGGAGAAGAGCGTGCCGAGCGAGGAGATTGCGGTGTCCTGGCTTTCGAGCGAGGCGAGTTGATTTTTCCAGGGTGTCTCGACATTCTGGAGGTTGCCGACGATTTCGGCGACGGTGGAGCTGACGTTGAAGCCCGCACCGCTGGTTGGCGACCCGAAGCTCAGTCCGACTGTGCCCATTGAATCCCCCCGTGAAAACCGATGCAGCCCATGAGCCAACTCCCGTGGAAGCCGGATTAAGAAATTCTCATCGCCTGTACGGGTATTCGGTGAAGCAAAGAGGGGCGCCTGATGGACGCCCCTCGATGGTTATCGGCATTGCTGCCTAATCGGTTATTGCAGGAGCTTGGTAACTTCCTGCTGCATGCTGTTTGCCTGAGCCAGGGCAGCGATGCCGGTCTGGCTGAGGATTTCGAACTTCGACATGTTGGAGCTGGCCTGCGCGTAGTCGGTTGCCTGGACTGTATTCTGGGCCGCCTGCACGTTTTCAGCCTGCGTGCTGAGCACATTGCTAACCGCGTTCAGCGTGTTGATTTGCGCGCCAATGTAACCATCCTGCGCGGCGACATCGGTGATGGCTGCGTTGAGTTGGGTCAAGGCCGCCTGGGCATCGGCGGAGTTGCTGAGGTCGGTTGTGGCCAATGACTGGCCGGCGCTGTCGGAGTAGCTGATGGTGGCCGTGCCGCCGACGCTGTTGGTGTCCGCAGTGAAGGACGCGCTGGCCGCAGCCGTTTGCCCCGTTGCCACATCCGCGATATCCGGTGCGGCAGTGCCGCCGCCGGAGTTGCTGACACCGTCTGTGTAGTATGCCGCGGATTTGGTGTAGGAGAGAGTGCCGGCCGTCGTGTCCAGTAGTGACGATGCGACGATTGCAGACTGCGCGCTGTTTTGGCTGGTAATGGCCAAGTTGCCTGCGGCGCCACCGGTGAGGTTATTGGTGACGGTGAATCCGAGGCCGGCGAGTGTGGCTGCCAGATCGACCATGTTGTCGGTGGTGCCGGCCTGACCAAGGGTTACGGTCACGTTTGCGCCGGCGGCATTCTTGAGGACCAGCGATCCCGTGATGGCGTCGGTTTGGTCATCGGTGCCACCCGCGATTGCCAAAGTGCCCACCTGGCCCGGTGTCGTTCCCTTTCCCACTCCAGCGCCGAAGCCACTGATTTCGATGCCGGTATCGGTGCTGTGGCCCGCGCCTGCCGCCGCAACGGCCGCGGTTCCAGCCTGGGTTGCCGTGTCGAAGCTGGCGGTCAAGCCGAGGCCAGCGCCGTTGATGGCGTTGATCAATCCCTGGGCTGTGTCGGCATAGTTGGTGCCAGTGCCAACGCTGATGGTTGTGGACTTCTGGACCGCGGCGCCGTTGGCTCCCGTGGCCATGTAGTTGACGTTGAGGGTTGTGGTGGCGTTGACGAAGCCGTCGCCGGTGGTGGCAATTTTGCCGCCGCTCGACAGGTCGATGAACACATTGTTGCCGCCGTTGGAGTAGGCCATGGTGCCGCCGGTGTCGCCAACGTTGGAGGACGAAAGCGTGCGGATGTTGAGGTTGTCGATCGCGGAGCCGGATGTCGAGGAGTCGCCGGTGTAGATGCTCGTCGTGGAATTGAAGACGGCCTGATTGTTGTAGGTGGTTGTGGAACCGATGTTGGAGATCTCCGACAGGATCGACTGGTATTCCTGGTTGGCCGCCGTATCCTGCGAGCTGTTGAGCGTGCCGTTGGAGGCCTCGGTGGCCAGCGTAACAGCACGGTTGAGCAGGGTTGTGACCTGCGAGAGGGCGCCATCGGCAACCTGCAGAAGGCCGACGCCTTCCGAAGCATTGGTTTCAGATTGAATGAGCGCCGTCTGGTTTGCCTCGAGGCCGTCGACCAACGAAAGGCCGGCGGCATCGTCGGCGCCGGAGTTGATCCTGGACCCGGAAGACAACTGCTGCAGCGTCTTCGAGAGGCTGTTGTTGGTGTTGGAAAGGTTATTCTCCGCATACACCGCGGAGAGGTTGTTTAAGACACCCAGGGACATGGGGTTCTCCTTGTGGATGCGGTGATTTGCGGCTCCAAATCTGTTTGCGCATCCCTATGTGTTGGCCTGGGTTGCTGCTCGCGGTCTGGAGCCGACGCATCTGGCACCTATTTCGGCGGGGGTACTTATGGACTTTACGGAAGTGCGGTTTGTGTCTCGGGGAGGGACAGTTCTGTATCGATTGTTTTGTTTTTTTAACGTTTAGCAGCCCTTGCCGATAACGGACTCGAAGGAGATCGGGCAATGATCGAATTGACGCGGCTGAATGGCCGGCCGATGGTGGTCAATTGCGACTTGATCAAGACCGCGGAGGCATCTCCAGATACGATGCTGACCTTGATTAATGGAGAGAAGCTGATTGTGCGCGAGGAGATCGCCGAGGTTGTGGAAAGGATCCTGGTCTATCGCGCGCGGTTGCTGGCGGTGGTGGCGAGGCGGCTGCACCATTTTGGAGATCTGGAGCGAGCGGCGGCGCTGGTGAGTCTGGATGGCGCTGGTTCGCCCGGCGAGCCAGCGCAAACGTCAAAGCACGACGGTGGCGCCGAGCAATAGCACCCGCGACCACAAATCTCTCAGGAGCTGCACATGGACAAAGCGAGCGTCTTCGGGGCGGTACTGGCCATCGTGGGCATTATTGCCGGACTAATGATCGAAGGCGGGAACGTGGGCCAGATTCTGCAACCTACCGCAGCGCTGATCGTCTTCGGCGGCACGATGGGCGCTGTGTTGCTGCAGTTTCCGCTGACCACGGTGGTGGGGGCATTCCGGAGTCTGGCACATGTTTTCGTGGCGCCGCGCAAGGAGGACACACACCTGATTCGCCAGATGATTGGCTTCGCAAACAAAGCACGACGCCAGGGAGTGGTGTCGCTCGATGCCGATTTGGCGACAATCCGAGATCCGTTCCTGAAGCAAACGCTGATGCTGGCGGTCGATGGCACCGAGCCTGCGGACTTGCGCAAGATCATGCGCGTGAGCCTGGATTCGATGACGGAAGATGAGGAGCGGCTGCCCGCGGTTTTTGAATCTGCGGGGGGATTCTCGCCGACCATCGGCATTCTGGGTGCGGTTCTGGGTCTGATCCAGGTGATGCAGCATCTGGACAACATTGCGGAAGTTGGGCGCGGCATCGCAGTTGCGTTTGTGGCGACGATCTACGGCGTAGGCATTGCCAATCTTTTTTTCTGCCCTTCGCGGGCAAGATGCGGCTGCGCATTCGTAGCGGCCATCGGCAGCGGGAGATGATGCTGGAGGGCGTGATTTCGATTCTTGAGGGCATGAACCCGCGCATGCTGGAGATCAAACTGGCCGGATTTGTGGACGATGCAAACCGCGAGGTGAAGGAGCGTGCCGCATGAATCCCCGCGTTCCCCGCAGCCGCGTAACTCATGACCGCTGGCTGGTCTCCTACGCGGACTTCATTACGCTGCTGTTCGGATTGTTCGTGGTGATGTTCGCATTTGCACGGGCCGACCAGAAGAAGCAGGCGCAAGTGTCGAAGGCGATCGACAGCGCATTCAAATCGATGGGGGCGTTTGGCGGCGCGGACCAGCAGGACTCACCGGGAAGCGGCGGGGGCGCACCTGCCAACGCGGTGATGGACGAAAATGTAGCTTCGCCGGCGCAGGTGAAGCAGGATCTGGATCGCATCCGGCGCGATCTGGCGGCGACGCTCTCCGCGCAAGTTGCCGCGCACACAGTTTCGCTCGAGATGGGGCGCGATGGCCTTGTGATCAGCCTGCGCGAGGCTGGGTTTTTCGAGTCGGGATCCGCGGTGCCCAAGCTGGAGGCAATGCCGACGCTGCGCCAGATTGCGGGCAAGCTGGGATCGACGCCTTACGATCTGCGGATTGAGGGCCACACCGACAATGTGCCCATCCATAATGCGGAGTTCGATTCGAATTGGGAGCTCTCGGCTGGCCGCGCCACGCACATCGCGCGGCTGTTTCTGGATATGAAGGCCATTCCCGCCGACCGCCTCTCGGCCGCGGGGTATGCGGAGTTTCATCCCGTGGCGACGAACGACACTGCCGAAGGCCGCGCGGAGAATCGGCGCGTGGACCTGGTGGTGATGCCGCGTACGAAGATCAACTTCGCTTCGCCGGCGAAGCGCGGTGCATCGGGGCCGTGGCGGAGGGTGACGGACGAGTAAGACAGCAGAGCTAGGGCTGTTAACGGAGTTCGGACCCCACCCAAGCGACTCTTGGATGGGGCACCCCTGAAGTTGACAAGCCAGCGTGCCGCGGTCACTCGACTCCGAGCACTTTCACGATGACGCGCTTGCGGCGCTGGCCGTCGAACTCGGCGTAAAAGACGCGCTGCCAGGTGCCCAGGTCGAGCTTGCCGTTGGTCACGGGCAGTGTTGTCTCGTGGTGGAGCAGCAATGATTTGAGGTGCGCATCGCCGTTGTCCTCGCCGGTCCGGTGGTGCTTGTAATCGGGGCGCGCAGGGGCTAACTCCTCAAGCCACTTGCCGATGTCTTCAATGAGGCCGCTTTCGTGGTCGTTGACGTAAACGGCGGCCGTGATGTGCATGGGCGAGACAAAGCACAGACCATCTTGGACGCCGCTGCGCTGGACGATCTGCTCGACCTGATCGGTGATATGCACCATTTCGCGGCGCTTGCGTGTTTCAAAGACGAGGTATTCGGTGTGACTCTTCATGGAAGCTCCTTGAATGTGCGGGACAGTTGCACGAACATCGCAATGCTCTCGCCATTATCCTAAAGTAGCTGTGATCAAACGCCGCCGAGTGAATGGACCGAAGCGCCTGCGCAGGATGCACGATGAGTTAATGCGCGCGTATGGATCGCAGCATTGGTGGCCGGCAAAGACTCCGTTTGAGGTGATTCTCGGCGCGTACCTCACGCAAAGCACCGCGTGGAAAGCAGTGGAGCGCTCGCTCGAGAATCTTCGCGGGGCAGGAGCGCTGACGCCGGAGGGGTTGCGGGCGATCCCACTCAAAGAGCTGCGGCGGCTCATCCGGCCTTCAGGATTCATCGTACGAAAGGCGCCGGCGCTGAAGGCATTTGTGAAGATGCTCGAGAGGGAATTTGGCGGTTCGCTGGAAGCGATGCGAGCTGCGCCCACCGGCGCGTTGCGAGAGCGGCTATTGGAATTGCCTGGTGTGGGCAATGAGACGGCCGATGCGATTTTGCTCTATGCGCTTGGGCACGCCGTTCCGGTAGCCGACGAGTATTTGCGGCGGATTGCGGAGCGGCATGGGCTGGTCGATTTGTCCTCGGGCCGACGTCAGATTCCGTATGAGGCGCTGACGGACGTCACGCGGAAGGCATTCGCGGGTGATTCCCTTGAGCGCCACGCACAACTGTTCAATGAATTTCATGCGCTGACGGTGGCGGTGGGCAAGGCGCACTGCGGGAAGACGGCGCGGTGCGAGGGATGCCCGCTGGCGGGGGACCTTAAAAACAGCTTCTAGCCTTTAGCTTCTAGCCGCTAGCTCGTTGTGCTGGGCGGGGGCTTCTCAACTTCTCGCAAAGGATCTGGAGAACCCAAGAGCAAATGCCCCACGACTGTAGCACAGCGCGAGAAGCCGGCACCTGACGGCCGAGAACTGGAAGCTGTAAGCTGGTTGAATCATGAGCCCAACTCCGCAACAACCCCAACTGAATCTTGCACAGACCGCGGACTACCGCGAGTCCTACGCCAACAGCGTGCAGGTACGCGTGAGCGTGTGGGATTTTCAACTGGTTTTCGGACTTGCATCGAGCGAAAGCCCTGATCAGGTGACGATCCGCAACCACCAGGCTATTTTTCTGAGCCCCCAGCAGGCCAAAGCCTTGTTTAACATATTGGGCCAGAACATTGCGCAATATGAGCAGGCATTCGGCACATTGAACCTTGAGCCTCAGACGCAAAACTTTCCGCGCGGGCCGGTGAATTAAAAACAGGGAACGAGGGAACAAGGGACCGGAGACTGCGGGACGACTGGCCTCGGCGCGGAGGAACATTTCCGCGGCAGGTGGTGTCAAAAAAACCTGGATGGGCAAAATTGCACATGGTTGAGCAAGTGGGTGTGAGGCGTGAGCGCGAAGCGAGCGCGATGGAGAGGCTGCCAAGCGCGGGAGCGAGCACGTGCGCCTGAAGGGAATTCTGAATCCGCGGCTGGACGCGCCGTTGCCCATCTGGATGATCTTTCCAGTCATCTTTATGGCGCTCTACGCCAGCCACTTTACGCTGTTGCGCGTTCCTTACTACTGGGACGAAGCCGGCTACTACATTCCCGCGGCATGGGATTTTTTCCGCACCGGCTCGCTGATTCCGACGACAACGCTGAGTAACGCGCATCCACCGCTGCCGAGCATTTACCTGGCGATTTGGTGGAAGGTCTGCGGCTATTATCCCGAAGTGACGCGCGAAGCGGTGCTGATGGTGGCTTCGCTGGGACTGTTGGCGGTATGGCGGCTGGCCATGCGACTGGTTGGAGTGGGCTCGGTCGCATTCTGGACGGTGCTGCTGACGGGGCTTTATCCAATCTGGTTTGCGCAGAGCTCGCTGGCGCAGGCGGACATTTTTGCCGCTGCGTGTTCGCTGTGGGGGCTGGTATACGCGCTACCGAGCCGCGGCCGCGTGTCGTGGGCTGCCGCATTGTGGTTTTCGACTGCTGCGCTGTCGAAGGAGACGGCGGTCGTGATTCCGCTGGCGCTGGCCGCGGTGAATGTGGTGGAAGGTTTCAGGCTTGGCGGAGTAGCGCGCGGAAAACTGTGGCGGGAAGCGGCGTGGTTCTCGAGCTGCGTTCTTCCTTTGGCCGGCTGGTACGCGTATCACTACGCGAAAACCGGATTCCTCTTCGGTAATCCCGAATACCTGCGGTACAACGCTGAGGCGACGCTCACGCCGCTGCGCATACTGGCAGCGTTCGGTCACCGAGTTCTGCACCTGACGGCGCACATGAACCTGTTTGTGCCGGTGCTGATGGCATTTGCCGCGCTGCTGCTCAGTCCGCGGCCTGACTCGAACGGCCACGACCGTGCGGCGATTGCGCCTGCGGTTGAGCTGCGGATTTTCTTTCTGCTGCTGGCAAACGCTGTGCTCTTTAGCGTGCTGGGCGGCGCGCTACTGACGCGCTACTTGCTGCCGATGTATCCGCTGGTGCTGCTGGTGGCGGTGACAACGTTTTACCGGCGTGTGCCCTATTGGCAAGGCATGGCGCTGATTTCGGCGGCAGCGTTTTTCGTGGGCCTGTTCGTCAATCCGCCATACGGATTCGCTCCGGAAGACAACCTGGCGTATGCGCGCGTGGTGCGGATGCATGAATCGGGAATCGTGCAGCTTTCGAAGCTGTATCCTGGCGCAACGGTGCTTAGCGCGTGGCCGATGACGGATGAGCTGTCGCATCCGGAGCTGGGATACGTGAAGCATCCGTGGGATGTGGTAGCGATCGATGATTTTTCGGCGGGACAGATCGCTCGCGCCGCTGAGGAGTCGCAAGCTTACTCGGCTGCGCTGGTGTTCTCAACGAAATACGATCCGGACTCGCCCTTGGAAAAGCTCAGTGGCGAGGCGCTCGATGAGCGTTACTTCGGGCTGCACCACGATCTGCCTCCGGAACTGATCGCGCGCCAGTTGGGCGGGGACCTGGTGTGGAAGCGCGACGATGACGGAATGTGGATTGCACTGATCCACTTCAACCATCCGGTTGAGGCGCAACTGGATGCAGCCGCATCGTTTCGTTGAGAATGCTTTCCGCCGCCCCTACGGGGCTGATCTCGTTCTTTGCGTGCGCCCCGGGATTCCGTCCGCTGCGGCGGACTCCATCCTGGGCTAAATTGCGACGTACTTCAGGGATATTAGATTGCCCGCAATTTACTCTTGAGGCGCCGAGGCCGGGGCAGCGCGATCGGCGATTTCATTCAGCTTGAGATAGACGGCATTCGTCCAGCCGAAGCCGATGACGTTTTGCGAATAGCCCTGGCTGACTGTTACCTGCGCAGTGCCTGCGACTACGTTGTATTTTTCGCGAATGGTGCCATCGGCGGCAAAGCCTGCGTCGACGGTCGCGTCGAAGTGGCGCGCGATGCGCTGGGCATCGGCATGAAAGCCCATGGCGTCAAGGCCGGCAACAGCGATCCAGTTTGTGGGAGCCCAGCCGTAGGGCTCATCCCATTGGAGACCGGTGTTCGTATTGCTGGTGGATAATCCGCCGGGCCGTTCGAAGAGATTCAAGTGTGCCTCCATTGAGTTGGCTTGTTCGCGGGTGGCGACTCCAGCCCAAAGCGGATAGAGCGAAGCGATGAACGCATACGGTGAGGGTTTGGCGCGAATGAAATCGTAATCCGCGAATACGCCTTGCTTCGGCTGCCAAAGGTAGCGTTGCATGGCGGCGGCTCGAGCGTTGGCGCGACGGTCCCAGCGATGCGCATCCTGGGGGAGACCGAGCAAGTGCGCGAAGTGCGCCAGATCGCGCTCGTAGCGGAAGAGGAGGCTGTTGAGACAGACCGGCGCGTAGTGATGCGTGGCGCCAGAGAAGGGTCCGAAGCGGTCGCTGGTATCGAAGCCGGACTCGCGCACGGCGCGATCACCCTCGTAGAAGTCGCGAGTGAGGCGATAGCCGCCTGCGAATCTCCGAACCAGGCGCGGGCGCAGACGACGCTGGCATGGACATCGCAACTGGTTTGCTTGAGGCGGGCAGCTTCGGCGGCGTCAGGATGCTCTGAGCCTTCTGACGAGAAACGTGTTTCCTTCTGCCGTGGGGTGCTGGACGAGGGATCGAATTACGTCGGAGTAGTAGGTGCTGTCGTCGGCTAGTTCGGGGACTGGGCCGGAGCCGTAATCGAAATAGCGCGTGAGGCCTGTGTGGCCGGCTTGATGTTCGGGGCGCGTCCATGTTGAGTAGTCCTGTTGAGCCACTTGGTAGGCGTGCGCTAGCCAGTCGTGCGCCTCGGTGCGGCCTTGGGGAGTTTGAGGAAAGCTGGCGGGGTCCTCATAGACGGCGCGGATCATGGAAGTGAGAAATGGCGGCTGCGAGCGCGTGAGGTAATAGGTTCGGTTAGCGTTGAGAACGGCGCCATAATTCTGAACTTCGAAAAGGAAGTCGTCGACGATACCTTTGGCCAAAGCTTCGCGGTGGTCGGCTTCGAGGCCAAGCAGGATGAAATAGCTGTCCCAGCCGTACATCTCATTGAAGCGTCCACCGGGAACAACGTAGGGATTCGGCAGGTAGAGAAGACCGGGCGCGGGCAACTCTTCAGGGCGCACATCGCCGAGCTTCGCGATGGGGCGAGGAAGAGTAAGGATTCGGAGATTGCACTGTTGCGCGGCATGAGCGACTGCGGGCGGCGTGGCGAATCCATGCGGCAGATATAAAACGGGGGCGGAGGTGATTTTTGTGTCGGCGAGAGCCTGGCAGTCTGTAACGGAGCGCGTAAGCGAGTCCCAGGAAGCGTGAATGTAGTGAAGGGTCGCCTGGGGGTCGGGCGCGTCCTGAACTGGAGCCTGAGCCGCTGCTTGAACATTGCCGACGGCAATTGCGGCAGCGAAGAAAAGTAAAAAAGAGAGTTTCATGCCGGCTCCAGAACAGACGCGCGAATCCAGAAACGCGATTCTAGAAACACGCGACTTCAGGGAGTGTAACGCACGGCAAAACTATTTTCTTGGGGGCGCGGGAACAGTTTGATTGGGCACGGTGTCTACACAAGCACAGTGGTACCGAACGGGATGGGCGAAGGGCCGTAGAGCCCGCGCCGCGCTGGATGTGATGCGCGGAGCGGCCAGAAAGCCCGCGCCCATTTGAGCCTTGCGATCCTCCCGGCCGGCGCGGCTGAATTGAAATTCGGGGAGGCGACCATGTTTGAAGACTCCACGTTTGAAACCATGGGCAGGATCCAGACCCGCAGCCGGGGCTGGATGATGGCGACTTTGGCCTTCAACAGTTCCATTCTGCTGGCGTTGGTGATCATTCCGATCATCCATCCGGAGATGCTGCCGCAGATTACGAACGCGATCCTGATGGAAGAGCCTGCGCCGGTTCAAGACGTGCGGCCGGTGGTTAGGACGGAGCAGGCGCCGACCGAGCGGACGGAGATGCCGAGCGAAGTGATCTTGGCCCCGCGGCTGATTCCGAGCAAGCCGTGGATTCCGGGCAAGGGTCAAGATCCCGGCCCGATCGGACCTGTCGATTTCGGCGGCGGCCCGAACGCTATGGGCAGCCCGGATAATCCATTCAACGGACACGGCACCCATCCTGATGTGCGGCCGGCAGCACCAGCGGCGACGCAGCACGTGTCGTCCGGAGTGATGCAGGGAATGCTGATCTACAAAGTGATTCCGACGTACCCAGCGGTGGCGCAGGCGATTCGCGCGTCGGGCACGGTTGTGCTGCAGGCGACGATCTCGCGCGATGGAGCGATCGAGAATCTGCGCGTGGTGGAAGGGCCCGCGGTTTTGCGGCAGTCGGCGCTCGATGCGGTGAAGCAGTGGCGCTACAGGCCGTTTATGTTGAACGGCCAGCCGGTCGAGGTTGAGACCACCGTGGACGTGCAGTTCAAGCTGGAGTGACAAAAGCAGCGGCGTCCGTGGGGCTAAGGGAGGCACATGCGATTACTCAAGAGCAGGGCAGAGCATCCAAGCATGTGACGATGGCGACAGCACGGGCCGGTGGGTGACAATGGCTTCTGTTATGACTGAGACCACGCGCCGCGATTTTCTTATGCTTGCCTGCGCCACAACTGTTGGAGCCGTTGCCATGCCGCGATCTTTCGTGCTTTGCTCGAGCCGCCTCCGCTGACAGCGAGTGTTCGTGGCTTCGCATACACCGGACGGAATTCTGGCGTTTGGCTGGGATCCACTGGCCGCCGAGCTGATACGAGTGGGCGTAGCCGCCAAGGTTCCGAATGTGGCGTGGCTTGCGCTCTCGGACGGCTTCGTTTATTCGGCGTCGGAGCTGGATACGTTTGAAGGCAAGCCGACCGGCGAAGTGGCGAGTTTTCGATTGGCGGGAGGGGAACTGCGGCAGTTGTCGGCGCGCAACTCGGCCAGTACGGGAACGTGCCACGTGGCTGTGGACGCAACAGGCCGCATGCTCCTATCCGCCGATTACACAGGAGCGAGCGCGGCAAGCTTCCGCATCGGAGATGGAAAGTTGAGCGAGGCAGTGTGGACCGAGCACTACACGGAGCACGGGCCGAATGCGGACCGGCAGGAGAAGGCGCACGCGCACTTTGCTTCGTTCTCGCCGGACAACCGGTTCGCCTATATCAACGACCTGGGCGGCGATTGCATTCACATTTACAAGCCTGATCTTGCGACGGCGCAAATGACTGCGGCCGGGACGTATCGCGGAGCGCCAGGGTCTGGTGCAAGGACGCTGCATTTTCATCCCAATGGGCATACGGCTTATTGCATGAATGAAATTGCGTCGACTGTCGACGTGCTGGGCTGGCACAAGGCCGATGGAAGCCTAACGCTTGTAAACCGCATCGAGTTGCTGCCGGCAGATTACAAAGGGCCGACGCGTGGTTGCGACACGGTGATTACACGCGACGGGCGGTTTGTTTATTTTGCGAATCGCGACGACAATTTCCTGTATTCGTTCAAGGCGGACATTTCGACGGGCAAACTGACGCCGATGAAGCGGTCGAATTGCGGAGGGAAGACGCCGCGGCATTTCGCGCTCGACCCGACGGAGCGGTGGATGCTGGTGGCGAATCAGGATTCGAATGTGGTGAGCGTGTTTGCGCGCGATCCGGCGACGGGTTTGTTGGCCGATGAGGTGAAGAGCAGCGTCGAAGTTGAAGCACCGATGCGGATTTTGTTCGTGTAGCTCCCACCCTAGCGACAGAAACAAATGCGTCGCGAGAGTGGGGCACCCGGCCTCGGGTTCTGTCGCCCCTACGGGGCTGCGGTTGTTTGGGGCGGCATTCCCAGGGCTGGCGCCCTGGGCTAACATCTTGCGCTCCCTTCGGGAGCTTCTTTTTGCGTGGAGTTGACGATCACTGGCGACGAAAAAGTGCGGGCGAGGAACGCCCGCACGACAGCCGGCCGGGAGGCCGGCGCTACAAAGGACGGGCGCTGCAGAGGATCGGGACCAAAACAGATCGGCGGTACAAGCTGTTTACGCGGCTTGCGTTTCGCCCTTCAACTGCTCGGCCTGGTAGTGGGCGATGAGCGCGTCGACGATGGGCTGGAGGCGGCCCTGCATCACGAGGTCGAGCTGGTGCAAGGTGAGGCCGATGCGGTGATCGGTGAGGCGATTCTGCGGGAAGTTGTAGGTGCGAATCTTTTCGCTGCGATCGCCTGACCCCACCTGCTGTTTGCGGGCTTGTGCGAGTTCGGCGTTCTGCTTGTCCATTTCCATTTCGTACAAACGTGAGCGGAGCACACGCAGGCCTTTTTCGCGGTTCTTGATCTGCGACTTCTCGTCCTGGCAACTGACCACGGTATTGGTGGGCAGGTGGGTAATGCGCACAGCCGAGTAAGTGGTGTTTACCGATTGACCCCCGGGACCGGACGAACAGAAAGTGTCGATGCGGAGATCTTTGGCCTCGATCTTGATATCGACTTCTTCAGCCTCGGGCAGAACAGCGACGGTGATGGCGGAGGTATGGACGCGGCCCTGCTGCTCGGTTGCCGGAACGCGCTGCACGCGGTGGACACCCGACTCCCACTTGAGCTGCGAGTAGACGCGCTCGCCCTCGATGATGGCGATGACTTCCTTATAGCCGCCGATGCCGGACTCCGAGATGGACATGACCTCGACCTTCCATCGCTTCTGCTCGGCAAAGCGCGTGTACATGCGGAAGATTTCGGCGGCAAAGAGCGAGGCCTCGTCGCCGCCGGTGCCGGCGCGAATCTCGAGGATGATGTTCTTTTCGTCGTTGGGATCCTTGGGCAACAGCATCACCTTGAGCTCTTCTTCAAGGGCCTGTTCGCGCGGTTCGAGGGCGGCGATCTCTTCCTGCGCCATAGCGCGCAGGTCGGCGTCGGTTTCGGCCAGCATGGCGCGCGCGTCGACCAGTCCCTGACGGACTTGCTTTAGCTCCCGGTACTTCTCCACGGGAGCTTCAATTTCGCGCAGAGCTTTAGCAATCTTGGTCGATTTTTCGTGGTCGTTCAGGACCTCGGGCAGGGCGAACTGCGATTGCAGTTCATTGTAGTGCTGCTCCATTTGTTCCAGGCGATCGAGCATGACGCCCTCCGGGCGGTGAAGCATGGCGCCCTCCGGGCGGTGAAGAAAGTGAAAGAGTGAAGAAGTGAAGGAGTGAAGAATTGAAAAAGTGAAAAGGATGCAGCAAGAGTGTAGGCGGCGGGAGCCGCTAGAGGAGGGCCGGAATGGGCTGGCGGAGGGCCATAACAGTACTTATTCTAGCGCGAAATGCGATGCGAAGCTCAGCGAACAGGTCTGATTTGAATTCAACCCGTTACTGTGGTGCGGTTCGTGCTTTTCGTCGGGTCACCATTCTTGATTGCAGATCGCAGCCACCCAAAGATGAGCCTTAGGGCATATGCGCCGAATATGAGCATCCCCCATCCCTCCAGATTCAGGTGGCGATGAGTGACCAAACTGATCAGGCAGATAACGACAAGCGCCGAGATGACGACGAGCGCAATGCATAGACCGACGATCCAGAAGATGCGAGTCATCACGAGCCAGTATAGGCCAGGATCAGCCCGGGTCTATTGGGAACTTGCGGTACCAATAGCAAAAGGCAACCGCAGATCCTTCGACTCCGTCCCGCATTTGCGGGACTCCGCTCAGGATGACAGCTGCAATTTGGGTTCGTGGTATCCCACGTCTCAGAATCGAGACGTGGGGCACCCATGTTCGTGCTGAGTTGAAAGGAGTGGATTGGGTTTGTGCTATCCCACCCTTGCCGCAAAAGCAAATGCGCGGCAAGGATGGGGCACCCAATATTCGTGCTGAGCAACGGCGAAAAGCAACCGGAGATCCTTCGCTGCGCTCAGGATGACAAACCGAGAAAATGCAGGTCCTTCGACTCCGTCCCGCTTTCGGCGGGACTTCGCTCAGGATGACAAATGCAATTCAGTTTCGTGCTATCCCACGTCTCAGAATCGAGACGTGGGGCACCCGATTTTCGCGCTGAGTGGAGAGATGGCCTGCGGTGCTAAATACCGCCCTTGCCCAGAAGAATACCAATGCCGTAGGTGACGGCGCCTTCGACAGCGCCGACAACGGTCATCTCAAGGCCTGAGGACCACCAGGATCGGACGGTGATGAGGGATTTGGCTGCGCCCACGGCGAAGTGCGCGGCGAGCGAGACGATGGCGGCGGCGATGACGGCAGGGAGTCCCTGCATGAAAAAGAAGGGAATAACGGGAATGATTGCGCCGACGGCCGTGGACAACGCGCCGGAGGTGGCTGAGACGAGGGGGTTGGCCAGAGCTCCTTCACTGGAACCGAGACGCTCGGCAGAAAGCGCGCGCAGCAACTGCTCAGGGTCATTGGCGATGTGGTTGACCATGTGGATGGCGTCTTCTTCGGGAAGGCCCTTGACCTGGTAGTAGAGCGAGAGCAGCTCGCGGGCCTCGGGGCCGTTCATCTGAATGGCTTCGCGCTCGCGAGCGATTTCGGCGTGGTAGATTTCGCGCTCGCTCTTGGCGGCGAGGTATGCACCGGAGCCCATGGAGAGCGCGGAGGCGATCATGCCGGAGAGGCCGGCGAGCAGAACGTATTTGGAATCGCCAGAGGTGGCGCCAGAGACGCCTGAGACGATGCCGAAGATAGCGCCGAGGCCGTCATTAACGCCGTAGATGGCGTCGCCGATCCACGCGCCCGGCTGGCGGCGGCCCTGGTTGCGCTTGGCCAGCATTTCATCGAGGACGGCTTTGGCGTCGATCTTGTGCGTGCCGGCAGGGGCGGTGTAGTGGCCGCGGAGCAGTGAGCCCAACTCACGGTAGTGGTCTTTTTCGTCCTGAATGACGTGCTCGAGGATAGCGACGGAGCCTTCGTCGCCGAGGGCCTTCAACTGCTCGCCATAGCGGGCGATGTCGCGGCTCTCTTCGATCTCGAGGCGGCGCAGGGCCATGCGCATGCCACCGGCGCGGTTGGCGAGCGAATCTGCCTGGCCACCGGGCCCACCGGAGTAGACCGGCTCAGGTCCGCCGAGTTCCTTTATGCGGCCCTCCCAAAGAGTTGCGTGCTCGATCTCAGCCTGGGCCAGATGACGGAGCACTTGCGCGCGAACGGGGTCGGAGTCGCGGTCTGCGAGGGTCAGGTAGGTGTGGTAGCCCTCCATCTCGGCTTGCCAGTTGCCTTCGAGGGCGGCAAGGATCTTTTTGTTTCTAGCGCCGCTCAGAATGGCAATGGGCACGGACGAACCTCGCTTTGAGGATAACGGATCGCGCGGCTTCGGGCTTGAGAAACATCCTTAAGCGCACTGGCGCGCTCTGCCAGCCTGTTGCCGTCTCCCGTATAGTGTTGTGTGGGCTGGGGAAGGCCGATTCCGGATTTGCGGAACGGCGGCCTGGAAAACTTCCACCTGCGCGTTGGCGGGTCTCGAAGTGGGCCTTAGACCAGGGAAGCGCCGGACTTGAACCGTAGAAGCATCAATATTGGGAAGGCGGGAAACACCATTTATGGCAGAGACCTCAAAACCGTCGGCGCCGCTTACGTCGCCGGGTTACGTTATGCCGTTCGTCACGGTTACGGCGCTGTTCCTGACCTTCGGGTTCATCACCACGCTGAACATGTCGCTGGTGCCGCACCTGCGGTCGATCTTCAACGTAGGGTACAAGTCGGCGATGCTGGCGGAGTCGGCGTTCTTTCTGGCTTACTTCGTCTTTTCCGCGCCGACCTCAAAGCTGATCGAGTGGATGGGCTACAAGAAGACGATGGTCATGTCGCTCTTCATTCAGGTCGTGGGCTGCCTGCTCTTTATTCCAGCGGCTAACCTGGTGAACTTTCCACTGTTTCTCACCGCCTGTTTTGTTGTGGGCGCGGGCGTGACGGCGCTGCAGACTTCAGTGAATCCGTATGCAGCGATCCTGGGCCCGGAGGCGAGCGCCCCGGTGCGGCTGACGCTGGCGCAGGCATTCAATTCGATTGGGACGACGGTGGCTCCGATCTTCGCGGGCGCTTTTATTTTGACCGATCCCACGAAGTTTGCCACGCCGGCGGCGATTGCCAACACGGTTCGCGCTCCGTATATCGCGATTGCCGGCGCGCTGCTAGTACTCGGGATTGCCGTGGCGTTTTCTCACTTGCCGCATATTGATCAGCCGCCATCGTCGCACGTGAGTGAGGGCGCGGTGGCGAGCAAGAGCGTATGGAGCTACCGGCACACGGTGCTGGGCGCGCTGGGAATTTTCTTCTATGTCGGCGTGGAAGTTGGACTGGCGTCGATCGCGGTGAACTACTTCAAGTCGCAGGGCATGAGCTCGTTCAAGACGGCATCGGACCTGGCGTCGCTTTACTGGTTTGGCGCGCTTGTGGGCCGTTTGCTCGGTTCGTGGATTCTGACCAAGGTGAAGTCGGGCAAGCTGCTGGGGATTTTTGGATTCGCGGCTTCGGCACTGCTGATTATTTCGATGTCGACTTCAGGCAATGTGGCCATTTGGACCATGGTGCTGTGCGGGTTCTTTAACTCGATCATGTTCCCGAACATTTTTACGCTGGGCATCGCCGGGTTGGGGCCGATGACGAGCAAAGGCTCAGGGCTGATCATGACCGCGATCGTCGGCGGAGCGATTATTCCGGCGCTGCTGGGGGCAGCGGCGGACCGGTGGGGCATCCAGCACGCGTTCGTGATTCCGCTCTTCTGCTACCTCTACATTGCATGGTACGGGCTGTGGGGATCGAAGCCGGGAAAAACAGCTGCTAGCTACTAGCCTCTAGCTTCTAGCTGGATTTGCAGGCCCTTTGGCGATTGCTGGAGGGCCTTTGCATTTTAGGATTCGGACGCACGGTGAGCGGCGATTTGGAGCGGAGCGGGCGATGGGTCACAAATCAAAAGCGGCCGGGGCCAAGAGGCGCAGCGGGACGTGGCTGATTGTTGTAGCCGCTGTGATTTTCGTGTTGATTCTGCTGGTGCGGATGATGGTGTTTGTCACGCCGCATGGGCAGCATCATTTTTGATGCGCGGCCCATGCCGGTGCGCCCGCCGCCGCTTCCACCTCGCGCCATACAGCATCCGAGAGGTTGATTCCGGCGGCGGCGACGTTCTCCTCGAGGTGCGCGACCTTTGATGTACCGGGAATGGGCAACAAAACAGGCGAGCGGTGCAGCAGCCAGGCTAGCGAGAGCTGCGAGACGGAAACAAGACGGAAGCCGGCGATGCGGATCAGTTCCTGCGCGGCGGGGTGATCAGAGCGGAGCAGCTTGCCGCCGGCGTTGGGGTACCAGGGCAGGAAAGCGATGCCGCGGCGCTCGCAGTAGTTGAGCGTTTCTTCGTGACGGCGGTCGGCGAGCGAGTAGCGGTTTTGAACGGAGACAATGGGGACGATCTTCTCGGCGGCTTCAATTTCGGCCGGAGTGACCTCGCTGAGGCCAATGTGGCGAATCTTTCCTTGGCTTCCTGCATGCGGCTTGAGCGCGCCTAAGGACTCTTCGAGGGGCGTGCGCGGATCGATGCGGTGCAACTGGTAGAGGTCGATGCGTTCGAGCTTGAGGCGGCGCAGGCTCATTTCCACACATTGAATGAGGTATCCGGCGCGACCTACGTACTCGGTCTTGGCTGGGCCCTGGCGAGTGATGCCGCCCTTGGTGGCGATGACAACGCCAGGAGGGTAGGGCGCGAGCGTTTCGCCGATGAGGCGCTCTGCGATTTCGGGGCCGTAGGCATCGGCGGTGTCAATGAGCGTGACGCCGAGATCCACAGCGCGGCGCAGAACGCGGCGTGCCTCGGATTCGTCGGACGGTTCGCCCCAGGCGCCTTCGCCGACCAGGCGCATGGTTCCGTAGCCGAGACGATGGACGGGCAGGTCGCCACCGATAAGAAATGTGCCACTTGAAGCAGCCGAGATGGTTTGCGAGCTCATGACAAATCTGATGCTAACGGCGATCCCCCACCCTAAACTTCCACGCTTCGAGCTGAAGTTTAGAATGGGGCACCCGAGCCATTCGATTTTGATGCTAATTGCGATGGGAGGCGTGGGACAATGACTTCGACTCAGTTCGCCCGATGTACTGATGAGTGCGGGCTGAGGACCCTTCGACTTCGCTCAGGGCAGGCTCTGCACGACAGCCGGGCTGGAGGCCGGCGCACCATGCGACGGAACCCCTGGGCCGGCAGTCCGCGTATCCTTGATCGACGGCACGCAAGGAGAATCAAGAAGATGAGCGCATACACCTACCCCAACCCGGAAGCGATCTTTTACCAGCAATACAACGCAGCGCGTCGCGACGAGGTCGTGGGGATTTTGCTGGCGCTGTTCCTGGGCGGATTTGGCGTGCATCACTTTTATCTGCGCCGGACGGGGCTGGGGATTCTGTATATCTGCTTCTGCTGGACCGGGATTCCCTCGCTTCTCGGGTTGATTGAGTGCTTCTTCATGCCGGGGCGGGTGCGCGAGTTCAATTCGATCCAGGCAGCGGCGATTGCGGCGTCCCTGGGGATTCCGGTGCCGGGGTGGGGACAGGCGCCAGTGAATGTGGCAATCAATGTACAGGGCAATATGCCGGCCGCGGGCGCCATGCCGCCGGCGGGCGCGGTTCCCGGGCCGATGATTGGCGGGGCGACGTACGCGCCGCCTCCGCCGCAGACAGCAGTCACGACTTATCCGCCGCAGGCGGCTCCGGTATCGACGTGCGGCAACTGCCAGCGGGTGAATGCAGCGGGCGCGCGATTCTGCTCGGGGTGCGGGCAGGCGCTGTAAGAAGCAGGGACCAAGGGAACAAGGGACCAAGGGAACGAGGAAGCACGACCACACGGAACTACATATTCGCGTGGCCGGAGCGCATGGACTCGTTGAATTTGGGTTTGGAGAAGTCGAGCGCGGCTTCGAGCGCTTCCTTATAGTCCGCGGCGCGCTCCATGAGCGCGGGGGTGGCGGCGGCAAACTCACCTGAGAGCACCATCAATCCTTCGCCGGCTTCGTCCCCAGCCATGCGCAGCAGGTCGGCCTCGGTGGTGTTCAGGTACTGTGCATCGCGCGGGTCGGCGATCCAAACCGGCTTGCCTTCTCCGAGCACGCCTGAAAGCCAATAAACCTTGCTGAGCAGGTAGCGGAGCCGCTCGTTGTCGTCAGTCTCGGTGAAGATGAACTTCTTTTGCCAGCGGCTGTAGTAGCGCGTGGTGACGGGAACGGGCTGGCGATTGCCGGATTTCACGAACTCGAGCTGGCCCATGTCGACCGTTTTGCGGATGGCGTTGTAGACGAAGGTTTCGGCGTAGGGCTGCTCCATGGCGGGGACGATCTCGGCGAAGGTGAGGGTGACGGCGGCGGAGATTTTGGCGTGGAGATTGTGCGACTCCGCCGTCGGCCACGTGAATCTCGCCGTGGACAAGGTGGGTGTCGGCGCCGGAGGTCGAAGTGTGAAAGGGCCAGCGGAAATCTCTGAAGGAAAGGGGCAGGCCGCCGAGGGTGACATAGCAATCGGGGTGCGGATTCTGGAGCCGCTTGGCTTCGCCGGCCAGGTGCGCGGTCATTTCGGGCAGCAGATTTGGCTTATCGAAGTCGAAGGCGTCGCTCAACTGGAGCTGGAGCGAGCGGCTGGCGGGCTTCAGCGCCGGGAAGGCCAAGCTCGAAGACGGCGGTTGGATGGCCGCTAAAGTCGGCGCCCTGCTTGACGGAGATGAGGACCAGGCCGGCCTTTGCGGCGGCTGATTCGAGCGATGAGACGAGCGAAGTTTTGAGATCTGAGGACATGCGTTGGGAATCCTGGGTGGAAATTCGATGCAGGAATCATTGTAGCTTCTGAGAGCTAGCCTCTAGCTCCTAGCTCTCCAGCTAGAGAGCGGTCGAACAAACGGATCCGGACCCTCGAACAGGGAAGGTGGATGCGACGGGCAGACAATCTCTCGTCGCTTGCCGCGGTTACAATGGCAGTCGTGACGTCTGAAGGCTCGAAACACATCATTCTCGCGGAAAATCTGACCAAAGTTTATGCAGCAGGCCGCATCCAGGTACCCGCAGTGCAGGGCATTTCACTGGCAGTTGAGCCGGGCGAGTTTGTGGCCATCGTGGGGCCGTCGGGGTCTGGTAAGTCTACTCTTTTCTATTTGTTAGGCGGATTGACGCGGGCCACTGAGGGGCGCGTGGTGATTGACGGCGTCGATTTTGCCTCGCTCACCGACGCCGAGCGGACAAGGCTGCGAAAACACCGTATCGGCTTTGTTTTCCAGAAGTTCAATCTGCTGCCGACGCTTTCGGCGATGGGGAATATCGAGATTGCGTATACGATCAGCGGGCGCGGCTCAGGTCCTAATGGAGTGCCGATGGACCGGAAGTATCTGGATCATCTGAGCGAAATGCTGGCGATCAAGGGCAGGCTCGATCATCGGCCGTCGGAACTGAGCGGCGGCGAGCAGCAGCGGGTGGCGATTGCGCGGGCGCTGATCACGCGGCCGGCGATCGTGCTGGCCGACGAGCCGACGGGGAACCTGGATACGAAGAATTCCGACGCGGTGCTGCAGATGCTGCTTCGGTCGAACCGGGAGCTGGGGCAGACGACGCTGATGATTACCCACAATCCCGAGGCGGCGGCTATCGCGGGGCGAATCTTATACATGCGGGATGGGCAGATTGTGCAGGAAGCAGCTGGATCGGGATCGGCGGCGGTTCGGTAGTCTGTCCTGTCCGCCCACTTCTGCGCTCATTCGAGCGTTGACTCTTGGGTTTTTTCTTGATATCTTTGAAAGGTTCGCAAGAACACCGCCTGACGTGTGTGTGAACGAGACACGAAGCAGGGCGGCGTCAGGAAGTTCTCCGGGCAGGTTGGAACAGACGGAGAGATTTCCAGGGCCAGGTGAAGTCGGCCGGCCAGACAAGTTTCCGGAATGGCTCTCTTCTTGCGGAGGGCAGGAAACATTCGGCAGTACTTGCATCGGCGGTCCGCGCGTTCCCCCACCTTGGAGGGCTATGCGGGCCGGAATCGACGAAACGGAATTGGCTCCTGTTTTATGAGGGACGACCGATCACCGTCGCGGTTCTCGTCTGAGAGTGGAACGAAGACAGACGCGAAGCAGCTACCTGGGGCTTCTCTGTGTTTTGCGGGCGAATATGCCTTCCAAAGCCAGAACGGCCCGAAGGGCGCGTGTGCGGCTGTGGAGCGGGAAGTAACGGTTTTTGAAGTAAGGAGCTGCGGTTTGCCAACTTTTAATCAGCTTGTTCGAAGGGCCGTACGGCCCCGCGTTACAAGACGGCGTCGCCTGCATTGCAGGGATCGCCGCAGCGGCGCGGCGTGTGCACGCGCGTGTATACGCAAACGCCCAAGAAGCCGAACTCGGCGCTGCGCAAAGTGGCCCGCGTGCGGCTGACCAACGGGATTGAGGTGACCACCTACATTCCCGGCATCGGCCACAACCTGCAGGAGCACTCGATTGTGCTCATTCGCGGTGGCCGCGTGAAGGATTTGCCGGGCGTGCGCTATCACGTGGTGCGTGGAACGCTGGATTCAGTGGGCGTGACGGCCCGCTCGCAGAGCCGGTCAAAGTACGGCGCCAAGCGCGCCAAGGGCGGCGCGAAATAAAGCGAGCCTTCAGCTGTCAGCCATCAGCTTTCAGCTCGATCTCGCCGGAACCATCGTCAGGTCCACTCAGCACACAGAAGCTGAGGGCTGGCGGCTGAAAGCTAAGAACTGTTTTTGAGGATTTATGCCGAGAAAAGGACACATTGCGAAGCGGGAAGTGGCGGCTGATCCGGTGTACGGATCGACTCTGGTGACCAAGTTTGTGAACTCGATGATGTGGGGCGGCAAGAAGTCGACCGCGCAGGGCATCTTTTACCAGGCGATGAAGAACCTGGAGGAGAAGGGCGGCGGAGACGACGCGCTGAAGCTCTTCAAGAAGGCGGTGGAGAACTGCAAGCCGCTGCTTGAAGTGAAGACGCGGCGCGTGGGCGGCGCCAACTACCAGGTGCCGATCGAAGTGAATGCGGACCGCAGAACCTCGCTGGCCATCCGCTGGCTGATCACTTACGGACGCAGCCGCGGCGAGAAGGGCATGACCGACAAGCTGAGTAACGAGTTGCTGGACGCAGCCAACGGACGCGGTGCGGCCATGAAGAAGAAGGAAGATGTGCACCGCATGGCCGAGGCCAACAAGGCCTTTGCGCACTACCGGTGGTAGAAGCAGGGACCGAGGGACCGAGGGAACAAGGGACCTACGCACTTCGGAACTGAACGAAAGACTTAACGGCGGGAATGACGTCCCGCAAGGAAATGCAATCGTGGCTCGCACAGTACCTCTAAATCGCTGCCGGAACATCGGGATCATGGCGCATATCGACGCCGGAAAGACGACAGCGACAGAACGCATCCTGTTTTATACCGGCATCACGCACCGGCTGGGAGAGGTGCATGAAGGCACGGCGACCATGGATTACATGGAGCAGGAGCAGGAGCGCGGCATCACGATTACCTCGGCAGCGACAACCTGCATATGGAACGACGTCCGCATCAATATTATTGATACCCCGGGCCACGTGGACTTTACCGCCGAAGTGGAGCGCAGCCTGCGCGTGCTCGACGGCGCGGTGGCGCTGTTTGACTCCGTCAGCGGCGTGCAGCCTCAGACCGAGACTGTGTGGCGGCAGGGCGACAAGTACAAGGTTCCGCGGATCTGCTTCGTCAACAAAATGGACAAGAATGGCGCGGACTTCGAGCATGTGCTCGAAACCATCCGCAAGCGTCTGGGCGCGCGGCCCGTAGCGCTGCAGATTCCCGTTGGCGCCGAGGCGAACTTCAAGGGCGTTGTCGATCTGATCGAGATGAAAGCCATTCTCTGGCACGACGAGACGCTGGGCGCTGAGTTTTCGATTGAGCCGATTCCCGCCGATCTGCAGAAGAAAGCCGAGGCGTTCCGGCTGCAGTTGATTGAAGTCATCGCCGAAACCGACGATGTGCTGCTGGAAAAGTTTCTGGAAGGCGAAACGCCGACGGTGGAAGAATTGAAGGCCGGCATTCGACAGGCCACCATCGATCTGAAGGTCTTCCCGGTGATTTGCGGAAGCGCCTTCAAGAACAAGGGCATTCAGACGCTGCTTGACGCGGTCGTCGATTACCTGCCCAGCCCGCTCGATAAGCCTCCGGTTGAGGGCATCAATCCCGACGATCACTCCAAAATTGAAAAGCGCAAGCCGGACGACAACGAGCCGCTTTCGGCGCTGGCCTTCAAAGTCATCAATGATCAGTATGGGAAGCTCTTCTTCGTGCGCGTCTATTCGGGCTCGCTGAAGACCGGCGACACGGTGCTGAACCCGCGCACCGGCAAGACCGACCGCATCGGCCGCCTGGTGAAGATGCACGCTATCAAGCGCGAGGATGTGACTGAGATTCTCGCCGGCGACATCTGCGCCTGCCTGGGCGTCAAGGATTTGAAGACCGGCGACACGCTTTGCGATCCGCATCATCCCATTGCACTCGGCGCGATCACGTTTCCCGACACGGTAATTTCGGTAGCCATTGAGCCCAAGACCAAGGCCGACCAGGAAAAGATGGCGATGGCGCTGTCGCGGCTGGCGGACGAGGATCCGACCTTCAAGGTGCGGACCGACGAAGACTCGGGCCAAACGATCATCAGCGGCATGGGCGAGCTGCATCTCGAGATTCTTGTGGACCGCATGAAGCGCGAATACAAGGTGGAAGCCAATGTCGGCGAGCCCAAGGTTGCTTTCCGCGAGACCATCCGCAAAAAGGCCGAAGCCGAAGGCAAATACATCCGCCAGACCGGCGGCTCGGGCAACTACGGCCACTGCAAGCTGCGCGTAGAGCCGAACGAGCCCGGCAAGGGCTACGAGTTTATCAACGACGTCAAGGGCGGCTCGGTGCCCAAAGAGTACATCAAGCCCATCGATCAGGGCGTGCGGGGCGCGCTCGAGCTGGGCATTCTGGCCGGCTATCCCATTGTTGATGTGAAGGTGACGCTTTACGACGGCAGCTATCACGATGTGGATTCGAACGAGATGGCCTTCAAGTTTGCCGGCTCAATTGCCTTCAAGGAAGCGGCGAGGCATGCGTCGCCGGTGCTGCTGGAGCCGGTGATGGCGGTTGAAGTGACGGTGCCCGAGGAATTCATGGGCGTAATTATCGGCGACATCAACTCGCGCCGCGGGCGGATCGAGGGCATGGAGCATGCCGCCGGTTCGCAGGTGATTCGGGCGATGGTGCCGCTCAAAGAAATGTTCGGCTATGTGAACGAAATTCGCTCGTCCACGCAGGGCCGGGCGTCGTATTCAATGCAGTTTGCGCGCTACGAAGAGGCGCCGCGTATGATTGCCGACGAAATTATCGGTCGCGCGCAGGGCAAGTAAAGTTTTGGGGCTGGAGCCGGACCGCCGGCGCCCCGAGTGGCAACAGGCAGTACAAGCGATGAAAGGGATTTGGGAGCTTTATGGCGAAGGAAAAGTTTGATCGCTCGAAGCCGCACGTGAATGTGGGAACGATTGGTCACATCGATCACGGCAAGACGACCCTGACGGCGGCCATCACCAAGGTATTGCAGAAGCACAACCCGAAGAACGTGTATCGCTCGTTCGACTCGATTGATAACGCGCCGGAAGAGCGGGAGCGCGGCATCACGATCGCGACGGCGCACGTGGAGTACGAGACGGCGAACCGTCACTACGCGCACGTGGATTGCCCCGGCCACGCCGACTACATCAAGAACATGATCACCGGCGCGGCGCAGATGGACGGCGCGATCCTGGTGGTTGCGGCGACCGACGGGCCGATGCCGCAGACCAAGGAGCACGTGTTGCTGGCGCGGCAGGTGGGCGTGCCCTGCATCGTGGTGTTCCTGAACAAGTGCGACGCGGTCGAGGACGAAGAGCTGACCGACCTGGTGGAGATGGAAGTTCGCGAGCTGTTGTCGAAGTACCAGTTCCCGGGCGACGACGTGCCGGTGGTTCGCGGCTCGGCGCTGGGCGCGTTGAACGGCGAGGCGAAGTGGGAGGCAAAGATCGACGAGCTGATGGAGGCGGTGGACAAGTACGTACCGCGGCCTGACCGCGCGATCGACCTGCCTTTCCTGATGCCGATCGAAGATATTTTCTCGATCTCCGGCCGCGGCACCGTGGTTACGGGCCGCATCGAGCGCGGCAAGGTGAAGGTGGGCGAGGACGTGGAGATCGTGGGCTTCCGCGAAACGCGCAAGACGGTTTGCACGGGCGTCGAGATGTTCAAGAAGCAGCTGGACGAGGGTCTGGCGGGCGACAACGCCGGGATCCTGCTGCGCGGCACGCCGAAGGAAGACGTGGAGCGCGGGATGGTGCTGGCCAAGCCGGCGTCGATTACGCCGCACACGCACTTCAAGAGCACGGTGTACGTGCTGAGCAAGGAAGAGGGCGGGCGTCATACGCCTTTCTTCAAGGGCTACCGGCCGCAGTTCTACTTCCGCACGACGGACGTGACGGGAGTGGCGGAGTTGCCGGCGGGC
Source organism: uncultured Acidobacteriaceae bacterium (assembly GCA_963796785.1). Classification (GTDB taxonomy): domain Bacteria; phylum Acidobacteriota; class Terriglobia; order Terriglobales; family Acidobacteriaceae; genus Telmatobacter. The sequence goes on along the minus strand of CAWCMW010000007.1, from coordinate 563,997 downwards.
GTGGAGATGGTGATGCCGGGCGACAACGTGGAGCTGACAATCGATCTGATTACTCCGGTGGCCATGGAGAAGGGACTGCGCTTTGCGATTCGCGAAGGCGGCAGGACCGTGGGCGCGGGAACGATCAGCGAAATCATTAAGTAACAGTTCATAGTTCGCAGTTCGTAGTTCACAGCGCGTACGACTGAACGAACCCAGGCGACTGAGAACTACGAACTAAGAACTACGAACTGAGAACTGAAGCACTGAAGGGACGTCATGGTAGGACAAAGAATTCGAATCCGGTTGAAGGCATACGACTATCGCGTGCTGGATACCTCGACCGGCGAGATTGTGGATACGGCCAAGCGCACCGGAGCAACGGTGGCGGGGCCGATTCCCTTGCCGACGATCAAGAACAAGTATTGTGTGCTGCGCTCGCCCCACGTGGACAAGAAGTCGCGTGAGCAGTTCGAGATCCGCACGCATAAACGGCTGATCGACATTCTGGAGCCGACGCAGCAGACGGTGGACGCGCTGATGAAGCTCGATCTGCCTGCCGGCGTGGATGTGGAGATCAAGGCGTTCGAGAAGTAAGGCAAGTTCACAGTTCTTAGTTCGCCGTTCACGGTTTCTGGTTCGAACGAACAGCTAAGAACTATGAACTGCGAACTATGAACTAGTGGTTTCCGGCAGTGCGGGAAATTGAAGCCCGCATGATGAGGTGAGGGAAAGATGGCAGTCACAGGGATTCTGGGAAAAAAGATCGGCATGACGCAGGTCTTCGACGAAAAGGGCGACGTGCACCCGATCACGGTGCTGCAGGCCGGTCCGTGCGTGATCACGCAGCTGAAGACGGCGGCGAAGGACGGATACGACGCGGCGCAGATCGGGCTGGTGGAGTTTGTAAAGGCTTCACGGATGACAAAGGCGCAGACCGGCCACTTTGCGAAGTCGGAAGCTCCGCCGGTGAAAGTGATCAAGGAAGTGGACGTTGAGGCCGCCGCCGAGGGCGCCGCAGAGACCAAGGCCGGCGATCGCGTGCTGGTGGACATCTTTACCGACGCCAAGTTTGTGGATGTCATCGGGACCTCGAAAGGCCGCGGGTTTGCAGGCGTGGTAAAGAGGCACAAGTTTGGCGGTGGACCCAAGTCGCACGGACACATGTTCCAGGTGCAGGGATCGATTGGCGCCTCGAGTTTTCCGTCGCGGGTATTTCCCGGCCAACGTATGCCCGGGCATTTCGGAACGGACCAGGTGACGGTGCGCAATCTGCGCATTCGCGGCATCGATGTGGACGAGAATTTGCTGATGGTTGAAGGAGCGGTTCCGGGACCGCGCGAGGGTTACGTGCTGATCTCGAAAGCCAAAGCTCCGCCGCGCGAGCGCCGTGGCTTTGCCGGATTGGGAACAGTGGATCCGCTGAAGGCTTCGAAGAAGGCAACGAAGAAGAAGGCATAAGTTCGCGTAGCTAGAAGCTGATTGGAAAAGACGATGGCAAAAGTGGATGTAGTGAATTTGAGCGGGAAGAAAGTGGGCTCGGTGGAGCTGTCCGACGCGGTGTTTGCGCCGGAGCAGGTGAACGAGGCTCTGCTGTGGGAGGCGGTGAAGCACTTCCGCGCCTCGCAGCGCCAGGGCACGGCGGCCACCAAGAACCGCAAGCTGGTAGCCGGATCGGGCAAGAAGCTGTGGAAGCAGAAGGGCACGGGCAGAGCGCGTGTCGGATCGGTTCGGTCTCCCTTATGGCGCCATGGCGGCACGGTGCACGGACCGCAACCGCGCAGCTACGAGTATCCCTTCCCGCGCAAGAAGCTACTGGGCGCTCTGCGCTCGGCGCTGGCCGCGAAACTGGCCGACGGCAAGCTGACCGTGGTGGATTCGCTGGAGATCAAGGAAGGCAAGACCAAGCTCTACTACGAAGCGCTGAATAAACTCGGCGTGACGCGCACGGCTCTGCTGGTGGAGAACGGCAAGACGCTCACCCAGTCCCTGGTGCTGGGCGCGCGCAACCTCAAGGGCGTTGAGCTGGTGCTGAACAACGAAGTTCACCCCTACGATTTGTTGCGCTACGAGCGGGCGATTTTCTCCAAGTCCGCGATTGAGCAGCTTACGGAAGCACTCGAAAAGACCGCGTCAAAACGGAAGCATGAGGCGCGCAAAGCTGCGGCCGAGAAGGAGGTTGCGTAATGCCGACTCTCCACACAGTGATTCGCCGCCCGGTGATTACCGAAAAAGGGCTGGGCGTGAAGGAAGCCGAAGGCACTCTGGTTTTCGAGGTTGCACCGAACGCCACCAAAACGGAAGTGAAAGAGGCTGTGGAAGCGCTCTTCAAAGTGAAGGTGGACGCGGTTCGAACGGCAACTTTTGCCGGCAAGGAGCGCCGGCGGGGCAAGTTCGCTGGCTTCAGGCCGGATTGGAAGAAAGCGTACGTGAAGCTGAAGGCCGGCGAGAAGCTGCCGGAGTACGTGAGCAATCTGTAAGAGAGTGAAGAAGTGAAAGAGTGAAGCAGTGAAGTATTGAACTGCTCGCCGCAGGAAGAAATATCGGAACTCGAAAATGATGGAGTTCCGGAAAAGCGAAGTGAGGGCCGGATCAAGGAATGGGCCGGCACTCAAGGAAAACGAATATGGCAATCAAGACATACAGGCCGATCACGCCGACGTTACGGTTTCAGACGTCGCTCGAGACCGGCGATCTGACGGCCCAGACGCCGCACAAGCCGCTGGTAACAACGCGCAAGCGCACTGGCGGGCGGCGCAATTCGGGCGACCTCACGATTCGTCATCAAGGCGGCGGGCACAAGCAGAAGCTGCGGCTCATCGACTTCAAGCGCGAGAAGTACGGCGTGCCGGGCAAAGTGGCGACCATCGAGTACGATCCCAACCGGTCGGCGCGCATTGCTCTGGTGAACTATGCCGACGGCGAGAAACGCTACATCCTGCAGCCGGTAGGGCTGAAGGTCGGGGCGACGGTGACTTCAGGTCCCGAGGCCGACATTCTTATTGGCAATGCGCTGCCGCTCAAGAGCATTCCGGCGGGCACCACGGTGCACGCGATTGAGCTCAAGCCAGGGAAGGGCGCACAGATGGCTCGTTCGGCCGGAGCGCAGGCGCAGCTGGTGGCCAAAGAGGGCGACTATGCCCTGCTCAAGCTGCCTTCCGGCGAAACGCGCAGAGTGCTGGTTGAGTGCATGGCGACGATCGGCCAAGTGGGCAACACGGATCACGAGAACATTTCCATCGGCAAGGCGGGACGCAATCGCTGGATGGGCATTCGGCCTACGAATCGCGGCGTTTCAATGAATCCGGTGGATCATCCGCACGGCGGCGGCGAGGGCAAGACTTCAGGCGGACGCCATCCGGTGACTCCGTGGGGCCAGCCGACACGCGGCTACAAGACGCGCAACAACAAGCGGACGGACGCGTTCATCGTCAGCCGCAGAGCGAAGTAGAGCAGCTTCTAGCTACAGCTTCTAGCTGCAGCGGCGGAGAAGAATCGAGGAGTGGAAAAGCTAGAGAGCTAGGAGCTGGTTTTTATGGGACGTTCGACGAAGAAAGGGCCGTTTGTGGATGCGCACCTGATGGTGAAGATCGAGGCGCTGAACAGGGCCAACGACAAGAAGGTGGTGAAGACCTGGACGCGGCGCTCGACGATCTTTCCCGAGTTCGTGGGCCACACCATCGCCGTACACAACGGCAAGAAATTTGTTCCTGTGTACGTGACCGAGAACATGGTGGGACACAAGCTGGGCGAGTTTGCGCCGACGCGCACATTCAAAGGCCACACCGGCGGCTCCAAGGCGTCAACCGAGACCGTGGCTAAGCCGGCGCCGGCGGCGTAGAGACAGCTCCTAGCCGTCAGCTCTCAGCCCTCAGCTTGAATGTGGTGGAGCGGGCGGCAATGGCGGGACAAGGACAAGGAATTGGGACGCGAGGGACGCGAAGCTGGATGCAACGCGGAAGAAACCAAGAGCTGAAAGCTGAAGGCTGACGGCTGAGTTTGAAAGGCATGAGTATGGCAGTGGCAGCAACAAGGGAATACAGAGCCGAGGCGAGGTTTCAGCGCGTGTCGCCACAGAAGGCGCGGCTGGTGCTGGAGCTGATCAAGGGGCGCGGAGTGCAGGAGGCGCTGGACACAGCCGCGTTTACCAAGAAGCGCATCGCCCCGGTGGTACATAAGCTTTTGACTTCGGCGGTGGATAACGCGAAGTATGTAGCCGGCGAAGAAGGCATCGACCTGGACGTGGACAATCTCTACGTAAAGCTGGCGGTTGCCAACGACGGTCCGCGCATGAAGCGCATTCGGCCGGCGCCGATGGGGCGGGCGTACCGCTATCAGCGCAGGCTGACGCACATCATTTTGTCGGTGGCGGAGCGCGAAGCGGCGACGGGGCTGGTGACAAAGGTGGAAGAGCCATCGGCGACAGCGGCGTCAGGGAAAACGGCCAAGGGAACAAAGGCCGCACCCAAGGCAGCGAAATCGGCGGCCAAGGCGAAAGAAGCCAAGCCGGCAGCCAAAGCGGCAACCAAGAAGAAGTCCGGCAAGTAAGCCGGAGGTTTTTTGAGAGGAAGTATATGGGACAAAAAGTCCATCCTTACGGATTCCGGCTGGGAATCAACAAGCCGTGGCGGTCACGCTGGTTCTCGGAGCGCGAGTATGCAAAGCTTCTGGTCGAGGACGTGAAGCTGAAGGCTGAGCTGCGCGAGAAGCTGAAGGCGGCAGGCGTGAGCTCGGTGGAGATTGAGCGGCCGGGCAACAAGCTGCGCTTCCTCATCCGCACCGCGCGGCCGGGTATCGTGATCGGGCGCAAGGGCGCGGAGATCGAGAAGCTCAAGACCGAGCTGGGCAAGCGCACCAATCGCGACGTGTTCATCGACATCATTGAAGTGAACAAGCCGGAGCTGGACGCGCAACTGGTGAGCGAGAACATCGCTCTGCAGCTGGAAAAGCGCGTGAGTTTCCGCCGGGCGATGCGCAAGAGCGTGGACTCGGCACTGCGGTTCGGCTGCAAGGGAATCAAAGTGCGCGTCTCGGGCCGGTTGAACGGCAATGAAATCGCGCGCTCGGAATGGTACTTGCAGGGGCGTTTGCCGCTGCACACGCTGCGCGCCGATATCGACTACGGATTTACCGAGGCGAACACGACGTATGGCGTGATCGGCGTGAAGGTATGGATTTATCGCGGCGACATTTATGAGCAGAAGCGCCGACAGGCTCCGCCGGTTGGGAAGACAGTGTTTTAGGAACAGTTCACGGTTCTTAGTTCTTAGTTCACAGCGGCGATTTGCTAAGCGTGACGCGAGGGAACTGAGAACTGCGAACTTCGAACTGTGAACTGGTTTTCGAGGGTTTTCGTTATGTTGATGCCAAAGAAGGTGAAGTTTCGCAAGCAACAGAAGGGCAAACGCCGCGGCAAAGCGTGGCGCGGTTCTACGCTGTCGTTCGGCGAGTATGGTTTGAAAGTGATGGAGTGCGGATACATCACGGACCGGCAGATCGAGGCCAGTCGTATCGCCATGACGCGTTTCATCAAGCGCGGAGGCAAGATCTGGCTGAGGCTGTTTCCTGACAAGCCAATCACCAAGAAGCCGGCCGAAGTCCGCATGGGCTCGGGCAAGGGCGCGCTGGATCACTGGGTGGCAGTGGTGCGGCCGGGAAAGATTCTGTTTGAGATGGAAGGCGTAACGCCAGAGCTTGCGGCCGAGGCCATGCGCCTGGCGTCGCACAAATTGCCGCTCAGAACGAAGTTTGTGCAGCGCCCCGGTAGCGAGAAGTCCGCGGTCAAAGCCGCCGAGTAGAGAAGGCTGAATGCCTGGAGTTAGGAAAAGAAGATGGAACTGACAAAGATTCGTAATTTGAGCGCTGAAGAGCTGAAGCACCAGGAGAAGGTCTCCGCGGAGCAACTCTTCCGCATTCGCTTCCAGGTGGCTCTGGGGCAGAACGACGGGGTGAAGAAGCTCCGCCAACTGCGCAAGGAGATTGCGCAGATCAAGACTGTGGCGCGCGAGCGCGAGCTGGGGATTCGTAGCGAGGTCGGGGAAGACGGGCAAGCTGCGCCGGCCGCGGAGAGCAAGGCTGGGAAGACCGAAGAAACAGCGCCCGCGGCAGAAGTAAAGCACGCTAAGGCCAAAAAGCACGTAGCCCCAGCCAAGGCGAAAACGGCGAAAGTGAAGAAGGCTGCGCCGGTCGCGAAAGCCAAGGCCGGAAAGACGAAGAAAGCCGCGGCCAGCGGAAAGAAGAAGACAGGGAAGGCGAAGGGGGCAAGCAAATGACGGCGACCAAGACCCAGGCACAGGCGCCAGCGGCGGTAGGCGCACGGCGCAATGAAAAAGTTGGACAGGTGGTCTCGACCAAGATGCAGAAGACCATCGTGGTCGCGGTGGAGATGCGCAAGGCCCACGCCAAGTACAAGCGTATTGTGCGCTCGACCAAGAAGTTTTATGCCCACGACGAGCAGAGCTCGGCACGAATGGGGGATGTGGTGCGCATTCGCGAGACGCGTCCATTGAGCAAGTTGAAACGTTGGTCGCTCGAAGAGATCGTACGGCGTTCGGCACTCGGCCAGATTGAAGATGCCGTGCTTCCGGGCGAGCAAGTTCCCGCTGAGAAGTAAGGCTGCCGAAAGGAGGGCAAAACGATGGCTGTGCAAATGAGAACGATGCTCGCGGTAGCCGATAACTCCGGCGCGCGCAAGCTGCAAGTGATTCTGCCGCTGGGCGGCGGGCTGGGCCTGAAGGCCGGTTTGGGCGACGTGGTAACCGCAGCAGTAAAGGAAGCCTCGCCTGACGGCACGGTGAAGAAGGGCAAGGTGGTCAAAGCGGTAATCGTGCGCACGCGCAAGGAGTATCGGCGGCGCGACGGCACCTATATTCGCTTTGACGAGAATGCCGCGGTAGTGATCGGCGACGATCATGAGCCCATTGGCACGCGCGTCTTCGGGCCGGTGGCCCGCGAGCTGCGCGAGAAGAAGTTTTTGAAGATTGTGTCCTTAGCACCTGAAGTTGTGTAAGCAGGGTGCAGGTTCACAGTTCGTAGTTCGCAGTTCGGAGTGGCCGTACAGAAAGAACTGAGAACTGTGAACCAAGAACTACGAACTGGTTTTGGAGAAGAAGATGCCGAGTTTGAGTATTCATCGCAACGATACGGTCAAGGTGCTGACGGGCTCTGACCGGGGCAAGACGGGTCGCGTGCTGCGTGTTTTCCCTGAAAAGGACGCGGTGCTGGTCGAGCATGTGCGCGTGGTCAAGAAGACGGTTTCAAGCAAGCAGGGGCAGCGAACCAAGGGCGGAATTGCGGAGCAGGAGTCGCCGATCCACGTTTCGAACGTGGTGCTGGTTTGCCCCAACTGCGGCGAAGCGCGCGTGGGTCACAAGGTCGAAGGCGAGATGCGGGTTCGGGTTTGCAAGAAGTGCGGGCAGGAACTGCCGACGAAAAAGTAGCTTCTAGCTACTAGCTTCCAGCTTGTTCGTGCGGGAGTAAGGTCTGAGGCAGTGGAGAGAAGGAGCTAAGAGCTAGAAGCTAGTAGCTGAATTTGAAGTCCTTCCGCAACGGTAAACGGTTCGCTGCGGTGAACCAATCCGAGCAACGGAAGAAAGTGAGTGATTTGAGATGGCAGCAAGGTTGAAAGAGAAGTACCAGAAAGAGATCAAGCAGGCACTCCAGAAAGAGTTAGGTCTGGAGAACGCGATGGCTGTGCCGCGTCTGGACAAGATTGTAATCAACATGGGCTTGGGCGAGGCGACGCAGAACTCGAAGCTGCTGGATCCGCTGGTGGCCGATCTGGCGCAGATTGCCGGCCAGAAGCCGGTGACCACGAAAGCCAAGAAGTCGATTGCAGCATTCAAGGTTCGCACCGGCAATGCCATCGGCGCCATGGTTACGCTGCGGTCCGATAAGGCGTACGAGTTTCTTGACCGGTTGATCTCGATTGCGCTGCCGCGCGTGCGCGATTTCCGCGGGGTCTCTACCAAGAGCTTCGACGGCCGGGGCAATTACACGCTGGGGCTGCGCGACCAGTTGATTTTTCCGGAGATTGACTACGCGAAGGTTGAGAAACTGAAGGGCATGAACATCACCATTGTGACCACGGCAAGGGACGACAACCAGGCGCGCGCGCTGCTGCGCCACTTTGGAATGCCCTTCCGCCAGGGTGCGTAAGAACAGTTCATGGTTCACAGTTCACAGTTCGCAGTCTCGGGCTGACAACTGAATTACTGAGAACTGCGAACTGGGAACTTTTGAGGATTTTATGGCAACTACTGCAAAAAGAGTAAAGGACGCGCGGAAGCCGAAGTTCAGCAGCCGCAAACACAATCGCTGCCAGCTATGCGGGCGGCCGAGGGGTTTTCTGCGTAAGTTCGGCGTCTGCCGTTTGTGCTTCCGGGCGCTCGCGCTTAAGGGTGAGATTCCCGGCGTTAACAAGTCGAGTTGGTAAGAGAGCAGTTCACAGTTCGTAGTTCTCAGTTCACAGATCTCTGGAGGCTGAGCAACTAGGAACTGCGAACTCAGAACTGAAAGCTTTTGTAGCCATTCCCGCTGGTTTCCGCTGCGGTGGACGAACGGGGAATGAAGGAGAAGGAATGAGTCTTACGGATCCTGTAGCAGATTTTCTGGCGCGCATTCGCAATGCGATTCGGGCGCGTCATCAGAAGATGGATGTTCCCGCTTCAAGGCTGAAGACAGAGATCGCCCGCATCCTCAAGGAAGAGGGCTACATCTCGAACTTCAAAGTCCAGGACGAAGAGGGCAAGCTGGTGTTGCGCGTGTACCTGAAGTACGGCGGCACCGAGGCGGCCATCCGCGACCTGGCGCGCGTTTCGCGTCCCGGCTGCCGTGTCTACGTGGGCCGCGACGAGATCAAACGCGTGCAGGGCGGGCTGGGCATTTCGATTTTAACCACGCCCAAGGGCGTAATGACGGGCCGCCAGGCGCGCCGCGAAGGCGTAGGCGGCGAGCTATTGTGCGAAGTGTGGTGAAAACAGTTCACTGTTCTTAGTTCGCAGTTCACAGATGTTCGAAGCCGAGTGAGCTTTTGCTGCTGTGAACTAAGAACTGCGAACTACGAACTGTTTTTCCGGCTGCAGTGGAACGAGGCTTTGTTGAACGCTGATCGCTAACAACTGATCACTGACAACAGCTTTTTGGGACTCGCAAGCCAAGAAGAGGATTTGAAAAGAATGTCGCGCATTGGAAAGAAGCTGATCCCGCTGCCTGCGGGAGTGAAGTACACGGTGGATGGCAACACGGTGCTGGTTGAGGGGCCCAAGGGCAAGGTCACGGCGCTGATCGCCGATGGCATCACGCTGAAGACCGCCGACGGCAACCTGCAACTGGAGCGCGCGAGCGAAGACAAGGCTGCGGTACACGGGCTTACTCGCGCACTGGTGAATAACGCGGTCCACGGCGTGACCAAGGGATGGACCCGGGAGCTGGATATCGTAGGCATTGGATACCGCGCCGAATTGAAGGGCAAGGGCATGGTGGTGTTCACTCTGGGCTACTCGCACCCCATTGAGGTTCCGCTGCCTTCGGGCATTGAAGTGACGATCGATCCCAAGCAGACGCACCTGACCGTCATGGGAGTCGACCGTCAGAAGGTGGGCCAGGTGGCGGCCGACATGCGCTCGTTGCGCAAGCCTGATCCGTACAAGAACAAAGGCGTACGCTACTCCGACGAGCGGCTGAAGAAGAAGGCCGGCAAGACGGGAGCCAAATACAGTTCTTAGTCCGCAGTTCGTAGTTGACAGTTGGGGACGAGCGATAGTGAGCAGCTCTACAGCGAACTAAGAACTGTGAACTGAATTACAACCGAACGGGGCCGCGGGGCGGTTCCGCTGATAGGTGAGAGAAAAAGATGATTACGCAACACAAGAGAAACGCAATCCGGCAACGCATTCACGATCGCATTCGCGAGAAGATGGCCGGGACGACGGATCGGCCGCGACTGAACGTGTATCGCTCGCTCAACCACATCTACGCGCAGGTTATTGACGATCAAACTGGCCAGACACTGGTTTCGGCTTCGAGCATCAAGCTGAAGAGTGGCGGCAACGTGGCGGCGGCGAAGGAGATTGGCAAGACAGTGGCCGAACAGGCGGTTGCCAAGGGGATCAAGCAGGTGGTCTTCGATCGCGGCGGCTATTTGTATCACGGGCGCGTGAAGGCGTTGGCCGATGCGGCGCGCGAAGCAGGGCTGGAGTTTTAAAAGCAGGGAACAGGGATTAGGGAACAGGGATTCGATTGTCCGTGCGGGATCTGGATGAACTCTGAAACCCAAACAGCGGCAACTGGAAGCTAGGAAAACGAGAGAAAAATGACAATGCTGACGAAGAAACTCGATGCCAACCAGTTCAACCTGAAGGATCAGGTGGTGGCCATCAATCGCGTGACCAAAGTGGTGAAGGGCGGCAAGAACATGTCGTTTGCCGCGCTGGTGGTGGTTGGCGACGCGGCTTCAGGCGTGGTGGGCTACGGATCTGGCAAGGCCAAGGAAGTTCCCCAGGCCATTCGCAAGGGAATTGAGAGCGCCAAGAAAAACTTGATAAGGGTGCATCTGACCGAGACCACGATTCCGCATCAGGTGCTGGGGCGATTCGGCTCGGGGCAAGTGCTGCTGAAGCCGGCGCCGGAAGGCACGGGCGTGATTGCCGGTGGCGCGGTGCGCGCGGTGATGACCTCGGTCGGCGTGCAGAACGTGCTGACCAAGAGCTTGGGCTCACCGAACCCGCATAACGTGATCAAAGCTACGTTCGATGCGCTGACGCAGTTGCGCGACAGGGCCGATGTGGCCGCGGCGCGCGGCAAGCAGGTAGGAGAACTGTGATGGCGAAGACCAAAATGATTCGCATTCAGTATTACCGTTCCAAGATCGCCACGCCGACCAAGCACAAGCTGGTGATCAAGGGGCTGGGCTTTACGCGTCTCAATCAGATCGTCGAGCGCGAAGACACGGATTCGGTGCGGGGCATGGTGAAGGCTGTGCCGCACCTGGTGAGGATTCTGGAAAACTAGTTCGTAGTTCGCAGTTCATAGTTCACAGAGATTTACGCGGACGGCGACTGAGAACTACGAACTTTGAACTGTGAACTGAGAAAACGCGAGTCGGCGGGAATTAAACTCGCCGGCGCTATAGCGAGGAGAACATGGCAAGAAACCTATCGAATTTGAAGGCGCCCAAGAAAGCCAACACCGGGCGCAAGCGCGTGGGCCGGGGCATGGGATCGGGCATGGGCAAGACTTCGACACGCGGCCACAAGGGCCAGCGTTCGCGCTCCGGCTCGCACATGATGCGCGGTTTTGAAGGCGGCCAGATGCCGCTGCACCGCAGGCTGCCCAAGCGCGGCTTTACCAACATTTTCCGCACTGAGTACACGGTCGTGAATCTGGATCGGATCGCGGAGTTGAAGGTTGCCGAGATCGGTCTCGACGATTATCGCAAGCTGGGTCTGGCGTCGAGCAAGAACGCGCTGATCAAAGTGCTCGGCTCCGGCGAGCTCAAGAAGGCTGTCACGATTCACGCGCATAAGTTTTCAAAATCGGCGGCGGAAAAGATTGAGAAGGCCGGCGGCAAGGCCGTGGTTGTAGGCGGCGAGACGGCGCCTGCAGCGGCGTAAGGAGCCGTCAGCTTTCAGCCTGGCAGTGCAGGTGCGGAAGTTGGTACAGCAAAGCTGAGGCTGATCGCTGCTTTTAAGGTGTGACGAAACGCATAGTCCGCGTTTCCCGGGATTGGGTAGGCTGGAAAGACTGGGAATCGCCGTAAGATGGGTTCATTGTAAGATTCGACCGGCGCTTCGGGCGCCTGAAGCGGATTAACCAATATGCTGGAAAAGTTTCTCAACATCTTCCGGATTCCCGACCTGCGCAAGCGAGTGCTTTTCACGCTTGGCATACTGGCGGTTTATCGTCTGGGCGCGTGGATTCCCACTCCGGGCGTGAATTACCACCAGCTGGAACTGCTGTTCAGCCAGCAGGGTGGATCGGCGCTCGGATTGATGGACCTTTTTAGCGGCGGCACGCTGCGCCGCATGACGATTTTCGCGCTGGGCATCATGCCCTACATCACCGCGTCCATCATCTTCCAGCTTTTGACCGTGGTCTATGAGCCACTGGCTCGCATTCAAAAGGAAGGCGAGCTGGGTCGGCGGAAGATTACGCAGTGGACACGGTATGTGACCGTGGTTCTCGCCGCACTGCAGGCGATCGGCATTGCGGCCATTCTCACCAAGCAGGGCGTGGTGATGAATCCCGGCCCGGGCTTTATCCTGATGACCGTATTGACGCTGACCACTGGAAGCGCATTCATCATGTGGCTGGGCGAGCAGATCACTGACCGAGGCATCGGCAATGGTATGAGCCTGCTGATTTTTGCCGGCATCGTCGCCGGCTTGCCGCGCGGGGTTATCGATCTCTATCAGAAGATTCAGACAGACGCGTGGGGCCCGATGTCGTTCTTGGTGGTCTTGGGCTTGATTGCGGGCATGGCGGGGGTGGTTGCCTTCATTGTTTTTGTGGAGCGCAGCGAGCGTCGCATTCCCATCCAGAGCGCGAGGCGCATTGTGGGCCGGCGTATGATGGGCGGCGCCTCAAGCCATCTGCCGTTGAAAGTGAACTCCGGCGGCGTGATGCCGATCATTTTTGCAAGCTCGATCCTTTCGGCGCCTTTGCTCTTTGGCCAGTCGGAGTGGGTGCAGAACAGCCGTCTCCTCCAGCCCATTATGCAAGGACTGCAAGCCGGCATGCCGTGGTACGAACTGCTCAATATTTTATTCATCATCTTCTTTGCATATTTTTACGTCTCGATCGTCATGCGGCCGGACGACATCGCCGACAACTTCCGCAAGTCGGGTTCGTTCATCCCCGGAATCCGGCCCGGCAAGCGTACTTCCGACTTTATCAACGACATTCTGACGCGCATCACGCTGGTGGGCGCGCTTTACCTGATTCTGGTGCAAATGGTGCCCACCTTCCTCATTTCGGGCATCCGCTTCGACAAGATTTGGCTTATCGGGAGGTTATTCGAGAATCTTCCTAACTGGATGATTCACGGAATGAACGTCAACTTCTACTTTGGCGGCACATCACTGCTGATCGTGGTGGGTGTGGCCATGGATACGGTAAACCAGATCGAATCGCAGCTGATCATGCGTCACTATGACGGCTTTTCCCCGCGGTCCGGTCGCATCCGCGGAAGGAAAACCTGGTAATGTCGTCACCTGTTTCATCAGAGACATCTGTGGAATCTGGCCGGGAAACGGAATCTGCCACCGTACCCGGCCCGATTCTTTTATTGGGCGCGCCGGGCGTGGGCAAGGGAACCCAGGCCAAGGAGCTTGTGAAGCTTTGGAACATCCCACAAATCTCCACCGGAGACCTACTGCGCGGCAACGTAGCCAGGGGAACCAACCTGGGCAAGACGGCCAAGGAGATCATGGCGCGGGGTGAACTGGTGCCGGATTCGCTGGTCGACGAGATGGTCGCTGCCCGGCTGCTGGAGCCAGACACGGCCCGGGGCTACATTCTAGACGGCTTTCCGCGCACGCTGGGGCAGGCCCACTGGCTCGACGGCCGGCTGGCGGCGCAAATCGAGTCATTGCCGGTAGTTGCGGTCAGCATCCAAGTGAACTATAATCAGTTATTGCGGCGCATTACGGGGCGCCGGAATTGTCCTGTTTGCCAGACCATCTACAACGTCTATATGCGCCCGCCGCAGCGGGAAGGTTTTTGCGACGTTGAGGGTGCTGAGCTGGTCCAGCGAGCCGACGACACGGAAGAGGTTTTCAAGGAGCGCATGCGCGCTTACGAGGCCCTCACTCGGCCCGTTGTGGAACATTATCGGGAACTGGGACGATTTGCGGAAGTCGATGGAGACCGGCCGATCCAAGAGATTGCGGCCGGAATTGTTTCAACCGTTGAACGGTTGCGCCTGGCAGCGTGACTGCAACGGCGGTTTTGTGCGTTAAGCAGTTCGTAGTTCTCAGTTCGTAGTTCACAGCGCATCGCGCTGGAACCGAATCCGGAAACTGCGAACTCAGAACTGTGAACTGATTTTCATGGCTGTTGTACTGAAGTCGTCGCAAGAGATCGAGAAAATGCGCCGCGCGGGCCAGATGGTCCGTGAGGTTCTGGAACTGGTGCGAAGCCAGGTGAAGCCGGGCGCGACAACCTACGATCTGGAAAAGGCGGCTGAAGCGCGGGTGAAAGAACTGGGAGTGAAGGCCGCGTTCAAGGGGTATCACGGTTTCCCTTGTGTGCTTTGCACCTCGGTCAACAGCGAAGTAGTACATGGCATTCCGTCGCCCAAGCGGGTCCTGAAGGAAGGGGACATCGTCTCGGTCGACTTTGGTTTGGTGGTCGATGGCTACTACGGCGATGCCGCCATCACGGTGCCGGTGGGCTCGATCGACGCCAAGGCAGCGCGGTTGCTGAAAGCCACGGAAGACTCACTCAAGGCCGGCATCGCGGCGGTCCGGCCGGGTGCGACTCTGGGCGATGTAGGAGCTGCAGTACAGAACGTGGTCGAGGGCGAAGGGTTTTCGGTGGTTCGGGATTTCGTGGGTCACGGGATCGGCGTGCACATGCACGAGGATCCGCAGGTGCCGAACTTTGGCGAAGCCGGCCAGGGCATGAAGCTGAAAGTGGGAATGGTCATCGCGATCGAGCCCATGGTGAATGCCGGCAAGCCGGATGTGCAAGTGCTGGAAGACGGCTGGACAGCGGTGGCCAGCGATGGAAGCATGAGCGCTCATTTTGAACACACGGTTGCGGTGACTGCAACTGGAGCAAGGATTCTGACGGAGTAGCGATACTTTCGTCCCAAACGTGAAGGCGCGGGAAGCGCCAGAAGTGGACACTGATTGTCGAAGGAAGATGCGATTGAGGTCATGGCAACGGTCGTTGAGACGTTGCCTAATGCGATGTTCAAGGTCAAGCTCGAGACCAATCACGAGGTCTTGGCGCATGTCTCGGGTAGAATGCGCAAGAACTTCATCCGGATTTTGCCGGGCGACCGCGTGGCCGTTGAGCTAAGTCCGTACGACTTGAATCGCGGACGGATTGTGTACAGGTACAAATAGCCACTTGCTCACAGCTTGTTGGTACTGAGTAAGCTGAAGTGATCTCGCACAATGGGCTGGAAGCTGAGAGAACATTCCGCGGCTTGACGATTGCGCGGAGAGGGGTAGCAGAAATGAAAGTTCGGGCGTCGGTAAAAAAGATTTGCGTCAAGTGCAAGGTGATTACTCGCAACGGCGTGGTACGCGTGATTTGCGAGAATCCCAAGCACAAGCAGCGTCAGGGATAAGTAAGGCCTGGCAAGAAAAAGGGAGACTTTCAAAGATCAGTTCGCAGTTCACGGTTCGCAGTTCATAGATTGAAAAGTATCCGAGCCGAAAACGGGGCACTATGAACTGACGAACTATGAACTACGAACTTCTCATGAGGCTAGTTAGCCGGAGTCAAGGCTTGCGATGAACCTCGGAAGTTGCACCTTGTAACCAGTGCGAACCGGTTGAGGCCGGAGGCACACAACGAGAGAAGGAAACCAAGAATGGCACGTATTGCTGGCGTCGATCTGCCCCGCAACAAGCAGGCACGGATCGCGCTCACTTATATCTTTGGGATCGGGCAGCCGCGCGCCCGCAAGATTCTGGACAAGGCGAACGTAGATGCCTTTAAGAAGATCCAGGATCTGGGCGAGGAAGAGGTCAACCGCATCCGCCAGGTGATTGAAGACGAAGGCGACGTCGAAGGCGACCTGCGCAAGGACGTTTCGATGCACATCAAGCGTCTCATCGACATCCAGAGCTATCGCGGCTTGCGCCATCGCAAATCGCTGCCGGTGCGCGGTCAGCGCACCCACACCAACGCCCGCACTCGCAAGGGCCCGCGCAAGGGCACGATTGCCGGCAAGAAGAAAGCGAGCGCGAAGACCTAATGGCGAAACCAGAGCAGAAGCCCGAAGCCGGCAAAAAGGGCAAGACCAAAAAGTTCAAGAAGCGCGAGCGCAAGAATGTGCCGTTCGGCATTGCGTACATTCAAGCCTCGTTCAACAACACCATCGTCACCATCACCGACCAGATGGGCAACACGCTGAGCTGGAAGAGTTCGGGCTCGCTGGGATTCCGCGGATCGCGCAAGGGCACTCCCTTCGCGGCTCAGCAGGCGGCTTCAAACGCCGCCAACATGGCCCGCGATCACGGCGTGCGCGCCGTGGAGGTTCGAGTCGCGGGACCGGGTTCGGGCCGCGAGTCAGCCATTCGCGCGCTGGCTGCAGCGGGCATTGAGGTGAAAGTGATCCGCGACGTTACGCCGGTGCCGCACAACGGCTGCCGGCCGCCGAAGCGGCGTCGCGTCTAAGACGCGGCTCAGACAACGGGCCGGGACGAAGTCCACCGAGGACGTAAACCGGCCGACATCCGAAGTCAGGAGAAGAAATGGCACGTTATACCGGAGCAGTTTGCCGCCTTTGCCGACGCGAAGGCACAAAGTTATTCTTGAAGGGCACCAAGTGCACCTCTGACCGCTGCCCGCTGGAGAAGCGCAACTTCCCGCCCGGCCAGCACGGCAAAGACCGCAAAGCCAAGATCGTGGGCTATGGCCTGCAGCTGCATGAAAAGCAGAAGGCCAAGCGCATGTACTTCACGCTGGAGAGCCAGTTCCGTGAGTACTACGAGAAGGCGAGCCGTTCGACCGGCGTGACCGGCGAGTTGCTCATCCAGCAACTGGAGCGGCGCCTCGACAATGTGACGTACCGCCTCGGATTTGCCATCTCGCGCCGCCAGGCAAGGCAGTTGCTTCGTCACGGACACGTTACAGTGAACGGACGCAAGGTGAACATTCCCTCGTATCAGGTGAATGCAGGCGATGAAATCGCCGTCCGCGACAATGCCAAGAAGCTGTTGATTGTGGAGCAGGCGTCGCAGTACGCCGCACAGAACCCTGTTCCCAGTTGGCTGGAAGCGAACTTTGAAAACCTGTCCGGGCGTGTTCTGCATCTGCCCAAGCGCGCGGATGTTAATTTGCCGATCAACGAGCAGTTGATCGTCGAATTGTACTCGAAATAACAGTTGCTAGCTGTTAGCCATTAGCTCTTAGCTTCTTCGCACGATAGCCGATTTCAATCGGCCCCACCGCGACCGGGCTAGAAGCTAAGAACTAAACGCTTGAAGCTGAAATTCAATCGAAGGAGAACTTGCGCGGCCGCCGCAAAATGCATCGCGACGTACATGCCGTGCGGGAAACGAGAGACCTATATGTTGTGGAGAGGATTTCAAAAACCGAAGCGCCTTGCAGTCGATGCGGAGACGCTTACCGACACCTACGGAAAGTTCAGCGCCCAACCCTTTGAGCGGGGCTTCGGCACAACCATCGGCAACGCCTTGCGGCGCACACTGCTGAGCTCCATTGAGGGCGCAGCGGTCACAGCGGTTCGCATTGAGGGCGTGCTGCACGAGTTCCAGTCCATTACCGGCGTGGTTGAAGACGCCACCGACATCATTCTCAACCTGAAACAGATTCCCTTCAAGCTGCAGGGCGAGGGCCCCAAGGCGCTCTACCTGCGTGCCGACCAGCCCGGTCCGGTGACCAGCGGCATGATCGAAGCTGATAGCGACGTCGAAATCCTCGACAAGAATGTCTACATCGCCACGCTTTCTGAAAGCGGCAAACTGGACATGGAGATGCGCCTCAAGCGCGGTCGCGGATATGTCTCGGCAGACAAGAACTTCGATGCCGATCTGGGGCTTGGTTTTATTCCCGTGGACTCAGTGCACTCGCCGGTGCGCCGCGTAAATTACGCGGTTGACGCCGCTCGCCTGGGACAGATCACAGATTTCGACAAGCTGACTCTCGAAGTGTGGACCAACGGCGCCGTGTTGCCTGCCGATGCCATAGGCTTGGCTGCCAAGCTGCTCAAGGACCACATGAACATCTTTATCAACTTCGAGGAAGAGATTGAGGCGGAAGCGCGTGGCGATGAAAGCCGCATCCTGCTCCGCAACGACAATCTCAATCGGAGCGTTGAGGAGCTTGAGCTTTCGGTTCGCAGCTACAACTGCTTGAAGAACGCGAATATTCAGACCATCGGCGAGCTAGTGCAAAAGACCGAAGCCGAGATGCTGAAGACCAAAAACTTTGGCCGCAAGAGCCTGAACGAGATCAAGGAAATCCTGGCGCAGATGGGCTTGTCGCTGGGGATGAAGATTGACGAGCAGGGTAACGCGGTTCCAGGGCCAACCAGCATTCCGCCGCAGACAGCTCTGGCCGCGGGCTTTGGCCGCTTTGACGATGAAGAGGAGCCTCTTGATTCGGTGGATCTCCAGTTGCCCACTGAAACTGAGAATTTCTAAAGACAAGCTATCAGCTTCTAGCTATCAGCTTTTAGCTCCTCTGTGCAGGTCAAAAGAATCAGGTTCAGCACAGAGAGCTAAGAGCTGGCGGTTAAAGCGGCAGGCAAAAATCGAAAGAGAGTTTCATCATGCGCCATCGCAATGCAGGATTCAAACTCGGACGTAACACCAGCCATCGCCGTGCGCTTTTGCGGAACCTGGTCACGTCCGTCATCGTTGAGGACCGCGTTCAGACAACTGTGGCGAAAGCCAAGGCAGTCCGTCCGCATATCGAAAAAATGATTACCCTGGGCAAGAAGGGCGACCTGCACGCGCGCCGTCAGGCGCACGCTTTTCTTTGCACCGACGATGCCGTCAAGCGGCTTTTTGATGTCGTGGCTCCCCGCTACGGCGACCGGAACGGCGGCTATTTGAGAATCATTCGCACCGGTTTCCAACAGGGAGACGGCGCCGCCAAGGCGTTCATCGAACTGCTTGGCGCCGAAAAGCAGCTGGAAGTCAAGCGCCAGAAACGTGCCGACCTCAAGGCAAAAAAGCGCGCCGAACTCGAGAAGCAGCTCGAAGAGCAGAAGAAAGACACAGACGAACCCGGGGGCGGCGAACAAGCCGCATAAGCCGGGGTATTTTTGCGTTTCAAGGGAAAAAACAAGAGGGCATATCTCATTGAGATATGCCCTCTTGTTTATGCGCTTTGTGACTGGGCCGCTTACGAATGGAGCATTGCTGATTTGCTTCTTTCTTCAATCGATTCCCTGGCGACCGTCTTTCGCAGGACCTCGATGTCATCGAGATCCACTTCCAGCGAGAAGCACTGCTTGGTTGCCGCGAGAGTAATGACCACCTTGCATTGATGACGAAGCTCTGTCACGATCCCCTCTGCCCCGTCGAAAACGCCGCGCTTGACCCGCACTACTTCTCCGACGGAAACAGTGGGATGTGGCCGCAGGATGCATCCGCTGGCCAGGCCTGTGCGGATCCTCTCGATTTCCTCGGCGCTGACTGTTTCGCCTATACCGCTTCCCAGGAGGCGCAGCACGCCCGGCGCGCTCACCACGGATATTCGCGCCTCGCACGCGAAGCGGACAAAAATATATCCAGTAAAAAGAGGGCGCTCCAGATCCACCACGCGGTCAGTCCATTTGGAGCGCACCGAGTAGAGCGGCAGATAATGTTCCAGCGAGCGGGCCATCAGGTGTTGCGCAACTCGCTTTTCGTGGTTTGCGACGACGTGCAGAACACGCCAGGGACTATCGAACATTGCACGCTCCGATGAATACTTCGCAGATCAGGAAAAGCTTCAATGGTTTAACTTGCAATGCCCACTGCGCCGTGCTCGTTGGTCTTTTCGATGCGCTCTCATTCGCGATGATCCGTCTCAGTTGAAAGTTATTCAGCGGCACCGAAAACGATTTTGCTTTGGCGACAGTCCAAGTATATCTCAGAATCCCGTGTAAATCGTCTTTAGTCAAAAGCGGGTTTCCGGAATGCCGGAAGCGAACGGTCGTATGCATGCCGCCGTGCTCTGAGCCACGCAAGTTACCAACAAACGCAGACGGGCCGCAGCAACGCTCAAAGCGTTGCTGCGAGCCGTCGTTGGTCTGGTTGAAGGGATTAGGCTCGGACCTCGCAGGACGCAGGGGCCTAAATGCAAGAGAAGGTAGTTTAAAGAACGTTTAATCCAAGCGCTTTATTAATCTATCTGATACAACTGACCATTTAAACCAGCGAAACTCATCGCGATTAAAGGCGCAATCGATGATACGAAAAATCAAATTACTTTTGTTACGGCATGCCCCTCCTCATCATGCGCCGTAATGCGTTTGAGCAGGTGCACACTTGGGCTGTAATCCGGAACGAGTTCCTTGAGCGCAATAACCAAACGGCCCATGTCGCGCGTCTCGCAGATTTCATGCAGCGCTTCGAGCCACGTTCGCATGTCTTGCTCCGGCACTCCATTTCCGACAAAGATACGAATCTTATCGTGCGTCGACGGCACTGTATCTTCCAGCATCGTGGTGAGTTCTTCTGTGAGCTTTTCACCCGGACGCACGCCTGTGAATTCAATTTTGATATCATCATCCGGCCGGAGCCCCGACAGGAGAATTAAGTGCCTGGCGAGATCGAGAATCTTTACAGGCTGCCCCATGTCGAGAACACAGATCTGACCGCCTTCGCTGATCGCCAGTGATTGGAGCACAAGCTGGCAAGCCTCGGGAATGGTCATAAAGAAGCGGCGCATGTCGGCATGCGTCACCGTGACGGGCCCTCCGGCTGCGATCTGCTTTTTGAAGATCGGAATCACACTGCCATTTGAACCCAGCACGTTGCCGAAACGGACGGCCACGTATTTGGTGCGGCCATTCTGCAGAGCCATCAGGATCAGTTCGGCGATGCGTTTCGTCACGCCCATCACGTTCGTTGGCCGCACTGCCTTGTCCGAGGAAATCAGCAGAAAGTCTTCGACGCCATGCTCCGCGGCCGCGATGGCCACATTGTAGCTTCCGAAGATATTGTTTTCGATGGCCTCAAACGCATGCGTTTCCATCAGCGGGACATGTTTGTAGGCCGCGGCATGATAGACCACAGCCGGTTTGTAAAGCCTGAAGATTTCGTCCAGTCGATCGCGATTCTGAATGCTCCCAATCTCGGGGTAAAACGGGATTCGAGGAAAAGACTGGCGCATTTCGCGGTCAATCTCGAATAGCGCCGATTCGGCGATCTCGAATCCAACGATGCCGGCAGGGTGGAAGCGCGCAATTTGACGGCACAGTTCGAAGCCGATCGATCCCGCGGCGCCTGTAACAAGGACGACCTTGCCTTCGAGCGTACTTTTGATCGAACCTTCTTCAAGGTGCACTGGTGTGCGCCCAAGTAAATCCTCAACTGCCACTTCCCGAATCTGGCCGGCCAGCCCACGCTCCTCAATTACCTCACCTAGCCCGGGCACGGTTTTGAATTCGACGCCGGTGGCTTGACATAATTCCAAAATCCTCGTCATCTCCATGCCCGTCGCAGACGGAATGGCGATTAGAACAGATACTATTCTGTGCCGTGCTACAACGGCGCCGATTGTCTCGCCAGTACCGAGCACCGGAACGCCGGCGATGCGCAAACCGACCTTATTGGAATCATCGTCAACGAAGCCGCACACTCGATAAGCAAGTCTGGAGTTGTTGCGAATTTCCCTCAGAAGCGTGTTACCCGCGTCACCCGCGCCGTAAATCAGCGTCCTTTTCAGCGATACATTGTTGTTCCGCGCTTGCGAGCTGAATCTCGATGTTGCGCGAGCCAGAAGTCGAAGTCCGCACGTGCCAGAGAAACAGACCATCAAATCGAGAACGTAAATCGATCGCGGAAAGCCTGGAGGGGCCAGCCAGCGTATGAAGAAAAAGCCAATGATTGAGGCGATGACATTTGCAACTGAAATTCGGACCAGGTCAATCGCGGAGAGGTAACGCCAAAAACCTCGATCAAGCTTTGCCGCGTAAAATACGACGAATTTAGCAGGCAGCCATATGGCAAGTGCATAAGGAAGATAGCGGAGATAGAATGCCGGTACGCTGAAATCGAATCGAAGCAAAAACGCCGCGACGGCCGAGGCAGCAAAGATGAAAGCCTGCGTCGCCCAGATAAGAACCCGGCGCACAGCGATGTTTCGGACAAGAAACCCGGTTTCCTTTTTCATGTTCAATCACTCACTTTCGTGAAACACGCAACCGGGAAGGAAAATTCAAAAATGCCATTCATCAGTATGTTCGGACGATTTACCAGTCGAATCAATCCTGAGAAACGAGGCTTGAGGAAGGCCGCTCCTGGCCCCCTTCAAATCGAAAAGTCATATACACAAGCGGGACGACGGCAGCCGCAGCGAATATGGGTGCGGCTTGCTGATAGCGCGACGCAGCCCATGCCAGCGGAAACAACCATCCAATATTGATGGCTGCAACCGCGCATGTCACCTTCGCATGACTGCCAAAGGCTTGGGCGGCATGCTGATAGGCATGACTGCGATGAGCCTCATACCAACGCGCGTGCTGAAACAGGCGACGCAACAGAGTTACAGTTGCGTCGACGACGAAGGCGGCCAGCAGGATCAACCAAGGCCAGGTAAGTTTTGGGCTTGTCCTCGAGGAGAAGAGCGCAAGCGTGCCCAGCGTGAAACCGAGGAATCCGCTTCCCACGTCACCCATGAAGATTTTGGCCGGGGGCCAGTTCCAAACTAGAAATCCAAGACTCGCGGCAGACAGCATGAATAAAAGTTGCGCAACACTCGGCAAACCATCGTGGAGCACCAGGACTGCACCGAGCCCGCTCACACTGACGGCTTCCACACCGGCTAATCCGTCGATTCCATCCATGAAGTTGAAAAGGTTTGTAAGCCAGACCAATGCAGCGAATGCAGCGCACCTGCGAATCCAGCCCCAGAGATCACCGCCATCATTGAAATGCGCGGGACACATTCCATCGAGACACCAAACTGCCCATACGGCAGCGACTGAGTGAATAACAATTCGCGGCCACGCGGCTAACTTGAAGCGATCGTCAAGAAATCCGACCGTCGCAATCGCGAGTCCGCCTCCGATCAGCGCCCGGGCAAGGCTGGCAACGATAACATGCCTGACCAGAATCCACGCAACCGCAGACAGGAAAGCTATCACGATTCCCACGCCGCCTCCACGCGGAACGGGGACTGTGTGAGAGCTGCGAACGTTGGGGAGATCCATTAAACCGTGCCGCGCGAGCAGCCAGCGAACGCAGCCGGTGATGAGAGCAGAAATGGCGAAGAGTAGAACGACGGCTCGCATCAATTAGCCTTCGCCGCTGTTGACTGCCGGGACTCCCGATACCACTGGGCGGTCAATGCCAAGCCGTCGTCGAGAGTCATGGGCGGAGACCACCCCAGCAACCGTTGTGCATTTCCGGAGTCGATCACCAGCGAATCCAGAAGTCTGCTCACAGCATCCTCTTTCGAAGCGAGCCTGGCCGCCAAACGGATCAAAGGCTCCGGAACGAGAAACAGTCTCGGGCGGCGATTCAAATGCCGCGCCAAGCGAGAAATCAGCTCACGTGTCGAAATGTCCTCGGAGTCTTTCACCAGAAAACTCTGACCGGCGGCCTTCGGATGGCCGACACATCGCACCAAAAAGTCCGCGAGATTGTCGACCCCGATCATGCTGCGGCAATTCGCTCCGTTGGGCCAGGGCAAAGGCAGAGCGCGATCGACAAGCTTGGTGAGCCGTAGAAAATTTCCTCCAACTCCCGGACCAAAAACGAGCGGGGGGCGAACAATGACGACCTCGATCCCGCTCTTTGCCGCAATGGCGCGAAGCTCCTCTTCCGCCTCCCATTTTGAAATCGCGTAGGGATCTTGAGGGTTGAGGGGGGTGCCGTGGTCAAATGGATTTCCGGAGGTTGACTCACCGTGAACCTTCACCGTGCTCACAAAAACCAGACGCCGAACACCTGTTGCGGCCGCAGCGAGAGCGATGGACTTGGTGCCCTCAACATTCACTCTCCTGAACTCTTGCAATGGATCGCGGGTGGACTCCCTCATCACGTGGACGCGGGCCGCCAGGTGGACAACGACCGATGTGCCGGAAAGCGAATCTCGCAGATCCGGATTTGCACCGAGATCTCCCAGAAGGGAAACCTCCGTCAATCCTGGAACGGCCCGCTGCAGCTCGGGCCAAACCCTGGGGTCCCTGACCCCGGCAACCGGAGTAAATCCCGATGCGAGGAGCTTGTGGCAAACATATTTCCCCACAAATCCATTCGATCCCGTCACCAATACCCGTTCATTCATGTTGGCTCATCGGGAAACTTACTATTTGATGCAAGGAATCGATCAGCGTTAATTGGAGGGTCCACTCGAG
Source organism: uncultured Acidobacteriaceae bacterium (assembly GCA_963796785.1). GTDB lineage: Bacteria > Acidobacteriota > Terriglobia > Terriglobales > Acidobacteriaceae > Telmatobacter. Next base: position 539,801 of record CAWCMW010000007.1, on the reverse strand, counting down.
GAATCGTTCCGTGTTTCCAAGCCCAGGGCGTGCATCACTCGTGCCACACCATCGGGCTTGTCGTAACTCTCGATGAAGGCCTCGCGGCCATTCATCCCCTTTTTCTCGATCTCCTCTGAATGTTCGAGGAGGCGCAAGAGCAATGAGCGTACGCCCTCTTCATCACCACAATTGAAGCGCCAGCCGCAATCGAATCGCTGAATGAGAAGGGCGGGCGTAGCCGCAGCTGGACCGATAAAGAGGACTGGCCTCCCGGCTGCCATTAACCCATAAATCTTGCTTGGCACGACGGCGCCAATGGTTGATGGCTTCTGCGTAACGAAGCCAACGTGGCCCTCAGCCAAACTTGCACCCAAATCCAGCAATGGAACGTAGCCCGGGAAAGAGGCGTTCCCCATCCCGTGCTCTCGGCAAAAGTCAATCAACTCTCGGCGCGCCAGACCACCACCGGCGAAAACAAACAGAAAATCAGGAGAATTCGCCAAACGCTCCATCACAGCGCGGATGGTCCCCATGTCGTGCGCTAGCCCAAAATTTCCCGAGTAGAGAATGCGCAGTGGTCGTGGCGTGGGAAACCGCAAAGGAACAATCGCCTGCCCATCTGCCCAATTCTCCGCGATGACAATCCGATCTTCGGCAATTCGATGTTCTAGCAGGCGGGCCTTCATGCAAGGACCGAGAGCGATCACCGCATCCGCGCGGCGCCTCGGAAAATCCAACACTTGAGAGGTCCATCCGGCAACGGGAATGTCGAGGGCGACAGCGATATCCGGATACACATCCATCTCCCAGGTCACATGGCGGCAGCCGCGTATCCGTTTAACAAGCCAGCCAATCCATGCCAGCCCCGGCGGAGCTGTGAGTGTCAAAACAACATCTGCCTTAGGAATCCACAGTGCCCTCCAAACCGCGCCCGCATAGAAGGTGGCATAGGAAAGAATCTTGCGCGTTCTGCTCTGCGAGAACGTCGCAGTCCTGACTCTGACAACGGCGATCGTGCCTCCGCCGGCGAAACATTTCCTGGCGCCTTTGGAGTTCTCGCGCTGTGCGGCGCCCGGCGCCGCAACTTCCGGAGCCGCATAACCTGTTGTGCCGCAGATCACGCGGACATCATGGCCTGCTTCCGCGGCGCCATTTGCAAAGTCAGCCAGAAACTGTCCCACAGACGACTGATCCGGGCCAAAGAACTGACTGATGACGATAATTCTTGCGCAAGGAGCCAATCCCAATGGAGCTGATGCGGTCTTGGATCTGCTTTGAGATTCTCGCACTACAAATCATCTTTCGCGAACTGCTATTGAATCTGTACGCAATCAGGCCTCGGTCCACGTCCTAGAATCCAGTCGTACACTTCAGTCATGGCTCTCGCGATGCGCTGCCATTGGTAATGTTCTTCGACAAGACGTCGCCCGTTGCAACCCATTGCATCGCGCTCTCGATCTGTCATGGAAAACAATTGGCGCAGTGCCGCGGCGATACTATTCATGTCTGAATCCACAATGATGGCGGCTCCTGCTTCAGCACCCTCGGAAAGATTGCATTCGCGCGTCATTAGGACCGGCAGCCCCCACGACCATGCTTCGAGAATGCTGATAGGCAGGCCTTCGCTTTCACTGGGCAGTATGAATGCGGACGCCGCGGCCAGGCAGCGATCTTTGTCCGCGTCGAACTGTGGACCGAGAAAGTCAATGCTGGAACCAACCCCAAGCTGGTTCGCGAGCCGCACCAACTCATCTCGATGGTGATTCTGGTCCCATCCTGCAATCGTGAGGCGCCAACCGACTACCGCCGCATCATCGCGGACCGCGCCCCATGCCTTCACCAGATTGCGCAGTCCTTTTAATGGATGAATTCTTCCGAGATAAAGAATCGACTTGCTTTGCGGCGGCTGTTCGTGAGCGACATCATTCCGCAATGTTGTGCCGTTTGGAATCACGCAAATCGGATTCTTCAATCCATAGGCGCGGAATGCTTCCGCCTCGGCAGCGTTCAAAGCGTGGAGGCAAGCCGCGCGGCGCAGGTGCTCGTTTTCATAGAGCAAAGCGGCCAACCGCTTCTTCCACCGCGAGTTTCGCAGTGCCTGCGGCTTGAGAAGTCCATGCGGACTAACAACGTAAGGCCGCGCCTCCCGCGCCCAACGCCTGGCCACAACAGAGGGATACATCCAGATGCTGTGAACATGAAGGATGTCCGCACGACTCGCTTCCAGCGCCTGGGCCATCCCGGGCGCGTAGCCGAAGATACGCGGGCCGCGAACCGGAAACGTTCGGGTGGTAACTTCACCCCAGAGCGGTTCGTCAATTGTCGTATAAGCATCGCGAGCGCTGAACACCGCGGGGAGATAACGCTTGTCCGCGGCAATTGCGGCGGTAAGATTGCGCATGGCATCGAAGATCCCGCCATTCATCCTCGAAACTGAATTGGTAAGGACGGAAAGTCGATATTGCGGACTGGACATGGGGCACGAATGAAAGGGCTGCCTGAAAAAGGCGTGCGAACGAGTCTCGAAATCAGGCGCTTTGCAGCGGACCAGCGTGCACAACGCTCAGCGCAACGGCTTGGAGATAGCCTTGGACTTCCAGATCCATTCTGCAAGTCCGATCGACGATCTCCTTCGAATGCGCACCCATCGTTGCGCGCAGCGCGGGGTCAAGGAGTTTCTTCATAGCTTGCGCTAACTGATAAAGGTCACCGGGCTCGATGACAAACCCATTCACGCCGTCCTGCACAATCAGTCCCGCCGATCCACAAGCGCTCGTCGTCACTAATGGCTTGCCGGCCAGTCCGGCCTCAACCAGCACTTTTGGGAAGCAATCTTTATGTGTGGGCAACAGCACGACATCGACTGAGCTGTAAATCTCGGCGAGCTTTTCCGGTGAGACGGGTCCGAGAAAGCGCACCCGATGCTCGACACCGATCGACCGGGCCAGTTGCGTGAAATGCTCGATCGTCGCGCCATCTTTGCTGCCCGGCTCCTCGGGTCCAACGAAAACACAGAGGAAAGATTCATCGGGGGGAATCAGCCGCGCCGCCTTGACAATATCCGCCACGCCCTTGAAGGAATGCAGATTCCCTGCATATAGAAAGACCGCGTTTGCATCAAAGCCGAAATCGCGCCGCGTGTCTGCACTCGGTTCAACTTCGACGAGGAGTTCCCTGAAGAGCGAGGCGCCGCCTTCGTATGGGGCAGAGATCAGCCGGTCGTGAGCGCAGCCGTAAACTTCGGTGAGAACCTGGAATGCAGCGGGGCTCTGATAGATGTGGTAGCGGCACAAACGAAGCAACAATCGCTTTGACAATCGGACCCACCAGCGCCGCTTCCTCTCCCATTTAACCGGCAGAGTCTGATTGGTAGAGATCACGACCCGGCCGAAAAGGCGCGCGCAAAACGCGCACCAAATTGCTCCCAGGCCGAGCAGGCCTTTCAGAATTACTACATCAGATTCGCGCGCACAGGCCAGGCCCACCCGCCATTCGGGATTGGAGACAAACGCCTCGGGAGTGCTGCCTTGGACGTTGACCCCAAGGTGCTTTCCGCGCGCTGTGGCCGGACGATAAGCAACCCTCGAGTGCTCCTGATCGCTATGCGCATAAAGCGGAAACGCCTTCATTGAGAATGAAGCCACCTGCGCAACTTCAAAAAGCGCGTCTTCCGTGTTGCATTGCAAATCGTAGGTCAGGAATCCAACTCTCAACGGCTTTCTGGAAAGGGCGTGCATTGGGTGGTTGTCAATTTAACCAGATCTGCCTAAATCTCAAACTTGTGCGAACGGTTCACCAAACGATGATGGGAGTCCAGAATCACGAGGAAGAGATCTCTTTTGCCTGCAAGGACGGAAGCCAGAAGCCCGCTCTTAAAGGTCGAACGCGGGTGATGCTGACTTTACTCTAGCTCGCACGATGAGTTCGCCATTGCGCTTGAGATAACCCACGATCATGGTGGCATAAAAGTAGGCGTCAGGCCCGAGGATCCGCCTCACCGGCAGCAGAACTCGGTAGCCCAGTACATAAGCATAGCGGTTCAAGTGAGGCTGAAATCCTGCCCTTTGCAATAGGTTATTGATGGCTCTGAAGTTCCAGCAGTACAGATGCTGGTTGAGATCGGGCGCGAAGGAAGCAATATTGTGTCTCTCGCGCGGGAGGACAATCAAGAGCTCGCCGTGTTCCGCGATGAGCTCCCGCATCAGTTGCAAATGCTGAAGTGGGTTCTCCAGGTGCTCCAACACATGCCTGCAGAGGACAATATCCCATGCCTTCTTCGGGACCATGTCGATATTTTCATAGACCTTAAGATTTCGACGCAGGCAGAACTCACGAGCTTCGCTGCTGACATCCCATCCAGAAGCATGCGGCAGCGCGGCGATTCCCTGGCCTATTCCACAACCATATTCGAAGATTCGCTTCGATCGTTCTTCGGAGGAAAAGTAGAGACGTGCTGACGCTTCCGCGCGCGCCCAGAAATATTCATCCTCGCTCATCAAATGGGCGTGTCTTTGGGAATGATATCCCGTGTCATAAAGGGGATCCTTTTCAAGCATCTTCAGCTTAGTGTCCGCCCATTCATGCTCAATGCTCACTTCCCGGAAATCGTCGCTGGGAAAGTTCTGCAGGTGGCTTTCGTGCCCACGCGAAGATTTGTGGCGATAGATCGGGGGTAGCTCTCAGCAAAAAGAAGCCCGCTCGCCTGCAAAGTTCGAAAAGCGAGAGTGGGCGTGGATAGCAGGCGACCGCTCCGCTGTGAACTAGCTCGAGTGAGGCGGCTTCAATGCATTCCCGAAGTGAGCGAATGGAATGATAAAAAACATGCTCCCAGGGTGCGAGATCCAAGGGCCTGTTCAGCATGCGACGCACCCGAATCTTCCATGGGATGGCTCCGCCGTTGGGAACACAGATGAACAGGTGTCCTCCGGGTTCTAGCGCTTCCGCTAGTTGCTGCAAGAACGAGACCGGGTTCCTTATGTGCTCGAAGACATCCCACAGCGTGACGAACTTGAACTTCAGGTCAGGTCTGCCAAGAAGTTTAAGATAGGCATCGAGGCTACTCGCTCGCCGCACATCGGGGAATAATGTTCGCGCATACTCAGCTTGTGCTTTGGATGCGTCGAATCCATAGACGAGAAAGCCGTTCGCGGAAGCAAACTTCAGAAACCCGCCTGTACCGCACCCGACGTCTAATAACCGTGGACTTTGCTCGGTTCGAAAGCGCGACACAAATGCCAGCCATTGGTCGAACGCTGGAAGCCTATGCTCGCCGCCCTGACTCCACAAACGGCTCTCGTCGATCGCGGAGGCGTCCAGGTCGACGTAGTCTGGAGATAAGTCCGCGTAGTGCTCGGCTGTTTGAATGAGTTCGCATCTCGAACAACGCACGACATGATAGATGAGAGAGTCATGTTCTTCGACGATTACTTCCTCGACCTGCGGCGAACCGCAAAGTCTACAGAATGGCGCATTATCCATCGGTCTTGGAGAATTCCAGCGAGTCTGTAATCGGGATTTCCATTCTGCTTTCCCGGCGATGAGCTAACAGGCCTGCGAGTGCCTAACTGGTCATCGGCGCCATGCCGTCCAGTCAGGAGCGGTACATTGGTTTTCGCACAACTACCCGCATCCCCAGGGTTCCGATGTGAAGAATCTTCAAAAGCGCGTCAAAGGGCAGGCAGACTACGCGCAAGACCCGATCGAGAGCCCACTTCCAGTTCGATGAGTGCTTTGCGTTTTGAGTGGGGGCTGAAGTCACTGACTTACTTCGTGCACGCCGATTAACATAAGCAGTCCAAAGAATATCGCGCAAACTCGCGTCAATCTCGGTCTCGATCCATTCGAAGGAGTTACTCTCCAGGAATCGCTGAAGGGACTTTGGAGTCCATCGCGTCAGATGATGCGGCGGATAGTCGACAAAGATGCGGCCCGCAGGCTGCCATCTCCGCTCGTTAGGACAGGATAGAACCAGGTATCCGCCGTCTTTCAGGCGCCGGTAGACTTCCTGAATCACCTGCTTCGGATTGGGAAGGTGCTCGATCACCTCAAACATTGTGATCAGGTCGAACCCGGACCATTCCTCCGGCATTGAAAGGACGTCGTTTGTCATGAGGAAACCATCCAGGTGGAAGGCAGTCTTGCCGAGGCTGATTTCCAGATCGTTGAAATCGATGCCGTAGGCGTCCCGTCCAGCATCGCGCGAGCAGGCCACAAATGCTCCCGATCCACAGCCAATATCGAGAGTCTTGGATCCCCGTTGCGTCAATGCCTCCATCCAGGCAATCCGCCGGCCGTCAAGATGCGCGCGCTCCCCCTGAGCGTCGCACACCGTCTTGTGCGAATAGACGACGTGTTCTTGGTAGTATGACGGATCCACAACAGCCATTGGGTCAGCGAAGACGAGGTCACAGGTAGAACATCGTCGAAGCTTGATCGCACCGCTGGAATTAATCACGCCGTTGGTGCGCTGGCCGCACGATGGGCAACCGGGAAGGTCGGCCATTTTTCGAGGATCCCTCCGAAGCCGTTCGCACAGTTAGGTCAACGGTGCAAATGGCAGATCAACTGTCAAGCTGCTTTTCATGTCGCCACTTTGCCGCGTCCTCCAGCCACTGCCTCATTCTGCTGTAAATATCGTTTCCCGAAGCAACTACGCGCGCATATCCGGCAGCGGCAATCCGCTTTCTTTCTGAATCGTTGCGCAGGTAGAATTGCGCCTTATCGACGAATTCTTCGGGACTTTCAAAAAACTCGGCTTCTTTCCCCTCACAGTAGAATTCCTGCATGGCGGAGGTTCTCTCAGAGAGAAGAAAGACGCCACAGGCTGGAATCTCCCATGACCGATTGGTATATTGATCGCGATTCCATTTGCTGAAGAAACAAGCGCCGATCTTGCTCGCGCATAGTGCCTTACGGTAGTCCGTTCCTCTCAAATTGGGAATTGGCCGCACGCTCTCGTAGACGTCACTGGCCAGAGTGGAGTCCCATCCCGTTTCACCGCCAAAAATCCTGCACCTAATGGCAGCGCGCACGATCTTTGTCAAGCAATCAATGCGAAGACCGGGCTCCATATGTCCAGCGAAAACGACTTCAGACCCAAAATCCGCCTGTTCCTGCGCGGTCAGAGAGCACGGGTAATGAAGCCAGGGAATGTAGTACATCATGAGGACGCGGACGCGCTTGATTCCGCATGCGGAGGCTTCGGCGAGGTTGCATTCCCTATTGACGTGATACCCGTCGTATTTCGGCAAGGCTTTCAAAAGAAGCCGGTATTCTCTGTGATCCGGTCTGCCGAATGGATCGTCGCAGTGTGAGCCTGAGGCAAACGCGATCTGTGCGACATTTTCTATCGTTTCCGCGGTGAAATGGTGCCCTAGATAGAAATGCACAACGTCCGGGTCCATCTGTCTTGCTCGCTCAACCACCATCCGGTTCACTCTGCGGATATGTGGGCCAAATAAGTAACGCTGTTCCATCCGGCCAGCCAGATTGGTTGGGATATAGGAGTGGGTATCGAAGAGTTCGGCCTTTATCCCAAGGTCTCGGAGAGCTTTCAGCCACGCAAGCTCGTAGATCTCTCCAAAGGCCGAGCGGACAAGCAGGACGGACTCGACTTTATTTCCGCCACGCACAGCCATAGAGATTCCGAGAAACGAGTCTGTTCACGATGGTCGAATGCCGCGCGCCCCGCCCATCACGGGAGTGGAACCGACCATTCGCTTGCATGCTTCGATGATCGCGTCACAGGCGCGAAATCCAGCCAGCGAAAGCGCTATCCGATAAATGCGAAATGACAAATACTTACCCAGTCCGAGTTCAGACAAGGCTGCCACGTAGTGTCGGAAAGAGGATCGGCTACTTTTTCGTGCCTGGATAGCAAGAAGCGGGTAGGAGTAGCGCGCGATATCGGAACGAATGAGGCGGCCCACCAGCAGGCCATGTGCCGACTCCAGGCTCCCGGCAATTGCGAAAAGGCCTCGAACAAAGTTGAGCGAATGCTCCGGGGTTAGCTGGAGCGGAGCAAATCGCCCGCGCTCGCTTTCGCTTGACCCGAAGTAGTGATCGCCGCCAGCTCGGCGGAGCGCGGTCATCCGCGACATATAGTAGCCCGGCATCGTCATAAGGATGTTGCCGACTAAGTACAGTTGATAAAGCAAAGTTCCGTCGAATTCGTCGGTCCTTATGGCGCGCGCCATGTCAGTGCGCACTGCGAGGCCGGAAATAAAGACCGACCTTCGGAAAAATGCCGCCACTGTTTCCGGTCCCGGATTGAATACTCGGTCAGTTGGGAAATACCGGTGCACGTCCAGCACTTCACCAGTGTCTTTTGAAATAGTTTGCCACGCGCGCAAGATTACGCCTAGATTTGGGTTCGCCTCTGTCAATTTCGAAAGTTTCTGCAATGCACCGGCGCACCACAGATCGTCGTCGCCCATGAATACACAGTATTGCCCCTCCGCGTGATCGATAAGAAAGCGTAGATTGCCGTCATACCCGAGGTTCGCAGGTGTTGTCAGAAAGCGGACATTCAACAGTTTGTGAGCCTGCGTGAACTGCTGAACTACTTCCGCAATCTCGTCTTTCCGAGGCGAAGAATCCTCACTTACCACGATCTCCCAATCCCCCCCAGGCGGCTCTAAAGCAATGCTCTTGAGCAGATCGGACAGCTCTGCAGGGCGATTGAACGCGGGGATGCAGATTGAGAAGCGCTTCGTCATGTTCTGGTCTTTTGCTCGGATGGCCCACGGAGAGTATCGTTGCACGAAACTCTCGGATCTGGAAACCGCACGCCCGGCTTGCTACGCGGGCAGAACTTGCGCCGCGGCTTGCGGGGCGAGATTCGCAAATCTGCTCAGCGTCAGCTCGATGGCGCAGAAGACAAGAATAGGCAACCCTCTTGTGGCGAGCAGGTACACGCCGAGCGTCGCCGTCATGGGTATCGTCCAAAGACATAGCATAGTGATGGCATAAAAGCTGAGCAGCAAGGTTCCCATGTCCGTCGCGGATTGCGCCGTCGAAATGCAATATTTCGCGATTCTGCCGATGAGAAAGAAACCTCCGACTACACCGAGCGTGCCGAAGTTAAAGTAGAATTCCGCAAGGGTCCCTGGCACGACGCCATTGATCGAAGGATCCTGATAAATGTACTGTCCCACCAGCGCCGTCATTGCTTCCGGTTCCGGAACTTTAAGAGGGATGTGCAACAAAGTCGCCGGGGCGTTGACCATCATGGCCAGGCCCTGAAGCAGAGTCGACCCGAATGCGTGTCCGTATCGGTTCACCATGTCGAAAGCAAGGCTGATCGTCGGGTATCTTCCCATTTGCCAGTCGAGAACAGCGGCCAGTTGATTGGCGAGGAATTGGCTCGGGCTTATTTGGCCTTGAACGAGAAGATCGAGGCCGCCGTTTAGCATCGTAGCCGTTCGCGCGATGGTTTCGAAAACAACCAGGCCCGCGATTCCCATGGTGATAACCAGAGCGAAGGGGCGGAAATGACGAGGAGCGATTCTGTGCACGACAAAAAACAACGGCAAAACTGCCAGCAGGTTTTCTGACCGGCTGCCCGTCCAAAATAAATTCAGGAACATACAAGCCGATCCGCCAACAAGCGCGGCAAGCGTGACCTTGGGATGAACTTTGCTGAATTGCGAAATGAGAAATGCAGTCAATAGAAAAATGATGCCCCAGGACAGCCAGGTGGACATGAACACGTAGCGGGCGCTTCCCTCGGAGAGCTGCCTTGCCCGGTCGATGGTCGCAACGTCTCCAACCAGGTCACCAGAACTGGAAAAAAGCATGTATGATCCCGTGATGCCTACAAGTGTGAATACAGCTCCAGCGAGGATGAGCAGAGTAGAACGCACGCGGACTATGTGCGGACCGTTCAGCAGGGCCGGAGGACGCCCAGGCGCAAGTCCCCACCAAAGCGCCAACTGCGCTAAAAGTACGAGCGCGAGCGAAAGATAGACATGGTGGATTTGTGTATGGCGATCAAGGGCCGCAATCTCATAGAAGCCGAGGGATATGTAATCGGTGCCGGTGAGGTGAACGAACGCCGACAACGGGTAGGTCAGCAGGAATGTGCCGAGCACCAGCGTATATCCATTGATGAAGCTGCCAGTCTTGACCGTCGCGCGAAGCAACATTGCGGCAGAGACGAAAAGTAAGAGCGCGGCGAGAACTCCGGCGCCCGGCGCGTCAACTCGCTCGCCTCGCACGAACAGGGCCACGGCGACGATCAAAATGACCGATAGAAGAATTCGGCGCCACGGAATCGCCCGCGTCTCTGGCTCACTCTTCAGCACGCGCTCTTTGCAACCTCTTCGTTTCTGTTTTCCGCCAGGACTTTATCTTTGAAAAGTTCAACCATCGCGAGCGTCATGGCGCGAACAATGCTGGGCCGAAATCCCCACAACGATGGCAGGCGGACACCTTGCTGCGTCGTGAGATAGAGCCCCAAACAAGTCAGGTAAATCGCCTCTGCAATCAGGACGGCGTAACAGAAGCCGAGGGCTCCCCAGCGGGGCACGAGGGCGATGCTGAGAAGAACAAGCGCAGTGAGGTTGATTGCAGCACCGACTGTGCCCGGAACGATGAAGCGGAGGCCGCGCAGATTGTTTTCCAGGGTCCTCGTCATGGCTCTGAGCGACATTGCAAGCGCCAAAGGATATGCAGCCGGGATCGCGCTCAGATATGCCTTCCCAAAGCCGAAGCGGATCACTGGACCCACAAGAGCGCAGGCGAGAAGAAAACTTGCCCCGGCAACCACCTGCGCCATTTGGAACCGGCGCAGCATGAGGGCCAGCGAAGAATCAGCATTCTCGGCGCTTGAAACTTCGACGAAACCAATTTGCGTGAAGGCCTCAGTTGTGACCGTTATCGGCATCGCGACCGCGAAGGCGATGGCGAAGTAACCAATCTGCTCAAGCGTCGTTGTGCGAATGAGGATGGCTCGATCCGCATTGAGCAACACCACGGCGGCGAAGCTGGGCGCTGCGAAACGGATTCCCAGTCCCAAACATTGACGGTAGGCGCCACGAGGAAGCCTCCGATTCAGCCACGATGGTCTGATGTGAATGAGATGCAGAAGGCATTGGAGCAATTGGCTGCCGAGCGCCGACAGCACGGCAGCGAGCGGTGTGAGGGTCCCCGTAAGCCACAAGACAATGAGTGCGACTACGTAGCTCGCCTGGCCGGCAAGCATTACCGCGTTGACCCATGTGAAGCGCTTCAAGCCATAGGCCATGGCGTTGAAGTACGGCACAAGAATCATGAAAGCGCCGCACGCGCAGGAGATTTGCACCGGGATGGCTAACTGGCGATTGTCGCCGGTTAACGTGAGGGGCGCGCAAAGCATGAAGAGCGGAATCGCCAAGAGGGCCTGAAGAGCCGCGAGGCGGAAGCCAGTCGTCAAAATCTCTTCTGGATGCTTTGGGTCTTTGGAGATCAGTGCAGTGATCGCCTGCGGCGTACCCAGGCTGAAGAACGCCCCCATAAGCGCGGGAAAGTAGAGGAGGATTGCCAGTTCGCCGCGCCCGCGCGGCATCAACAATCGCGACACCATCAGGCCCGAAATGGCGCCGAGTCCCACGCGAAGCGCGTTGGCCCCCGAAGTCGAGACATAGGACCAAATCAGATGCTTGCGATGTTGGGACGTTTTCCCGCTCCACAACTCATTGCAGCGTTCTGGCGTGCTCACTCGTTGACAGGCACCGACGTGAATTCCGCCAGCAACTCTAAAAGGCGGGGATTGCTGGCCACCATGTTACGCCCCAAAATATAGAGCCAAACGCCAAACAACCCCAAAGCCGTAAATACTAGGACGATGACAGTCCGTCTCGGCGCGGATTTCGCATCAGGCGGGATAGCATCTTCGACCACTTGAATCACCGCAGCGTTGCGCGACTCATCCCACCGGGCGGCATCATATTGCTTCAGGAGCAGATCAAACAGGGCCTGGCGGTACTGGAGTTCATGTTCCGCGCGCAAATAATCGGCGCCCGCGCCGGCAACATCCGCCAGGTCCAGTCCGCCCGATTCCGGCGAACCGCTGCGCTCTTCAAGCTTCGCCGTTTGATCCTGAAGCGACGAGAGTTGGCTTTCCAGCAACTGCACCTCGGGATTCTGTTCGGTCGAGTAGGATCGCAGCGCTTGTAGTTGCACTTCCTTGTCCGCAACCTCAGCGTGGAGATCGGCCAGCGAAGTAATAAGCGCTTTGGTCTGAGCGTCCAGTTGAATCAGTCCTTTTTGCTTTTGAATCTGCTGGAATGCAAGCTCAGCATTCACCAGGTCCGTTTTTGCATCCTTCAATCGCTGCTCATAGAACAGGCGTCTCTGCGAAGCTTCGGTCACAGCGAGGTTCTTTGTCAGATTGCGGAGTTGTTCAGGGTAGGCATTGGCGATGGCGGCAGCGCGTTTCTTGTCTGTATCTGTAACGGAAATCGAGATCAGCGTACTTTTTTCCGAGGTGACGATTGTGCGGTCGGCAAGCGCCTTTCGAGCTGCCGTCATGTCCTTGGCGTGATAAACGCCGGAGAGGCCGAATTCCGCGATGATGCCGTCCGCAACGGGCCGCGAGGCCAACAGGCCCAGGTAAAGTTCATTGGGATTCCGCAGGCTCAGGCCGCCGGTCGCGACGGACAGCGGATTGGTGGCGGCAGGGTTTATTGCCAATTGGCTCATGAGCATCGCTGCTGAGGGCTGCGTTTGCTGTGGCGTCATGATCTTGGTTGTCGCCGTGTAACTCACCGGAAGCAACAAACTCACAACGATCCCAATGAGAAATGCAATTCCCGTAACCAGCAACACGAGGCGCTTGCCGCGCGCCAGATGGGTGAGAGCACCAAAGAAGGACCATGCAGGCACGGGCCTCTGTTCTTCGGGCGAGACCCGTCTGTGTGTCGTCACTTCCTCTTGCACCATCGTTGAATTCTGTTTCATCATGATTTGCCGATTCGCTAGTAAGTTGCACCGAGCACTGCGCCCGTCAGGGCGGTTTGCGAGAGAATCTGCGTGAAGTAAGGAAGCTGCTGGATGAACGTGCTTGGCCCTTTCAACTTCGGAGGGACAATGATTGCATCTCCGGGCAGCAAAGTCGTCTTGTCAAAATCCGAGCGCCAGAAATCGCCACGGGTTTGCCGGCTGATTACGGTGCCATCAGCCCGGATCAGGAAAACGCGCTTCGTGTCCGCCTGTCGCGTGGGCCCGCCAGCATCGTTCAAGTATGCGAAGAGCTTCTTTCTTCGCTCATAGCGGAAGGCATTCTCGTTGTAGACGGCGCCAGAGACCTGGACGGTGTTCAGCTCAGGGGGAATGTAAAACGTGTCGCCATCTTCGAGCGGAAAGGCCGGTATGTCGTCGACGTTACTTGCATCTGGTTTCATGGCGAGAACCACGCGCCCCGTTGGTTGCACGGCGGCAAGCTGCGCGATCAACGCCTGCTGAGAGCTCAATTGCGCCTGCTGCTCCGATGTGTTGGATGCGCCGACTGTTGAAGTGGCGGCATTTCGCGCCAGGAGGTCCCTCTGCATTTGGGCAGTCGACTGCCTGATTTCGATCTCTTCTGCGCGGCGGGTGGAGATGCGGTTGAGCTGCGACGCGTAGAGATAGGAATGCGGCGTAAGTCCTCCGGCGCGCTTCACCACATCGCGGAGCGTTTCGCCTGGCCCGATGCGGTAAATGCCTGGCGCATTCACTTCGCCGTCCACGCGAACGAATGCCGCGTGCTTATCGACGGGGAGGGGAATGTCCTTCTCGGAGAAGATGGTGACAACATCTCCGGGCTGAAGAACAACGTTGTCTGTCGACGAGTGGTCGTCGATGGCGTTGGCCAGGTTGAATGCGACCAGGCGCGTGCTCAAATCGTGCTGATCGAGCCGTTCAATGGCCGCGTAGTCCCAGTTGATCTCTTCGCCGTTCCGGGCTGCAGCGAAACTGGCTTCGCTGCGCTGAATGGCCTCATTTTGCGTGTTGATTTCCGTTTGCTGACTCGTCGCCGGCTGTTGATTATTGCCGTTTTGCGGATTCATTCCAGTCTGAGGATTGAGCCCAACCTGAGCATTGTTCCCGGGTTGAGTGTTGGGTCCAGCCTGATTCGTGGGGGAAGTCTGGGCGTTCGTTGTGCTCTGCTGATTCGTCCCTGGCTGTTGATTGAATCCGTTTTGCGGGTTGAACTGATTTTGTGGATTGACCCCATTCGGCGCGTTGGTCGGTGTTGGTACGTTCATTCCTGTCTGAGGATTGAACTGACTGGGCGCGAGGCCGAAAGGATGGGCGATTCTCTCCGGAACAAGAAAGTTCTGCTGGTTCCAGTAGTCGCGTGTGAGCAGGAACTGGCGGTTGGGAATGAGGTCTGAGATGCGCATTCCATCGTGCCAGGCATAGCGGCCCGGCTGCCCGACATTGCCGCGGAGCGTTACTGCGTTGTCAAAGCGAGGAGAAAGTGGATAGATGCGCAACAAATCTCCATCGCGAAGCGTGCGCTTAAGCCCGGAGTCATCCAGCGCGAACGACTCCGCCTGCCGGCCTTCGTGATTCTCAATTCGCTCCAGCAGAACCCGATCCTCGTCGGCGAGATTTGTCGCACCGCCTGCATCGCCTAGGGCTGAAGCAACCGACTCATCCCCCTTGATCTCATAGATTCCAGGCTCGTTGACGCTGCCGATGATCGCCACCTGCTGCCCTGCGGGCGGAATATAGATCACATCCCCCGGCAGCAGTTGAACATCGTGAGATTTGTCGCCTCTACGAAGCAAATCGTAAAGGTCAAACTCCGTGATTACCTGATCGTTGCGCCGTAGTTGAATGTGTCGCATGGAGCCGGTCGCCGACGGCCCTCCGGAAGTAAAGAGCGCGTTCACCAGGGTACTGAGCGAACTGATGGTATAAACACCCGGCTGGCGCGCGCTCCCCAACACGAACACCTGAATCGAACGAAGCTGACCCAGAGTTACATTAAGGTCGAAGTTCTTGTAGAGCGTGGCGATGGCCGAATGCAGAAAGCTCTGTAGTTGTTCATAGCGCAGACCGGCAACGGTCAATGTGCCCACGGTGGGAACGAAGATCTGCCCGTTGCGATCGACTGTGACGCGCGTATCCAGGTCAATTTTTCCCCAAACGTGAATGAGCAATTCATCGCCCGGGCCCAACACGTAATTTGTCGGCACCGGAATGCGATCAAGCGGCGCGAAAGTTGTGGGAACTTCATCGAAGAGCTTTCTGCCAAACACCTGAAGCGGATGGCCGGCCTCGTCCTCGGCGAAGATCTGGAACTCTGTCCGCGTGGTGATTGGGCCAACCGCTTTGTAAGGGGGCGGGGCGTTTGTTGTGGGAGCCGGAAGGAGCCCGGAAGGAAGTGTATTCACACCAGGTATTTGTCCTTGCGGATACGGCGTCGTCCCCGTGGTCGGAACCGTGTTCGCGGTTGGAGGGCACACGGACTCCAGGCCTTCGGGAACAGGGCCAGGTCCGGTTGGACATTCAACCGTCTGCGCTCCGGGCGCGGTGGGTGTGGTCTGCCCCGCGCACAACGTGCCGGAAAGGAGAAAAAGAAGAAGAATTCTAGGTTTCATCACGATTGGGTGTTCTCAATTCATGTCAACGTTCGTTTTTCTGTGTACCTGCTCCAACAAAGATCCCACTAGGGCCTGTTAACACTACCTGGGGTGGAGGGCGTTGCGAGCGAAAAACCGCTCAGACGAGGCGGAGGACGACGGCTGTGGCGGGTCCACCGCCTAGGACGACAACGAAGTATGAGCGGTTTTTCGCCGCAACCCGATGGGACGGGGCCGATTTTCCCCATCTCTTTGTCGCTTGTCGCTCCAGTAGGCCGGCTACAGTTCGCTCCGCGCTCCGCGACCTGGGGAAAATCGGCTCCCGTCGCCGCCGCCCCAGGTAGTGTTAACAGGCCCTAGAGGTTGCGGTCCGCCTTGAACATCTCAATTTCGGCACTGAGCTTGTCGACCCTCTGTTCCAGTTCCCGCATTTGTGCGGTATACCCGTCCCTCGCTGCACTGTTGCCCGCTTCCCGATTTGTGTCGTTCAATAGTCCACGCATTGCTTCGCGCGCCAGGTCCGACACACTGCGCGCGCCGGTGGCAACACAAATCCGCCGCAGAGTGGAGAACTCCTCCTCCGACATTCTTATGCTGACGATCCGTGATCTTGGTCTAAGGACTCTCATAGCAGATTAATGCAGGGATTTGAGAATTCAGTGCGTCGCCGCCGTTTGCAGGGATGGGCTTCTAGCGGATCTTTGCTGAAGTTCGAATTAACGGCCGACGACAAGAAGCTGAGGATTATGCCCGACAGAAGAGCAACCCCAGACAAGCTTCGCTCCTCCCGGTCCCACGCCTCAGGAGGGGCCGCCCATCTTCACCTGAAAAACACGCGCGCGATCCAGGCAATTGCCTTGAAGGTTGCGCGCCCCGCAGTACGATGCGGCCCGACTTCGCCAAGCTTAGTTTCCGTGAGCGAGACTACCTTAACATGCGTATCTGGGGGAAGCAAGGGAAACGTATGACAAATGCAATACAGGTCTAAGTGATTGACTTCATGGTAGAGTATGACCGATTTTCTACCCCCGCGTAGGTGACTAAAGGCACCCCCTCACCGCCGCAAAGGATCGTCAATCCCGCTCGTCAAGGAGCCTGGGTGTGTGCGTCCTAAAGTACATAAAAACTATCAACTGCATGAACAAGGCACCGCAGCAATCCAAGAGGACATCCCAGGGAGACGAAGTTCTGTTTGGCAGGAAACTCTGGTGCCACTCATCCCAGCTGGCCACGAGCGCTGTGCCCACAAGCGCCAATCCGGCATCGGAGAGAAACCGAATGCGCGGCAAAGTCATCCACCAGGCGCGCAGCCAGGCCAATCCCAGCCCGCCATACCCCACAAAGTGGCCGGATTTGCGAATGAGGTGGTGAATGGTATTCCAGCTCGCGTTGCTTACCGGGCCGAAGAGCGCTTCAACGAGAACGCGGAGTGGATGCGATGTTCGATCAGCCCCAAAATACTTGGTTGACTCCAGTGCGATGACGGCAATTCCGACCGCGACGGGCCACCACGCGATCAACCAGAACCGGAGGCTGTGCCGGCTACTCGACACGGTAGTTCGGCGCCTCGCGCGTGATGATCACATCGTGCACGTGACTCTCGCGCAGGCCAGCGCCGGAGATGCGCACGAACTTCGCCTTCTCCTGCAGCTCGGCGATCGTGCCGCATCCCAGATAACCCATTCCTGACCGCAAACCGCCGACGAGCTGAAACACCATCGCTTCGAGAGGTCCGCGGTAGGGCACGCGTCCCTCGATGCCCTCGGGGACATACTTGGCGAGGCGATTTTCATTGGCGCGCTCGCGCTGCACCACGTCCGCGGGCCCGCTTTCCGCCACGCCGAAATCTGCCGAGCTCTGGAAGTAGCGCTCGCCCGAGCCCTGGCTCATGGCCGTTAGCGAGCCCATGCCGCGATAGCTTTTGAAGCTGCGCCCCTGGTAAAGGATTGTTTCGCCGGGGCTCTCGTCTACGCCGGCAAACAGCGAGCCGATCATGACCGAGCTGGCGCCGGCGGCGATGGCCTTGGTGATTTCACCGGAGTATTTAATCCCGCCATCGGCAATCACTGGAATGCCATGCTTCTGCGCAGCGCGGTAGGCTTCGGCAATGGCCGTAATCTGCGGCATCCCCGCGCCGGTGACCATGCGCGTGGTGCAGATGGAGCCGGGACCGATGCCTACCTTGATGGCGTCGGCGCCTGCATCGATCAGCGCCATCGCGCCCTCATACGTAGCCACGTTTCCGGCCAGCACTGCTACATCGGGGAAGCGCTTCTTCACCTCACGGACAGCCTCAAGCACGCGCGAAGAGTGGCCGTGCGCGGAGTCGATCGCCAGCGCGTCGGCGCGGTTGCGCACCAGCTCTGCGGCGCGCTCCAGATAATCGCCCGTAGCCCCGATGGCTCCGCCCACGCGCAGCCGGCCCTGATCGTCTTTGCTGGCGTTGGGGTACTTCAACTTTTTCTGGATGTCCTTGACCGTGATCAGGCCCATCAGCTCGTACTTGTCGTTCACCACCAGTAACTTTTCCACGCGGTGCTTGTGCAGGATCAGCTCCGCCTCTTCGAGCGTGGTGCCGACGGGGACGGTGATGAGGTTTTCCTTTGTCATCACGTCGCCCACGGGAATGTCGGTGCGCGTTTCAAAGCGCAAATCGCGATTGGTGAGGATGCCCACCAGC
Organism: uncultured Acidobacteriaceae bacterium; assembly: GCA_963796785.1. Taxonomy (GTDB): domain Bacteria; phylum Acidobacteriota; class Terriglobia; order Terriglobales; family Acidobacteriaceae; genus Telmatobacter. The sequence continues at coordinate 521,588 of CAWCMW010000007.1, read as the reverse complement.
CGTCTGCCCTGCGTGACTGGCACACCGCTGATGCGGTAGCGCCGCATCACTTCCAGCGCGTCGGCAATCAATTTGTCGGGGCCGATGGTGACCGGATCGACGATCATGCCGCTCTCGGACCGCTTCACCTTGTCGATCTCGCCGGCCTGGTCGGCAATGGAAAGATTGCGATGCACTATGCCGATGCCGCCCTGCTGCGCCATGGCGATGGCCATGCGCGACTCCGTTACGGTGTCCATGGCGGAGGAGAGCAGAGGGGTGTTCAGCGTGATCGCGCGCGTCAGTTGCGTCTGCGTGCTCACCTGCACCGGCACAACCTCGCTGAAGGCGGGCACCAGCAGGACATCGTCGAAAGTGAGGGCTTCAGGAAGATTTTCTGCCAGCATAATGGTATGAGGCGCCCGGCGAACAAGGCTTCTTCACTGGCGGGCGGTTCCCACTATTGTAGCGGAGCGGGCGAGGGAGGCGGATGCGCGCTTACTTCTTAAGCGGCTTCCTCGCAAAGTAATACAGCGCGTACGCCAGCGCGGCGAAAGCGAGAACGCTCACGTAGTTGTTATCCAGGAACGTATGCGGGAAGTTGAGGATGTCGCCTTTGCCAGCAGTGGCTTCATAGGCTTTGAGCGCAACGCCGATGAGGCCTACAATGCCGCCGGCGGCGATCAGTCCGGAGGCGAATAGCGAGCCGGGCGAGATTTCGCTTTCAGCGTCCGCGCCTTCACCGTGCCGCTTGGCGGCCTGATCGACCATCCAGCGCACCACGCCGCCAACAAAAATCGGCAGGGTGGTCCCGATGGGTAGATAGGCTCCAACAGCGAACGGCAGTGAGCGAATGCCGAGGAGTTCAACCGCAATCACAAGCGACACGCCGATCAGTACAAGCCCCCAGGGAAGCTTGCGGCTCAGGATGCCGTTGATGACCGTGGCCATCAGTCGTGCTTGCGGGGCTGGAGCGGCTGCGCTGCCGATTCCCTGAATCCAATGCACCTCAATTTGTCCCGTGGCGGGCGAGTAGAGATACTTTCCGTCCTGCAGCTCGGTCGAACCGATTGCATTGAGGAGGACGTATTCGGATTTCTGGTGGGTTGTAGTGGTTTTGCCGTCGGGCGCGATCACGCGAATCTGGTTGGGCAGGTGCTGCGCGTCTGTCTGGATGGTGACGCCGGGATGCGAGGCGCTCATATTCCAGGGCTGAGATGCGGCGTGGAACTCCTGCAGGCCCGTGTTCATCAGGTTGAGCGTGAACCCAATCACGACTGTGGACACGACCACGCCGATCATCAGCGCAATCTGCTGCAGACGTGGCGTGGAACCGACGATGTACCCGGTCTTGAGGTCCTGAGAAGTGTCTCCGGAATTCGAAGCGGCGATGCAAACCACGCCGCCGATGGTGATCGCCAACGCGGAAAATGCGGGCGCCGTCCACCCCTGCATGAGAAACACCGCTGCTGTCGCCATCAGGGTCGCGATGGTCATTCCGGAAACCGGGCTTGCCGAGCTGCCGACGAGACCAACGATGCGCGAGCTGACCGTGACAAAGAGGAATCCGAAAACAACGACCAACAGCGAGGCCGCGAGGTTTGCCGCCCAGCCCACAAAAGCGCCGGGGACGGGCTTGAATTCCAGGAAAAGAAACATGCAGATCATGATGAGCAGCGATCCGATGATCACCACGCTCATGGAGAGGTCGTTCTCCGTGCGGATTGGCTTTGCCTGCGCCGCGGCTCCGGGGCGCATGGTCTTGAGTCCCGCAGCGAGTGCGCTGACAATGGTGGGCACCGTCTTGATGAGCGTGACGACGCCGGCCGCTGCCACCGCTCCAGCGCCCATGGGCTTGATATAAGTGGCCCAAAGATCCCACGGACCCATCTGGCCAATGGGAACCAGGCCGGGGTAAATGGGATGGCTGAGGTCCTTGCCGAAAAAGTACATGAGCGGCATGATGACGAGCCACGAAAGAACACCACCGGCGAAGATGATGCCCGCGACACGCGGACCAATGATGTAGCCAACGCCGAGGTATTCCGATGTGGCATTGGCGTTGATCGACGCTCCCTTGAGCACATGCTGCGGGCCGAAGTCTGGCTGATACTCGGGCGCATCTGGCCAGGCCCCGAACAGGTTTTTGTTTTGAAACAGCGTGTAAACACCGCCGAGTCCGAGGCCAAGAAAGACGCGGCTGGCGAGCGAGCCGCCTTTTTCGCCCGCGATCAGCACGTCGGCGCACGCGGTGCCTTCGGGATAGGGCAGCGCGTCGTGCTCCTGCACAATGAGCTGGCGGCGCAATGGAATCATGAACAGGACGCCAAGCCAGCCGCCGATCAGGGCGAGCATGAAGATGCGCGAGTATTCGAGATCAAAGCCGAGAAAAACGAGGGCGGGAAGGGTGAAGATGACGCCTGAAGCGATCGACTGCCCCGCGTTTCCTGTGGTCTGGACGATGTTGTTCTCGAGGATCGAGGCACGGCCGAAGGCGCGAAGAATGCTGATGGAAAGCACAGCGATAGGAATCGATGCGGCTACGGTGAGCCCGGCGCGCAAGCCTACATACACCGTCACGGCGCCGAAGATGAGCCCGAAGATGGAGCCGAGCAGGATGGCGCGGAAGGTGAACTCGGGCGGGTGTTGATCGGCGGGAACAAAAGGCTGAAATTCGGCCAAGGCAAGCCTCCGGCTGGTACGAAGCGAAGTTCCTGTGAAACCCCTGAAGGGCGAGTTTAGCAGCGAAAGGGGTGGGCGCGACAATGCTCCGGCACAGGTTTTGCGAAATGTGCTCAAGTCGCGTAGCGTAGGTGCATTCACGATTCAAGGAGAGCCGCGATTCCATGACGGCAACCGCGCCGGTTTCGACGTCTAAGCGTTTGCTATCGCTTGACGTGCTCCGCGGCCTCACCATCGCCTTTATGATCATGGTGAATAACGAGGGCGGCGATGGTGCATGGACCGAGATGCGCCATGCCGAGTGGAATGGGTTGACAGCCACCGACCTCGTGTTTCCTACTTTTCTCTTCGTCGTTGGCGTATCCATTGTTTTTTCAGTTGCAGCGCGGCTCAAGCGCGGCGAGTCGCGCGCGAATCTGGCCTGGCACTCGCTGCGACGCGCGGCCATACTGTTCCTGCTGGGCATTCTTGTTAACGGCTTTCCGTATTTTCATCTTGCCCACCTGCGCTTTTACGGTGTTTTGCAACGCATCGCCGTCTGCTACCTGATCGTGAGCCTGCTCTACCTGTGGGATCGCCGCGTGTGGACCAAGGTTGCGCTGCTTGTTTGCGTGCTCGTCGGCTACTGGATTCTGGTGCGCTGGGTTCCAGTGCCGGGAGCGGGCGTTCCGGGCCGCGACGTTCCATTTCTCGACAAAGACCAGAACATCGTGGCGTGGCTCGACCGGCAACTGATGCCAGGACATCTTTACGAGGATTGGACGAGCCATAATCTGCGCGACCCTGAGGGCCTGCTCAGCGATATTCCCGCCGTCGGAACCACCCTCCTGGGTCTGCTCGCCGGGCTCTGGCTCATCGGCAGGCGCGCGATGACGACGAATACGCTCGGCCTTGCGGTTGGCGCTGCCGCATGTCTCGCCACAGGCTATTTCTGGTCGATCTGGTTTCCGCTTAACAAAAAAATGTGGACAAGCTCCTATGTTCTCGTCGCAGCCGGATGGTCATTGCTTTTGTTCGCTGTCGCGTATTGGGCCGTCGAGCAACGCGGATGGGGCAAATCAGGCTGGGGCAAGCGGCTGCTCTGGCCGTGGCTTGTCCTCGGCTCGAACGCCATCGTTGCTTACATAATCAGTGAACTGCTGGAGGGCGCCATCGGCCTCGTACCCTTCACCGCCGGCGGACACCGATACAACGTGCTTAGCTATCTGTACGACCAGGTGTTCCTGTCCATCGGCGACCCCGGCTGGCGAGCATTGGCTTACTCTCTTTTCTACACAGTGGTCTGTTTCCTGCCGGTGTGGGTGCTTTACCGCAGGAAGATCTTCCTCAAGGTCTAGCTTGGTCGCTCAATACTTTGATTTGAATGCGTACGTCAGGCCCATCGTGAATTGGAAGGAGTTTGGCTTTGTCGGCGGCGTGGTTGCCGTGCCGATGAAGGGCGCGTCGTTCAGGTAAGTATCCACTGTGCCCAAAGAAAATCCGAGGTTTTTGAACGCCGGGAAGGTGACCGTGTCGATCTCAGAGGCAGAGTAGGCGCCAGGCTGGTTATAAGCGGGGATAAAAGACAGTGCCTGCGCATAGGTTAGTAACTTGAGCTGCAAAAGATAATTTGCCGCGAAGGTCGAGCCGACCAGGTTTTGATTCATATTGCCCGTTCCCGAGGAAAACCGCTGTTTCTCGTACTGCATGGTGCCCTTCAGGTCCAATTCCTGGCGAGGATCCTTGAACAGGGTCCATCCGAAACCTCCGCCATAGATTTGTTGCAATTGCAGATCCTGGGCGAAGTTGTGATCGAATGCCGCCTGCGCAAGCGCGTAGGCTCGCGGCGAGAAATACTCATCGCGTTCCGCGCCGAAATGAGTAATCGACGATTGGGTTACGATCGCCGGAACCGCGATCAGCCCGGTGCCGGGGGGCGGAGCGGGATACGAATACGCCGGCTGCGTGATCTTCGCATACGATTCATTGAAGCCCACGATGGTCTTCTCTCGCGGGTCGAGCCAAGTCACCGTTGGAATGGTTCGAATGAGATCTACCGCGCCTGTGAAAGTGTATTGATTGCTTGTCGCAGACACCAGTGTCGCGCCCGCCGTGGCCGAGCCGTTCCAGCCCGAGAAGAAATTCGGTTCGTGATCGATCTCCTTGTCGAGCGTCGCATTGTCCATGATGTATTGCGCGTTCTTGACGGGAACAGGCGCTGCGGCCGGAGCATTTTCAGGATGAACGGTGACCATCTGATTCGCGACATCGATCGTTCCAACTGGGAATTGGGGGTGCATCTTCTTGTGGCCGACGGCGACTGTCTGATTGAGCACGCCGAACTGCTCGGTTGCATGTAACTCCTTGATCTTGTCCCAGGAAAGTGATAAGTCCCCGAGCGGGTCGCAGTGAAACGTGACCTTGCCTGCAGTGGCGCTCACGAATTTTCCGTGCAAAATATCGCCATTGGTCAAAATCAACACATCGGGCTCGGAGCCAACGGCGGGCGCGGCCGGCACACTCTGGGCCGCGCAAAGCGCCGTAGCGCTGACCGCGGCGGTCAATATTGCAATGTGAAATCCTCGATGAAGCAGAGAAATGAATGTGCAAGTTGGGGAGATGTTCATGGTGATAATGGATTCTCCTGGTGATGGGTGCGCACGCGGAAAAAGCCGATGTTGGAGTCTTAGATGCCGCGAGGGGATCAGGGTGTTGCAGCCTTGCGGGAGTGTCGCGAAGGTCCACACCAGTCGGTCGCCCGAATTCACCCACATTTCCCCGGTTTGACGTAGACTGATTCTCAGTTTCCATTAGATTATTCCGGAGTTTCTTATGTCCAAGACTGTTTCTTACGCGCAATGGTCTTTGGAACCGTATTGCATTGGCCTCAAGCTACGCTCGCTGCGGACCGGCAAGCGGCTCACACTCTCCCGTTTGGCTGCCGAAACAGGCCTCTCCACCGCGCTGCTATCGAAGCTCGAAACCGATCGCATGATTCCGACTTTGCCAACGCTGGCCACAATTGCCCGGGTCTACGGGGTCAGCATGAGCTACTTCTTTTCGGAACCCGCGCACCACGTTCTCTCCATCACGCGCAAGGCGCATCTTGAGGGCGATGGGCGCGTCGTGGACTCGATCAAGGTGACGCCGTTGAACGCCGAGGGCGAGGGATTCCGGCTCGTGGCGCAGGTTGTCGAGTTTCCGCCAGGGGGCGCGAACATCGCGGTCGATGCATTCCAGGAGACTGGGGCGGTCGTCTATGTGCTTGAAGGGCGCTTGCGTTTCGACGCGGGAGGCATGCGCGACACTTTGGAGACTGGCGACTGTGCCTGCCTGGAAAGCGAGATGCCGATGGCCTGGAGCGCCGCTGACAAGCATCGCTGCCGCGTACTGGCTGTCATGCCTCGCGCCGATGTTCCGGCAAAGCCTACCACCTGAGAATCATCTTTGAGCGTTGCGCTCCGAAGCCATTGAATCGATCTCAACGCAGACTCTGTTGTCCTGTTTGCTGCCTTCGCATTCCGTCTGTAGCATAGTTTGGAACCTGAGGGTGAAAGGACAATGCGACTCAACTCAAGCCTGTTTCGGGCCACGCTCTCGGGAGCCTTAGCGGGCCTGCTCTTTGGCTTCGACACGGTCGTGATCTCCGGCGCAATCGACGCGCTGGTTCATCTTTACGGCCTGAACCCGCAGGAAAAGGGAGTCACGGTAGCCATCGGGTTGGTTGGCACGGTGATTGGCGCTCTGGGCGCGGGCCACGTAGGACAAAGGCTCGGCAGCCGGGAAACTCTCCGCATTACCGCGTTGCTCTATATCCTCTCGGCGCTGGGCGGCGGGCTGTCATGGAACTGGCTTGCGTTCATGACGTTTCGTTTCATCGGCGGGCTGGGTATTGGCGCATCGTCGGTGCTCGGTCCGGTGTACATTGCGGAGCTTGCTCCGGCCAGACTTCGTGGCCGGCTCGTAGCGTGCTTCCAATTGAATGTTGTCTTTGGAGTCATGGTGGCCTACATTTCGAATTACGTGATTCGCACCATGCACCTCGGCGCGTGGGAGTGGCGTTTCCAAGTGGGCATCGCCGTGATTCCGGCCATGGTTTTTCTCGCGCTGCTCTTCGGAATTCCGCGCAGCCCGCGCTGGTCGGTTTCGAAGAATCGAATGGATGAAGCGCTGTCGGTGCTGAAACTGATGGGAGATCCGGATCCTGAGGCGGAGCTTGCCGATATCAGAGAGGCGCTGGAGCAGGAACACGCGACGGCTCACGAGCGCGTCTTCCAGAGAAAGTATCGCTATCCGCTCTTTCTAGCCATCACCATCGGCGCATTCAATCAACTGGCCGGCATCAATGCGATCCTGTATTACCTGAACGATATCTTCGCCGCCGCGGGCTTCAGCCAGATATCGAGCGATCAACAGGCAATCGCCATCGGCACCACTAACTTTTTGTTTACGATTGTCGGCATGTCGCTGATCGATAAGTTGGGCCGCAAGACGTTACTGCTGATCGGTGCGGCGGGCTGTGCCGGCTGCCTTGCCGGCGTGGCATGGGTGTTCGCAACCGAATCGCATCGCGGCGATCTGTTGTGGCTGCTGGTCGCTTTTATCGCGTTCTTCAGCGTTTCGCAGGGTGCTGTGATCTGGGTTTATATCGGCGAAGTATTCCCGACCGCGGTGCGTTCCAAGGGGCAGGGCGTGGGCAGCGCCAGTCACTGGTTCAGTGATACGCTCATTGCGCTGGTGTTTCCCGTTGTGGTGACAATGATGAGTACGGCAACGCCGTTCGTGTTTTTTGCAGCTGCAACGGTGGTTCAGTTTATTGTGGTGGCGCTCTTCTACCCCGAGACCAAGGGTCAAACACTTGAGGAGCTGCAACGCAAGCTGATGCGGGCGTAGTACGTGATCAAAGTGTGTGAAAAAGCGCGCCGGGTTGCGGGCCTATTCATTGCAACCCGGCGCAACCATTGCAAGGTGAAACGTCAATCTCAAACCGACTCGATGGCGTGAATGCTCTCGGCAATTTCGCTCTTGAGCGTCTCCGCATCGGGATGAAACGAGTTTTGTTGCGCCGCAGGCAGCTCTTCAAGCAATTCGGAATACCTCGCCGTTTCACATCCTGAGAATGCTGCGAATCCGATTGCTGAAGCCATGGTGCAGCTCACTTTGACCAGTTCAGCCACATTCCAGTCGCCGTCCGAACGAACTTCTGAGTGATGATCGGCAACCACAGCTTCGAAGCTCTGCGGCAGCTTCCAGTCGCCGATCAGTTGTCGACCAATCTCACAGTGGTCCCAGCCGAATAGCTTGCGTTCGGCCTCCAGCATTGAAGCTGCGGCTCCGTGATGTTTCTCGAGCAGCGCAGCATATCCTTTTGGTTGAATGACTGCCAGTGCCATGCGCCCAATATCATGCAGGATGCCTGCGGTGTATGCGGTGTCTTTGTCGATCGATCCTGACTTCGCAATATGCGCGGCGATGATGGCACATGCCAAGTTGTGCCGCCACAGGTTACGCATCGCGGGGTAGCTCATCGTCTTGCCCAGATAGGCCCTGACGCCCACAGTCACGCACATTCCTTGCAGCGTGTTAGCGCCGAGCACGGCCACGGCCTGCAGAATCGTCGTCGAAGGATAACGCGGCGCGTAGAGCAGAGAATTGGAGACCGTTAGAACTTCGCTGGCGAATGCTGGATCAGAGGAGATGAGGTCGCACAGTTGATGCAACTGGACATTCTCATTGCCGGCCAGTTGAAGAACTCTGACGGCGACTTGCGGAAAGGGCGGAAGGCGGAGATACGCCCAAGGCACTGCGGCCGAGCCTGCGTTTCGCTGGTCCAATGCCATCGCCCTCACGCTCAATGCCCCCAATTCAGCAATCGTGCCCTTCGGCTGGCAAAGTGTGATCATCGCCGAGGCGCGAGTGCGTCCGGCTATCTGCCGCGGCCACGCGGATTCCCGTAAGTGGTTTGTCGGCAGCTTGCCGTTTTTTCAACAGAGCAATTCGCGGGTATTCCGTCGATGCCGGAGGCCAGGATTTATTTCGCTGTCCAGATTCTTCCGTCTTCGCTGATCCACACCTGACTTTGGTCATTAATAAGCTCAAAGGCTGTATCGGATTCAGACACCGCGCCCGAGGCGGGAGCATTTGCCGCAGTTTCTGGGGCGGGCAACGGTGCATTTGCTCCGCTCTCCCGCGCTTGCCTGCGCACCACCGTCGCCCGCCCGGTCCATTGCCGCTTCACTTTCTGCCAGGTCCCTTCGGAGTCTTCGCGAACGAAGAGCAATCCTTTCTCGTCGATGGCAAGGGTAAGATGATTCGCCGAAACGATGGAAACTGCAGGCCGTCCACTGGGAAGGTGATAGCCGTACCCGCCGGTTGGTACGTTCACCATGGAGCGCATGCCATGCAACTGGAGAGAGTTCGCAGTCCGGGCTGATTGCATTTCATATTGCTGCGCAGAAACGTCGGCAGGTTCTGTGCTGCCCCCACCGCTGCTCCCCGGGGCAACGCTTTCCGAGTCGTGCTCGCTTCGCGGCGTGGGCGCCTTGGCGGCGAATTGATGCTTATGTTCGGCTTCTTCCACGGACTCTTTCTTCCGCTCCTCGTCATACAAAGCAGCTTCAGAGGGCGCGTTGTTTGGCGCCGTTTCCGCTCTGTCGAATGCTTCGTGATCCGATCTATGACGTTCAAGCCCAGATCTTTCCGCCTGCTCCTCACGCCGAGAGAGCAGTCCACTCATGACTTCAGGTGGAGGCGCAGCAGCCGTTTCATCCGGTTCCGCAGAAGGTGGGCGGGGCGCTGCGGCGAGCGGCTCGCTGGTGCGAATTTTTGCGGGAGCGCGACGCGGTGTTGCCGGAGGTGCGGCCTGCGCTGCCTGTTGCGGCGAGGCCTGAGGTGGCATCGGCGCTTTCTCGCTCGCGCGCAACTGTTCAAGCCGCGCCACGTCCACTTTCCGCTCCACATCCCGCTCGTGCACGTAGATTGCCATCACAGCGGTCGCCACCACCGCTACTGCAGGACCCAGAGCGAGTCCCCAACTTCTCCACCACGCCCGTGGGCGCGCAACCTCGTGTCGCGGTGCCGCAACTTCCGCACCTGCGGCCTCACCCGCCAAAGCGACAATCTCCCGGCAATGACTGCAGAGCGCAAGATGCTTGAGCACATCGCCGCGCTCTTTCGCGCTGAGAGCCTGCTCGGCAAATGCGCTGAGGGCTTCCACGTCGGGGTGAATCTCGTGTTGGGGCTTTAGACTCATGACCCAGCCTGTTCTTTGAACGCCTCGGTTTGCGAATGTTGCAGAAGTTTTTTCAGGTTCACTTGCAAGTCGCGCGGATCGGCGCCCATAGCCTCTTGCGCCGCGCGCCTGCTCAGCCCGCCGCGCTCGAGATTTCTTAACACCTGTTTCCGCGTGTCATCAGTCGCGCGCCGCAACTTGCGGCTCACCGTGGCTTCGTGCACGCCAAGCACGCGCGCAATCTGGAACAAGGTTTGCCCGTCAAGATAGTATGCCGCCAGAAGGAAGCGTTCTTCCGCATCCCGCTCCAGCAGCGCCTGTTCGATGGCGCGCTCCAACTGCGAAAGCTCGGCGCCGGGCGTCTGAGGCGGCACATCTGCCGTCGGCGCATCGATCTCTTCGAGCGGCTGCTCGCGCCGGTTGCGTCGATGATGATCCACATGGCGCTGAGCCAGCGTAGTGCGCAGCCAGCCCATCAGCGATCCCCGTCCACGATACGAAAGCAGCGGGCAGCGCCGTTCGCCTTCGCGAGTGTTCAATCCATACAACTCCGCGTAGAGCTGATCGGCCAGATCACGTCCCAGGGTCTCGCTTCCGGTGATGGCGATGGCCGCACGAATCAGCGGCTGACGGTGCTGTGCAATGAAGTGCTCCCACGCGAGCTCGTTCCCGGCAGCGCAGGCGCGCGCGAGCACCAAATCGTCCAATCGCAGCTCGCGAAAGAACTCCGCTTGCTGCCGGGGTGTCGCTGCCACTTCCGGAATCCAGTCCGAAGTTTTGGGCGACTCCCGCCTCCGCTATGATCCGGTCGAATTCGTCGCGCTCCAGGCCCCAGCCCGGCAGATCACTTGCGCGCCAAAGCTCATCGAGCAAATGGCGGTCCATCGTTCCCCGCGGTTCGGGGATCGCCGAGCTCTGCCACGCTGACCGTCTCGGGAACGCCAGCAACGGACTCCGCGGACGCCATACACACTGCCTCACGATGCGCTTAGTGACTTTGACGTTTTGACCAACGCTTTGGTCCCAAACCGGCGGCCTGCCGCCAATCCGGTCTGCGAAAAAGTCCTGCAAGTTCCCGCCAGACCGCCGTTCTACTTTCAAAGGCCGGCTCGGTATGCGACAAGCCGGCGGAGGAGCTTCATGAAGAATTGGGGCAGATTTGGGGTAGCGGCGGCGCTGTTCGTGGCGGTGGCTGCGTGGTTTCAGGGAAGCGGCGTGAACGCAGCAGGGGGGCCGGAGCAGGGCGAAGGAGGTCCCTACCGCGTGCTCGCACCCATTGTGAGCGGTAATCTGCTTTTGTTTCCCGTGGTGCGCGCTGACGACAAATCCACGGGCGAGACTCCGTTCATCACGCTCGACGAAGGTCTGAAGAGCGGCGAGGTCGAAGTGACCGAGGCTGGTCGCGCGCGAGGGCTGGTGCGGCCCAGAGGGCACGCGAATCACGACGACTTCGATCGAGGCGATGAGGTGAACACGCTGGTTCTCGTTAATCATTCCAAGCGGCCGTTGTTGCTGCTGGCCGGCGAAATTGTAACCGGCGGCAAGCAGGACCGCATCGTCGCCAAGGATCGTATTGTTCCTGCCAGCGCTGATCCCATCGATCTTGGAGTTTTCTGTATTGAGCCGGGGCGCTGGACTGAAAGCTCAGCCACCTTCGGCGCCGCCGGAAAGTCGGCCGCGAATAGCTTCATGGTCCAGCCCGAAGTTCGCGAGAGAGCAATGGTCGACCAGGACCAGCAACAGGTGTGGAACTCTGTGAACGGCGCGATCTCGCAAATGGAAGTGGCGGCAGCGCCGCCGGCCAGCGCAGGCACTCCGCAAGGCGCGGGCATGTATCACCGCACGCTCGGTACCAGCAGCTATGCCAAGGCGATGCAGGACAGCACAGTCAGTGAGAAAGTCGATGAGGCCGCTGCTCAAGTGATGAACGCCCGCGAGCAGGTGCTTGCCCAGTTGCGCGAGGAGCATGCCGTCGGCGTGGTCGTGGCCGTTCGCGGCGAGATCATTTGGGCCGACCTCTTCGCCAACACCGATCTACTCTCCCGTTATTGGACCAAGTTGGTCCGCTCCTATGCGGCGGAGAGCCTGATGGACGGCGAAGACCATCCCAAGTCAACCGTGGCTGACGCTCAACATTTCCTCGACGCGCCTTCCGGCGGCACGGAAAACAGCGAAGGCGAAGTGGGCATCTACCGCTACCGTGAGCTTAAGAGCGGCGGCGCCGAAACATTTGTACTCGAATCGCTGCTCCCAGGCACTGGCTACGATGTGCACCTGAGCAAGATGAAGCTGCGCGATGAGGAAAGCCAGGTCGCCGAGCCGCATTCGGCTCACCGACCGACGCATCGGCCTGACGTCTTTCGCCCCGGGGTTATTGAATAGCATTCAATCCGCGCGCCGTCTCTGCGCCCGCCTCGGAACATTGCGGTGGGTGCGGAGAAAGCATCGGAGAGGAGGTTGCTATTTGGGAAGCGCGATCTGCGTGGCTCGCGCCAAGCGCGGCGCAGCAATCAGGGTGAGTGCTACCAAAAAGATTGATGCGGCAATGTAGGCCAGGTGGCCGTGGCGAAGATCTTCTGCGACAAGCTTGATTGCGACCAGAACCAGTGCCGCGTACCCAAGTCGCGTCAACTCAACCCGCCGCCAGTGCGTTCCTGCAAACTCCAGGCCGAGCGCGACAGAGCACAGCGTTAGTGTGCGGATGAAGGCGAGGTGATGTGCGCCGGGCTCGATGCGGAGTGCAGCGAGCCCCATTAGCCCCACGACCAGCAGGGCCGCCACGGCAGCGGCCGCCAAAGCGGCAAAGGCGAGATGGAGTGTTTGCAACAGCCGGGACTCGCCCGTCTGAGGCAGCGAGGCAACATAGCAGAGAATCGCCGAGCACGCGATAATCCAGACTGTCACTGGTGGCGCGCCTTGCGGTGTTCCTGCCAATGAGATGAATAAAAAACTCGGCAATCCCGATTCAGCGGCTCCCGCCACGAGAAGAACCATTCCATAAAACTGGAAGGCCACTCGGTCCGCTCGGCTTCCGGTGAATGTCGCTGCGATCGCCGCCGCGCCCAGCAGCAGGGTGATAGCCAGCGATGGCAGGCACAGAAAGCCCCCGGCAAGAAACAACATCGCGCCCCACGCGGCGAAAACCGTGGCGTTGCGTGGCTCTTTGGAGCGCTCGAAGACCGTAAAGACCGCCGAATAGACCGCTACCGACAGCGCCAGACAAACTACGCCCAAAATCACAACGCTTCCTTGCGGGCCAAAGTCTGCGACGCTCACGGCAGCTAGCAGCAATGCGATCGTCGTCTGGACAGTCGCGAAAGCAGAGATCCTGCGGCCTTTCACCAGCGTCTGCCAACTTACACTTGCGGCGAACAGCAGAAAACTCGCGACGCCGGGCGCAAGCAAAACAGTCCTCGCCAGCGGTGGATACTCTTCGCCAGCGGACTGCGGAGCAAAGTAGACAAAGATCAGGTTCCAGATTGCCGCATCGGCAGCCAGCGCCACCAGCGCGGGCACTTCCGGCAGGCTCTCCACCCAAGGAGCAAATTCCGAGACGGCCGCGAGGACGAGCAGCGCGAAGACAAACGGCAAGAGCACATGCGAGGCGATGGCCAGTGCCAGCAGGAGCCCAGCCGCCGCGATGCAGCCGGTGCGCAGCACCGGCCGCCGATCGTGCCCCAGGCCGATTCCCGCAAGCGCGAAGGCGCAAATCACGGCCGCAGCCATCGATGGAGAAAAGACGTTGAAGCGCAACGCAAGCTCCCAGATCATGGGAGCGAGGATCAGCGCCGATGTTCCGGCATAGATCGTGCTTGTGAAGCGCGGTCCGCCGCGCACTCGTGCCGCCCATACCAGCCACACGAAGGCGTAAGCAATGCCGGCTACAGCAACGGCCAACCGCGGAAGGGAACTGGATTCCTCGATCGCCCGCAGCAAATACGCTCCCGCAACGCCAAGCATGGCCTTGCCGAGTACCGGAAACATGCTGCTTGCCGGCGTCGACTGGTGCGATGGCCGCAACCGACTCGGCGGACTCAGCTTCTGGTTCTTGCGAGGGAATCGGCCAACGCGCTTCGAGCGGGTGCTCCAGAGCGCGCACGCGCCTCTCCAAGCCTTCCATGCGTTTCTCAATCCGCTCGATTTCGTCGGGAAGATCGTGCATGGCTCCCCCGATCCTTTTCAGACGATGTGGAACTCAGTCGCCCGTCGCGGCTTCGTGCAGGCTCTTATCCGGCCAGGGAGGCAGCAGTTTGACCAGCGCCCAAAGAAAGAGCAGCGGCAGGATGGTCAATCCGATGGCCGCCAGCAGGCCCTCGCGCGTTACCAGTTCCATCTTGTAAGTGGTGAAGCCGAGAAAGCTCTTCGAGAAAAGCTGGCCGCCGATTACAACGTTCCAGCGCATTGCGAATACGCTGATCAGAATCAGGCAGCCGGAAAGCACGAAGATTCGTTTGCGCACAACCTCTGGCAGCTTGACCACCTGCGTAATGAAGAGCAGGATCAGCGGCACCAGTGTGCCCAGAAGAATCTGTAACACGATCTGCGAGAAGAAGAGCCGGGTATGCACCATGAAATTCAGGCTGCGAAACGATTCGTCGGCCTCGTAAATGCGGTGCACCAGGTCCAGCATCTCCAAACTGAAGTCGATGATGAAGATGTAGAACATGTACATTGCGATCGCGTCCACGCAGCGCATGTCGATCTTTTGCCCGCGCAGCTTCGTCGTCGCCATATAGAGCAACATCACCGCAGCGATTCCCGACACCATGGCGGAGAAGATGAACACCACCGGCGTCAGCGGCGACGACCACCAGGGATTGGCCTTGATGGAGCCGAAGATGAACCCCACGTATCCATGCAGCAGGAACGCCGACGGAATGCCCACCAGCGTCACAATCCAGCCGACCTTGTCGTCGATGTGCAGCGCTCGCTCGCTGATGTTGCTCGAGCCCAGCGTCATGATCTTGTAAATCAGGCGCATCAGGCCTTTCGACTGCTGCGACATGAGCACGATGTCGCGCCGGTAGTCGAGCCAGATTTCGAAGACCAACACTGCCATCAGGTACCAGAGATACACGTATCCGAACATGGCCATGGCCGAGGTGCTGTGCGGCGTAAAGTACATCTCCGGTGAGCGCTCCGGGTGGCCGAGATGAAGCTGCAACGGCAGCGGCGCATCCAGCAGAAATGCCAGCGCCGTCAGCAGCGCCAACCTGTAGGTCGGTTTCACTGCTTCCACGCGAAACACGCGCTCCAACGACGCCAAAATGAACGCGCCCGCCACAAGCCCCGTGATGTAGGGGTAGAGAACGATCAGGACGCTCCAATAGAGCGTCACCTCGTTCGGATACATATACCCTTCAACGCCGCTCATAAATCTGCTCCTAGCTGCTAGCTCCTAGCCTTTAGCTTGTCGTGCTGCTCCCGGCCGCTTCGGCTTCCGGCCGAAACTTGCGGCTGGAAGCAAGTAGCCGGAGGCTAGAAGCTGTCTCTTACCGCACCGAACCATCCAGCCCGTTATAGAAAGCTTTCGCTCCGGTGGCCATTTGCGGCTTCAACACCTGCACGTCGTGCGTCTTCAGAAACTCGTGAATCGGATCGTTGGGATTCTTCAGGTCGGCCAACTGCCGCGCTCCCGTTGGGCACGCCTCGCAGCACGCTGTTGTCAGCCCCTTGGTAATCCGGTGGTAGCACAGCGTGCACTTATCCGCGACCTTCTTGGTGGGATGAATGTACCGGCATCCGTAGGGGCAGGCCTGGACGCAGTAGGCGCAACCGAGGCAATACTTCTGGTCGATAAGCACCACTCCATCCGGGGTAATAAAGGTCGCACCTACGGGACAGACCTGGGTGCAGGGAGAGTCCGCGCAGTGGTTGCACATTTTTGGAACGAAGAAATACTTTCCCTCTTCGCCCGCCGCGACTGCCGGAAAACCCTCTTTCCCGCCGTCAGGCGAAATCACTTCGGGGTTCTCCAGATGAATATCTGACCGGTGGTATCTCTCCACCCAGGTGCGGAAGAACCCATCGGGCACATCGTTCTCCGCTCTGGCAGGCGCGCACGCAGTTTCCGCAGCCGATGCACTTGGGAATATCGATCAGCATGCCCCACCAGTGCTCGCTCATCTGGTAATTCGGCGAGTCCTCAGGAGAACCGGCCAGCACGTGCTTCCACGCCACGGCCGCCGCGGGCAAAAGGATCAGCAGATGACGCCGGCTGATGTTCATTTCGAGCCTCCCTTCGCTGCGCTCGGGGCGGAATCGGAACCGACAACCGGGCTGTGCGGGTTGTGGCAGGTCTGGCAGGGAACTCCGCCCGAATGATCCGCCGGATCCACCTGCGGAAAGCTCGCAGGCTTGGCGGCACTGGCCGTATGGCATCGCGCGCATAGTACGGCCGTGTCCGGTTTAACCGGCGTCACTGTCGTCGGATCGTCGGCATGCGCCGCCAGAGCCCCGTGACAGGCCTCGCAGTTCACGTGCGCATGCGCGCCTTTTGTCTTGGTGTCGGCGATATCCGTGTGGCAGGTTTCGCATGTTTGGTGGCCTGCGAACTTTACCGGGTGAGCCGCGATCTCGCCGATCGCCGCTCCGCGGTAGTGTCCGTACTCGCCGAAGCTCTTCGGCACCACATACGACCGCACCACCAGAAACACCAGAAATAGGAGAACGAAAAGCCCTGCAAACCGGAAAAGATGTCCTGCGTCCTTCAAACTGCTCATTAGGCGCCCTCGTCATGCGGCAACCGCCGGAAGCGGAATGTGATCCTTCGTGTGATTCAGGACACTTCCGACACCGATCAAACTAGGCCGCTGACACGGCACTGTATGTGAGCCTGCTCACAAACCCGTGTGACGCGAAGGAGGCGTTCAGGCCGCGGCGCCCCAGGCGATACCATGAACTTTGGAGCGAAGAATGCCAAAGGTTCTCGACGGCGCGGCCATTGCGGCAGCCATCAAAAAGGAAGTGGCCGAGGAGGTTCGCGCGCTCGCTGCTCGCGGCGTCAAGCCGGGGCTTGCGGCGGTGCTGGTAGGCCATGTGCCTGCATCGGAGATTTACGTGCGCAGCAAGGTGCAGGCCTGCGCTGAGCTTGGCCTTTATAGCGACCTGATCACCCCGCCCGACACCGTTACCACCGAAGAGATGCTTGCGCTCGTTGCCCAGCTCAACGCACGGGACGACGTGGACGGAATTCTGATCCAGCTGCCGCTGCCGGCGCAGGTGGATGCAAAGGCTCTGCTCGATGCGGTTGATCCGGCGAAAGACGTGGACGGATTTCATCCCGTGAATGCAGGGCGCCTGCTTGCGGGACGTCCGGCGCTCGCGCCGTGCACACCTGCCGGCGTGATTGAGATTTTGAAGCGCAGCGAAATTCCCATTGCAGGCCAGCATGCGGTCGTCGTCGGGCGCAGCGACATTGTGGGCAAGCCTGTCGCAATGCTCCTGCTTCACCAGAATGCGACGGTGACGATTTGCCACTCGAAGACGCGGGACCTGCCGGCAATCACGCGGCAGGCTGACATTCTTGTCGCCGCCATTGGCCGTCCCGGATTTATCACGCCAGAAATGGTCAAGCCCGGCGCAACGCTCGTCGATGTCGGGATCAACCGCGTCACGAGGAGGGAAGAATTCGATCGCTTCTTCAAGGGCAACGAGAAGCGCGAAGCGGCATTTGCCAAGCGCGGATCTGTTGTGGTCGGCGACATCGATCCAAAGGCATTCGAAATTTCCAGCGCATTCACACCCGTGCCTGGAGGCGTGGGCCTGCTGACGATTGCCATGTTGATGTCGAACACCGTGTGCGCCGCACGCATGCGGCGGGGGCTGTAGCCCGTGCTGCGCGTCGGCCTTACCGGTGGTCTGGGCAGCGGCAAAAGCACTGTCGCCGCGATGCTGCGCGAGCTCGGCGCGAAGGTGATTGAAGCCGATGCGCTGGGCCGTGAAGTGATGGAGCCGGGCCACGACGTCTACGACCAGATCGTCGCGCATTTTGGCCAGCGAGGTCGTGAATCCTGATGGCCGTCTCAATCGTGCACACCTCGCCGATCTTGCTTTCCGTCATGGCCGCCTCCAGGAACTGAATGCCCTCGTGCATCCGCCGGTGATTGAAGCGCAGCGCCGATGGATGGATGAAGTCTTCGTTCGCGATCCTGCTGCCGTCGCCGTCCTTGAATCGGCGTTGATTTTTGAAGTCGTTCGCGACGCTCGCGCGCGCGGCGAAAAAGACGGTCCACTTGTCGATTGGCGCCGCCGCATCGATCGGATCATCGTGGTGACAGCGCCCGACGATCTCAAGATTGCGCGGTATGTCGCACGGGTCGCACCAAACGCCGCGGATCGGAGTTCCGTCGAGACCGATGCTCGCAATCGGCTGTCGCACCAGGTTCCCGACGCTGAAAAGGCCGCTCAAGCCGATTATGTTCTTGATAATTCGGGCGATATTGCAGCCCTTCGCGCGCAGGTTGAGGCTCTCTGGCCGCGGCTTGAGGCGGAGAGCAACTAATCCGGGCAGAGCTTGCCAATACAATAAAAGAGGACAAGGGGCGAGGCGATTTCGCCTTGCAGCTGGAACTCTGCCGCGCTGCATCCGTAACAACATTAGGAGGGTCTTTCAGGTCGAATCTATGAAACTGACCCGGATTCTCATCATCGTATTGATTTTTTTGTGCGGTTTCTGGTTCATCACCACGCGCCTTGAGCATGGCTTTTTCGGAAGTCGCTCGGGGCTGATCGGGCCCGGCGGGTCGAATTCGCCGCTCGATTTGACGGAAGCTCACGCCGCGCCTGCCTACGACGCCGAAGAGCAGAACAACATCGCCATCTACAAGCGGGTGTTGCCGTCGGTGGTCAACATCACTTCCACTGCGCTGGTGTTCGACTTCTTTTACGGGAACGTTCCGCAGCAGGGGCAGGGATCGGGATTCATTCTCGACAAGTCCGGCCACATTCTCACCAACTTTCACGTAGTCGATGGCGCCAATCGCGGCATCGAAGTGATGCTCTACAACAAGCGCCGCTACCCGGCGCGGGTTGTCGGCGTGGACAAGGTGCACGACCTGGCGCTGCTCCAGATTGACGCGCCTGAGCTGCAGCCCGTTACTCTGGCTGACTCCTCGCAACTCAACGTGGGGCAGAAGGTCTACGCCATCGGCAATCCGTTCGGCCTGAGCGGCACCATGACGAGGGGCATCATCAGCTCCATCCGGTCAATTCGCAACCAGGATGGCGCGCCGATTGAAGACGCCATCCAGACCGATGCGGCCATCAATCCTGGCAACTCGGGCGGGCCGCTGCTCAACTCGTCGGGCGAGGTGATCGGCATCAACACCATGATCGCGTCGAATGGAGCGGATCAGAGCTCCGGCATCGGCTTTGCCATTCCGATCAATACGGCCAAGGCGGTGCTCGCCGATCTGATTCGCTACGGGCGCGTCAAACGGCCGTCACTGGGCATCGTGTCGTATGCGATCGGTCCTGATCTTGCCTCGCAGATGGGACTCTCCGCGGATTCCGGCGTGCTCATCCAGCGCGTGATCCCGGGTGGAGCGGCTGAGCGCGCGGGGTTGCATGGTGGCAATGAGCAAGCCTACGTGGGCAACACGCCTATCATGCTCGGCGGCGATCTCATTGTCGCGATCGACGGCCAGCAGGTGACCGATCCCGAGGACATCAGTGCGCTGATGGACAAGCACCAGGCGGGCGACACGATCAGCGTGACCGTGGTGCGCGGCAAGAAGCAGATGACGCTCAAGCTGATTCTGGGAGAAGCGCGGGACACGAATATCTAGTGTTGTGTTTGGGAAGTTTGTTGCAAGGAATGGCATCCTGAACAGCAGATCCTTCGCTCCGCTTACCCCACTTGCGTGGGGCCCCAAGCGTGCTCCGCTCAGGATGACATCCGTATGTAGGCTGCCGCGCGCCCGTGATCCCGGTTTAGGACTTGGGATAGCGTGACAGCCTTCTCGCTGGCAACTGACAACTGTTCTTCAGAAGCCGGCAATCATCTCCTCTCGTGTCACTTGCGCGACCTGCGCGCGCGCCAGTTGAATCGGCTCGCCATAGTGTGCGGCGACGATCTCGGCCGATTGCGACTGGTTAAGGTACGGCTCAACGGCCGCGAATTTCACGCTGGAGGCGGCGGCCATCTGCGCGACTTGCGCCTTGCTCGAGATCGATTGCACGAGCGACAAAATCGCGACGACGATTGTGCCGACTCCCTGAATGGCGGTGAGCGCATGCTGCTGGCTCTTTTGATCGACGATCCTGGCCGCCTGCAACAGCGCTGTATTCACCTGCTGCTGGAAGGTCACGATCTGGCTTTGCAATTTTCCCAGCGCGCTCGCCGAGGGATTCGCGAGATAGGCTTTGGCCTGCGCCACGAGCAGGTTGCTGGCGACGTCAAAGCCGATAGTTGCCGCGGCGAAGATTGGCGCGTCGGCCGGCGCAAGGATGGCTGCGGTTGAATCGACCGTGGCGACCGCGCTTTGCAGGGCAGGCGTCCAGTTGACGATGTTTTGCGCTACGCCGGCGGCGGTGCAGCCCTGCATCCACGGCAGCGGGATGAGAAGCGCGATAAACATCCATGCGCCCAGCTTCGCCTGCCGGCTCGTGGACGCGCTGGTTGCGGCGGATGGGTTTGTTGGTGTTCCCGGATCCTTTGCCAGGAGGCCGAGCAGCGCCGTGGCCAGTGCGCTTGCCAGAGACACCACGGTGCCGGTTCCCACTTTGCCCAGCGAAACGCCCTGCTGCGACAACACTCCGGCAACACTCGCGACCGCAATGAGCAGCCCCGCCGCCGACGTCTTCGGATGATCGAAGATATTTTTGATGAAGTTCATGGTTCACGCTCCTCCGTGCCGCGGCCTTTGGCGGTTTCGCAGTGGTTGTAGTCGTTTCCGCCCTCGGCGCAAGGTAGATTTTTCTTGATGAAAGATCCACTCGGCAGCCGTGGCTTGAGGACACAGTCACTGCGGAACCGCCGGATTGCGGCGTGCGGGATTTCAGTTGAATCGGTAAATTTGCTCCTGTTTTTCCGCGCGCGCGGCCGGCGTGATCCAGATCAGATCCCCCACCGGCCGCGTGCATCGCCTCGAAGCGGGCTCAAGGGTCAATGCCGCCGTGGTTCCGGTTCGGCACTGAGCGGAGAGCGGCTCCGCACAGACGAAGACGGTCCCCAAGCCCCGGCGCCCATCCGCGGGCGCGGTTCTCCGGCAGCGCCCCGATCGAATTTCAGGGGCACGGATGCCAAAAGAACCGCGCCAGGAGGGCGAACCCATTCGCCCGGCTCGGTATCTCCGTACTTTGTCTGGTTATTTTTAGGTTAGGCTTTTTGGGGTTAATTACCGGCAAACTTGGCAAAATTATAAATCTATGAAAAATAAGCTAGTTACAACATATTTTTGGGTTTGCCCTCTTGACAAGTTTCTGGGAGGGGCAAAATTTGGGGCGTTTGCGGCTGGCGGCGGGGTTCTCGACAGGGACGATTTACAAGGTGCTGCGGCGGTGGGATGTGCCTGCGGAGGAGCTGGCGGCGCTGGAGAATCTTGAGACCGAATCCAATGCCGGAACGGGTGAGGAGTGATCGGGGCGGGCGGTGTATCCCGTTCAGAAGGGCTTGCATCGTTGGAACAGGAATTGAACGGGGCAGTTCTGTTTACTGATGAGTTAACAAATATTTACTAAATAGTAATAATAGATTACCGATCAGTAAACATCTAAATTATTGATTCTAGTCAATGATGCCTGAAAATGACCCAAAATTGCACATAAAATAGGGCAGTTTTCAGAAAAAAATTACTTTGTGTGTGCCGCATGGGGAAAACGGACCCTTTGCGCGAGGACGGGCGCAATTTTGGGAGGCGGCGCGCTTCTGTTTGTCGGGCGATCATACATTGAGTATGCGCCGGAAGGGGATAATGATCGGCAAACTTCGAGAGGCAGGGACCGAGGGACCAAGGGACTAAGGGACCAACGACTTACGGGAGGTGGGGGGAATTATTTTGGGCTTGGGGGCTTGACAAGAAAAGACAGTGGTCAAAATTTGAGTGACAGAGGAACGGAGAAAATATTGCGCCTGTGGGCTGAAAAAGATTCAAAAGGCAACAGCAGATCCTTCGGCTCCGCTGACCCCAATCACGACGAGCGTGATTGGGCCCCAAGCCGCTCCGCTCAGGATGACACAGTTCGTAATGTCGGGCAGCGCCACCCAGAGGGTACCCGGCGGCCCGGAGTTCCGGAGGGTTTAGGCCGGCGTTTATTTTTGTTGGGGCGTAGGGACGACGGTGGCGGCGATTGGATTTTGTTTGGGCTTCGTGATGGCCTCGCGAACTGTCGGCGAGGGGCGCGGCGTCTGACAGCTCGACGCCGTTCGGAGTCGATAGGACTCCGAGCTGGGACCATAGCGCGGGTAGATCGTACTCGATCGGCTTGTCTTTCCACTGGGCGTAGAGATCGGCGAGGACGTGCGTGCCGGTGGCGTGGTCGCCGATGGCGAGAGCCTGCGGAAGAGTCCAATCATGGTCAATGGTTCCGCCGGCGGCGACGATGGCGCGCAACGCATCTTGAAGGCCGAGGCGGTTGTGGGTTTGCTGGCGGATCTGGACGTCGGCGACGAGGCAGAACAAGGCGCCTCCCCAATAGGTGCGGCCCCAGGTGTGCGTGTGGTCGAGTCCCTGATCGCCGGGCCGCGGCTCGCCCTGCGGCATGTCGCGGACCATGTCGTGCCAGATTTTCGGCGCGGTGAGATCGCCGATCATGACTCGCTCGATGGGTTCGATATAGGTGGCGAGGCCCTCCTCGATCCAGTGCTGGGCGGAGTCTTCTCGATCGGAATCGGAGGGCATGTCAGGGAAGGCCATGTGGGTGAGCTCGTGGGTGATCATCCAGTCGGATGCAAGCTCGGAGGCGGTGGTGTGCTCGCCGATGCGGAGGCGGGTGAAGCCGGGCCAACCGTGCATGTCTCCCCAGGTGGTGCCTTGAAGAATGCCGTGGCGATCGGGGACGGGGATGACGAGGATGCGTGCGGTGGGGACGGGGAATCGTCCGTAGTAGGTGGCGACGGCGGAAGCGGCGGTGGCGATGCGGGCGAGGATGGCGGATTTTGGAAGATCGAACGGGCCCTCGGCGAAGTCGACCTGGAGGGTGGAGGTGCCGACCTGGATGTGATCGGTTTCGGCGATGGGGAGGCGGGAGCCGGGTTGCGCGTGGAGGGGTGCGATACCCCACCCAAGCAGAGCTTGGATCGGGCACCCCAGGAGCAGGAGGGTGAGGGAAGTCGCGTGGAGGCGAGAAGCCATTATTGAGTTGGACGAGAGACAGGGACGATCGGGACGCAGGAGATATCATCCCGCCCGGGCGGAATATGGAGGAGGCACCTTGGTTGAGTGCGGGCGAGGACGCCCGCACGACAGCCGGCGGGGACGCCGGCGCTACCTCTGTCGACCGATCAGGCTTTCGAGGCAAGAATGTCGAGCATCTCGATCTGCGGCGGCTTGGCCAGGAGCTCGTCGGCTTTGGCGAGAAGGGCCTTGGCGATGGGGCCGTTGAGGTGCGCGTCGCGGCCCGCAGTGTTGGGGAACGTATCGAAGATGCCGAACTTCGCTGGGCCCAGCTTGACGGCATACCAAGTAGTGGTTGCGGGCTCAGAGACTGCCAGCGGCTGGGCCGACTTGAGAAATGCTTCAAGATCCTTTTCCTTACCGGGCTTGGCCTCAACCAGGGCCAGGATTGCGCGTGTGTCCATGTGGACCTCCTTGGGGTTCCAGCCGATTGGATGACGCGGAGCGGGCAAGAGTTTCGGGAGGGGGTTTCGTTGGGCGGTTTGGTGAGCGCGGGACGTGGGGCCGTGTCCCACCCTAGCCACAAAAACAAAGGCACGGCGAGGGTGCGGCACCCGGCGGGTGAAGCGACCGAGTTATCCCACCCAAGCGGAGCTTGGATGGGGCACCCAGAAGTGAGCGAGGGAGCGGGCGCAGGTGGGGACGCCGCCAGTACAGCCGGTCAGAAAGCGGCGCTACAAGAGCGCGGGACATTACACTGAGAGAGCTATGAAAATGCGCTCGGGAAATGAGATACGCGAGCTGTTTCTGCGCTTCTTTGAGACCAAGGAGCACCGCAGGGTCCATTCGTCGTCGCTGGTGCCGGCGAACGATCCTACGCTGCTGTTTACTAACGCCGGGATGAACCAGTTCAAGGATCTTTTTTTAGGAGCGGAGAAGCGGGATTACACTCGGGCTACGACCAGCCAGAAGTGCGTAAGGGCGGGCGGGAAGCATAACGATCTCGAAAATGTGGGCTTTACGCGGCGGCATCATACGTTCTTTGAGATGCTGGGGAACTTCAGCTTTGGAGACTACTTCAAACGCGACGCGATCCGGTTTGCGTGGGAGCTGGTGACGAGCGAGGAGTGGTTTGGGATCGCGAAAGACCGGTTGTACGTGACGATTTTCGAGGGGACGGCGGATGTTCCGCGGGACGACGAGGCGGAGAAGTACTGGATGGAAGTGGGCGTGCCGAAGGAGCGGATCGGCGAGTACGGCGTGAAGGACAACTTCTGGCAGATGGGCGAGACGGGGCCGTGCGGACCGTGCTCGGAGATTTTTTACGACATGGGGCTGGAGGCAGCGGAGACGCCGGGCGTGGATTTGCCGTTTGGCAAAGACGATGCGCGGTATGTGGAGATTTGGAACTTGGTTTTTATGCAATTTGATCGGTCCGCGGTGGTGGATGCGGCGGGCAAGACGACGGGATACAAGCTGGCGCCATTACCGAAGCCTTCGATCGATACGGGGATGGGGTTGGAGCGCGTGGCGGCGGTGCTGCAGCGGAAGGTGAGTAATTTTGAGACGGATTTGTTTACGCCGCTGATTAAGAGGGCGGCGGAGCTAGTGGGGTTGGGCTCCCACCCTAGCGACAGGGACAAAGACGTCGCGAGGGTGGGGCACCCAGATGGGACCGAGGGAGCGGGTCTCCCACCCTTCGCGCGAGAAGACGGCGCGAAGGATGGGGCAACGTCGGGGCCGGCGGAACTTGTGGGGAACGCGAGTTTGCGGATTATTGCGGATCATGCGCGGGCGGCGACGTTCCTTATTAATGATGGCGTGGTGCCTTCGAATGAGGGGCGCGGCTATGTGCTGAGGAAGATTTTGCGGCGCGCGATTCGGCATGGGCGCTTGCTGGGCCAGGAGAAGCCGTTCCTGTTTGAGATGGTTTTTGCGGTGCGCGATCTGATGAAGGGCGCATATCCGGAGTTGGTGGATTCGGCCGCGCGCGTGGCGAAGGTGGTTGAAGCCGAAGAGAAGCAGTTTGATCGGGTGCTGAAGATGGGATACACGAAGCTTCAGGAGCGCCTCGACAAAGTGCGCGGGCCGATCCTCGGCTTGGACAAGGCTGCGGCAGAGATCGAACAAATTGTCGCGCGAGGAAGAAAGCAGATCGCTTCGAAGGACGTTCAGGAGAAATTGGATGAGATTGAGGCCCAAGCTATAAAAATCCATCAGTCTGCTGAGAACCTCGACATCAGTGTCTTGAAAGTTGAGGAGGCGTATAGCCGCGTATTGGACGAGTTGCGCGACTTGATGAACGAGAAAGCCACGGGCGGTATTCTCTCCGGGGGTGATGCTTTCCACCTGTATGAGACCTACGGTTTGCCGCTGGACTTTATGGTGGATGCGGCGCGGGACGCGGGAATTGCGTTTGATATGGAAGGATTTGAGAAGGCGCGCAGCGAAGAGCAGGCGCGGGCGCGGGCGAGCTGGAAGGGTGGATCGCAGAAGACCGCCAGTCCGGCGTTTCGCGATTTGCCGAAGACGGTGTTCGAGGGCTATGGGTCGCTGACGTCGACCAATTGCGAGGTGCTGGCGATTGTGAAGGGTGGCGTTGGAGTTCCGGCGGCGAAGGCCGGCGAAGAGGTTGAGGTGGTTCTCGACCACACGAGTTTTTACGGAGACTCGGGTGGGCAGGTCGGTGACCTAGGCTGGTTCACCTCGACTGACGGGAATGCAACTGTTGCCGAGATTGTTGGGTGCGTGCTGCCGGTACAGGGGGTGAGGGCGCACAAGGCGATCCTGAAACAGGATCTCGCAGTGGGCGATCACGTGAATACAGTGGTGGATGGAGTGCGGCGCGATGCGATCCGGCGCAATCATACCGGGACACATCTGCTGCACGCGGCGCTGCGGCAAGTTCTGGGAACGCATGTGAAGCAGGCGGGGTCGGCAGTGCATCCGGACCGGCTGCGGTTCGATTTTTCGCATTTTTCGCAAGTCGCCGATGAGGAGTTGCAGGAGATTGAAGACATCGTAAACCGCGAAGTGCTGGCGAACGCGAAAGTCGAAACGCTCGTGGATGTTCCGATTGACGTGGCTGTGAATGAGTACCACGCGATGGCTCTGTTCGGCGAGAAGTACGGCGACAAGGTGCGTGTGGTGAAGCTGTCGGACGGATTTTCGACGGAGCTGTGCGGCGGAACGCATACGTCGGCGACGGGCGAGATCGGGCTGATGAAGCTGACGGGCGAGGAGTCGGTGTCTTCAGGCGTGCGGAGAATTGAGGCGATCAGCGGGATGGGATCGCTGGATACATTTAGAAAGGATTTTGAGCTGGCAAAGGTGGCGGGGCAGTTCCTCCCCTCAGCAGACAATTTGCCGGACGGATTGCGCGCGAAATTCGCCGCGCAGGACGAGGAGCTGAAGAAGCTCAAGCGCGAGATTGAAGAGATGCGGATGAAGTCGGCCGCAGGAGGATTGGACGAGGCGGTTTCGCGCGCTGTGGAAGTGAAGGGCGTAAAGGTGCTGACGCATCGCGCCGACGAGTTGGAGCGCGGGCAGTTGCGGACTCTGGTGGACAACTTGAAACAGAAGCTCGGCGAGGGCGTGGTAGTGCTGGGATCGGCGCAACCGGAGGGAAGAGTCGCGATCATTGCAGGGGTGACACCGGGGCTGACGAAGCGCATTCAAGCCGGTAAATTGGTGGGCGCGGTGGCCAAGATTGTGGGCGGATCAGGCGGAGGGAAGCCGGAGATTGCGGAGGCAGGCGGCAAAGATCAGACACAGATTGATGCAGCGTTGAAGGCGGCGGCGGGGATTGTGGGTGAGATGCTGGGGTGACGAAGTGGAGCTAGCGGCGCCTGCGGCGTTAGAGGCACTCGGCCAGTGAATCCAGCGACCGAGTTACCCCACCCAAGGAAGCTTGAATGAGTGCACAGGCAAAATTGCCATTCAAAACAGAATCCGGGCCTAACGGCCCGGATTCGTTGTTTGGTGCTTCCGATTTAGTGAAGTTTGAAGTTGTAGCCGATACCGATGGAGAGGATGGGGTAGACCGTCAGCACGTTGAGGTCGTTGTTGTAGATGGCGATCTGCGCGTTCACGTCGTTGGTGAACTGGGGGAAGCTGTTCACGCTGGCGCACTGGGTTTGTGCCTGGT
Organism: uncultured Acidobacteriaceae bacterium; assembly: GCA_963796785.1. Taxonomy (GTDB): domain Bacteria; phylum Acidobacteriota; class Terriglobia; order Terriglobales; family Acidobacteriaceae; genus Telmatobacter. Next base: position 494,293 of record CAWCMW010000007.1, on the reverse strand, counting down.
CCGTGCACACGATGCCATTGACGAAGTTCAGTTTGACGGCAGGCGAACCCACAAAGGCGGCGCCGATTTCAAAGGGCACCGAGAAGTGTCCGCCGCGGCGGGAGATGAGATTTCCCCAGCCGGTGGTCATGGTAAAGGCGGGATTGGTTTTGTTGAGAACGATGCCACCGGTGCCCGTGACGGGACTGACTGTCGAAGACCAAAACTTGGTGTTATCCATGGTGAACGATTTTCCGCCGGCCACGTTGACGGTAGCGGTGACGGCGTTCTGGTTATAGAAGAGCGCGCCGGGGCTGAGACGCCAACCGTGATTGGGAAATGGGTAGAAATCAACCGAGACGCCGCCGGTGGCGAAATTGAGTGTGCCGGTATCGTTGGTGCCGCTGACGTTCTTGGTGAGCGAATACGTGAAGTAGTTGCCGATGCCGCGAATGTTGATATAGCGGTTGGCCTCAACGGCAACCTGCATATTGATGCCGTTGGCTCCGACGCCGCCAGACAGCGCGAGGCGAGAGAAAGGCGCAGGTGATTCCCCTTTTTCGGCTTTGGTCTGGGGTGGTGCGGGCTGGTCGGAGTTTTGGGCGAACAGGCCCGCGGGTGTGGCAAGAAGAGTGAGCGTCAAAAAGCAAGCAAGTCGTTTCATGATTTCTCCGATCGATTCGCCAACGAATCGTGCAAATTGCATTGGCGACCCTTCAGCGTAGATGAACAGCAGTTATCTGGCCCACAAAATCACCGATTGGCAGGAACACACTTGCCAGAATGGGAATTTGAGTTCAAATCTAGCAACGCACCGGGAGCGGGGCAATACACATTTCTGGTCAGGGAGCCGGATGTGCCACCGGCGGGCGGGGCCGGGGACTGCGAGGCTGGACTGCGCAAATGCCGTAATCTGGGCACATGGCAAGGCGGGATGAGGGGCGCGATAAGTTGCGTGCGGCGAACGCGCGTTTACTGGATTGGTACGCGCGCAACAAACGCGACCTGCCGTGGCGGCGCAGCGGCGATGCCTACGCGATCTGGGTGTCTGAGGTCATGCTGCAGCAGACGCGCGTGGCGGTGGTGGTGGAGCGTTATCGGGAGTTCATGGGGCGATTTCCGACGCTGGTGGCGTTGGCGCTGGCGCCAGAGCAGGAAGTGCTGGCGATGTGGAGCGGGCTGGGGTATTACCGGCGGGCGCGGATGCTGCACAAGGCGGCGCAGTTTGTGAGCGCGAATCTGGGCGGCAATCTGCCGGTAAAGGCGGAGGAGCTGCGTGTTCTGCCGGGCATTGGCGTGTACACTGCCGCGGCGATCGCGAGCATCGCAAACGGAGAGCCGGTGGCCGTGGTGGATGGAAACGTGGAGCGGGTGCTGTGCCGCTTCGCGGGCTGGGGCGCGGGTGGCCGAAAGGGCGGCGGCACGCCGCTGCGGCGCAGGATCGAAGAGCTGGCGGGCAAGCTGTTGGACCGCGCGCGTCCGGGCGATTCAAACCAGGCGGTGATGGAGCTGGGAGCGACCGTTTGTACGCCGCGAAATCCGCAATGCGAGGCGTGCCCGCTGAGGGCAGAATGCAAGACGCGCGGCGAGCATAAGACACGGGAACGCGCGCCGATGACCAGCCGGATTGTGGGCTATGCACTGGCTGTGCGGACAAGCACGGCGACCGGCAAGCGGCGCGGCCCGGGAACGCGCGAAGTGCTGCTGGAACAGCGCCCCGCGCATGGGTCGGTCATGCCGGGGATGTGGGAACTGCCGACGCTGCGCCATCCAGAGGTTCCCGAGAGCGTGCTGCGCATGACGGTGCGGCACGCCATCATGCAGGTGAATTATTACGTGCGCATTCGCACCGTGTTCGAAGACGATGTGGCGGCAATGACGGCGGCGGGCGGAGAGCGGCGATGGGTTCCGCTGAGCGAAGCAGCGGGGATGGCGTTGACCGGGCTGACGCGCAAGGTTCTGGTGCGCGCGCGGCTGCTTGCTTTGCCCGCGGCGGATGCAATTGCGCAGCGGCGCAGTGAAGCCGTAGTCTGAAGTGTTTCAACCAGGATTTGTTGCGCGTTGCGCGTAACTTTTTGGTGGGTATTCGCGCCAAGTTCGTTTCCGAGGGAAATTCCATGCATTCGAGATCTATTCCGGCGTTTTTGATGGCGGGCGTTTTGGCCGCAACTGTTCTAACTGTGCCGGCGCAACAACCGGCAGAGAACACCGTGCCGGCAATTGCCGGGCTTTCCGCTGAGGCGCGCGCCGCAGCGGCGGCGATCGATGGCGAAAAGATCCGCGCGCACGTGCGATTCTTGTCGCTCGACCTGCTGGAAGGGCGGGGCCCGGGGACACGCGGAGGCGAACTGGCGGCGGAGTACATCGCTACGCAGTTTGCGCTGGCGGGCGTTGAGCCGGCTGGCGACAACGGGACCTATTTCCAGCGCGTTCCGCTCTACGCGGTGCACACGGTTGAGGACAAGACGAAGTTCAGCTTTGTGCCGGCCGATGGAGCGGCGCTGGAGCTGGCGTATGGCGACGAGATCGTAGCCAAGGATCAGTCGGGGCAGGCAGCGGCAGACATTGACGCGCCGATTGTGTTTGTGGGCTACGGCATTGATGCGCCCGAGTACCACTGGAACGATTACGCGGGGCCGGACGGAAAAGATATCGACGTAAAGGGGAAAGTGTTGCTCGTGATCGTGAACGAGCCGCCGTCGAATGACGAGAAGTTTTTCAAGGGCAAAGCCCTCACGTACTACGGGCGCTGGACGTACAAGTATGAGGAAGCGGCACGTCGCGGGGCCGCGGGAGTGCTGGTAATCCATCGCGAAGACCTGGCCAGCTATGGATGGGACGTGGTGCGCAACTCGCAGGCGGTGGAGAAGAGCTATCTGGAAGGCGATCCGAGCGCGACGTTGCGCGCGGCAGCGTGGATCCAGCACGACGTGGCGCAGAAGCTCTTCACGATGGCCGGGCTGGGCGATCTGGATAAGGCGATCGATCGCGCTGGAGTTCCGGGAGCGTTTCACGCGGTGGAATTGCCAGTGCGGCTGAAGGCGCATATTGAGAGCCGCGTGCGGCGGTACGTGAGCGCGAACGTGGTGGGGCGGGTGAAGGGTGCGGTTTCGGGTGGGAATGCGGTTCTCTACACGGCACATTACGACCACCTGGGAATCGATCCCGACATGAGGGGCGACAACATCTTCAACGGTGCAGCCGACAACGGAACGGGGTGCGGAATCGTGATGGAAATGGCGCGGGCGTTTGCGCAGTCTTCGGTAAAGCCGCCGCACGATATGTATTTCGCTTCAGTGACCGCAGAGGAGCAGGGGCTGCTCGGATCGCAGTATCTCGGAATGCATCCGCCGGTTCCCGCCGGGCAGATGGGGCTCGATCTGAACTACGACATGCTGCTGCCGATCGGGATTCCGCGCTCAGTGAATCTGACCGGTGCGGAACGGATTGATTTTTTCCCGACGGTCGAGCGAGTGGCTAAAGCGTTCGATTTGGAGTTGCTGCCTGATCCCACCCCAATGGCGGGCCACTACTACCGGTCGGATCACTTTTCGCTGGCGCGCGTAGGGATTCCGGCGTTCTCGGTCGACCAGGGCGATTTGTTCGCGGGCCACGACCTGGCGTGGGGCGAATCGCAAATGGCGGATTACGTTGCGCATCATTATCACCAGCCTTCCGACGAATACAGAGCGGACTGGGACTTCCGCGGCAACGCCAAGCTGGCGCGATTTGGATTTGTGCTTGGGTGGCTCGGGAGCGAGCAGGCGAAGCCGATTGAGTGGCTGTCGGGCGATGAGTTTGAGGCGGCGCGGAAGGCGAGCGAAAAAGCAGGGAGTAGCCAATAATCAAGTGGGGACGGCGGGCTGCGGGCTGCGAGCTGTGAACCGCGAACGGAGAACGGGCAACTGCGAACTAAGAACCGCGAACTGAAAAGAGCGATCAGAAGAGGAACGGTACGAGGGCGGAGGTATGTAGCTCGTAGTCGGAATACGTCTCCCCAAATTGGGAGCGCATCCACTTCTCTTCCATGCGAAGCTTGGACCAGAAGACGAGGAACACCAAGGCCACAACGATCACTCCTCGCACCTGGGTCATGGCGATCGCAGTGCCAACAAATCCGGTGAGAATCCCGGTGTAGATGGGATGACGGAGTGCGGCGTAGGGGCCGGTCGTGATCAGCTCGTGGTTCTGCTTGATCGTAACGGACCTGCTCCAGTTCCTGCCGAGATGCTCGCGCGCCCAGACAGCGACAAGAAGTCCGCCGACGTTCACCGCCGCTCCAATCCAAAAGGCCCAAAGGCTCACGGGCCATAGATGCAGATAGAGCCAGGGGAGCGGAAGACGAAATTGTGAGAGAAGCACGATCACAATCAGGAAGGCGATGACCCGCAGAATGCGCGAGGACGCAGGCTCGAGGCGCTGCGTGGTTTTGGTATTGGCGGCCTTGACCTGCCAATAGACAAAAAAGAGGATCCAGATCGCGGGAAAGAAAAGGTTGTAAAACCAGAGCATCAAGGACCTCCGAGCGCTGGATATAACTACGGGGGCGAGGGATCGTTGGTTCCACGGCAAGTGGGATGAGCGGGGAAAATAGGAGCAGGGATCCAGGGACTAACGGGACGTTGGGCGCAGAGGCCGATCAGTAGTAGTCGGCGCAGCTGAGGTAGTAGCCGCAGTGGGTGCAGACCAGCTTGCAGTGATGGCCGGTGAGGCGGTGGTTGCAGTTAGGGCAGACCTGGCAGTGATGGTCGACGGACGGAACGACGGCAGTGAGAATGTCGCCAGCGGCGCAGATCGCACCACTTTGTGAGATTTCCGCGGCGGAATCGGCTTGAAAGCCCGAATTCAGGGCGTGGGGAAGCTCGGGCAACATGCCCGACAGATTAGCATGGAGAAGGGTCCGCCTGTTCAGAGAATTTCCCCAGGCGCCCGAGAGATCAACGGCAGGATGGCGCGACGGTCTTCCCCGAAGTGAAGCGCCCCAAGAATCCACTGACAACCCAGAAACGATGCATCCCAAGGAGGGACTATGGCAAGCAAAGCGAGTGCGGTTTGGACTGGATCACTGAAGGAAGGCAAGGGCACGATTTCAACGGCGACAGGCGTGCTGAAGGACGCCAACTACTCGTTCGCCTCGCGATTTGAAGGAGCAGCCACCGGGACAACACCCGAGGAGCTGATAGCGGCGGCACATGCCAGCTGCTTCTCAATGGCGCTGGGCGCGCAACTGGGCGGCGCGGGACTGACGCCGACGAAGATCGAAACGCAGGCGGCGGTGACGCTGGCGAAGGTGGATGCGGGCTTCGCAGTGACAAAGATCTCGCTGACCACGACGGCGAGCGTTCCGGGCGCGACGAAGGAAGTTTTCGATAAAGCTGCGGCTGACGCCAAGGCGGGCTGCCCGATTTCAAAGCTGTTCGCGAACAACACAGAGGTCACGCTGGACGCGAAGCTGGTGTAAGAGCAAAGCGGATGCGGCCGGGGCGCAAGGCTCCGGCCGGCGTTCGCATGCGGAAAATTTGACACGGTAGAGCGCATTTGCGAGACTCAAAGTTGCTGCCCGCTCGGCGGAACCCGCCTGAGCAGTCTCATGTGCCGAAGTGGCGGAATTGGCAGACGCGCGTGGTTCAGGTCCACGTACTCGCAAGGGTGTGGGGGTTCGAGTCCCTTCTTCGGCACCAGCGTTTTGTTATCATTCTGAAAACAAACGCAAACACATCAAAATAGGCACTTTAATGAGATTCACATGTGTCACATGCTTCACCATAATCCCTTCCAATAGCCCCTAATTCGGCTCCAAAACCATCGCAACCATAGCAAGCTCTGGGAAGGTCAAACCGGCCTTCGTGTGTCATCAGGTCATTGTGAAGAGAAGAGGCGGAGTTTTTCTCAAACTAACGCCCGATTAGTTTTTCAAACTGAAACGCTGAGATCTCCATCAATCCGCACGACCGCTCCACCCTCTCGCTCAAATCCTGTTTGGAGCCTTTTGTCACGCGCTTGCTGGCCGTTTTAATAGACCTTGCACTTCCGTTCTGCCATGAGGTTCGCCGATTTTGGAATGCACCAGGACGGGACTTCAAGGACCCAGGAAATGATTTGGGTCAGCGCATTGATCGTGTCTGGATTCTGTGACGGGTCCGAAATTCCATCAGGGCCGCGAATTCGTAGCGGACTGGCCCATCCTCCCCGTACTGAATGTAATTCGGTCCCCAGTTGCGTTGCCGTCACTTCTTTAACAGCTCGGGCGATACACCCACAAGGACGGCAGCACTGCGTTCACTCAGCAATGGGTTCTCATCAAGGACCTCCATGGGGATATCCTCATATTGCAGAAGCGCCTTAGGAATCTGCTTACAGAGATCAGCCGAGAGGTCCCCAGAAGGAACTGATTTCCCCACGCGGGTCGGCTGCGGCGATGGAGCTGCCCAAGAGGGCTGAGGTTGAGCTGATGCAGCCGCTCTAGTTTGCGGATGAGGCCGGGCGGCCTCGTCCCGCACTACCGGTAGAGTGGGCATTTGCCTCCACTGCACGAGTTGAGTCGAGGACTCCAAACAAATAAAGAACCGGCCGCTCAAACGAGACCGCTACTGTGAGGTGTCCCTCGCGCGTTCAACTCTATCGACCCTCGTTGGGTGGGGCTGTGACGACGAATGCCAAGGGGATAATCGCGCCAGGCCAAGACGAAATGGGCTTATTCGCAACGATCTCAGCGCGAGTAATTCACACGCAGCTTTCTTCCACCCATCAAGGCCGCTGAAATCCTCTTTTCATTTCCTTGATTCCACCAGGTGGAGAGCGTAAAAGGGTATTTCGAGACAAATACTCAAATAGGAAGCCTGAATCTGTGGGAACTACGACTGCTCTTGGTTTTGAATCGAAGCTCTGGGCGACGGCCGATGCGCTGCGCAACAACATGGATGCGGCCGAATATAAGCACGTCGTCCTCGGGCTCATCTTCCTCAAATACATTTCCGACGCGTTTGAGGCCAAGCATGCCGAACTCAAAGCTCAGCGAGCCGACGGCGCCGATCCGGAGGACGCAGACGAGTATCGGGCCGCCAGCATCTTCTGGGTGCCTAAAGAGGCTCGGTGGGAACATCTGAAGGCCAACGCACCGCAGCCCAAGATCGGCACCATCGTGGACGACGCAATGTCCGCCATCGCTCGCGAACTCGTGGATACTGTGCGCCGCAACACGACCATTGATTGGACCGTCCGTGAGAATGTTCGCGCACACCTTCGAGTGCTCGTGAAGAGAATCCTCAGGAAGTACGGATATCCGCCGGACAAGCAGGAGAAGGCGACGTTGACTGTGTTGGAACAAGCTGAGGCGCTGTCGGCAGGCTGGGCGATGGCGTGAGCCCGATACTTCCTGTAGACATGCGATTCCCGGACAAAAACCGACATATGAGTGCCAACCCCTGGCAAAGCCCATAAACTGTAGAACCGAAGGCAGTTTCGCATTAATTACGATTAATCTTGTCAGAAATCCTGTTCTTAACAGCTGATAGCCGAGGGGCACTTGTCCGAGAAGCCGACTATACAGCCAGGTGCTGGAGGCAGGCGAGTGACTCGGCAATAACGCGTCGTTCCATGAAGTGGTCTATGACACCTGAGCGCTTGTGAGGAGCTCAGTCGCTGTTCCGACCCTTTTGCCGTTGTTACTGTGATGACGCTAACCTATCCACCCAATTATGGGCGGCTCGGAAGCTTTGGCGCCGGCGCAGGAGCTGAGCTTGTTACGTATGCAGCCGTAACATCGAGCCTCGCTTTCAGGGGATCCTTTTCGGCCACCGGACCGTTTTCTGTGAAGTCCATCACCATGTTGGTTTCAGGTGAGAATCGGGGCCACGCCGGCGAATTGCCCGTGCTGGGATCGCCGGTTTTGGCAAATGCAACCCAATAGCTGAGCATCGCTTCAGCTGTTTTCTCATCGTCAGCCGCGAGATCCGCGCCATACTTGGCCTTCACAGTATCAAAGACAAAAGGTATCTCCGTGGCATGGGGCGCCCCGGGCCACTTGCTGCGCATCGATTCCGCCACGTAAGAGAATCGATATACATAGGCCGGTAAACCTTCCGAGGCAAACACGCTCGCGACAAATCGCGCGGGCTCTACCATGAACCGATCCATGTAGACTTGATACCGCACGGCGCGCAGGTCGCCGTTTCCTGTCGGATCGTAGGCCGCGATCGCTTTCTCGCGATTGGAACCGAATGGCGCGAAAAGCTCCTCCTTATCGCGCGCAGATCCAAAGCCGATATCCAAGCTGTTGGTCCCGATCATCAGTGGGACATGCCAACCTGCGCCCGACAGGTAAGCGGATTGCGGATCGGAAAGAACTACGTGGCTGTCGATAAAGGGTCCTGTATATCCGGGTTGATTCATGGTTGCCATGTTGAGATTGCCCAGCACCTTTTCGGCGGAGAGATGCCGCAACTTGTCCAGGGCGTCTTTATCGGTTCCATCCACTCCTACGCTGCGTGCGAACTCGATGCCAACCGATTCAGCTGAGGCAGGTCCGTTCGGCAGGGCAGTGTTGAGGTAACGCTGTCCGCCAAGGTTGGTGCGGCCGCCGCCGGACTCAATGATCGCTTTCGAGAACAATCCTTTCGATAGAGGCGAGGTGAGCAACATGCTTACCGAGAATCCACCTGCAGACTCGCCAAACACTGTCACGCTGGCGGGGTCGCCGCCGAACGCACTAATGTTCTCTTGAACCCACTTCAACGCGGCGATCTGGTCCATGAAGCCGTAGTTGCCGACCATCCCGTCGGCGTTCTCCTTTGTGAGCTCAGGAAACGCGAAAAAGCCGAAACGGCCCAGGCGATAATTCGCGCTGACAAAGACCACGCCCTTTTCGGCGAATTTGCTGCCTTCATAAACCGCGGGCGAGCTGCCTCCATTAACGAAGCCGCCACCGTAGATCCAGAACATGACCGGCAGTTTCGCGTCTGCCCTAGTGCCTGCGGGACGCCACACGTTGAGATAAAGGCAATCTTCTGCCGGCTTGGTACCGAGCGGAGCAGCGTCGCTTGGGAATGGCACCTGCATGCAATCGGCGGAGTAGGCGTTGGCCTGCCGCACATCGGACCACGGCTGCACAGGCTGCGGAGCGCGCCAGCGAAGTTCGCCGACGGGAGGCGCAGCGAACGGCACACCCTTGAAAGATTCGACAGGCCCCTGCGTAACGCCCTGCAACTTACCTGAATCGGTGCCGACCACGCCGGCCTGCGAAAACGACATGGGCACAGCCAGTACAGCGAATGCCGCCACGCCGAGCTTCTTCAAACCATCCATTTACAACCTCCGGAACGCGCAACCTGGTGCGTCGCACGCGACTATAACAGCGTCCGGAAGCATGAGTACAATTCATTGATTCGAACGGAATAATCGGATTCGCCGATCATCTGTTTTTCACTTTCTTCTCGCCTGCGCGGAAGCGGCGCTGCGGCCGACACGTTTTCTAGCATCGAGCTTGTGAAGGAGATGGCGCACCAGGCTCTCGGAGGCAGGCGATAGAGTGGTATCTCTTCTCTGAAGCAACTCAATCTGGCGGTTCGAAAAGCGGTTACTGAGTGCAACCACCTTGAAGTCCGAAGTGTCAGCGCCGGCTGCGGTCTCAGGCAGAATGGCTATCCCGAGACAGGCGCGAACAAAGGCCAGGGCAGTTGGCATGAAATTTGTCTCGTAGCGAATGTCGAGGAGCAACCGCTCGCGATGTGCGATGGCCTCAACTGCCTCTCTCACGCTGCTCGCACGCCCAGGCAAGATCAATCCGTGAGCTGAAGCCTCGTGAAGTGTAATGGTGTGCTTCTCCGATAACAGATGACCGGGTGGAGCAAAGACAACCAGGCGATCCTGAAACAGGTGAGTCGCGCGGAGCTCCGCATCGCGCCCATGGAGGGTCCCGATTCCGAAATCGACCTCTCGCTTGAGCACAGCTTCACGCACGCGTTCCGCGACCACGTCGGAGATTTGCACGCGGATGCCGGGATGACTCTCGAGGAAACTTCGTACCAATTCCGGAAGCGGCCCCGCGCACACGGTTGGAAGAGCGGCGATGGACACAAAGCCGGTGGAGGCGGAACTCAGGTCGCGCGCATGTTCAACGATGGTCTGCGCATCATTGAATAATCGTTGCAGCGGGCCGAACACGTCTTTGCCAGCGGCGGTGAGAGTCACTCCTCGCTTGTTTCTGTCGAAAAGACGGACGCCCAGGTTCTCCTCGAGTTGCTGCACCTGGACGGTCAACGCTGATTGCGAAACATGCAGATCGTTGGCAGCGCGTGTGAAGTTGCGCGTCTCTGCAATCTTGAGAAAAGCACGAATGTGACGAAGCTCGTGAATCATCGGAAATCGAGATTATAGGCTTCCGATTTATGCAATGTACATATTGAGACCCAGCTCCCTATACTCACACTATTCACGAAAGGGCTGCACGACCGGTCGCTGAGCATGCTTGCCATTTGGGGTCTGATCACTATCCTCGGCATGATCGTGGCGATCGCCAGCCGCCGCGTGTCGCCGCTGATTGCCCTTTTCCTTTTCCCGGTAACCGCCTGCCTGGCGGCCGGCTTCGGGTTGAAGACCGCGCAATTTGCGCTCTCAGGGCTGATGTCGATCGCGCCTGTGGTCGCGATGTTTCTGTTTGCCATCCTGTTCTTCGGTGTTTTGACCGACGCGGGCACAATTGAGCCGTTCGTGAAAATGCTGCTCCGCGGCATCGGCAAAAACCCGGTGCTCATCGTTCCGGGAACTGCTCTGCTTGCGCTGCTACTACACCTTGATGGCTCCGGCGCAGTCGTATTTCTGGTTGCGATTCCCACACTGCTGCCGCTGTATCAAGAACTCGGGATGGATCGCAAGGTCTTGGCATGCGCGGTATCACTGGCGGCAGGAGTGAACTTTCTGCCATGGACGGGACCCACAATTCGCGCCGCCAGCGCACTCCATACCACTCCCATAGCGTTGTTCAAGCCTCTGATCCCTGTTCAGATCGTGGGGCTGGTCTATGTTTTCGGCGTTGCCGCATATCTCGGGCGCAGAGAGAGCAGGCGCATTGGACAGACGAATTCACAGTTCCTACCGGCGACCGCGATTGCGACGATCGCTTTTTCCGGTTCGCGAGTTCGCTTCGCCTGCAATTTAATTCTCGCCGTAACAGTGCTCGGCCTGGTGATCAGCGGCAGGGTTGAGCCGGCAATTGCGTTTATGCTGGGCACGACGCTGGCCCTGCTGCTCAACTTCAGAACAGTGCGTGAACAGGGCGCTGCGATTGACCGTCACGCGAAAGCGGCGTTGTCCATGTGTGCCATTCTGTGCTCGGCCGGCGTGTTCACGGGGATACTAAAAGACAGCGGCATGCTCGCCGCCATGGCGGAGGCGTCAATCGCACACATACCGCCAGGGTTCGCGCCGCACATTCCCGTGGTGCTTGGGCTGGTCGCCATGCCGTTAAGTCTTCTGTTCGACCCTGACTCTTTTTATTTCGGAATTCTCCCTGTGCTCGCCGCTGCCGTTCAGAGCTTTGGACTGCCTGCGGCGAGCGTCGCGGAAGCCGCGCTGCTGGGGCAGATGACTACCGGCTTCCCTGTGAGTCCATTGACGCCGGCTACGTTTCTTGTGACCGGCCTCAGCGGAATCGAGTTGAGCGCGCATCAACGTTTTTCTGGCCCGTTTCTGCTGGGAGCGTCCGTTGTAATGACGATAGCGGCCGTCCTGTTTCATGTCATCCCCCTGTAACGACGCGATATTTAGGAGATCGCAGATGAAGAAGATCAGAATCGGCGCGGGAGCGGGTTTCTCCGGAGATCGGATCGAGCCCGCGGTGGAACTCGCCGAAAAGGGACATCTCGACTTCCTTGTCTTCGAGTGCCTGGCCGAGCGAACGATCGCGTTGAGTCAACTGCGCAAGCGCGAAGATCCCAACTCCGGATACGATCTGCTTTTTGGTGAACGCATGCGCGCTGTTTTGCCGGCATGCGCCCGCAACGGGGTGCGTGTGATCAGCAACATGGGTGCAGCGAACCCGCGTGCGGCCGCCCGAGAAACAATCGAGATCGCTCGAAGCCTTGGACTTCACGCATTGCGTGTCGCATGTATCGAGGGGGATGACGTTCTGCATCTCAAAGATGCTTTCAGGCCCTTCGACGATCAACCGCTTCCCGATGACGCGACGATCCTCTCGGCGAATGCATATCTCGGCGCTGACGCCGTGGCGGAGGTGCTGGATCGCGGCGCGGATGTGGTTCTGACGGGAAGAGTGGCTGACCCCTCGCTGTTTTTGGGAGCACTGATACACGCGTTTGGATGGACCAAGGAATCGTGGGACTTGATGGGCCAGGGCACTGCAGTGGGCCATCTGCTGGAATGCGCTGGACAACTCACAGGAGGCTACTTTGCGGATCCCGGATACAAAGACGTGCCTGATCTGGATCGTCTTGGGTTCCCACTGGCAGAAGTAAGCGAAGACGGTTCCGCCGTGCTGACGACAGTTGAGGGGGCCGGTGGGCTCGTCACCCTGCAGACCTGCCGCGAGCAGATCCTATACGAGGTTATGAACCCGTCATCGTACATCACGCCCGACGTCATTGCTGATTTCACAGAGATCCGCTTCGAGCAGCAGGTGCCTGGTGCGATGCGTGTGTCCGGTGCGAAGGGGAAACCTCGTCCGCAGGATTACAAAGTATCGATTGGAATTGATGACGGATTGATCGCTGAAGGACAGATCTCGTATGCGGGACCGGGAGCGCTGGCGCGATCCGAGCTGGCACGGCGAATTCTCGAAAAACGGATGGGTTACATTGGAGCCGAGGATCTAAGGATCGACCTGATCGGACTGAGCTCGATGCACGGCCCGCCGGCCGATTGGCCCGCACCCTACGAAGTGCGGCTGCGAGCTGCGGCACGATTCAGGCACGAAATGGATGCCAAGCGCCTGACCCGGGAAGTGGAGAGCCTCTACCTGAACGGGCCCGCCGCGGGCGCAGGAATCACATTCGCGGTCCGGGAGAACATCGCCATTGTGCCGGCTCTCATCGCGCGCGAACTCGTCACCCGTGGCATCTCGATAGAGGTGGCATGATGAAGCTGCGAACAATTGCGCATGCGCGCGCCGGTGATAAAGGCAACCTCGTCAACATTTCCGTGTTCCCTTATCGCGATGAGGATTACGAGATGCTGGTTGAGCGCGTGACAGAAGAGCGTGTGAGCGACCTGTTCCGCGAACACATCACAAGGCCGGTCACGCGACATTGCGTTCCGAATCTTTGTGGCCTTAACTTCGTATTGGAGCGCCAGCCAACCGACAGTGTTACGCGCTCTCTGCGTCTCGATGCGCATGGGAAGAGTCTAAGCTCGCTCATGCTTTCACTGGAGATCTGATCAGATCTACGTACATCATCGCGGGAAGTCGACAAACCGAACCTTTGTCAAGAAATTGCTTTCTCGGGCGGCGGCGGTGCTTCGCAAATCCTCATCGCAGTGCCAACGCTGTCCACCAATCCAGGCGGGTTGGATATCAACGGTTGCGAACAGGCCTTAGCGCTCATTGATCGATAGTCAGATCCTTAATGTCTTCGGCACATTGCTGTAAAACCGGCTATGAGTCAGCTGATATAGACAAGGTAGTCGCAGACACTGATCAGCGTTCAGGTGGACAGGCTCAGTTCATCACGCACGAAGATCCTGATGAGGTCGAATCCATGGGGCCGGTGCTGCTGTGGATCGTGGCGATGGGGGGAGGCGCACCTCCAGGAGGGATGTGCATATCGATCACGCAGAATCTTCCCGCAGTTTGCACACCGGCAATTTGGATTCATCCAGCGGGAAGCCCGGAGGGCGAGGCATTGCGACCGGCCGACCCTGGGTTGCGTTCGAATCCTGACGACCTTCGGAGCACCTTAGAAAAGTGATGTGAGTGAACGGAATTGAGGCGACGCAGCTTTATCAAAACCACTATGGCAGCCGGCGCAGCTTAATAGTTCCAAACCTGATGACTGGACTGGCGGTGCCCTCGGAAGGTGAGTTTTTAACATCAGGCTCGTAACTCAGCCGCAGTTCGGCGACGCGGCAAATCGCATTTTCGTTAGGATGGACTTTATGCGCAAGGTTCTCAGTTCACTTCTATTATTCCTCGTCGCTTCGACTCCTCTTTTCGCTGCCGATCCGGTGCTCTGGTACCAGCACCCGGCCCAGCGATGGGGCGACGCGTTGCCTGTTGGGAATGGCAGACTCGGCGGCATGGTATTTGGCGGCATTGCTACGGAGCGTATCCAGCTGAACGAAGATACGATTTGGAACGGCAAGAAGGGGGGCATTCGCCTCGATCCCAATGCCTTGAAAGCTTTGCCGGAGATCCGCAAACTGCTCTTTGAGGGCAAACCTCGGGAAGCAGAAGCTCTGGAAGATCAAGATATGCTTGGCATTCCCAACCGCCAGACTATGTATCAGACATTGGGCGATCTGAACCTCACGTTCTCCGGTCAGGATGGGGCCGTCGACTATCGACGTGAGTTGAACCTGGCGACGGGTGTCGTGCGCATCAGTTACCGCATCGGCGATGCGAGTTGTTCGCGCGAATTTTTTTCCTCCGCGCCGGACCAAGTATTGGTCGTTCACATGGCATGCGACAAACCGGGCCTGTTGTCGTTTCAAGCGACATTGACGCGCTCGCAGGATAGCCAGACCACGACAGCCTCGCCCGATCTTGTGATCCTCCAGGGCGAGGCAGTTGCTCACACCAGCTTTTGGATCACCCCGCGACTGACGGGAGAGAAACTTAAAGCCGAAGAAACCAACCTGCAACCGACCGGCGTAAAGTTCCGCGCGGTCCTGCGCGCGGTGAACGAAGGCGGCCAGGTGAATGTGTCCGGCAACGACCTGATCGTTTCCAACGCCAATGCAGCGACTCTCTTGCTGGTTGCGGGGACAAATTACCGGGGCGGCGATCCGGCTCAAATCTGTGCGCAGTACCTGATTCACGCCGCCAAACCCTACTCCACGCTCAAAGCCAGGCAACTGGCCGATCACGAAAAACTCTTCAGCCGCGTGGACCTGGAGATGGCGTCGCCTGCGGACGATCCCTCGATAGAAACACTTCCGATCGACGAACGCCTGGCCCGCGTCAAGGCAGGCAAGGATGACCCCGGCCTTGCCGCACTGTACTTCCAGTTTGGCCGGTATCTTCTGATGGGGAGCAGCCGTCCTGGCACCATGGCCGCCAACCTGCAGGGCATTTGGAACGACAGTGTGGCTCCGCCATGGGACAGCAAGTACACCACCAACATCAATCTCGAGATGAATTACTGGCCTGCCGAGGTCGGCAACCTTCCGGAGACCACCGGTCCTCTCTTCGACCTGGTCAGGGCGGATATCGAGAGTGGTCGGAAGACTGCAAAGGAAATGTATGGAGCCGGGGGCTTCGTGTTCCATCACAATTTGGATGCCTGGGCAGATACGGCACCCGTAGATTACGGCTACGTCGGCGTCTGGCCAATGGGCGGCGCGTGGCTGGCCCTCCATTTCTGGGATCACTACCAATATGGCCTGGATCGCACTTTCCTGCGCCGCGAAGCCTACCCCGTCATGAAGGAAGCGTCACAGTTTCTTCTTGACTTCCTAGTCGACGATGGCAAGGGCCATCTGGTCACAAACCCTTCCTACTCGCCGGAGAACAGCTATCGCATGGCGGATGGAACGGTGGGCCGGCAGACGGCGGGCGCCACGATGGATTACGAGATCATTTACACGCTCTTCCATGCCACTATGGACGCGTCTAAGATCCTGGGAATCGACGCCGATTACCGTGCCCGGCTTGAGGCCGCGCTCAAGCGCATTCCGGATCTGAAAATCGGAAAATACGGGCAGCTGCAGGAGTGGAGTGAAGACTACGAAGAAAATGAACCCGGAGTAGGCCACGTCTCGCATTTGTTCGCCCTCTTTCCGGCCGATGAAATTACGCTGCGGGGGACGCCCCAACTCGCCAGCGCCGCGCGCATTTCGCTCGAACGAAGAGAGCAAAATGGCGCCGGCAGAAGTGGTTGGCCGGCGGCATGGTACGCGAACCTATGGGCGAGGCTGGAGGACGGTGATCGCGCAAATCAGCGCATCCAGAACCTTCTCTCAACTTCGTCCGAGAGTCTGCTGAATGCCAACCGGCGGTTCTTTCAGATCGACGCCAACTTCGGCGGCGCTTCCGGCATCTCGCAGATGCTCTTGCAGAGCCACTCTGGAGTGATCGCGTTTCTGCCGGCACTGCCATCGGCGTGGCCGGAAGGCAGTTTCCGGGGACTGCGAGCTCGCGGCGACGTTGAAGTCGATGCATCCTGGAAAGCCGGTCGCGTGGTCTCTGCCGCATTGCGCCCGGGTGTCGCCGGCGAGTTCAAACTGCGGCCCCCACACGGCCAGCGCATCGGTAGGATTGAATCGTCTGGCCATGCCGTCGTGAGCACCGAATCCAGCGGCCTCTGGCGAGTCCACCTCGAACCGCATCGCAAATACATCATTACGTTCGAATGAGAGCCGGGGTTGTCCCTCGCCAAAGATCCTTCCGTAGGTTTTGCGAGATCGACTTAACAGTTGAGAGGAAGCCGCGTCAGCGATGGACGCAATTCTGGCGAGGCTCACGACGAATTGATCGGGACAAGACACATCTTCTTCTGCTCGACTGCCGCAGCGATCGCCTCCGCGTCGATGAAGGACTTGGCCGGAACACCGGCTATTAGGCAGATGAGAATTGGTCTAGCAGACGCAGATTTCACTGACGCCTTAATCTCATGATCCGCCGCGATGGAGGGCGGAAATCATGAGGAAAACGTCAACGAATAAGGCAAAGGGCAAGAAGAGCCGACCAAAGACCAAGCTGGGTATACCTGATCTGGAACATTCGAAAGCCGCAGTCTTGCGGAGCCTCGGTTCTCCCGACTCAGTGCGGGGATATCAGCATGCCATCGATGAGTTCGTTGCCTGGTATTGTTCTGAACCACGATTGGCCTTCAACAAAACAGTGGTGTTGCGTTATCGCTTTCACCTGGAAGAGCGCGGCCTCGCGCCCGGGACGATCAATGTGCGAATGGCTGCCGTGCGACGGTTGGCTTACGAGGCTGCAGACTCCGGACTGCTGAGCCCTGATTTGGCCGCCGGCATTCATCGCGTCAAAGGTGTCCGCAAGCTGGGCTCTCGTTTGGGCAACTGGCTTACGGCGGGCGAAGCAGCAGCGCTCTGGCAGGTACCCGATGGGCAAACCCTTACCGGAAAACGTAATCGGGCGATCCTGGCCATTCTGCTTGGTTGCGGTCTGCGTCGCCGCGAGCTTGCTGAGCTGACGCTGGAAAGCTTGCAGCGTCGCGAGGAGCGTTGGGCAATCGTCGATCTCATCGGCAAGGGAAGGCACATTCGAACAGTTCCAGTCCCGAATTGGGTGAAAGATGACGCTTGATGTGTGGCTAAACGCAGCCGGTATCGAGAGCGGTCCTCTCTTCCGATGTGTCTGTCGGGCGGGTAAGCCATGGGGAGATGGCATTTCAGAAAAGACGGTCTGGCACGTTGTGAAGAAGACTGCTGCCAGCATGAACATTCCACGTCTAGCGCCTCATGATCTGCGCCGGTCCTGCGCGAGGCTCTGCCATGATTCGGGAGGGGAGCTTGAACAGATCCAGTTTCTCCTCGGGCATGTCTCTGTTCAAACCACTGAACGCTATATTGGCTGCAGGCAGCGTTTGAGAGTAGCGGTCAACGACAAACTCGGCATTGAACCCGGCTGAGTCGGCGACGCAGCACCTGGACGTACAGCCGACTGCACGGCCACGTGGATAACCGGGCGGTAAAGCGCGCTCAACGGTATTCCAAGAACCTGCATCGTTGTCTCAGTACCAAATTCTCCGATCACGCGTAGCCCGCTCCAACTCCGGAGTAGAGTAGGATGTTCCTGTCTGGCTCGAGACAATCATCATCGCCCATGAGGAAGAGGACACGCGGAAACGGCTGGAAGACGGACCTCCAAGAACGCAGAATCCAGCAGGGTCTTCGGCCAGAGGAAAGAACGACCAAAAGTGTCTCGTGCTGGCCTCTGCTGTCGCCTCCCTACGCGGGATCAGAAGACACTTTCCATGCCATAGCGGGCCGCGCCGGAATGCGCCGTACGGCGAGGGGGAACAGTGGCTATGCAGGTCGAGAAAGGTCGACTCCGGCGCTGCAAAATGAGAAGCCCACGAGAAACTGCTGGAGGTTGCGCGCCGTCAGAAGATCAAGGCCGTGTAGATCTGGCGGCTTGATCGGTCAGGCCGCTTGGTTGCAATTCTGCTCGGTACGCTCCAGGTACTGGAACATCTCGGCGTCGGCTGTGTCTCGCTGACCGAGACGCTGGTTCTCACGTCGCCCGTCGGTCGTGCTCGCGGCACACGAGCGGATGATCGGCCGGACACCGAAGAAACTCGCAGCTGGCGGCTCGGAAACCAGCCTTGTCCAAGTCCACCCGCAATTTTAAGGGAGATATGGAACGTCCCAATCTGACTATTCGGGTATTCGTCAGTTCAACCTTCAGCGACCTGAAGGCGGAGCGTGACGCACTTCAAAGAGAGGTGTTTAACGCCTCATCTATCACGCAATTTGAAAATGGACGGCATTTTGACGAGGCTCAGGTGCTGATGCGGCTGCTCTGCCGCTTCGATAGCATCGTGAAGGTAAGCGAAGTCCAAAACAAACTGAGAATGTCAGCGTTTATCCCCAGTTTGCCTCGCCAACTCCGCGCGAAATGCCCGCTCCCGCTCATCCACATAGTTTTTGTACCCTATGGGATCAATGAACGGGTTTACGCCACCAGGGTGCAATCGAGCAAACTTGGTTTCCAGGTTGTAATAGTCACCGTGCGCGCCGAGGAACACGTCGCAGTGCAGCGAACGCAAGACGCGGAACATCCTCTCATATTCGCCAGCGATCTGCGGGTACGTCGCATTATTCACCAACTCGTATCCAGGATTTACATTCGGACTGCCCACAATCACGACATCGTAGACTCTTCCGCCATCTCCGACCTTCATTGTCCAAGTTGTACAGCCTTTGGTGTGCCCGGGCGTGAGATGCGCGGTCAGGACGGTGCTGCCCAGCCTTACACTGTCGCCATCGTGCAGGACACGATCCACCTTCGTCGGCGCATAAAGCATATCTGGCTCGTTCCCGTAGAAGAAATCCTTTCGCCCTCCCGACTCGACTATCGGCACGTCCGCGTCCATCACCTCATACTTGGCCCCGGTTATTTGTTTGATCAGCGCCGCGCCGGCGTCGTGATCGAAATGCGCATGGCTGATCAGCAGGATCTTAATATCGGCAAAGCGAAACCCGAGCTTCTCAACGCTGCGCTGGATCATGGGTACGGAATCTTCCAGTCCCGCATTGATGAGAATGTTGCCTTTAGACGTTGTGATTAGATAGATGCCAAGACTCCTGCTTCCCACAAAGTAGATATTGCCGATCACGTGATGCGGCGGAAACGCTTGCAGATATTCCGATCGTTCCGGCAATCCATACGCCTTCTGAGCATGGATGCTGGTGACCAAAGCAACGAGGAACAATACGAGAAGGACTGCGCCGCGTCTCTTCAAATTGCCTCCAAGATCGAGAACCTTTTCAGATTGAGAGACCTTCGCGCTCCAGAAGGTGCTTTTTCAGTGATTCGGTAGCTGCGATACTGCGAGAACCTTGCTCCCTGACAGATTCTTCGTATTCGACCGAGCAACTCGGTCAGCATGCAGGATACCTTCTGGGACAAAAAAGCATCGGGCGCGGAGAAACTACGGTCAATCTGTCGAAGGACTCCTTTGCAACCGTTGCACACCAGGTTCTGATCGCTTGATTATGTGCCACAGTCGGGTGCCCCACCCTCGGCGATTTTGTTTTTACGCCTTGGGGTAGGGCACCACTGCAGTCCATTGCAGCCGCCAAGTTCAAAAGGTCGGGATCCTAGAACTGGTACTTGGCCGCGAGTTGCAACTGGCGCATCAACGGTGACTCGGATGAGGGATTGGCGTTGCCGTTGATACGGCCGAAAGTGGAGGAGTTGTAAGTCAAGTTCGGATTGGGCCAGTTCGGGTGATTGAGTGCGTTGAATGCCTCAAAGCGGATCGACAACGAATGCTTTTCGTTGTAAGGCATAGTGAACACCTTGTGCAGCGAGGCATCCAGGTTGGTAACCCCAGGCCCGGTATAGCTGCCGCGTGACACGTTTCCGTAGAAACCGGGTGCAGCGGGAGTGTAGGCGGCTTTATTCACCCATACGTTCAGCGATCTCGCGCTCCCGCTGAGGTAAGGGCTGGTCCCGGTTGCATTGGGCCGATCCAGGTTGCCGCCTGGGTTAGCAACACTGGCGTTGTCATAACCGAGTAGGGGATATCCGACAGCACCGGTCTGGTGGGTAAAGATGCCGCCCACTTGCCAGCCGCCAATCACTGCATCCAGGACTTTGTTATCAACCGGCACCAGCTTGCCGGGGCCGATGGGTAATTCGTAAAGTGCCGAGCCGACGAGGCGATTCTTTACATCGAATGCGGAACGGCCGTAGTCGCAGGGGAGGCACTCGTTGTTCTGGGGGAATAATTGTTCGTTCCCCTGGCTACGAACGCCGCTGGTTTCGTCGAGGGATTTGCTCCAGGTGTACGAAGCGATCACGTTGAGGCCCCTGCTGAAGCGGCGGGTAGCCTTTACGCTGAACGCGTTGTAATTGGCAATGCCCCAGTCGTGCACATATTGGATTCCCCCCATGTTCGCAAAGGGTGTCCGGGAAGCGACTGAGGTCGCAGTGCCAGTGCCGATGTATCCGTATGGAGTCGCAATATTTGCATTTTTGAACCCATAAAGATGACGGCTGACTGAACCCTGGTATCCGATTTCGAACGACCAGTCCTGCCCAACTTGACGCTGGATGTTGAGCATAAACTGCTCGGAATAGCTGGTCTTATGGCTGACCGCGTTCGCGAATGCGGTGCTCGGAGGAAGATTTGCAATTGCGCCGCCGCCCGCACCCGGCGTTGCGTTGGCCCAGGTAAGGCTGGAATTGCCGAAAATTAGCGAGGCCGAGTCCGTATTTGTGTACGTCACGCGGCCGGCGATGTTACGCGCCATGTCGAAGTACGCGTTGCCAATGTCCTGCGTGTAGAAGATGCCGTAGCCGGTGCGGATTACTGTGTTCGAAGTCGGTGAGTACGAGATGCCGAATCGCGGCGCAAAATTCAAGTACTGGGTATCCATCAGAGGACCATTGGGCAATAGCCCGTTGCTGCACTGCGGCGCCGGACCGAGGAGAGTTGTCCACTTGATCGAAAGGCCTTGATACACATTTGCAGATGTGCAGTTGCCCTGGCGGACATAGAAGGGCCATTGGGACTGCTGATACGTTGTGCTGGTGTCGCCCAGCTTTGGCATCACCTGGACATCGACGTTGAAGTCATTGCCAAACGTATCGTTCCAGGGAGGGGTCAGTTCGTACCGGAGGCCCGCTGAAATCGTGAGCGTTGGCAGGACCTTGTAGGTGTCGTCTGCATAGTAAGCTTGCACGTTGCGTACGTAATTCGCATCCGCGACAGCCACCGCAGTCGTCGCCTGGTAAAGATCGCCGAGCAGGAAGTCAGCGAGCGAATCGCCTCCAGAGAGCGTCGCGTTTCCGACTGTGCCCGATTGGAGGGCGGTGGCATAGGGCCCGGAGCTGAATTGCCCGCGCGAGAACTGGTTGCCCAACTGGTTAAACGTCTGGCGATTGTACTCAAATCCGAGCCGGAAGTCATGCTTGCCCTTCACCCAGGAAAGGTTATCGACGATCTGCCAGACAGGGTCATTCAACACGTAGGGCCCATCCCCGCCGCGATCCCCAAGGCCGTTCGCAGCGCCCCAAATGCTCTTTGTTGTACCCGCCGGTCCCGAGTTAAAGGCCACGTCTGGAATGCCCCAGGTTGAAGGGTCGCCGCCTTTGAGGCCCGGAATCCCAAGCCCGTCCACCACGTCAGTCGTGTACGCTGCCAAAAGACCAAGAGAGTTGAAGAAGTGGGAATAGCCAAAGCGTGCTTCGTTCACAATGTGGGGGGTAAAGGTCCAGGTGTTGGAGCCCATGTACTGGTAGTAGTTGGTGATGATCTTGCTGCCCGCACCCATGAATCCAGTGCTTAGGGTGTCTTCGTTCCCCGAGCTGTAGCGGAAGGCAAATTGCGACTTCTGCGACAGGATGTAATCTCCGCGGACGGTCAAGCCCTGGCGATCCTGCGGCTGCGAGGTAGCGTATGCGTAGTTCGAGACCACCGCACCATTCGAGTAGAACGGTGCCGTGCTTGTCCCCAGGTATTTCAGCACCGCCGTTGACTGCGACGTAATTCTGCCTGGCGGAATGGTGTTGTTGGGAAAGGGCGTCTTTCCGAAGCCGTTGGCGTCTCCGGTTGCCGGATCGTAGATGATAACCGGCGCTCCGGCGGCGGTGGTGAAGCCCTGGAAATTGCCACCCGCTATGGCCGGCGAGGGAAGGGTTGCAGAGCCCTGACCGACGGAGCGGATCTTTCTCCATTCGTCGTCGACCATGAAGAAGAACTTGTCTCTGCCATCGTAGAGTTTGGGAATTCTGATGGCGCCATCGAGTTCGAATCCGTAGTCGTTCCACTTGAAGGGGGCTACACTGGGAGGGGCGGAGTTGTACGGAAAATAATAGGGATTTGCATCCGCAGTGTTGTTACGGATGAAATCGTACATGGCGCCGTGATAAGTATTGGTGCCGCTCTTGCTGACGACGTTGACCTGCGTCGCCTCATGGCCGAACTCGGCCGGATAGACACCCGTCTGGACCTTGAATTCCTGAATGCCGTCCAGAGAGGGCAGCGCGACGTAGGTTACAAAATCAGGGTCGGTATTGTTCACGCCGTCCAGCGTGTAGTAGTCCCACATGATTCGCTGGCCGCCGACTGAGATCGACTGCGTGGCACGGTCGGTGCCCATTCGCGCGCTGGCCTGACCTGCCGCGGGTGCAAGCGTATTGACGTTCGACGAAAGTGCCACCAGGCTCAGATAGTTCCTGCCGTTCAGGGGCAGCTCGTTTACGGCCGCGTTCTCAATCACCGTGCCGAGTGTGCCGTTCTCGACCTGAAGAAGAGCGCCTGTCGCTTCAACCGTAACGGTTTGCGTGACCTCTCCTACCGCCATTGCGAAGTCCTGGCGCAGCGCTTGCTGCACCTGCACTTCAATGCCTTTGCTCTCGGCGGCCTTGAAGCCCTGGTGCGCGGCCTGAATGTTATAGACGCCCGGCGGAACGTCGGGAAAAAGATAATCGCCTGAGCTGGTGGTGACCGTGGAGCGTTCCGCGCCGGTCCCCACATTCTTCAGGGCGACCTTGGCGTCAGGAATCACAGCTCCCGTCTGATCGGCGACGTGTCCGGAGACCGACCCTGAGGTCTGCGCAGACAACTTGGCAGCCGATGACATGACCATGACGAAGGCAAAGATGCAGCAGGCGATCAGCGCACTGCACCGTCCGAGACGCTTGAAGGTTCGCAGAGCCACCTGTGCGCATGTTTGCGATGTCAGTGTGACCAGACGATTCGGAACGAGAAAGGGTTCATTTTGCCGATTCCCAACTGCACCACTGGCTAGGTTGTTCAAGGTTTCGATCTCCTTTGCATTGCGCGAGCAGGACTGTACGTGAAGAACAATCGCCTGGCGACGGTCCCTCAATGGGATTTCATTTGCAATGTGTCCCAGCACCTTTGGGGAAGACCCCGGGGGCCGCAGAGTGACTCAGCTGGGTGATATATGGATGTCGCCACCAGCCTGGCCAGCCTGAAGCCAAGCAAAAGTAAACGCTTACGGCAAGACGGATCGCAACGTTCTATCGGGTACAGAGCACGAAGGAATTAAGCGCTAACTTTCTTGTAGTCAACGGCATCAGGAGGGCGTAACATTTGCCAATCGGCCGCAGTACCGCACGTCAAAAATGGCAGGACAGGGGAGCATTCATGGAGAACTCGGTTGGCGAAGTTGGCTCTCATGACCGGCAGGAAACCTCGGAACCCGTCCCCGCGTCCGAAGTCCGAAAAACCCTGTCTGCGATCCTGAAAAGCACTCCCTTTCGCACCAGCAAGCAGACCCAGCACTTGCTTCAACACATCGTGGACGAGACTCTGGCCGGCCAACTCGAGACGCTCAAGGAGCGGGTTATCGGAGCCAGCGTTTTCAATAGGCAGCCCGATTACGACACGAACGCTGATCCGATCGTGCGCTTACGAGTTGCCGAAGTGAGGAAGCGCCTCGCACTTTTCTATCAAACGGCAGTTGAAGAACCCGTCCTGATCAGGATCCCGTCCGGTTCGTTCAGAGCGGTTTTCGAGTGGGCCGGCAAGGCCTCGGCTCAATTGCTGTCGGATCCGCGGGTACCCGAGCCGACCGATCCGCCAGTTGAGGCGATAATCCTGCCGACGTTGCGTGAGCGGCCTGGCAAGAAGCCATCGCCAGTACGGCTCCGGTATCGCTGGTGGTCGATTGTGGCCGGCGCCTCGTTGGTGGTCTTGACTTTGGCAGCGCTGCTCTACCTTCCATCCCCCGAGGAGCGGGCCTTCAACAAGTTCTGGTCTCCGGTTCTGGAGAACTCCAACACGGTATTAGTTGGAATGGGTAATAATCCGCTTTATGAGCTCTCCAACGCGGGTGAAGATGAGTATTACAAAGACCATCCCAAGAGTCGCTTTGAGGAGATGGGACTCCATCCTTATATCCCGCTGGCACCTGGCCCCATTGATAGCAAGTACATCAATCCCGCTACGGACACCTACCTTACGATTGGTGATGCCGTGGCACTATCAAAGATCGGATACGTTCTAGCGCAACGGCATATAAAGCTTGATGTCCGATTTGTGAATGATGTGACCTATGGTGACATTCGCCAAAGTCCCTCAATCCTGATTGGTGCCCACAACAACATTTGGACACTCAACATGACTGAGAGACTCCGTTTTGGATTCCAGGGACATAGCACGATAGTGGACCGCTTTGACAGTCATAAGCAATGGACTGCGAACTTTGATCGCTCGGAGACCTACGGGATTGCCGCGAGACTTTTGAATACTTGGAACGGAAAGGTCGTCTTTGTAATCGCCGGAGTCGGATATTCAGGAACTCGTGCTGCTGGAGAGTTCATCACGGATCCACAGTCCATTTCGAAATTGGCAAAGTCCCTTCCCAGGGGTTGGGAAACGAAGAACATTGAGGTCGTCCTGCATACCACGGTCAACAACCAGATTCCGAGCGCTCCAGACGTCGTCGCGACTTACTGCTGGTGAGGGTTAGCGCACCGTTTAGCACTGATTAGCGACGACAAGGTCGGCCACTTGCCGAGAACACTAATCGACTTCTATAGCTCAATCCGTGCTTTTGACTGGATCCGAAAAAATGCATTCGTACCCAAGCTCCCACGAACACGCCCAACGAACTCCGTAACGACAACTGCGGTACTAGCCGGCGGTCCCGCCGAGACTTCCGGACGGCAGTGAATCTGTTTTCCAGGTTTTGCATGGGTGGGAACGAAGTCCCGCGCCAGATCGTCCGGGGGTTCACCCGTAGTACTGAAACCCCTTCCAGAATTCCGGCCACGGCACACGAATGTTGCGGCAAACGTAAACTTCATCGCGGTCGCCGATGGTTTGATTCACAATCCCGTAGGGGTTTGAAAGTTGAGCGGCCGCCTCACACGCAGCAAAAATCTTTTCCACTTCTTCCCGCTTGAAGCCAACCGCAATCACGGTTTGCGGGGGAGGTGTCCCATATCCGCGCAGCCAGTTGGAGTTCATACCGCTGATCGCCTCGGGCAACCCATAAGCGCGTCCGTACAGATTCACGGCTCCGGCCTCGCCCTCGTCTGCTGCCAGCACTCCAACCTCGGAGCGATCTTCCACGGGCAGTGAATCGCGCACCTTCGCGACGGTGGCAACAAGCTCGGGCCAGCCAATTTCCATGCTGAAACTTTGGTTGTTTGCGGTCGCATCGGCAAGACGCCACCACACCGACTGGATCGGCGCAATGGGAAGCGTCAACGCGAACACGGCCAGTGCGCTTACCGTGAACGCTATCACTACGGCTCTTTTGATCCTCCCCTGCGCATACGTGCTCTTGGAGTCAACCCAACGCTCGCCCCACGCTGCCCCCGCAGCCATCAACATCGGATACGCAGGCGCGATGTAATACTCGCGCCCCCTCGCAACAACAAACAGGATCAGCGGAATCACATACATCCAGCCGAGCATGCGGAAGGGCTTGCCAGCTGGAGTTTCAAACAAGAACCACAGTCCAGCGCACCATATCGGCACTGTCGCGAGGTTGGTCGTATTCCAGAATTGGCGGGGAATGAAGTAGTCGGTCACTCCCCTCGACACGTCGCGCGCGTGAATGCTCTTCATCCAGGCCAGCGCCACAAAATGATGGTGGGTTTGCCACACGATGACCGGAAGGGCCATCAGCAGCGCAACGCCCACGCCGCACCAGAACCAACTCGAGCGAAAGTAACGGCGGTTCGGCGTCAGCAGCATTCCACCCAGCAGGCCCACCACAAAAAACACGATAGTGTACTTCGTCAGCAGACCCAGTCCAATGCCCGCGCCGATTGCGATCCACCAGCGCGCATCTTCCGTCTCGAGGAGCCGGGTCGTGGCCCACGCCACCAAAACCCACCACAGAACGTCGAACGACATGTAAGACAGGAACGATCCCGCAAAGCAAATCGGGCCAGCGATGCCCACAGCCACCGCAGCCACCAGCATCGATCGCCGTCCTCCGCTCATCGCGCGGGCCATCATGCCGGCGAGCACGCTTACCAGTCCTACCGCGACTGCCGGCAATAGGCGGTAGCCCATCAGATTGGGCCCGAAAGCAACCAGTTCCAAACGCGCCAGCCACGCAGTCAGTGGAGGGTACACCACATAACACCAGTCCAGGTGCATCGCATTGCTGTAGCTCAACAACTCATCGCGGTGGAAACCGTATCTGCCACTGAATGCGACGTGGATCGCAGTGAAAGCCAATCCAGTCAGCCACAGGGCTACTCTGCCGTCCGCGTGGGCCTGACTCGTGTGGGTCGAATCGTTCATCAAAGCTCCAAATGCCGTGGGGTATTTGCGTAAATAATGTAATTCCTCCTCTTGATTTGATCAACGAAACTCAAGAGGTATAAGGTCGCGTAAGCGCGCCATGGAGACCACGCCATGGCGCGCTCCTTAAGTTCATTGAGGCTTCGAAATGCAAGAGTTCGAGCGTCATCCGGGTCAAGGAGAGGAAAAGCATCTGGATCCTGCATAGCGCGCATGGCGACCCATTGTACTGTTCGCTTCCCAATTCCAGGTAATAGAGACAATTGACTGCGGAGCAAATTGCAGTCAGCAATCTTCTCAAAACTTAACTGTTGATTGCACACAGCGCGTGAAAGAGCCCGGATCGAGACAGCATGCTTTTTAGAAATGCCAACGGTTTCTAGATTGGCAAATGCTAAAGCATCGGGCGTCGGAAAGAGATGGGTTAGTCCGTCGGCTCGTGTAAACGGTTCTCCGAATGCTTTGACCAAGTCAGTGACCAGGTCCGGTTTTGCGCTGCCTTTCTGCTGTTCGAGGATCGTGCGCGCGGTAAGTTCGAAGCCGTCCCAGCATCCGGGAACTCTCAGTCCTGGATAAGAGCTGACAAAATGGCCCAAAACGGGGTCAGACTCCAATGTCCGAGCAATCTCAGCCCAGTCAGCGTCGAGATCGAATACTGCACGAACCCGCTCGATGATAAAAAACAGAAAACGCGGCTCGTCGATCTGGACCCGTACCTCGAGCTCATCACGGCTCTTGGACTGCAACACCTCTATATACCCGCACCGTCGATCCACTGAGATGGAACGGCGATACACATTGCCATCCACATACTCCAAGCCAGCTATGGCGTGTGCCGCAATGAAATCCAGCAAGCGGTCCCAATCGTAAGGTGGTCGATAACTCAGATGGAAGGTGTACCGATTCTCTGGCTCCCGAGGCACTTTCCGAGCAGAACGTCGAATTAGACTTGGCGTTCGATCATAGACATTCCGAATGGCATCGTTGAATCGCCGCACGGATCCAAATCCTGAAGCCAGAGCAATCTGAGTCATCGGCAGATTCGTTTCATCGATGAGCTTCTTCGCAAACTGCAAACGACGCGTCTGTATAACCGCATTTGGTGAAGCTCCGAGATGACGTCGGAACAAGCGGGAAAGATGGCGGGGGCCGATACCAAGGCGCCGGGCTAGCGCTTCGATCCCATCTTGCAGAGGTGCCTCGTTAATAATCCGCAACGCTCGAGTCACTGTGGTTCGCGTGCCGGCATATGCTGGAGTCCGCGGCGAAAGCTCCGGGTGGCAACGCAAACACGGTCGAAAACCGGCTTCCGCCGCGGCCGCCGCGCTGGGAAAATATTGAACGTTGCTCTCTTTCGATGTGCGAGAGCGGCAAATCGGACGGCAATAAATCTTTGTTGTGAGCACTGCGATAAAAAACTTGCCGTCGAAGCGTGCATCCCGAGCCAGTCTCGCCCGTGAACAGATTCCCCGATCCAAAAGCATGACGCTATCGTACTTGGTCACTTGGGGAGGCATAGCCATTTTCGGACCCGAATAATGCATTCGGACTCTTAGGTCTTCACAAATCCTCGCTTGATGTAACTTCCGAACAGATAGACCATAAGTCGCTGATAGGGGGACTTTTGGACCCAAATGCGGCCCTCGTAAACCGCATTCGTTTGATTACACCATTCACGTCAAAACGAGATATCCTCTCCCATCCCGTACATCCATCGAAATGCCGACTTGCATCATTAATCGAGATGTGATTTGCTGAGATTTTTTGAAGGCCAAAATTCGGAACCAGGATCAAGCGTAGTTCCTCCCGAGGAGAAACTCCTGCGACAGCCGCTCGCGCACGCGGGCTGACGGAATCCCGTCACATTCGTCACTTCAATGGTGTTCAAAACCTGCATCAGTACGTAAATGGAACTGCCCGCCGGACGCCCGGGTCTATCCACGACGAAACCAAATTCCAACGAAGGGAGAAAAAATGATGACTATAAGGACAACACACGCTGTCGAAACCAAAGAGCATCTTGCGATCAACAAACCCCCGATTGTGTCGCCGCAGGAGTGGGAAGCCGCGCGGAAAGAGCTGCTCGTAAAAGAGAAAGCCCTGATGCACGCCCGTGATGCGATGGCCGCTGAACGCCGGCGCATGCCGTGGATGGCCGTCGAGAAGGCGTACCAATTCGACGGACCCAACGGCAAAGTCAGCCTGCTCGATCTGTTTGAAGGCCGCCGGCAGTTGATTGTCTATCGCGCCTTCTTCGAACCCGGGGTGTTCGGCTGGCCCGACCATGCCTGCCGCGGCTGTTCTCTAGGCGCAGACCAGGTCGCTCATTTGTCTCATCTGAACGCCCGCGACACCACGCTCGCCTATGCTTCACACGCCCCGCAGGCGGACATCGCGCGCCTGAAAGCGCGAATGGGTTGGAAGATGCCCTGGTACACCATAACCGACAGCTTCGACGTGGACTTCGGCGTCGATCAATGGCACGGCCACAATGCATTCATCCGCGACGGCCACAAGGTGTTCCGAACTTACCTCATCAACAGCCGCGGCGACGAGGCGATGGGAACCACCTGGAGCTACCTCGATATGACGGCGCTCGGCCGCCAGGAGACCTGGGAGGATTCGCCGAAGGACTACCCGCAAACCCCGCCGTATAAGTGGTGGAACTGGCACGACAACTACGAAGCAGAGACATCGGTGCACCCGCTATGGCTCGATATTCTGGCCGATCCCGAGGGTGCCGCAGCCCGACGGCGCGAAGCAGAGAAAAAAGCATGTAACTGCTTCTGAGCAAGGCATCACCAACGAGTATCTGTGCAGCAAAGGAGGAAACAATGACTGACGTTTTGACAGAGGAGATTGGAGTACCCAAAATCGTCGATCGCAATGCATTCCAAGCGGAGCTCGACGCATTGCGGGTTCGAGAGAAGGCGCACACGCACGAGGGCGATGCGATCGCCGCCGCCCGCCGCCGGCTCCCCATGGTCGAAGTAGACGGCACTGCAACGCTGATTGGCCCACACGGTCCGGTGACGCTGCTGGACGCGTTCGAAGGCCGTCGGCAGCTCATCGCCTACTACTTTATGTGGCACGCCGGCCACCCTGCGCCAGAGCAGTGCGAAGGCTGCACATGGGTTACGTCGCAGGTCCGCGAGCTGTCCTATATTCACTCTCGCGACGTCACATACGCGACATTTTGTCAGGGTCCGTACGAAGAGAGCGCCAGATACCGCGAATTCATGGGCTGGCAAATGCCTTGGTACTCGGCTCCCCGGGAGTCGCTCGATATCCTCTTGGTCGGACGCAGAGTGGGCAGGATGCACCTCGTATGCTACCTGCGGCTGGGATCCAAAGTCTTCGAGACGTACTGGACGACCGCACGTGGCTCCGAGGTGATCGATAACAATTATCACTTGCTCGACTTGACCGTCTACGGACGGCAGGAGCCGTGGGAGGACTCGCCGACCGGCTGGCCTCAACAGTGCACCATCACGCGGACTAAAAGCGGCTCGCCAACCTGGGAACCCGAGTGGCCGGGCGGACGCCCCATCGCTCAGTGGCCCCGTGTTCAGGCTGGTTATTCAGACGATTTAAGAACCGGCAGGCACTGAATCGCGCCTTCCAACGCCTCAACCAAGTACCCATTCCCGTCGGAGTGGGCACGAGGGCGCGGCCAATGCGGCTACAACGGAGATCGCATCATGAAAAGCGCAGCATCCTTCAACAATCACTTCGAGTGCAACATCTCGTGCGGATTGAGCGCTTTTTCGCCTTCAAAAAACGCAAACCACCGAGCCTTCTTGGCCATCTCAGGGCTCCTCTTCGCTATGAGCGCATTGGTGACAGTGCTTTGGTGCAACTCCATGTCGGCGACAGGAGAAATGGGGATGCCCGGCGGCTGGACGATGTCGATGACGTGGATGCGTATGCCTGGACAAACCTGGATCGAGGCCGCTGCTTGGTTCCTCGCGATGTGGGTCGTGATGATGGCAGCCATGATGCTGCCGTCCCTGACGCCCATGCTGGTTCGCTACCGCAAGGCGGTACGCAGGAGTGGCGCCTCACACCTCGCGCTTCTCACTGTGCTCGCAGGGCTTGGATACTTCTTTGTGTGGAGTCTCTTCGGATTGGCTGTCTATCCATTGGGCGTAGTGCTGGCAACCGCCGAGATGGAACATGCAGAACTGGCTCACGCTGCGCCGGTCGCGGTTGGTGTGGTCGTCCTCATTGCCGGCGCAGTCCAGCTCACGTCATGGAAGGCGTATCACCTTGCGTGTTGCCGGGAAACGCCTGACCGTGGCCGCACACTGCCGGCAGACGCAGGCGCAGCCTGGCGGCAGGGTGCGCGTTTTGGATTTCATTGCAGCCTTTGCTGCGCCAACTTGACGGCGATTCTTTTGGTCGTCGGCGTAATGGATCTGCGCGCCATGGCATTCGTGACCGCCGCCATTACCGCCGAACGCCTTGCACCAGCCGGGAAAATCGTCGCGCCGACCATTGGGATTTTCATCGTTGGCGCCGGGTTCCTCTTGATATTGAGAGCGGTCAGGCTTGGATGAAGTACCGAGTGAATCCAGGAACCGGTTTTTTGGTGAGTTTAATATTTTGCCATAGCACAATGCGCTCCCCGACGACAAAACTCGAGCAACATGCCGAATAGTCGGCTACGCGTCCACGTGAATTTCAACCGTGCTCTGCTTCAGACGTCACTTCTCTCCGTAGCCGGTCTTACGGCCAGGTGGATTGGATTTGTAAACACTGGCCGACATATCGGTACTGATCCTTTTGGCCTTGCCACAACGCGCAAGTCTTAAATGCCTCTAGCCTCTTGCCGAGGAGATTGCGACGCCCACCTGCACTCTTGAGTCGAGCGAGGGCCTGTCGAATCCAATTGATCGCTTATGCTGATTTGCCTGATAACCGCGCCGAACAAGGTCGAAACTTCGGAGATCGATCGAATGGCCGACTTGTGATCGAGTGGTGGTTCAAGATATTCGTCGCAGCAAAGACTGTTCTGCATTGGATATACTACTTGCTCAGGATTCATTCCCATGAAGCAAGCGGGAGAAATCACCGTGCTTCTGCGCGATTGGGGCGCCGGAAAGCCTGCGGCCATTGAACAGCTGTTCGAGCTCGTCTATCCGCAACTGAGAAAGATTGCCGGGGCACTGTTTCGAGGGGAACAACCAGAGAACCTATTACAGCCGACCGGCGTTGTGAATGAGTTATTCCTTAAACTGATCCGGCAGCGCAGCTTGAGATTTGAAGACCGCGAGCACTTCTACAGTCTCTCTGCGCGACTGATGCGCCGGGTTCTCGTCGATCACGCCCGCTCCGAAGGAAGACAGAAACGCGACGGAGGGATTCTCGTCCCGCTTGACGCCGATATGGCCTGGATCAAGGCCAGGCCCGCGGAGATGATTGATCTGGATCGCGTATTAGAGGAACTCGAACGACTGGACGCGCGCAAATGCAGGATGGTTGAACTTCGCTTCTTTCTCGGATTCACAGCGGAGGAGACGGCGGAGTTGCTGAACACCTCAAAGGCTACCGTCGATCGGGAGCTGAGATTTGTGCGGGGTTGGCTACACGACCGTCTCCATTCGACGTAAAGTCTCGGCGTACCTTGGCCCATGACACACTTTCTCTTTGTTTCGCGCCAACCTAGCGAGCCGATCTCGTGAGGGGATGATGACAAAGGACGCTGACAACTGGCAGTTGCTTCAGGAACTTTTTCATCTTGCCGAAGCCACGCCCGAAGCGGACCGTGAGCGCGTTCTAACCGAAGAATGCTCGGATGAAGATCTCCGGCGCCGGGCAATGGAAATCTTCGACGCATCGAACATCGTCGAAGCGGAAGATGCGCGAGCCCACATTTCTGCCCTGGCCGAACCTTTGCCCGACAAGATCGGACCCTACACGATCATCCGGCACGTGGGCACTGGAGGCATCGGCGCTGTTTACCTGGTGGAGCGCATGGTGGGCGGCGCTCTGCAGCGAACAGCATTGAAGATGCTGGCGCCGCATTCGGCCGGCCCCTCGTTTATTGAGCGGTTTCATCGCGAACAGCACATCCTTGCCTCTCTGGATCACCCCAACATAACGCGCATGCTGGATGCAGGCCTGAGCGAGCGGGGACAGCCGTATCTGGTGATGGAGTACGTGGATGGCACCCATCTTGATGAGTATTGCGATGCGCAAAAGCTGGGGATTGAGGAACGTCTGCAACTGTTTCTTCGCGTGTGCGACGCAGTAGCCTACGCGCATCGCAATCTGATCGTGCACCTGGATCTGAAGCCGTCGAACATTCTCGTAACTGCCGACGCCACGGTGAAGCTTTTGGACTTCGGGACATCGAAACTGATTCAGCCGGACAGCCTGCTGACTACCACAGTGATGGCCACACCTGCCTATGCGAGTCCGGAACAGCTGCGCAACGAGCCAGTCACCACGTCTTGCGATATTTATGCACTGGGCGGAATTTTGTTTGAATTGCTGGCCGGGACCAGACCTGGCCACAGCGCATCCGCGGCTGCGATGATTGAGCGGGCCATCAAGGAACAGGAACCGGAACGTCTTCCGGATGCGGTAACCGGCGCGGCGGCAGAGCATCGCGGACTCTCGGAGAATCGGTTGCGCCAAATGCTGATCGGCGACCTAGCGACCATCGTGCAGAAGTGCCTAAACCCGAGGCCCAGAGATCGCTACCCCTCAGTCGATTTGCTTTCTGGAGACATCCAGCGTTATCTCGACGGCAGGCCGGTGCTCGCTCGCCCGCAAACGGCTCTCTACCGGCTGGGCAAATATGTGCGCCGCCATCGGGCAGGTGCGGCCGCAACCGCGTTCGCGGCCGTGGCTCTCGTCGCCAGCCTTGGGTATGGAGAATGGCGTCAACGTCAGGCTCTCCGCGAGGGGCAGCGGGCACTGCGCATGCAGACCTTTATGTACAGTTTGTTCAAGTTGGCGAACTCGAATTACACCGGCAAGCCGGCGGCCACGGTACCTGAGTTTCTCAAACTGGGCGTGAAGATGTTGCCCGATTACATCAAAGACCCTTCCGACCTGCGCGAGGCTCAGCTGGGCCTTGCCGAGTCGATGTACGAAAACGGCGATCTGGACGGTGCCCAGAAAGTTTTTACGCAAACAATTGCCAGCGCGAGAGCGGCAAACGATATCCCCGCGGAAGCGGAATCGGAGGCTTTCTCTGGAAATATCGCCTACTTGCAGGGGCAGATGAGCGCAGGTGAGGCGCTTACGTCACATGCCCTGGAGTTATCGCGCAAATCCGGTGTTCCCCCCGCCGTTCGCGTTTGGAGCGCAATCTTCTATGCCTGGAACCGCGACGATAACGGCTATCGCACCGATGAGAATGTCCGATTGCTGCAGCGCGCGGTAAAGGAGTGCCAGGATAACGACCTCTCGCCACGCGAGACTGCTGACGCCACCTATTCGCTCGGGGAAGATCTTGAGGTGAGGGGCCGTCTTGATGAGGCCGAGCAGGCCTTCAACAAGGCATTGCTGGTCTATGACAACGATCCCGCAGCCTTATGCGAACAGTCTGAAGTTTATGGGGATCTGGCATACCTGCATGAACAGCGCGGCGACATTCCGACGAGCATTCCGCTCTATCAACGCTCCTATGACGGCTATACGAGATGCTCAGGTGCGGAGAGCCGCGGGGCTCTCACGCAGCGGGAGTATTGGGCCGGCGCGCTTATGAAGCTGGGAAGAGCAAACGAAGCCTTATCCATGATGGAGACTGCCATGCCCACATGGAGAAAGATGCTGGGTTCCAGTCCTGACCTCGCCGAGCCGCTTTACTTTCTCTCCAAGGCGTATGTTGATACCGGACATTTTAAAGAGGGAGAAAAGGCCGCCGAGGAACTGGTCGCCGTCCAGATGGGACGAGTTGCGCCGACCGACCGGCGTTTTGGGGCATCCCATCTGATCTGGGCGCGCGCACTGGTTGGGCAGCATCGCGACGAAGAAGCGTTGCCGCATGCTGTGATCGCCGACAAGCTGCTCGCCACGGGTGCATTCTCTCCAGGTGCGAAACAAATGACAGCCGAAGCGCACAAGGTCCTGGTCGATATTCAGTCCAGGCTTGCGGCTAAATAGTGGTCGCCCGACCTTAGTCAATTGCTTCTGGCCTGCGGTATTTCCCAACGATCAATATCTCCATATAAGGTCGGAACCCCCCGCTGGCAGTCGCGCCAGAAAAAGGATTGACGCATTTTCCCAAAGAACAGCGCGATCCACAACAGGAGGTTCCCCGTGAACCCCAGAAATCGACTCAAGGTCCTCACTGCACTCTGTCTTGGTTCACTCGGTCTTGCCACATTTGGCCAGACGAGCCCAGCCACTGTGCCTTCGCCCGCGAAGGCTGCTCCATCAACCCAGGCAATGATTCACTACGGCCAACTGCCGTTGAGCTTTGAACCAAATCGCGGCCAAACGTCCAGCAACGTGCAGTGGCTGGCGCGGGGGCCGGAATACACGCTCTTTCTCACCGGCAACGATGCCGTGCTGGAGATGAACAAGATCACGCCGGCCAAGCGTGGCGCGGTCAGCCCCCAGGAAATGACGGATCTGAGGCCGAGCATCAGTTCGTCCGGGATGCGGATGAGCCTGATCGGGGCGAGAACCCCTGAGCAATCGACCGGCGAAGATCTCCAGTCCGGAAAGGCGAACTACTTCACCGGAAATGATCCAGCCAAGTGGCAGCACGACGTGCCGATGTACGGCAAGGTCCACATGCAGGGCGTGTATCCAGGCGTGGATCTGAAGTACTACGGACATCGCGGAGAGCTGGAGTACGACTTTGTGGTGGCGCCAGGCGCGGACGCATCTGCGATCAAGCTCAACTTCGACGGCGCCAAGCCGGCCCTGGCAGCCAATGGCGATCTGGTGCTGCCAGTCGAAGGTGGTCCGGAGGTTCGCTTCAACAAGCCGGTGGTCTACCAGATGAAGGATGGCGCGCGGCAGCTGGTGGAAGGCAGTTTTGTCATCGCTGACAACAAGGCCGGCGGCCAGGTCAGCTTCAGGCTGGGCGCCTACGACCACAGCCGCGAGCTGGTCATTGACCCCACGCTGCTCTTCCTGGGCGTATTCGGCACCGGCAACTACGAAACACAGGCTATTGGCATGGCCGTGGATGCGTCTGGTGAAATCATCCTCACCGGTGAAACGAGCGACGTAAATCTGCCCGTATCCGCCAGCGCATATCAGACCACCTGCAATCAGGACTCTGCGGTTGCGGCAGCCAACAACTACGTCCGCTGCGGGGGATTTTCCGAGGGGTACCTCGGTTCGGCATTCATAACCAAGATCAGCGCCGACGGAACATCGCTGGTTTACTCGACCTATCTCCACGGGTTCTCCGGGTCCGAGTTAGGGCAAGCTGTTGCGACAGACGCGGCTGGGGATGCGATCGTTCTGGGCCAAACGGGGTCTTCCGATTTTCCGGTCACCTCCAATGCCTATCAATCGCTGTGCATGCCGTATTACGGGATGAGAGGTGTCGTTGGCGGCGATCCATCCGACTTTTATCCAATAGCTCAGCATTGCGACGGCAACTTTGCAGGCGGAGGCACGGAGTGGGTCTCGGGCGGTCCGACGCTCTTCGTTGCCAAGCTCGATCCCACCGGCTCCACTCTGCTTTACAGCACTTTTTTTGGCGGGACACAGCAGACCTATCCAAACGGTCTCGCGCTTGACTCCGCCGGCAACATCTACTTCACAAGCTACCTTCAGGGTGGACAGACCGCCAGCAACTATTACCCCCAAAATGGCAACGTTGGGTTCCCGGTAACGTCCTCTGCCTTTCAAACGCAGAACGCAGCCACGCAGCTAACCACTCTATCGGTCCTCAGCGCCGATGGGCAGACGCTGCTCTATTCCACGCTGTTTGGAGCAACGAACACCCCAAATCCCGCATGGGTCCAACCGTTGGCTCTTGCAGTTGGGCCCAACGGGATTGCCTATGTGGGTGGATACACCTATTCGGACAGCGTTCCCACGACCGCCGGAGCAGTCAGGCCCGCATGCGTTGACAGCACCGTCTATAACGCCACACCTGAACTTGGCTTTTGCGAAGGCTACACGGCCTGGCTTGCCGCATTCGACACAACGCAGTCTGGGCAGAATTCGCTCAAGTATGCGACCTACATTGGCGGTCCCGAAATTCCAGGAGGCAATTCCCCTCAGAACCAGGTGTGGGGCTTGGCCGCGGACAGTGAAAACAACGTCTACGTCACCGGCCTGACCACCAGTTCAAGCTATCCCACCACAACAGGCGCGTATCAAACGGCATGCCAGCAAGTGCTCGGACCCGTTGGACAGACATACTGCGGTCAAAGCGCATTTCTGACCAAGATCAACTCCACCGGCACGGAAAACGTGTGGTCGACCTTGTTCGAAGGCAATCAGGGATCCAACGACTATGGGCAGAACATCGGCTTCGACACCGGCGGCAACGTCTATCTCTATGGCTACGATAACAATTACACGTTCGATCTTCCCTGGGTGAATCCGCTTGAGGGCCGTCCCGGCAGTACCAGCGGTGCGAGTTATCCTTTCCTGGCGACTTTTAGCCCGGATGGCAGTAAGCTGCTGTTCTCAACCCCTCTCGGCAATATGAACCCCAACGCAGCGAATGATTTTCCGGTCGGCATGGTGCTGGACTCGGCGAACAACATCTATTTCGCTGGGTATGGTGCTGACAACGGTTCCATGGCCGCGACCACTGGAACCTATTCCACAGCGGTATTGGGCGGCTCGAACCGCACCTACTTCGGCAAGATATCGCCGCTGTTGGCGCCGACGGCGACAAGCTTGAATATCTCTCCGGCAACCGCCACAACCGGCCAGACCGTGACCTTTACCGCGACCGTGGCCGGAACCACGCAATCCACACCCACGCCTACCGGAACTGTGACCCTGACCAACACCAGTACAAATCCGGCGACGACACTGGGTACGATCACGCTGGCTAGTGGCACAGGGCAGTTCATAACGTCTTCGCTGGCGGCAGGCTCCTACAGCGTTACCGGAAGCTACTCGGGTGATAGCACCTATGACGTGAGTGCATCCTCCGCGATGCCGCTCACGATCACCACGCCGGCGCAGGTCTTGGTGCCGAACGTAGTGGGGCTGACTCAGACTGCAGCGACAACTTCGATTACAGGTGCGGGTCTGGTGGTTGGGACCGTATCGACGGCGTCGAGCAGTACGGTCCCTTCGGGCAGTGTGATCAGCGAGGCTCCGCTGGCGGGAACGTCAGTAGCGGTGGGCGCGTCTGTGAATCTGGTGGTCTCGAGCGGTCCGGCGCAGGTCTTGGTGCCGAACGTAGTGGGGCTGACCCAGACTGCAGCGACAACTTCGATTACAGGTGCGGGTCTGGTGGTTGGGACCGTATCGACGGCGTCGAGCAGTACGGTGCCTTCGGGCAGTGTGATCAGCGAGGCTCCGCTGGCAGGAACGTCAGTAGCGGTGGGCTCGTCTTTGAATCTGGTGGTCTCGAGCGGTCTGGCGCAGGTTTTGGTGCCGAACGTAGTGGGGCTGACCCAGAGCGCAGCGACAACCTCGATTACAGGTGCGGGTCTGGTGGTTGGGACCGTATTGAAGGCATCGAGCAGCACGGTGCCTTCAGGTAGCGTGATCAGCGAATCCCCGCTGGCGGGCGCGTCGGTGACGGTGGGCTCGTCAGTGAACCTCGTGGTTTCCACCGGTCCGGCGCCTACTGCCACCTTCACAATCACAGTGATTCCGCCCACGGAGACAATCAACCGTGGGGTGCTCGGCGGGTTCATTCTTGAGCTCAATTCGGTAAAGGGCTTCAAAGGGAATGTGGCGCTGAGCTGTTCTGGTGGACCGGCTGGATCCAAATGCTCTGATCTCCCGCAAACCGTGAAGGTGAACGGTACGGCGTTTGCAGTGTCCGGAATCCTGTTCCCCAAGAACTCGACACCCGGCACATACACCATTACGTTCACCGGTGTCTCGGGCTCACTCACGAACACTGCGACCGCGAAGTTCACGGTCAAGTAGCGGCTGGTCAGAATTGAACGGGCCTCGTTTGTCCGGCTTGCCGGATGACAGAGGCCCGTTCTTACGTTCGTACATAAACGGGAATGCGACGGCCGCTTTGGGGCGAGCTCACCGAGGTTGGCGAAGACGTCTGGGTTTGTTGTGACGGACGTCTCCGTCTTCACCGTGCAACAGATCCCAGCCCGCCATGCACATCGCCAGGGCGTGTCACAGTTTTGAATGTACTGTCAGGTCAAGATGCGGCCGCTGCTCGATGCGGGGCGCTTTGACCTGGTCGGAGACGTCGCCATCACTCATGCAGGCACGGTCTCCACATCTGACGACGACCTCACGCTGAGCACATTCACTGTGGGAGGGCGTTATCTTCCGCGTTTGGGGCACTCATCGCTTCAGCCCTTCGGCCAAGTGCTTATTGGTCTCGCGCATTCGAGCGGAACGCCGGTCCAGGGATCGAACTCCGCAGCCGCTAACGCCGCCGCAGCCTTTGCGGGTATCTTCGGCGGAGGCCTCGATCTGCGCGCGACTCCGCGTTTCGCTATCCGGTTCGTCGAAGCCGACTACCTGCTGACAACATTCGACAACGAAAGCAACAATCACCAAAACAACCTGCGCACCAGCGCCGGATTGGTCATTCGGTTTTGAGATCAATGACCCCAGGTAACAGCATCTGTTGTTGCGCATTGAACATTGGTTGATGGAGCTTCAACGATTCCAAAGAATGAGGGTTCTCAATTCAAATGCGGCTATTCCCGAGACGAACCGTTGCCGGTTTTGTGCGCTTTGCTTCGGAATCGGTAGCGCAAAGTCGGCTGGCATCTAACTTTCTGTCGGTCCCCTGACACCAAGCTGGTAGTCAATTGGCGAGAACAAGCCAAAGCGCTCAATGAACCCGTCTTAAGTGACGACCGCATTAGTAATGGTGAACGCCGCAGGGTCCAGGAATGCGAATGGCGCATTTCACTGTGGTAATCCACTTGAGCGAATAGTCGGCTACGCGTCCACATGACTTCCAATCCATGCTCAGCTCTGGAATTGACTTCTCTCGGGAGCCGGTTAGAACGAAGTCGCTGGCGCGACAGATTGAGTGTTGTGGCTAAGGCAGCGAGGGCCGCCGTTTAGGGTGAGAGGTCATAGGGAGGAGGTTCCTATGACCCCACTTCGCCAGCGCATGCTGCATGAGCTTCAGCGGCGCAACTACTCACCGTCCACCATTCGCGGCTATCTCCACGCCGTCAGCCAGTTTGCCGAGTACTTCCATCGCTCCCCGGAACAACTGGGTCCAGAGCACCTGCGACGCTATCAGCGATACCTGCTCCAGGACAGGAAGCTTGCACCCAGCACTGTCGAGATGCGCATCTCAGCGTTGCGGTTCCTGTACAAGCGGACGCTGAAGCGGAAGGATCTCGCCTTCGACGACCTCATCTTTCCCAAGGTGCCGCATAAGCTGCCGACCGTTCTCAGCCAGGAAGAGGTGGTGCGGCTGATCGATGCCGCACCCAACCGCCTGGACCGCATCCTCCTGGTGCTGCTCTATGCCACCGGAGCGCGCAGGGCCGAAGCGGCGCGGATCAAGGTGGAGGACATCGACAGCCAGCGCATGGTGATCCACATCCGCCAGGGCAAGGGAGCGAGAGACCGCGATGTGCCACTCTCACCCAAGCTGCTCGAGGAGTTGCGCAGCTGGTGGCGGTGGAAGAAGCCTCAGGGCTACCTCTTTCCCAGCACAGAGGGCCAGCGCGGAACAGACCAGCCTATCTCCGACAAGACTGTCTGGCACGCATGCCATCGAGCAGCAACGCGTGCCGGACTCACGAAGAAGATCCACCCGCACACCCTGCGCCACAGTTATGCGACGCATCTGCTCGAGGCCGGCGCCGACCTGCGCACGATTCAGATATTGATGGGCCATGAGCGGCTCGAAGATACAACTGTCTATCTCCAGCTCTCACGGCGTCACCTTCACGCCGCTGTCAACCCGCTGGAGCAGATCGCGCTGCCCGCGGTAAATAAGGACAGGAAGAGATGACCCGGCCACCCTTCGAGGTGGCCGACATCATTCGTATTGCAGGCGACAGCTTTCGACAGCGTTACAGCGCTTCCTTGACCTGGCCACAGCGCAAGGTGCTCGACGCCATCGCGCGCTGCCGCACCGCCGCCCTCGGCGGTCATCGCGATGCCTGCGTAAGCTGCGGACACCGGGCCATCTCGTATAACTCCTGCCGCAGCCGGCACTGCCCCAAGTGTCAGACCGCTGCGCGCGACCAGTGGCTTCGGAAGAGGCAGCAGGAACTGCTGCCTGTGGGCTACTATCATCTCGTCTTCAGCGTCCCGCATCAGCTCGTGCCGCTGATCTGGCAGAACAAGCGACAGCTGTTCTCCTTACTCTTTGAAGCCAGCGCCGCCACGCTTCTCGAGGTCTCTGCCGACCCGAAGCACCTTGGCGCGCAGACTGGCTTCTTGTCCATTCTCCACGCCTGGGGACAGACTCTGACTCCACATCCGCACATCCGCTGCGTGGTACCCGGCGGAGGACTCGCGCCCGACCACTCGCGCTGGAACCGAAGCCGCATGGATCTGCATATATCCCTCACTTCTGGCCGACTTCTCTGTCGATGAGTGCAATCGCGATCATGCGCTCATTGACTACCGGCGGCAATTACGACCTGAGCGCCGGTTACCGGCGCATCTCTAAGGAGCGGCTCGTCTACTGATGCATGCGTGACAGG
This sequence comes from uncultured Acidobacteriaceae bacterium, assembly GCA_963796785.1. GTDB lineage: Bacteria > Acidobacteriota > Terriglobia > Terriglobales > Acidobacteriaceae > Telmatobacter. The sequence continues at coordinate 452,436 of CAWCMW010000007.1, read as the reverse complement.
AGAGTGGCGTAGCGGGGGTCGTGGCGGACTGGGTCGAAGAGCGGGTCGACTCGGATGAGGGCCATGTGAGTAGCAGTGCCGGTCGAGGGCGCGCTTAAAGAAAACGAAGGCGCCATCGAGGTCGTTGATGCGGAGGTCGTCAACGCCTATTTCATAGGCGGTGCAGGGGCGAGCTGACGCGGTGAGCAGGGCCTGAGAGCGGGCGCGCCAATAGGACTGCCATCCGTGCTCGCGGTACACGCGAAGAAGAGCGGCGGTATCGAGCGGTTGCAGGTCGGCGTGCAGAGCTGTCAGATCGTGCTGCACAGCCTCGTCATGCTCGCCCTTTTGCTCGTAGATGAGGCTTAAATAGTTGTCGATGGAGCCGGGACTGTGCTCCATCTCGGCGGCGCGCTGTAATTGGGCGAGCGCGGCATCGTACTGGCTGGCAAGGTAAAGAGTGGCGCCCAACCGGCGGTTGATGAAGAAAGACAGTGGATCGAGCTGCAGTGCGCGACGCATGTGCGTGACCGCATCCTGCGGACGGTCAACTGCGTCGAGGTAAACCGCGTATTTGAACTCGGCGATCGAGTCGTTGGGATTGAGGGAGATGCCGCGTGTAAGGTTCTGCTCGGCTGCGGTCCAGTCCCATCCATAGATGGTTTGGACACTGCCGAGCGCGGTGTAGGCTTCTCCGTTTTGAGGGTCGAGCTGGATGGCGCGCTGGGCGGCGGCGACCGCTTTGGGCATCAGCTGTTCTGGCGGCCCGATACCGAAGGTAGCGGCGGCGTCGAGCGCATCGGCGTAGCCGGCGTATGCGGAGGCGTAGTTGGGATCGAGGGCGATCGCCTGCTCAAAATACTCAAGGCTGTGAGGGGCGTCCTGCTTATTAAAGAAGTAGCGGCCGCGGAGATAGGCGTCGTGTGCGGCGGGGTTGACGGGTGGGCGTTGCGAGGGAGGGGCGAGGACGAGGCGGGCCTGGGTCGCGATCTGCTGGGCGACGCTGTCCTGAAGGGAGAGGACGTCAGAGGCTGGGCCTTCGAAGGACTGTGCCCAGAGGTGACGGTCGGTGCGAGCGTCGATGAGCTGGGCGGTGATGCGAATGCGGTCGCCGGAGCGGACGATGGAGCCTTCGACGATGGCGTCGACGTCGAGCTGGCGGGCTATCTCCGGCAATGAACGGCGGGGAGCGCCCTTCTCGGCCATGATGGAGGTGCGGGACACGACGCGAAGGTTGGGGATACGGGCAAGCTCGGTGATGAGCTCGTCGGTCATGCCGTCGGCGAAGTACTCCTGGGACGGATCGCCGGAGAGGTTATTCAATGGGAGCACGGCGAGGGAGCGGATCGGCTGGCCGGGTGCCCAGCGGGAGCGGAGAACGCGCCAGACGAACGGCGCCGCCAGCAGAATGCAACCGGCAAAAAGGAACAGCCCGATCCTGCGTCGAGACAGGAAAGAATCGTGGAGGGAACGCTCAGGGCCCACATCGGGTGCGGGTGGAATACTCGCCGGCGACTGCTGCCCCGGCGAATCAACAGGGACCGGAATTGTGGGTCGATCGGCGATAGGGAGCGAAAGAGTAGCTTGCGGTTCGGCTATCGTGACTTCTGCAAGAAACCGGTAGCCGACCGTGGGGACCGTCTCAATGAAACGAGGTTCCCGGCTGCTGTCGTCCAGCGCCTTGCGCAACAAGGCGATACTGCGGGTCAGGGAATTTTCGCCTACGGCTGTATCCAGCCAGATTGTGTTGAGCAACTCCTGCTTGCGTACGACTCGGCCCGGGTTTTTGGCCAGGAACAACAGCAACCGGAACGCCTTGGGCTCCAGGAGGATGGGCGCGCCACTCCTGAAGAGTCCAAACCTGGCTTCATCGACCTCGAAAGTCTCGAATCGGTAAATCATGGCTCCGGTGTCCTTGTGGGCTTCCTCGATTCTAGCGAGGAACGTTGTGATGTGCAGATTTCTCTGAAATCACAGGAGCATCAGGATTTCATCACGACACCGAGACAGGAAATCCGCCATATTCCATGGTGCTGCTTATCGGGGCACGGAGCACTTCCTCTTTAGAATCCGCACCGTCCCCGCCGACACCCCACAACGCCAACGGGCGGCCTCTGGCCGCGAGGAATATTCAAGATGATTCCCTGCCCGCATCGCTCAGCTTCTTTGTTCGAAGGCCGATCGGCCAAGGCCACGTTCAAGAGAAAGGCGCTTATGGCTGGCCTGCGCGGCGGAAGGGTTTTTGCTCTCAGCGCGTTCGCGATGTTCGGAATCCACGGTGCTTTAGCACAAATGGTGCGTGTTCCCGCGATCCGGACAGTAGCGGGTAACGGAACCTCAGGGTTCAGCGGGGATGGCGAAGCCGCCACTTCCGCTCAACTCAACTCTCCATTCGGCGTGGCAATGGACAACGCCGGGAATCTGTATATCGCTGACGACTTTAATCAACGGATTCGCAAAGTGGCGGCCGGGACTGGCATCGTCACGACAGTGGCCGGCAACGGTACCCAGGGCTTCAGCGGGGACGGCGCCGCCGCCACTTCCGCTGAACTCAATTATCCAACGGGTGTGGCAGTTGACAGCGCCGGGAATCTGTATATCGCTGAGCAGGGCGGCAACCGGCTCCGCAAGGTGTTTGCTTCCACCGGCATCATCACGACATTGGCTGGCATCGGTACAGCGGGCTTCACTGGGGATGGCGCCGCAGCCACTTCCGCTGAGCTCAACGGGCCAACGGGCGTGGCAGTGGACAGCGCTGGAAATCTGTACATTGCCGACGAAGGTAACGGCCGCATTCGCGAAGTGGCGGCCGCGACCGGCGTCATCACGACAGTGGCGGGCAACGGCATCGCAGGCTTCAGCAACGATGGCGGCATAGCCAACTTCGCTGAGTTCGTGTTTCCAACCAGCGTGGCCGTCGACAGCGCCGGAAATCTGTACATCGCTGACCAGGGCAACAACCGGATTTGCAAGGTGACTGCATCCACCGGAATCATCACGACAGTGGCCGGCAATGGCATTCAAGGCTTCAATGGAGACGGTGCCGCAGCCACTTCTGCTTCTCTCAACCTTCCACGGGGCGTGGCGTTGGACAGCGACGGAAATCTGTACATTGGCGACTACGGTAACGCCGTCATTCGCAAAGTGGCGGCCGGGACTGGCATCATCACGACAGTGGCCGGTAACACCGGCAAAGGCTTCAGCGGAGACGGCGGTCTCGCCACTCACAGTGAACTTGACAATCCACAGGGCGTGGCAGTGGACAGCGCCGGGAACCTCTACATTGCCGATTCCTACTTCGCCTTGATTCGCAGGGTGGATTCGGCCACGGGCAGCGCATTCCTTCCCAATACCAACGTTGGCAGCAGCAGCATCCCTGTGAACGTGCTGTTGCAGCCGACCACCAACCTGACCCTATCCAGTATTACTGCTGCGGTCTCGCAAGGCGGGGTGCAGGAGTACACCGTGGGAACGATTTCGGGTTGCACGCTAAGCCCGACTTATACGCTTTCGTCCGCCGATACTTGCGTTGTCCCCATTACGTTCTCGCCTGGATATCCTGGTGAACGCGACGTGGCGCTGACGGCGGTCACCTCGCAGGGGACCGTCAGCTTCGGGCTGAGCGGTATTGGCCAGGGGCCCCTCGCGACGCTCACGCCGGGCATCATTTCGACGGTGGCGGGCAACGGCACAGCGGGCTTCACCGGGGATGGCGCTGCCGCCACTTCCGCTGAACTCCACGAGCCACGGCGCGTGACATTGGACAGCGCTGGGAATCTATATATCGCTGACGCCGCCAATAACCGGATTCGCAAAGTGGCGGCCAAGACCGGCGTCATCACGACCGTGGCGGGCAACGGCACCCAAGGCTCCAGCGGGGACGGAGGCGCCGCCACTTCCGCTGAACTCAACTACCCGGGTAACGTGGCTGTCGACAGCGCAGGGAATCTGTACATCGCTGACACTGGCAACCACCGGGTCCGTAAAGTAGCGGCCGGAACCGGCATCATCACGACGGTGGCCGGCAACGGAACATTCGGCTTCAGCGGGGACGGCGGTGCGGGGACCTCCGCTGAACTGTATAACCCATACAGCGCAGCAGTGGACCGCGCAGGCAATCTGTATATTGCTGACGAAGGCAACAACCGAGTCCGTAAAGTGGCGGCCGGAACCGGCATCATCACGACAGTAGCCGGCAACGGGACCGGAGGCTTCAGCGGGGACGGAGCGGCCGCCACTTCCGCTGAACTCAAGTATCCTTCTGGCGTGGCGATGGACAGCACCGGAAATCTTTACATAACTGACTTTTACAATAACCGGGTCCGCGAGGTGGCGGCCGGAACCGGCGTTATCACGACAGTGGCCGGCAACGGAACAATCGGCTTCAGTGGGGACGGAGGAGCCGCCACTTCCGCTGAACTCAACTACCCGGATAATAACGTGGCGGTGGACAGCGCCGGGAATCTATACATCCCTGATAGCTACAATTACCGAGTCCGTAAAGTGGCGGCCGGAACTGGTGTCATCACGACCGTGGCCGGCAACGGGACCGTGGGCTTTACTGGCGACGGCGGTGCCGCCACTTCCGCTGAATTCTACGAGCCTTCTGGCGTGGCGTTGGACAGCACCGGGAATCTGTACATTGCAGATTTGTATAACAACGTGATTCGCAGGGTGGCTGTGAATGCCTCCGCTTTGAGCTTTGCTGCAACCTCGGTGGGCAGCATCAGCTCGGATAGCCCGGAGACGGTGAGTCTGGGCAACTCCGGCAACATGGCGCTTACCTTCCCAGCCCCAGCCTCCGGTTACAATCCCTCCGTTTCATCGGGCGATTTTCTGGGCGGCAGCGCCAGCACTACCTGCCCGTATGAGGCATCCATGTCGGATGCCGGGACGCTCGAGGCTGGCGCGGAGTGCACCTTCGGCTTTTACTTCTTGCCCCAGCAGTCCGGCAGTCTCACGGCAACAGCCACCGTGACGGACACGAGCATAGGCAGCGCCACCCAGACAATCTCGATGAGCGGAACAGCGACTACGGTGCAACCTACGCCGGCGGTGCTGATCGCGCCGTCACCGGGCAGCACGTTGACGGCTGCTTCAACCACCTTCACCTGGAGCGCGGCCACGGGTAACGTGACGTACTATGTTTTGTACGTCGGCAGCACTCCCGGCGGTCACGATCTGGCGGCCGTCAGTCCCAACCCCCTCACCGGCACCAGCGCGACCGTGAATCTGCCCACCAACGGGGCCACCATTTACGTGCGGCTGTGGACGATCATCAACGGCAGCACCTACCTCTACAACGATTACACCTACGCCGAGGCCTCCATCCGTGCGGCCGCGATCACTAGCCCCGGGCCGGGCAGCACGTTGACGGCTGCTTCAACCACCTTCACCTGGAGTGCGGGCTCGGGCAATGTGACGTACTACGTTTTGTGGGCCGGCAGCACTCCCGGCAGTTACGATCTGGCGGACGTCAGTCCCAGCCCCCTCACCGGCACCAGCGCGACCGTGAATCTGCCCACCAACGGGGCCACCATCTACGTGCGGCTGTGGACGATCGTCAACGGCTCCACCTACTTCTACAACGATTACACCTACACCGAGGCAAGCATCCGTGCGGCCGCGATCACCAGCCCTGGGCCGGGCAGCACGTTGACCTCGGCATCGACCACGTTCACCTGGAGCGCGGCCACGGGTAATGTGACGTACTATGTTTTGTACGTCGGCAGCACTCCCGGCGGTCACGATCTGGCGGCCGTCAGTCCCAACCCCCTCACCGGCACCAGCGCGACCGTGAATCTGCCCACCAACGGGGCCACCATCTACGTGCGGCTGTGGACGATCATCAACGGCAGCACCTACTTCTACAACGATTACACCTACACCGAGGCAAGCATCCGTGCGGCCGCGATCACCAGCCCCGGGCCGGGCAGCACATTGACCTCGGCATCGACCACGTTCACCTGGAGCGCAGCCACGGGTAATGTGACGTACTATGTTTTGTACGTCGGCAGCACTCCCGGCAGTTACGATCTGGCGGCCGTCAGCCCCAGTCCCCTCACCGGCACTAGCGCGACCGTGAATCTGCCCACCAACGGAGCCACCATCTACGTGCGGCTGTGGACGATCATCAACGGCTCCACCTACTTCTACAACGATTACACCTACACCGAGTTCCAGTAGCGAGGCAACGACCTCACGGTGGTTGGCGTCGAGTTCGGGGCAGCTACAAGCCAGCGTCACAAACCCGAATAAGTTTGTGGTAGACGCGTCAAGATTGAGCGAGCTTCCCAACCGCTGCACCTTCGGTCATTCATTGTTGTCCAGTGCCAGAAGGTACAGTTTTGAAACGGCTCTTTTCGCCCAAAATTACCTTTCGTTTTCAGCGAGATATAAGGCACGACTCGCGAGGGGTTTGCGCGCCTATCGCGCCGTCTAGCGACAGAATTCCTAGTTGCAAGAGAACCGTCAGAATTAACAGTTGCAGTTCTCCGTTCACGGAATTGTTGTCCGGTTCACGGAATTGTTAATCGTCACCACCAGCGCTGCGTTCCGCCCCGCGGCTACTCGACCGTTACGGATTTTGCGAGGTTGCGCGGCTGGTCTACGTCACAACCTCGGCGGACGGCGATGTAATACGCCAGCAACTGCAGCGGGACTATCTCGATGAGGGGCACGAGCAGTTCGGGGGCGGGGGGAATGGGGATGACGTGCTCGACGAGACCGCCGATTGTCGTGTCGCCTTCAGTTGCGATGGCGATCACGCGGCCGCTGCGGGCCGTTACTTCCTGGATATTGGAGAGGGTTTTTTCATAGCGCAGCTTCGATGCGGGGTCGCTCTTGTCGCGCGTGGCCAGCACGACGACTGGGAGAGTTTCATCGATGAGGGCGTTGGGGCCGTGCTTCATTTCGCCGGCCGGGTAGCCCTCGGCGTGGATGTAGGAAATCTCCTTGAGCTTGAGCGCGCCTTCGAGGGCGATGGGGAAGTGAATGCCGCGGCCGAGGTAGAGGAAATCGCGCGCGGTGGAGAAGTCCTTCGCCAGCTCCTCGCACTGCGCCGTGCAGCCACGCAGCGCCTCTTCTATCTTGACGGGAACTCGACTCAGCTCTTCAATCAATGCGACGGACTGCGCTTTGTCGAGATGACCACGCAACTGGCCGAGCTTCATTGCGAGCAGGAATAGCGCGACCAACTGCGAGGTGAACGCCTTGGTGGAGGCGACGCCGATTTCGGGACCGGCGTGGGTATAGATGGCGCCATGCGCTTCGCGGGCCACCATTGCGCCGACGACGTTGCAGATGGCGACGGTCTTGGAGCCGAGGGCTTTCATCTCGCGCTGCGCAGCGAGCGTGTCAGCCGTTTCACCGGACTGCGTGATGAGCAGGCCGAGCGTGTGCGGGCCGGCAATGGGATCGCGATAGCGATACTCGCTGGCGTAGTCGACATCGACGGGCAAACGCGCCAGGCGCTCGATCATATATTTGCCGGTGAGGCCGGCGTGCCAACTGGTTCCGCAAGCAGCGATGCTGATGCTCGCGGCGCGGGCCAGCTCTTCGTCGGCAAGCTCCATTTCGCCGAGGAAGACTTTGCCGGAGTCGAGCGAGACGCGGCCCAGAGTGGTGTCGGTGACGGCGCGCGGCTGCTCCCAGATTTCCTTAAGCATGAAGTGTTTGTAGCCGCCCTTTTCCGCCTGGATGGGATCCCACTGAATGTGTTGCAGCTCGCGCTGGATGGGGTGGCCGTCAAAGTCGGTAAGCTTGACGCCGGCTAACGTGAGGATCGCGACGTCACCATCGGCGAGGAAGTACACGTTGCGCGTGTGATGCAGAATGCCGGGCACGTCGCTGGCGACAAACGATTCGCCTTCGCCGACGCCGATGATGACCGGCGGACCGAAGCGCGCAGCGACGATCTTGTCGGGCTCGGCCGCCGAAAGCACGCCGAGGGCGAACGCGCCGGTGAGGCGCTTGACGGCGATGCGCACTGCGGCTTCGAGCGGAACGGGTTTGCCGGCAGCTTCAGCTTCTTTCTGGACCTGTTCGATGAGGTGCGCGATGATCTCGGTATCGGTTTCAGTGACGAACTTGTGGCCTTGCGCGGTGAGGTCGCGTTTCAGCTCAAGATAGTTTTCGACGATTCCGTTGTGGACAACGACGATGCGGCCGGTGCAGTCGCGGTGCGGGTGCGCGTTTTCCTCAGTCGGACCGGCCATGCGTGGCCCAGCGAGTGTGGCCGATGCCGAAGGTGCCGTCGAGCGGATGTTCGCGAAGAACCTCTTCCAGATTCGATAATTTGCCCGCCGCACGCCGAAGCTCGAGCGTCTTGCTGCCGGGATGGCCGACGGCGATTCCCGCAGAGTCGTAACCCCGATATTCGAGGCGCCTTAGCCCCTCGATGATCACTGGAACGACTTTCTTTTTGCCAACGTAGCCAACGATCCCGCACATAGGATGATTTTACAGGTGCGAGATATGGAGACAGCGAGCGAGCAGGTCAGCGAGTCGGCGGCCGGTGGCACCGCCGCGCGAGTCATCCGCGTCGCGGCGGGGGACGTTGCTTGGACTTTTGCCCATCTCAAGGGGGAAGATTGGGCGAAAATGTTTACTGATGTGACAACAAATGTTTACTGATGCGATAATGAACTGTTTAGCGATAGGTTAACAGTTAACTTATTGATTCTTAGGAAAACGACGAGAAAATCATCGAAAATGCAACCTATTCAGGGCAGATTCTCGCGTACAAAAAATTTCTTTGCCGCGCTTTGTTCGACCTGCCGAAGGTGCACAGGCGTGGGCCGGCGCGACGGATTTGAGCGGAAGCGACGAGCGAAGCCCCATAAGTCATTATGCGCAGGGTTGGGGAAATGATCGGCAAACTTCGCAAAATAATTTTGGCGAATGAACTGAATGGGTTGCGCGGAAAATGGAGGGGCGGACCGCTTGACAACTCAAAAATCGAGCCATCGCGAGGCCGAATGCGCTCGAAGCGTATAACTGTTTCTACGATGCGTCTGTTCTTTGCGCGCAGGGCTATTGTCTGGACTGAGCTCATCGTTCAACGATTCCGGATTTCGTCAGGATCGGCTGTCGGGTGGCTTTTTCTGGCGGCGGCATCGTTGGCTCATGGGCAGATCTCGCTCCAGCTTCCACCGCTGGCCTCCGACGGACCGCTGCCAAAGATTCTCGACCGATATCCTGAAAAACCCACATTGGCGCCCGCGTTCACGATCGCGGTGGGGCCCCTCGGCTTCTCGGTTCCGGGTGAAAGCTACCTGTTGCGGCGCGAGAGCCTGGTGAGCCTGGATTTTCTGGACGAAGACCGGATACTGTTCACCTTTCGAGTGCCAGGGCTCCTGCAACGCGATGCAGGCGACGATAAAGATGACCAGAAGCAACAGATTCAAGCTCTCGTGCTGTCGCTTGCGAGCGGGAAGGTCGAGGCGCGGGCGGCGTGGACGGTTCCCGACCATTCGCGGAATCTCTGGATGCTAAGCGGTGGACATTTTCTCTTGCGTGCAGCAGATGGACTGGATGAAGGCGATGCCGAGTTGCGGATGAAGCCCTTCCTGCGTGTTCCGGGCCGGCTGCTCTGGATCGCAATGGATCCCGGGCAACAAGTGCATGATCACGAATTTTCTGGAGCCTGAAAGTGGGCCGAATTCCGGCGGGCAGAAGATTCTGGTCGCACGCACTCAGAAGCTGGCGTCGGGCGAAGTGGTGCATGAGAGCCGGGTGCCATGGACAAATCAGACTACCGATTGGCCCGCGAATTCCGAAGGCTATCTTGAGGTGTCGCGCGACAAGGGCGATGCCTGGCTGCTGAAGTTGAATGCCTTTTCGGGCGGAGACCGCGAGCTGGCTCGGGTGGAGTCGACTTGCCCGCCGGAAACCAGTTTTGTCTCTGAGCAGGAACTGCTGGTGAGGACGTGCGACCCGAACAGCGGGTGGAACCTTGGCGCGTTGTTGACGAGCGGGGGGTCACTTTGGGAGACAAGGATCGCGATGAATGCGATGATGCCGCTGCTGGTGATTGCGCCAAACAGTACACGCGTGGCGCGGGAGACGCTGCTGCTCAAGCGTTCAGCCGGCAAATATAAACGCATGGTTGGAGTGCACGATCTCCAGGGGCAGACGGTGAAGGTGATCGATGCAGCCAACGGCAAGATGGTGTTGGAGTCGCCTGTTACGCCGATTTTCGATGGGGGCGGAAATGTGGCTATTTCGCCGTCAGGAGGGCGCGTTGCCATTCTGAACGCAGGGGCCATTCAGGTATTTCAATTGCCCGCGCCGGCGGCGCACCTCACTGAGCGGCTTGCCTTACAGCCGGGTGCATAGAGAGGGGCTGAAGCCCAGCGCTAATATTACGGCACTTGCGGCGTCGGGGATGAATCCCCGACCTACCAGCCGTGCCAGCTCTCGCTGAATCCGCTTGCTCGACAGGAGGACAGGCCGAGAGAAGGTTGTGACATCCCCGGTTCCCAAGTGCGAGGGGCCGGGGCGCCCGCTGGACCTGGTCGCGATGGCAAAGCTGGGAGCGGTCTGGGTTCGTGCTACCCCACCCAAGCAAAGCTTGGATGGGGCACCCTCTGGTTTGTGGTTGGTCAGGGTCGCGAAAAGGAAACGCGGATCCTTCGCTCCGTCCAGGATGAGACTGCACTGGAAAGTGCGGGCGAGGACGCCCGCACGACAGCCGGCGAGACGCCGGCGCTACAAGCGCACCCGCTATTTTCAGAGCGGATCCTTCGGCCGCTGGGGCGTCCGCTGGACTTGGCGCGATGGCGAAGCTGGGAGCGGTCTGGGTTCGTGCTACCCCACCCAAGCAAAGCTTGGATGGGGCACCCTCTGGTTTGTGGTTGGTCAGGGTCGCGAAAAGGAAACGCGGATCCTTCGCTCCGCCCAGGATGAGACTGCACTGGAAAGTGCGGGCGAGGACGCCCGCACGACAGCCGGCGAGACGCCGGCGCTACAGGCGCACCCGCTATTTTCAGAGCGGATCCTTCGGCCGCTGGGGCGTCCGCTGGACTTGGCGCGATGGCAAAGCTGGGAGCGGTCTGGGTTCGTGCTACCCCACCCAAGCAAAGCTTGGATGGGGCACCCTCTGGTTTGTGGTTGGTCAGGGTCGCGAAAGCTGACAGTCGCATTTTAATGTCACGAACTTTAGACTCGGGACACTAGGGCCGGTTGCATTACACCGCGCGGCCTGCTGCTGCGCCGGATGCCCAGGCCCACTGGAAGTTGAATCCGCCGAGGTGGCCCGTGACGTCGACTACTTCTCCGATGAAGTAGAGGCCGGGAATGTTGAGGCACTGCATGGTTTGCGCCGATAGCGCGCTTGTGCTGACGCCGCCCGCCGTCACTTCTGCCTTCTCGTAACCTTCCGTGCCGCTGGGCGTGAGCGCAAAGGAATGCATGCGGCGCTCCATCTCATCGAGCGCATGATTGGTCCAGCTCGCCGGGGCGAATGATTCGCTCAGCACATCGGCCAAACGGGCAGGGAGGTGGGAACGCAGCGCTGCCTTGAATGCGGCCGGATCGCGGGGAGCATTGGCCGCGCGCAAGGGCGCGAGCAGGTGCTGTTCGGGCGCCCAGTCGATCAGGATGGCGCCGGGCTTGTTCCAGTAGGACGAGATTTGCAGGATGGCCGGACCGCTCAAGCCGCGATGCGTGAACAACATTTTTTCCTTAAAGCTGCGCTTGCCGCTGGCCACGGTGATTGGCGCGGAAACTCCAGCGAGGCGCGCGAAATGCGCGTGTTCGGCGCCGGAGAGCGTGAGTGGAACGAGCGCCGGGCGGCATGGCTCGATGGGAATTGAAAACTGGCGGGCGATGTCGTAGCCGAAGCCCGTTGCTCCCATCTTCGGAATGGACAAGCCGCCGGAGGCGACGATAAGCGCAGGCGCGATGAAGACGCTGTTGCCGGCGGTGAGCGAGAAGGTTCCGGAGGAATCGTCGCGGCGAACCTCGGTGACGGCGGTGGAAAGGAGCACGCGCACGCCGGCATCCGCGCATTCGCGCACGAGCAGGTCGACAATTTGCTGCGCCGATCCGTCACAGAAAAGCTGGCCCAGGGTTTTTTCGTGATACGCGATGCGGTGGCGCTCGACGAGCTGGATGAAATCCGCGGGAGTGTAGCGGGCCAGCGCCGATTTTGCGAAGTGAGGATTGGCGGAGAGGAAATTGCCGGGCTGCGTGTGCAGGTTAGTGAAGTTGCAGCGACCGCCGCCGGAGATGAGGATTTTTTTGCCGGGGCGGTTGGCGCGTTCGATGACCGCAACACGACGCCCGCGGCGGCCTGCTTCCATCGCGGCCATGAGGCCCGCGGCGCCGCCGCCGAGGATGAGGACATCGAACCTGTGTTGATTCACGGATGCCAAATTCGATTAGAGCATCTGCGTGAGGTTCGGTGGCAGCCGGGAACCAAGGCAAACGAAATTTGTGGGAAGATAGTGACACCGATTTCCCGTCTCGATGCGAGGAGGCTGGCTTGAGCATTGCGAGAAAGAGAGGAGCACGTGAACTGCGGATCGCGGCGGTGTCGCTCGTGGTTCACGGATTGGTGCTGGCGTTGGTTCTGCTGATGGGAGCGCTGACTCGAGCGAGGCTGCGAATGAACGGCGAGAACCTGGCAGTGGCGGGGGTTGAGATTGCGGGCGGGGCGCATGCGGTGGCGATTCCGCTTCCGCGGAGGCTGACCGCAGCGGAGACAAACAAGCCTGAGCGTTATGCAGACGCGGCTGTTCCGCCGGCGCTGAGGATGAGGCAACTGCACCCGCAAAACGATGCGGGAGGCGGCGCGCCGCCCGCGCCGCATGCAGGCGAAGGTCGAGGCACTGCCGCGAATGGAAACGGGAACGACAACGAAGACGCACAGCCTGCGTTTCCAGTGTTTGCGCCCAAGCCGGCGGTGACTGACGGCGCGCTTTTGCCGGCGGCCGAAAAGAAGATTGTGGTGGACGTTAAGGTGGACCAGGAAGGCGCCGTAATCAGCGAGATCCTGGTGAAGGGATTGGGAAATCGGCTGGACCAGATTGTTCTAGATACAGTGAAGACGTGGCGCTTTCAGCCGGCAACCGTGAACGGCAAGCCGGTGGGGACCGAGGCGGAAATCGTATTCCCGTTCGATGCGCAGTATCCGGTAGATGGGTAGAACAAGGAGTAGCCGGTGGGGAATAGAGGGGGAGGGATTTGGGGCCAGCGACAGTGATTGGGGGAGGGACTGATACCAGCTAGCGAATGTGCCAGAGGTTCCAAGTGGCAAAGATGGCAAGGGCGAACGCAGCTTCAATGAGGAGCGCGAAGCCAATGCCCGCGGCGACATGCCTGACATTCGAAATGGCTTCGGCGGCCCATTCCGGCTGGGGCGCGACGGGGACGCCAGGGCGCTTGGATGGAGCATAGCTGCCGGCGGGGAACGACGTGAACAGCGCAGCGGTTGCGAGCTTGAGGCTGACGAATTCCGGACTGGGCATTTGACCCCCTGAGCGCAGAAGGGAGGTGCGCCGGAAATCCCAAAAGCTGAGAGGACTTCCGGGGAAAATGGAGCAATCCCTCTGCCAGAGAGACGGGAAGCCAGGAGAATTTTCTATGTTGCTGATGGAAAAGCAGGTTAACTCGCGGGAAACGCGAAGATGTGAAAATGAGGACGGGATTGGCGGGGGCAGAACCGTGTAACTTCTGAATCCGGGATGTAAAGTTTACCGGAATTTTTTTCGAGGACGGGCAACCCCGAAGGCTGATCGCGCATAAGGGCGATCGAGGGACGGAGCGGTTGCCGAGCGGAGGGGGCTATTCCTCGATGCGGTAGGTGTATTCCTCAATGACGGGGTTGGTGAGGACCTCGCGGGCGATGCGCTCGACTTCAGCGCGGGCGGCGTCGGAGTGGAGGCCGTCGGCCAGCGAAAGGGCGAAGTACTTGCCCTGGCGGACGGCGGTGACTTCGGCAAAACCGATTTTACGGAGAGCGTTGTGGATAGTCTGGCCCTGAGGGTCGAGGACCGATGTCTTCAGCGTGACATAGACATGCGCCTTCATGATCCCTGATTATAGAAGAGCAGCCATTAGCTCCTAGCTTTTAGCTGTCAGCCTGCCTCGTGGTGGGCCCAGTTCTCAGTTTCGCGTGACCAGGAATAGAATCTTCATTCGCATTTTTCCCAAAGAGAGGTCGAACGCAATGGTGAATTATCTGGAACTGCCCGTGGGTGACCGGGCGCCGGAGGTCTTTCGAGTGGTGATCGAGATTCCCCTGGATGGAACGCAGAAGTTTGAGTACGACAAGCAACTGCACGTGTTCAAGCTGGACAGGAACCTGCACTCGCCGGTGCACTACCCGGGGGACTACGGATTTATTCCGTCGACTTTGAGCGATGATGGCGACCCGCTGGACGTGCTGGTGCTGGTGCCGGGGCCGAGTTTTCCTGGGTGCGTGCAGGAGGTGCGGCCGATCGGTCTGTTGGAGATGCTGGACCAGGGAATTCTGGACGAGAAGGTGCTGGCTGTCGGGAAGAACAATCCGCGCTTCGCGAATATCTGGAATTACACGGATATTTATCCGCACATGCTGAAGGAGATTACGCACTTTTTCTCGATTTACAAGGATCTGGAAGGGAAGCGCGTGGAGATGAGGGGATGGCGCGACGCTGCTTACGCGCGGGACCGCGTGATGCACACGATTAAGCAGTTTGAATTGAGCAAGGCCAAGCATCACGAACCGAAGAAGAAGGTAGCAGTGTAAGGAGCATGCAGGCTCCAAGGAGTGTCGGGACTTGGATTTGTGGGTTCCGGTATAATCCACAGAGGGCCGGAGAGATGGCCGAGTGGCTGAAGGCGGCGGTTTGCTAAACCGTTGTACGGTCAAAAGCTGTACCGGGGGTTCGAATCCCCCTCTCTCCGCCACGATTGCAGGTCCTTCGACTTGGCTCAGGATTTCGCCAGCGGGCTCCCGCTTTGCTCACGCCCGCAAAACGGCTCAAGTTCGAATCCCCCTCTCTCCGCCACGATTGCAGGTCCTTCGACTTGGCTCAGGATTTCGCCAGCGGGCTCCCGCTTCGCTCACGCCCGCAAAACGGCTCAAGTTCGAATTTCCCTCTCTCCGCCACGATTGCATCGAGCAGCCGCTCGCTGGTCGCTCGCACAGGCGTCCTCACAGGCGAGACTCTCAGGTCCTTCGACTCCGCTCAGGATTTCGCCTCCGGGCTCCCGCTCAGCTCAGGCTGCAACACGGCTCAAGTTCAATCCCCCTCTCTTTTGTCCAGCTCTACGCCAACTTTTCCGGCGCTCCGGCTTCGGAGCTGAAAGTTCCGGCTTCGATCTGAGCCGGGCATTGTGGGCGGTTAATCCAGCACAAACGCTATGAACGCCGTGGGTTATCCGTGCGGGCCCAGGCCAGTCCGCCGGCTCCGAGTGTTTGTTTAAGCCAGCCGCGCAGATAACCTGATCGGGGAAATCTGCGTCTGTTCTTTTGTAACTGCGGCTATTTGGGTTCTTGATTCAAGCGATAAGTTTCAGAAGATCCGGCACCCATCGCTCCACGTGTCGCAGAAACATCGTGAGGAATAGGGCGCAGTTCGATTGACGCGACTCGCTGCCCATTCGACCTGCCAGAAGTGCAAGTGACTGCACGGTTTGTTGCCAGACAAAGTCTCGCCAGCGGGCGGCGCTCAAGGGATCCAGGCAAACCCGTCTTTCGGGTTTCTGGCTGAAACAGCGACGACGCCGTTCGTTGAGGGAATTGACCCCACCCAAGTGAGGATGGCGAAGCCATGGCCAAAATCCCGCAAACGCGAAGTGTGTATCCCGATGCGGCAAGCGGGGTTCCTCAGCCGGCAATGAAGCAGTGGTTTGCTGTTTACACAACTTGCCGGCATGAGAAGCGAGTAGCGTCTCACCTGGAACACAAGGCGATTGAATATTATCTGCCGCTGTATCGTTCTCAGCGCCGATGGAAAGACGGGTCGAAGGTGACTCTGGATCAACCGCTTTTTCCGGGGTACGTATTCGTCCGCATTGGCCGTGAACAACGAGTTCCCGTCCTCGAGGTACCTGGAGTGCTGTGGGTCGTAGGAAGATCGGCATCGCAGCCGACTCCTCTGCCGGAATTCGAAATTGAAACTTTGCGTTCCGCGCTCGATCCTTCGCGCGTTGAGCCGTATCCCCTGCTTGCGGCCGGGCAGCGCGTACGCATCCGGAGCGGCGCGCTGAGCGGGATAGAAGGGATCGTGGTCCGCCAGAAAAACAGCTTTCGGGTGGTTATCACGCTCGAACTGATTCTGCAGAGCATCGCGGTGGAAGTGAACGCGGACGATCTGGAACCGATCGATTCTCACACAGGATCGTTCCCGATGGCACACACTGGCGATCCGAATCGGCCCAAGGCGCTTACGCTCTGCCAATCGTAATCCGGCGGATCGCTGCCGATTCATTCCTGCGCGTTGATCTTCGATTGCCAAGCGCGGATTCCTGCGCTGATACAAGCCGGGTTGAGTTGCCGACGAACTGCACGCCAACCTGAGTTTTTGATCGACTCCAAGCGAAGCGCCCAAAGCACGACTTGCAGCCAGGCGCGCGATGAAGCACTTGACTCATTACACATTTTAGGGATGAGGACTCTATTTATGAATGCAGGCAACGCAGTACGCGTTATAGAAGGCGGTGAAGTTGATGTGCAATTCGCGGAGTCAGAGCCCGCTCAATCAAGTGCAATTATCTATCCATGGAAGGCGGAGCCATGGAAGCTGGAGCCAGGCCATCTAACGTCGGCATTTCAACGAGCATTCTCATTTCGCTACCGGTTTTTAAAGCGCGCGCTGGACATCGTGTTTTCTCTTTTCCTGTTAATCGTTCTATTCCCGCTCGGTTTGGCGGTTGCGCTGCTCGTGCGGATGACTTCGCCAGGTCCGATTTTCTATAGCGAGGAGCGAATCGGGCGGTTTCGTGTTCCCTTTCGCATCTTCAAGTTTCGATCGATGTACACTTCGCGGATTCAATCGAATGTGCTCAACATAAGCGCGGCACAGCATCCGCGCCCGGCCGCGAATCGCCTGAGGAAGAGAGGGCGCGATGGACGCATTACGCCGATTGGCCGCATTCTGCGCCGAACAAGCCTGGATGAACTGCCTCAGCTTTGGAATGTGCTCGCCGGCGACATGTCACTCGTCGGTCCACGGCCAATTGTGGAAGCGGAGCGTTCACTTTATGGCCGCGATTTGCCCTACTACGATCTTTTTTGCCCCGGCATCACCGGCTTGTGGCAGGTGTCAGGGCGCAGTGACCTGGAATATGACCGGCGAGTGGTGTTCGACAGGGAGTACGCAAGCCAGTGGAGTTGTCTTCTCGATTTTGCAATCCTCGCGCGAACGATTCCAGCCGTTATCACGATGCGCGGGGCATATTAGCCGGCATGCGCGGGATGATGCACGGATCACTCGCGCGGCGCGTTGAATGACTGTAAGAAAAAATGCCGTACAACGGAAACGACAAAAAACTAAGAGAATGACAGCACGAGCTCGTTTTTTCGTCACAATCCTGCTAGGTGTTGCCGCTGGGGGCGCGTGTGCCCAGGCGGGCACATCCTCCTTGACGCCTGGCAGCCAGTCATCCGACTCGACCAGCGGTGACTGTTCGCGTGCATCGGGTGACGAGTCTGGGTTGCAATCCAACCGGCGCAACAGACAACCAGTCTGCGGCCTATGGCGGGGCAGGTATGCAGTCTGTGTTGCCGGACCTCGCCGGGAGTTCCGCAAGCCGAAGCATCCCGAACGTATACCGCGATAATGCAGGCGAGACAGGGAACCCGCCCCACGCGCAGGGGACGCGGCGAATCCCGGCGAAGCCGCAGCCGCTCACTGAATTCCAGATCCTGGTCGCTGGATCGGTGGGCTATATTGTGCCCATCTATGGAGCGGATCTCTTCAACGAAGTTCCCGACACGTTCGCCCCGGTCGAGCGAATTCCGGTCAATCCGGATTACACGATCGGTCCCGGCGACGAAATCCTGATTCGAACCTGGGGGCAGATCAGCCAGAATCTTCATCTCACGGTGGATCGCTCCGGGTCAATCTTTATTCCGCAAGTGGGCGAAGTGCATGTTGCAGGATTGCCATTCGGCCAACTGCAGGATTACATAAAATCGCATTACGCCTATGTCTTCCGCAATTTTGACCTGAATGTAAACCTGGGCCAGCTCCGCTCCATTCAGGTATTCCTGACCGGGGAGGCGCAGCGCCCCGGGAGTTACACGATCAGCTCGCTGAGCACGCTGGTCAACGCGATTTTTGCGTGCGGCGGCCCGACCATCGCCGGGTCATTGCGGCACATTGAGCTACGGCGCGGCGCGACACTGGTCAGCGACTTTGATCTTTACGATCTGCTGCTGCGCGGGGACAAGTCGAAGGACGTGCCGCTTGAGTCAGGCGACGTGATCTACTTTCCCCCTGCAGGGCCGCGCGTTGCACTTATAGGCAGCGTGCAGGTTCCCGCCATCTATGAACTGCGCGGCAAAGAATCCGTTGCCCAAGGTCTGGCGCTTGCGGGTGGCGTGTCTTCCGTTGCCGACAATTCGTCACTCGAAATTGAGCGCACCGAGAGCCAGCCCGGTGGCAGCAGTTCACGCATTGCGGTAGACGTGGCGATGGATAGCGCCGGCCTGGCTCTTCCTCTTGTCAATGGCGACCTGGTCCGCGTGCGCGAGCGCGCACCCAGCTTTGCCAAAACAGTGACATTGCGCGGCAACGTGGCGGAGCCTGGCCGCTTTGCGTGGCGCCCGGGCATGCGCATTCGCGACTTGATTCCGGACCAGGGAGCACTCCTCACGCACGATTATTGGCTGCGGCGCGAGCAGCTTGGCTTGCCCGTCGCCGATTTTCAGCCGCTGCTTCCGCCAGTCGAGGGCGGCATCTTCACAGGGCGGGCAACAAGCGGGGCAATCCGCGCAACCCGCATCGGTCGCACCGCAGGATGCTCAGGCGTTGTCGAGCGGGCTGTTTCCGCAGCTTACGCAGGGCGTTCCCGCGGACACACAAACAGCGAACAGCCCTCACGCGCAGTATGGGCCGCTGGCTGCTTCAAGCGATCAAGGTGGGGAGCAAGGCGCCGGCCGGTTGGTTCCTGCTTCCGCTTCAGGCAGCAGTCCGGAAACACTTGGTGTGGGCCCGCACCTGGTCACCACGCCACAGTTTCCAATTGAGACGCAGGTAATTCGCACCTCGCCGAACATTGATTGGAGTTATGCAGTTGTTGAGCGCATCGATCCTCAGACTCTTCAGCCGAGTTTGATTCCGTTCAACCTGGGCGCAGTGGTGCTGCAACACGATGAAAGCGCCGACCTGGAGCTTGCGCCGGGCGACGTCATCACCGTCTTCTCCGATGCGGACATTCGCGTGCCGCGAGCTCAACAGACCAGGTATGTTCGACTGGAGGGCGAATTCGCTCACTCAGGTGTGTATAGCGTGCAGCCGGGCGAGACGTTGCGCCAGGTTGTGACGCGCGCGGGCGGGCTGACGGACCAAGCCTATCTCTACGGCTCGCAATTTACACGCGAGAGCACGCGGCTGGAACAACAGCAGCGCCTCGACGAGTATGTTTCGGCGCTGTCGTATCAAATCCAAATTACCGGATCGAACCTGGCAGCCTCAGTGGTAAGCCCGCAGCAGGCGGCTGCCGCGAACGCCTCGGAAGCAAGCCAGCGCGAACTTATCAATCGGCTCCGCCAAGTGCGCGCTACCGGCCGCATTGTTCTGCACATCAACCCGATGCATGCCACGATTGATTCGTTGCCGGATATCCCTCTGGAAGACGGCGACCGGTTCGTTGTGCCGCCGGTACCCTCGACCGTGGGCGTGGTCGGCTCAGTGTATGACTCAAATTCATTTGTCTATCTTGCGCATCACGACGCAGGCAGCTACCTGGAGACTTCGGGTGGCCCAAACCGTAATGCAGATCGGCGGCAGATCTTTATCATCCGCGCCGATGGCTCGGTGGTCAGCCGCCAATATCTTTCGCACACGCTTTGGGAAAGCGGCGGGTTCGACCGCTTGCCGATTTATCCCGGCGACACGATCGTAGTGCCCGCGTCGATCAATAAAGCCACTTTCCTGCGCGGCCTTACGGACTGGTCAACGGTATTCTCCCAATTCGCTCTAGGCGCGGCTGCAATTCAAATCCTGAAGTGAGTTCACGAGCATGAAGAACCACATTCCGTCGGTGATGCATCAGGATTTTCAGCCGGCGAGCTCGCCGATTGCCGCCGGCAGCCGGGGTCCGCACCAGGGGTCGACGTTTCTCAGCGTCCTTGTGATCCTGGCGCGCCGGAAGAAGTTCATCTTGTGGATGACTGCGGCTTTCGCGCTCGTCGCATGTGCGGTCGCCTTCATCATCCCTTCGGAGTACACCGCGACCGTTCTGATCCTTCCCCCGCAGCAAGGCTCGTCGTTGGGTTCCGCTCTTGGCGAACTCGGCGGCCTGGGATCGATTGCGAGCCTGGCAAGCGGGCTCGGTTCAAAGAACCTGACCGATATGTATGTTTCGATGTTGAAGACCGACTCGGTCGAGAACGCCGTGATCCAGAAATATGGTTTGCTCGGTGAGTATCACAAGAAGTACTACTATGAGGCTCGCAGGAAACTTGAGTGGCATACCACGATTGATGGCTCGAAAAAAGACGGCATGATTCGCCTTTCTTTCGAAGATCGCGATCCGGCGCATGCAGCCGAGATCGCCAACGGCTACATCGAGATTCTTAGATCGCTCTCCCAGCACCTGGCCATTACCGAGGCTGCGCAGCGCAGGATGATTTTTGAGCAGCAGCTTGAAAAGACCAAGAACGATCTGGCCAATTCCGAGGAAGCGCTGAAGCAGACCGAGCTCTCCACCGGCTTTGTGCAGATTGATGCGCAGGCCCGCGCGCTGATTGGGTCCGCGGCAACGCTGCGCGCGCAAATGGTGGCCAAGCAAATACAGATCGACGCCATGAAGGCATACGCCGGCCAGGGAAATCCGGATTTACAGGAGCAGGAGAATGAATTAGCCGGTTTGCGCGCCCAATTTGGCCAGCTCACTGGCTCAAATGGTTCTTCGCCCGACGATCTGTTCCTTTCAAAGGGGAACGTGCCCGAGGCCGAACTCGAATACGCGCGCAAGCTGCGCGACGTAAAGTACAACGAAGCAATTTTCGATGCCCTGGCCCGGCAACTCGAGATCGCCAAGATTGACGAGGCCAGAGAGGGCGGATTCCTGCAGGTCGTGAATCCAGCACTCACTCCCGAGCGCAGGTCGTTTCCCAAGCGCATGTGGATTACGCTCGGGGCGGCGGCGTTTGGCCTGTCGCTGGCGATCATGATCGCGCTGCTGCAGGTTCGGTTGGAGCGGATGCGCGCGAATCCGGTGGAGGCAGAGCAGCTGACGCAGTTGAAGGAAGCTGTTTTTCAGGGGAAGCAAGCCGGCGGGGAGTACGGTCGAAGCGGCGGCCACCGGACAACTGCGGAAGAATCAGCGAGCTCATCTGAAGAGGATCCTCGCTATCACGACGCGGTTCATCGATAGCGACCTCGCCATTATCGCGCTTTCAGAACCAGCACATGGTGCCCACAGAAACAAGCCCGGGATCACGGAGGACTGCGCCGCCGACGTCAGCGATGCGGGCTATTCATCGCGCCGCGCACGCCATTGGTTTCGATCGCGCTGTCGGCTTTACCGTGACTGGGCGCATCGTGCAGGGGCTCGGCAGCGTGGTGAATGTACTGCTGATCCTGCACTTTCTTACGCTACCGGTACAGGGCTACTACTACGCGCTGTGGAGTGTTGTCGCCCTGCAAAGCGTGTTCGAGCTCGGATTTTCGTTCGTCATTCTTCAGGTTGCGGCTCACGAACGAGTGCATCTTCAGTTCCATCCGGGCGGCAGCATCTTTGGCGATCCTGTTGCCCACATCCGGCTCGCATCGCTTTTGCAGCGCACCGTGCGCTGGTATTCCGTTGCCTGCGTGTTAATGGGCGCTGTGCTACTCACGGGAGGCATGCGATTTTTCAGCCTGCACCAGGTCGCGGGCCAGCCTCACATATGGGTTTGGCCGCTGCGCATGACGGTGCTGGCATGCATGATCGGCTTTGCGCTGAATCCGGTGATGTCGTTTCTGGAGGGTTGCGGGCAGGTTGTTGCAGTGTCCCGCGCGCGCTTCTTTCAGTCTGTGGCAAGCGCAATGGCCGCATGGACCGCGATGATTCTGCATCATGGTCTCTTTGCGCCGGCACTGGTTCTTTTCGGCCAGTCCGCGGTCGCGGCGACGATGCTGTGGTCGCGGCGCTCGCTGCTGCTGCCGCTTGCTACGCATGCGCGTGGACAATTTCGGAATCTCGCTGGCGCGATGAGGTCTGGCCGTTCCAGTGGAAGATTGCTGTGAGCTGGCTCTGCGACTATTTCATCTTTCAACTGTTCACGCCGGCCATTTTCATATTTAGGGGGCCAGCTGAAGCAGGCCGCATGGGTTTGTCAATGAACATCGTGATGCAGATGAGCGGCCTGATGCTGGTCTGGATGACGACCAAGGCGGCGCCATTCGGCAGCTTGATTGCACGGAGCGACAATGCCGGCCTCGATGCGCTGTTTTTCCGCGCGTTACGGCAGTCGTTGCTTTTGCTTTCAGGCCGCATCGGCTCTGGTGATGTTGGGCGTGCTCGCGATTCCTCACATCATTCCAGCATTTGGTCACCGGATTGTTTCCTGGCCAGTGTTTCTGCTGCTTCTGTTGACCGCCATCGGCGGCCACATCGTCCAGAGCGAGGCAATCTATTTGCGGGCTCACAAGCGAGAGCCGTTTCTCCTGCAGTCGATTTTGATTGCGGCGGCCACGGCGGCAGGCGTCACATTTTTTGCGAAAACATCGGGGACCTTTGGCGTGGCCATGGCGGCCTTCGTTGTGCTGGGTGTTTGCGGAACTGTTTCAGCCACGACAATTTTCTTCTCAAAGCGGAGATCGTGGGGTTACGCGGCGTGATTCTGCGCCGGGTTGAGTCGAGGTTGATTTAGAACGCGATGAGCGACTTTCAATTCATTCCGAATTCAGGCTCTCCTGGCAACGGCGCTTCGCTTGTTGCAACAGGCGTCTGGCCTGAAGCTGCCGGAACGCGTTTTCGTCACACTTTCGCGAGGGGTATATTCAGGCCGCGGCGGGAGTTGCCCGTTTATTGCCATCCAATCGCATTGTTCCTCGCGATATGGATATTGATGCTCGCATGTCTCAGCGTCCATGTTTCATATGTCATCTATCCCTACTTCGGCATCCCGCTCCTGATCTTCATCGTCTCCGCGGCCTCACTGCTTCTCGGTTACTTTGCGAGTACAGCAGTCCTTGAGCGGGATGCGCTGCAAGACGACGCAAATTCTTGTGTTCTGGATGTCACTCGTCTATGGCGCTTGAATCTGCTTTTCTGCGCGTTCGCCATGGCGCTCATCGGGTTCAACTGGTTCACTTCCGGGCCGCCACCGCTCCTCGGCGATCCAAGCACCTATCTAACTTACGGCAAGCTCAGACAGGTTCTCTTTCCCTTGCTTACATGTATTGCCGTCAACGCGATCTTCGATCCCTCACGGCTCCGGCGCTCTCTGTTTCAGGCGTTCAGTATTGGAGCATTGATCCTTTACATTTCGCGCGGCGCGCTGCTTAACACCTTCTTACAAATATTCTTTGTGTCTTCGATGCGAACGTCAATGAACAAGCGAAAGCAGTATCTCCTTGCCATCGGATCGTTCGCATTTGCGGTTGCATCCTTCACCATGTTCGGGAATCTGCGAACTGCCCACGGCGCCTTCATTGCATTTCTTCAGATTCGCGAAGAATACTCCAACTGGCCCACGTCATTTCTCTGGATTGTCTCCTATATTTCCATTCCATTTTCCAATCTTTGCTGGATGGTCGCGCACCCACCTTCGCATGGGCCAACGTTCGCCTTCCTTAATTCTCTGCTCCCTTCGTTCATGACGCAGTCAGACCCCTATGCCGGTGTTTCCGACAGCTTGCACATCATCGATAATGCCAGCACTTACCTGAAGGCCTACGCACTCGACTTTTGTTACCTCGGCATCTACTTCACGAATTTACTAATCGGCATCGGTTGCGGCTGGTTAGCGCGGCGCTCCTATCCCCGGCACATTCTGATCCTTGCCATCTTTCTGACGTCGATTTCGCTTCTTTTCTTCACTGATATGTTCTTCCAACTCTCAACGGTCGTCCAGGTGTTCGTTCAGGCCTCGGTTGTGAAGCGGTGCTTTCAATGGGATGCATGACTCCAGCGGCGATCGAACCTATGGAATCTCTTAAGCGAGTTACGGACGACTCATCGGGCCCGCTGCGTGCGACCGCTGTGATTGTGCTATATGGCATGACGCCGTGGGACTCGCCTGCATTCCGCAGCCTGATGGAGGCGCGGGCAAAGCTAACGTCGGCAGGGGGAAGAGTTTTCATTGTTCTGTGGGATAACGGTCCGTTTCCGAGCGATGAGACCCTTTCGGCTAAGGACGTGGAATACATCCATGACCCGCGCAATCCCGGTTTGGCTGCTGCCTACAACAACGCGCTCGAGACTGCTCTCCAAAATGGTTCGAATTGGCTCATCACTCTGGACCAGGACACAGGCGTCCCGCCCGATTATTTGGCGGGAATGGCGAATGCTTCGCGCCAGTGTTCGAGCTTCGCTGGTATTGGTGCGATCGTCCCTCAGATTGCGGTGGGTGCCAAGCGTCTTTCGCCGAATCATTTTCTTTTCGGAGCAGTGCCGCGTTGGTTCAGGCTGGGCTTTTGTGGAGTTCCCAGGCCGCCGGTATCTGCGTTCAACTCCGGCGCGATGGTGCGAACGGACGCTCTTGAACAAATTGGAGGTTACGACACTCGCTTTCCGCTCGATTACAGTGACGCTGCAATGTTTCACCTCTTGCATGAGTACGGTAAGCGTGTCTATGTCGACGGCGGCATTCAACTGCAGCATGAGTTTTCCATGACCGACATGAATCAGCGCATGAATGTGAATCGATATCGCCGCGCCATGCTTACGGAAACGGCATTCTGGGATCTGCATATGAATTGGCTGGCCGGTTGTGAGCGGACTGCACGGCTTGCTCTGCGAATGGTCCGGCACTGGATGCGCGGCGACCGCAAGGAGCTGCGGCGAGTCACGCGGGACTTCCTCTTCTTTCGATTATTTAGTTCGAAGAGCGCACGTTTGCGGAGATGGCGCGAGTCGCTGCACCGTTTGCCGGGGTTCGCGCTCGAGCGCACAGAGAGACTGCGACCGAAGGTTTCGGTCTGCATGGCGGCCTACAACGGGGCAAGATTCATTGAGGCGCAGATTGCTTCAATCCTTCCCCAGCTCGCGCCCGATGACGAGATTGTGATCGTCGATGACGGCTCGCAGGATGACACCGTTGCGCGGATCCGCGAGATACACGACGACCGGATACGGCTTTTTAAGCACGAAAGAAACGAAGGCGTCGTGGCCACGTTTGAGGATGCGCTTCGCTGCGCCACTGGAAACATCCTGTTTCTTTCCGACGACGACGATCTGTGGGCTCCAACCAAGGTCGAGAGAGTGCTGCGGGAGTTCGAGCGGCACCAGGAAGCGCAGGTGGTTGCAAGCAGAGTTGCGTTGATTGATGAGCGGGGCGATCTGCTGCCTGATGGCCGCGTGAATCGTCATGGCGTATTCCAGCCCGGATTCTGGCGCAACATCATCAAGAATCACTACCAGGGCTCGGCGATGGCGATCCGCGCTTCGTTTCTTGGCCGGGTTCTTCCGTTCCCACGCAGCAAGCTGTTTCTGCACGATGCGTGGATCGGAACCCGCAACGAGGCTCGTGGCGGAAGAACGGTGTTTATCGACGAGCCTCTTGTCTATTACCGCAGGCACTCACAGAACGCCAGCCAGCGGCACGACCCGCTGCGGCTGCTGAGGGTGCGAGTGAATCTATTGATCGCGCATATGACCCATAGCCTTTAGTGTGGTGAGTCTGAAATTCGCGTCAGATTAAGGGCCAAAAGCAAAAGCAGATTCTTCGCTTACCACCCCCAAACTGAACGACGTTTGGGGTCCCGTGCGCTCTGAATGACATCCGCGATTTTGTACATGAACTTTAGACTCGGGACACTAGTTACTAAGTACATAGTTATCAAGTGACTGCAACTTATGCTCCCGAACGAACCGGGATTCAAACACGGCTCGATTTCCTTCCCCCATGTATATTGCGCTTATTATCCCCACATTGAATGCGGCCCCCCATTGGGGGGCGCTGGTCAGCGGCATTCAGCGCCAGAGCCTCAAGCCTGACGATGTCATTGTGGTCGACTCGTCTTCGACCGATGGGACCGCGGACCGGGCCCGCGCCACTGGCTTTACGGTCGTCGAGATCGCTCGAGGTGCGTTTAGTCACGGGGGCACGCGCCAGGCAGCTGCGTTGGCCGCACCATACGCCGACATTGTGATTTATCTTACGCAGGACGCAATTCCGCGCGGCACCGACTCATTTGGTCATCTCGTGGCAGCGTTTCAGGATTCAACAATCGGCGCAGCCTACGGCCGCCAACTTCCCCGGCCACATGCTTCGGCAATAGAAGCGCACGCGCGCCTCTTCAACTATCGACCGGTGTCACAGTTGCGCTCGTGGGAGTCTCGAACGACTTTGGGCTTCAAATCAATCTTTTTTTCGAATACATTCGGTGCTTTTCGGCGAGATGCGCTCATAAGCGTGGGCGGCTTCTCGCCGGATGTGAGCTTTGGCGAAGATACTCTTGCTGTCGCCTGTCTCCATCGGGCCGGCTGGAAGACTGCATACGTGGCGGAAGCGCTTGTTGAGCACTCGCACGCACATTCGATAAGAGCCGAGTTCCGCCGCTACGTTGAGATTGGAATCCTTCACGAGCGCGAGCGCTGGCTCGTAGAAGAATTTGGGGCTGCCGATGGCGAAGGGTTGCGGTTTGTCGCCTCGGAGCTTCGCTACCTATCAACCCATTCCCCGCAACAGATCCCTTCGGCGGTAATGCGGACATTGGCAAAGTACATTGCCTATCGCAGTGGCCGGCTCAAAGGGTCCGCGCGACCGCAGGCCAGACGAAACCTGACGGCAAAAGTACAGAGCTAGCCAGCCTTACTTCGCTCGCAGATCCCGCCTCGATCGTCCGCATCGATTCCTCCATTTACCTCTGCTTTCGCTTCCCGCCTCTCTTCGTTCCAAGCCCTTTCATTTCAGTTTGTGGCATGGTCCCCGGTGAATGAAACGCCGGGCAATCCGGAGGTGTGCTCGCGAGGCTAGTTGCAAAAGCGATACGCCCTGTGGTGCCAAATCCAGTTGATTGGTATAGAACACTGAATAGCCCCGTGCGCAATTCCGAGCAAAGCCGAGCGGAAGTCCAGGAGATACTCGCCAAGCCCATTCGCGAGCTTGGTCTCAAGCTCGAGGGATCTCCTTTGGAGCGTTTCGTTCAGCAGCTTTATCGCGAGCTGGAAGCCAAGGGTATTCACAAGTTTCGGCCGCTTTGCTACCTGACCGATGAATGGGGATGCCCGTCGGGCGAGCCAGTCATCGGCATGCCCTTCTATTTGGCGAACCCAGACCTGGCTCAACTCGAGCGCGAGATGAATGACCTCGAGGACGCTCGCGAAATCATGATGTACATGCGCCACGAGGCCGGGCACGCATTCAACTACGCTTACCAGCTCTACAAGTCGGCGGAGTGGCGCGATCTCTTTGGACCGTTCCGGCGCGCATATCGGGACAATTACCGTCCCATACCGTTTTCGCGGAAATTTGTTCGCCACATGGCGGGTTGGTACGCGCAGAAGCATCCCGATGAGGATTTTGCAGAAACCTTTGCAGTGTGGCTGACGCCTCGATCGCAATGGCGCAAGCGCTACAAGGGCTGGGGCGCGCTGGCGAAGCTGCAATATGTCGATCGCATGGCGCGAAAAGTGAGCAGTGTTGAGCCCATCCGGCGCCGCGGCCGGACCGACATTACCGTCGACGAGATGGAATCGACATTGGGCGAGTTCTACCGGCTCAGTGTGCCGGAGGAGGTTCCGATCCAGGAGCTGGCGCTCGATGCCGACCTGGCGGACATCTTCAATATATCTCGCCGGCGAAGGAAGGGCGTGCGGCTGGCTCATGAGATGTTGAGCCAGCACCGCAAGGCGATTATCGACAAAGTCGCATATTGGAGCGGTGTGCAGCGTCCGATTGTGAAGCGGCTGGTGGAGGCCATCTGCAAGCGTGTTGATGCCCTGGGTTTGCGTGTGGACATACGCAGGGAGGCGGAGCATTTAACAGAATTTACCGCGTACACAACGACACTGGCTATGAATTACCTGGTGCGCGGAAAATTCATTCACCCATGAGGCGCGCCAGCAGGCGGTCGCTCCGATTGGAGGTCGTATGACTGGAACGAAGTTGAAAGTCACTGTGCTGTACGATCTGTGGGAAGAAAACCCCACTGAGGTGCAGGAAGAAGCCCCCGTGCCGCGCAAGCGCAAGGGGCAAAAGAAGCGCAAGAAGAAACCCATCAAGCATGACCGCGAAGAGATTTTTGAAGCCCTGGAGAAGCTCGGCCATGAGCCGTCGTACCACGTTCTCGACGGCCGCCCGCAGTCGTTGATTGCGCTGGCCAAGTGTAGTTCCGACCTTATCTTCAACCTGACCGAGTCCTATGCCGGCGACGACACCAAGGAGATGCACGTCGCGGCATTCCTCGATCTGCTCGAAATCCCCTACACCGGCGCGGGACCGCACGCGGTCATTCTTGCCCAGGACAAATCCATCGCCAAAAAGATGTTTGCTTTTCACGGCATCAAGTCACCCTACTTCGCCACGTCGTATCGCGGCACGATCGACCACGCGCACGACATCGCCTTTCCGCTCATCGTGAAGCCGACCTCTGAGGATGGGTCCATCGGAATCGGCGCGGATGCTGTCGTCAACAGCGTGAAAGAGCTGATGGAGCGAGTCTCCTATATTCAGACAGAGTTCGATTCACCGGCGTTGATCGAGGAGTACATCGAAGGACGCGAGATCTACGCGGCCATTCTTGGCAGTTATGAGAGCGCACACGCGCTGCCGCTCGTGGAGCTTGATCTCTCAAAGCTTCCCAAGGGCGTGCCGCGGATCGCCAGCCAGGATGTGAAATTCGAACGAGAAACGGAAGCCTACAAGCTGACGAAATCGGCGATCGCCGAGGACCTGGATGAAGAGACTGAAGCCAGGTTGACCGAGACCGCGATCAAGGCCTATCGCGCTGTCAAGCTTCGCGATTACGGCCGCATTGACATGCGCTTATCGAGCAAAGGCGATGTCTATGTGATCGAAGCGAATCCGAACCCCTGGCTCTCAAGCGGGCAGGAGTTTGCGATGGCGGCGAAGAAATCTGGCCTCTCCTACACGCAAATGATCGGCGAGATCGTGGAACTTGCAATGGCGCGACAGGGTTGAATGTTGCACGTTGCGCTCATCTGCCGGAGTGGTTATGGGAGCGCGATTCAGGGTTGGGCCCAGGTGGCCGATGCGATGGATGGCGCAAATGCTCGATAGTGTGCTGTAGCTCAAGCAGAAGCTCGTCGGCCATTTTGCGCGTGAACCCGTGGCGGATGAGGATGCGCTGGATGACGAGGTCTTCGCGGTTGGGAGGCATGGAGTAGGCGGGGACCAGCCAGCCGCGCTCGCGCAACCGATCGGCTACCTCATAGAGCGTGAATGGGGAGGATGCGGGGTCCTTCAGCTTCCAGCAAAGGCCGGGGATGCCGCCGGCTCCGTCATAGATGATTTCGAATGGGCCGAGCGCGGCGATTTTGGCCGCGAGTTCTTTTCCGATAGCGGAGCATTCAGACTGGATCTCGCGATAGCCCTGCTTGCCGAGGCGCAGGAAATTGTAGTACTGGCAAATGATTTCGCCGCCGGGCCGCGAGAAGTTGAGCGCAAAGGTGGGCATGTTGCCGCCGAGATAGTTGACGTCGAAGATCAGTTCTTCGGGCAGATCGTGCTTCTCGCGCCAAAGCGCCCAGCCGACGCCGAGAGGCGCGAGGCCGAATTTGTGGCCGGAGGCATTGATGGACCGGACGCGCGGCAGGCGAAAATCCCAGACGAGATCCGGCTGGAGGAAGGGGGCGAGGAATGCGCCGCTGGCGCCGTCAACGTGGATGGGAATGTCGAGGCCCGTGTCGGCCTGAAGCTTGTCGAGCGCGATGCTGATTTCGCGCACCGGCTCGAATTGCAGTGTGAAGGTGACTCCGAGAGTGACAACGGCCCCGATGGTGTTTTCATCGCAGCGCTTCAGCACTTCCTCGGGCGTGAGCAGAAGGCGGTCGCCCTCCATTGGGACTTCGCGAATGTCGACGTCGAAGTAGCGGCAAAACTTGTGCCAGCACACCTGAACCGGACCCATGACGAGGTTGGGGGAATCAGTCGATTTGCCCTCGGCGCGCCGGCGCTTGCGCCAGTTCCACTTGAGCGCCAGCCCTCCGAGCATCGCAGCCTCGCTGGAGCCGGTTGTTGAGCAGCCCATGGTGCTTGCTGCTTCGGGGGAGTTCCAAAGATCGGCAAGCATGTGGACGCAGCGCTCCTCGATGGCCGCGGTCTGCGGGTACTCATCCTTATCGATCATGTTTTTGTCGGCGGACTCATCCATGATGCGCTCGACTTCGGGCTCAATCCACGTGGTGCAGAAAGTCGCAAGATTGTGCTGCGAGTTTCCGTCGAGGACGAGCTGATCGTGGATAGTGCGGTAGACGGCCTGCGAATCGCGCGAAACTTTTGGGAAAACGTAGGTCTGACCGTTGCTATGCAAAGCGTCCGACTCAATTGTGCTGGTCGGCTTGGCTTTCAGCTTGCGGATGTTGTGCAGGGCCATTTGCCCTCCTGGTTGCGGTATCGCGTCCGTGGCGGAATGCTGACGGCGGATGGTCGTTTTGATGGATCAGCCTTAGTCTCTTACTTTAACCGCGAAGAGAGCGTGGTGGGCGAGAATGAACAGCGTGCGATGTTCGGGGCCGCCAAAGATGATGTCGATCGGACGCTCGGGAATATCGATCTGGCCGATCAATATGCCCGCGGAGTTGTAGGCGAAGATCTGCCCATTGGCAACATACACATTGCCTCTGCTATCGACCGCGACGCTCTCGCCGCCGCGCTCGGCGAACGGCTGGAGATCGGTCAACGTGCCGTCGGCAGCGACGCGCGCGCTATACGTGCGGTCTTCCGATTCGCTGCTGACGAAAACGCGTTGGCCGGGAAGAGCGCTGATGAAACCGTAAGTGTCAAGATTGTCGGAGAAGCGCCAGCCGGTGGAGTCGGGCGGACCCTGTTGAAAGACACGACCTGCGGGAAGGAAAACGCTGCCGTCCGGCGAGACGTACTCTTTTGCCTTTGGGGTCGACACATCGTCCAAAAACATTTCGGCCAGTGTTTTG
This sequence comes from uncultured Acidobacteriaceae bacterium, assembly GCA_963796785.1. Lineage (GTDB taxonomy): Bacteria > Acidobacteriota > Terriglobia > Terriglobales > Acidobacteriaceae > Telmatobacter. The sequence continues at coordinate 421,029 of CAWCMW010000007.1, read as the reverse complement.
TAAGTGAGGGTGCTGAAGTCGAGCTGGTTCTTGAACTCGCCGTTATTCCAGTAGTTGGCCGGCAGAATTGCGGCGGCTCCAGGGTGCGGGGCGGCGGGTTGCAGCGCGAGGATCGTGATTTGATCCTCCGGCGACCCGGGGTGGAACGAGTAGACGGTTCCTTCTGGTCCAGCGGAGGAGACCACGAGCAGGTCACCTGACTTGTCAAAAGCGAGATTGACTGGATCGAGAGGATTGTCGCGCTCGATCGTCAGTCCCTCGGCAGCCGACCAGCCATAGATGTGCTGCTCGTGGTGATCGACGAAGTAGAGCTTCCCGGAAGCATCGGCCGCGGCGCCGGAGATGGAGAAGAAGCCATCTTGCAGTTTCTCAACTTTGGCGCCGGGCGCAAGGACGGCAGATGCGTCGGCGGGCGCGGGCGTAGGAGAGTTTTCCGGGATGTCGAGCACGGCGAATTCACGCTCGCGGACTTCGAGGTTGTGCGTTACATCCTGGATGGCATTTTCGTAAGGGAATTTGCTGACGCGGAGAAAGGTCCCGCAGCCGTTGTCGTCGCACATGGGATAGCCGCTCTCGGCGTTGATATGCACGTTGCGGAAATGAATGTTTCCGGAATGATAAAGGCGAACCGCGGCGGGGAATGGCGCGCGGGAACGCGTGACGCGATAGCCGTGATAGTTGGCGATGGTGATGTTGTGCGACCAGTTCAATTGGAGCGAAAGCGAGTCTGGACTTTCGCCGGCCTCTTCTTCGGTTTGCGGCGCGTTAATGTCCCAATTCTCAACGTGGTCGAAGATGATTTCATTGCGCACGTGGTGCTCGTTGGAGAGCTCGTAGACATGGCCGGGCGTCTTGGTGTCCGAAACATAGAATCCGGCCTGGGCAAAAGTGTCCGGAGTCCAGATGTCAGCGAAAGTGCCGCCACCGCCGTGAGTGACCCAGAGGCTGGGATATTGACCGTCCCAACGCTTGCTGAGGACGGAGTCAGCGGTACGGTTATTGTTGAGTGGATTGAAGCCGATTCCATTCCCGCCGAGAAACCGTACATCGTCAATAAGCGAGCTGGCGCCTGCCTGCCAAAGCACTCCGACGGCGCGCGGATTGATGCCTCCGGTATAAACTCCGAAGCCGCTGATGATGTTTGAACCACGGGGCGGCGCAGAGATCACGGGCCTGGGCGCGCCTACGCCCTGGAAACCAGGCGTGGAATCTTCGAGGTCGAACTGAGTCAGCGTTGGATGCATGCCGATGAGAATCGTGTCCGGCTTCAAGGCTAGTGTGTCGGTCACGCGGTAATGGCCGCTGGGAAAATAGAGCACGCGACGCGAGTTGATGGCGTTCTGGATTGCGGCGGTGTCGTCGGTTTTTTCATCACCGACGACGCCGAGCGTGTGGACATTGACCCAGTCTGAAGTTGGCGGCAGCGGGGGGATTGCGGGCGGTAACGGAGCGGGCAACGCACTTAGAGCAGCGGCGTTGTAGCGCTGGCCGATTGTGCCGGTTGTTGCCTCGGCCGGAACGATGAGACCATAGTTGAAATTCGCAACCTGGTAGATCGCGCCCTTGCCGGCGATCGTTTTACCGCTTTCGCGAAAAAGGGCGAAGGTCGGGACATCCTTGAGCACCGCATTCTCAAAGCCGATTTCGGTGAGAGGGCTTTTCTCATTGCTGATGACGATGGCGGCTTTTGAGATCTGCTCGAAGCGGCAATCTTTGGCCCACATCTCGTCGGAGTAATGCGGATCGATATCGATGGCGACGGGGACATTGCGGAACGTGTCGCGGATGAGGGTAAGGCCAACCTCGTGCTCGCGCACAGCGGCATCGCGCTGGCCGTCGAAAACCGAATCGATAAGCGTGAATTGCCAGGCGGGCGAAGTCTTGTCGGTGAGAATGCCGTAGCGGCCGCCGTAGAAGTGGAGATCCTCAGCCTCGTTGCCGACCTCCGTGAGCGCGGCGAGACCCGAGCCGATGTGAAAATCCATGTGGCTGAGATAGGCATGCTGGGCAACGTGGAAGCGGATGGCGATCGCAGCAGGGTTGCCGGCGCCGATCTCAAAATCGATATTGCTGATCGCCGAATAGAATGTGTTTTCGTCGGCGTCCGCAATATTGTCGTTGGGCGGCACGCTTCCGGGAGGCGGAAACGGGACACGGTTGCCGGAACGCTTTAAGGCGGCGGGACTGGCGCCAGTGAAGATGACCATGACGCCCACGCCTGTTTGATATCCCGGCGTGTTGTCAGCCAAGACAAATACGGGGCGCGTGGCACCATAGCCTATGAGACGGACGCCGGGCCAAAGATAGACGGTGCGAGTGAGGCGGTAGCGGCCCGAAGGAATGAAGACGATTCCTTCGTGGACGCCGCCTTCCGCTTTGTCGATGGCCGCTTGAATCGCTTCGGTGTCGTCGCCGACACCGTCGGCATGCGCGCCAAATTCCTGCGGCGTAAGATACACCGCTTTAGGATCGTCAAGCCGCGTAGTGAAAACGGAAGAGGCCGAAGCAAAAGAAGCGACGCTAAGCAGCAGAGCGCAGAGCATAGACTTTTTCATAAGATTAATCCTTGCGAGATTCCTGGCTCGGGCAATGCTCTAGGCTCGCTCGGCGGCGTGGTACTCGCGGCGAATCTTTTCAATGTTGACCGTCGACTTTGGATATTTCATGCGCAGCGATTCGAGATGCTCGACGACGATGCGCGCGATGGCCAGATTGCGGAACCATTTGTGATTGGCTGGAATGACGAACCAAGGCGCGTGTTCCGTGCTGCATCGGGAGAGCGCATCTTCATAGGCGGCCGTGTAGTCCTTCCAGAAGGCGCGCTCCTTATAGTCGGCCTCGCTGATCTTCCAGTGCTTGGTGGGGTCGTCGAGACGATCCTTGAAGCGCTTCAACTGTTCTTCCTTTGAGATGTGCAGGAAGAACTTGAGGATGTGGGTGTCGTGCTCAACGAGTTCCTTCTCGAAGCTATTGATCTGATCGTAACGGCGGGACCAAACATCTTTGGGGACGAGATCGTGAACGCGAACGACAAGGACATCCTCATAGTGCGATCGGTTGAAGATTACCACTTCTCCGCGGGCGGGTGCGTCCTTGTGCACGCGCCATAGAAAGTCGTGCGCCGCCTCTTCCGCGGAGGGCTGCTTGAACGCGGCTACGCGGCAGCCTTGTGGATTCATCGCGCCCAAAACATGATTGATCACGCCGTCTTTGCCGCCGGTATCGACGGCCTGTAAGCAGATGAGAAGCGAATGCCGGCGCTCGGCGTAGAGCAAGTCCTGCAACTCGCGAAGCTTCTGCTGATAATGTGCGATTTCAGCAGCCGCGGACTTGGGGCTCTTGTGACCGCCTGTGAAGGAGGGGTCAAGCTTCTTGAGCCTGACTTTGCTTCCCGGCTCGACTTTGAATTTTTTCAGGTAGCTCACTTCGATTCTCCGCTCAGCCAATCCGATTTTGATTGGACAAAACCGCAAATATGCGTGCGAGGCAGATTCGTTACGGCAGACGCACGAGTCAGGCCCGCTGATGGCGACAGAAGAAATGCTATCAGGCTTGGCACAAGAGCGGGGATTCCGTCGTTGAGGAGATGACGCGCCGGCCGTTAACACGCGCAAAACGGAACTAGACTATAGTCAAGGCGGATGCGCAGCTTCGAACCGCCAATCGATTCGCATTCGCTGCGATGCGATCGTTGAAAGCGCAGGAGAGGGGAGATGAATCATGGAAGCGACACTATCGCCGGACTTGTTGCGGAGAATGGATGCTTATTGGAGGGCTTCGAACTATCTCTCGGTTGGCCAGATTTATCTCTACGACAACCCGCTGCTTAAGCGGTCGCTTGAGGTCGGGGACATAAAACATATGCTCCTTGGGCATTGGGGAACGACGCCGGGGCAGAACTTTATTTATACGCACTTGAATCGAGTGATCAAGAAATACGACTTGGATATGATCTATGTTTCCGGCCCCGGACACGGAGGGCCGGCCGTGGTGAGCCACACCTATTTAGAGGGAACTTACACAGAGATTTATCCCAATATTAGTCAGGACGAGGACGGACTTAGGAAGTTATTCATTCAGTTTTCATTTCCGGGAGGCATCCCGAGTCATGCGTCACCGGAGACTCCGGGATCAATCCACGAGGGCGGCGAGTTGGGTTATTCGCTCAGCCACTCGTTCGGCGCCGTCATGGATAATCCCGAGTTGGTTGTGGCATGCTGTGTGGGCGACGGAGAGGCGGAGACCGGGCCGCTGGCAACGGCATGGCACTCCAATAAGTTTATCGATGCGGCAACTGATGGAGCGGTGCTGCCGATTCTGCATTTGAACGGGTACAAGATTGCGAATCCAACCGTGCTGGCGCGCATTACCCATGAGGAACTGGAGCAACTGCTTCACGGCTACGGTTGGAAGCCGTATTTTGTGGAAGGGCACGAGCCGGATCTGATGCACGAGGCGATGGCTGCAACGCTCGATCGTGCGGTGGAGGAGATCAAGAGGATTCAACTGGAAGCCCGCACCCAAGGGAAAACGGCACGCCCGCGCTGGCCGATGATCGTTCTCAATTCTCCCAAGGGTTGGACGGGGCCGAAGGTCATCGATGGCTTGCAGGTTGAAGGCACGTTCCGGTCGCATCAAGTACCACTGTCTGATCCGCGAACAAATCCAAAGCATCTGAAGCAACTGGAAGCGTGGCTAAAGAGCTACCGTGCGGAAGAACTCTTCGACGAAAAAGGCCACCTGCGGCCGGAGCTGGCCGAGCTCGCGCCTGCGGGGACGCGGCGGATGGGCTCCAACCCGCAAGCGAACGGCGGCATTCTTTTACGCGACTTGAGGATGCCGGATTTTCGCGAATACGCAGCGGCTGTGCCTTCGCCGGGAGCGCCGGGCATTGGCGATACGCGCGTGCTGGGGCCGTTTCTGCGCGATGTGATCAAGCTCAACGCGGAGAAGAGGAACTTCCGCATCTTCGGGCCCGACGAAACGATTTCCAATGGACTGACGGCGGTCTTTGAAGCGACGGAGAGGCAGTGGGACGCGGCGACGGTAGCCAACGACGAGTTCCTCGCACCCGAGGGACGCGTGATGGAGATGCTGAGCGAGCACCAGTGCGAAGGGTGGCTGGAAGGCTACTTGCTCACCGGGCGGCACGGATTATTCAACTGCTATGAGGCGTTCATTCACATTGTCGATTCGATGTTCAACCAGCACGCCAAATGGCTGAAGGTCACGAACGGCCTGCCGTGGAGACGGAAGATCTCTTCGCTTAACTACCTGCTCGCGTCGCATGTTTGGCGGCAGGATCATAACGGCTTTACGCACCAGGACCCGGGATTTATCGACCATGTGGTAAATAAGAAGGCCGAAGTTGTGCGCGTGTATCTTCCGCCTGACGCCAACTGCCTGCTTTCGGTGATGGACCACTGCCTGCGCAGCCGGCAATACGTCAACGTAGTCGTTGCGGGAAAGCATCCGGCGCCGCAATGGCTGACGATGGACGCGGCCATCAAACATTGCACGGAGGGGATCGGCATATGGCAATGGGCGAGCAATGACCAGGGCGAAGCGCCCGACGCGGTGATGGCGTGTTGCGGCGATGTGCCCACGCTGGAGACGCTGGCCGCGGTGAGTATTTTGCGCGAGCATTTGCCGGAGTTGAAGTTGCGGGTGGTCAACGTTGTCGATCTGATGAAATTGCAGCCGCAGACCGAACATCCGCATGGGCTGAGCGACGCGGACTTTGACACGCTGTTCACCAAGGACAAGCCGGTCATCTTCGCATTTCATGCCTATCCATGGCTGATCCATCGCCTCACTTACCGCCGGACCAACCACGACAACATTCATGTGCGCGGTTATAAGGAGGAGGGGACGATCACGACGCCGTTCGATATGACGGTGATGAATGAACTCGATCGCTTCCACCTGGCGATGGACACCATCGACCGGATTCCGCGTATCTGGGAGAAGGGCGCGTACCTGAAACAAACGCTCAAGGACAAGCTGGTGGAGCATGGACAATATATCCGGAAAGAGGGAAGAGACTTGCCGGAGATTCGGGACTGGAAGTGGAAGAGCAAGTAGGATCAGGCGGGGCGCGGATCGCAACCTTCAGTTACCGAATGAATGATTGATCCTAAACGGCCGATGATTCGACCATCTGTTCTTCTGCCGCCTCCTGCGTATCGAATTCGAAACGCGCAAATATATGCGCGAACTCGCGCACAATCTGCTCGCGGGTGAAGCCCATGGCTTCGTAGCTGTATTTGTGCGAACTCGAATGGGCCCGGGCTGTAGCAACGGCGCCGCGCAATATGGATTCGAGCGCATCGCTCCTTTGATAACCAAAGCGGCTGTAAATGGAACGGAAGACTGCATCCGGCGACTCCATCAGGTCGTCGTACTTGACGATCATGCACTGTTCGGGCGAGGTTCTGTCTATGACCTCAAGCGGGTGATCGTACCAATACTTTGTCCAGGCCAGGATCTCATCGCAGTGAGGATACTTTTGCGGAGGATGGCTGAATAGGCGATTCATGTAGCTGAATAGTGAAATCGTTGAAGGCAGCATTTCCAGCGGGCTGCGGACCAAATAGACGATGCGCGCATCGGGGAAAGTTTCGAGGATGGATTCGATTCTGGCGCTGAAGAGGGGATTCTTGGCCATGTAGTGGCGGCAGCCCGTCGAAAAAAGGTGGCGCTTTATGCAGTTCTGGTAGAACGACATGATGCGCCGCCGCTCGGCGCGCGGAATCTCTGTGTCGAAATACTGATAGGGCGGCAGTTCATCGAGATAAGGAAACACGAAGCCTGCGAAAAATGTTGACCATATATAGAAGAGCAGGTGCTCGTCTTCTTCAGGATCGAACAACCCGAAGGAGTGAATCTTCAATTTGCCGAGTGAAAGGGTATCGAGCTTTCGCAGTATTCTTTCGCAGATGTGGCCGAAGATCGCGTCAACGCGGGAGAGAAGGCCGAAGATCCGCCGCTGCGTGATGGAGGGGGTCAGATAGATGTCGCCAGTGCGCAGGCACGTAAATATGGATTCGTCGCGCGCCAGGGTGCGCTGGACAAAAGTCGAGCCGCTCCGGAAGTTCGACACAATGAAGAGCGGCTTCTCGACTCGCTGTCTCCGGTAGGCCGGGAAGAGGATTTCATCCGCGATGAAGCCGATCCAGGCCGCTAACAGGATGCCGCTCCAAATCGGATAAAAAAGCAAAAGGAAAATGAGCCGATCGCGGTTGAGGGGGCCATCGGTCCTGGCGCTCCGATAGAAGGAGCGGACCGTCTGGCGCCAAAACAAGCGAAAGTTGAAAGTCATGGGACCGAGGGAACCTCTGACCTGCAGATGCAGTGACCGATTGGCAATTGCGTGCGGGTCATCGGCATGGTGGGGAGCCAATGCGCAGCCTGCACACGACGATTCTTCAGCATGCCATTTACCTCACGATCAGGGAGAGCGCGGCTACTGTCAAGAGGAAGTTAGCGAATCAAGGCCCGGCAAATGCAGTCAACGCATTCATCGGGAGACTGGAGAGTCGTTCGGAGATGAACTTCAGGGGATAGAGGAGGCTCGTATGGACTGTCAATGCCGGTGAAGTTCTTCACCTCGCCGCGTCTTGCTTTGGCATAGAGGCCCTTCGGGTCGCGACGTTCACACTCCGGCAGGGGCGTGTCCACATAGATTTCGAAGAACTCGCCGGGTTCGAAGAGCGAGCGGGCGCGGTCCCGCTGGGCGCGGTAGGGGCTGATGAAAGAGACGATTGCGATCAGGCCAGCATCGACAAGTAAACGCGCGACCTCAGAAACCCGGCGGATATTTTCGATACGATCGGCTTCAGAGAAGCCGAGGTCCTTATTCAGGCCAAGGCGAACTTCGTCACCGTCGAGCAGATACGTGTGACGACCGGCAGCGTACAGGCGCTTTTCAAGCGCGTTCGCAATCGTGGATTTGCCGGCCGCAGGAAGGCCCGTGAGCCACAGGCACAGCGGCTGCTGGAGCTTGAGGTTGGCGCGGGTCTTCTTGTCAATGTCCATCGGCTTTCGAATAAATGCGTGGCTGGACGCTCAGCGAGCGAATCGATCTCAAGACCGGGCCGGCGTTTGTTGGCAGTCTCAGGCTTGATCCACAGTATAAGGGTGTGGAGGCTGTACAGCGCGAACTTTGCGGCCGGCGTGATAGTCTTCGGCCAGCAGAATTTCTTCGATCAAACTCTATGAAAATCCAATCGATTCTACTTGTGACGGCTCTCGTCTTGAGTGTAACTTCGGCCGCATTACCGGCCCAACACACAGCAAATGAGAAAGAGAAAGCATGTGGCGCGGAGCCGTGTCCGTATTTGAACCCGGCGCTGATGCCGGAAGCGCGCGCCAAAGACCTGGTGGGCCGCATGACGCTCGAAGAAAAGGTGAGCCAAATGCAGGACATTGCGCCTGCGATCCCGAGGCTGAATGTTCCCGCATACAACTGGTGGAACGAGGCACTGCACGGAGTGGCGCGCAACGGATTCGCGACGAATTTTCCGCAGTCGATCGGCCTGGCTGCAACGTGGGATACAGCGTTGATGCACCGGATTGCAGCGACGATTGCCGTCGAGGGGCGCGCCAAGTACAACGAGGCGATTCGCGACGACGATCACAGCCGGTTTGCGGGACTTACCTTCTGGTCTCCGAATATCAATATCGTTCGCGATCCGCGCTGGGGGCGGGGAATGGAGACCTTCGGCGAGGATCCGTTTTTGACCGCGAGCCTGGGCGTGGAATTCGTCAAGGGGCTTCAGGGCAACAATTCAACGTATCTTGAACTGGTGTCGACGCCGAAACACTATGCGGTGCACAGCGGGCCGGAGCCATTACGGCACGGATTCAACGTGGATGTTTCGGAACACGACTTGGAGGATACGTATCTGCCTGCGTTTCGTGCCACGATTGTTGAGGGACACGCCGACTCGATCATGTGCGCCTATAACGCAATCGATGGCGCACCGGCATGCGCGAATACGATGCTGCTGCAACAGCACCTGCGCGACGATTGGGGATTTAACGGGTACACGGTTTCCGATTGCGACGCGGTGGGAGACATCGATCGCGGGCACCATTTTGCGGCGAGCCCTGAGGAAGCGGCTGCGAAGGCGGTGAAGGCGGGCACCGATCTCGATTGCGGACGGACTTACGCCGCGCTGACCAAAGCGGTCCAAGAGAATTTGTTGACGGAGACCGACATCGATGCGGCCGTGGTGCGGCTGTTTACGGCGCGCATGCGGCTGGGAATGTTCGATCCGCCGGCGGCGGTACCGTTCAATGCGATCCCAATCTCCGAAGTGAATTCGGCGGCGCATCGCGAGTTGGCGCTCGAGGCCGCGCGCGAATCGATCGTGCTTCTTGAGAACCGCAACAACACGCTTCCGCTGAAGGCGTCGATCCGGAAGATTGCGGTGGTGGGTCCGACCGCTGATTTGCTCGAATCGATTGAGGGCAACTACAACGGGACCGCGCCCGATCCGGTTTCTCCGCTCAATGGACTGCGGAAGGAATTCGGAAGCCAGAACGTGATATTCGCGCCCGGATCGATTCTTGCCGACGGGGCGCCGGCGCCGATTCCGTCGGCCTATTTGCGCACGGATGCTTCGCTCAAGACGGCCGGGTCTGAAGGGCGAGTACTTCGACAACTACGGATATGACAGGCGCGCCGAAGATGGTTCGCGTGGACGCGAAGATCAACTTCGACTGGAATCGAGTCGCGCCGGCGGCGGATTTCCCAAGCAAAACATTTGCTGTGCGTTGGACTGGCGAGCTGGTGCCGCCAGCGGCCGGAGATTATGTGCTGAGCATGCGCGGGCCGCGGCCGATCATGGCCAATTTGATGACGGGCGAAGCTGGGGAAGGAGCGGCGCCGGCTGGAAAGGCGCCGGACCGCGTGCGACTTTACGTTGACGACAAGCTGGTGATGAACAGCTCCAGTAGTCCTGCTGAAGCGCGGTTGAATTTTGCCGACACGAATCCGCACACGATTCGCGTGGAGTATACGCACCTTCCCAACGATCGTAACGTCGAGCTGGTTTGGACGCCGCCGGCGGATAGTTTGCTCGGCCAGGCGATCGATGCCGCGAAGAAATCGGATGCGGTCGTCGCATTCGTGGGACTTTCTCCGAACCTGGAAGGCGAGGAGATGAATGTTCACGTGGCCGGATTCGAGGGCGGCGACCGAACCAGCATCGAACTGCCGGCGGCCCAGGAGCACTTGCTTGAGGCAATGGGCGCGACGGGCAAGCCGCTGATTGTGGTGCTGACGGCAGGCAGTGCGCTGGCGGTTCAATGGGCCAAGGAGCACGCGGATGCGTTGCTCGACGCGTGGTACCCGGGCGAGGAAGGCGGCGACGCGATTGCGGAAACGCTGAAGGGAAAGAACAATCCCGCGGGCCGGCTGCCGGTGACGTTCTACGCGTCGACGAGCGATTTGCCCGCATTTACCGACTACTCGATGAAGAACCGGACGTATCGCTATTACCGTGGCGAGGTTCTTTATCCATTCGGATACGGCCTGAGCTATTCGCGATTCAGTTTTGGCGCGCCGCAGGTGAATGCAAGGCAGTCGCGGCCGGAGCTTCGGTGGTGGTGACGACGATGGTGCACAACACCAGCGCGCGCGACGGGGACGAAGTGGCAGAGCTTTATCTGAAGCCTCCGCAGACGGCAGTGTCTCCCGCGGTGGAACTTGAAGGGTTCAAGAGAATCCATTTGCGGGCGGGCGAAGCGAGACGAGTGCAGTTCACACTTTCTCCGCGGCAGTTGAGCGAAGTGGATGAGAAGGGAAACCGGGCAGTGACGCCGGGCGCGTACGCAATTTACGTTTCGGGCGGTCAGCCGGAAGCGGGAACGCCGCCGGTAACAATCAGCATTTCGGGGACGATGGCGCTGCCGAAATGAAATCGAGCGCTGATACGGGCTGAATTCGACGCGTCAGCGGGCGACAGCCTGAATTTGTGCCGCAACAAAATCATGAACAAACATCAGGCTGGTTGGAGACGCCACGATTGCCGCGTTCGTTTGTCCCGCTGCGTGAATGAGGAGTAAGGGGCGCGGATCCCATTCACCTCCATGAGAAATGCGCTCGTCTTCTTCGCTCCATCCGGGAGCCGTGCGCCATATTCCGGTGCGCCAGGAGTGATCTCCCTGGATGATCAGAGTCGTTTTGGCCCAGCGCGGCTGCGACTCGAGGGCGTCGAGTATTTGTCCGAGGAAGCGATCGGAATAATCCAGCGAGTCCAGATAGGATCCGCCCACGCCAAAGTGATGCGAACGGCGATCCCAGAATGCCGGCGGATGGGGTACTGGCATGTGCAGGTAGATGATGTCTGCCTGGCTGTTGGCGAGCGTGTCGAGAGCATGCTGGCTCAGATCCTTCACCGTCGCCACGTGGCTTAGGGACTCCCAGTTGGCGACATCGGCTACAGCCACGCGCGGCGCAACGAGTTGTTCGGCGACGATGCGCAGGGGGAACCAGACGTCACTAGCAAAACTTGCATCGATCGACGGAGGGGCGCCGTCTTCCGTGTCGTCGTTGCTCCAATAGCACTCGGTGGCTGTGCCCGCAAAGATCGGACAGTAAGGCAGGTACCAACCCACAATCGAAGTCGAGACGCTGCGCTGGCTGGCCATGCCGAACAACGAAGCGTGAGAGTCGAACGGCTCCCAGTGATGGATCGTCGGCGGTGCGAACCAGGAATTGGTTTTTCGCGGTGATGGTAGAACTGGTTACGATTTGGCCCAGGAGCAGACTCGGCACAACCAATCTGGTGTGGTATCCAATCGGCTTCACGTTGGAGTACACCGTGCTTTGCGAGCGTAGCCGATCGAAGTTGGGAAGATCGAGAGAGGGATCACGTGCCTCGAATACCGGCTTATATGCCAACTCGTCGAAGATGATCCAAACCAGGCGCGGTTTGGAGGCTGGCTCGCGCGGGGATATGGCCGCTCAATGCCTGGATGCCGGGACGCCAGAAGGCGGCGCTTACCAGTTGAACGGTCATGACTAAAGCAAAGACTACGGAGCCGGTGAGCACGGCGCCGCCAAAGCCATAGAGTTTTGACGCGATGCCGGGTGCGCGGAAAACGAGAAACGCGAGAAGAACGATCCAGGCGGCGGCGGCGATTCGCAACACAAAGATATGGAACTCGAAACGGAAAAATCCTGAGGTTGCAAACGAGCAGGTAAATGGGGAGAAAGGCAAGGGCGAACCACCGGATTCGTGTCCAGCTTTTGAGGCCGCGAAGGATCGCCAGCGAGGCCGCAAAAACGAGGCCCACAATCGCCAAATCGACAAGCTGCGCCAGAACCAGGCGAGTGAGCGGCCAGGGAACGTGCATGCGCTCATCGCCCAATGATGACGTCAAGTCAACGTAGCCGGGCAGAAGGATAATTGCGGCGAAGCCCCAGGCCTGGGCAATCCGTTTGATCATGCCGTGCTTTCTCCCCTGCCCAGATCTCTCACTTGCGCGACTTCGTCTTACACGGGAATTCTATCGAATAGAAAAAGAATCCGCCCGTTGCCCAATTGTGCGCGGTCAACGACGGCGAAATGCGGCGCGAACGCACTCGTCAGGTTGTCCTCAGTCAAGTGGCCGTAGAGATCGTCGCGGCCGCGGAGCCACTCCTGAAACATAGGGTCAGCGGGCGGCACCCACTCCAGCAGGAGCCAGCGTTGAGTAAGGGCTGCGCAGAGACCGGCGATGTGGGTGAGCGGCAACTGATGGCGCAGGATGAGATGATGCACGACTGCGAGCATGAGCACCAAGTCAAATTGGCCAGTGAGGCGATCGAGCAGGGACAGGTGCTCACGATTGCACCAACCGGCCGCGGGAGTAGGGCGGGCGATGTCTGCGACCAGGGCCGTGATGGGCTTGTTGCGGTCCAACGCAGTGCGCCACAGTGCCTCGAGAGCGGCGGAGTCGCTGTCGAGAGCGACGACACTCGCGCCCGCATCGGCGGCGAGCAATGAATACGTGCCGGTATTGGCGCCGATATCGAGAACGTGCTCAGGTTTGCATCGCGCCAGGACGCCTTTGACGAATTGCTGCTTTTCTTCAACATCGGCGGCCTGATAGTGGGCGGCAGTTTGCTCGTAGCGGCTCCATTGGCTATGGCCGCGGTCGCCGGCGGCGTGACGGATCTGCTTGCCGAGGCGCGCGATGCGTTTTTGAAGGACGAGTTTGGCGAGTGCGGGATCGGTGGTGGCCGTCGTCTTTTTTGGGGCAGCGCGTCGTTGTCCTGGCCGCTCAAAGACGGTGGCCAGCGTGACGACATCAAGCAGCTTGGGGTTCATCCGGCGCCAGCGCGGCAGCGCCTCATAGATTTGGCGCGGCTCATAGCCGTCGCGCGCGAACAGAGTTGCCTGGAGCGGCCAGCTCAAATATTTTGCCGCCAGTAAAGGCAACAGGAATGTACGCACGAATTGGCCGTAAGCAAGCCAGACACTGGAATGAGGGTCGCGGCGCTCGAAGGAGAGAACATCCACGAGGATGGGTCTCGGGCCGGAAAAGAGTATGTTGAGCGGCGTGGCGTCTTTCAGGGTCCACCCCGCGTCGATCGCCCGGCTGGCCACGCGCAGCGTGAGCTCTGCGGCGGCACGCCATTGAGCGGCGGTCCACTCCCATGGGTAGCTGATGGGATCGATGCGTGGATGCTCGAGCCAGAGTTCGCCGGAAGCGATGCAGGTATGGGAGCCGGGCTCGGCGATGCGGCTGGGGATGAGGTCGCCGCTTTCTTCCAGAGTTTTGCGCAGTGGTGATGCGAGAAACGCTCGGGTCTCTTCCTCTGCCGCGGGTCGAATCCGCCGCAGTGCACAGCCATCCGCGAGCATGAGTTCGCCAGCCGGGTCGCGAAAGGTTAGTTCCAGTTCAGTGTCTATGGGGGGGAGGGCAGACTCTCGGTTGAGGAACTTTCGGGGTCCGCTCACGGATTTGGCGAGTCCTCACCATCCGCGGCAATGGAATGCTCATCCGGTTCGTGTCTGGAATCGTCGCTGGAACGGAAAAGCGAATAGATCTTTCGGCGCAAGTACCAGCCAGTGGCAACGAGCGCTGAGCCAGCGGCCTGAACGGCCAAAAGGCCCGTGCCTGGGTCGGCGTACGCGTAAGCGGGGCGCTCGAATACGAGCAGGACGCCCAAGAGAATCAAGACAACCGGAAAAATCTGAAGCACTTGCACGCGGCTCAAAGGCGACTCCATGGCAGGACGGCAATTTCGTTCGGAAGTGCAACTCACGGAGATCCGAAGTCGAATCCAACAACCATCCAATATCAGGTAGACGGCAAACTTGCCGCCTGTGTTTACAGAATTGCAAAGATTCTATTGGGAAGGGAATGTAACTTTCGGATCAGCGTACCTACTCAGTTAAATACGAGACTCGCACAAAATGATTACGCGCAAAGGCAACCTCTGAAAGGGGTCCTGCATCGGACGGCCGTCGAAGACAGCAGCTAAGCTTGCGCAGATGTCGCAGAATCCGGTTTGGACTTGGGCGGTGGTTCCTTGCGTCCGGGGGCGAGAATGGCATGCAGGATGGTGCCTTCCATGCGAGGCATGAATTCGACGATGCCTGCAGCGCCGATGTCCTGGATCAGCCGGTTAATGATCTTGTACCCGAGATCACGGTGGGCCATCTGGCGGCCGCGGAAACGAAGGCTTGCCTTCACCTTGTCGCCTTCGGTGAGAAAGCGGACTGCCTGATTTTTTTTGGTCTGGTAATCGTGCTCGTCGACGGTCACCGAGAACTTGACTTCCTTGACGGTGATGACTTTCTGGCGCTTGCGGGCGGCGCGCTCGCTCTTTTCCTTCTCGTAGAGAAAACGGCCGTAATCTTGTATCCGGCAAACAGGCGGGACAGCCGTGGGTGAAACTTCAACCAGGTCAAGGCCGCGTTCGCGGGCGATTTTAAGGGCCTCAAAAGGCTGAAGGATGCCAAGCTGTTCGCCGTTTTCGTCGATGACGCGGATTTCGCGCGCGCGAATCCGGTCGTTGATGCGAATGAAGGACTTTGCCGCTCGTTTATCGAATGCGATGGTACTCCTCCGAAGGCGTGCCGGACGGGCCGGGGCAGGGCGCCCCATTGGGCCACAGAGCAGCGACGCACCCTGAGTATAGCATTGGCTCGGCCTTGCGAAAAAAGAGGTTAGAGGGCGAGGATGCCGTTCAGGGAGCCGTCTGAATCGGGGCCGGTGACGCGCACTTCGAGCAGCTTATTGGCTGGGAAATGGCCGTCGAGGTTGATGGGCAGAAAATTTTCAGAAAGAGCAGCGGTACGGCCGCGCGTGGCGAGTGCTTCTGGGGTGCGAAGCGTGATGGCGGCGAGGTCTCGGCCGACAAAGCGGCGGCGGTGAGCGAGCGTTTTTTCCTGGGCGACGGCACGGAGTGAAGCCATACGTTCTTCGACGGCGGCGGGGGGTACCGGGGACGCTTGGTGGAGGGCCCAACCTGGAGTGCCGGGGCGCGGCGAAAAGGGAAACAGGTGCAGGTAGCCGAAGGGCAGCTTGCTCACAAAAGCCAGCGTCTCGTCGAATTCCCGGTCGGACTCGCCGGGAAAGCCGACCATGACGTCTGCGCCAAGGGTGAGGTCTAGGCCGGCGGCGGAGACGAGCGCGGAGACCTTGTCGGCGTAGTGCCACGGGCGATATCGGCGATGCATGCGGCGGAGAAGGGCGTCGGATCCCGATTGCAGCGGAAGGTGGGCGTGGCGGGCGAGACGACTGCCTCCGAATTCGCGCAGGAGATCGATCAGGCCGCTGTCCCAATCCATGGGCTCGATGGAACTGAGCCTGAGGCGCGGCAAGGCAGTTCGCGTGAGGATGTCGCGCACCAGCTTTGCAAGCGAATCTTGTCCAAAACCAGAAGAAAAATCCCGGCCCCAGCGACCGAGGTTGATTCCCGAGAACACGAGCTCTTTGCCGCCGGAGGCGACGAACTCCTCAACGTGGCGAAGGACGGCTGCGCGGGGCAGGCTCCTGGACGGACCGCGAGTAAGAGGAATGACGCAAAAGGTGCAGCGATTGCCGCAGCCCTCCTGAATTTTCAGGTTGGGGCGTGTCTGCGTACCTGGCAGGAGCTCGAAATCCTCGAAGAACGAGTGGGCGAAGAGGTCGTCGGCCCAGACGAACGCTGCCTGTGGAGTGGTCGCAGAGGTCGAAGCGAAGAGCGAAGACACCGGCACAAGAGAAGGCGGAGGGATTGTGGCCGAGCCGTTCGCCAGATTGAAAATGATCTCCGGCGCGAGCGCCTTGTGGCTGTTGCCGACGACGGCGGCGACGCCGGGCATGCCGGCGAGTTCCTGAGGCGCGCGTTGGGCGTAGCAGCCGGTGACGACGATTCTGGCCGCGGGATTCCTGCGATGCGCGCGGCGAATAAAGGCGCGGGCTGAACGGTCGGCTTCGGCCGTCACACTGCAGGTATTCACAACAACGATGTCGGATGCGAATGGCTGGCGCTCGGCCAGTGCTCGCAGATGTCCGGCGATGGCCTCGCCATCGGCACGCGCCGCCCTGCAGCCGAAGTTCTCGATGGAAAAACCCGCCATGTCTTCAGTCTAGTGAATGTCGGGCCGCGAAGCGACTCGCGGGAAGCAGGGCCGACGATTTAGGCTTGGAGCGGATTTCAGCCGAGGGGAACAAATGCGCCTGTCTCTCCAATTCTTGCGAATCGCCGGGCTCGGCGCCTGCGTCGCTGGGGCGTTGTGCCTGCTTTCGTCGCTTCCAGCCCAGACCGCGCCAAAACTCCGCATTCTGGTTTACACGCGCAACTACACGCCCGACGGCAAGGGCTACGTACACGACAATATTGTGGCCAGCGTGGCGGCGATCCGCAAAATGGGCGATGAGGCTGGATTCGCGGTCGATGAGGTGGATGCTCCGGGCGTCTTCACCGATGCGAACCTCCGCCAGTATGCCGCGCTCGTATTTTCGAACAGCAATAATGAAGCCTTCAGCGACGACACGCAGCGTGACGCCTTCAAACGCTACATCGAAGCGGGCGGTGGATTTGTCGGCATTCATTCGGCATCAGGCTCTGAGCGGGATTGGCCTTATTTCTGGTCGGTATTGGGCGGAAAATTCGCGGCTCATCCGCGCCAGCAGCCGTTCACCGTGCGGGTTACCGATCCAAACTTTGCCGCCGTGAAAGGATTGCCCGCGCAGTTTACATGGACCGACGAGTGCTACTTTCTCGACCACCTGAACCCGGATATCCATCCGGTCCTGGTGACAGACCGGACAAAACTTGCCACGCTTGAACCGATGACGATTGACGTTTCGAAGTTTCCTGTCGACTTGCCGCTCGCGTGGTACCAGGAGTTCGACGGTGGGCGCGAGTTTTACCTGGCGCTCGGCCACAACAAAGAGGACTACGAGAATCCCATTCTCTACGGGATCATCAAGAACGGAATTCTGTGGGCGATGAAGACCGGCGGATAAGGGGCCGCAGATCGAGCGCGTTCCTGAAGGCGCGAACTGGGGCTCAGTAAAGCGATTCTCCGGTATACTGAGAAGGAACCGAAACTCTACGTCGCTCTCGTTCTGCCTATGTCGTACTCCTCGACTGCCTATGTTCCGGTATCTGTCCGGTCTGCCGCGCGGGGCCGGACGTGGCGCCTTGCCGGATACGTCTATTTCACATTTATCTGCTATGTTTCCATAGGTTTGCCTCTGGCGGTTTTGCCGCCTTTCGTGCACCTTCGCATGGGCTACAGCGCGGTGCTGGCGGGGCTGGCCATCAGCATCCAGTACATTGCCACGCTGGTGAGCCGGCCGTGGGCCGGGCGTATTTCCGACCACATGGGCGCCAAGATCTCGGTGATGTGGGGCATGGCTTGCTGCACGGCGAGCGGCGCATTGCTGATGGGCGCGGCGGCTCTGCACGGAGTGCACTGGATCAGCTTTGCTGTCCTGATCGTGAGCCGGTTGACGCTGGGAGTGGGCGAGAGTCTTGGATCGACGGGATCGACGCTGTGGGGCATCACCAGCGCGGGTCAGGAACACACGGCAAAGGTGATCGGGCTGAACGGCATCAGCACCTACGGCGGCATGGCGCTGGCTGCGCCGCTGGGAGTGATTCTGGATCAGCAGTGGGGTCTGGGGTCCATCGGGTTGCTGACGATTCTGATCGGCGCGGTCAGCTTTGTAATGGCGTGGCGCAAGGAGCCGGCGGCGGTAGAACCGGGCGAGCACATGCCATTCGCGCACGTGCTGGGGCGCGTGGCGCCGCACGGCATGGGCCTGGCGCTGGGCGGCGTGAGCTACAGCGTGCTGGCCACGTTCGTCACCCTGTTTTATGTCAGCCGCCACTGGAGCGGCGCTGCTCTCTGCCTTACAGCGTTCGGCATCGGGTTCATCGCCGTGCGCCTGCTGTTCATTAAAACCATCAGCCGTTTCGGCGGCTACCCGGTGGCGATTGCCTCACTTTTGACTGAAGCCGTGGGGATGATTCTGCTCTGGCAATCGACGTCGCCGTGGATGGCGATGGCGGGCGCGGCAGTGGGCGGTCTGGGCCTCTCGCTCATTTTTCCGGCAATCGGCGTGGAGGCCGTGAAGCGTGTTCCGGAGTTCAATCGCGGGACGGCGCTGGGCGTCTATACCGCTTTCTCCGATGTGTCCTTCTTCCTGGTAGGCCCGATCGCCGGCGCCATCATCGGATTCTCCGGCTATGCGAGCGTGTTCTTGTTCGCGCTGGTCAGCGTGCTGGCGGCGCTGGGAATTGTGGTGGTGCTGCGCCAGATGCAGCGGCGCGCAGATCCTGCGAGTCCGGCAGCGATTCGGAGAAACTAGTCCACAGTTCACAGCCCTGTCAGGCTTTCGAGTGATCTGGGGCAAGTTGTGGCGTGCTGTGGAGAAGCGCCGAATCCGTGCTCCGCGCACCCAGCGCGACGACAGCGAGCGCAAGGACCATAAAGAGCACATGGCTGGCGAGGGCGATCCATTTGGGGCAGGGAACAACCGGGCCCGGAGAACTGGCTCTTAAAATCGCTGAAAAGCCTGGCGGGGAACCGCTGGTATTCTCTCTTCGAGGTTTCTGCCATGGCTGAAAATGCAGCTTTCCCCTATGAAACACGGCTGAACATTCTGCACAAGCCGCTAGAGTTGATCGATGTGCACGCGGTTCCCGGCGCGAACGAGTTCAAGTGGTTCAATCAAACTCTGTGCAAGGTGAACGGCTCCGTGGTACGCATGGCCGCGATTGAAGGCGAATATCACTGGCACAAACACGACGAGGAAGACGAGTTTTTCTACGTGGTGGATGGGGAGCTGCTGATCGATATTGGGGGTGGGCTTGAAGACCGGACCGTTGCGTTGAAACCGGGGCAGGGATTTGTGGTGCCGAAGACGGTGGTTCATCGGACACGCGCGCCGAGACGGACGACGATTCTTATGGTCGAAAATGCGGGGATTATTCCGACGGGGAATTGAAGCGGCGCAACAAGCGTTTTCGAAGATCATTTGCGGAAAAAAACGAAGTTGAGCTGTGCTACGAGGACGGAACGTTTGGGTTCGTGCTATCCCACCCTAAACGCGGTGTGCGCGTTTAGGATGGGGCACCCGATTTTCGCGCGAGAGCGAGCGCCCGCCAAACGCAGAACGGCCACCCCGGAGGGTGGCCGCTTTGGTTTTGATTTGTGCGTGAGCGTTAGCGCTCGCCTTTGCGCCAGTTGACCAGGTCACCGAGCGTGGTGGTGGAGCTGGAGACCGGCTGTTTGTGCGGCTGCTCTCGCCTGGAATCTTGCCGAGAGCTGGATGGTTCAGCGGAGTGTGCGGACTCGTGACTGCTGCCCGTGCGCAGGCTGAGGCCCACCTTCTTCTCCTCGACGTTGATCTTGATGATCTTGAATTCGTTTTCCAGACCCTGCTCGAGCGGGGAGTGGCCATCGACGGGATCACCGGCTTCGGAGATGTGGCAAAGGCCCTCCACGCCCTCGGCAATTTCGACAAATGCGCCGAATTGCGCGGTGCGCAGAATCTTGCCGTGAACAACGTCGCCCACGCGGTGCGTGGCGAAGAAGCTCTCCCAGACATCGGGCTGCAACTGCTTGATGCCCAGCGAGAGGCGGCGATTTTGCGGCTCGACGCCGAGAACGACAGCCTTGACCTTCTCGCCCTTCTTCACAATCTCAGACGGGTGCTTGACGCGCTTGGTCCAGCTCAGATTGGAGACGTGGACAAGACCGTCAATGCCGTCCTCGATTTCAATGAAGGCGCCGAAGTCAGTTAGGTTGCGCACACGGCCCTCGACAATTGCGCCAACCGGGTACTTGTCGGTCAGGCTTTCCCAGGGGTTCTCGAGGAGCTGCTTCATGCCGAGGGAGATGCGCCGGTCGGCAGGGTTGACGCTCAGAACCACCGTGTCGACCTCGTCGCCGGGCTTGACCAGCTTGGAGGGGTGCTTGAGGCGCTTGGACCAGGTCATCTCTGAGAGGTGAACCAGGCCTTCAATGCCCTGCTCGAGCTCGACAAACGCGCCGTAATCGGTGACAGAAAGCACGCGGCCGTGAACCTTGGCGCCGACAGGATAACGTTCGGTCGCATCGAGCCAGGGATCGGGCGTCAACTGCTTGAAGCCGAGCGAGACGCGCTGCTTTTCCTTGTCGAACTTGAGAACCTTGACCTGAATCTCGTCGCCGACGTTGACCAGATCGCGGGGATGAGTGAGACGTCCCCAGCTCATGTCGGTGATGTGGAGAAGGCCGTCGATGCCACCGAGGTCAACGAACGCGCCGTAGTCGGTGAGATTCTTGACCGTGCCGGTGAGGACCGCGTCTTCGGCGAGGTGCTCCATGGTGGCCGAGCGCTTGGAGTTCTGCTCTTCCTCCAGGAGTTCCTTGCGGCTGACCACGACGTTACCGCGCTTCTTGTTGAGCTTGATGACGCGGACTTCAATCTGCTGGCCGAGGTAGGTATCGAGATTGCGCACGGGGCGAATCTCAAGCTGCGAGCCGGGCAGGAACGCCTTCATGCCGATATCGACAGTGAGGCCGCCCTTGACGCGGCTCACGACCGTGCCGGTGACGGGCGTCTTGTCGTTGGCGGCTTTCTCGATGGTGTCCCACGCGCGGAGGCGCTGGGCCTTCTCGTAGCTGACGAGGTAGCCGCCTTCGGGCTCCTCGCGCTCGATGACGACGTCAATCACGTCGCCCGGCTGGAACTTGACGGCGCCGGTGTGGTCGAGAACCTGGTCGAGAGGTATGAGGCCCTCAGACTTGAGGCCGACATCGACAACCAGATATTTTTCGGTCTGCTTTTCAACCTTGCCGGAGACGACTTTGTCTCCATAGGCCTCGACGGCGGCAGCTTCTGCGGCCTGCTCGCGCTCGAATGCGGCAAGTGCCTCGGAAAAATCATCGGGTGGCTCGGAGTGCGAAGCGGCACGAGGCGCAACCGCCGCGGCCGGTGCGGTGGTCGAAACAGGCACGGCTGCGGGTGGTTCAACTGCTGTGGCGGGCGGCTTGGGCTCGGCGGCAATCGCCTCAGGCTCTGCCGCGGCTGCAGGTTCTGAAGGCGCGGGCTGGTCGAGTGTTGCGGCCTGAGCGACAGGCTCGGTTAAGGCATCGGCGTCCAGAGGGCTAGCTTCGACAACTGGAGTGTTGTCGATATTCGACGAGGAAAGGTTGGACGTGGATTCGGGCAACGGCTGGTCATCGCTCGAAAGGTTCTCGAGCTCCGTCGCAGGTTCTAGCGTTGGGGTTTCCAATTCGGTGTTCAGGGTTATGCTCTCGGTTTCGGGATTGAGGACGTTTGCCATTACAGCCTGCTCCGGGACTGCGTGCTCCAGCGATCGATTGCTCAAGCCGCTGGGTGGCTTCCACGCCGCAATTCCGCGTTCCGGTCGCCTTCGATGCCTTGCCTTGCCCTCGCGCCGTGTGACGCGCCGGTTCTGTCTTCCACAGGAAACGCCGTCCCCAACATGTTGCGCTGGGATAAATCGCGGCTGGTTTCCTTGGGAAACGCCGGCAGGCAACGGCAAGCTGGGAGGGCGGCCGCAACTCACTGCAGGAATCCGCGCAGGAAGCTACGCCTTGAGTGTAGCAACGTCCGCAAGAGAGCGTCAATCGAGTTGGTCAAAGCAAACGGGTTAGGGGCGATTGAATTCCGGGCCTGTGCAGCGCGCTGGAGCCGCGGCGGGATTCGGGGGCGTGCGCCGCATTCTGGTTCATGCATGGAACGCCGCAATAAGGCGGGCGCTGACGGCCTTCTATACTGGATCGGAAAGACTGGTTTGGGATGGATCACCTTTGGACTCCATGGCGTTATTCCTACATCACCTCGTCGGAGAGCGGGGCGCGGCGTGGCGTGCCCGTGGCTCTGGACGCGTGGCCCGGCGACCTGGGCTGCGTTTTCTGTAATCTGATGGCGTCGATTGACTACGCCATCGCGCATGGAATGGATCGTGACAAGGCGGAAGCTGCAGGCGGGCTGGTTCTGCGCGGGAAAAGCTGTTTCATTTGCCTGAATGCCTATCCGTATACATCGGGACATGTGATGGTGATGCCCTACGCGCACCTGGATCGGCTGGCGGTGCTGCCCAGGGATACGGCGCAGGAGCTGATGGATCTGGCGCAGCAGACCGAGCGGGTGCTCGACCGCGTTTATTCGCCGCACGGGTTTAATTTCGGCCTGAATGTGGGCAAGGCGGCGGGAGCGGGCGTGGCCGGACACATACATATGCATGCCATGCCGCGCTGGATCGGTGACACAAGTTTTACCACCACTGTGAGCGAGACGCGCGTTCTGCCGGAGGATCTGGCGACGACGTGGAAACGGCTGCGCGAGGCGTTTGCGGAAGTGCAGTGAACAAGGGACCAAAGGAACAAGGGAACGAGAAAGCAAAGACCCGAGATCAGAGGGCAGGGTTCGTGGCCGGCAGGCGGTCGCTGTTCACTTTTAACTTTTGGTCTGTATGATGGATGCGCCGTGAAGATGGCTGCGAGGATGCAATGAAGAAATTGCTTTGTATTTGCGTTGGATTGGCGTTGACGTTAAGTGCCGCGACGGCCATGGCCGCCGATGTAACCGGAACATGGACAGCGCAGGCTACCGGGCCGGATGGCGGCGGGATGCAACTGACGTTTACGTTCAAGCAGGATGGGACCGCGCTGACCGGAACAGTGCTACCGCCGCAAGGCGATTCCGTTCAGATCAGCAACGGCAAAGTGGACGGGGACAAGTTCACCTTTGACGTTTCATTCAACGGGATGACGATTCACCACGACTGCACGGTGGTCGGCGACACGATCAAGATGACAACGAAGAGCGACTCGGGCGATTTCCCCGGCATGGAGATGACGCTGACGCGGGCGAAGGATGCGCCGGCTGCGCCTGCGACTCCAGCGGCTCCGCCACAAGCGCCGCAGCGATAGGCTGGTTAGCGACTCAGCAAGGCTGCGAGGTCCGTGCTTTCCCACCCAAAACGCGTGAAGCGCGTTTTGGATGGGGCACCCGGCAAAGGCTAGGTTTCGGACTTGCCTGGATCGTCTGCGTTCGCCGTCAACGCGAGTTCCGGCTCCCAATCTTCGGCCGCGAGCAGGCGCGGCTCCGCCGGCAGCGATTCCAATTGCTCGATTTCGTCGCTGCTGTGCACCAGGTTACCGAGTTTGCGCGCGTGGAAGAACGCGCCACCACGCCCTTCGACTGCCCCCACAAATCTGTTGTAATGAGCTACCGCGTTTTCGAGAGCCGCGCCGAGTTTGCTGAAATACTCGTGCGCGTTAACGAGCTTGTTATAAAGGTCGCGGCCAGCCTCTTGAATTGCTTTCGCATTCTGGGTCACTTGCGACTGCTGCCAGCCATAAGCGACCGCTTTCAGCAACGCGATGAGCGTGGTTGGCGTCGCCATCACAACATTTGCCTGTGAGCTGAATTCGATGAGGGATGGATCGGCCTCAAGGGCGGCGCTGAAGAGGGCCTCGCTGGGCAAGAAGCAAACGACGAATTCAGGCGTGTGCTCGAACTGCTTCCAATATGCCTTGCTTGACAGGTCGCGCAGGTGCGCTTTCACGCGTTCGGCATGCGCCGCAAAACGCAACCCTTGTGCCGTTGGATCGCTGCCCTCGCCTGCATCGAGAAAGGCATCGAGCGGCGTCTTGGCGTCGACAATGATTGTGCGGCCATTGGGCAGTTGAATGGTCATGTCGGGGCGCAACAGACGTTCGTCGTCAGTGCGCGTTGAGGTCTGCTCCGCAAAGGAGCAGTATTCGACCATTCCCGCGTACTCCACGCAGCGTTTGAGTTGCAGTTCGCCCCAATTGCCCCGCGTCTTGGGAGCGCGCAAGGCGCTGATGAGTTGCGAGGTTTCGTTCTTCAGCGCATCGAGCGCCGCAGGGATCGAGTTCTGCATCGTGGTGACCAGCGTCTTCACTTCCGAATAGGCCCCCGATCGCGCAACTTCCATCGCGCGGGTCTGCTCATCGAGTTTCCCAAGCGCGACCCCAAGGGAATCGACCAATTTCTTTATTGCCAACTCTTTCGCGTCGAGTGTTTGATTTGCTTCGTGACTCTGGGCGCCGAGTTTCTCATTGGCCAGGCTCAGGAAGCTCGCAGTGTTTTCTCGAAGCGCCTTGGCTGCGAGATTTGCAAATGCTGAATCGAGGTCGGCCTTCATTTGCGCGTATTTTTGTTCCTGCGCAAGCTCGCGCTCTTCGGCGCGCGCCACTTTCTCCCTCAATTGCAGGTTCTGTTCATTTGCCGACGAGTTCAGACTGTTGAGTCGTGCAATCTCTGTTTCCTGGCTGCCAATTCGCTCCGCCTGCGCTTTTGACTGCGCCGCGGCAGATCCCTTGCCGAAATGAATGCCGAGCAAGAGCCCCAAAACAGCGGCGATTCCAATGCAAATCCCAAGGACTGTTTCCATCAATCTCCGCGTCCTCTCTTTCGCCAAATATACGCCAAGGGGTTGTGCATTTCACGGTGCGGCGCGATCCGGGACGGTCGCTGGTATTATTCCCTGTTTCTTCAAAGGTTTCCCCACAGCCAGACGCCTTTACACCCCAGGGTCCTGCCAGTAGACTTGAAGATTCGGGGCCATGCGCAGATTTCTTGGCGCGGTGGTTGTCATTTCCCGCCGCGGGCCGGTATTGTAGGCACGCGGGGCGGTGGTTCCAAATCCCGAGTCGTTTTCTTAAGTTCCCAAAAACACGAGGAGAGGTACGCATGGCTGTTGAAGAAAAAGTGAAGCAGATCATCGTCGAGCAGTTGCAGGTGGACGAAGCCGAAGTGACCCCAGGCGCCAGCTTTCAGGAAGATCTGGGCGCGGATTCGCTGGACGTGGTCGAACTGGTGATGCAGTTCGAAGAGGCGTTTGACATGGAGATTCCCGACGAGGACGCCGAGAAGATCAAGACCGTCAAGGACGCCATCGACTACATCGACAAGAACGCGAAAGGCGGCAAGTAAGCGTTGACCCTGGCAACCAACCGCAGAGTGGTAGTAACCGGCCTGGGGCTGATCTGCGGCGTAGGCAACACCGCTCCCGAGGTATGGCGGCAGATCCTTGCCGGCGCCAGCGGCATGGCGCCGATCAAGGGCTTTGACGCCACCGGTTTCCCGGTTACCTTCGCCGCCGAGGTGAAGGACTTCGACCCGCTCAAATTTGTGGACAAGAAGGAAGCGCGCAAGATGGGGCGCTTCATCCACTACGCCTTTGGCGCGACGCAAGAGGCGATGGAGCAGTCGGGCCTGAAGGTTACGCCGGAAAACGCCGAACGCGTAGGCGTGTTTATCGGCTCGGGGATTGGCGGATTCGAGGTGATCGAGCGCGAGCACAACAATATGCTGCAGGGCGGCCCGCGCAAGATGTCGCCTTTCTTTATTCCCGCGGCAATTGTGAATATGGCTGCTGGGAATATCAGCATCCGTTATGGCGCGCAAGGCCCAATATCGGCCACGGCCACGGCTTGCGCAACGAGCGCTAACGCCATTGGCGATTCGGTGCGCATGATTCTGCACGGGGATGCGGACGCGATGATCGCCGGCGGAGCCGAAGCCGCAGTGACGTCGATGTCGGTGGGCGGATTTGCCGCAATGCGAGCGCTCTCGACGCGCAATGACGATCCCACTCATGCCAGCCGCCCCTTCGACAAGGATCGCGATGGATTTGTCATCGGCGAGGGCGCCGGCATCCTGATTCTGGAGGAGCTGGAGTTTGCAAAGGCGCGCGGAGCGAAGATTCTGGCTGAAGTGATTGGCTACGGCATGAGCGCTGACGCATATCACATGACAGGCATCGCGCCCGAGGGTACAGGCGCGCAACGCAGCATGAGAGCCGCGTTGAAAGACGCAGGCATTCGTCCTGAAGAAGTGGGCTACATCAACGCGCATGCAACCTCGACGCCGACAGGCGATGGCAACGAATCGCTGGCGATCGAGAAAGTGTTTGGCGAGCATGCGCTCAATCACACGCTCAAGATCAGCGGCACGAAATCGATGACCGGCCACCTGCTCGGCGGCGCGGGCGGGCTGGAGGCCGGCATTACTGTGCTGGCGCTGGTGAATCAGGAGATTCCGCCGACGATGAATCTCGAGAATGTGGATCCCGAATGCCGGCTGGACTATGTGCCCAACAAGGCGATCAAGCATTCGTTCAATATTGCGCTGTCGAATTCGTTTGGATTCGGCGGAATCAATGCGAGCCTGATTATGCGGCGGTGGACGTAAGGCAGGGACCGAGGGAACGAGAAAGCAGAAAACAGAAAGACTCCGAGGGCCTGGCGCGAGCCGGGCCTTTTCACGTTTGGCGGTGAATCGAGCGAGACGTTGTCGCAGTCATTCTTCCCGATCAACTCAGCGCGAGTGAAGGGTCGGCCGAGAGATCGGGCGAGGCGAAATCCTGCGCGAGCAGGCGCGGCCATGCGGCAGCGGCGATCATGGCGGCATTGTCGGTTGAGAGTGCGAGCGTGGGAAATGCGACATGCAGGCCGCGATGCGCGGCTTCGGCGCTAAAGCGGGCACGAAGTTCGCGGTTGGCGGCCACTCCGCCGGTGACGAGAATGCGAGCGGCTCCGAGCGATTCGGCGGCGGCGAAGGTTTTCTTCATCAGGTCGCCGACGACCGCGTGCTGGAAAGCTGGCAATGAGATCGAGCGTGGGCTGCGGGCAGAGGGCCAGAGCCTCCTCGCGAGTTTGCGGGGGACGGAAGTTAGCGAGCACGCGACTGACGCGGGCTTTTGCTTCGTTGCGCAAGCCGTGCAGCTCGACGTACCGCAGCACGGCGGTCTTGATTCCTGAAAACGAGAAGAGGAAGTGCGGATCGAGGCGCGCTATGGGCGCGGTTTTGGCGGCTTTAGTGCGCGCGGGTTTGCCGCCGAGGTGAACCTTTGTCTTGATCTGCGCAAAAGAGAAAGGGACGGCTTGCGGGTTACCGAACTTCGACAGCGCATCGATCCAGGGACCGCCTGGATAACCGAGGCCGAGGAGCTTGGCTACTTTGTCGAAGGCCTCGCCGGCGGCGTCGTCGACGGTGCGGCCGATGAGTTTGTAAGACCATGTGCCATTTGTTGGGCGCGCGAGAAAAAGATGCGTGTGTCCGCCGGAGACGACGAGGGCGAGCGGCGCGCGTCGGGCGAATCAGACTTGCGCTATCGCCCGGTCCCCAATTGCAAGTGACGATCGGGCACCCTCTGTGCGTGGCCTTCAGATTCGCGCTCCTGAAGGAGAACCGCGTGGATGTGGCCTTCGAGGTGATTGACGGCGATGAGGGGACGGTTATTGGCAAAGGCGAGGGCCTTGGCATAGGTGATGCCGACGAGCAACGCACCGGCGAGGCCGGGTCCTGACGTGACGGCGATGGCGTCGAGATCGGCGAGGGTCAAATGGGCTTCAGCGAGCGCGGCGCGGACGACGGGGACGATGGCGCGAAGGTGCTCGCGGCTGGCGAGCTCGGGAACGACGCCGCCGTAACGGGCGTGGGTGGCGATCTGCGAGGCGACGACGGAAGAAAGCGTGCGCGCTCCACGCTCGACGACGGCTGCGGCGGTTTCGTCGCAGGAGGTCTCGATGCCGAGGATGAGTCCGGAGCCGGGCATGGTTCCAGTTTAGCCACCTGCGGTGGGGCAGACGCGCTTGCGCCAGAAGCGGATCGACGAGTTGGCAAGCCGGCAGCTATTACCTGCGGGTGCGGGCGAGAGAGAATGGATTGAGGGGCGATGGCGCGATCGGAACAATTCGAAGCGGCGCTGAAGATCGTGGAGACGCTGCGCGCGCGGGGGTATGAGGCGTATTTTGCGGGCGGATGCGTACGCGATCTGGTGCTGGGACGCGAGCCGGCTGACTACGACGTGGCGACGAGCGCGACACCAGACATGGTGCTGGAGATGTTTCCACGGACCTTTGCCGTGGGGGCGCATTTTGGCGTTGTTCTGGTGGCCACCTGCGGTGGGGCAGACGGCGCTGGCGCGCCACAAGATTCGCAGGGGAGCCCAACAGAGGAATCAACCGGCAGGGAGTCCGTAACGGAAGTGGCGACGTTTCGTTCGGATTTGTCGTATTCCGATGGGCGGCATCCCGATGGTGTGCGGTACACGAAGACTGCCGAAGAGGATGTGAAGCGGCGGGACTTTACGATCAATGGGCTGCTGCTGGACCCGCTGCGCTCGAGTGCGGGCGAGGACACCCGCACGACTGCCGGCGAGGACGCCGGCGCTACAAAGGCGGCGATAGGGGAAACCGGCACTACAAGCGACGGGAGGAGACTTCCTGGCGATCTTCGTGACGCGGTTCTCGATTACGTGGGCGGGCTGGACGATCTCGATGCGGGCGTTGTGCGCGCGATCGGGCGGGCGGAGCAGCGGTTTGAGGAAGACCATCTTCGCATGTTGCGCGCAGTTCGGTTTGCCGCTCGATTCGAGTTTGAGATTGAAGCGGAGACAAAGCGCGCGATCCGGTCGTTGGCTCCACGCATCGCCGTCGTAAGCCGCGAGCGCGTGCGCGACGAGCTGACGAAGATGCTGACCGAGGGCCATGCGCGGCGGGCGTTCGAGCTGCTGGATGAGACGGGGCTGCTGAACGAAGTGTTGCCCGAGGTGGCGCGCATGAAAGGCGTGGAGCAGCCGCCGCAGTTCCATCCCGAAGGTGACGTTTGGGTGCACACGTTGATGCTTTTGGAGCAGTTGGAGCCGGGATGTTCAGGAGACATTGGCGTGGGGAGCGCTGTTGCACGACGTGGGCAAGCCGCCGACGTTCAAACGCGCTCCGGATCGGATTCGTTTCGACGGGCACGTGGAGATGGGCGTGGCAATGGGCGCGGAGATTTGCCGGCGATTCCGGTTTTCAAACGAGGAGACGCGGCAGGTGCTGGCGCTCATTGAAAATCACATGCGGTTCATGGATGCGCAGCGGATGAAGGAGTCGACGCTGAAGCGGTTCTTCAGGCTGGAGCGATTTGAGGAGCACCTGGCGCTGCACCGGATGGATTGCATGGCCGCTAGCGGCAATCTTGAGAACTGGGATTTTGCACGCGAGCGATTTTTCTCGATGCCGGCAGCAGAGGTAAGGCCGAAGCCGTTGATCACCGGGCGGGAGCTGATCGCGGCGGGCTATCCGCCGGGAATGCGCTTCCGCGAAATGCTGCGCGCGGCCGAAGATGCGCAGTTGGAAGGGACGGTCGCGACGACGGAGGAAGCTCTGAAGCTGGTGCGGCAGAAGTTTCCGGTTGATGGGTAGTGATGAACATCTGGCCAATTCAAAACATCCCTCAGGGGCTAAAGCCCAATGTTTATGAGGCTTCTACGGCCCGGCTGAAGCCGTGCCCTTTCAAGACCAGATTTGTGCGACCAGCCTGGTGTGGTGAGTCTTAAGCTCGTAGCATTTAGAAACAACCGCAGATCCTTCACTTCGTTCAGGATGACAGTCGTATTTTATGTCACGAACTTTAGACTCGGGACACTAAAAGCGCATTCGCAAGCCGATTTCAATCTGTCGCTCGCGGTAGAAGTCCTCAGCGTTAATGCTGAGCGGCTGGCCGAAGCCTTGAATCGGGAGGCCGGTTTTGGAATTGGTTTTGAGTCCGGTTAAAAAGTTCAGTGTCGGAGGGATAGCTGGAGCGCCGAGGGTGCTTGGCGGACTGCCGGGCCCGATGATATAGCCGGTGGTTTCAATTCTGGTCACGTTCTGGTGGTTAAAAAGGTTGAAGCTCTCGGCGAGGATTTCCAACTGTCGCATTTCGCCGAAGTCAAAGCGCTTAGCGAGGCGCAGATCGGCCTTCCAGTTATCGGGATAGCGGTAGGTGTTGCGGCCAATGTTGTAGACCCGATTGTCGCTGCCTAGCCCGTAGATGCGATTGTCGCCTCCTGAGCCATTCATGCTTGGCCCCAGGCCCACGATGGCGTAGCCGGCATTATTAAGCTCCTTGGGCAGCGAGCCGGAAGTGCGCATTGTGAACGGCAGGCCGCTATGGAATTCTCCGACGCCGGAAAGCATCCAGCCGTTCACGAAGCGACCGGCGAAATTGCGCATCTTCCATGGCGCCTCTAAGACGATCATCGCGGCGGCCGAGTGGCGCGTGTCGAGGTTGCTGGTTCCGTACTCCTGGCTAAAATCGCCGCTGGAGTCGACTGGATCGAGCGGGCTCTCGTTTGGGTTCCAATCCATTGCGTGCGCGTAGGTGTAATGAGCGTGGAAGCTGAGGCCGCGCCTGCCATAGCGCGTGAGCTTGACCATGGCCGCTTCATAGATCGAATTCGCTTTGCTCTCCATGATGTTGACCTGTTGGTAGTCAGGATTCAGCCGGCCGGCAACTCCGGTGCTCGCGGTGGACGCGTAGAAAGGAACCGTGATCTGTTTGGCCTTGATGGGGCCCAGGCCGAGGTTGCCGCATGCACCGTTGGTGTTGCCGGAGCCCGAAGGAGTGGGAGGAGTCTCGTCACAAACGTTGTACGTGATGTTCTGCGGCTGCTGTGGCTGGGTGCTGGTAAGCGGCGGAGCGAGATTCGAATCAATAAAGACAGGCAGGCGCCGGCCGAGCGAGAGCATCATGCTCGCCGTAAGTTCCATGCGGCCCGGCAGCCGCTGTTCGATGGCGGCGACGGCCTGATGGACCTCGGGGTTGCGGAAGGTGGGCGCGAACTCGATCGCACCGGGCTTGACGATGCTGGCGGGTGGTCCGCTGAGAACGTAAGGAAATGGCGGAGCGGCGCCGGTACCGCCCGCGGAAGTATAGCCATCGGTGGGCCGGATGAAATAACTGAGGTCGCCTTTGAGTGAGCCGGTCTGGGTGAGCGCGGTCTCGATCGTAGCGTTTGCTACGCGGCCATAGTACATGCCATAGCCCAGGCGCAGCACCGGCCAGCGGTTTCGTGCGCCAATGGCGAGGCTGACGCGCGGACCCCAGTTATTGCCGAGATCGGGCATCATTCCTGCTTGCGGCAGATCGGGATTGGCGAGCGCGGCAAGCGGTGGCGGCATCTGCTCCCGCTCCCAGCGCAGGCCGATGGAAAAGACCGCGAGCTTGTTCGGCTGCCACTGCACCGTCCCGTAACCCGCCAAGTCATTGGTGCTCAAGTTCCAATTGGAAGGACCGATCATCTGCGAGTAGTGGGAGTAGCAGGGCTGGCTGCCCAGGGTCGCGTCTGTCGCGCCGCAACCGTGCGGCACGGAATAGTTGGTAGGATTTTGAAGCCCGAATTGTTGAAACACCAACGCGTCGGAGATGAAGTCCTCCACCTTGGAGTAGACATACGTTCCGGACTGGTTGCGCAATTGGCTGATGGCATCCGCGTTGTGGTCGAGTTCGAAGCCGGCTTTAACCAGCAGCTTGTTGTGGACCCAGTCGAGCATTTCCTGACCGTGGATGAGGCGTTCGTCGGGATAATCGCCCTGGCCAAAGCGCGAGGGATTGCCGATCGTCAATCCGTAGCGCGAATCCACCACGATCTGCGGCAACTGGCCCGAGGAATTGACGCTGAGCAACGAGTGCTCAAAAGCGGAGGGCGTCTCGGGCTTTGCGCTGACGACGGCGCGCCCCGCGGAGCCCTGCGTGACGGCCAGCAGATTGGGAGTGAGATACGCTTCCCAACGAGCGAGCAGCCACTGCTGGCTGGCTTTGCTTGAGCCGAAGCTGTGGCTTCCGTAGGTTTCCGAGACGCGCGTGAGACCGCCGCCGGGGGAGTTCCAGTCGGCGCCTATACCTTCAAGCGTGAAGTGGTGACGTTCGGCCGCTTGCCAATCGATACGGCCAAAACCAACCCACTGCGCGGCGGTGCGCGGCGCGGGCCCCAGCAGGCCAGAAAGCGTTTCAAGCATTGCTGAATAGGCCGTCAGTCCCTGGACCAGGCCTGAGATGCACCCGCTTGACTGCACCGCAGAAAACCCCAGCCGCGCGCCGAGCACTTGGAGTTGGCAGTTGGTCGGCGTTTCAAAGAATCCGGCTGGGTATGTGCATTGGCCATTGGCGTTGTAATTGCCGCAAAGGTCCAAGGGGTGCTTCACCATCGCCACACCGGGATCGTTGCGATGGTTGCTGTCAAGAGCCGCGAACCAGAAGAGCTTGTCGCGGCGGATACGGCTGCCCATGCCGAGGCCCAGCACCGTCTCGTGGTCTGGAGGCGTGTACGGCTCCGGCGTAAACACCGGGGCGGAGCCGGCTGGATTAAATGTAAGCGTGGCCGGCGCGGTCTCCTTAACCCATTGCGTGAAAGGGTTCCGGGCGCCCCACGTGTTTTGGCGATCGAAAAAGAATCCCTGGCCGTGGAGAGCATTGCTGCCGCTCTCCGTGTGAATGGTGGTGCGGCCGCCCGCGGATCGCATGCCCGCGGCCTCCACGTTGCCGGCGGCAGCGGTTACCTCGTGGATAGCGGCTTCACTTACGCCGAGGCCGCGACCTCCGGTCCAGGCGTTGCCGCTGGATTGAGATGCCGAATTTTGCGGGCCAGAGTCAGCTCCGGTTGCGCTGGAGGAATACGCGCCGGAGCCTGCGGAGACACCAAAGGCCAGGCTGATATTCGCGCCGTCGACCGAGACCTGGGCAGATTGTTGGGAGCCACGGTAGGAGGCTTGCGCTGAATCGGCTGAGGCGCCAGCGGCAGGCGTGTCGAGCAGGAACTCCTGCCAACGGCGCCCACTTACGGGCAGGGCTTGCAGTTGCGAGGCGGCGAGAGTTGTGGAGACGGCCGGCGCGACGGGATCTGGAGGCTGAGTCAGCGTCGGCGAGACAGGGGCCGGAGTCAGCATTGACGCCTGCACGGTAGGAGGAAGCGCTGCGACGGCGGCAATGGCGGGCGCGATGCCCGCCTTGAGCGGAAACACGTTCGGTTGCGTAGCGGCGAGCGCGAGTTCGATGGGCGCGGATTGTGTTTCCAGAGCGGCGCGCGACGACATCGCGGAGACGTGAGCCGGAAGTTGAGACGAATGTGGTGCGGACGACTCGGGCGCTGCGGAGGGCGATGCAGCAACAGCGCCTGGGGCTGGGGGTTCCGAGCGAGTTGCGGCAGGAGGTGAGATAGGCGGCAGAGCCAGCGTAGAAGCCGCGGGCGGGGCAGGTATCTTGGGGGCGTCCGGGGTGCTCAATGCGGCTAACGGAAGTGGCCTTAGGAGTTCGCCGTCGATGGACGCGATCAGCTGCGGACTGGTCGTGCTCAGAGCGGGGCGAAGTGGGGTCGGCGGCGTGGCAGGCACGGCCGTCGCCACACTCGGCGTTGGCAGCGCGTTTGACGGTGGTACCGAGAGTGGGGAGGGATTGGGTGCTGCTGCCGCGATGGTTGGGGCGACAGCAGGTTGAGGCATGACGGCCTCAAGCAACACGGGAGCGACAGGCTGGAAGTTCAGTGCAGCTTGAACACGTGATTCGGCTCCGCCGGTGACGAGAATTCCTTCAAGCTGGCCGTGGCCGAGCTGGGCAGCGTCTGCGCCGAGCGTGTATTCACCAGCATCGAGCGAGGCAAAGCGGAATGCGCCGTTCCGGGCGGTAGTAGATCGAACTTCAGCGCCGGTGGATTGATTGCGCAGAACGATGGAGACGCCGGCCAGCGGGGCCGAACGCAGATCAGTGAGGCGGCCGGCCAGCGAGCCGGATTGAGGAGCTTGAACCTGGACGAAATGCTGCGACGGGGAATCGGCGGAGTTCGATGGAGCCGGATTCGATTGGGCGAGGACCAGCGCGTGGGCGCTCAGGCACAGCGCGCCCAACAAGAACCACCGAATCCAATTCTGCCTTACTTCAGCCATTGATGGCGCTGCTCAGGCAGATCAATGGGGAAAGGGTAGGAGAAAGGACAAATGAGCAAGCCGGTCCGCTCTGCTTCTGATGGCGGTTCGATGGCGGGCGGAATCTCTGACGAATTCGACGCCCTTTTTGGATCTAAAAGAAGATTGGCAGCGATTCTAAGCCTGAAAGCCGCCACTGAGAAGTAGTCTGCGTCACAATTCGGATGTTTTTTTCGTCGTGGCCGCCGGGTTTCGAGTCAGCAGGTGGGGCAGATTCGTTCGTTAGACTGGAGAGACGGCAGGTAGACGGCGATCGCGCAGGCATGAGCCGGCGCGAGACGGCCTGATTCGACGGCGAAAAGTACCTTCGGCGATATGCATGTTCATTGATGAAGCCAAAATTCGAGTGAAGGCTGGCGACGGCGGCAACGGGTGCATGGCATTCCGGCGGGAGAAGTTCGTGCCGCGCGGGGGGCCATCGGGCGGCGACGGCGGCCGCGGCGGAGACGTTGTGATGGAGTCGAGCCAGCGGCACAATACGCTGATTCACTTCCGCTACAACCCGGAGCACAAGGGGCAGCGCGGCGAGCATGGGATGGGCTCGAATTGCACTGGGCTGGATGGCCGATCGGTCACGCTGCAGGTTCCGGTGGGCACGTCGCTCTACGACATGGAGACGGGCGAGCTGGTGCATGACTTCAAGGAGCCGGATGAACGCATTGTGGTCGCGAAGGGCGGGCGCGGCGGGCGCGGCAACCAGCACTTCGCCACCAGCACGCATCAGGCTCCGCGCGAGCATGAGCTGGGGCGCGCGGGCGAGGAGCGCAGCTACCGGCTGGAGCTGAAGCTGCTGGCCGACGTGGGACTGGTGGGCCTTCCGAATGCGGGCAAGTCGACGCTGATCTCGCGCATCTCTGCGGCCCGGCCGAAGATTGCCGATTATCCGTTTACGACGCTCGAGCCGAATTTGGGCGTAGTGACGGTGGGCGAGGAGCCGGAGCTCGAATCCTTTGTAGTCGCCGATATGCCGGGACTCATCGAAGGCGCGCATCTGGGCTCGGGGCTGGGCACGCAGTTTCTGCGGCACATTGAGCGCACGCGCGTGCTGGTTCACCTGGTGGATGTGTCGGACGCATCGGGAAGGCCCGATCCGGTGGAAGACTTCAAGTTAATCAACAACGAGCTGGCCAGTTTTAGTTCGAAAGGGCGAGGGGTGGACGAACATCCGCTGGCCGGGAAGCCGATGATCGTGGTGGCGACCAAAATCGACTCGGCGAATCCCGAGAAGCTGAAGAAGCTGGCGGCGCACGCGAAGCGGAAGAAGCTCGAGTTTCACGCTGTCTCGGCAGTGACGGGCGAAGGGATCGATGAGCTGAAGTGGGCTCTTGCCAGGCGCTTGCGGCCGGTCGTTGAGACTTGATTCCCGCAACACCTTTTTACCCACGCGAGCAGTTTTTCCCACCTTACCAGCGAACAGTTCTTATCCTGCGGTCTTTCTAAGCCTGCGCGGATTCGCTCTGCCCTCAGCATTTTCAAATGCGGCAGCAATGCTTTGCAGTTTGGACCGCGATTTGGACTGTGGGATGCATCCAAGTACCTAACTGGGCCGAAACGAGAACGGGCTCAAACAATTTGCTCGGGGGATCTCGAGATGCATTCCATCAAAAGCAGTTTGATTGAGTTCTGCGCGCTCTGCGCCCTAACGTTCATCCTTGGCCTGGTGCCGGGAAGCCCGTTCATCGCCGGCAGGCCCGCTTTGGCGCAGGCTCAGGAGCGGCCGCCGCAACAGTCCGAAGAAGCGCAGCCACAACAGCAACCCGATCAGACCGCCCAGGCGGCGACCTTTGCCGGAACCGTGGTGAAGGACGGCGAGCACTACGACCTGCGCGACTCATCGGGCGAAGTCTTCAAGCTGGACGATGCGGAGCGCGCCAAGCCGTTTGCGGGCAGGACCGTAAAGGTAACGGGCGAACTCGATGCGCAGGCAAAGGTTATCCATGTTGAGAGCATCGAAGGGGCTGAGGGGTGAGTGGGCCGAGGGGTAAACGGACCAGGTTTAACCATCTTTGCGCAAAGATAAATTACAGTCAGGAACCTAGCCGGGCGGGGTGGGAGGCAGAATGTGCCTTTCATTTCGTCCGGAGGTTTTTTGAGCGGGCTGCGCGGGAGCGAGGGATTGTCAGACGACGGCGCTGGCTGGGTTCCGTATTACACGCCTTTTGATAAATCGCCGGAATTCAGATCGCGAGTGCGGCG
This sequence comes from uncultured Acidobacteriaceae bacterium, assembly GCA_963796785.1. GTDB lineage: Bacteria > Acidobacteriota > Terriglobia > Terriglobales > Acidobacteriaceae > Telmatobacter. The sequence goes on along the minus strand of CAWCMW010000007.1, from coordinate 384,613 downwards.
GCGCCAGATGGCGCGGAGAAAACTGATGGGGCCGATGAGCAGGACGGCGAGGGTCAGGAATAGAAGCGAGGTTCCCAGAGAGTTTTTGTGCACGAGCGAGAGCCCAAGCAGGCTGAGTGTGATCGAGAGAATGAGAAGAAACGCGAGAAGGCCGAAGGGCAGGAACCAGAACCACCAGAGCATGGGAGGCATTCCCGATAAGAATTGCGCAGCGGGGTTTGCCGTCCGCACGCGAGCGATCAATTCGCTGACAAATGGATAGAAAGCCGGTGAGCGGTCTTCAAAGTTGCCAAAGCTTAGGTAGTGCTGGCTGGTAAGTTCGATCGCGGCGCCGGAATCGAGGGTGATTGCACAACGACGCGATCCAAATGCGACCTTGCCTGCGCCGAATATCCACATTCCGGGGACGGAGTAGATTCTGACGGTTTTGATCTGGGTGAAAGGCGCGCTGCCACCGGGCCAGAGGAGCTCCGTGTCGGTCAAGGAGTACTCTTCGGTTTTTGCCGCGAGCGATCGCCGGACTTGGTAGGTGAGGTTGGGCAAGGCGGAGCGGTCTCCTCAAGATGGAGGATACACGGGCGCGGTCGGCAGACGATGTCGGAGGGCTGGTGGCGCGACCTGATCAAACCTACATGACGGTTACTCCGCATTTGAGGAGGAATTCTGCCGTCGCATTGAATTCGTCAGGCAGGTTAGTTGTGTCTTCTGCGTTGCCATTCGGTACGAAAATGATCATGCCCTGGCGCGCTCGGGTCAGAAGAACTCGGTAGGCGTTCTCCCGAAACTTCCGTCGTTCCGGGTTCTTAATGGAGACCCATCGATTATTCGGACCAGAAAGGAGCTTGCGCAATTGCCACCCATGCATACGTTCCCAGATGCAATCACCTCCCCAACAGAGGCCGATCCAATCGAGCTCCAGACCCTGAATTTCAAATTCAGTGGTAAATACTTCACATCGGTAGCTTGATCGGAGATCTTGTTCCGGGGCCAAGTACCAATGCTCCCAAGGGTAGTCCGCATGAAAGGTTGAGCTAGGCTCCAAGCCGATTGCGCGCAACCTAGACGCGCCGGAGGAGCCCACCAAGCCATACCGAATAGGGCCCAGTGCTTGTTCCCGAAGCTTCGCGCGCGTCTCGTCCAGGTTTCTCGACAGGAAGATCGGGAACTTATCGGCGATACGGAGTTTTGAAGCACTGTCAGCATCGCCATCCAGAACATAGTTGACCCAAGACGCGAGATTTTCGGCACGCAGGCTTCGGTTGGAAGTGCGCAGGTGGAGAGTATCGTTTGTTTGAACTCGTGGTGTGGAACTGGGTCCATCAAAGAGCCGATGGCCCGCGGTAGAAGGTCCGCCGTTGAGGACCTCCGGCGAGGCATAGATCATCCAGGGTGTCGAGCGTTCCGCTAGTGCTCTGCCCCATTCCTCGAGGCCAGCCTCACCGTCATTGATTTCCTGTCCGCCACCGACGAGAGCGATGACCGCAGCCCAGTCTTGATGACGCTCCATGATTCCCAAGAGCATTTCGGGTTCGGAATAGTCGCGTTTGAATTTCTTCTTGTTCTGTGCCCGATTCCACGCGCGCTGCGCCTCATCAAAAATGATGGCGTGATTTGAGGGTTCTCTTTTGTCGTCGTCCATGTAGTTCCGAGCAAAGACATGTACGTTTTCAAGCAGTGTCTTTGCTTCGATACGCGCATTAATCGCATTTGCACCATTGCGCCTGCCTTCTTGCGTGAAAAGTTGTTGCAGGACTTTGACAAGAGGACCATTCCCACTCATGAAGTGAATCGCGTTCTTTTGATTTTCATGTGAGTGCGCAAGGCTAAGACCGACAAGCGTCTTTCCGGAGCCGGGTACCCCGGTCAAAAAGCAGATGACATGCTCGTTGTTCATTCTCGCCTGATCAACGTAGGACTGGATTGTCTCTCTTACCAGGCCGACCTCGTGTTCAGAGGCTTCGCATTGCGCGATCTCCCGAATTGACAACCCGCCCTTCAAGGCAATCGCTGCCTCGATGATGCTGGGGACCGGGTGATAAGGACTCTCGTCCCAGGGTTCCGGTTGAATCTGCTCGGAACTCTCTCTGTCTCCAATGAGCTTGAGAACATCGGGAAGACTTTGCCAAGAGGATATCGTTGCCTTTTTTACCCAGAACCGTGCAAGTTGAGGGAACAATTCATCCTGTTTGAGGGGATCAAGGTCAGGCTCGCCTGCCTCAGGCGAGACAATAACCGGGACAATTCTCCGCTCGTTAGATGCTTTATGAAAGTAATGGAGGAGCAATGCATATTCTTCAATCTGTCGTCTAGCTTGGGAAAAATCCCCGCCGGACTTCGCTTCCAGGATGACAATTTCATTATGGATAAGGAGGACAGCATCGATTCGCACTTCCTTGCGAGGAATCGAAAACTCCAAAAGCAATCCCCAGTTTCCGGCAGTCCCATCGCTTTGGAGGGATTCCAGAAAGCATTGCCGTAACGACCGAATATCGCGCCCCCACGTCAATGTTTGGTCGGTGTATTGTCTTGTGAAGCCACGTCTCGCGTATTCGGTTGAAAGGCGCGCAAGAATTTCCCCATCGGAGATCGATAGAAACTCCGCAACACTCGAGCGGTAAAAGGACGCCAAGCGATTAGACTCCGCGAATATCAACTATAAATAGCCGTAGATAAAGATATCTCACCTTAACCGACGCAGGAACCGCGCGCCTGGGTAGGAGGCGCTGTCTTCGTGTCAGGGCACGACTTTAGTCGTGCCATTCAGCCGCGGTCAAACGTGGGCTTTAGCCCCTGTGCGCTTTTGCTTCTTCAAATACGCTGAGCCGCGCCTGTATTCTTCCGGCGAATGAACCAAACCTGCTTTCACCGGGTTGTTCTCGATGTAGACACGATGCAGCCGAAAGCTCTGCTCATCGGTGATGCGCACGTCAGAAAACCCTCGTTGCCACACCTCGCCTGGAAATCCAAGTTCCTTTTTGGCGCGATAAGAAAAGCTGCCTTTGATCAATTGCATGGCCTTCTCGATGCTCATCTCGCCTGGAACGGTCATGAGAATGTGAACATGATTTGGCATGACGACAAAGTCGTGAATGACGAACTTCTTGGCCTGAACGTAAGACCGCATGACGTCGATGAGGAGTTCTGCCATGCGATCTGTCTGGAGCAGCGACTTCCCGCCTACTGTGCGGGTGGTGGCAAAGAACGTTCGTGGGCATCCGGTGGCGTTAAGTGGGTCCGACGGTCGAGAAGGTTTTGACATCGCAGGGGCTAAAGCCCACCGTCCATTTGCATTCGCGTTCGGCACGACTCAAGTCGTGCCCTGACACTTCGTGCTTTTCAGTAAAGTTCCTCGTCCACTCGACAGGGGCTGAAGCCCACCGTTCCTCTGCATTCGCGTTCGGCACGACTGAAGTCGCGCCCTAACACTACGTGCCTTCTCGATGAAGTTGTCCGGAACCCGTGAAGTCCTGCAGCACTTTTTGTCATCCTCAAAACTCTGCGCAGTCCCTTAAACAACTCTTCATACAATGCGCAGGAGGCGGTCGCCAGGGATGCTAGCTGGTCCGTCATTCTTCCTCTTCGTCGACGGGCCGTTTGGCGTTGGCTAGGATTTTTTCGGCTACCAGTTGCGGCACGATGTCGTAGTGGTCCACTTCCATGCGGTAGCTGCCTTTGCCCTGCGTCATGGAGGTGAGCTGCGTTCCGTAGGTGAGCATCTCGGCCATGGGAACCTGGGCGTTGATGACCGTGGTGCGGCCCTTGGACTCCATTCCGCCTACGCGGCCGCGGCGGCCGTTGAGGTCGCCCATGAGCGCGCCGGCGAATTCGTCGGGCGCCTCGATTTCGACCTTCATGACGGGCTCGAGCAGGCAGGGCTTGCACTGCTCCATGGCATTTTTGAAGGCCAGGCGGCCAGCGGTCTTGAAGCTGAGCTCGTTGGAATCGACGTCGTGGTAGGAGCCGTCGAAGACGGTGACCTTGAAGTCGACGACGGGGTAGCCGGCGAGGTAGCCGCGCGCGGCCGTCTCGACGATGCCCTTTTCGATGGCCGGGATGAAATTGCGCGGAATTGCTCCGCCGAAAACTTCGTTGGCGAATTCGAATCCGGCTCCGCGAGGCTGAGGCTCCATGCGAATTTTGCAGTCGCCAAACTGGCCGTGGCCGCCGGACTGCTTTTTGTGGCGGCCGTGGGCCTCGGCCTTGGCGCGAATGGTTTCGAGGTAGGGGACCTTGGGCGCCTTGAGCGTGACTTCGGCGTGATAGCGCTTTTTGAGGCGGCTGACGATGGCCTCGATGTGCGGCTGGCCTGCGCCGGCGATGAGGAATTCGTTGGTCTGCGGGTCGCGGTAAAAGCGAATGAGCAGGTCCTCTTCCATGAGCTTGTGGATGGCGGGCGCGAGCTTGTCTTCGTCGGCGCGGCTCTTGGGCTCGATGGCGTAGGTCATGGCGGGCTCGGGAGGCTTGGCCATGTCGACCTGGAAGTCGGCGCCCTTTTGCACCGAGCGTGTCGCCGGTGAGCGTGTCACGGAGTTTGCCCACTGCGCCGAGATCGCCGGCGTGCAACTCGGCGACTTCAACGGGCTTGCGGCCCTGCATGATGCTCAGGTGCGCGAGCTTTTCCTGGCCGCGGCGCGTGTAGTTCTCAAGCGTGGCGTCGTTCTTGACGACGCCGCTGATGACTTTGAAAAACGTGATGCGGCCGGCGAAGGGATCGGACATGGTTTTGAAGACGACGGCGCCAGTTGGCCCGGAGTCGTCGATTTTGCGGACGACGGCGGGAGCGTCGGCGGCTGCACCGGGCGTTTTGCCGGCGAGGGGCTCGCGCTCAGTTGGCGCGGGCGTGTAGGCCTTGATGAAGTCGAGAAGATGATCGAGAGCCATGTTGCTGAGGCCGCTTGAAAACAGCACGGGGAATATGCGGTCTTCGCGGATGGCTTCGTGGAGCGCGGCGATCAGGTGGTCTTCGGGGATGGTGCCTTTCTCGAAGTACTCTTCCATCAGCTCGTCTTTACCCTCGGCGACCAGCTCAACGAGAGCTTCGTGGCGGGCCTTGGCATCGGCAGCGAGCGAGGCGGGAATCTCTGCGGAGACTTTGCCGCGGCCATCGCCGCCGGGCGTGTAGGTGTACGCCTCCATGGTGACGAGATCGACGACGCCGTGAAAGCCCTGCGCGTCAGAGATGGGCAACTGGACGGGAACACAGTTGCGGCCCCAGCGATCGTTGAGATCGTCCATGAGGGCGTTGAGGCCACCACCGCCGCCGGCCTTGGGGTGGTCCATTTGATTCACGACGACGACTGCGGGGAACATTGGCGTCTTCGGCGAATTTCCAAACGCGCTCGGTGACGGGCTCGACGCCGGACTGGGCGTTGATAACGACAATAGCGGATTCAACGGGGAAGAGAGCGGCGCGGGCCTCGTGGGTGAACATATGGAAGCCGGGCGTATCGACAAGATTGATCTTGATGCCCTGCCACTCGGCGAAGGCGACGGCATTCTGCATGGTGATGCCGCGCGCGACTTCTTCTTCGTCGTAGGCAGTGGCGGCGGAGCCATCTTCGACTCGGCCCTGGGTGGGAGTCATTTTGGCGGCATGCAGCAGAGCGGCAATGAGGGTGGTTTTGCCGCAGTGAGCATGCCCCACTACAGCGACATTGCGGATCTCACTTCCCTGATACGTTTTCATGGGCTGTCTCCTTCCACCTGCGGTGGGGCAGCCGCCTTCGGCAGGTCCGCGCCAGCAAAAAGGCGCGGGTTTAGGTTTGCGGGATTGGAAACGAGCGGAGGTCGTCCGAAATGGGCGAGCGGGCTCGCGTCATCTATCTTGCACAGGGATTGAGGGGGGACGCCCAGCGGGGCGTTCGAGTGGCCGGATTGCCGGGATCGAGCTCCCGGTCGGGCTTCTTCCTCTTCCATGATGAGTGTTGCCCGGGGCGCGACTGGCATGGCAAACGACGGCTCTGCCAGGCGCGTCTTTCTCGAAAGACGGATGCTATCACAGCGAGAGTGTGAACGTCCTGTGACAGGAAGTACAGGGAACAAAGGACCAAGGGAACAAGGGAGCAAGGAAGCGAAGCGGCGAGTCAGCAGGTCGGCAAGTTAGCGAGTCAGCGGGTCGGCGCGACTCGATAAGTGGCGTCGCGGCGAACGCTTATCATCGTAAAGGCGGAATGCGGCCGATTGCGCGCGAGAGGAAAGGGATCGAAATGAAGTTGCGGATTCAGGTTTGCGTGGTTGCGGCGGGAGTTTTGATGTTGGCGGGAGTGGCGTTGAGGGCGCAGCCGGCAGGTGCGGGTCAGTCCAGCGCTCCTGCGGCACCGGCTACAAACCCAACTCCTGCGGCTACGCCGGCACAGGCCCCCGCGCAAGCGCCTCCGGCAATGCCGGGTTGGATGATGCCGGCGCCCCACGAGAATGCGCCGCTGGGCAAGTTCGAGCGCTTCCCGGGCGATGGCGAGGGCGCGTACAAGACGGGGCACTATCGCAATTTATTTCAAGAGCAGGGGCACACGCCGGTCGAGACGCACGCCAAGATCGAAAAGGCCTTCCAGCAGCTGTTTCACGGCGACGGGCAGGAGGAGCGAGTCTACTTTGAAACCGGCGCCAACGAGAACGGGACGCTGGCGTACGTGACGGATTGGAACAACAACGACGCGCGCACCGAGGGCATGAGCTACGGCATGATGATCTGCGTGGAGCTCAATAAGAAGCGCGAGTTTGACGCGCTGTGGAACTGGGCGCACACCTATATGTTGATCACCGACCCGAAGGATCCGTCGGTGGGGTACTTTGCGTGGTCAATGAATACAGATGGAACGCCGCGGTCGACGGGGGCAGCGCCGGATGGGGAAGAGTACTTCACCATGGCGCTTTATTTTGCGGCGCGGCGATGGGGGAATGGTAAGGGCATTTACGACTACCAGGCGGAGGCGGACAAGATTCTGCGCGGAATCCGGCATCATCCGGTGCTGACGGGGACGGGGCCGTTCCGGATTCATCCCGACGATCCGCCGTTTGTGCAGCCGGATCACCCGTGGCCGGGCATCGGTACCGAAAGGGCGGAAGCAGAGGCCAAGGCGGCTGGGCGGCCGTGGCCGCCGCAATATTTCCGCTTCATGCGCGGCGGGCCGCAAAAGGAGACTATTGGGCCGATGGTGGATGAGGCGCACAACATGATCAAGTTTGTGCCTAACTGGCCGGATGGCGTGACCGACGCGTCGTATCACTTGCCTGCGTTCTACGAGTTGTGGGCGCGGTGGGGGCCGGTGGAGGATCGCATGTTCTGGGCGACAGCGGCGGATGTGAGCCGCGACTTTTTCAATCGCGTGACCGGGCCGGAGACGGGATTGACACCGGACCGAAGCAATTTTGACGGGACTCCAGTGGTGGGACGCGATGGAACGCCGGTGCCGTTCATGGCCGACTCGTGGCGCAGCGTGAGCAATTGGAGCGTTGACTATTCGTGGTGGAAGAAAGATCCGCGCGAGACGGTGCTGAGTGATCGGATCCAGAAGTTTTTCTACGGGCAAGGTATCGACAAGATCGTTGACCGCTACACGCTGGATGGAAAGCCGCTGAGCAGCAATCACCCCTCAGGGCCGATCTCAACCACGGCGGTGGGCAGCCTGGCGGCGACCGATGGGCCGACGGCGAAGGCGTTTGTGGATGCGCTTGTGGAATGAGCCGGTGCCGAGCGGCGAGCTTCGGTACTACGACGGGATGCTTTATTTGATGAGCATGATGCATGTGAGCGGGGAGTTCAGGATTATTGAAGCAGCTTCTAGCCGCTAGCTCTCTTGCCTGAGCGAATATGGATTTGTGCTATCCCCGGTCTCGAAATCGAGACCGGGGGCACCCATGATTCGACAATGCGTTCGTTCGATTCGCCCCTGCGCGGGCTGTGGTACATTGTGCTCACGGTCCCCCTTTCTTCATTCCCCGATTTTTCTAACTGAAAATCGCGATTCGCACGAGGTGAGCGCCCATGGCCGCTGCCGGTTCCGCGCACGAGTTGTACCGGACGGCGGAAGCGCCTGCGGATGAAGCCGCGCGCCTGAAGCGGGTTGGCGAATCGGCGCAGCGCAAGGCGAGCTTGCGTCTGCTTCCGGTGATCGCGGTCGGCTACGGCCTTGCCTACATGGACCGCATCAACATCAGCTTTGCCTCGCTGCAAATGAATCATGATCTGCACTTCAGCGCGTCGGTCTACGGATTTGGCGCGGGAATGTTTTTCATCGGGTACGCGCTGTGCGAAGTGCCTTCGAACCTGATGCTGCTGCGCTTCGGCGCCAAGCGCTGGCTGGCGCGCATCATGTTCACCTGGGGATTGCTTGCAGCGGCGACCATGTTTGTGCGAACGCCGCTCGAGTTTAACGTGTTGCGATTCCTGCTCGGCATGGCGGAGGCCGGGTTTTATCCCGGCGTCATCTATTACCTGACGCTGTGGTTTCCGGCGCATGTGCGAGCCCGCGCGGTGAGCCGGTTCTATGTTTCGCTGCCGCTGAGTTCGGTGGTGATGGGCTCCCTGGCGGGGTGGCTGCTGGGGCTCGGCGGCAAGATGGGGCTCTCGGGCTGGCAGTGGCTGTTTCTGGTGGAGGGATTGCCGACCGCGGTCTTCAGCTTGGTGATTCTGAAGATGCTGCCGGACAATCCGGCCAAGGCTGCGTGGCTGACCGCGGAAGAAAAGACGTGGCTCGAAGGCCAGCTGAAGGCCGACGGCGAGAAGGCGCACCTGGGGCACAGCGCAGGAGTGATGAAAGCGCTGCTTGAGCCGAAGGTGTGGATGATCGGCGCCTACTTCTTTTTCGCGTTGATCACCAGTTACGCGTACAGTTTTTCGGCGCCGGCGATTTTGCAGGGAGTGACTGGCTGGAGCGTTACGAACGTAGGCTATCTCGTCGCGTGCATTGGACTGGCGGGCGCCGCGGGGATGCTGATCAACAGCGCGCACTCCGATCGCCGCGGAGAGCGGGCCATCCATTGCATCTTGCCCTGCTTGATCATCGCGGCCGGCTACCTTACAGCCAGTTATGCGAAGGAGCCATGGCTCGTCGTGCTTGCGCTCGCCGCAAGCTTCACGGCGTTCATGTCGATGCTGGGACCGGCCAATGCAGTTCCGATGCAGTTTCTGGCGGGGCGCGCGGCGGCCGCGGGTATTGCGGCGATGAATACGATCACGATGTTCGCGGGATTTGTAGGTCCGTACTGGATGGGCGTGATGAAGGATTCCACCGGAAGCTACGACGCAGGATTGAGGGGGCTGGTGCTGCCTGCTCTGCTGGCGGCTGGCACTATGTATGCGTTGACGCGCAGCCTGGCGCGGCGGCCTGTGGGAGCGAGGGCGGAATTGGCGGAAGAAGCGGTGTGATGGGCTTTCGATCAGCGTTGAGATGAAGAGCGCCGGAATGAGGCGTGCGCAGGCCGCGGGATCGAATGCAGCGCTGCGACGACAGCAGCTGGATTTTTTGCGATCACCGTGAGAAATGCCCTGGCTGACGACTCCGGAGTGCGGCGACCACCTTCCCAGTGCTTTACCGCATCAAGTGAGAAACCGAACGTGGCCGAAAAGCGGGCCTGCGTCATCTTCAGCCGCTTGCGAATCCCTTTTACATCGACCCTATCAGGCAAGTTGACCTTGTAACCGGCGGTTTCGCCGGCTAAAAAGGCGTCCACTTCGTCGAGTCCGGTCATCAAGTCGTCAAACATCTTCGTCATGGCTTACCTCCTGTACCTCGCGAAGATCTCATCGGCGCGACGCGCGAGTTCGTTGCGCTCTTTCTTCGTCAAGTTTTCTTTTTCGTTCTTTGTATAGACAGTCACGAGAAAGACCGGGAATGCTTCGCTCCGAGCGATATAGATCACGCGTGCACCTCCGCGTTTTCCCATGCCGCCACGTCCAACACGCACTTTGCGGAATCCGCCCGTACCTTGTATGAGAGCCCCGCACTCAGGGTCCGACGCCACCATCGAGACGATCCGCTCACGCTCTGTCTCGTTGAAGATGGCCTCTGCTATCTTGAGATAGCCCGGCATCTCGACGACGGTGCGCACTTTCTACTTGTACTCCATTGGACACCTTTTGTCAATAGAAGTTCGACCCATAGAGGACGGCGCAGGCCCTCCAAAGCACGACCTATCAACTTGTCTTAGATCGCGGCGGCAGCCGGCAGAATCTCTTCCACGTCGACCCACTGCGTGGGGTAGTTGCCGGTGTAGCAGGCGGTGCAGTAACCGGTTTTATGCTCGTCGCGCACAGAGGCCAGCAGCCCTTCGAGCGAAAGATAAGCCAGCGAATCGGCCTCGATAAACTGGCGAATCCCCTCAACAGAATGATTGGCCGCAATGAGCTCGCGTTTCGAGGGCGTGTCAACGCCGTAATAGCAGGGCGAAATTGTTGGCGGGCAACTGATGCGGAGGTGAACTTCCGTTGCGCCTGCGCCGCGCACCATGCGGACGATTTTGCGGCTCGTCGTTCCGCGAATGATGGAGTCGTCAATAAGCACGACGCGCTTGCCCGCGAGCAGATTGTGCACGGGGTTGAGCTTGAGGCGGACGCCGAAGTCTCTGACGCGCTGTTCGGGTTCAATAAAAGTGCGGCCGACGTAATGATTGCGGATGAGGCCCATGCGGAAGGGCAGGCCCGCTTCCTCCGCGTACCCCAGCGCCGCAGTCACGCCGGAATCGGGGACAGGCACGATGACGTCGGCGGGAACGCCGGACTCGCGTGCAAGCTGGCGGCCCATTTCATCGCGCGACTCCTGCACCCAGCGGCCGAAGATGCGCGAGTCAGGGCGCGCGAAGTAGACGTGCTCGAAGACACAGCTCGATTGCGGCACGCCGCTCGCGTACTGGCGGCTGGTGACGCCATCTTCAGAGACCATGACCAGTTCGCCGGGAAGAACGTCGCGGATGAATTCGGCGCGGAGCAGATCGAAAGCGCAGGATTCCGAAGCGAAGACGATGGCGTCGTGACCATCGGGAGTTTTCATTTTTCCCATCGAGAGCGGACGGAAGCCACGAGGATCGCGAGCGGCGAAGATGCGGTCGCGCGTCATCATGACGATGGAGAACGCGCCCTCAACCTGCGAAAGCGAATCGGCGATGCAGTCAACGAGCGTGCCGGAGTGGGAGTGGGCGATGAGCTGGACGATGATTTCGGAGTCAGAAGTCGTCTGGAAGTAGGCGCCGTCGCGCTCCAGGCTCGCGCGGAGGTTGCCAAGATTCACCAGGTTGCCGTTGTGCGCAATGGCGATAAGGCCCTTGGTGGAGTCGACGCGGATGGGCTGGGCGTTGAGCAGCGCCGAGTCGCCAGTGGTGGAATAGCGCGTGTGGCCGATGGCCAGGTGGCCAGGGAGTTTGGCGAGCACGTCGTCCGTGAAGATTTCAGAAACGAGGCCCATGCCCTTGATGTTGGCCAGATGCGTGCCGTCGGCGGTGGCGATGCCGGCCGATTCCTGGCCGCGATGCTGAAGGGCGTAAAGCGCTAGATAAGCTTCGCGTGCAGCGTGCGGATGGCCGTGGATGGCGACGACGCCGCATTCTTCGCGGAGCTTCGGGTCCGTGCTATCCCTGGTCTCAAAATCGAGACCAGGGGCACCCAACATTTTCGGATGGACACCGTTAAAAGCAAGATCGGAGGAAATGTCTGCGACGCCATCAACACCCTGAAACAGCAACCGGCTCATGCGAAAACCTCGCCATGGAGATTGGCTTCCAGGGCGGAGGCCCAGAGAGTGCGGAGTTCTTCCAGCGGCGCGGAAATAAAAGTGTCGCCGTCGACGGAAATCTCGAGGCGCTTTCCGCCGGTTGTTCCGATGCGTGCGGAAAAGAAGTTGTGTTGGCTCGCCATCGCGTTGATCTCAGAAACGCTGCCGGGATCGGCGGTGAGAAGGATTGTGGAGGCGGGCTCGGCAAAGAGGCCAAAGAGCGGATGTGCGAAAAGCGAAGCGTCCTGCTCGATTTTGGCGCCGATGCCCCTGGAGAATCCGGCCTGCGCAAGAGCAACAGCAATGCCGCCGTCGGAGATGTCGCGCGCCGAATGGATGAGTTTGCGCCACGCAAGGATGGCGAGCAGATCGTGCAGGCTCGCCTCGGCGTCGAGATCGAGCGCGGGTGGAGTGCCCCAGAGGCTGCCGAGAATGACTTTGGCAAATTCTGATGAACCGAATGCAATCAGATTTGTCGCGACTTCGGCATCGGACGCGTCGGGCTGCTCTCGATCTCTCGACTCGCGCTCGAGCGCGGGCAGCGGATACTGGCTGATGGGCGGCGGATTGAGCGGAACCTTGAGTTGCGGGTTCGGCTCCTCGCCGCGCGGAATGGGCCAAAGGAGAACGATGGCGTCTTTCTCTCGCTGAAAGTGCGCGGGGACGGCCTTCGAGACATCATCGAGAATGCCGACGATGCCGAGGACCGGCGTCGGATAAATTCCTTCGCCGCGCGTCTCGTTATATAAGGAGACGTTGCCGCCGGTAATCGGAGTGCCGAGCGCCGTGCAGGCTTCGGCGATGCCGTCGATGGCGGCGGAGAGCTGCGCCATGATCTCGGGTTTCTCGGGATTGCCGAAGTTGAGGCAGTTGGTGGCGGCCACAGGCGTTGCGCCGGTCATCGCTACTTTGCGAGCGGCTTCAGCCACAGCATGCATGGCACCGAGTTTGGGGTCGAGGTATGCCCAGCGGCCGTTGCCATCGAGAGCCATCGAGAGGCCGATCTCGATCTTTTCCAATCCCTGATCCTTATTCCCCGTTCCTTTGATCCGCATTACGCCGGCTTCGCCGCCCGGGCCTTGCGCGGTATTGGTCTGCACCATGCTGTCGTACTGCTCATGAACCCAGCGCTTGGAGCAGACATTGGAGCTCGCGAGCAATTTCTTGAGGTCGGCGGTGTAGTTGCGATCTTCGGATAATTCGGCGAGAGCTTCGGTGGGAGGATCGAGCGAGATGGGAGCTTTCCAAGTGCCAACCGGGCGATGGTAAAGCGGCGCATCGTCGGTGAGCGATTGGTTGGGAATGTCGGCGACGAGCACTCCGTGATGGCGTATGCGTAAGCGCGGCTCGGGCTCGACCGTGCCGACCATTACCGCATCGAGCCCCCACTTTGCGAAGACGCGGAGCACTTCGTCTTCGCGGCCTTTTTCGGCGACGAGCAACATGCGCTCCTGGCTCTCGGAGAGCATGATCTCGTAGGCGCTCATGCCGGTTTCGCGCTGCGGCACCCGGTCCAGCTCCACGTCGAGACCGACACCGCCGCGCCCGCCCATCTCGCAGGTAGAGCAGGTGAGGCCGGCTGCGCCCATATCCTGGATGCCGACGATGGCGCCGGTCTTCATGGCTTCAATGCAGGCTTCGAGCAGGAGCTTCTCCATGAACGGGTCGCCAACCTGGACGTTGGGGCGCTTGGCCTCAGTGCCCTCGTGGAATTCCTCGCTGGCCATGGTGGCGCCGTGGATGCCGTCGCGGCCTGTTTTGGCGCCAACATATATGACCGGGTTGCCGGTGCCGCTGGCTTTGGCATAGAAGATCTCGTCTTTGCGGACCAGGCCCAGCGCGAATGCGTTCACGAGCGGGTTGCCCGAGTAGCAAGGCTCGAATTTGGTTTCGCCGCCAAGGTTGGGCACGCCAAAACAATTGCCGTAGCTCGCGACGCCGCTGACCACGCCTTCGAGGATGGAGTGGTTGCGATGGAGTTCGCGCTCTTTTGCTTTTTGGTCTGGACCAGTGAAATCAGTTGGACTGATGGGCCCGAAGCGGAGCGAATCCATGACGGCGAGGGGGCGCGCGCCCATGGTAAAGATGTCGCGCAAAATGCCGCCCACACCGGTGGCCGCACCCTGGTGCGGCTCAATGTAGCTCGGATGGTTGTGCGATTCAATCTTGAAGGCGCAGGCCCAGCCTTCGCCAACGTCGATGATGCCGGCGTTCTCGCCCGGCCCTTGAACAACGCGATCGCTTTTGGTGGGCAGGCGCTTGAGGTGCACGCGGCTGGATTTGTAGGAGCAGTGCTCGCTCCACATCACGCTGTAGATGCCGAGCTCAGTGAGCGAGGGTGTGCGTCCGAGTGCCTTGAGAATGCGCTCGTACTCCTCCGCAGTGATGCTGTGCGTGGCGAGCATCTGCGGAGTGATGGTGACTGGTTCGGGAACGACGGCGGCGGAAGAGCTGGTCATCGTTGATGCTTTCATTTTCGCACAGGGCACCTGCGGTGCGGCAGCCGCCTTCGGCTAGTCCGCGCAAGAAAAAGGCGCGCCGCTGACAGTCGAGGGTTTTGCCTGCAACGGCGCGTGCGGAGTGTGGCGAATTGTTCGGGAGCTATGCGATACTTTGGAAGCAGATCCCCCACCCGAGGCCGGGATGGCGGAATTGGCAGACGCAGCAGACTCAAAATCTGCCGGCCCTAGTGGTCATGGGGGTTCGACCCCCCCTCCCGGCACCAGCCTTAAACAACCTTCGAATCAGCAGATTAGAAAAACACAGAATGTCTTGCGCCCAAATTGTGCCCAAGCTTCCTCTTTCTGGCATCGCATCACGGCGGTTTGAGTTGAGAGTTTTGGCGGGCTGCGACGGGATCAGCGCCTCTGGATTCCCTTTCGATTCCGTGTACGTGGATCCTTGTTCTTTCGGCGCACTTCCTGCACATCGGTCAACGCACGACATCGCAAGCTCGCAGCGAAATGGCCGGGGCCGGCTGATGCCGGATCAGCAGTCCGAAACTCGGGCCGCCGGGAGCGCCACTATAGAATCAGGCACTTACCTTTCGACTGAGCCCGCACGGAAGCATTCTAGTCTGGTTGCCAAAGGTACTGAATTGACACATTTGAGGACGCACGACACAGTCTACGGCACAGCCGATTCATAGCTCGGTTGGCTGCCATTTTGCTAACGTTCCACGCATGCGACTCATATAGGACGCGTCTTATATCGTTCACAAAACGGGGCACCTTCCCAGGAGGTTTCGATCTCCAAATCGGGGTTCGGGCGCATTCTCAGATCGCGGCTGCGCGAAGTCGCCGAATAGCAAAAGTCTCAGGGCAATTAACAGCGCGAGTTGTTCTCATCGCTGCTTGCGTTTAAATCACGGGGCCCGTCAGGCTTAAAAGATGTTTTCTATTGAAAAGCGACGATTCGAAATTCCAATTCTCTTGACCATCTCGGGCAGTCGGAGCGTATTTACTAAAAAGTTATGTGTCAGGTTACTTTCAATGAAGATTGACATAAATCGATTTTTTCTTTGACTTCCACAAATCGCCTGTGCATTAATCGCTTTCGTTCATTCCCTTCGTTAAACCCGCTCCGGGTCCGAACCCTCAGGTGCAAACAGGCAAAGTCTGCATAGCAGGCGTTGCCGGCGTCGAATCTCGACGCAGACGTTGTGCATTTTTAGTTTGGATATCGAAGCAAACCCTGACGAAGGCGAATCGTGGGCCCTGCTTATTCGAATTACGTCGATTTGGACTTGTTTAATCTGCCCGCCAGTTGCTCCGGGAATTGAACAAGCGCCATTTCTTCCAGGGCTTCTGCTCGGAGGATCGGATGAAAGTTTTGGGTTACGTTCGCTTTGCCATTCTGCTTTCTGTCACCTGTCTTCTTCTTCACACAGAAAAGCTAATCGCCGCTCCGGGTAGTGTGCCGCCGGGCGCGTGCCTCTATGCTCTCGATCCGACCGCCAATAATGCGTTTCAAATTGCGGGTGCGCAGTCTGTGTATACGGTGTGCGGCGTGGTCTCGGAATCAAGTTCGAGCAGTGCATTTGAGATGGAGGGCTCCGAGACTCTCTACCTCCAGAATCACGCGCAGGTCAGCGTCGTGGGCGGGGCAACTCTCACCGGCCAAACCTATCTATACGACACGATCAGCGGCAAAGACGTGCAAGCGGTGCAAACCACCAATCCCGGCGACCCGCTGTCAACGCTTTCGCCACCGACTTCAGGAACGATTGTCGGCAAAAGCCACACAAACTACGACATGAATTCGAAACCGGCGAACAATACAATTTCGCCGGGCATTTATTGCGGCGGGCTGACCATTGGCAACACAAACGGGACAACATTCACTTTCAGCCCCGGAGTTTACATTCTGGCTGGCGGCGGCCTCGTTTTGAATTCTCAGGCAGTGGTAAAGGGCACCGGCGTCACTTTCTATAACACATCGAGCGCGGGATGGGGTTGCTCAGGCACTTCCAACTAGATGCCAATCACCATTAGCGGCCAGGTGACGGCCACGCTTTCCGCGCCTACGAGCGGCTCGTTTGACGGCATTCTTTTCTTTGGGAATAGGACTGGATGCTCAACGAAGGGATCATGCGTTGACCAAATCAACGGGGGATCCACGGCCATCCTGAATGGCGCGCTGTATTTTGCCAGTGACGAGATGGAGATCACGGCGAGCAACGCAACCGGCTACACAATGCTTGTTGCAGACAAGGTCTACATCAACGGCAATTCGACATTTGGAATCGACGGCGACCCGCTTGATGGGATCACTGTCGCTGTCAGCCCAGCGACGGCAACGCTATACGCGAGCCAGACGCGGCAATTCACGGCCACCGTTACCAACACCGTCAATTCAGTGGTCAACTGGTCGATTAGTCCGACGGGCGTGGGCGCCATCAGTTCATCCGGGCTTTATACGGCACCTGCCAACATATCCGCGCAGCAAACGGTCACGGTGACTGCAACCAGTCAAGCAGACAACTCCAAATCAGGCGCGGCCACGATTACTCTAGCGGTCGCCAAAACGACGCCGACGATTACCTGGCCGACGCCGGCGGCGATCATCTACGGTACGACCCTTAGCGCAATACAGCTCGATGCCACTGCAAATGTTGCGGGCACGTTTGCCTACACGCCTGCCGCTGGGACGGTGCTGACGGCAGGCTCGCAGACGCTTTCGGTTACCTTCACACCAACCAACACAACTCTTTACAACTCCGCAACCGACAGCGTGATCCTCACGGTGAACAAGGCAACGCCGACGATCACTTGGGCCACACCTTCGCCGATCACGTACGGCACGGCGCAAGCAGGACTCTGTTTGTAAACTTCTGAGGTGAATGTGATGAGAATGTTTATTTGCGGATTTCTGCTCTTGATTTCATCGACGAGTGCCATTGCAGCGCAAAAGGAAAACACAATGGGCAGCCTAAATCTTGCGATAAAGGAAGCGAAGTCTTCCGGAGTAGTTATCGTAGAAATCAAGAACTCTTCACAAATACCAATCAGGGTATGGGAAGAGGCGAATAGCTGGGGAGCGGCCCATTGGCGTGTCTTGCGCATCAGGGATGGGCGGCTTATGACCTGCATTGAAGAGCCTAATCAGGCCTTTACGCGGAATATACCCACATTCCGGGAAATTGCGGCGGGTGGACATATTGATCGCGAACTTGATATTTCGGGGCAGGGTTGGCGCAGATCGGATGCGCAGAAAGTCGGCTTTGAGCGCGGTGACGTCCTCATCGTGATCTACGATGTCCCCAAACCTGACATCTGGCCCGAAACCCCCATCACGGTTGAGGTGGGTAAGATGGATGTTTGGTATGGCGTTGCGACGGCGATGATAGTGGTCCAGTGACCTATTATCGCGGCGAACAGTGGGATCCGGATCTCGGCTTCTATTACCCGCGCGCCAGATACTAGAATCCGCTGAGCCGGCGCTTTCTGCGCCGGTCTCGGCATCGTAACCGCTCTGAGAACCCTTCTTCATTTCACTTATGCATTCATACAGACGGGACGTTCTCCCCACTGTCTCACTATCACGAAGAACCCGCAGGCAACGGCATGCAATCGATCACCACGTACGGCACTCTCAAGCGGGTCTCGTCGCTGAAATCTCCGGTTTCCATCTACACCTATCATCCGCCTGTTCTAAGCTGTCATCTCCCTCAGAAGTGAATCACCACTCCGGCGCTGATGCGCAGGTTATTCTGGTGATTGTTACTTCCGTTGTCGAAGGTCGTCAGCAGGTAATCGGCTTCGACGAGGCGCACTGAGAAACGATGGTCAACGCGCAGATCAAGGCCTCCACCGAAATTGCCCGCAAAGGCTGCGCCGGCATTGGTGGTTGCGGACTGCGATCCTTGCACCAGTGATCCGCTGGAGTGCGCAACGCCGGCCAGAACCTGCCCGAAGGGCTGAAAGGATGAGCGGCCCATAGGCGGCAGATAGCGAATGCCTCCGGTAAATGCAGTGAGGGTCAGCCCGTATCCGGCGGCGGAGACGCCGCCGGCATAGCCTCCAACAACATCGCCGACCAAGTCCCAGCGGCCGGGCTTGATGGCCCAGGCGAAGTCGGCACTGCCGCCATTCAGGTTAAAGCAACCGCACCCGCCCGGAGGCGCGTTGCTGTGCAGGTAGGTGTAGCCGAGAGCAAGTTCGGCGCGCGGCGGCATTCTGCTCGCAGTCGCGCTCGGCGCGGGATTCTGGGCAACGGCCGTACCAGCGGAGACCGCGGCAACAGTCAACAACAGGGCAAAGGTCGTCATAATCCTGAGTCGCATGGGGCCTCCTACTGCTTGACCGTGAGCTGCACGGTGGTTGAATGCGTGTCGGTTCCGCTGGTTCCGGTGATTGTGAGCGTGTAAGTCTGGGATGTTTTCAGTCCGAAGCCACCTCCGCAACCCATCAGCGAGAGAGCGCCGGCCAGCGAAGCGAGGGCGGCGACCATCAGCAGGAGCTTGCCCCGCCACGCTCTTCGCCAGCGGCGGAAGGGAAGCATGAATAGTAGAGCCATGACCGGAGTCGCCATCGGCCAGAGGTTGGGCCGGACCAGGCCAGCGACAGCGGCTATTGTCACGGTCAGCGTGGAAGCCCCACTTTCGGATCCCGGCGTCACGCTAGTCGGATTGAAGGTGCCCGTCGCACCGGGAGGCAATCCTGAGACGCTGAGCGTGACCGCACTCGTAAAGCTGCCGCCTGAATCTGCGACTGTGATCGGGTAGGTCGTCGAGCCGCCCGGTTCGACAGTTTGCGAGGTTTGAGTCGTGCTAATAGTAAAGTCCGGCGCGGGCGCATTGATCGTGATCGATCGCTGCACCTGGGTGGCCGCGGAGTAATTCGTGCTGCCTGCCTGGTTGGCGTCGATGACTAAATTGCCGGCGGATGTGACGGTCAGCGTGCTGCCGTTGATGGAACCGGTAGCCGTGCTGCTGGAATCTCTGGTGAAGACAACTGGATTGCCGGATGCGCCGCCGGTGGCGGATAACGTAATCTGCAGGGCCGATGCGTAAGTGACCGGCGAGGTCGGTTGTGTGAAGTTGATGGTTTGAGATGCCTGCGTGACCACAACGGTTCGCTGTACTTGCGGCGCCGCGGAGTAAGTGGAGTTACCCGCCTGGTTGGCGTCGATGACAAAGCTGCCCACGCCGGTAACATTCAGATTGCTGCCGCTGATGTTCCCCGCGCCGGTGCCGCTGCCGTCGATCGTGAAGACGATTGGATTACCCGATGCGCCCCCCGTTGCAACGAGCGGAATGGTGAGGCCGGATGAGTAAGTCACCGGCGTAGTGGGTTGGGTGAAGTTGATGGCCTGCGCCGTGAGCGTGCCGCCCGCGCCGGTGCCGCTCACAGGGATGCTCTGGGTCACGCTGCCCGAGGCGTCGAGGTTATTATCCGTGAGCACGACGTCTTCGCTCAGCGACCCTGAGACCGTCGGCTTGAAGTTGACCGAGACATCGCAGCTCGCGCCGTCGCTCACGGAATCGTCTTCTTCGCATAGAACATTGGTATCGCTGCTGTTGATGGGGAAGTCGAGCGGATATACGGGATTGTTCTGGGCGGCATTGAAGTAGAGGCTCGCATTGCCGATGTTCCAGACCGTGACCGTCTGCGCGGGGTCGGTGTCTGCGCCGACAGTGGTAGAAGCAAAGCTGAGACTGGGAGGATTGGCGACGTTCAGCTTGACGACATCATTGTTTGTGGCATCGGCGGCATAGATGTTGCCGTTGGAGTCAACGGCCACACCGTTCGCATTGGCTACGCCGGTAATGCCAGCTGTGAACAACGAGCCGTTCGCCGGCAATTCCAGCACCGTTCCAGCGTCGGTGTTGGCGATGTACACATCGCCCGCAGCATCCACTGCCACGGCTTGCGGATAAAACAAGGTGCCGGACGAAAGCACGATCTCCGTGCCGAAGCTGGTTCCGTTCCAGGGAATTTCTACCACCTGGTTGTCGCCGGAATCCGCGATATAGACATTCAGGTTCGCGTCCACTGCCACGCCGTGCGGAGCATGAAGGCCAGTGGCGGAGGTAATCGTTGTGGGCGTGCCGTAACCATTGCCCATCCAGGCCATTTCAACCAGCTTCTGGTCCAGGCCGTCGGTAAAAAATAGATTTCCGTTGCTGTCGACCGCGATTCCATCCGCGTCAGGTAGGGCGCTCGAGTCGAGGACGATCGCAGTGCCGTAACTGGAGCCGTTCCATGGCACCTCGACAATTTCAAACCCTTTCGTATCGGCGATGAACACATTCCCGCTTCCATCGACGGCGACGGCGCCGGGCTGGTCAAGGGTGATGGTGCCGGTAGGAATTCTGATAGGCGCGCCATAGGCGGCGCCCGTCCAGGGAGTCTTGATAATCCAGCCGTTCAAGCTATCCGCGACGTAGACATTCAGGCTGGCGTCTACGGTCATGCCGAGCGGCGCGCTGTAGTTGCCGCCCGAGTATTGCGGCAGCTTGGATTGAACGCCGGTGCCGTAGACGATTTCCGGGGCCTGTCCGGTTCCGGGCAGATAAGTTGTTCCTAACACGTTGCCGCCGGAATCGGTGAGAAGCGCTGCGCCGAGGCGGGCCCCGGGTGCTTGCGGATTGAAGGCCACATTGACAGTGCAGACTTCGCCCGCAGTGTATGCGGTTCCCGTCGCGCAGGTTCCGCCGGAGGTCTCAGTGAAGTCAAGATTGGCCGCGCCCTGCGTCAGCACATTGATCGCGCTTGCCGTGCCCGCGGTGGCGATGTAGACAGAGACCGGCTGCGCCGCCAGGGCAGTGCCTACATTGGAATAGAAATAATCGTAGGTCCCCGTCAGAGTCGCTGTCTGCGGCGTGTTCGCGGCGCTATCGGCAACCGAGAGCGTGGCTTGCAGGTTCCCCGTGTTGATCGGCGTAAAGGTGACCCAGATGTTGCAGCTTGAGCCGGCCGCCAGCGTTGCGCCACACGCATTGGTGCCGGTGGTGATGGCAAAATCGGCGGGATTAGTTCCCGTGAGGGTCGGCGTAATGCCGGTGAGCGCCGTACTGCCAGCATTCGACAGGACGACAGCCAGCGCGGGGCTGGTGGTTTTGTAGACCTCGCCGCCAAAGGCGAGCGGATTAGGCGAGAGCGAAACGCCGGGGCCCGAAGCGGTAGTGACCGTAACCGTATTCGTCCCCGTCGCGCTGTTATACGTCGCGGAACTCCCGGAGTCCGGCGTGTAAGTCGCGGTCAGTGTGTCCGTGCCGGTCGCCAGCGCTCCGGCGGGGATCGTGATCATGGCGCTGCCGCTCACAAGCGTCGTCGGCGAGGAAGTGTAACTCCCGCTGCTCAGAGTTACTGAGCCGGTAGGTGTAGGGCTGCCACCGACTGTTACGGTTACCGTATCTGCCTGTGTGGTGGTGATGCTCGATGGAGAAGGCGTTACCGTCACCGTGGGAGTGGTCGTTCCCCCGGCCGCGGGAATCGAACCGTTAAGAGCTACCTGTTGAGTTGAACCCGCCACATTTAGAGCATTGTCGGCCAACGTAAGTGTGCCGGTAAGGGCTCCGCCCGCAGTTGGAGCAAACACGACGCCGATCACGCAGGAACCGCCCGCGGGCACCGTGTCAGAAGTAGAACAGGTAGTCGTGCCGCTATCGACGTTGAAATTCGCGGTCGGCGCAATGCTGCTCAAGGTCAGCGGAGCATTGCCCAGATTAGCCAACTTGAATGTGATCGCTGCACTGGTGGAATTGACAGCCGTCTGCGGGAAGGTAATCGGAGCCGTCGTCAGGGAGACTTTCCGCGACCGATAGTTGGTAAAATCGGCAATGTACAGGTCGCCCGCGCCATCGATTGCAAGATTCTGTGCAGCCACATCAGCACTGGTTGCTCCACAACCGTCGCCGACAGTATCCGTCTGACCGGTGCAGCCGCTCCCGCCGCCCGCCACGGTGGTGATGATTCCGGTGGCTGCGTCCACTTTCCGGACGGTTCCCCCACTGACTGCGATGTAAATGTCGCTGGCCGCATCTACCGCAAGCCCGGTCGGAGAGCCTATTTCCGCGCTGGTTGCCGGACCGTTGTCGCCGGTATCGCCATGTGTTCCGTCACCCGCCACGGTGGTGATGATGCCGGTCGCCACCGTCACCTTTCGAATAACATTGTTGAAGAAATCGGCGATGTAGATGTTGCCCGCCGAATCCAGCGCAATAGCATCCGGGCCATTCAATTCGGCGCTTGTAGCCGGACCATTGTCGCCTGTGTAGCCACCCGTACCCTTGGAGCCGTCACCGAACCCTGTGCCTGCCACGGTGCTGATGAAGCCGGTGGCCGCGCTCACTTCCCGAATGCGGTTGTTGCCGTAGTCGGCGATGTAGATGTTGCCTGCGCCATCCGCAGCAACACCCTCGGGGAGAAACAACTGTGCGTCATAAGACAGAATACCGTCGCCGTTGTAGCCCTGCTGCCCCGTGCCAGTCGAAGAGCAGCAGACGCCCACAGGTGTGAAGATAATGCCGGTAACCGCATTCACCTCTCGAATCATGTTGTTGTTGGTATCGGCAATGTACAGGTTGCCAGCGGCATCCGGCGCAGAGGCCCAGTCGACAAACAGTTGGGCGCTCGTCGCCGGACCATTGTCGCCGGTGTAGCCTTGCGTTCCGTTCCCCGCGAAGGTCGTGATGATGCCTGTCGCCGCATCCACTTTTCGAAAGACATAATTGTCATAATCGTCGATGTATTGGTTGCCGGCGTAGTCTACCGCTACGTCGTAAACTCCACTGAATGTGGCGCTGGTCGCCGGCCCGTTGTCTCCGGTGTAGCCTTCGGCTCCACTGCCTGCAACCGTTGTGATCAAGCCCGGCAACAGCGCCGGCTGCGGCCCTTGGCCGATGCCGCTCAGTCCGAAGTAGAAAGTTCCCGCACTCGTCACCACTTCAAGTGGCGCTTCTTGCAGGCCTGGATACGCCGGATGGAAGGTGATGGGAACCGTGCAGATACTGCCGACGGCGACCTGAGTCACCCCATCGACCACGCAACCTGAGACGGCGCCAACCGTGTATTCCTGCAACCCTCCCAACGATTTCGCCGCGGTGACACTGCTGATGGTGAGTGAGGTGGCATAGCCTCCCGAACAATTGTTATTAGGGCAATACTGGGCAATGTAGAGCGAAACGTTTTGAGAGGTTGAGGCGGAGCCCACATTGGTCGCCGGAAGGCTCAGGTGCGAGTTTGGCGCGCCCACTTCTCGAATGGCATTGTTCGAGGTGTCGGCAATAAACAGATTCCCGTTGGAATCAACCGCAACACCGTAGGGTAGGTTCAGCAAGCCCAGAGTGGCCGGGCCGCCGTCTCCGCCGTAAAACCCCTCGCCCAAGCCAGCGTCCGCCGTATTACCGGCCACCGTGGTGATAACGCCGGTGGCGGCGTTGACTTCCCGAATGAGGGAATTATAGGTATCGGCGATAAACAGGTTGCCGAACGAATCCACCGTAACGCCGCTGGGATAGTACAAGAACGCGCTGGTGGCCGGACCGCCATCGCCGCCGTAGTTCGGAGATCCGAGGTATCCCGCCACGGTAGTAATGATTCCCGTCGCCGCGGTCACCTTCCGAATTGCGGAATTGTATGTATCTGCAATGTACAGGTTCCCCTGGGAATCCAGGGCAACGCCGGCAGGGTTCCACATTTCGGCGCTGGTAGCCGGGCCTTTGTCACCGCGTATAGCCCCCGCCGGGGGTGCCACTCTCGAATCCGTTACCGGCATAGGTAGTGATGATGCCAGTGGTAAGGTTGACCATGCGAACAACATTATTGCCGCTGTCGCCGATGTACAGCAGCGTCCCTGCCGAGTTAACTGCGATACCGGAAAAACCCTTCAGAGTGGCGCTTGTGGCTTGACCGTTATCGCCCGTGTAGCCCGCGCTCCCATTGCCCGCAACGGTGTTGATGTCGCCGGTGGCCGCGCTAACCTCCCGAATGCGCAAGTTGCCCAGGTCGCCGATAAAGATGTCACCGGCGGCATCCACCGCCACGATATTCGGGCTATTCAACACCGCACTGGTAGCCGGGCCTTTGTCCCCTGAAAAGCTCCCCCCGGTCCCATTGCCGGCCACGGTTGTAATCTCGCCCGTCGCCGCGGTCACTTTGCGAATTACGTTGTCGGAGTAATCGGCAATGTAGGCGTTGCCGTTGGAATCCACTGCAACTCCGGTAGGGCTTCTCAACACGGAGCTCGCGGAAGGACAGCCGTCGCCGTTGGAGTCGGTCTGTCCCGTACAGCCGGTGCCATGTCCTGCAATGGTGGTGATGATCGAATTGACCACCTGGACCTGCGCGTGTGCTGCACCTGCCGCCAGCAAAGCGGGCAGGACCATCGCTGCAAACCTCGATAGAAATCTGTACATCGGGGAGACCTCACTTCTTTTTGAAGATCCATCGCTTCGGCCCGCTCGGAGCCCGTACTCCATGCGGCGGGAACCTACCGGAAGACCTGCGGGGGGTGCAGGCCTCGAACTCCGGTGGACTTGAAATATCTCCGCATCGAGGGGAGGGTGCGGATTAACCACGGGCTGCTACTCGCTCAAAAGACGGAATTCCAACGAGCCCATATGCAAACTGGATAAAGCCGATTTTTAGAAAACACCTTACCCGGGCAGAGAAATCATCTTCGCACCGGGCGGACCGGGTGAGTCCGCAAGAAAGCGCGGAGCATGCAGGGTTGCAAGCAGAACCCCAGCCACGTGAACGGAGGCAGGCAAATGGGGAACGCAAGAGAAGCCAAGACAAACCAGGGAAGCAGTTGGCGCCCAAGGATTACCGAATCTTTCAAAAAAGAGAAGCTGCGTAGTGTTCAAGACGACGCGGAACGAGCGGAAGACTCAAACCGGGCCAGGGAATAAACTCGCGCAGTCCGATGGAGGGGATGTTTTGAGAATGATCGGAAACCGATGGTTTTGTCAAATCATTTATTTGTAAAGACGTTTATGGGCGGCAAAGCTTGCGCGGCACGAGAATCTATCCGCCCCCGGATCGGGAGCCGTGACCCTTAGAGAGTGTTAGCCGAGGCAGCCGCGCCATGCGCCACCGCGAGGGCCGCCAACGTCGTCTACGGCAAACGCGTAGGCGGAAACTCTAAACGTATGCACCGATACGTTCAACGACTCCTAAGTAGACAGAAGCTGTTATTGCTTTGAGGCACGGGATCGGCCGGATCGCCTAGGGATCGCGCTTTTCGGCAATCGCGGAACAGCCCGGACGCCTGCCCAAAGCGTTGCGATCGTTTGCTCGATCACGAGAGTCTGATCCGACAAGCCAGGCACAACCCCTTGGATAACAAAGAGTGTGGCGAGGCCAAAAATCGTAAACCACCAGGTATGAGCTATCACTATGTCATCCCTATTCGGCAGTCCTTCATCCTTGGCAACCTCGAAAAAGAGCTGCACGAAACGTTCGAACAACGGCGCGCCAATGTCGTTGA
The DNA here is from genome assembly GCA_963796785.1 of uncultured Acidobacteriaceae bacterium. Taxonomy (GTDB): domain Bacteria; phylum Acidobacteriota; class Terriglobia; order Terriglobales; family Acidobacteriaceae; genus Telmatobacter. The sequence continues at coordinate 358,973 of CAWCMW010000007.1, read as the reverse complement.
TGTATTGTCCAGCGCGGACGCCGTTTCGGTTCTCAGGCCCGAAGAAGACGTTGCGGAACTGCTGTGGATGGGCAATGCAGAATTGAATCAAGCCGCGCGAAGTGGCAAAAAGACGCTCTTTCGGTTCAGGATATTTAGCGGCGATCGCGTCGAAGTTCTGAATCATCAGCCCGATCGTCTCGCGGCTCAACTCGGCAAGAATGTGACCTTTGTCGGGGAAATGCTGGTAGATCACGGCGTGCGTGTAACCGATCTCTTTAGCGATCTCACGAAGCGTCACGGCTTCGTAACCGCGATCGGCGAACATTTTGCCTGCAGCCGCGAGGATTTCGCCCCGCAACCTCTCCTTGCGCTCTAACCGCCGACTTGGTGATGTGGACGACACTTCAATAGCTTAGTCGTTTTTGACGATTTTTGCGACCAATTGTTTATTTATAACCATTGGATATTAAACCACTGATTATTTTGCAACCGATGGTTACACCAGTCCTCTAATAGGCAGATCGCTCATTTGAATGGGCGACCAAATACGAGGCAAAAGGAGGAAGCGATGAAAGTTCTAGTGATTGGAGCAGCGGGCAGGAGCGGAGAAGCGCTGGTAAATGAGGCGCTGGCGGCCGGACATAAGGTGACGGCTTTTGTGCGCGGTGCCGCGCAGTACAAGAAGGCGAACGTCAGAGTTGTCGCGGGCGACGCGCTGGACGCGGACGCGGTCGACGTTGCGGTAGCCGGACAGGATGCGGTGATCGACGCGCTGGGCGGCAAGACGCCGTGGAAAGTGACGACAATGGAAACGAGCGCGGCACAGAATATTGTGGAGGCGATGCGGCGGAATGGAGTGCGGCGGCTACTGAAGATTTCGGTGGTTGGCGCGGGCGAGAGCGTCAAGAACGCCGGCTTTTTCAACGAGCACCTGCTTATGAAGACGTTTCTGCGAGGTCTGCTGGTAGACAAGGCGGGCATGGAGGCCGAGATCGAAGGCAGCAACCTGGACTGGACGCTGGTGCGGCCGCCGATGTTGACCGACGTCGAGAAGACCGGCGTTGCCAGGGTGCTGAGCGCGGAGGGCGGCGAGAAGGCGCACAAGATCGGGCGGGCCGATCTGGCAGCCTTCATGGTGCAGCAACTGGAAAGCAGCCAGTATGTGCGTCAGGCCGTGACAGTGACGACCACATAGCAAGGCCTCCACGAAGAGTGCGACAAGGCACTTCTGAAGTTTGGCCTTCGTTCCCTCATCGGTCGGCCAAGCACCTCTCCCATCGAGGCGATGCGATCGGCTGTGTAAAGGCCTGCAACGATTCATGCGACAGATAACTGTGGAAATTCACGGCTCTAGCGGAGTGCTAGCTGCGCAACTCACAAGCTCTGGCGTTCGCATCGGAGCATCACTTTCGTTCTAACAAGGAGCAACGAGCATGTATTTAGTCATGGGCATTACCGGAAACGTTGGTGGCGCCACCGCGCGGCACCTGCTGAAGCAAGGCAAACAGGTGCGAGCACTTGTGCGCAATCCCGAGAAAGCGGCGAAGTGGGCAGACCAGGGCGTGGAATTGGTGGCTGGAGACTGGAACGATGCGACAGCCATAGCGGCGGCGCTCAAAGGTGTTGAGGGCGCGTTTGTTATGTTGCCGGCCGTATGGGCACCCTCGCCTGATTACAGAGAAGCAAAGGGCGTGATTGCGAACTATGTTGAGGCACTGACCAAGGTTGTGCCTCCGCGAGTGGTAGCGCTCTCGTCGATGGGCGCGCATAAAACAAGCGGGGTGGGGAATGTCACGGCCTTATCACTTTTGGAGCAGGGTCTTCGCAGCCTGCCGTCTCCGGTCGCGTTTGTGCGCGCCGGCGGCTTTTTCGAAAACTTTCTTTTCGGATTACAAGCCGCCCAGGGCGGAACACTACCGGTCTTCTACAATCCTACAAACCGGAAATCGACAATGGTCGCGGCGGAAGACATCGGCGCAGAGGCGGCGACGCTTTTGACCGGGCCGGCATGGTCAGGGAATCGCGTCATCGAGCTTGGTTCGATGGTAAGCGCGGATGAAGTGGCCGCACAATTGGGTGAGGTCCTGAAACTCGACGTAAAAGCCTTTGCAGTTCCGCGTGCAGGGTGGGCGGAAGCGTTCCAGCAGTTCGGCATCCCGAAGGGCCACACTGGGCCTGCCGAGGAAATGTTTGAAAGCGTAAACGCGGGATGGATGGACCTCGGAATCACGGGTACGGAGCATGTAGCGGGTACGACGTCAGCACGCGAAGTGTTCGCGGCCGCGCAGAACGCCGTCAAGGCGTAAGTCCGGGGCAAGCAGCTTGAGCGCCCTGGGGGCAGGAACAGCCAGCCATGGCCACCGCGGCTTCGTGTTCGAACCGGCGGTTCCTGCCTTTGCTGCCCAGCCATGGCCGGCTTATTGCAGAACGAATTAAACCATTTAAACCGCAAGGAGAGGATCGCTTTCAACATGAAAACTGAACACGCAATCGATAAACCCGCGCGGACAGGTCGGGCAACTCAAATAGCCGCGATGGCAATAACCGGCCTTGTCGCCTTCATCTGGGTGTACTTCGGAAGACTCTATCTAATTCGCGATCCCGGCGAATGGAGGATTGCCAATCAGCAACTCGGATACCCGCTCTATATCATCCCTCTGATTGGCGTGACCCACATTCTTGGCGGCGTGGGCCTTCTAATTCCCAATGTGCCTCGATTGACTGAGTGGATTTATGCTGGTCTCTCGATTGATCTCTTACTCGCGTTCTATTCACAACTGAATGGCGGCGGCAGCACCTGGGATAGATTCGATCCGATTCTCGTCATGGCGTTCGTCTTTGCTTCGTATGGATTAAGACGCTGCATGCGTGCAAACAGATGGTCGATATGAAGAACACGCCTGGCGGGCAGTGTGAATTTTTTCAGGCACGACATGGCGGCCCACCGAGGATCCGGACCGCCAAACATCCGAAGCCCTAAACACTGAAGTCGTTCCTGGTTCATTTCTGGGCGGCGAAGACTCAAATGGCGAGAAGATGCCGATGCGCTCATTTACAAGCTCGCTGCGGTTTGTCCGCGATGGGGAAGCTACCCCGTCTTCGAGTTCCTTCCTTGTTGCCGGTGATCCGACCAGAACTGCACAAGGCCATCGGAGACTTTTGCGATAACTCGACTTCCCTTCGCGGAACACCAGTCATCGCTGTTCCCTTGCGCTCGCTACATCTTTGCTGTCTCTTGGAATGCGCTAAGCCGGTCCCGACGAAGAGCTCTGCGCTTAATGAGAAGAAAGAAAACCGGAACGAGAATCAGGACGTGGATCGTGGATGTAATCATTCCGCCCACGATGGGGGCGGCGATTGGCTTCATCACGTCTGAACCGATGCCGGTTTCCCATAGGATCGGCGCGAGGCTCAGGATGACCGCCGTCACCGTCATCAGCTTGGGCCGCAACCGCTGGACCGCGCCGTCGATAACAGCCTGCAACAGTCCGGCTTCCGTCATCGGCTCATCCTGCGACAGTCGCTGCTTGAAAGCTTCGTCCAGGTACACCACCATCACCACGCCCGTCTCCACCGCAATGCCGAAGAGCGCGATATATCCGACCCAAACGGCAACGCTGAAGTTGTAGCCGAGCGCCCATTGCAGCAGCAGGCCTCCTGACATGGCGTAGAAAGTCGGAAAAATGAGTACGGCCGCCTCGGCGGCAGATTTGAAGACGAGGTAGAGCAGCAGGAAGATCACGAAAAAGACAATCGGCAAAATGATCTTGAGCCGCTGTTTGGCGCGCATTTCGAATTCATATTCTCCAGCCCATCGCCAGGTGTATCCCGCCGGCAGAGCCAGCTTCTCATTAATCAACTTCTCCGCGTCACTCACAAAGCCGCCATAATTGTGCGTATTCAGATTGAGATAAACATAGCCGGTCAACGCTCCGTCTTCGTCGCGGATCATGGCGGGGCCGCGCGAGTAATACACGCGAGCCACTTCGCTGATCGGAATCTGCTCGCCGGAAGGAGTGGCGATCAGAGCCTGCGATAAGGCCTCAGGATGATCGCGGAAGCTTCGTTGATAGCGGACGGCGATAGGGAAGCGCTCGCGGCCTTCAACGTTTTGCGCGATGTCCGCTCCGCCAATCTCCGATGTGATCACCTGTTGCACGTCAGCCACCGTGAGGCCATAGCGCGCGGCCGCAGGCCGGTTCACTTCCACATTCAGATAGAAGCCCTGCGCAACGCGTTCCGCAAAAACGGAGTTGGTCTCCGGCATGCCGGCGAGGATCTGTTGCATCCGCGCTCCAATATCTTCAATGTGCGCGAGGTCGGGGCCCTGAATCTTGATCCCCACTGCGGTCTTGATCCCGGTCAGCTCCATGTCCAGCCGATTCTCCACCGGCATGGTCCATGTATTCGTAAGGCCCGGAAACTGGAGCTTCTCGTCCATGTCATGGATCAGCTTTTCGTAGGTCATTCCGGGGCGCCACTGTTCGCGCGGCTTGAGCATGATGGTGGTGTCGTACATATCGAGAGGCGCATTGTCAGTGGCGCTGTCGGAGCGGCCTACGGTTCCAAACACCGTCGCGACTTCAGGGAATGAGCGGATGATGCGGTCCTGCTCCTGCATGAGCGTGACTGCTTGGGTAATCGAGATGCCCGGCAGTGCGCTCGGCATGTAGAGTGCGGAGCCCTCGTACAGCGCGGGCATGAATTGGCTTCCGAGCCGGAAGTAAAGAGGAATAGTCGCCGCAAGAAAGGCCAGGTTCAGCGCAATGACCAGCTTCCAATGCTTCAGGCTCCAGCGCAACACGGGAAGATAGATGGCCTGAGTGACCCGGGCGGCCGGGTTCTTCGCCTCCCTGCGCAACTTGCCTCGCAGGCAGAGCGGCATAAGCGCCGGGACGAGTGTGATGGAGAGCAGTGAGGAAAAGATAAGTGACAGTGTCTTTGTCCAGGCCAGCGGTCGGAACATGCGGCCTTCCTGCGCTTCAAGCAGAAACACCGGCAGAAACGAAACAACAATAATGATGAGCGAATAAAAAAGGGCCGGCCCCACCTGCTGCGCCGAGCGCACCAGAATCAGCCGCCGCTCCTTTTCGTCCGGAACATCGTCGCGCTCAGCCAGATGGCGGTATCCGTTCTCCACCATCACAATCGCCGCGTCGATCAGCACACCCACGGCCAGCGCGAGTCCCCCAAGCGACATGATGTTGGAGCTGACGTGCAGATAGTACATCGGAATAAATGCGGCCAGCACGGCGATCGGCAGCGTGAGAATGGGAACGAGCGCGGAACGAAAGTGGAACAGGAAAATAATGCTGACGAAGCTGACGATGACGGCTTCGGCAATGAGGTCCCGCTTGAGTGTGTGGATTGACTGATTGATCAGCCAGGAGCGATCGTATCCCGTAACGATCTCCACGCCCGCTGGCAGCGAAGGCGCGATCTCTTTAAACTTTGCTTTTACGCCGTCGATTACATTAAGAGCGTTCAAGCCGTAGCGCATCACAACGATGCCGCCTACAGCTTCGCCTTCTCCCTGCCAATCGGCCGCGCCGCGACGCTCGTCGGGTCCAAACGACACGGTCCCCAGATCCCGCACCAGCACGGGCGTGCCATTCTTGGTCGCCACCGGGACGTTTTCGAGATCCGCGAGCGAGCGAAGATAGCCAGTGCCGCGGATCATATACTCGGCGCCGCTCATCTCCATGACATCTCCGCCCACTTCATTCGTGCTCTGCCTTACTTTGTCGATCACAGTAACGGCGGAGATGCCGTAGGAGAAGAGTTTGTCGGGATCAAGGTTTACCTGGTACTGGCGCACAAATCCGCCAATGCTGGCTACCTCAGCCACGCCGGGCACAGTCTCAAGCTGATAACGCAGATACCAGTCCTGCAATGCACGCAGATCGGCCAGGCTCTTGGTATGACTGCGATCGATGACGGCATATTCGTAAACCCAGCCCGCGCCGGTTGCGTCCGGGCCGATCGCAGGATGCACGTCCGTGGGCAGGCGTCCTGCAATCTGCTGCAGGTACTCCGTCACGCGGGATCGCGCCCAATAGAGGTCAGTGTTGTCCTCGAAAACGACGAAGACATACGAGTCGCCAAACATGGTTTGGGCGCGCACATTCTTCACGTGCGGAGCCGACAGCAGGGCGGTGACAATCGGGTAGGTCACCTGGTCTTCAATGACGTTCGGAGGTTCGCCGGCCCACTGCGTGTGAATGATTACCTGCACATCGCTGATGTCGGGCAGTGCGTCGAGCGGCACGCGCTGCAGGCACCAGACTCCCGCAACAACCAGAAGAATGGCTCCCGTGAAAACCAGGAAGGGATTGCGTGCGCACCACGCGATGATGCGTGAAATCATCACATGCCTCCCACGGCGCTGACGCTCAGTTGCTTTGCGCCCACTGTCTGGCCGCCGCGCTGCACAGTCACCGTCACCTGCCAGGTGCCGCCCGTTGACAACTGAATTGAGCCTTCATAAAGCCCATTGCCCTTGTCCGAGAGTGTGGCAGCGTCACGCTCTGCCGCCATTCCCATCGCGGGCATTGCCGGCATGAAGAATGTTGCAGTCACCTGTGCGCCCGGCACGGGTTTTCCGTCTGGGCCAGTGACCGTTACATGCACTATGTTTGTGCCTTTACGCGGTGGAGAAGGCTCGGTATTGAGGTCGACTTGTATTTGCGCGGCAGATCCCGCGTCGGCAGCCGGCTGCGGAGTTGGAGGCGCATATGCGCCCATGGCCGCCTGTAGCTGAGCCTCGGAGTCCACAAGAAAGTTGGCCGAGCTAACGACTTTTTCGCCGGCCTTCAGCCCGCTGAGAACGACGACTGAATCGTCAAGTTGCGGCCCAATCACAATGGTGCGCGGCTCCAGGCTGCCATTTCCGTGATCGACAAACGCGACGGCTCGCGTGCCGGTTTGGAGAACAGCCGAGGCCGGTATCACCATCTGCCGGCCCAGCCGTAGTGAGATAGCGACATTCACATACATCCCCGGCTTCAAGATCACTCCGGGATTGCTGAAGACGAGGCGCACGCGTACCGTGCGAGTCGTCACATCCACCTGCGGAAGAATCTGATCGATGCGGCCATTGAAATGACGTCCCGGATAAGCATCCACAGTCACCTGCGCCTGATCGCCCGGCCGCAGCTTGCCTACGTCGTTTTGAAAGACGTTGGCATACACCCACACCGTGGAGAGATCGGCAATCGTGTAAAGTTTTGTCTCCGGCTGCACGTATTCATTCGGCAGGGCGTCGCGCTCGATAATGTAGCCCGAAGCCGGCGCTTCAACGGCGATGTTTCGCTGTACCTTGCCTGTCTGTTCCAGATCCGCGATGGCCTGCGCCGGAACACCGAATTGCTGCAATCGCTCCTCGGCGGCTTTCAGCATCCAGCCGTCTTCCTGGGTCCCCATGCTGTGCGCATCCTGCGAGAATGCGCTCTTGTTCTGGCGAGCCAGCAAATACTCCTGCTCGCTGCTCACAATGTCCGGGCTGTACATGGTGAAAAGCCGCTGTCCCTTGTGGACATACTGGTATGTCGCATTCGCCTGGACATCCTGAATCCAGCCAGGAAAACGCGATTGCACATACGAGAGCCGCTCTTCATCAATGTCCACATTGCCCGGGACGCTGAGATCGTCGCTTACATCTTTCATCTCCACCGCCGCCGACGTAACGCCGATTTCCTGCATTCGTTGCGGCGATAACTGCAGCGGCGCAAGGCCGGGATCGGCATTGGGCGCAACTCCGGCAGGAGACGTTGGATGCGTATTTACGGCGGGCCCGCGTGCCACCACTGGATCCTGCGAAGCCGCTTGCGTAGCGGCGCGATATCGAGGCAGGAGAACATACCCAAGTGCGACCGCAAGTAGTAAACAAACTCCAACAGCTGCCGCCAATGCAAATTGATACGTGCGTGTCTTCATGGCTTCACCTCCGTTGCCGGCAAATCGGACGGGTTGATGGGAGTGCCTGTGGCCATCTCGAGATCCGCCAGGCGCGCGTCAAAATCGCCAACCGCCTGAAGCCACGCAAGATCGATGTTGACGACCGTCATCTGGCTGTCGAGCAGGTCGAGCAGATCCGTCTTGTCGTTCTCATACGCGATCACGCTCGACTGGAGCGTCGCCTCGGCCTGCGGGCGGAGTTGGTCGTGATAGAGGTGCGCCAGCTTTTGCGCAGCCTCTGCCTCCACGAGCGCCTCCTGCACCTGGCCCGACGCCGCATTGCGAAGCCCGGCCAGCTCAGCGTCCTGCTCGGTCGTCTGCGCCGTGGCTTCCGCAATCTCCGCATCGTGCTTGCGACGGTTCAGCCAGGGCAGGTTCATCGAGCCCTCGAGCATGTACGCGTTCCGCACGCTTTGCCCGGACGGCATGATCATGTAACCGGCAGACACGGTGAAATCCGGCACGTATGCTTTCTTGGCAAGCGCCTGTTCCTTATGGCTGCGCTCTGCGGCTAGCTGGGCCGCGAGCAAGTCGGGCCGTGAGCGCATCGCCAGATCGTCAAGGCTTTCAGGATGGGGCAGCGTGCCGAGCACGGCATGTTCCCCATTCACGCGCAGCGGCGATTCGGGATTGCGGCCCAACAGCGTATTCAGTCGGGCCCGCGCCAGTTCGGCATCCTGATCGAACCGGATCATGTGCTCGGCCAACTGCGTAAGCGCGACCTGCGCCTTCAGCATGTCCTGTTGCGGCACCTTCCCGTTGGTGTACTTGATTCGCGCTTCTTCAATAGCCTGGCGCGCAATGGCTTCATGCTGATCGTGAATCTGCATCTCGTCGTTGGCGAGCAACAGATCATCGAATGCCTTGTGCACGCGCACACGAACGTCGAGGCGTACCTGCTCCAGATCTGCCTTCGCTTCATCCGCGCTCGACTCGGCGATATTCGTTCGCAGCGCCAGCTTTCCCCGGCCCGGAAACGTCTGGCTGATGCTGAACATGTTTTGCGCGTCGTTATAATTCCACGGCTTTTGCAGCGGAACTGCCCATCCGCGATACATTGCCGTGGGATCGTCGAGTGTGCCCGCGCTGGAAACGTGCGCCTGGGCAACGGCAACCCGCCTGGCCGCCACTTCAATCTCGGGATTCGCGGCCAGGGCGATTCGTTCAGCTTCATCGAGCGTCAGGGCCGGTCGGGAATCGTCCGCCCTGGGGTGTTCCTGGAGCAAGACCGCAAAGCTCGCGAGCCCGTCACCCGCGGCGGGCGTCTGTGCCGGCGAGATATTCACCGACCCGGCGAACGCAAGAAGACAAAGTGCAGCAGTAAGAGATTTCATAACTCCCTCCAAAGGAGAATGGGTGCTTGAGCCTGGCTGTGCGCTCGCAACGCGCGTGAGTGCGCAAAGACACACCAAGGCCCAGGTTCAGCCTGCGAAGGAAGGAGTTTTAGATTCTGAGTGCGAAGGCGCCGCCCGGCGGAAACTGCGGCGGCGTTGTGTGGACATTCCCATGCACGGGGTTTTGAGCATCTGGCAGTTCCGCACCAGCCTGATGGATAACCAGGGCCAGATTCTGCGCTTGCTCAGTGGTATATGGGTGGACCGAGGCAACAGCGGGAGTCTTCCCTTGAATCTGGCAACATGAAGTGGCCGCGCCCATGCCCGGCGAGTCACATCCCTGCGCCGTTGTGCCACAGCAACTGGGCAGGCCTGTTGAGTGGGCGCCTGGCAGGCACGCGGACATCGGCGTTGCGGCCCAGAAGACCGCAACCAACAACATCAGCAACGCGCCTTTTCTATCCCAAGTCATGATGTAGAGGTCCCAACAGTGTGATGTAAGAATCCGCTGCGCAGCCTCGGTTCGCTGTGATTTAGATCACACCCGTGAAATCCGAAAACGCAAATGCTTGCTACGAACCTGTCAAAATCCCCTGAATGCTGCGCAACGATGCAGGGTAAAGATTACTGTAATCCCTGGTTTGTCGCCAATCCGGATCTTCCTCAGCCCCTTCACCGTATTTGACGAATGGCAGAACTCGAAATTCTCTGATCGAAATCCGCTGACCTTTGATACGGAGACTTCAAGACCTGCCAGACTTGCCACATGAAACGCGCACCCAACGATTTAGAAAAAGGCAGCGAGGAGCAGGTTGGATAGAGCATCCTCGGCAAGTGTCACGTCGTGCGCTAAATCTTGGAAAGCGTCGGAGGGAGCGACACTGAAACCGCGGTAATGGCAATCATCCGAGACCTCTAATTCCCGCATGTACCCCCTCGTGTGAGGCAACTTGATCGGCGATGTGGTATCGAACTTCAGACAGCGCCCACTGTTAGGGCAATCGCTGTCCTCTTCGACTTTGCCGTTCGCCGCTCTCTTCGCCTCGTCGTGCCTGACGGCCGGCAATTATGAGACGCTATCAAAATGAATTCATTTGCGTCCCTCAGACTAGCGCCACAACTAATCAATTCGACCGCCCCCGGAGGGTATTAATGGCAACTTTTACGCAGCTCGCGCCTAGCTGCAGCCGTTCCAAATTCAAAACCGTTCTCTGGGTCTTCCTTGGTGTCACGGCGCTCTTTGTCTTCATCACTTCAGAAGTCCTTCTCGTCGCCGACTATCCCATGTACCACGCCTACCGTCTGCAGGTCATCGCCGACCGCCAACTCCTGGTGCCCCACGCGCTCTGCGGCGTCATCGCTCTGCTGGCCGGCCCTATGCAATTCTCTTCGCGGGTTCGCCTGCGCCACCTCAAATTTCACCGCGCTCTCGGTCGCATTTATGTGATCTCCGTTTTCATCGGTGCGTTCACGGGGATCGCGCTCGCCGCCGGTCGCCCTGGCTTGCCAGGAACTTCCATGCAAGCCGCGGCCTGGATCGTCTGCACCACAGCAGCCGTCATCACCGCGCGCAACGGCCATTTTGTTCAGCATCGCCAGTGGATGGCTCGTTCCTACGCAGTCACGTTCACTTTTGTCTCGAGCCGCGTGCTCAACCTCTGGCCCCGTTACTGGAGCCATCTTGGCGACGCGTTTGCGGCCGTCGGCGTCATCGCCTTCACGCTCGTTTCGTTACTTGTTGTTGACATTGGCCTCAACTGGCGCGAGTTGACGACACGCCGCGCGTGATAGCCGGCAGGGGGCGATGAGACTTTCAGGGCATCGACATCTCTCGCCTTTGAGATGTCGGTTTGTGAATTCCTATTTTTCGAAACTGGTTCCCTCCAGCTCCGAGCTGAGCACAGGACCGAAGCCACTCATCTGTCCAACTACCCTCACCACAACAGGCTTCTCACCCTCCAGGACCCAGACCATCACATCTTTCGGCTGAAGGCCGACCAGCGCCGCAACCATGCCCAGGAAGCCACCCAACTCCGGGTGGATGCGAAACACCGTGGCTTCAAGGGTCTGTCCGGCCTTTTGAAACGGTCGCTCGCCCTCCGGCGAGATGAGGATCCGAATCAATCGCCCTCCGAAGACCGGCGTGAGTATTCCCGCCCGGAACGGGGCCGTATTGGGCGGCACATTCACCAGCAACGTTCCAACGAACCCATTCGCCAGGTCATCCGGCAGGTCGATGTGCGCGCTCGCGACATGTGTCTTGCCATCCTTGTCCGCTGTGCGGGTGGTCGCTATGCCGGTGGCGGCTTCAATCGTAAAGTCGACGGGCGTAGCAAAGAATGGCCCGTTCTGAATGTGATGGTTGCGTACTAGCCGAAACGTGCCCTGCTGCCTGTACGTCGTGGTCTCATCATCAATCGATCCGTCTAAGAAGCGATAGGTCAGGCGCATCGTCACTTCATCGCCTTGTACGGTCTCTATAAACTCAACCCGGGCAATGATCTTTCCGGTCTCGGAGCGCGCCACCATAGACGCGTGCCGCGGGAGCTGGATATGTGTGACTGGAATTGGTTCTGCCGGCGCTGCTGTGGCCAACGTTGTCGCGAAAAACGCGGCTACAAGGAATCTGCTTCGTTCCATCCAATACCTCGTACTAACGATCAGGCTTACTCATTGCCAAATGTGCGCAACTGGCCGACGAAAAGATTGGCATCTCACATTCATTACTCCAGACACAAACGTCCCGAGATTGCCAGGGTTAGACGTAGCGCGCATGTCTTGTGGAAGCTGGACCGCGAAGAGGCGACAATCAAACGAGAGTCGACTTTCCCACTGCAGCGATGTTACAGGCCAATCAATGATCTTATTGGCCAATTTTGCAAAATGACAAACCGTTCATAGATCGAGGCCATGGCTCACCACTCTCTGCTGCACCCCGTCAAACACCGGCGGCTGTGCTTTGGATTTCTCACCGCACCGCTATCTCAATGGAGCATTCTGTCGGGGTCGGCATGGATAACGTCACGCTGAAGCTGCAAATATCAACCCTTAAAGCGATAGTGGCGCTGTGCCACGTGACCGGCGAGTCGCTGCGGCAGACGTTTGAGCGCGGGCGCCTCGAACCAAACGAGAGGCGCGCCGTCTTTGTCCGGTGGTGTCAGGTCAGGCAGGACAGCGACATGGCTAAGGCTGCCCTCGAACCGCTCACTCGACTTGAAAACGGACCAGGCCACACCCCGAGCCGCTGGGGCACGAGACTCCAGTCACTTTCTCACACGGAAAACCCACGCTCGTAGCGTGCTAAACTCCCGCGCCTGTGCCTTTGATTTTTAATTGCACTGCCATCTAAATGAAGCATTCGTCATGGAACACGCATCAGGGACGGTACAATTCAGCGTATCGGATCCGAAAAAGGAGACTCAAGTTAAAACGTCCAATCTGAATCGGATTCCTTTGCATGACGAAGTTCTGATCCTCGGTGGTGGAGTAGCAGGTTGTGCCGCTTCGATCGCGCTCGCGCGCAAGGGACGGGGCGTCACGCTGATCGAACGCGAGCCCACACCACGTCATAAGGTCTGCGGAGAGTTTTTAAGCGGTGAGGCCCTTGAGGACCTGCACGCGCTCGGCATCGACCTGGCCTCGCTTGGCGCGGTACCGATCGATTTTGTTCGTCTCGCGGCTGCTCGGCGCGCCGCTGAGGCTCCCTTGCCTTTTCCCGCGGCATCGCTCACGCGCAAGGCGCTGGATACGGGGCTCATCGCCGAGGCCCTTGCCGCAGGAGTTCGCGTAGAGCGGGGTCGCAGCGTGCAGACGCTCCGCCGCTCGACAAGCAACATATGGCAAGCGACGCTCGACGATGGCAGCACCTGTGAAGCTCCAACGGTCTTTCTTGCGACAGGCAAGCACGATCTTCGGGGCTACACGCGACCAGAAGACCCCGAGCGATGGGTCGGCTTCAAGATGTATTTCCGCCTGGCGCACACGCAGGCGGCTGAGCTTGCTCGCGCCTCTGAGTTGATGCTCTATCCCGGAGGCTATGGCGGCATTCAGCCGGTTGAAGATGGGAATGCAAACCTTTGCTGGGTGATTCAGCAGAGGCACCTTGCGCGCGTGGGCTATCGCTGGGAGGACCTCCTCGCGAAGATGCAGCAGGACTGTCCGCACCTTGCTATGAGGCTTGCCGGCGCGGAGCAGTTGCTCGTCAAACCAATTGCCATTACGCATATTCCTTATGGCTTCATTCGCCGCACAACAGATGAGGGGCTTTATTGCATCGGCGATCAGGCAGCGGTCATCCCCTCGTTCACCGGCGATGGTATATCGATTGCGCTGCATACCGCGCGCTGTGCGGCCGCCGCCTATCTTGCAGCGGAGCCGGCGCCAGTCTTCCAGGCTAAACTGCGTTCCGCACTGAAGGCCCAGATGCGCCTTGCCGAGTTTGCAGCCGATGGCTTGAATAATGCGCTCGCACGCGCAGTATTACCGTTTTGCCTCAGGGTGTGGCCGGGCGTGATGCGCGTGACGGCAAGGCTAACACGCGTCGCCCAGCACGCCGCAGTTGCAACGCAGGCAGCCGCCAGCTGAATCTAACCATGCGAAAAGCCACAACTGAGCGCCCGGGTAACTGTAAGCGGTTAACCCTCAGGAGAGATGCAATGAAATCGTTCGCAGCCGTTGCCGTCGCCGCTCTATTTGCTCCAGCCGCGCTCGCCCAGCATCAGACCTTCGTCGTCAATCCCGGCGCCAGCGAGGTCAAGATGACGCTGATCACAACGCACGAAGTTGTCGACGGCACCTTTCACCTGCAATCCGGATTAATAGAGTTTGACCGCGGCAATTCGAAGATGTCTGGTTCGGTAGCTGTCCTCGCCGCTAGCGGCAAGACCGGCAATGACAGTCGCGACAGAAAGATGAACAGGGACATCCTTGAGGTTGAACAGCATGGAACTGTTTCTTTTGAGCCGAAAACTTATACCGGCGCCATAGCCTCTTTAGGCGATTCGACCATCCAGGTAACGGGAATCTTCACACTGCTGGGCACGCCTCATGAAATCACTGTCCCCATGCAAGTACATCTCGATGGCACGAGCGCAACTGCCAAGGCCCATTTTGTCGTGCCCTACGTCCAATGGGGCCTGAAGAATCCGAGCTTTTTAATTTGGAAAGCGGATGACGATGTCGCGATCGACCTCAATCTTGTTGGCGCAATTTCAAAGTAGTCTACGGAGGCTCATAATCTGGCCACCCTGCCGTATTCCTCCCACGAAACTTTAGCCTGTGTTTTTCTCTTTCACTCGATCAGACTGCCTGCGCTGCTCCGGCCATTTGGCGATGTGTTTCTGTCGCGGTCAGAGGCAGGCTTACGGTAATTCGTGCGCCTCCAGTTTCTCGATTCATGGCTTGAACCGTCCCGCCGTGAGCCCGGGCCACTGCATCGACAAATGCGAGGCCGAGTCCATGGCCTGCAGAAGTTTTACCTCTCACGCGGCGAGCGAAAAGATGTTCCATCACGTCCGGTTCGAATCCGCTCGCCATCATCCTCAAACAAAAGAAGCGCCATTTTGTCCTCGACATGCAAAGAAACTGCGATGCTGGATGAAGGGGCCAGGTGCTTCAGCACGTTGTCAAGCAAGTTTGCGATCATGCGGTGAATCAATCCCTCGTCGCCGAAAACGGTCACGCCATTTTCGTTGCGTAACCGAATCTGCACTCCCCTCTCTGTCATTGAGGGTTCGTAAAGGTCCATCATTGTCTCGAGCAATTTGCTTAGATCGATCTCAGTTCGTGTAAGCCGAAGTGCGTCGGCGCGGGCCTCGGCAACATCGAGTGACTTGTTAAGGAAGTCAGTGAGCTGGTCGAGTTCTTCAATGGCCGACACAATCGGTTCCGCGTTCTCTTCGTCGTTCATGGCCGCCAACGACATCTCGAGTTTCCCGCGAATCGCGGTCAGTGGGCTTCGCAGGTCATGCGCCAATGCATCGGTAATCGTGTGCAGCTGATGCATCGAGCTTTCAATGCGATCGAGCATGCGATTAAGCGTGTGGGCCAGTTGGCTCACTTCGTCGTTGCGGTGTGTTGCCGGCACCCGCTCGCCCAGATCGGAGTGACCAATCTTCGAAGCCGCCTCCGTGATCTTGCGGACATGGCTGAGCATGCGCCGTGTGGTCAGGAACACGATGCCGAAGCCTAAAAGTACGACAAGCAGCCACAACAGAAAGAACCGGAGGCGCATCTTCCCCAGGACCCGCAGCTCATCACGCTCAGAAAGCCCAAGATAGATATGGCTGCCATCCCGCATCTGCATGCAGGCTACTCGAAACGGGACCGGGAACCCGGATACGCGCACATCCGTTGGCTTATCAGGCAGGAATTTAGTCGCTTTGATCGCCTCAAGATTAGACTGTCCGTCGCCGGCTCCCACCCAAAGCTGAAGGAGTCCCACCGCGTTGGTTTGCAGAAAGAATACGGAATTATTGGCGTTGTCCTCGGACGGCGATTTATTTGGCACTTCGCGCGCTGCGAGTTCCGCGATCTCACCAACGACCCGGCCATAGAGTGCATTACGCGGAGTCCTTCCCGCCACATCTCCAAGTACGCCAACTTCTCCGGAGAGCCATGCATCACTTCGGCGCTGAATATCGTTGGACACAAACCGGTGGATAAATACGAAGATGACAAGGGTGCCGCAGGCGAATGCAATCGTAGCCAGGAAGGAGATGCGCCATGCTGCGCTGCGCAATGGCGGCCTATCGGTCTTTGAGGACATATCCCACACCTCGCATCGTCTTGATGAGCGGCTGTTGACCAGGACCATCCACCTTGCCGCGCAACCTATAGATATGAACATCCACTACGTTCGTGTCCGGCTGGATGCGCATTCCCCAGACTTGGTCCAGGATCATCGACCGCGTCACAACTCGCCCCGCATTTCTGCACAGATATTCCAAGAGCACAAACTCCTGTTGCGTCAATTGCAAAGTCTGTCCGCCGCGCGTGGCCTCTCGCCGCAGCAGGTCCAGTTCAAGATCGACGACATGCAGGCGTGTTGATTCGCTCGCCTGAGGGTTGTTGCGCTTCAGCAGGTTGCGCAACCGCGCCAGCAGTTCTGCCATTGCGAACGGCTTGGTCAGGTAGTCATCACCGCCTTGTTCCAGCCCGAGCACGCGATCGTCGACTGACCGCCTGGCTGAGAGAATGAGTACCGGGGCCGTCAGGCCTCGTTCCCGCAGACCTAAAATCAGGCTGATTCCGTCACGGTCCGGCAATCCCAGATCGACGACCAGGATGTCGAATTGGCTCTCGTCGGCAAGCCGTTCAGCGGTTCTCGCGTCCGGCGCAACTTCCACTTCGTATCCCGCTTCCTGAAGCGAGCGCCGCAGGAAACCTTGTATATCGGTTTCATCTTCCACAAGCAGTAGGCGCATGACTGAATGTTAGTGCATCGATGTCGCACCTTTACAGACACTTGTGTTTTGATTCCGTAACTGTATCCCGTGCCATCCCGCCGAATATGACGATTTTGTCACGAGAGCGTTTGAATCCCGTCACTTGGCATGTCCTTCGATTCACGGGAACACGATGAAATAGAAGAAGGCATCGGTCTGCTACGGCTGACCCGCCGCTCCTTTGGGAGCGTGAGAGGTGAACCGCTTCAGGATAAACTCGCGGACAAGATTCGCCGCGGCATCTCCGCCCGTGTCCGCAAGGCCATTCAAGAAGACCAGCGATGCGCCACGATCGGAGGCCGGATAGTAGAGGTTCGAAATAGCGCCTGCCGAGAAGTTGCCAAGCACGTTCGAATAGTTTGGCCTCCACCGCCCATCGTCGTCCCTGGCCATCACGGCGGCAGATATCGCATACAGAACGCGCGACCGGATGCTCCCATTGCCCTTATAGAAATAGCGCGGGTCCTGGTGAAAGATCGCAGGGTAAACAGCTCTGCTCAACAGGTCGGCCGAAACATGCGTTGCCAGGGCTGCGCCGTAGCGCTTTCCATATCCTTCTATTCCGGTTCCATACGCGGGGAAAACATTCTCGTATTGCTCTGCGCCCGCGATTGCCGCCACTCCCAGAAAGGATACGGGATCGATGACCGATCGGATGCCCAATTGAAGTTTCTGCCGGGCCTCCATCGGTGGCGCGTTCCAATCGTATGAACTGTAGAAATTGGGAAAGATCCCGACCACGCGCTGCTGGACCGCGATTCGCACCTGCTCCTCAGCCAATTCCTCCTTGTTTCCGCTCACGGTCACGCTTGTGGATCCACCGGAGACAGCCAAAGCTATTCGAGGAACGACGAAAGACTGGTTCGCTCCCAACGGAATGTGCGGCGAGGTGAAATTGCTCATACCCTGGCCGGACACCGTAATCGTGTAAACCGCAGGTGGCAGATCTGCGAAGACAAATTGACCATCGCCGCCGGACACCACGGTCCGTTTCTTGAAGCTGGCCGAAGCCGATAGGGTCACGTGCGCGCCTTCCACGACGTCTCCGTTTGTGTCGAGCACCGTCCCCGAAATCTCGCCGGTCGCGGCCTGCTGCGGGCCATTTGATCCCAACTGGCCGCTAGCTTGTATCGGAAGGGGCGCATCTGGGAGAGGGCTACGATTGGTTGAAGGGCTGAGAGGCTCTTGCGCACCGGCGGATGGATACGCCAGGATGTAGACCACGGAGAGCGCGAAAAGGACAAGCCGGCAAAATGTTGAGGTGATGGTTTGCCGTGGGCCGAAAGGGTATCGCTTGATAAAACAGCCACTCGTAGAACAGCGCCGTAACCTCATGCATTATCTGACCCGCAAAGAGATCCAAATGGCAGCCTGCTGCAGCCAAGAATGAATAAATCGTCATTCTCGATCATGCTGACCGGTTGAAACTTTGAACGCCGACTCGATGCGTTTAGACTGAAGACGAGCGCACGACAGTTTTTTTGTAACCAGCTCGCAGATTGCGTGCGGAATGTCGACCGGACTATTCGATCCGTATGGTCAATCGCAGAAATTTCCCCATCGATTCAGCGTTTCTCAAGGACGTCGTTCTTCTCGCCGCCGGCAAGACAACAGAAGTAGCGTTCACTGCAAGCAATCCCGGCAAAACGCTCTTTCATTGCCATCAGCAGGACCACATGGACTCGGGGTTCATGATGCTCTTTGATTGCGTCTGATCCAGAGGTAGAATGCAGGCATCATTCTCTCCGCGCTGCATTATCCCTGTCCTCGCCGCACTGGCGTTAGGTGTCTTCGCCTGCCCTCCCTTGGTCTCTCAGGATAACTATGAAATTCAGGTCTACCCTTCGGAGACTCAGGCGCCCCGCACACTGCTCGTCGAACTGCACAGCAACTACACCGTCGAAGGCGGCACTACAACACAATTCGGAATGCTGCCGACGCAAGGGCAGGAGCACGAAACCGTTGAGTTCACCCAGGGAATCAACGACTGGTCAGAGGTTGGATTCTACGTCTTTACCGAGGAGCACAGCGGCACTGGCATTCAGTGGGTAGGCGATCATATTCGCCCTCGCGTGCGCGTCCCACCCAGTTGGCATTGGCCGGTTGGAGTCAGTTTGTCCAACGAGATTGGCTACGCGCGCGCTGCCTATGCCAATCCCACCTGGGTCTGGCAGATCATGCCCATCGCCGACAAGACCATTGGCAAATGGTACGGGTCGGTCAACACGACGATGAATTGGGGCATCCATCCCACTTCATTGCCGCCGGGAACGCCGCAGTCCGTAGTGAACGATTACTATCGCGATGTGTCGCCGCATGGCGTGACCTTCGGCCCCGCGGCGACGATCACTTATCAGCCAAAACCCAAATTCAACTTCGGCATTGAATACTACGGCTATTGGGGCGAGGTTGGACACTTCGTCAATCTGCACAACCAGCAACATCAGGTTTTTCCCGTCGTCAATCTCTTCGTCTCGCCGAAGTGGGAAATCAACTTCGGCGCTGGATGGGGAGCGACCGCTTCAACCGACCATCTCATCGTCAAAGTCGTGCTCGGCCGCTACTTCAACTGGGGTAAGCAGAAGAACGCGATCGGCCCCAGTGTGCAGTAAGCCAGTCGGTGCGACGATGCTTGTGGACGACGTAGCGCCCGATCATCCAGCCGACAGCGCTGCCCACTAGAACGTCGGAAGGGAAGTGCTGGCGTGCGAGAACGCGCGTTACGCTGACGCCGGTTGCAAGTCCGTAAGCAGCAATCTCGGTCAACGCCCCAGGGTATTCCGACGCAATGACTGCGGCGGAAGACCACGCGACGATGGCGTGGTTTGAAGGGAAGGACGAGTCGAGGCCGACGCCGCTTTCAAAGAACTTTCCTTTTGCGCCATCGACCGTGGGACGTTCACGCATCGATATGGCTTTGAGAACTTCGGATACAACGAGACTATCCACGACAGCTTCTCCGCCGAGGATGCCCGTTTCGGTTGCGTGGTCGTCGTGATGCATTGCGCCCAATGCAAAGATGGTGGCTGGGGCGGCGATGAAGCCGCCGACCAGACCATTCGAGGCCGTGGTGGCTTCGCTGTTGAGCGATGGATTCTGCAACCTCGAAGAAGACATCACCTGGTGGTCGGCGGTGATGGCTAGGGTGGTTGCGAGAACCAGTACTACCGGGCCAAGCGCATTGGTATCGCGAAGACGCGCGGGGCTTGTCCAGATGGCTTCCTGGTCCTTGAGTAAGCGAAGCGGAGTGCCCCGGATCGTGACCGGCCCGTCGTTTTCCTGCACCTGGGGCGTTGGCGCGTCAGGTAGGCCGCCAGTCGTACTCTGCGCACTCGCGCGGAAAGCAAATCCAGGAATTGAAAACGTTGCGAGCAGGCAGAGAATTCGACAGACGGTGTGATGCTGTTGCAAAACGATCACAATGGATAGATGCTAAATCACTGGCGCAACAAAGCTAAATGAACAGATCGTCATCTCCGGCGGCGCATACTCCTCCCAAGTTGCTGATCGAACTCAGATTCGCGAATGAGCAACAGGCTCGCTTCGATAAGTCAACGAAATCCGGACCGCGCCGGAGCGTCACTGACGAGGAACCATAGCAAGCGTAGACTGGCTGCAAAGATTTGTTACTTTGTCCCTGGAAGGGTAGGGCGTGATGGCTCCGCCATCGAAAGTCCCGTCGAGCAAAATCGAACAGCAGAATCGAGATGCTCGTTTCGCCATGCGGTTGTCATTGGCCGTTGGCGTGATTATGTTGCTCAGCAAGATGGGAGCTTACCTGTATACGGGGTCCTCTGCCATCTTTTCCGATGCAGCGGAATCGGTAGTGCATGTGGTCGCAGTCGCATTCGCTGTGTTCAGTTTGTGGCTCAGTGCCCGGCCGGCCGTTCCGCACTTTCACTACGGATTCGAGCGAATCACCTTCTTCTCCGCCGGTTTTGAAGGCGCAATGATCGCCCTGGCTGCCGGAAGCATCATTATTACAACCACTCAAAAGTGGAAACATGGTCTGACTCTCGATCACATCGGAAATGGAGTGATTCTCGTCCTCGCTGCCGGCGTACTGAACGCGTTTCTGGGCTGGTATTTGGTGCGGATGGGCAGAAGGAATCACTCCTTGATCCTCGAGGCAGACGGAAAGCATGTTTTGACCGACAGCTGGACGAGCTTTGGCGTCGTCGCCGGTCTGGCGTTGGTGATGATGACCGGCTGGAAAACCTTTGACCCGCTCGTCGCCTATGCCGTGGCAGCAAACATCCTGTGGTCAGGCGGCCGGCTCATGTGGCACTCCATGAAGGGATTGCTCGATTACTCCGACCCCCGGGTCGGCCACGAGATTCGCAATCGGCT
Organism: uncultured Acidobacteriaceae bacterium; assembly: GCA_963796785.1. Lineage (GTDB taxonomy): Bacteria > Acidobacteriota > Terriglobia > Terriglobales > Acidobacteriaceae > Telmatobacter. Next base: position 337,906 of record CAWCMW010000007.1, on the reverse strand, counting down.
CGATGTCATCTGTCAGGAATTGGGAGTGCAGTATCACGGGGTGCGCTTCCGCACCACAGGCTATCGGCAGATCATCGAGGTTCACCTTCTGTTTCCTCATTCCATGGCGGTCGGCGAGGCACATCGGCTGGCAACAATGCTTGAGGAGCGCCTCACCATGGATATGGAAGTGCCTGCGGAAGTTACCACCCACTTGGAATCTCTTGAAGATCATTCTGAGGTGCATCACGCGCAGCATTACACGGGACGGCCTGACTAATGCCCCGTTGCCCGCGGTACGACTTATGCAGCCAATGCGCCGAAGAAGAAAGAGGCAGCACCAGGCGCGATATACAGGACCGGTCCGCGTTGACGTTGAAACAGGGGATCGAGGCTCCGCTCGGGAATCCTCGTTGCAAACGAAAGTTTTCTTGAACCCGGATTTCAATCTAGTCAGCTTCCGCTCTCGTTTGGCATACTTCCAAGAACTGGATCCTCCTTTTCACCGGTTTGGCGTTCGGCGTTCCGGGCACTTCCTCTGGTACTCAGCGTAGACCGTTTGCGGCTTCGTACCCTGTCGCCTGCATGGGCCCCTAAAAGCGAAGAACTGCTACTTCACGCAATTTCGAGATCAACGCCATGTCCTTCTCTCTTGGAACATATCGTGGGCCCTCAAAATCGACGCCAAAGAATCGCCCGGAGGGACCGAGCTCGATGAGACAGAAGCAAAGCGCTAGAAGCAGATGCCAGCGTTGCTTGAGATCGAGTCGTGGCGATTGGCGCCTCCGCACGCTCCTGCTAATCGGTCTTGCGTTGTGTTTTAGCTTTCCAGGGACGGCGCAAATCTCGCCTGGACCGCTGGCGAAGGCGCATCAAGGCCTGAGCGGTGCCTCAAACTGCATCCAATGTCACCAGGTTTCAGTGCAGGCGCCTTCTTTCAAATGCCTGGATTGCCATCGGGAAATTGCCAACGAGATCCAACTGAACAAAGGTCTTCATGCAACGTTCCCGCGATCGGGCGCGCCCGGCGCGGCTTGTGTGAAATGCCATTCCGATCACAACGGCGTCGATTTCCAGATGGTGCACTGGAATCCAACTCCACAGGGATTCAATCACTCTACGACAGGTTTTGCCCTTGACGGTAAACATGCGGGCGTGAGCTGCCGCGCCTGCCACAATCTGCAACACATCGCAGCGCCGCAGCGAGCGCTTCTAGCGAGCAAGGATCTGAATCGCACATGGATGGGGCTGACGCCAAGTTGCGCCACATGCCATGAGGATGCCCACCAAGGCCGATTAGGAAGCAATTGCGCACAATGCCACTCAACCACGGATTGGAAGGCCGCAAGCGTCGACCAGAAAGCATTTGACCATTCCAGGACGCAGTATCCACTCACCGGAGCCCACCAGCAAGTGAAATGTGAGAGCTGCCATACGCCTGGGGCAAATGGCCAGGCTCGATACGCTGGCCTTGCGTTCGCCAGTTGCTCCGATTGTCATAGAGACCCGCACAACGGATCGTTCAAGCAGAGTTGCGAGTCCTGCCATGCAACGACGTCATGGAAGAGAACGCGCTTCGCAGAGAGCTTCGATCACGCAAAGACCAGTTTCCCGTTGCTCGGGAAACATGCCGGGGTTCAATGTTTGAGCTGCCACGTCGGCGGGGATTTCAAGGCGCCGATTCCACATGAGCATTGCGCAGACTGCCATAAACCGGATCCGCATGGCGGCCAATTTGCGAAACGTCCAGACGGCGGCCGTTGCGAAGGCTGCCACACCGCACAAGGCTGGAGCCCATCGACGTTTTCAATCTCGGACCATGCCAAGACCGGCTTTCCGCTCACTGCTCCGCATGCAAATGTGAGTTGTGCCGCTTGCCACGTGCCGGCCGGTACCGCAACGAAATTCAAGATCAAGTTTGCCGCCTGTGTCGACTGCCACCGCGATGAACATGAAGGCCAGTTCGCGGGTGCCCCTTGGCGCAATCGCTGCGAGCAATGCCACAACGGTGCAACGTTCAAGACGACCAGCTTCACGATCGAGAAGCACCAGGGTTTGAGATTCCCACTTACCGGCGGCCATCTAGCGGTACCCTGCAACGAATGCCATAAGCCAATGTCAGGTACAAAAGTAATACCGTACCATTTCGATCAACTCGGCTGCACAACCTGCCACGAAGATGTGCACAAAAACCAATTCGCCGATCGGATGCAGGCGCTCGGCGCCACAGGCAAACCGGTCGGATGCGAGGCTTGTCACTCGACACATGACTGGAAAGATCTATCGAAATTCGATCATGAAAAGACGCGGTTTCCGTTAGTTGGCGCACACCGCGCGGTTCCATGTGCGGACTGCCATAAACCGCCGAATCTGGAGTTGAATATGCAGCACGTGGACTTCGCGAAAACCCCCGTCAATTGCGGCGATTGCCACCAGAATCCGCATGCAGACCAGTTCGGTACACGAGGGGCCGACTGCGCAAGTTGCCACAATACGATCCAATGGCAGCCTTCGCTTTTCGACCACGACAAGACAGCTTTTCCGCTCAAAGGAGGGCATGAAAATGTCGCATGTTCCGCTTGTCATACGCTCAAGAAAGTTGTCGGCGGAAATACAGTGCTCTTCTATAAACCGACCCCCTCTGCATGCGAGGCCTGTCACGCAACCGGGGCCGCAAGATGACGAAAAAGTCATTCCAGTGGGCCGAAGAATGCCTTGCGTAACGTCTCACGTGACTGATTCCTAATGCGCCCATCGCAGCATCTGTTGTAAGCTAAACGCGAATCAACCCCTTGATTCTGGGCTCCCGTTCTTCCCCAAGCTTCATGGCTTGTGAAGCTGCACCATTGGTAATGAGTTGCCCTAACTGCACAATTTCCGGACTCATCTCCCGTTAGAGGAAGCCCGCGCACGGCTGCCGACGCAAGGATCACGTCAGCCAGCGCCTGGATGATTCCGGCAAAACACTGTAACCGCGCGCGAGAGATTTGCGCCATCGGGAAATCTGTGAGCACGCTCCGAGCGAGCATGCAGATGTCGCTCAACGCTTGAGAGCGGGACATTGCTTCCAGCCCGCAACACTGAAGGCTGAGTCACCGATGGATTCAGCTTGCGCGCTGGAGCAGACGAAGAGATCGATGAAGCGAAGACGCTGGATTATTGTGATTGCCGCCGGACTGTTCCCGCTCCTTGCGGGCGCGGCGCTCGAGCAGGCGCCCGACAATTCGCGGCCCAGCGTTGGAGGTCCGCAGGCCAAAATCACCAACCCGCACGGGCCGATCTCGACTCCCTGCATGGAGTGCCATAGCTACACGAGTTGGAAACCGATTCGCTCGAATCCCGAGTTCAATCACGACCAAACCGGATATCCGCTGCGCGGGCATGCATGCAAAAGTGCCGTGCACCAAGTGCCATCTGAGTCTGACATTCAAGAATGTAAGCACGCGTTGCGCCGATTGCCACGCCGACATACATCGCCGGCAATTCGGAGCCAACTGCGAGAGCTGCCACTCGGTGAAGGGATGGCAAGCCTCGCTCCAGCAGATTCGCGATCATCAGAATCGATTCCCGCTGGTGGGCGCGCATGCATTGTTGCAATGCGACGACTGCCATAAGAACGCCGCGGCCGGGCAGTTCACGGGACTATCAACGGCATGTTATTCGTGCCACCAGGCTGATTTCAAGACTCCCGTGGTGAACCATGCCGCAGCAGGCTTCCCTACAACCTGCGAATCGTGCCACACCATGGACACATGGTTCAATGCGAAATTCGACCATCTGAAATATACGGGCTATGCGCTAACGGGCGCGCACGCCACGCTGCCCTGTACAGCCTGCCACGCGAATAATGTGTTCGCCAATACACCAGCATCCTGCTACGGCTGCCATCAGCCGGATTTTGCGGGAACAACGAATCCGAATCACGCTGCGGCCGGCTTCCCGACCGATTGCTCGCTTTGCCACACAACGAGCGCCTGGTCGCCCTCGACTTTCAATCACGCGACTGTGTTTCCGCTGACGGGAGCCCATGCGACCTTGGCTTGCGCGCAATGCCATACCAATAACAACTACAGCACGTTGCCCACGACCTGCTACGGCTGCCACCAGACAGATTGGAATGGAACGACCAACCCGAGTCATACCGCGGCGGGATTCCCGACGACCTGCGACACGTGCCATACGACAACGGACTGGGTCAACGTCAATTTCAACCATGCGCTGTATGCCAACTATCCACTTACAGGAGCGCACGCCACGCTGACCTGTACCCAGTGCCACACCAATAACAATTACTCAAACACGCCAACGGCTTGTTATTCGTGCCATCAGGCGGATTTCAACGGCACAACAAATCCCAATCACGTGGCCTCAGGGTTTCCGACGGATTGTTCGATCTGTCATTCGACGAGTGCGTGGAGCCCTTCGTCGTTTAATCACAACAACACTGCGTTCCCACTGACCGGTGCGCACACTACGGTTGCTTGCACGCAGTGCCATACAAACAACAATTACACGACGTTGCCTACGACGTGTTACGGGTGCCACCAGACCGATTGGAATGGTACAACGGACCCGAATCATGCCGCCGCCGGGTTCCCGACCACATGCGATACTTGCCACACCACGACAGCATGGACCGGAGCGACATTCGATCACAACAACACGCCGTTCCCGCTGACGGGCGCTCACACCACAGTGGATTGTGTGAAATGCCACATCAATAACGTCTTCGCGGGAACTCCGACCGCATGTTACTCCTGCCACGCAGCAGACTTTACAGGAACAACGAATCCCAATCACGTAGCGGCTGGCTGGCCCACCACATGCACCACGTGTCACACGACAACGGCGTGGATTCCCGCAACCTTGCCCGCGAGTTACCACACTTTCTTCCCGTTGAATCACGGCAACGCGAACGGCGTGTGCGCGACGTGCCACACCAACTCATCTGACTATTCTGTCTTCCAATGCACTGGATGCCACAGTCAATCGGCGACCGACGGGGATCATCGCGGCATCACCGGGTACGTGTACAACAGCGTGAACTGTTATGCGTGCCATAAGAACGGAGGCGGTTAAGGCGTATGCGGCCCCTCCCCCTATGTTGGATCCTCCTTGTCGTTCCGATGAGTGTCGCGCAAGATCCGGGACAGGCTTCGACAGGGCCCGCTCCGTCGACACCAGCACCAGTGCGCACGAGCTTTCAGGTGCTTTATATCAATGGGCAAAACGCATACATCGACGGTGGCCGCGACGCAGGACTGACCGAAGGGATGGCGCTGCTTCTCAAGCAGGATCCAACGAAGCCAGCTACTGACAGTTCGAACACCGCAATTGAGCCAGGAATTGTTGCCAAGCTCACTGTGGTTGCGGTCGCGTCAACCTCGGCAGTGTGCGAAGTTTCGAAATCGGGGCGCGACATCGTCCCAGGCGACGTTGTGGCGCTAGCGGATGTTGAAGTGGAGCACCTCGTGGCGAGAGACGCCGTTGGAAGTACGCGTCAATATCCGATCGTGATCAGCTTCAGCGAGGGCGATCCGCTGGACGAGGAGGTGCGGGATACCATTCCCCGCCCGCCACTCCCGGAGGTCAATCAAATCCGCGGCCGCATTGGATTCGACATGAGCACGATCAGACAGTCCGGGCAGGGCGGTATTACGACCACGGAATACGGGATGGTGTTCCGTGCAGATTTCACGCGCATCCGTGGCACGCATTGGAATCTGAATGGCTACTGGCGTGGCGAACTGCAGACCGGCTCAACGCCGTCGCAGCCAACGATTCAGGACGTCTTGAACCGGACTTATCTGATGAGCTTGAGCTACATCAATCCTGACTCGCACTGGAGCGCGGGGATAGGGCGGCTATATCTGCCCTGGGCAAGCAGCCTTGAAGCCATCGACGGAGGCTATGTCGGGAGAACCGTGGGGTCCCGCGCCGTAGTAAGCGTATTTGGCGGCTCGACACCCGATCCGGCGGCCTGGGACTACGACCCGCAGCGGCGAATTGGCGGCGCATACTTCAACATCCACGGTGGAAGTTACGAGAGTTTTCGTTATGCAGTCACGGCTGGCGCCGGAGTCGAGATGATGCATTGGTCGATCACGCGTCCTTTCGTCTTTACAGAGAACCAGTTTTCATTCAAGCGTTACTTTTCGATTTATCACTCGATGCAGATCGATCGGCCGACCTCCAACCCTTCAACGCCGGCCGTGAGCATCGGCCTTGGTCAGAGCCTGCTGTCGCTGCAAGTGCAGGTGCATCCGCGAGTCACAATCGACCTGACAGACACTTACTTCCGCGACGTGCCAACCTACGACCCGACACTGGTAGGCACGGGGCTCCTGGATGCGTATCTCTATCAGGGCGTTAACGGCGGTGCGCGGGTGGAGTTTCCGTTCCACATCGCCGGCTATTTCACCCTGGGACAGAGCAAAGACTCGACGGACCCGAAGAACTCTTTGAACAAAATGTTCGGTCTAACCGTCGCGAACATCTGGAAGACCGGCTTGGAGGTTGATGCGCGGTATTCCAAATTCGACAGCGTGTTTGCCTCCGGCACTTACACCACGTTGACGGTATCGAGAGATGTTCTGGAGCGTTTTCGGCTGAACCTCCAGGCCGGCCGCTACGCTTACTCCTCATCCGCCGCCACGAACAGCGGTTCGGATTTCGGAAATCTGGTGCTGGACACAAATCTTGGCTCGCGCCTCTTCGTAGAAAGCATGTTTACGGCGCAGCGCGGCGGCTCACTGAATTACAACCAATGGACAAACACCGTCGGGCTGAGATTCAACAACCGGGCGCCTCTAAGGAGAATGGCCGATGCGAATCATCCATAGATCATGGAGCATTCCCGCGGGGCTTCTCCTGGCGGCGCTTTGCTGCGCACCGGCAGCGCCGGCTCAAAATGAGGCAGGCGCAGTGGCGCTTGTGGAAAAGCAAATCTCAGCGTATCTCGAGCGGTTGGCTGACGTTCACTGCACTGAAACTGTGATTCAGGAAAAGCTCGCCGAAGACGGGCATGTCGAAGCATCGGCGAGAGAGCAGTTCGATTACCTGATCATGATGAGCGGCAACGAGGACGATTTCCAATTGACTGAATCGCGCATTGAATCGGCCGGATTCAGGCACAAGCTGCTGTCATTTCCAATGCTGATTTCGAACGGGATGTCGACCATGCTGGTCGTTTTCCATCCCTATTACCGCGACAGCTTTCAGTTTGAGACTCACCCCGAGGAGTCGATTCAAGGGAGAGCAACGATTCCAATCGTTTTCACCGAGATCCCTGGAAGGCGTTCGCCTGCTGCGCTGGCGTTACGCGGCCGCGAGTACCCTCTCTACCTTCAGGGAACCGCCTGGCTCGACAAGGAATCTGGCGCCGTAGTGAAGATGGATGCGTCGCTGCTTCACGAAATGAACGATGTGGGGCTGCGCTCGCTCAGCATTCATGTGGAATATAAGGCGACGCAGCTCGGAACAGAAACTCCCCAGCTCATGATGCCGGTGCTGGCAGTCGTGGATGTAACAACTCCGCGGCAACATTGGCGCAACACTCATTTCTTTGGGAATTATCAAACCTTCTCGACAAGCGTTGAGCAGAAGCCAGAGGTGAAAGTCCTCAATAGCGGGACGAATTCCGATCAGCAGCCCGTCGTGCGCCCAGCCCTGACCGGCGACATGGGGAGGGAGTGAATATGTCTCTTCTGCAAAGCAATATCCCAAGCGTGGCCGCCTCACGCGATCGCGGAAAAAATAAAGAACGCGGTCACCACATTCGCGTATTCATCGCGGCAACAGCGTCTTTCATCTTTCTGGCTGCAATCGGCATCTATGGCGCGAGCTACTACATGCTTCCCCTCGATCAACGCCCCTATTCGGAGAAGCATGAACTGCTCAAGCCGAGCGGAAGCATTGGCCTCAAGCTGGGCGTGCTCGGCACCGTGCTTTTCTTCATTATTTTTCTTTACGCGTTACGCAAGGTCATCCCGTGGCTGGGCCGCTGGGGAACAGCGCGGCACTGGATGGATTTTCACGTGATTGCGGGCGTCTCAGCGCCGATTGTGATCGCTTTTCACGCCTCGTTCAAGTTTCAGGGCATCGCCGGTTTTGCTTTTTGGATCATGCTCGCTGTCGCTTTAAGCGGGATCATCGGACGTTATCTCTACTCGCAGATTCCGCGGTCGTTGACGGCCGCGGAGCTTTCACTGACTGAGTGGCGAAACAGCGAACTGGAGCCTGACGGGGTTTTGCTCGCGCAATCGACTTTCTCCAGGGAACAGTTGCAAAGGGCTCTCCAGGTTCCCGCGAAAGAACACATCCGGCACCTCGGCCCGCTGCGAGCAGTTGGAGAAATGATCACCCTGGACCTGGGGCTTCCGTTTCGCGCGGCGCGCCTGCGGCGCGCGTCTTGTGGATTTGGCGGCAGGCTTATCTCAATCGGAGGCCTGTTTTCGACTGGGAACCGCGAGGTTGAGCAAATCGTCCGCATTGTGCGAAAGAACATCCAGCTATCCAAGCGCGTTTTGTTCCTCGATCAAACGCAGCGGGTCTTCCACCTCTGGCATGTAATTCACCGGCCATTCAGTTACGCATTTGCGATTCTTGCCATCATTCATATCGTTGTTGTTTCTGGACTCGGCTTCATTTCCTTTGGAATGCGCTGAAACATGGAGACACTTCTTACCTGGTTGATTGCCGGCAGCGTGCTCGGGTTCTTTATGGCCCGCTATTGGCGCGCGGAAAAGCGCAAGCAGAAGCTGGCTCGCGAGGCAGCGGATCGTGGTCCGCTATTCTCCGATGGGCCGAGGGCGCAGCATCCGAAGATCGATTTGGATTCGTGCATCGGCTGCGGAGGATGCGTTTCTGTTTGCCCAGAGGGAGACGTGCTCGCGCTGATCGGCGGCAAAGCAACCATCATCAATGGACATAAGTGTGTCGGCCATGGCCTCTGCGCGGAAGAGTGCCCGGTTGGCGCGATTACCATGGCCATGGCCAAGCCAAGTTCCGGAGCAGACCTTCCTTTGATCCGCGAGAATTATGAGTCGAGCGTCGACAATCTTTTCATCGCCGGTGAACTGGGCGGGCTGGCCCTGATCAAGAATGCCGTGAACCAGGGCCGCGATTGCGTCGATGCGATCACCGAGCGAATTGGCGAACTACGCGCCAGGATTCCCGGATCGGACGTATTCGATGTGATCATCATTGGCGCCGGACCCGCGGGAATCAGTGCATCGCTGCGAGCGTCGGAGCGCGGCCTGAAAGCCCTCACCTTGGAGCGCGAGCAAGTCGGCGGGACCGTTTCAAAATATCCTCGTCAGAAGCTCGTCATGACCAGCCCGGTCGAGTTCCCGCTGCATGGAAAATTCAGCAAGATGGCCCTTTCCAAAGAAGACTTGCTGAAGTTCTGGGAGAAGATCATGGCCAGGACAGACTTGAATATTCGCGAGGGCGAGGGAGTGGACTCAGTGGCCGCCGACTCAAACGGAGTATTCCGCGTGCGCACGCGGAATGGGGAGTACCGTGCGCGCGCTTCGGTGATGGCGTTAGGCCGCGCAGGAACCCCACGGAAGCTAGGGGTGAAAGGAGAGGAGCTTCCTCATGTGCTTTACCGTTTGATTGAGGCGGATCACTACACAGACAAGAACATTCTGGTGGTCGGCGGCGGCGACAGCGCAGTGGAGGCAGCGATGGGGCTGGCGCATCAGGCCGGCAACAAGGTTACGCTCTCCTACCGGCGTGGTGAATTCAGCCGGCTTAAGGATCGAAATGCAAAACGCATCGCCGAGTACATCGGCTCACACAAAGTTGAAGTGCTCTTTAATTCAATCCCCACTGAGTTTCGAGTTGGAAGCGTTTTGATTGAACAAGACGGAACGGTTCGTGAATTGCCGAACGACTTTGTCTGGATCTTTGCGGGCGGAACCCCGCCTTCCGACTTTCTCAAGGCCGCGGGATTGGCGTTCGGATCGAACGAATCAACACAACTGAGCATGGCAAATGGATAGGACGTCGATGAAACCAACAAAGATCTTCCCACGCGTTGCTGCGCTGATGTTTCTTGCCTGTGGAGTCGCAGCTCAAGCCGTCTCAATCACCGGAACCGTAACGAACAAGACAACGAACCGGCCGTCGGCTGGCGATACGGTGGTTCTTGTCGACGTGCAGGCAGGTATGAACGAGGCGGCAAGCGCAACCACTGACGGCAGTGGTCTGTATTCCATTGACGCGCCTGGAATGGGACCGTACCTGATTCGCGTGACACACCAGGGCGCATCCTATTTCATCGCGGCTCCTCAGGGCGACGCGCCAGGTAATGTGACGGTCTACGATGTCGCGGCAAAGGTCGATGGCGTGGCCGTTGACGCGGATATGTACCTTATCGAAGCCGCCGGCGGCATGATGCGCGTTCATGAGAGATTTCTTGTGCGCAACACCAGCTTGCCGCCCAAAACCCAGTTCAGTGCAAACACATTTGAAGTCGTGCTTCCAGACGACGCAGAAATCGATAGTGCGGCCGCCACGCGTCCCGGCGGCTTAGGCACGAATACGCACTTGACTCCATTGAGCGAAAAGGGACACTACACTTTCAACACTCCGATTCAACCGGACCAAGGCGAAAAGGAGACGCTGTTCGAGGTTCAATATCACGTTGCGTACAACGGTAAATACACGTTTCACCCCCGGCTGCAGATGCGGGCGGATAATCTCGTGGTCTACGCCGCGCAAGGGATTGAATTCAAGCCCGCCGAGGGATCGATGTTTCAATCGGCCCAGGAGGATCCGAGGGTTCAGACGTTTCGCGCAAAGAACGTACAACCCGGGCAGAGGATTGCCTTCTCCATCTCCGGCGAAGGGCAGATGCCGGCCGATGCTCAGAGCGCTGGGATGGCTCCGCAAGGCGGCATGGACCCTGGCGTCGGAGATGGAAACGGAATCAGCAATCGCCCGGGGGGCGGGCTCGGGCCGCCGATCGGCTCTCCTGACCCGCTCTCAAAATACAAAGGTTGGATTCTCGCTGCCCTCGCTCTCCTCCTCGTTGTTGCTGCCGGGTTTCTGTTGCGAAGAAGAGCCGAGGCAGTTGACACGGGAGTCGGAGCTGCTGACCGGTCGGACGCTGAAAAGCCGCATACGCTGACGTTGCCGGAGGCTAAATCGCGATCAGTTGTAGCGGTGGCTGGTCATGCAGTTCCTTCGACAAACTCAAATGATGTACTGCTGAACCTGATCAAAGAAGAGATGTTTGCGATCGAGCGCGAGAAGCTCTCCGGTAGCTTGCCGCTCGACGAGTACACACCAATTAAGGCAGGCCTGGATGCTCTTCTGCGACGGGTCCTGCGCGCACAGAAACATGCCGGGCGCGAGTAAATTGGCGTCACACCCTGAATGTCGGCGTGTATGAATGTGGGCGGTTGACCGGGGTATCCGCAAATTACTGCTGGATCAACACCTCAGCATGCCGCTTCGACTGGGGAGAGGGGTTCCTGCCCTGAAGCCGGTAACGGTTTGCGAATATGGTCGTTTCACCAGGCCACAAAATCGACCCAGAAGCTGGCCGCACGGTTGTCAACCCAGGTAGCGAATGATAAGGGAGAATTGCATCAACAATCCTGCGACTCATTTTTGACGCAAATCGATTGCGGATCATTACGGCTCATTCCCGCAATTCAACCGCGCCCGCGCAATTCACAATTACATGACTTGGGGATCAAGACTCAGGCGTCTTCTCAAGGTTGCGAAGCGAATTTGAAACCCAGCGTTCGCTATAGCCTCCCAGGAAACAAGCAAGAAGAAACCCCCCATATGCATTCTGTTCCTTAAGGAATGACAGCACAACCCCAGTTTGCACCATGAGAGTTGTCACAAATCCAGTGAGAACCGCAATAACCACTCGAAGCCCGCCATAGAGCATCGTCATGAAGAAGGGATCATCCAAATCAAAACTCTGCGTCCGGAGACCGTTGGTAATTGACAAAACCCCGCCCAGGATCGAAACAGCTATCCCAGTTACAGTGGCATCATATTGGCCGAGTTTTGGACAATTGGCTTCGTAAACCCTGAAGAATATCCAGGCGATCTCAAGAATGATTGCTGAGATCAACGCCCCCAAAAGATATGCCACCTTTGAGGATCTGGCGGCCTTGAGCAAACGGCGGATTTCTGCCAGCGTCGTTTCTAAGGTTTTGATTGCTCCAGGGCTATCCCCGTCGAGGCATTGTTTATACGCGTATGCGATGTGTGAGTTGTACTTATTCTCGAAGGCAGCCCTGCCAGAAGTTAGGTTGCCAATCTGTATGGCAAACGCAGCCAATTCTGGAGTGTTCTGAATCTCATTTCCGTCACAGTCAACTGAGATTTTCCCATCGGTTGTCTCCCAGATTGCATACTTCTTCAGAGGGTCATAAGCAAAGACCTCGCTGACCTTCTTCCCTTGAGAATCCGTATCGCCGACTTTTAAAGTAGTGTTTCTAGCGTCCATCTCTCCTCCGGATGCCGATGCAGAAATGCAGCTACTCCTAATCTGCGATCTGGATTTCGCATGTGAGGATACACTACCGTGACTGATTTGTGACTATCAGGCCCTCACAGACATTAAGCCGAGCCGTGGAGTGCAGAGTCATCCCTTGATTTCCGCGAGGGAGGCCCGTTGACACCCGCGGAGCAAAGGCGATACAAGGGCTGAATAGGGAAGTAAGCGTTTTCACGGCCGTTCGGTATTTTCGCGGTCAAGATGCTCAATATTCCCGCCCTGGGTCACTATTTCCGCCGTGAGTCGCCGTATCCGTTCGTGGCGGCGAGCCCTCGACGATGCTTGCGCCGGGACTCTTTCAATTGCGAGGATGGTGGTCGCGCTAATGTGGAGCCCATACCATGCTCCTGCCGCCCGGCAAGTTCATTTTGGAAGGATTGAAGAATGATGAAAACGGGAATCAGATTCGCAATTATGCTTGCAATGGCTTTCATGTTCATTGGCGCTACGTTGACCACCGCGCAAACCGCCGCGCGCGGAACCAAGGCTGCTGCTGCGCGCCCGAATGGCCCGTGCGACATCTATGCCGCCGCCGGTGACCCGTGCGTTGCGGCTCACAGCACCACGCGCGCGCTCTATGCCGGCTATAACGGCCCGCTCTACCAGGTGCTGCGCCAGTCAGACGGCAAGACGCTGAACATCGGCGTGGTTCAACCCAGCGCCTCACCCGTTCCCGATGCAGGCGGATATGCCGATGCAGCCGCGCAGGACAAATTCTGCGCCAACACCTACTGCTGGATCACGACGATCTATGACCAATCTGGCAAGCATAACGATCTGACCCAGGCGCCCCGCGGCGGATTCAGCGGCCCGGCTATGGGCGGGTTCAACAACCTTCCGCTCGCCGGCATGGCGCCGGTTACGATCATGGGCCACAAGGTCTACGGCGTATTCATTGAGCCGGGAATGGGCCTCCGCGAAGACGACGCGAAGGGCACCGCGGTCGACGACCAGGCGGAGGGGCAGTACTGGGTGATCAACGGCCTGCACTTCAACAACGGCTGCTGCTTCGACTACGGCAATGCGGAGACCGACAGCCGCGATGACGACAACGGCACCATGGAGACCGCCTATTACGGCGACGCCACACCGTGGTTTCACGGCACGCCCCCCGGCCCGTGGGTGATGACCGACCAGGAAAATAATCTCGTGGGCTGCGCGAATTCCGATGGATCGAAATTTTGCGTAGGCCTTCCCAGCGTCGATTGGCGATTTGTGACAGCCATTGCCAAGGGCGAACCGCACCACTGGACAAGCATGGGCGGCGACGCGCAAAGCGGCGACTTGTCGGTGATGTTTAATGGGCCGCGCGTCAACGCAACCTATGATCCGATGCGCAAGCAGGGAGCGATACTGCTGGGAAATGGCGGCGACAACAGCAACGGCTCGCAGGGCACATTCTATGAAGGCGCAATGACCGCGGCGGGCACTTTTCCGTCCGACGCAACCGACCAGCTTGTGCAGGCGAATGTGGTGGCCGCGCACTACGATGTGCAGCGGCTGAGCGTAGCGCCTGCATCGGCAACCGCCGCGCCGCCAGGGCTTCAGACATTTACGCCAGGCTCGTCGCAAGACACCACTGTGACGTTTACAAACACCACCGGTGCGACAGTCGTAGATCTTAATTTGAGCATTGCCCTGCCCAGCGGCCAGTGGACCTCGGTCGCTGAAGGAACCAGTGAGACGTCAAAGACATTTGCTGGCGTAATTGCTCCGGGAGCAAGCGTGAGCGCAACCTTCAAAGTGACCTCGGGGCCAGCGGTCTTTAACGGCGACCTGGTGGGTAACGCTTCGTGGAAGAGCGAAGCGACCGGCAGAATGCAAACCGAAACGACAGCGGAAAAGGTGCGCAACGTAAGCCCGGTCAAGGTGAACGAATTCCGTATCAGCGCCGGTCCTCCGGTCGACTCGACCAACTCGTTCATCGAACTGTATAACGCCGGCGACAAAGCGGTCGACATTTCCAACTGGACGCTGACCGTTCGCCCGGCTCAAAAGGCCACCTTCTCGGCGGTGAAGATTCCTGCGGGGACCACGCTTAAGGCTCACGGCTTTTACTTGCTCGGCCTCTCTGACTCCGGTCTTGCCGCGGCCACGCGCGCGGGCGACGCCACAATCTACGTCCGGAACACGGAAGGCATGACGGCTGGCGACAGCATCAGCATCGGCGCCGGTTCTGAAGCCGAGTCGCGCAAAATTGCAAGCGTCGGGACGGCTGCCACCCCGAATACGACAGTCTGGCAACCCCTCCCCGAGGGCCCGGTGATCACCATTCCCGCCGGATCGACCAACGTGCCCGTCACCAGCGCGAACGGCTTCAAGGTCGGCGAGAAGATTGCTCTCGGATACGGCGCATCCTATCCCGCCGTCGCACGTTCCAGTGAGAAGTACGAGGTGGCGACTGTTACCGCGGTCGGCAAAGAGGGCACGCAAGCCTATCTCGGCGCAGACGCGGCAGCCGGGTCGACCAACATTAAAGTCACATCGATTGCCAACATCTCCGTCGGCGACAAGATCAGGCTCGATATCGACAGCGTCGGCCACGGAATTGAAACTGTGACTGTCGCCGAGGTCGGCACGCAGGCCACGCGCACGAATCTCGTGGGCCCTGCCAATGCAGGCGCGAACAGCATTAGAGTTCGCAGGACCGATGGCTTTGCCGTCGGCGACAAAATCAACATCGGCACGCCGGCGAGCCTGGAAAAGGTGTCCGTCACCGCGGTAAACGGAGCCGGTCCCGGCGCCAGCCTGGACTTTGCTCCCGCTCTTGCCAAGGCGCATATCGGCGACGAAACAGTGATGGACCCGGGCACAGGCCTCGTTCTAGCTGCCCCGCTCAAGTTCAACCATTCTGCCAATCTTCCGTTCAGCGATCGGGGAACGGGGATCAGCTTTGAGCCGGCGACGGCCTTTGCCCACTCGAGTAACGAACCTGTCGAGGCGCTCGGCACAGGGATCACGCTGACAAGCCCGTTGGCCAACAGTCACTCGATCGACGCGGTGGTGCGCGACGCAGCAGTAACGACCGCTGGCTACCAGGGATCGCCCGCACCTGACCAGTGGTTCGGCGGACCCGAGCTCGCCAGCAGCGTGCCGTACTTCGACCGCATCATCTCTCGCCGGGAAGGCAGCATGGTGTTGCGCGACGCCACCGGCGCGGTTGTCGACAGCCTCAACTACGGTTTGCTCGTCGATCCGTGGGCTGCCGAGGGTTATCAAGCTGCTTCGGGGCCGGGCAAAAGTGGATGCTACGTGACTGCGCCCGGAGAGATCGGCGGATTCGGGCAGTTTCCTTCGGCCAGCGCAGCCGACACCAGCGCAGGACGATTCCCCGATGGCGCTGATACCGGCAGCAACTGCACGGACTTCGCGACTTCGCCCTCCACCAGGTTGTCCTTCGCTTCGGATGCCGGCGCGACAAACATCAAGGTCACGAGCGTAGAGGGCTTTGATGCGATCCGGACAATCCGCATCGGAACGGGCGCAAACCTTGAGACCGCCGAAATTGCGACGGTTGGCACGGCAGGCGCAACAACGCTGAGCGCAGACACCGCCACGGGCGCAACCGAGATTCCAGTCGCCAATGGCCGAGGCTTTAACGACGGCCAAACCATCGCAATTGGCAGTGGCGCGAACTCCGAGACGGCGGTGATCGTCCGTATGGCCAGGTTCCCAACGGCCACCATTACGGTCTCCGCACCGCTCACCAAGGCCCACGGGGTCGGAACCGAGGTCTCCGGCACCGGCATCACTCTCACCGCTCCGCTAACGCGCGAGCATGAAAGCGGCGCCACCGTCACTGGCAGTGTCGCAACGCCGGGTGCACCCAACCAGTACGAGAGGGCAGTGCATTGAGGCCGCACGCGGAGCGGGATTGAACGGCAGAAGCAAGATTAGTGCTGTCGGCCGGGAAGCACGAAGTGCTCGGCGCAGCGCGGCTCATAAGAGTCGCCAGGACACTTTGATGGGACTGTCGAAGGCCGCGGGCTTGCCGTCGATTAGCCGCTGCGAGTAAAGAGCGCGCGCTCCGCAACTGCAATAGGCCATGCACTCGGTAATGCTGCCGCCGTAGGCGTTCACCAGCCATGTCAAGTTGAGCATCTCGCCGAAGGGCATGGCGCGAAAGTCCAGATCGAGCCCGGCGACCAGAACATCGTGGCCGGCATCGAGCAGATACTTGACGAATAGAAAAAGCTGATCGACGAACTGGCCTTCGTCGATCGCAATGCATTCCACGCGTTTGCCGATCTTCTGCTCCGTGTCGCGAATGGCGCCGAGCACCTCCCATGGGTCGGCGGCGCGGAATTCAATCGCGCTCATCTTGCCGCCGCCGTTGGGATTGCGGCTTTCGACCACGCCCGGCCCGCCCTTGGTGTCGTCACTCGGCTTAAGCACCATCACGTATTGCTTCGCGTACTGGCGGCGCATATCGGCGCGGCGCTGCAGCTCCGCAGTCTTGTTGCTGCGCATCGGCCCCATCATCAGCTCCAGCTTGCCTTGCACGTGCGTCTCCTTGTGTAAACCGGAATCGAATCCAAAATGCGGAAGCGCGGAGCGCCGCCGGCCTTTCATCATAACGCGGCGGCTAGTGCTGACGCGGTGCGCGTCGGCATGATTTGAGACGGCTTTTCCTCTTTGAAAGAGTCGCCAGGCGCAGCGGACTGCCTGCGCGGCGAATTATCTTCCAACCGCCCTCAATTCCGCGTCCACGGCCGCCTTCATCACGCCGCAGTCGCCGAAGAGCCGGACGAGATCCCCGGAGAGAGTCCGGGATCCGGCAGACGAGGCCACCGTTCTTTCCACGGCGGCACGCGTCAAAGCCAAATCCACGCTGCGCGGCGGCGCCGACGTCATGCGCATCGCTCCTCCGCCCTGCGCATCGAGGATGAGCGAGGTGAGCTTGCGCGCGAGCGGCAGCGGAAAACTTTCCGAGACAAAAACCAGCTTGCCACGCGTGGTGATGACCACCGGGCCCTCGTCGGTGGAGTACACCTGCTCGACGGAGCCGTCACCAGACGGGGCGTTCACATCCGCGGTCGTCTGCAATTGAACCCTCGAATATTTGCGGGCCAGGTTCTTCGCGTAGAGCCGGCTGAAAACCTGCGCGGAGTCGGCGCTCTTCCAGACCGAAAGATAAAAAAGACCAATGGATTTAGTGCTGGCCTGTTCTTCAGGTGTCGTGGCGCTGCGCAACTGTCCGGCCCAGTAAAGGCCGCCGTCCCATGCAGGGGTCAGGTCGCGCGATGCGTTGTCGCCGCCGAAGAGCTCGGTGATAATGTGCACGTCGAGCTCGCCGATCTGGCCAATGTCGTACGGTACGTACTGCTCGTCGACAAGGGGATGAATGTTTGGCAAGAGCGGAATGGCCGGGATTTTCTTCTGCTCATAGACGCGCGGATTGATGATCTCCCAGCTCGACGACGGCGGCCTGTCGAGCGCGCCGGAAAACGCGGCCGCCTGACCCTGGTCCATCCATATGTCCTGCTCAAAGCTCAAGCCCTCGCGGTACGGAAAGAGCATCGACTCCGAAAGTAGCAGCGGCGCGCGCGCCATCACCGGCGAGTCTTCGTTGGAGTTCATCTGCGAGCGAACCACGTCCAGCACTTCAGGGTCCTTGACGAGGCTTTTGCCCAGCGGCTTCAGGATGTAGTCCATCATGCACGGCCGTTGCCTGGCCTTCCGCCACGGCGTCGCGCGCCGTGTCCATCTCGTCGCGGGCCAGGTGATCCTGATCGCCGGCCGCATCGTGCGACACGTCGTCGGGAGTCTGGTTGTTCCACTTCTCCAGGTCGGCGTGCTGATCCTGCAAAGCGTGGGTCAGCTCGTGCGCCATCACCGGCTTCTGCTCATCGGGATCCACCCAATCCAGAATGTTGACGGTTTTGGTCTTCGAATCGTAGTAGGCCTCGATCTGTTCCTTCAGCAGCGCCAGCAGAAATGGCTTGAGCTCAAAGTCGTGGTCGATCATGCCAAATTTCTTCAGGACAATCTCATCGCGCTCCAGGCGCTTGGCGCCTTGGTCCTCATTGAACTTTTCGTCGAGGTAACTTTCCACGGCGGTGCGCGTGGTCAGAGTGCGCTTCACAGTGCTCTTGACCGGCAAACCGGTTTCGTCGGACGAGAACTTGATGAGTTCGTCGACCAGCGCGAAGAGTTGTTGCGCTTGTTCCGGCGTGATGCGCGTGGCGAATTTGCCGGACTGCGATTTGGAGCCTTGGTTGTCCTGCTCCGTCGAAGGCTTTGCCGTGCCGGCGGCCGGCGCAGGCGGTGCGGGTCCAGCGGGTTGGGACGCCGGAGCAGGTTGCTGCGCAGATGCTGCTGCCGCGACTGAAAAAACGAGTGCAGCGATTCCCCAGCGCCCGATTTGTGCCGCTTTCATGTGCCGATTCCTCATTCATTCTCCCTGCGGGATTGGATGCGCTGCCAGGTTCGCGGACCGGGATTCCAGCTCGCCACTTCAAGGCTATAATCAGGATGCGGTTTGACGCCAAGTTTAGACAGAAAATCCGGCGCCGATTCGCGGAAATGCTCCCCATGCCTGAAACCGATCTTGCCCAAAACCTGCAGGCCACCGCGCTGGCCGCCATGCTTGAGTCCTCGCGTAATTCACGCGAGCTTGCCGTTTACCGGGGCGCGCTCACCCCCGGAGCGTTGGACGCGCCGGAGACGGAAACAGCGGCGCTGGCCTTCGGAGCTGCCATCCACGATTTGGGCTGGATGAGGCGTGTTGCCGTTCGCGGCGGCGATCGCTTCCGCTGGTTGAGCGGGATGGTCACCAACACCGTCAACGATCTCTTCCCCAACACCGGCGCCTGGAACCTGGTGCTGAACGCGCAAGGCCACATTCAGGGCGATTTGACGGTGTGGCGGGGCGGCGAGGAATCCTCGCCGAAACGGCGCAGCGCTACGGCAGCGGCAGCTCTCGGCGGCGACCATCTATTGGGAACGCCGTTTGCCGGCGAGTCCGAGCTGGAGCTGGAGATTGCGGCCGACCAATTTGAAAAGCTGCTGGCTCACCTGAACAAGTTCATCATCATGGACGACGTGGAGCTGATCCCGCTGGGAGAAGAACAGGTGGGAGAGGCGGGCTCGGAGACGGCGATAGGCATGACCGGGCCGCAGGCCGGCGAAGTGCTGGAACGAGTGGGCCTGCCGGTCATCGGAAGCGCGATGGCGGGGACGACCGTGGAATGGAACGGCTGGAACCTGCGAATTCTTCGCACTTATGGCGTCCTGGGGCAGCACTACGAATTCTGGCTGCCGTCTGCCGGATTGGCGAAGCTGTGGTCGTGCCTGCGCACCGGCGGAGCGACGCCCATCGGCAGCCGCTCGCTTGAGGCATTTCGCATTGCCGAAGGGATTCCGGCCTACGGCATCGACATGGTGGAGCGCGACCTGCCGCAAGAGACTTCGCAGATGCGCGCGCTGCACTTTGCCAAGGGTTGCTACCTGGGCCAGGAGATCGTGGAGCGCATCCGATCGCGCGGGAATGTGCATCGGCATCTGCGGCCACTCGAGCTATCGGGTCCAGTGCCCCAAACCGGCGCGGAGTTGAAGCTCGAAGACGGAACCGCCGCCGGACAGATCACCAGCGCGGCAGAGTTGCATCTTACTGCAGGGCCTCGCGTCTTTGCCTTGGGCAGCGTGCGCTCTGAAGCGGAGGAGCGCGGGCAGGCCTTCGCCTACCAGGCCGGGGTAATTGAGGGAACGGCGCGGATCCTGGAAGCGCCGCCAAAGCTCGGACATGGGCCGAAGTAATCGCCGAAACGGCTTCAATGGAGAGCGCGTTTTCACGATTCAGCTCTGTAACAAGGGCACGGCTTTAGCCGGGCCGAAAAAATGCAGCGATAATATGGGGTTTTAACCCCTGCGCGACGACAACCAGATTCGCTAAAACCAGTGTCAGAACCACGCTTTGAGGTAAATTGACGGTCTCGCAGCGCAACTGCAAAACTATCCCAAGCAGAGATGAGAAACTGAAAGTATGAGCGATACGCCAAAATTCGAAGTGATTGACCGCCGCAAGATGAAAGCGGAAGAAGAAAAAGAAGGCGGGCATTCGGCGCCCAGGGAGCCTGAGCAAACAGCTCCCGCCACGCCCCCGCCCGCGTCTGGAGAGCCTTCGCCCGGCCCGCGCCTGGTGGTGAATGAGACCCGGCACGAAGAAGCGAAGGACGCCGCACCGGCAAAACCAGAGCCTGGCGCGACAGCAGCGCCAGGATTGCTGGATGAGTTGCCTCCAGCGCCGACGGCCGCCGAAACTCACGAGCAGAAGGCGGCATACGATGCCTCCGCGCAGCGTCTCGAAGACCTGATTCGCGCGCAGAATCCCGGCGTGGGCGCGCAGCCGCCGATGGGATTCGAACACCTGGTGCAACAGTTTTACGTGACCGCCATGCTGCAGATGGGTGCGGCCGCGCAAGAGGGGCAGCGGCCGCGAGTGGACATCGTCGGCGCGCGCGCCACCATCGATCTGCTCGGGATCCTGGCCGAAAAAACACGCGGCAACCTGACGCCCACCGAAGATCGCGTCATGCAGACCGTGCTCTTTGAAGCTCGCATGGCTTTCCTTGAGCTGACCAGCATGATGAATGCGCCCACAGTCCCCCCCGTGCCGCCGGTTAAGAAGTGACGCTTTTCGCCGAGACCGTGAATCGTGGTTCGTGAATCGTGGACGGCAATCGGCCGCCCATTGCGAAACCGCCAAGAAGCGTTCACGAACCTCGATCCACGAATCACGATCCACGGCCTAAAAGTTCATGCAAGCCACGCTCACATTTCTCGGAACAGGGACCTCGATGGGGGTTCCCACACTGGCCTGCCAGTGTCCCGGTCTGCACGTCGCCCGATCCGCACGACCGCCGGCTGCGGCCCTCGGTGCTGCTGCGCTGGCCGGATGCAGTTTCAACGGACCCAGCCACCGGCGCGGAGCGAATTGTCGTCATCGATACCGGCCCCGACTTCCGCGAGCAGGCATTGCGCGCGCGGCTCACGCATGTTGACGCCGTGCTTTATACCCACGGGCACGCCGACCACATCCTCGGAATGGACGACCTGCGCCCGTTGAGCTTTATTGCCGCAAAAAAGGGCGGTCCCATTCCGCTCTACGCCGATCGAGAAGCTGCTGCGACTCTCGAGCGCACCTTTGCCTACACATTTTCGCCCCAGGCCACCTACACAAATCGCGCGCGTGTCCAGATCGTTCCGCTCGCCGAACACAACCGAGTGCACGGCGTCGACTTTGTGCGCATTCCGCTATTGCATGGCGAGCAGTCGATTGCCGGTTACCGCTTTGGCAATGCGGCCTATTTGACCGATGTGAGCGCAATCCCGGAATCGAGCTTCTCGCTTCTCGAGGGCGTTGACGTACTGGCGATTTCGGCCTTGCGTCACGCGCCCCACCCCAGCCACTCCACCGTTGAACAATCGGTCGAGTGGTCGCGCCGCATTGGCGCAAAGCAAACCTGGTTCACGCACATCTCGCACGACCTGGGCCATGAACAAACTAACCACGCGCTTCCTGCTGGCGTCAGGCTGGCTCACGACGGGCTGACAGTCCCGGTGACGCTATGAGCGCGGAGCCTATCAACCCCGGCAAGAAAACATCGCCGATCGAGCGCCGCGGCGACGCCTCGCGCCAGTGCGTTCGCCGTCTTTCGTTCGCTCGATGAAATTCCAGTCGGCTTTGGTCCCACCATTGCCACTGTCGGCAACTTCGATGGCGTGCACCTCGGGCACCGCTCGATTCTTGGCGCTGCTGCGGCCGAGGCGCGAGCAACCGGCGCGCGGGCCGTGGCCATCACCTTCAATCCGCACCCCGAGCAGTTTCTCCGCCCAGCGCAGGCGCCGCGGCTGATTACTCCTCTGCAGGAGAGGTTGCGGCTCCTGGCTGAAACTGGGCTCGATGCGGTGCTGGTGCTTCCATTCGATGCCGCTCTCGCCAAATTGTCACCGCGCGAATTCGCGCAGCAGATTCTGATCGGGGCGCTGGGCGTGCGCAGCATGCACGAGGGGCAAAACTTTCGCTTCGGGCGCGGCGCCACCGCGGGCGTGAGGGAGCTTGCCGCTCTTGGCGATGAACTTGGATTTTCTGTGCATGCTCACGACGCCGTGCGCGTGCGCGGGCTCGAAGTTTCGAGTTCGGCCATTCGCGCGCTGGTCGGCGCCGGCGACATCCGGCGCGCGCGATGGATGCTCGGGCGGCTGTTCTCGATCCTCTCAACGCCTGCATCGGGACGCGGCATCGGCACACGATTGCTGGTGCCCACCGTGAACCTTGCGCCTTACGACGGGCTGCTGCCGGCCTTCGGCGTCTACGTCACGCGGCTCAAGGTTGGTGGGCGCACGTTCCAGGCGGTGACCAACGTGGGCAACCGGCCGACCTTCGGCGAGGCGTCCTTTGCGATTGAGTCGCACATCCTCGACTTCGAGCCGATCGATCTGGCCGAGACCACGCCGCTGGAGCTCGAGTTCCTGCTGCGCCTGCGCGGCGAGAAAACCTGGCCCTCGCCCGAAGCCCTGAAGGCCCAAATCTTCAAGGATGTGGCGCGCGCTAAGCGGTACTTTCAGCTCGTTGGTTGATTTGATTGCGAGTTCTGAGATCGCCGCGACCCGCCGGACTGGAATCCGGCCATCCACGCGATGAGCAAGCCCGCGAATCCCGCCAGATCGAGCCAAGCAAACCAGTCGCCCCATTTCTGGTAGAGCGTGGAGTCATAGCGCACCGGGACTGTGACCAGCATGGTGACAAGAGTGCCGTCAGACCGCGTCGGTTCCTCGGCGAGAATTCGCCCGCGATCGTCGCTGGCGGTGAGCAGTCCAACCTTGGCATCGCGCACCATGGTGAAGCCGTCTTCCACAGCGCGCATCAGCGCCAGGTGTCCATGCCAGTATGCGTCGACATCTAAGCCTTGATCCCAGGCAGGCACCAGCATGAGCCCCACTTGCTGATGCGCGTACCGCCGCGACAATTCCGGATAATCCATGTCGCGGCAGATTTCGATGCCGATGTTGCCCGCCTGCTGAGGCGCGCGCGATCGGCTCGGTTGGCTGTTCTTCTTACTTGGTCGTGGGCAAGCCAGTACAGAGATCGCTGTGCCGGGCGTGGTACGGGCTTCCCACGTAGGAACCGGGTGATGTTTGTGGTAAACGGCCTCAATGCCGCCGTCGGCGGAGTAAAGACGGGCCTCGTTGTACCCCGTCGCGATCGGTGACGTGGACAATATCCAGAAGCACCTGCACATGCGCGTCGCGCGCAGTCTGCTGCCAAAATGAGTCAAGCCTGACTAAAGCGGCGTCGGGAATGAGCGTTGTCATTTCAGGCAGAATGACGATCGCGGCGCCTTGCGCGGCGAGCGCCTTGACCTGCTCTGCATAGTCCTGCATGAGGGCGATGGAAGATGCAACGTCGGGAGGAAACATATTCTTGCCGGCGTGCGTTTCCACCAGGCCCACAACAACCGAGTGAGGGGCCGCAGGGACATGGTTGAGGCGCCATAGACCATAGGCAAGAATGCAAGCGAAGTAAACGGCAAGAGCCGTAGCCAATCGGAAGCGGAGCTTTGCCGGAGATGCGGCGAGAGCTGCCAGTCCAGCGGGAAACAGATTGACCGTGAAGCTGATTCCCCAGAGTCCTGTCACCGCAGCGAGTTGCAGCACTGGCAGATTCTGCAGTTGCGTGTACCCGGTGTTGAAAAATGTGCCCTGCCAAAGGCTGAATAGATATTCCTCCGCCACGATGACGGCGGGAAAGGCCAATGCCGCCAGCCATGGATTGCCCCTGCGCATCCACGCCCGATAAAGGACAACAGCAAACGCGAACCCAATCGAAGGAACAAGGACGGTGACGAACGCCAGCCAAAGCGGGAATTGCACGACGCTGTGGAGATAGTTCCAAAAATCCAGCCCGGCGAGGGCCCGCGCGGCCAGGGCAACGGCAAAGGCTGGCCAGGCCCGCAATCTGGGCGCGATCAACAGAACTGGCAGGGGTGCCAGCCATACAAGCCACCAGACGCGATGAAGACCGGTCGAAATGAAATACGCGCCTGCAGTCAACAGGACCGCAGACAAGATCAGCATGGTTCGGCGTAGAGAATTAGCGGGCAAGTCCATACAACAACCTCCGTAGGGAACGATGTAAGAGTTTGCGGAATTCCGCCTCCGGCAAATCGAATCTGCCGGCGCGATAGAGCACGAGATATCCATGTGCGTGCGCCCAGACCTGCATGGCGATCTCCCAGACGTCGTCGCGCTTGAATCGCTTTTGCTTGACCCACGCAGCAAGCGTGTCGGCAAGAATGTTGAGCGTGGGAGAACGGCGGGCGCGAAAGTCCTCCGGAAAGCGGCGCGCTTCCGGCCGCGGGCGAGAGAAAACGTAGTCGAAAATGCGCGGATGGGCGAAGGCGTAATCCACGTAGGCGTCCATCATATGGATCACCTGCTCTTCGAACCGGCGCCCCTTCGCGGGGCGGCTGAAAAATTCGGCCAGCTTTTCAAATTCCTGGTCGACAATCGCGCTCAGCAGGGCCTCGCGATTGGCGAAATGGTGGTAAATGGCCATGGGCGTAATGCCGATTTCGCCGGCGATGCGCCGCATGGTCACAGCGTCAGGCCCCTCCGCCTCAAGGACGCGCAGGGCGAGGTCATAAATCCGCTGGGAGGTGATGTTTGTCCGGCTCACCTATACAGTGTATAGCAAAAACTATACGGCGTATAGTCCCTGTCCGAAAAAATCCTCTGACGAACGGGAGGCGAATCAGGCGCCCCCGCTCGCCTGCAAGCGGGACGGTTGGCTGTGGCTGAATCTGGCCGCAGGCAGGCTGGATGGCGGCGTTTCCCGCTGAAAGCTTCCGCGCTCACGCGATTCAAGGCTCATTGACTTAGGTGGGGCAGAAGGCTAGACTCTTGTTAGTTTCTCCCCCCACTCGGAACCGCCCGCGTATTCTCAGTCGTACCCGTATCGTACATTTGGGCCGGTTCAACCAGGCGTCAGGTCGCGGAATCTCCGGAGGCGGTCCACCGTCCCGGGCGAGGTCTCTTTACCAGATCTTCGTTGCATTTTAGAGGTCAGCGACTCCAGGAAAGGTTGTGCTCATGAATTCCCCAGAATTCAGTGGAACGAACAGCGACATTCTTGATCGGACCTCCAGCCGTGGCCGGGCGCAAGTGTTGTCGATCGCGGTCGTCGACCCAGATCTTGAGCGCTGCAACGCAATTGCCGGTGTTCTCTGTGGATTGCGAATAACAGAGATGGCGCCAAGGGTGACGATGCTGTCTAACATCGGCGATTTCAGCGCACTCGCGAAACAGGATTTTGGAGTCGTCATGGTGGCCGCGGACGGCAACCGGGATGCCGCCCTGAAAGCGATTGAATCCATCTGCCGGAGTGGCTCCGGGGTCGCGATTGCCTACTCGGCATCCACCAACGACGACCTGCTGATTCATTGCATGAGAGCGGGCGTGAGAGAGTTTTTGGTCTATCCATTCGCGCCGGGAGTGGTGGAAGAAGCTTTCAGCCGGGCGAACAACCGCGGCCTGCTCGCGCCCGAGTCGAGAAAGGCGATGGGCAAGTCGTTCGTGTTTCTCGGAGCGAAAGGGGGCTCGGGTGGCACAACGGCGGCATGCAATTTCGCGATCTCAATGGCCAAGGATTCGAAGCGGGATACACTCCTGATCGACCTCGATCTGCCCCTGGGAGATGCTTCTCTCATGCTCGGAATCGCGGGCGAGTTCTCAACCGTGGATGCATTGCGCGATGCTGACCGGCTTGATCCGACCTTTCTGAAGAAACTGACGGCGCAACACAGTTCGGGTTTGTATGTCCTTGGCGCGCCGGGCCAGTTTGCCAAGTCCAGCATTGCCCATGGGGCAATCAACAAGCTCATCGAAGTTGCCTGCCAGACGTTCGAGTACGTTGTCATCGATGCGGGTTCCCGCTGGGACCTGGCGGAGACTCGCTTGTTCGATATGGTTTCGACCATTTATCTGGTCACGCAAATTGGCGTCGCCGAGCTGCGCAACTCCAATCGCCTGATTTCAGGATGCCTGCAACCGTACGCCCATAAGCTTGAAATTGTGGTCAACCGGCACAAGGACGAGATGTTTAGCATTGAGATCCAGGCGATTGAAAAGGCCCTTACCAGGCAGGCACAGTGGCGGATTCCCAATGATTATCCGGCTGTTCGCGAGATGCAAAACACCGCCACGCCGTTGGCGCTGAAGGAGTCGAAAATTCAGAGGGCCATCCAGACAATGGCTCGGATCGCGTCAGGACTTCCGGTCGATCAACTACCGCCCAAGCGGAAAAGGTTTGGCCTCTTCGCGATGGAATCAGGGGTTTGACCGGAGCGCGGGTCTGACCGCTCGATTCTGCGGCGGCCGCTCAGTCCGCTGCCCGGCATCCTGAAGCGCTGACTCCGGCTTCATCGCAGCTTGATCCGGCGCGTTGCCGTCCTCGTCGCCCGGGAATTGCTCGTCGCCATTGCCTGCGATCGCGGCCCGCATAAAGTTGATCCAGATGGGCAGCGCCGTCACTGCGCCGGTTTCCTTGTCGCCCAGGGATTCGCGGCTGTCATTCCCAACCCACACGCCGCAAGTGACCGACGGCGAGAAACCCATAAACCACGCATCGGTAAAGCCGCTCGTGGTTCCCGTCTTGCCGCCGAGCGGATGGTTCAACTGCCTGGCCGCCTGCCCGGTTCCGTGATCGATCACCCCGCGCAGCAGCGCCATCATGGTGCGCGCCGTTTGCTCGTCGAGCACTTCGTCCACCGAGGGCCTCTCTTGCCACAGAGTGATCCCGTCGGCGTTTGAAACTTTGCGGATCAGATGCGGAGCCACGCGGACGCCGTCGTTAGGAAATACCGCGTACGACGCCACTTGCTCTTCCAGCGTGATCTCCACCGCGCCCAGCGCCACCGGCAGGTACGGAGGAATGTTTGACGTGACCCCGAAGCGATGGGCCACGTCAATCACCTTGCGAATGCCCACGCGCGCCGCCAGCTTGAGCGCCGGAATGTTGCGCGACTCCGCGAATGCATTGGCCACCGTCATCGCGCCCTTGTAGTCGTTCTCGTAGTTGTGCGGCACGTAATCGCCAAAGCGCGTCGGGCCATCGACGATGATGTCGGTTGGTTTCACGCCATCTTCAATCGCGGCGGTGTAGACGTAGGGCTTGAAGCTGGAGCCGGTCTGCCGCTCGGCCTGCGTCGCCCGGTTGAAGACACTGACCGCGTAGTCACGTCCGCCAACCATGGCCAGCACGTCGCCGCTGGTGTTGTCGATCGCCATCAGCGCGCCCTGCGTGCCGGAGTCCTCTTCGAGCGACGCGCGGCGCTCGCCGCTCTCACTCGCCGCGCTCATGCGCACATAAAGAATGTCGCCGGGTTTAGCTAGCGCGTCGCCGTAGCGCACGCCGGTCCATTGCCAGTCCGCGGGCAGCAGCAGGATTTCAGAACCTGCCTGACCGGGCGGCCCGATGCGCGCGTGAATTTCCAAGGGCAGTGCCCGGGTCACGAGTGCGTGAACGTAGTCGCCAGGCCCAGCCATGATCGCCCAGTCCGGGTGGCGATAGTTATCGAGCGTCACATCGTCAGAAAGAACATTCTCCAGCTTGCCGCGCCAGCCGTGCCGGCGCTCATACGCGGCCACGCCGTCGACCACGGCGCGATTGGCCACTTTTTGTAAATCGAGATCGAGAGTCGTATCGACGCGCAGCCCGTCCTCATGCACTTCTTCGGTGCCGAAGCGCTTGTCCAATTCTTCGCGAACCGCGTCCTGGAACCACGGCGCCACCAGGCCCACGGGCCGCGCCATGTGCAGGCCGAGAGGGGTGTTGCGCGCCGCCTGAGCCTGGGCGTGAGTAATCACGCGATCTTCCTCCATCTCGGTCAGCACAAGGTTGCGCCGGCGCAGCGCACGATCAGGATTCAGCAACGGCGAAAATCCAGCGGGCCCCTTGGGCAACCCGGCAAGCAGCGCCGCTTCAGTCAGCGTTACGTCCTTCGCGTGTTTTGAAAAAAAGTATTCTGATGCGGCTTCAAAGCCATAATTCCCGCTGCCCAGGTAAATCTGATTGCCGTAGAGAGTAAAGATCTGCTCCTTGGTGAAAGCGCGCTCAATCTGGATGGCAAGGTAGGCTTCCTGAATCTTACGAATGGGCGTGCGGTCGGATGAGAGAAACAGATTGCGCGCCAACTGCATGGTGAGCGTTGAAGCGCCCTGCGCGCGGCCGTGGCTGCGAATGTCGTGCCACGCTGCGCCGGCCACGCGAAACACGTTGATGCCCCAGTGCGATTCGAAATTCTTGTCTTCAATCGAAATCACCGCCTCGCGCAGTATTGGCGCGAATCCGTCGTAGCCCACCACCTCGCGGCGCTCCAGCGCGAAGGAGCCCACGATGCGGCCCTTTCGGTCATAAAGATCGGTGATGGTCGAAGGCTGGTAATGCTCCAGATCCTGAATCTGCGGAAGATTGACGGAGTAGACGAGCGTCAGCCCGGCCAGAGACCCGGTGATAGCCGCGAGCAGCAGGAGCGCAACAAGGGCCGAGCGTCCGGCAATCTTGCGCCTCCGATGCGCGGGAAGCTGCGGCCTTGAAAGACGGCGCTCCCGGCCAGGTAGTCGCTGGTCAAGTTGGTTTTTGGCGCGCTCTTTCGGCGGCAGATTGGACGTAGTAGCCAAGGCAGGACCGGCCTCACGGGCAAACCTCCACCCTGCGAGGCGGAGGAGTGCCTCAGCTTAAGGCTAGCATTGGATCGCTCGGAAAAATCGCACGCCGCGCACGTCCGTAATCCCTCGGTCAATGGTGGGAAAAGGCTCGCAACATCTTTCGGAATGGGTGTTCGGTCTGCGCAACCGATCGAGGTTCGGAAGGAGACGCGCACAAGCTGGTTAGAGCCATTTGAAAAATTAACTTTGTAACAAGGGCACGGGTTTTAGCCGGGCGGAAAAAGACAGCAGAAGTAAGGGGTTTTACAGCCTGCGGAAAAACTGCTTCGGAGGAGCACAAAGTGTCAGGGCACGACTTTAGTCGTGCCGTAAATGCCGCAAATTGATTTCGGCTTTAGCCGCTGAGGGACGGTTTCTTTCCCCGCCGCACATTTCCGAAGCCGGTTTTAATCCCTGAGGGATAGCAACAAAATTCTGCCGGGTGCCCCACCCTCGCGGGGACTTTGTTTTTCCCGCTAGGGTGGGACAGCACAAACCTAAATCAATAGGCCTTGTATCTGGGCACGACTTTAGTCGTGCCAGCAAACTGAGTCAAATGGACGGGGCTTTAGCCCCTGAGGGATGCTTTCGATCTGAATCGCGGCCGAACGTCAGAAGAAACCTTCGATTCGCACGCCGCCGTTCTACCCGTTCTTCGCCTTCAGCAGCGACAACGCCTGATTCAGAGGCGCATCCCCGTTCGAAGGAGGCAGCGGCTCGCCATCGTCCTCGGGCGAAGCCACAACGACGTTCGGTGTCACCGCTACGTCCTGAATCTTCTTCCCGTCGGGAGCCTCATACTTGGCCACCGTCAGCATCAGGCCCGCGCCGTCGGGCAGGTCGATTGTCTTTTGCACCGTGCCTTCGCCGAAGGTGTGCTCACCGACCACATCTCCACGCTTCAGGTCTTCAATCGCTGCGGCCGTAATCTCCGGCGCGCCATAGGTGCCGCGGTTCACCAGCACAGCCACCGGCGCATCCGTCAAAAAGACTGCTGGGTCGGCGTTAAATGTCTGCAGCGGATACTTCTGGCCCTCGAGCGATGCCAGCGTTCCTTGTTTGATGAAGAAGTTGGCCAGGCGCACTCCCAGTTGGGGGTCTTCGCCAGTGGTGTCGCGCAGGTCAAGAAGAACCTTCTTGCCTTTTCCGGCGGCTTTAATCCGGGCGCCGATGTCGTCTACACGAGCAGCGGTCAAAATGCCCGGCTTGAGATAAAGGATGGATGCGTTCTCGTAGAATTGCTCGCCCAGGGGCGGCACGGTGAGCGCCGCGCGCGTCAGCTTTACCGTGTCAGGGTCGGGCTTGAACGGCCGGACCACAGAAAGCGCAACCGAGGTGCCGGGCTTGCCGGAGAGCATGAAGCGCACAATGGCCAACGGCAGATCGTGGGTTGACTGCCCGTCGATCAGGTCGATCACGTCGCCGTCGCGCATATGCTCCTGGTCGGCGGCCGATCCGGGCAGCACATTCACCACCGTTGCGTATCCGAAGCGCTTGGAGATGGTCAGCCCCACCTGCGCATTGTCCGTTGCGGGCCGGTCTTTATAGGTCTTGTATTCGGCCGGCGTCAGATAGCTGGAATCCGGATCGAGCGAGTCGAGAAGGCCGTGCAGCGCGCCGGTGGTCACCGAGGGAATGTCGGGCTGGGTCACGTAGTAGTTCTGAATCTTGCGCAGGACCTCGGCGTAGACGCGCATCTGCTTGTAGGCCGCGCCCTGTTCGTCGCCGGCATGGACGCCGATGTATCCGAACTCGCCCAGAACATAACTGATGCCCAGGCCGGCAAAGATCGCCACGGAAATGACAAAGACAAAACGCTGGAAAAATCGCGACACGCACACCGCCAGAGCAGCCCTGAAGGGGAAGCAGCCGCTCACACTCTATAGACGCAATGATACCGCAAGCAGCACTCGAATAATGGCCTGGAAGCCCGAGAACGCTGGAAACGAAAGTGTTAACCGGCGATGCGCGGTAGGCCGAGCCAGCCCGTCATTGCGGCAGAGCAAACCCAATGGTCAGGCGATTGCCGCCCGCCAGACGTTCATACGCGAGCCGGTCCGCAAACTTGCGCATGAGCAGTATGCCGCGGCCGCCTGGGCGAAGATAATCCATCGGCGAGGTCACAGGCTGTTCCTCGATCAACGAACCGGAAACCGGATCGAACGGCGGCGCCTGATCTTCGATGGTGAAAACGACTTCATGCGCGTTCGGTGAGGCGCAGTCGACTGTGACCGTCTCGTCGGGTCGCCCGTTCGTATCCGTGCCGGATCACGTTCGAAATCGCTTCTTCAAGGCAAAGATGGACGCCGAAGAGCGTGTCCGCCGGGATGCCGTGCTCGACGGCGACGGACTCGACCCAGGGCCAGAGCGAGGCCATGTCGTCGAGCTGACTTTTCAGGGTCAGCCGGGACACGTGTTTGGCTGTGCCTTCTGCTGGCATGACCCCCACCGGACAGGAGATTGTGCTCATTGCAACGCGGCAATCGCCGTCGCCAGATCGTGGTGAATCGGCAAAAGTGTGTCGATGCTACTGGCCTTGAGAACGGACTCGACCATTTCGGTCGGTGCGAGAAGAACCACTTTGCCGCCCCGGCTGCGTACTGCTCGCGCGGGAAGCACGATGGATCTCAATCCCATGGAACCAAGAAAGGTGACCTTTTCCAAGTCAATCAGCAGCTTTTGTGCGGTGCCGGCGATCAAATTCATCTTCATATCAACCGCCGCGGCGCCGGCGATGTCCATCCGTCCATCCAGCTCGACCCTGGTGATGCCGCCGTCCATTTCCTCGGTGGAGAGTTCCATTCCCATCGCCCTTTTCTTAGAGATCGCTTTGATTCTTCGAACCAGATGCTACGGGACGATTGTGACAGTCCTGTTACAAACGCAAAAGATCAGAAAAGATTGGCGATGCTGCTTGAAAAGGAGATCGAGAGCGCCAAATCCTTTGAGATTGGCTGGGTGATTTTTGACACCGCGCTGCCGTCCTGCATGAGTTGAACCTTCAGCGTCTTGGTCTTCTTGGCCTTGAAATCGGAGCTCAACGGCTTTGAATCCCACTCCTCGCCGCCGCTCTTGAATGAGACCTGGAACTGCTGCATGCCGGGCGGAGCATACAAGTTGTCCAGGCTGGTGCCGTCCCCGGTGATGAAGTGAATATAGGGTTTGTTGTTCATTTGCACGGTGAATGGCAGGCCCTTGGGAAATTTGCTCACGTCGATCTTCAACTTGCCGTTCTGGTTCGGGTCAGCTTTGCGCGGATCGAAGGCCGCCGTAGCCGCTGGCGCCGGAGGCTTAACCGGTGCCGGGGTGGTTTGAGCAGGCTTGGCCGGTGCAGGCGGCGTGACGACTGCTGCCGGCTGCGGTGGGGGTGTCGCCGTCTTGCCCGCGCTGGGCTTTGCCGGAGTGG
Source organism: uncultured Acidobacteriaceae bacterium (assembly GCA_963796785.1). GTDB lineage: Bacteria > Acidobacteriota > Terriglobia > Terriglobales > Acidobacteriaceae > Telmatobacter. Next base: position 305,285 of record CAWCMW010000007.1, on the reverse strand, counting down.
GCTTTGTTGCCGGCGGCTTCTCTTCCTTTGGTGCGGGGCTCGGCGAACTTCCCGGCGATCCTGCGGGAACAGGCTTTTCCGGCGCCGGAGGCAGAGCCTCTATTTGCTGGGGTTGCGGGACGGGAACGGTGGCCACTTGCGGCGGTGGCGGCGGCGCGGGGTGCGGCCGATGCGCGAACCAGTACCAGCCACCCCCAATTGCGGCGACCACCGCTGCAGCCGACAGCAGCGCGATAGCCACCGCAGGCTGAGACTTCTTCGGCGTCGCTGGCTTTGCTGCCGGTTTTGGGGCCTGCCTCGCTCCGGATTTGTCGGCTGTAACCACCGGCGAAGGCCGCAGCGAAGAGGAAACCGCGTTGGGGCCCAGCGTGGCGTCAGACTCTATCGCGGCCGCGAGCGGCGACGACTGCATCGCGCTGCTTCCCGGACTCATGCGCACCGTCGCCAGATCTTGCGCAAGTTCCTCGCCCGTCTGGTAGCGATCCGCGGGGCTCTTGGCCAGGCACTTCAGGATCACGTTTTCAACCCGCGCCGGAACCGCTGGATTGAGCTTCGCCGGCGGAATCGGCTCGGTGTACACGACCTTATAGGACACGGCGGTCATGGTTTCGCCGGGGAATGGCTGCTCGCCCGTGGCCAGCGAATAGAGAATCACGCCCAGCGAAAACAGATCGGCGCGACCGTCAATCGGCGAGCCTGTAAACTGCTCCGGCGGCATGAACGACGGCGTGCCCAGCAACTGCCCGGTCGTCGTAATGTCGCTTGACGCCAGCTTGGCAATGCCGAAATCGGTGATGCGCGGCCGCTCGCTGCCGTAAACCTCCTTCGAGGTCATCAATATATTGGCGGGCTTGATGTCGCGGTGGATCACGCCCTGGCGGTGCGCGTATCCCAGCGCTTCCGCGATCTGCTGCCCGATTTCGCAAACGCGGTCCAGCGTGAACCGCTCGCCTTTCTTGATCGCATCGGCCAGCGTCCGGCCTTCGACAAATTCCATCACCAGGAATGGCGCGCCCTGGTCCTCGCCTACGTCGAAGACAGGCACAATTCCTGGATGCGCCAGCACGCCCGATGCGCGCGCCTCGCGGTAGAAACGAGTGCGGTACTCTTCGCTTTGAGCGCCTTCGAGCGCCGTAGTATGGATCGTCTTCAGCGCGACAATGCGGCCAACCGCAGGGTCCCTGGCCTTGAACACACTGCCCATGGCGCCGCGGCCCAATTCCTCGACAATCTCATACCTTCCAATAAGTTTGGGGACGCCCATGGTGAGGATTGTACCAATCTCGCGCGACGTTCTTCAGCCGATCCAACGTTAAGAATTTTAACCCTGAGACAGCTTTACCGGGGCCGTCGGCTCGTCGTCCGGCTGGCTTGAAGCCGACTTGCGGTAGCGAACCACCAGCAGCGTCAGGTCGTCGGACTGGCTCGCTCCACGGGTGAACGCCCGTACCGCATCCAGGATCGCCTGCTTCAGCTCTTCAACAGACTCGTCGACACGGCCCTCTAGCACCTTGCTCAGCCCCGTTACCTCGAACAGCTCATGATCCGGATCTTCGGCCTCCGTTACGCCATCGCTGTAGAGCACCAGCGTGTCTTCCGGCTCAAGCTGCAGCCGCGCCGACGGATAATCCGCCTCTTCAATCAGGCCCACCGGGAACGATCCCTCGGTGTAGAGTTCGGTCACTTTGCCCTGGCGAAGCAGCAGCGGTGATGGATGCCCGGCCTTGATGTATTCCAGCATCCCGTCCGCCCCCACCATGCCGATAAACATCGTGGCGTATCGGCCTACCTCGGAGTGATGGCACAGGAACCGGTTGATGTGGTTGAAGACCCTCACCGGGTCGGCGCCCATGGTCATTCCCGACAGCGCGCCTTGCAGCATCGTCGTCAGCAGCGCTGCGCCCAGGCCCTTGCCGCTCACGTCGGCAATCAGAACACCCGAGCGATCCTCGCTCACCGGAACCACATCGAAATAGTCGCCGCCCACTTCGTGGCAGGGGTAGTGCACGCCGGTAACGGCCAGGTGCGGAAAATCGTTCAGCCCGTGCGGCAGCAGCGCCTGCTGAATGGTCCGCGCGATCGAAAGCTCCTGCTCCAGCCGCTGGCGCTCGCGTTCCCGCTCCACCAGCCGCGCATTGTCCATAATGCTGGCCGCCTGCACTGCCAGCGCATCCATAATCTGGCGGTCGAGGGCCGAAAATGCCGCAATGCGCCGCGAGTCCAGATAGATCAGCCCCAGCAACTGCCCAGGCTCCTGCTCGGCGCCCGTGTCGGCTGTCGAGCGCGACGACGCATACAGCGGAATCGCCACCACCGCGCGCAGTCCCTGGATGACGATGCTCTCCGCCGCTTTCAGATTCAGGTCCGCAAGGTTCAGGTCTTCCGTTATGACCGCCGATTTCTTGCTGATCGCCTGGTTAATCGCCGTCTGGCTGGGGTTCAGCGTTTCAGGCGGAAGATTCTCTTGCTTGTTGCTGCGCGCCTGGTGAACCCGCAGCGCACTCGAGGCATCAGGAACAATGAGCAAGCCGCGATCGGCGTGCGTGATGCTGATTGCATGATCGAGCATCGAGCCCAGCACGGCATCCAGGGGCAACTGCGAGTGCAGCAGCGACGTGGCCTCAAGCAGCAAATTCAGCTTGTTCAATCCGCCAGACACCGTCGTGCCCGCGAAGTCGGATATGGAGCCAATGCGCGTCAGCAGGTTGGCCACCGACTGCGGGCCGGCCGCAGCGGCAACCGCAGCCGCATGAAAAATGATCCGGTAGCTGTCTTCCAGGCCGAAGGTGATCAGGTCGCCATCGCGCAGCGTGTGCTGCTGAACTTTTGCTCCGTTCACAAACACGCCGTAGCGGTTGCCGCGGTCGAGCAGTCTGTAGCCCGTGCCTTCGGCCACAATCGTTGCGCAGCGGCGGGAGATGCGCCCGTCGTCAAGATGCAGCACGTTGTCGACCTCGCCCCCGCGCCCGATGTTGAAGGGCTCCTCGGTCACGGGAACCTTCTCCCGTGAGCTGTCAGGGGCAATGACTTCCAGCACGGCTTCGGATTGAGGGGATTGTTCGACCATGGGAGCTGACGTGCGCAAATTCTAACATGCGGCATCCGCAAGACTTCGAGACGTCTTCAAGGCATGAGGAGCGCGTGCGACGGGAGCCTTCAGGCGAAGCCCGTAGGCCGAGCCCCATCGCTCCTCCCGCATTTGTCATCCTGAGCGAAGGCAGCTCGCCGGGGCGAGCTGCCGCAGTCGAAGGATCTGCGGTTGCCTTTCGCCTTCTATATTCAGCCAACGAAATTTCACGCGCGGAGCGAGCGGCTGCTCCATGCAATGCCGGGTGCCCCACCCTCGCAGGGTCTTTGTTTTTCCCGCTAGGGTGGGAACCCACAACCAATCGCCGCAAACGAAGTCGAAAGGGGATCTGCCGTTGCTCTTTGCAATCCTTACCCACCACAGGAAATGGGGTGCCCCATCCTTCCGCAGCCCCATCGCGGGAGGGTGGGACAGCACAAACCTGAATCGACGGGCCTTGTGTCAGGGCACGACTTTAGTCGTGCCGCAAATGTCTCAAGAATGATCGCGGCTTTAGCCGCTGAGGGACGATCAGCGAGCGGCTGCTCCATGCAAGGCCGGGTGCCCCACCCTCGCAGGGTCTTTATTTTTCCCGCTAGGGTGGGAACCCACGACCAATCGCCGCAAACGAAGTCGAAAGGGGATCTGCCGTTGCTCTTTGCAATCCTTACCCACCACAGGAAATGGGGTGCCCCATCCTTCCGCAGCCCCATCGCGGAAGGGTGGGACAGCACAAACCTGAATCGACGGGCCTTGTGTCAGGGCACGACTTTAGTCGTGCCGCAAATGTCTCAAGAATGATCGCGGATATAGCCGCTGAGGGACGACCAGCGAGCGGCTGCTCCATGCAATGGTGGTGGCGGGAGGCAGGATCGAACTTGAGCCGTTTTGCGGGCGTGAGCGGAGCGGGAGCCCGCAGGCGAAATCCTGAGCCCGCCGTGGCGGGCGAAGGATCAGGTTCTGTCTGAAAGAAATGAAGCGAGTGCGAGCGACCAGCGAGCGGCTGCTCCATGCAATGGTGGTGGCGGGAGGCAGGATCGAACTTGAGCCGTTTTGCGGGCGTGAGCGGAGCGGGAGCCCGCAGGCGAAATCCTGAGCCCGCAGTGGCGGGCGAAGGATCAGGTTCTGTCTGAAAGAAATGAAGCGAGTGCGAGCGACCAGCGAGCGGCTGCTCCATGCAATGGTGGTGGCGGGAGGCAGGATCGAACTGCCGACCTACGGGTTATGAATCCGTCGCTCTAACCATCTGAGCTACCCCGCCACATGGGGACGCGCCGCGTAAAACCGCGCCAGATTTGATGATACGGGGCTGAGAAAATCCGGTCAATCTGCGCGGGCAGGCTTTTCCTGCGACAATCTGGTCATTGAATACCCACCATTCGTGAGCGTCTCTATGCCGAATCTTCTGCATATCGACTCCAGTCCCCGCGCAGGATCCGTTTCCAGCCGCCTTGCCGCCGCTTTCGTCGCAAAATGGCGCCGGCAGAATCCCGCCGGCATCGTCGTGCACCACAACACATCGCTCGAGCAGATTCCTTATCTCGACGAGGCCACAGCCGAGGCATTTCTCAATCCCGCTGGCGAACCAACTCCGGAACGAAAGCGCGCCCTCGCCTTCTCCGACCGCCTCATCGACGAGCTGCTCGCCGCCGATGTTCTCGTCCTCGGCGTGCCCATGTGGAACCTTTCGATTCCCGCCTCGCTCAAAGCCTGGATCGACCTGATTGTGCGCGAGGGGCGAACCTTCGCATTCACCGCCGACGGTGTTGCTCCCCTCGTCCCGCCCGGCAAGAAAGTCTTCGTCTTCTGCGCCCGCGGCGGCGCGTATCCCCCGGGATCGCCGATGATCGCCCTCGATTTTCAGCAGCCGTATCTGCGCGCCATTCTCAGCGTCATCGGCCTCACGGAGATCGAGTTCATCTACGCCGAGCGTCAAAGCGAAAGCCCCGAAGCCGCCGCCGAGTGCCTCGCCCGCGCCCTGGCTTTGCTCGCGTAGCCCCGCAGTTTCGTATCCCCGCAGTCCCCGCCGCTTTTTGTACCGCCGGCCTCTGGCCGGCTGTGGCGGGGGCCTCCGGCCCGCGCACCGTACCTTCGCCATTTCCGGCTCCCCCCTTCTCGTTCCCTCAGTCCCTCGTCCCCTTGGTCCCTTGGTCCCTGTTCCCATACACTCGTCTCCATGAGCCCCCTTCGCATCGCAGCCGTCATTCCCGCGCGGCTCGCATCCACGCGCTTGGCCGCCAAGGTGCTGCGGCCCATCGCCGGGCGGCCTATGGTCGAGTGGGTATGGCGCGCGGCCTCGGCCAGCGGACTCATGGACCCAGTGATTGTTGCCACCGATGCGGAAGAAGTGGCCGAAGCCTGCCGCGCGCGATCGATTCCCGTCGTCATGACCTCGCCCGATGTGCGCGAGCGGATCGGATCGGGTGAGGGAAGTGGCCCGCCAGATCGACGCCGACATCTACGTCAACATTCAGGGCGACGAGCCGACCCTCACGCCCGATTTCTTTCCGCCGCTGCTCGATCTCTTTCAGCGCGCCCGAAGTTGAAGTCTCTACACTCGCGGTGCGCTGCCCACCGGACGAGTTCACAAATCCCAACGCCGTCAAGGTCGTCACCGCGCTCGACGGGCGCGCTCTCTACTTCTCCCGCGCAACCATTCCTTTCGCCCGCGACGCCATCGGATTCACGGGCTATCGCAAGCACCTCGGAATCTACGCCTACCGCAAGGCCGCTTTGGAGCGCTTCGCCTCGCTGCCGCCCTCGCCGCTTGAGAAGATCGAGCGCCTCGAGCAGTTGCGCATGCTCGAAAACGGCATCGCCATTTACGTGGCCGATGCGCCACGCGACACCATCGGCGTAGATACAGAAGAAGATCTCTCCCGCGCCGAAATCCTGCTAAGCGCCTATTCCGGCACGGCGCCCACAGCCGATTGACGTGTGACTCGTTCAGCCCCTCGTCATGACGGAAGGCGACTAACCATCAATCTGTCATCTTGAGCGAAGCGAAAGATCTGCGGTTGTTTTTCCTTTGCCGGTTCACCACGGAAATGGAGACTCCAATGTAAGAAAAACTCAAAGCGCACTGATCGGTTTTAGGAGGGCACGAAAGATCGCCATTGCAGCACGAAGAAGCCAGCAGTTCTAGGCTGTCAAGAGATAAATCTCATAATCAACTCATTATAAGTAACTTAATTTTGCCGATCATTACCCGCCTCCGGCGCATACTTGAAAGCATGATCTCCGGTTCAGCACGCTTCTCTTGGGCGAATTCGGCCGTGTCTAGCCCGGCCTCCGCAGCAGTTTTCGGTTGCGTGAGCGCCAGGTATTCCGCTGTCCAATCAGCGCTCCCCAGGGTCGAAATGAGCGAAAGGAGTGATTTTTATACCCCGGGGGATATTTTGCCACTTAACTCTTTTGTAATCAACAAAACGATGCCAAAACCGTGGACAAATTTCGTCGATTTTATGCACCAAACAGCCCCTTCGGGGCACCCAGATGGCCTTATTTGGCCGCGCCTTTTGACCAGCTTTTTCACCGCTTCTGAACCGCCGGAAATCTGAATTGCCGGCAAGAATCGGATAGCGTAGAAATCGTGCACGGGCGACTATGAAATCCATGAGTGCTACTCCACAAATCGCAATCGCCAACACAATGAGCCGTGTGGTTATGACGCCAGCTTCTGTCCGATCTTCGCAGTCAGCTTCGCCTCTCGATCACGACGCCGCCTGGAAGCAACTCGCCGCGCGCGACTCCAATGCACGCTTTGTTTACGGCGTCACCACTACCGGCGTCTTCTGCCGTCCGGGTTGCGCCAGCCGCTTGCCGCTGCGCCAGAACGTTCGCTTCTTCCCAACTGTCCTCGACGCGCAGGCTGCGGGCTTTCGCCCATGCAAACGCTGCCGCCCCACCATTGCATGGAGCGGACCTTTGGAGCAGATTCGTGCCTACATCGAGGCGCACCTCGACCGCCCCGTGCAGCTAAAGGAACTGGGCCGCGTCGTCAGCCTCAGCCCCTTCACCGTGCAGCGGCTCTTCAAACGAGAAATGGGCGTGAGCCCGCTGCAATATCAGCGAGCCATGCGCGCGGGACAGTTGCGCAGCGCTCTCAAGCAAGGCGAGAGCGTCACCGACGCCATCTACTCCGCCGGCTTCGGCTCATCGAGCCGCGCCTATGAAGGGAGCCAGCTCGGCATGACGCCGGCGCGATTTGCGCAGGGCGGACGAGGTGAACGCATCGGATTTGCCGCAGCGCGCACACCCTTCGGCTGGATGATCGTCGGCGCCACGCATCGCGGGCTTTGCTGGCTCTCGCTCGCGGACTCGAAATCGGAAGCGGAGAAAAATCTGCGCGAGGAGTTTCCGGAGGCCACGCTGCGCCACGATCCGTCCCTTTCGCATCTGGTCAATGCGGCTCTCGAGAGCGTTCGTGAAGGTACGGATCTTGTCCGAAAGGCTGCCACACCGCAGGTGCCGAACGCTCTGGACTTAAGGGGCACAGTTTTCCAGCTTCGCGTCTGGCAGGCGCTACGCCAGATTCCGCGCGGCGAAACGCGCAGCTACTCGCAACTCGCGCGCGAGATGGGTGATCCAAAAGCCACGCGCGCCGTGGCTCGTGCCTGCGCTCTCAATCGCGTTGCGTTGCTGGTGCCGTGCCATCGCGTCGTCGGCGTCAACGGCTCGCTCACCGGCTACCGCTGGGGTGTGGAACGCAAGCAGCAGTTGCTCAAAGCCGAATCGAGCGCAGGGAAAAGCTGCTGAAGGCCGAGCGAGCCTGAGTTAAAAAGCAAAAGGGGCGGGCTCGGTGCCCACCCCTTTCATCTCATCGAGTTTGTCATTCCGCTCACAAATGGAGCGACGTGAGTTCTAGTGGCAGCCGCCGACGACTTTCCCCCCAGCCGCACCGGGAGTGGTGAGCAGGGCCGGAATTTTAGAAGTCAGCGTCGGCGGCTCGTAGTTAAAAAAGACTCCCGAGCACGCGATATTCCCGTTCAGATGGAAGAGCGCGTAGGTTCCTACGGCCCCGCCGCTGTAACTGGTCTTGGTGCCCGTGATGCCGTTTCCTGACTTCATCAGTGTTCCGCCAGATTCGAGCGCTTTGAGAGACAGCACATACCAGATGCCATTTGCTCCGGAGCGCGCATCGGGCGAAGCCGCGTCAAGTTCCTGCGCCAAGCCGTCGGCCCTGAGTACGGCATTCAAATGAGAGATCACCGGCGCTTGCGGTTCCGGCGGCCCGCCTCCCGGCGGCTTGGGCACATCAAAAACATCCGGCTCGGTGAGCGATTTCAGGTAGCTGTCGATTGCCCCGGTAATTGCGTGCTTGTCCGCTGTCGCATGCGCGTCCTCTTCTGCGGCTCCGCCTGGTTCCGCGGCCGGCGATGACTCTGCGCTTCCCTTGGGAGCAACGCATTCGCGCGCCTTGATCAGCGCAACGTACTTGGTCAGAAACGGCGAATGATTCGCGTCGATCGCTGAGAGCGAATACGGCATGTAGCTGTCCGGGATTACGACGTCAATCCCAAGCGATCTCAGGTGACCAGCCACGTCATCGACAAGCGTTTGATCCAGGATGTTGCCTTCGAGAGGCTTTGTTTCTGCGGTCTGGCTGAGCAGCGAAGCCGCAAATTCTGCCGCCTGGCTCTCCGGGAACATCGACATGATCGTGCCGCCGAGAGTCGTGGCTGCTCTTGTTGATGCGCCGGCAGCGCAATAATGATTGGCGCGCAGAGTGAGCATGTCCATGGTGGAAATGTCGGTGCGCCAGAGCTGGAACTCAGAGAGCGCGCTGGAATCTCCCGAGACGACCACCACGCCAACCGGCGGTCCGTTAATTGCCTGGGCATTGCAGCTTGCGTCGGCCGCGCCCACATTCCGTCCGATGCCGCAGGTGAGTGCGGTGGCTTCGGAATCCATCGCGGTGTAGGTCAGCATCTCCGATTCGATGGCGAATCCCTCAGGATTCGCAGCGCTGGCATTGCCTTGCGGCGGTGCGCTGGAACTTGACCCCGATCCTGATCCCTTCGAGGACTGCGCGGATCCCTTCTTGGACGCGGCAAACGCCATGGCGCCCATCATCATCACCGCGCATAGCACTACGACCGGGCTCCGCAGGGGCCCCGGGAAACTGAGCATCGTACGCATGTCGAACCTCCAATTTGTCGGGGGGGAACCTGAATCTTTGGATGGCGCCTGAACAACCTGACACTCGAATCTTCGCTGTTGTCGCGGCTCTTCCGCTGATTGAACCCGATCATACCATCATTCGCAGGACAATTAGAGAAGAATCTGGCGCGGCACATCCCCCGTTTGCAGATGACGGTTGACAACGCGATTGAGTTTCACGCCGCTGCTCTTCACGAACGGTTAGGATGATCGCCGAATGGATTTGCGCCGCTATTCGGGCGGCGAGATTCGCTCCCGGAGATTACCTCTTCTTCTCTCCGACGACAAGCAGGGTTTGGAACTGCGGCGTATCCGGCTCCTTGTCGACGACGGCCGCTTCGACGTTCACGAAGCCGGCAGTCCCCAGCATGGATTCGAGCTCCGCTTCGCTGAAGCCGAGCCACTCGTCGGCATAAAGCTCGCGCGCCTCTTCAAAGCGGTGCCGGAGAAGATCGAGCACGAAGATGCGGCCGCCGGGAACCAGGATCCTCGCCGCCTCTGCCAGCGCGCGCTCGGGGTGCAACGCATGGTGCAGAGACTGCGAGAAGAAGACTAATTCAACTTCGCCGTCGCCGATAGGGATCTCTTCCATGTCGCCGAGCCGATAGTCGATATTCTTCACTCCGTGGCGCTGAGCCTGTTCGCGGCCCACTTCGATCATTTTGGCCGAGCTGTCGACAGCGATCACTTTCTTTGCGCGCTGCGCGAGCAGCAATGCGGAAGCGCCCTCGCCCGCTCCCAGATCGGCGACAACCAGCGGCGGCATCAAACGCAGCAGCACTTCGGCCAGGCCCTTCCACGATTTTCCCGGAACGTAGCCTTTTCCCAGGCGGCCAGCCACGCTGTCAAAAAACGCGCGCGTTTTGTCCTGGCGTTTGCGCAGTACGCGGCGCATCGCCGCCTGGTCGGCGACAGCTTCCGCGATCTCGTTCTTGGCTTGGTCGAGAATCTCGTCTAGTGGGCGGCTCTCCGCAGGGGCGGCAGAAGAAATCTGGTAAAGATTGCTCTTGCCGATGCGGCGATCTGCCACCAGTTCCGCCTGCTTGAGATGCGAGAGGTGCGTGGAGATGGTGCTCTGTCCCATGCCAAGAATCTCCTGCAGCTCGGCCACCGAAAGCTCCTCGGCCTTTAAAAGCAGCAAGATGCGTAGCCGATTGGGGTCGGCCACAACCTTTAACGTTCTGAGTATTGACGGCATAGCAGGATTCTGTTACATATCAACATATCACGATACGACGATAAAAGGAGATCTGAATGGCAACCGCAACCCTCGAAAACATTGGCACCGAGTACAAAGTGGCTGACCTCGCCCTCGCCGATTGGGGCCGCAAAGAAATCATCATCGCCGAGCAGGAGATGCCGGGGCTGATGTCGATCCGCAACAAATACGCAGCGGAGAAGCCGCTCAACGGCGTGCGCATTACCGGGTCACTCCACATGACCATTCAGACTGCGGTTTTGATTGAAACGCTGGTGAGCCTGGGCGCGGAAGTGCGCTGGGCGAGCTGCAACATTTTTTCTACGCAGGACCACGCGGCGGCGGCGATTGCAGCAGCCGGCGTTCCGGTATTCGCCTGGAAGGGCGAGAGCCTCGAAGACTACTGGGACTGCACGTATCGCGCGCTCACGCACAAGGGCGGCAAAGGTCCGGAACTGATCGTCGACGACGGCGGCGATGCGACGCTGCTCATACACAAAGGCTATGAGCTGGAGAATGGCGATCGCTGGGTCGATACGCCTTCAGGCAATCACGAAGAGCAGGTGATCAAGGACCTGCTGAAGAAAGTTTTCGCCGAGGACAAGCAGCACTGGCACAACGTTGTGAAAGATTGGCGCGGCGTTTCAGAAGAGACGACCACGGGCGTACACCGGCTCTACAAGATGATGGAGCAGGGCGCGCTGCTGGTGCCGGCCATCAACGTCAACGATTCGGTGACCAAGTCGAAATTCGACAATCTCTATGGTTGCCGCGAGTCGCTGGCCGACGGCATCAAGCGCGCGACAGACGTAATGGTTGCGGGCAAGGTCGCGGTCATCTGCGGCTACGGCGATGTGGGCAAGGGCTCGTCGCACTCGCTGCGTGGTATGGGCGCGCGGGTGGTGGTCACGGAGATCGACCCCATCAACGCGCTGCAGGCGGCGATGGAGGGCTTTGAAGTCGCGCCCGTCGAGGATACGCTCGGCCGTGGGGACATCTACGTCTCATGCACCGGCAACACCGACATCATCACGCTTGAGCACATGGAAAAGATGAAGGACCAGGCCATTGTCTGCAACATCGGCCACTTCGACAATGAGATTCAAATCGACCGGCTGAACGAAGCGAAGGGCGTGACCAAAATCAACATTAAGCCGCAGGTGGATAAATACACGTTCCCCGACGGGCACAGCATCTTTGTCCTCGCCGAGGGGCGGCTGGTGAACCTGGGCTGCGCAACGGGTCATCCGAGCTTTGTCATGTCGAACAGTTTCGCCAACCAGACGCTGGCACAGCTCGATTTGTGGAAGAACAAGGACAGCTACAAGGTAAACGTCTATGTTCTGCCCAAGAAGCTGGATGAAGAAGTGGCGCGGCTGCACCTTGAGAAGATCGGCGTGAAGCTGACCAAGCTAACCAAGAAGCAGGCCGACTACATCGGCGTACCGGTGGAAGGGCCGTACAAGGCCGAGAACTACAGGTACTGAACAGCAGGGACCAAGGGAACGAGGGACCAAACCAGCCGAATCGCTGTAAGGGTCCCTTTTCTCTTGCTCGCGAATCTATGACAGCCGCACGTACATTTTCGTTCGAGTTGTTTCCGCCGCGGACGCCGGAGGCGCAAGCCAAGCTGCCCGCGACAATCGCGCAATTGGCGGCGGTGCGGCCGAATTATTTTTCAGTCACGCACGGCGCGGGCGGCTCCGACCAGGAAGGAACGTACGAAACGCTGCTCGCGGTCGTCAAGCATTCCGGGGCGGAGGCAGCGCCACACCTCACCTGCGTTGGCTCGACACGCGCCCACTTGGCGGCTCAGCTTCAGCGCTATCGCGAAGCTGGAGTTAAGCGCATTGTGGCGCTTCGCGGCGACCTGCCGGCAACAGCCATGAGCGCATCGGCTCCGGGCGAATTCCACTACGCCAACGAGCTCGTCAGCTTTATCCGCAAGGAGCACGGCGACGCCTTCAAGATTGAAGTGGCTGCGTATCCTGAAATGCATCCGCAAGCCAACAAGCCAGGGGATGACTTCGAGAACTTCCGCCGCAAGGTGGAGGCAGGGGCGGATTCCGCGCTGACCCAGCTCTTCTATAACGCCGACGCTTATTTCGATTTCATGGAGCGTTGCGAGAGGGCGGGCATCAAAATCCCTGTCGTGCCGGGCATCATGCCGATCACCGGCTTTGCAAACACCATGCGTTTCTGCTCAGGCTGCGGAGCGGACATGCCGCGCTGGGTGCGCCTGCGCCTGGAAGAACTCCAGGACGACAAGCCCGCTCTTCACGAATTCGGCCTGAGTGTGGTGACCCGGCTGTGCGAAACGCTGCTCCGCGGCGGCGCCCCTGGGCTGCATTTCTACACCATCAATCAAGCCGGGCCTACGCTGCGGCTGTGGGAGCGGCTTGCCCTCAGCGTGCCCCAAGCAGCGGCTCGCTTGTAGCTTTTGGGCCAATGCGGGGACGTCGTCGCCGATAGCCAAGGCCGGCCGCACCGTTAATCGATGAAGGTGGCTTTGACGCGCTTCGAGCTGACCAGGTAGCTGATCCAGAGCGAAGCGCTCGCCGTGACGCTTGCTGCTCTGGACGCGAAAATGTGCGTGCCCATCACAGCGTCGTAGGCGTGGCCGCGAACCAGAACATAAATCGTGTTCACGCCTAAATAAACGATCATCAGCAAGGGGAATGTCTTCTTCTTGCCGTAGAAGAAATAATTCAGCGCAAGAAACCAGATAAAGAAAATAGTGTCGGCCACGATTTGAGTAACCAGGAGATTGCTTAATCCGGGGTGGTCAGCGAGCATCTGCCCAAATCCGCCGCCGTATAACGAGGTGAGATCGGAATAAACCCTGTAAACATCTGCGATCGGCGTGAGCAAAAGAACGATGGCCACCAGGATGAGCCATCCACCAATTCCCCTCAGATCGCTGCGAACTCCCGAACGGTAATCGTCGCGAGTCCTCAAATCGAAGTCGCTGCGAACGGCGGCCATTGACGGTTGAACATCAGAGACCAGAGCAGGGGTCGGGTCCTCGACGGGGGCTCCGCATTGGTCGCACACTGAAGCGCGCTGGCCGAGCGAGGCAAAGCATTTACGGCACATGGCTTGCATAGGCTGATTCTTGAAAACGATGCTCTGTCATTGTCCATAAGTTGTCAAGCGCGACGTGTGATGACCGCATTGGCGCGGGACCATCCCTGTCAACAAGAGGTGCGCAGGCGATCCGCAGTCGTAGCTGGCAACTCAGTTTAACCTTGGCTTGGGAGGCAACCGCCGCATGCCGCATCATTTGATGAACTTGATTGCGCAGTACAGCAGTGTCGTCGGATTCGTGATTGGACTGCCGATTATGGCCGGCGCGTACTTTGAATCTCTGCGGGCGCGGCAAGAGGCGCGGCGAGCGAGAGAAGGAACGCTCCATGCCCTCAACTGCCTGGAATTCATTGCGGGTGACGGAACTTGCATCAATGTCGTTCCGCTGGAGACATTGCATTCGCTGCCTCGCGAGGGCGACGTTCTCCTGCTGCCCGGCGACGGCGTCGGAAGCGGTTCCGTCTTCTTGCCTGGAGCCTACTTGGTGGAGGCCGTCGAGCATATCTATACGCCGGCTGAGCGAAAAGGCTCGCGGCCCCACGAGGCTCGGCTCACCAAGGCCGTAGCGCGCGTGACGTCACTCAACCCGGGATAATGCCGACACGCCCTGGCGGCCGTTCCGCCGGTTAAGCCGCCTCCACATCCGCCAAAACCCATTGTGCAACAGCCGCGTCTGCTCGGCCTTGAGCGCCTGGTACGATCTCTCGACGTAGCCATCGAAGTCAGGCGGCCAGCCGATCATGGAGCGCCGCTCCGTGTAATCGCCTTCGGCCCACAGTGACAGCAGCGCCTTGTACCCCACCACGTGCGTGACAAAGTCGAGCAGGCACTGCGGCATCTGCTCCTCGACGATCAGGTGAGCATTTTCGATGATGATCTTTTCGCGGACGTTGTTGAGAGGCATAAAAATCGTCGTCATCCACAACGCCCACTCCTTCAAATCCTCGTCACGGATGGGATGGCACTCGGTCTTGCCTTGCTTCTTGAGCAGCGAATTGTAAGCGATATTCCCCGCCACCGTGGCCACATAGAGCGGGCCGTAAAACTCGTTCAGACGCTGGTTCACCAGGCGCAGCCGGTCGGCACGGCGGGCCATCATCCGGTTGCTCGTGAATGTGACCAGGTACCCGGCGAAGGCTAGCACAATGGTGAGTACAGCCGCGTTTTGGAGTGTGCTTAAAGTCAAGATCGAGGACGGATCCATAGCGATTTAGCTCTACCTCGCCGAGGAGTATAGCGCGCCGCAAGCGGCGAGGCAGTGACGGCGGCCGGGGCACTCGGCCGCCAGTTCCAATTTGCCATTCGATTCTGCGATCGGGAATCCGCGCCTAGTTCGCCGGCCCGGCGTCGTCGGCTATGGACACCTGAACGGGTGGGTTGCTGGTCAGCTGCGTGTCCATGATGAGCACGGTGCGCACTTCGCCGCCGATCAGAGTGATGGGCGCAGATGTGTACGACGGCTTGGTGAGTCCGGTGGGCGTAACGACCATGGTGACCGCCTGCGACGTGAAGCTCACGTATCCCGCGGTTCCTCCAACGGGAAGATCCTTGACCAGGGGAATGGCGTCGGCCAGCGCAACGCTCGCCGGGACCATGTAAATATCGACGGCGCCGGTCTTGGGCGCCTGGTTGAGGAAGCGGAATGCCGAAAGGTTGCTGGCCGCCTGCACCTGCTGATCTTCGAGAACGGTGACCGTGTAACTGTTGGGCGCCGCACCGTTGTCACTGAGAAAAACCGAGTGCTGATGTCCGGGCAGAAGCGTGCCGCTGGTGCTCACCAGTGCCGTGCCGCCGGTGGCAGCGGTGATCTGAATGGCGGCCGCAGCGCTCGCGGGCACTGTGCCGTAAGGAGTGATGGTTCCCGCGCCGGCGTTAGCAGCGATCAACTGGCCCGCGACGAGGACATTGGCCGCCGGTGCGATGTAGGAGGCATCGATGAAGCGGACAAGACTTGGCTGCGTGTAGGTCGCGACTTTGACGCAGGATGAGATTCCAAAGGCCAGCGCGAATGTGGCCGTAACCGCCGACACCAATCGAAGCGGACTTAACCACCGCGACTTCCCGTTTCGCCGGTCTTCGTTGGTCCTCGTGGCGCGCATCGTCGGGAGGGTCACCAAGTTCCCACTCATACTACAAGGAGCGAATGAGTTGAGTTTACGACTTTCTGGCTACGTGGATGAGCCTGCGCGCGGTGGAGGCATCAGCTTAGCAATCCACCATGGAAACGTCCGAAGTGCCGGGCCATCATGACCGAAAGCAACAGCGCGCCCGCGCCGGCCGTCACTACCTGCCACCAGTAATGAATGTTGAACTGTCCCAACCAAACCAGAAGCACGTAAGCCAAGGCCAGGTTGAAAAAGCCCCATACAACGTTGACTGTCGACGATGACAGCCCCTCGCCAGGCGGCTTGGCGAAGGGGCTTTGGAAACCGCGGCCGGAGATTCCGTTCACAATGTGCGGCACGGAATTCGCGAGGAATGCCCCGCCAAAAAACCATTCGATCAAGTGGACAATCAACATGGCGCTGCCTCACTCAACAACGACTTACATCGTACTAGAAGCTAACTCGCCCCCAGATAGATGAATCGCGCCAGAAAGAGCGCGGCAAGAAGATAGAGCAGCCAGTCCTGCCGGCGAGCCTTGCCTGCGAACAGGTGCAAGACTGCCCAGGCAATGATTCCGAAGCCAAGGCCATTGGCGATCGAATATGTAAATGGAATCAGGATCAGCGTCAGAAATGCGGGAACGGCAATGAGCGGTTCGTGCCATTGAATTTCCGTAATCGCCGCCAGCATCATCGAGCCCACTAGAATGAGCGCCGGCGCCGTCGCTGCCGGAGGGACGATGCCAATGAATGGCGCTGCGACGATCGCTACCAGGAAAAGTAAACCCGTAACAATGGCGGTAACGCCCGAACGGCCGCCTGCGGCCACGCCCGCTGTCGACTCCACGTAGCTGGTTACGGTGGATGTCCCAGTGAGCGAGCCGAAGATGGTTGCGGTCGCATCGGCAAACAGAATCCGGTTCAGCCGCGGAATCGAGTGATCAGGCGCGATCAGGCCGGCGCGCTTGGTCACGGCGACCAGCGTGCCCAGGTTGTCAAAAAGATCGACAAAGAAGAAGACGAAGATGATTTCAAGCAGGCCCTTGTTCACCGCGCCCATGATATTCAGCTTGAATGCCGTTTGAGTCAGCGCGCCGAAGCCGCCCGGTGAAGGCGTCCACTTGACCATGTGAAACGCCCAGGCGATGCCGGTGACTGTGAGCACGCCGACGAGAATGGAGCCTTTCACTTTACGGATTTCGAGAGCGACCATCAGAATCAGGCCGAGCAGCGTGAGGTATGCGGTTGGATTGCGGATATTACCAATCCCAACCAGCGTGTTGGGATCGCCGACCACCAGGCCCGCATGCTGGAATCCGATGAAAGCGATGAACAGGCCGATGCCGCCCGCAACCGCTGCGTAAAGCTGGTGAGGAATGGCGCGCAGAATCATCTGCCGGATGCCAACAGTCGTGAGCGCCAGAAAAATAACGCCGGAAAGAAACACCGCGCCCAAGGCAGTCTGCCAGGGCACATGCATCTTGATGCAGACCGTGTAGGTGAAATAGGCATTTAATCCCATGCCCGGCGCAAGCGCAATGGGATAGCGGGCGACGACCCCCATCAAGATGGACGCGAATGCGGCCGACAGGCAGGTGGCCGCAGTGACCGCAGGCAAGGGCACGCCGGCATCGGCCAGCACCGCCGGATTCACAAGCACGATGTAGGCCATGGTCAGGAATGTCGTGACGCCGGCCAGAATCTCCGTGCGCCAGTTAGTCCCCAGACGGGCAAATTCGAAATAGGCTTCCAGTCGCTTGCGCATAGGCGGGTTCTTGTTAGAAAAACACACTGCGGCGCGGAGACAAAGCGAATTGTGAATGTGAAGCTGTCAGGCGCAACGAGCCAGGACTGCCCGTTTCAGGCGATCAGCTTCGCCGCTTCCTTGGCGAAGTAGGTGACGATGAAATCCGCGCCGGCGCGGCGCAGGCTGACGAGAGACTCCAAAATCGCGCGATCGCGATCGAGCCATCCCTTTTCAAACGCGGCCTGCAGCATCGAGTACTCGCCGGAAACCTGGTATGCGCCGATCGGCACATCTACGCGCTCGCGTGCCGCGCGCACCACGTCGAGGTAAGGCATAGCGGGCTTCATCAGAATCATGTCCGCGCCTTCCTCAATATCGAGATCGATCTCGCGCAGTGCTTCCCTGAGATTCGCCCCGTCCATCTGGTAGGTCCGTCGGTCACCAAACTGCGGCGCTGAATCGGCCGCCTCGCGGAACGGCCCGTAGAACGCGGAAGCGAATTTCGACGCATAACTGAGGATGGGCGTTTGCGCGTGCCCCTCGGCGTCCAATGCATGGCGAATGGCCCCAACGCGGCCATCCATCATGTCACTGGGAGCAACCACGTCGGCCCCGGCTTTCGCCTGGCTCACTGCGGTGCGCGCCAGCAATTCAAGCGTCGGGTCGTTGTCCACCTCGAAAGTCTCGCCCGACTTGACCACAACGCCGCAGTGTCCGTGGCTGGTGTATTCGCATAGGCAGAGGTCGGCGATCAGGACGAGTTTCTTCGAAGCTTCAGACTGCTTCAGCGCGCGCAGCGCCTGCTGCACGATGCCGCCGTCTTCCCAGGCTCCGGTGCCTTGCTCGTCTTTCCTCTCGGGCAAACCAAAAAGCAACAATCCGCCCAGGCCCAGCCGCGCGGCTTCCTCTGCCTCACGCACTGCTTCGTCCACTGACAGATTGAAGACGCCGGGCATCGAACCGACAGGTGAACGCACGCCCTTACCGGGGCAAATGAACAACGGATAGATCAGGTCACCGGGGTCGAGCGTGGTCTCGCGCACCAGCGCGCGCAACGGCTCGCTCCTGCGCATGCGCCGCATCCGGTTCACTGGGAAGGCCATGAATTGATTGTAAGACAGCTTCTAGCCGCTAGCTTCTAGCCGTTAGCCGTTAGCCGTTAGCTGAGTTGCGGAGAACATCAATCAACATATGCCACGCACATCGTTGAATCCGTGTCGCAAGCACGACAGAGCTAATAGCTAATAGCTGAATAGCTGCTTTCACAACTCTTCGTAGAGCGCCCAATTTCGCGCCCCGATCAGGATGATCAACGTGGCGATGCCGAGGGCGGTGCCGAGGGGAAATCGGATGAGGCAAAGGATGGCCGCCACGATGGCCACGATCCGCCCCCATTGCGTGCGTTCCAGCAGGCCCCATCCGGCCACGGCTGCCAGAACGGCTCGGCCCACAACAAACAGCCACGCAAAGCGGAGCAGCCCCGGGAAGAACCACATGTTCGGCATGGGTCCGTGCCCCCATGGACCCGTGCCACCGGAGAAGATGGAGTGAAGGATGGCCATTCCAACGAGCCCGAAGAGCAGACTGATTCCTGCGTAAACCAGCCACAAAATGCCCAGTACTCTGATCTTGCTGGCGTAGGCCGCCAAAACAAACTCAAAGCCGGGCACAGGAGGCACCTGGGCCGCTACTGGACGGTTGCATTGAGGACAAACGACCTGTCCTTGCACCAATGTTCTGCCGCATCCGCTGCAAAACATATTGCCTCCTCGCCTTCGAACAAGAATACGCAACCACGGCGGGGAATGTTCCGGCTGCCAGACGAGCGCCTATGGCCGCTAAGGGCGCCGCGCTACTTCACGTCCGCGCCCAGCTTCATCCAGCGCTCCTGATGACGATTATCGTCAAGCAGATATCCTGTGACGCGCCCGCTTGGATTGCGCTCAAAGATCAAGTGGAAGTTTTTCGCGGAGGCCTTATCTCCGGGACGGGAAAAAGTGTCGGCCGACTCCGCCTCCAGCTGGACGACTTCGCCACTGGGGCTCTTTTCAAAAAGTTGATCTCCCTGGCGGAAGATCGTCCCGGTCGCATGCCCGTTGGGTTCGCGGTACTCGCCTGCCAGGCTGTCGAGCTGGGCCGCAGAAAGGTTGATGGTCGGCGGACGTACCGGAATCACGAGGCGCTCGGCCATGACCTCCTGCGCAATTGGAAGGTGATGCGCCAACAGCCAGCGCGGCAGTTCGGGCTCGTCGTAAGCGCGAGTCCAGCAATCGTGCTTCAGCCCCTGATAAACCCAAAGTCGAATATCTCCGTCGGCTGCTTTGAAAGCGTCGTACATCAGTTCGCTTTGTCGCGGCGGCACCACGTTGTCGAGGCTGCCATGGAAGAGCCAGACGGGCGTGTGGCCCAACGGCGCGCGCGTACTCGGCAGGCAGGACGGAGACTTCCTGCCAGCGATCAGGCTCGTAACTCCAGAAGACGCCGCCTGCGGCAATCACTATAGCGGCCCAGCGGTGGGAATGCAGCCGCGCCAGCTCCCAGGCGCCGTATCCGCCAAGGGAGAGACCGGTCAGATAGGTGCGCGAAGGATCGCCGTGGAACTCAGCTGACTCCTGTTCGAGCGAGGCCATCGCCAAATCGAGCATGGCGGGATCGGTCCAGTGGGCGGTTTGCGGGCACTGCGGCATCACGATTACGAATGGCCAGCGGTCAGGATGGTTGCGCACCGCCTCGGCGATTCCGACCTGCGTCTGCCACATTCCTTCGGAGCCGCGCTCGCCCCGTCCGTGCAGCGCGAGGATGATGGGCCATTGTTTGCCGTCATCGCGCCGCCACTCCTCCGGTAAATAGACCTGAAAGTGGTACGTCGTCCCTTGAACGACGATTCGCCGGTTCAGGAATCCCGTATCTTGCGGCACCTCCGGCTTGAGCGGGTGAGACTTGGGTGCAGTTGCGCGAGCTGCGGCTGGCCATGCAGCACAGGCCAGCGCCAGGCAGGCCGCGGTGATACGAAACAATCGGGACATCTTGACCATCATCATAATGATTCCCGGCGGGATAAGGGCGGATTTTTGGCAAGAGAGCCGCCAAGCTCAGAACCATGTCTGCCGGGGGCCAATCCAAGCCCAAAGAAACCGTTGGGGTGCTGTTTTGCATTCGACTGCGAGCTTCGCCGATCTTTGCGATTTTCTTACAAATTGCGTGCAACAATCGAACCTGCGATGCTGACTGAAGTCATGACCAAACTGGCAGCGGGAGACACACTGGACCACTACCGTCTGGACGCGGAGGTTGCGCGTAGCGGCATGTCCACGCTCTTTCGCGCTACGGACCTTCGCACTGGCCGCCAGGTGGCATTGAAGGTTCCGCATCCGGAGATGGAAGCCGATCCAGTTCTTCTCGAGCGCTTCAGGCGGGAGGAGGCGATCGGCCAGGAAATCGACCATCCCGGCGTGGTGAAGACCTTCGACGGCGAAAACCGCAGCCGCCGCTACATGGTCATCGAGTGGGTAGAAGGCCGGCTGCTGCGAGCGATTCTGAACGAGGAGCGAAAGCTGCCCGTCGATCGCGCCGTGGCCCTCACCATTGCCATCTGCGATGCTCTCGACAACCTGCACAAGCATGGTGTGGTGCATCGCGACCTGAAGCCGGAAAATATCATGGTGTGCGATGGCGACCGCATCAAGATCATCGACTTCGGCATTGCGCTTAAGGAAGATGCGCGGCGCATCACGCAGGTGGGCCTCACGCCCGCGCTGGGCACGCCCGACTATATTTCTCCTGAGCAAGTGACAGGTAAGCACGGCGACCAGCGCAGTGACGTGTACGCGCTTGGCGCGATGCTCTATGAAATGCTGACCGGCCAACCGCCGTTTTTAGGACCGAGCCCGCTGGCGGTGATGAACGAGCGTTTGCTTACCGATCCCGCACCGGCGCGCGAGCTGAACCCCGAAATTTCTCCCGCACTCGAAGAGATTCTTTTCCGCGCCATGGCGCGCGATCCGCGCCATCGCTATGCCACGGCATCCGACATGGCCTGGGAGCTTGAGCACCCGGAGCTTGTGGGGATCGAAAGTGGCCAGCACGGGCCAGTTCGATTGGGGCGGTTCTCGATCAGCGGACGCAAGCTCGCGCTCTACGCGGCATTGGCGTTTGTGCCATTAGCGTTGTTCGTTGTCATGTTACTGATGGCTCGGCGCTGAAGCTGAAAACGCATCTCGCGCGGATTATGGCTGGTCCGCTTCGCTCATGAGCGTGTTGACTTCGCCGACGAGCACAGGCAGCTTAAACTGCACGATCTCCCACACCAGCCGATCGTCAATCTGCGCATAATCATGAATGAGGATGTTGCGAAACGCGACGATGCTCCGGAAGTCGGTAATCCGGCCAGTGAACGCGGAATCGACGCGGGCAAGCTGCGTAAGAGCCTCGCCGATGATGCCGAAGGCACGCTCGACAGCATAACGAAGCATAGGGCTTCGCTGGTATTCGGCGAATTCCACGCCAGTGGTGAAAAGGACGACATTCCCCGCAGCTTCCTGGATGTCGTAGATATACTTCCGCGCCTCAAGCTGCATAGAGGAGGGCCTTGCTTTGCTCGACACTCTGCCGGAAATATGGATTCCGGATGGCCGAGGGGACGACGAGATCAACAGGAAGTCCGAACAGCCGTTCCATGGCCTCTTTGAAGGCGAAGAAGGCGGTCGAGTACTCGCCAGCCGGAAGGGGCTCAAACTCTACCAGGAAGTCCAGGTCGCTGGAGGCAGAATCGAACGTCTTCCCCAGTGCCGAGCCGAAGATTTCCAGCCTCCGAACGTGAAACTCCCGGCATAACTTC
Organism: uncultured Acidobacteriaceae bacterium; assembly: GCA_963796785.1. Classification (GTDB taxonomy): domain Bacteria; phylum Acidobacteriota; class Terriglobia; order Terriglobales; family Acidobacteriaceae; genus Telmatobacter. The sequence continues at coordinate 283,082 of CAWCMW010000007.1, read as the reverse complement.
TCCACCTCAACACGAAACTCGGCAAGCACGCTTTGAATTTCACGCGGTTCCGGTTTCGCTTTGGGCCTGGGCGCCATCATCCCAATGATACCCTCGTTTTTGCTCACCGGTAGGACTCATCGCGGTGAATCACAAATTCCGGATACGCTCCGCCGCCGATCTCGTGCAGATCCATGCCCATGCGCTCGCCGTCGGGATCCACGCGGAAGGGAACAAAGCGATTGAGCAGCGCGAACAGGAAGTAAATGAGCGGGAAAAAGAAGCCAAGCAGCGCGGCAATGCCGATTAGCTGCGCCAGAAGCTGCCCCGACTGAGGCGCGAAAAACCCGGCCGCAATCAGTCCCCACAATCCCGCCGCGCCGTGAACGGTAATGGCGCCCGTCGGATCGTCGACGGAGAGCGCGAGTTCAAGCACTTCGACGAGAAGCGGGGTAAAAATCCCGGCCACCGCTCCTACAAAAAGCGAGCCGACCGGGGAGGCAAAGGCAGCGCACGCGCTTGACGCAACCAGGCCGGCCAGCCAGCCGTTTGCGCATAAGCTGGCGTCGGGTTTGCCGAAGCGGAAGCGCGTGACGGAGAAGGTAGCGGCCAGCGCGCCCGAAGCCGAGAGTAGCGTATTGATCGCCGTCCCAGGCAGCGCGGAGAGAGGAGCGTGAACCCAGATGATCGCTCCGGCCAGGTTCCATGCTACCCAGCCTACCAACGCCAGCAGGCAGCCAAAAAGGACGTAAATCGCGTTGTGGCCAGGCATGGCGGTTGAGAGGCCTTCTTTGGGGAATTTTCCGCGGCGTGGTCCGGCGATCCAGACGACGGCCAGCGCGCTCATCCCGCCGATCACATGCACGGTCGCCGCGCCTCCCGCGTCAAGAAAGCCCGCGCCCACTGAGAAGTTCGCGCCCAGTGCCGCCAGCCACCCTCCGGCCCAAATCCAGTGCGCCGCGAGCGGAAAGACAATCGCGGCAGAAACCGCCGCGGATGCGCATCCCGCCGCAAGCCTCCAGCGATCCGCTCCCGAGCCCCAGGGGAGCAAGACCAGCATGGCGACCGCCAAGAACTCAAACAAGACCGCGAGCTGAGCCTGCGGCGCTGCTGCGCCAAGCCCACGCAGAAGGAATGAACCAAGACCCAGCACACTCCAGGTCTTGCCGGCTGCATGGACAATAATCTCCGACGATCCAAGTGATCCCGCAAATGACGCGCCGACAAGAGCGAAGACAATGGCAGCAACGGCGATCAGGGCCAGGTTGCCCAGCATCGCCTGTGCCGCCGAGCGCGAACGGCCCAGTCCGGTATTGACGAGTGCCACGCCGGCAATGGCCATCGGCGCAAGCAGCATGAGCGCGAGAGTCAGCGCAAAAACCGCGTCGCTCATCAGCGGAGGCGCCGGAACCATGGGAGGAATCGCGCTCATGGTTGGCTGCCTCCGCGCGGCAGCATATGGCCCCGCACCGCTACGACCAGGCCAAGGACTTCAACTGCCAGTCCACAGAGCACAAACGCCAATCGACGCCCGGGATCGGGAAACAGCGCCAGCGCGGCAAGTGTCAGAAAGAATCCGGCGGGCATCACCAGCAGTCCGGCATACTTCATAATGTCTTCCCTTGTCTCTCTTCCGCGAGTCTTGGCTTTGGCGAATCCTGCGCGGACATTCATCCGGTGGCGATGGAGAAAAACAATCGGGCGAGTCGGGCGGATGTGCCTCGTCTTAGGGTTGTGCTTGAAACGGTGGTTACGTTCCTTTGAATTCTAAACGATTCAATCGTCAGGATCGGCTCTTCGTCCGGATGTGCGGGCGTGACCGCCGGTCTTTACGGTTTCCTTTCGAGATGCGGGGAATAATGGTGTATGTCTATACTCCCTGGTCACAACCAGCGTCTCCTATCCGTCGCCTTCGGCGCCGTCACGCTTGCAGGCGTGGCAGCTCTGTTGGGATGGGACGCCTTCCCGAGTCTCTTCCCGGCCGGGAGTCATGCGATTCTCGCGGCATTTTCGCTGGCCATGATCGCCCTGGCCTACCTCGTTTACCAGATTGCGCTTCGCCCGGCTGCGATGGAGCTCCTGAAGGCCATCATGTTGGCAGCCGCCTTCCTCTTCTGGGCAGCCAATCAATTCTGGCCGAATTCGCCGCAGGCGACACTGTTCAACGACATCGCGATTGCGCTTTTTGTACTCGACGTATTTCTTGTGATCGTTGGCTGGCCGCGAACGTCACGAGACACCTCCTTCGCCGAATCCTGTCCGGGTCAATGCGCCGAATGTTGCGCCAGGCCTTGCGGAGAAGAGCGGTGTTGCACGGGTCCGGTTTCCGCCGGATGATCGAAGTCTCGCTGGCAAGAGAGACGCAGATCAGGAGGTCCGATTGAGTTTCTGGATTCAGCGCGTTGAGGAAGCTTGCCAGACTCCGCCTCTGGCATGATATTTTTTCTGTGACGATCCCAACTTCTGGTACGCCTGTGCCAGGAGAAAAGTGATGTGTACGCCACAAACGCGCTTGTCACAAGCGATTTTCTTTTCAAGCGGTTACAAAGCGGTTTCCCACAAATAATTTTGGCAATTTTATGCTCTCGGCGTATTGCGAATTCGTCACAGGCTGCTATATTGAAATTTCGGGCGTCCCGCCCTTTCCCTGAAGTTCTATCGTTGAGCCATTCTTGTACATAACCTATGTGACCGCCGATACACGCGGCGCATGCCAAACGAAAGTCAGACCGGGAATCGTTCATGGCGCAAATTTTCGACCGCAGCTCCAATGCACTGGCTCGCATGAGCCTGGTGCTGACGGGGTTGATCGTGATCGCCCTCGGGGTCACGCTGGATCAGTTGCAGCGCTCGCCGTGGGTTACGCGGCAAGGCCAGCGCGCGGATCAGCCGGTGCCTTTCAGCCATAAGCATCACGTTCAGGGGCTCGGCTTGCAGTGCCAGTACTGCCACACGACCGTCGAGAAATCCAGCTACGCAGGCATTCCTCCCACGCGCACCTGCATGAACTGTCATGCACAGATCTGGACCAATGCTCAATTGCTGGAGCCGGTGCGAGAGAGCTGGTATACGGGGCAATCGATTCCCTGGATCAAGGTGCACGATCTCCCCGACTTTGTCTTCTTCAATCACGAAATCCATGTGAACAAGGGCATCGGCTGCGAAAGCTGTCACGGCCGCGTGGATGAAATGCCATTGATGTACGCGCAGAACACGTTGCAGATGGAGTGGTGCCTTGACTGCCATCGCAACCCGGCGAAAAATCTGCGGCCGACGAGCCAGATCTACAACATGGATTGGCAAGCGCCCGCGGACGATCATCCAGTATGGTGCGCGGCGAATCCGGTCGCTTCCGGCACGCCAACGGCGCAAAGCGTGAGCTGTACGACGAAGGATCCCAGCGGCGCTGGTCCTGAAATGGCTTCGTTGCGGTTGCCTGCGTTGGGCAACAAAGGTTTGCAGGGCGACGTTGCGACTGCGACAATGCCGGCGGCCGCGCCAGCCTATCAAAAGTTCATCAGCCAGGAAGCTCTCGGGCTTTTCCTGGTTGATCACTACAAAATCCGCACGCCGAAAGACCTGACCAGCTGCGAGGTGTGCCACCGATGAGCGCAAAAAGAAAGAATTCGCCGGCGGTGGAGAAGCCATTGAAACCCACTCTCAACGGCACGCAACATTCGTTGAATTCGGAGCCCCCCGTGCTCGAGCCGATGACTCTCGACGCGGTTCGGCGCGAGCTGAGCGGCACCAAGGGGAAAAAATTCTGGCGGTCGCTTGATGAGCTGGCCAATACTGCGGAATTTCAAGCCGCGGTGGAGCGCGAATTTCCCTCCGCTGCGCAGGAGTGGGTCGATCCGGTTTCACGGCGCGGCTTCCTTAAGCTGATGGGCGCATCGATGGCTCTCGCCGGCCTGGCCGGTTGCACCAAGCAGCCCGACGAGCCAATCTATCCGTACATCAAGGCCCCTGAAGATTTGATTCTCGGCAAGCCGATGTACTTTGCCACGGCGCATCCGTTTACGACGGGCGCTGTACCGCTGCTGGTGAAGAGCGACGAGTTCCGGCCGATCAAGGTTGATGGCAATCCGGAGCACGCATATAACCGCGGCAGCTCCGATCCATATTCGCAGGGCACGCTTCTCGATTTGTATGATCCTGACCGCTCGCATCATGTCACCTATCGCGGCGAGGGCCGCGACTGGGCCGAGTTTGCCGAGTCGCTGATCGGCAAGGTTGCGTCAACCAAGGATGGAACCGGCATCTACTTCCTGAGCGCGACCATCACCTCGCCGACGCTGGCGCGGCAATGGAAGGAAGTGCAGGCAGCGTGGCCCAAAGCCAAATTGGTGCAATACGATCCGGCGCTGGCGGGAACGTTTCTTGCCCAAGGCGTGAATGTTCAGTACGACCTGAGCCAGGCCGATGTGATCGTCTCGCTGGACGCGGATTTCATTTCCAGCGCGAGCTATCCAGGCTTTCACAAACTCGTCCGCGACTACGCCGCCCGGCGCAAGCAGCCTGAAAACGGCATGAACCGGCTGTATGCGGTGGAAAGCACGACGACCACCACCGGCATGAAGGCCGAGCACCGGCTGGGATTACGCGCCAGCGAGATTCCCGCATTCGCCGCGGCGTTGGCGCAGGCAGTGGGTGCGGCGGGCGTGAGCGCGCCGAGTTACGCGTGGACCGACGAGCAGAAAAATTTTCTGGCCGCGCTGGCCAAGGACCTGAAGGCCAACGCAGGCAAGAGTGCTGTGCTTCCGGGGTTGTATCAGGATCCATCGGTCGCCGCACTGGCGATCGCGATCAACAATGCGCTCGGCAACGTTGGCAAGACGGTTTTTGTCGCGTCCGATCCGGCTATCCCCATTCCCAGCGACCAGCTTGGCGATTTCAAAACGCTCGTCGCCGACCTGAATGCAGGCAAGGTGGATTGGCTCGTGATTTTAAACGCCAATCCGATCTACGACGCGCCCGCCGATCTGAATTTTGCCGACGCCTTCAACAAGGCGAACATTGTGGCGCACCTCGGCTCGCACTACGACGAAACAGGGCAGCAGTCGCACTGGCACATTCCCGCCGCGCACTATCTTGAATCCTGGTCCGACGCGCGCGCCTACGACGGCACGGTCTCCATCGTGCAGCCGATGATCGATCCGCTCTACGGCGGACGCACGGCGCATCACGTCTTCCAGACGCTGCTGAGCGATCCGCTGGTGAGCCCATACGATGCGGTGCGCGAGACTTGGAAGCCTGTCATCAAGGGCGATTTTGAAACAGGCTGGCGCAAAGCTCTGCACGACGGCTGGATTGCGGACACCGTGTCCAGCCGCTCCGCGAAATCCGGCGCCGGCGCCGCGTTTAACGGCGCAATTCCCACGCCTACGCCAAAAGATTCGCTCGAAATCATCTTCCGTCCCGATCCGAACATCTACGACGGCCGCTGGAACAACGTGGGCTGGTTGCAGGAGCTGCCGAAGCCCGTTACCAACTTGAGCTGGGACAACGCGGCGATCGTTTCCGGCGCAACGCTCGAACGGCTCGGCCTTGAAGAAGACGACATCGTTGAGTTGTGCGTGGGCAATGGCAAGGTGAAGGCGCCGGTCATCGTTGCTCCCGGCCATCCCGACAACTCCGTAACGGTCTACCTCGGCTACGGACGCGAGTTCGCAGGCCGCGTGGGCTCGGGCCAGGGCTTCAACGCCTATCTCATTCGGAATACCTGGGCGCCGCTCTACGCGACTGGCTCGATCCGTCAGGTCCCCGGCAAGTGGGGAGTCGCGATCACCAAGAGCCATTACCAGGATCACCGCGCGAAGTCCCTCCAGGGGCAGGGAACCGGAAACAACTCTCTTGAAGGCGACGAGGCGCTCGGCCCGCGCGGCATCATTCGTTACGCCACGCTGGACGAGTTCAAGACCAATCCCAACTTTGCGCACGAAGGCGACAATCACGAAACGCCGGAGCGGGACACTTCGCTGTTCCCCAACTGGGAATATAACGAGGCCAACTCCTGGGCCATGTCCATTGACATGAACAGCTGCACGGGCTGCAACGCGTGCATCGTGAGCTGTTATGCCGAAAACAACATCGCTGTAGTAGGCAAGGAGCAGGTGCGCATCGGACGCGACATGCAGTGGCTGCGCATTGACACCTATTTTGAGGGCGATCTGGCGGCGCCGCGCGCGCATTTCCAGCCCATGAATTGCCAGCACTGCGAGAACGCGCCGTGCGAGCAGGTTTGCCCGGTGGGCGCAACGGTGCACACGCCGGAAGGCCTGAATCTCATGGTCTACAACCGCTGCGTAGGGACACGCTACTGCTCCAACAATTGTCCTTACAAAGTGCGGCGGTTCAACTTCCTTCTCTACTCGGACTATGAGACCGAGAGCCTGAAGCTGATGCGCAATCCCGACGTGAGCGTGCGCTCCCGCGGCGTGATGGAGAAATGCACGTACTGCGTGCAGCGCATTCAGGCTGCCAGGATTGAAGCGGACAAGGAGAACCGCAATATCCGCGATGGTGAGATCGTGACCGCCTGCCAACAGGCGTGCCCGGCGGAAGCAATTGTGTTCGGCAACAAAAACGATCCCAATAGCCGTGTATCGAAACTCCGGGCCCAGCAACGCAGTTATGGCGTGATCGCCGACCAGAACACGCGTCCGCGGACTCAATATCTGGCTGAAGTGCTGAACGTGAATCAGGAACTTGAAGTGACGCCGACGGAATTTGCGCCGGCTAAGGGTTGAAGCGACCATGGCAACCAAGGAAGTAAAACCAAACGATCCCATGATCGATCCGGCGACCGGAGAATTCCGGGTCATCGGCCAGGGTCAGACCTTCCGGTCGATCACCGAGAAGATCGCGCGCATTGTGCTTACACCGCACACGCCGATGGGCTGGTTTGCGCTCTTCACGGTCGCCGGCGGCGGCGCCACCATGCTGCTGGTTGCCGTGACCTGGCTTTTCCTCAAGGGCGTAGGCATCTGGGCCATTTCGCAACCGGTGGCGTGGGGATTCGCCATCATCAATTTCGTTTGGTGGATCGGCATCGGCCACGCAGGCACGCTCATTTCGGCTATTCTGCTTTTGTTCAAGCAGGGTTGGCGCAACGCCATCAGCCGCTTTGCCGAAGCCATGACGATTTTTGCCGTATGTTGCGCCGGCCTGTTCCCGCTCATTCACGTGGGCCGTCCGTGGCTGGGTTACTGGCTATTGCCCTTGCCGTTCACCATGACGGTATGGCCGCAGTTTCGTTCGCCGCTGCTGTGGGACGTGTTCGCGGTTTCCACCTACGCGACAATTTCGGTGGTCTTCTGGTACATCGGCATGGTGCCGGACCTGGGCACGCTCCGCGATCGCTCGAAATCGAAGTTTGCGCAGTATTTCTATGGGATGCTGAGCGTCGGCTGGCGTGGATCGACTCGGCACTGGATGCGCTATGAGACTGCCTCGCTGCTGCTGGCCGGATTAGCCACGCCGCTGGTGCTTTCGGTGCACACGGTCATCAGCTTCGATTTCGCCGTAGCTGTGCTGCCGGGCTGGCATACGACTATTTTCCCGCCGTACTTCGTCGCCGGCGCCATCTACTCCGGTTTTGCCATGGTGCTCACGCTGGCCATTCCGCTGCGCAAGTTCTATCACCTTGAAGCCCTGGTCACCGAGCGCCACATCGACAACATGGGCAAGGTGATGCTGGCTACCGGTTTCATTGTGGCCTACGGCTACGGGATGGAAGCCTTCATGGCCTGGTACTCGGCCAACCACTGGGAGGCGTTCACCTTCTGGAATCGCGCCTTCGGGCCGATGGGCTGGTCCTACTGGGTGCTCATCACCTTAATCTCGCTATTCCGCTTACGACATTGTGGTCGCGCAAGCTGCGCACCAACATCACGTTCATGTTCGTCATGTCCATCATTGTGAATACGGGGATGTGGTTTGAGCGCTTCGTGATTGTCGTTACGAGTTTGACGCGCGACTTTCTGCCCTCGTCGTGGGGTACGTACCGCGCGACGAAGTGGGACTACATGACCTTCGTGGGCACGCTCGGATTCTTCACCTTCCTGTTCCTGTTGTTTGTCCGTTTCCTGCCCATGATTCCCATGAACGAAATTCGCATGTTGCTGCCGGGGGCCAAGATCAAGCCCAAGGTGGCGGAGGCTGCTGACTAATGCCCGCACGCGAAGGAACGTACGGCCTGCTGGCCGAATTCGATACGCCGAGCGACCTGGTGAGGGCCGCGCGGCAAGCGCGCGAAGACGGATGGCGGCGCATGGACTGCTATACGCCCTACCCGGTGGAAGAGGCAGCCGAGGCCATCGGCTTCCATCGCAACAAGGTTCCGTTGCTCACGCTCATCGGTGGACTCATCGGCGGCGCGGCCATGTTTTCGCTGGAGACCTGGATCTCCACGCTGGCTTATCCGCTGAATATCGCGGGCCGTCCCACATACTCCTGGCCGGCGTTCCTTGTGCCTGCCTACGAGTGGACCATTCTGTGGGCGGGACTTTCAGCGGCCTTCGGAATGCTTGCGCTGAATGGCCTGCCGTCGCTCTACCATCCGCTTTTCAACGCGCCCAACTTCCGCGACGGCGCGACAACCGACAAGTTCTTCCTGTGTCTCGAGGCATTGGATCCGAAGTTCGACCTGGCGGAGGCCAAGGCTTACCTGGAGGCTTTCGGCCCGAACTCAGTAGTGGAGGTGGAGTACTGATGCGCGCGAAGCTTTCAGCTCTCAGCCTTCAGCTCTCATCTACCGGCTCTTCGCGCCGGCTTGTTCGGCGCAGTTTCGCCCTGGCTGGTCTGGCTGCTGCGCTGTTTATCGCCGGTTGCCGGCAGGACATGCAGGACCAGCCCAGGATGGTTCCCCAGCGCGGAACGGATTTCTTTGCCGACCATCGCGGCGCAAGGCCGCAAGTGCTGGACACCGTCGCGCGCGGCCAGCTCCACGAGGACAGCTACTTTTATACCGGCGTAGTGCAGGGTCCGAACGGTTACAAGCAGGAACTCGATCAGATGCCCGTCGAGATTCCCGTGACGATGGAAGTGCTCGAACGCGGACAGGAGCGCTTCAACATCTATTGCACTCCATGTCACTCGCGTGTTGGCAATGGGCTTGGTGAGATTGTGCAGCGCGGATTTAAGCCTGCCGCCAATCTCCACGACCAGGTGCGCATGTCGCAGCCGCTTTCGCACTACTTTTATGTGATGACGCACGGATACGGCGCTATGCCTGACTACTCGGCGCAACTGCCGCCGGCGGATCGCTGGGCGGTAGCGGCCTACATCCGCGCACTGCAACTGAGCCAGGCTGCGACGGCGAAGGATGTGCCGTCCGGCGCGCAAGTCAAGAACCTTAAAGATCTGGCCGCCGCCGAAGGACATCCGGAATATGCGCAGCCATGGCCAATGCCATCAACAGCGGTAACGGCGTACAAACCGATCGCCGGCGAGGGAACGCCGGGCATGGCTCCGGCTTACCCAGCCGATCCAAAGATTTCGATTCCACCGAGCAAACCGGCCCCTGCGGCCCAGAAGTAGGACGAACGGAATGGCACACGACGCAATTTCGCACGCCAAGCAGCTCCCAGCGGACCTGAGCGCGCCCGCGTTTGTGGACGCATGGAAGCGGCGCTCACTGATCGTGGGCGGAATCTCGATGTGCATCGCCTTGATCCTTATCTTCCTGGCCAATGGGCAGGACAAGCTAGGTTTCGATCACTTCTATCGCGCCTGGGTCCTGGGCACCATGGTCACTTGGGGAATGTGCGTTGGCGGTCTCGCCATGTTGATGGTGCAGTATTGCTCGGGTGGCAAATGGGGTCTGTTGCTGCGGCGCCCCCTTGAAGCCATGAGCCGGACGCTACCGTTGATCATTCTCTACTGGCTCTTCATGGCGATTGCCATGAAGAGACTTTATCTCTGGGCGAACTACACCTCGGTGAGCGACACGGCAGCCGGGCTGAAAGCGGGCCTGATCACGGAATTCCAGGCTCACTGCCTGAACTTCAAGCGGCCCATGCTGAACCCGTTGTCGTTTATTTCGGTGAGTCTGCTCTGCTTCGCCATCTGGGGCTTCTATGCATGGCGTTTGAATTCCTGGGGGCTGAAGCGGGACACCGAGGGGCCGGAGACCACCCCATATTGGATCAAGAAACTTGAGAACGTGAGCGGACCTGGCATTGTGGTCTACTCGGTCACCATGACCGCGGCTGCAATTTACTGGGTAATGTCGATGGACGTGACCTGGTTCTCGACTGTCTATGGTTTGCTTTACCTCGTTGAACAGGGCTTTCAGGTGTTGGCTTTCGCCATCATTATCTCGCTCTCGCTTTCCAAAGCTGAACCGTTCAAAACCATTTTGCGCCAGACCGAGCAGCATGATCTTGGCAAACTCACGTTCGCCTTCGTGATGCTGAACATCTACCTGGCCTTTGGGCAATTCCTCATTATCTGGTCAGGCAATCTTCCCGATGAAATCAATTGGTACCTGGACCGCATCCGCGGCGGCTGGGGCGTCGTCATCACCCTGGATTTCATCTGCCACTGGCTGATCCCGTTCACGATGCTTCTGTCGAGGGATCTGAAACGCAACAAGAAGCGGCTGATGATGGTATGCCGGATCATGATCTTTGCCGTGGTGTTGAACCTCTTCTGGCTGATCGAACCGAACTACAAAGATGCCGCGCGCAATCTGCATTTCAGTTGGGGGATCCTGGAGTACGTTGCGGTACCCGTTGGGATGTTCTGTTTCTGGTTGGCTTATTTCTGCACCCGGCTCAAAACGCGACCGCTGGTGCAGGTGAACGATCCGCATCTGGCGGAGATTCTGGAGCCTGAACATGCCCACGCATAACCAACCCGATCCAGGGCACGAGCCGGAGAATCACGACGTCGACGCGTCGGCTGGTTATGAGCGCAGCGATGCCAGCGTGACGGGGATCGCCGTGTTTATGATCTCGCTCCTCATCTTCGTCGCGGTGGTCGGGATGCTCTGCTACGGCATCGGCGCCTGGTTTAACGCCCGCATGAACAGGGAAGACGGGCCCAACAGCAAATGGACCAAGACGGTGGATGTGCGGCAACTAGGCAATTTGCCCTCCAGCCCCGAGCTTCAGAACAAGATCGCGGAAATCACGCAGACTTTCCCCACACCCCGATTGCTGACCGACGATGGCGACCAGGACGTGGCTGATCTGCACGCGCGCGAGGATCTGCTGCTCTCAAACTACAGTTGGATCGATCAGTCCAAGGGAACGGTCCGGATTCCCATCGAGCAGGCGATGCAGTTGATTGCACAGCGCGGTTTGCAGGTTGCGCCGGCGGTCAATACTCAGGCGCCGATGACCGGGGACTTCACCCCTACCGTGCCCTTGCCGCTGACCGACGGATTTGCGCGCACCAGCTATGAGCAGGAACAGGCGGAGCAGGCAGCCGTCAAGCAGCAGCAGGAAGGTCAGAAATAGCGATGCAATCAGGAAACACAATCCGGAAACGTTGGCGCAACACGGCGGTAGCCACCACGGGCGCGATTGTGCTTTTGTTTGCCGCTCCGCTCCTGACGGCGCAAGTTTCCAGTTACGGCGACAAAGCAACGGGACCAACCAACGACAAACCGCCTTCGATTCTCGGCGGCGTGGGCATCGATCAACATCTCAATACGCAGTTGCCGCTCAACCTGGCCTTCACTGACGATGCGGGCAGGCAGGTGACACTGGCTGACTACCTCGGCAAGCGCCCGGCGATTCTTGCGCTGGTTTACTATCGCTGCCCCATGCTGTGCTCAGAGGAACTCGACGGCCTTACCAGCGCCCTGGAGATGGTCCGCTATGTCCCGGGCAAGGACTTCAACATCATTGTCGTCAGCATCGATCCCACCGAGGGTACCGATCTTGCCGCAGCGAAGAAGCGCGAATATGTGAAGCGCTACGGCCGCCCCGAAACCGCGAATGGATGGCACTTTCTCACTGGAACCCAGCCGAACATCGATGCGCTCACTCGGGCCGTCGGCTTCCGCTACGTCAAGCTCAATGTCCCGGGCAGCAATCTGGTTCAGTTTGCGCACGCCAGCTCCATCCAGATCGTCACCCCGGAAGGCAAGCTGGCTCAGTACTACATGGGCGTTGAGTACTCGCCCAAGGATCTGCTGCTGGGTCTGGATGAAGCCTCGTCGAATCGCATTGGATCGCCGGTCGACAACATTCTTACCTACTGCTACCACTACGATCCCACGACCAACACACACGACCTGATTATTGCGCGCGTCATTCAATTGGGTGGATTCCTCACAGTGGTGCTTTTGGGCGGATTCATGTTGGTCATGTTCCGTCGCGACTACAAGCATGATCACCCGGCGGGATCAGCGAATTTGGGCACGGCAAAGAAAGTGAACGGATAAGGGAATGGACCACATCAGCCCAGTATTGTGGCAGTTTCTCCAAAAATGGTTGACGCACTTCGCGCTCTTTCCGCCCGAAGCATCCAAAATTGCGCCCGAAATGGATGCGCTCTATTTCTTCATGGCCCTGGTCAGCTTGGTTGGGCTGGTGATCGTGGTTTTGCTGATTGTCAGTTTCTCCATCCTTTACAGCAAGACGCGCCATCCGAAAGCGGTGCAGATCGAAGGCTCCACAATTCTCGAGGCTACGTGGACCATCATCCCTCTGGGCTTGTTTCTGATCATGTTTGTCTGGGGAGCGCTGCTTTACTTCCGCATTTACACGCCGCCGGCCAACGCCATGAACATCTACGTGGTGGGCAAGCAGTGGATGTGGAAGGTCGAGCATCCAGGCGGGCAGCACGAGATCAATGCACTGCACGTGCCCACCGGCCGTCCAGTCCAGTTGACCCTCATCTCGCAGGATGTGTTTCACAGCTTCTCCATCCCCGCCTTCCGCGTCAAGCGCGAGGCGATTCCGGGTCGTTACACGACAGTTTGGTTTGAAGCCACTACGCCCGGAACCTATCACCTCTTCTGCACGCAATATTGCGGCACCAACCACTCGCAGATGATCGGCGACGTGGTGGTGATGACGCCCGACGACTTCAAGAAGTGGCTCGAAGGCTCGACCAGTGGCAATTCGCTGGCTCAGGACGGCGAGCGGCTTTTCTCCAGTCTGAGCTGCAGCGCATGCCACAACACAAGGCCGGACGCCCGCGGGCCAAGCCTGGCGAACGTCTACAACTCCAGCCTCACGCTTTCAACGGGAGAAACCATCACCGCCGACGATGCCTATCTGCGCCAGGCGATCCTTAACCCGTCGCAGCACATTACGCAAGGCTACGCGCCCATCATGCCGACCTATCAGGGCCAAGTCAGTGAGGAAGGCGTCATCGCATTGGTCGAATACATTAAAAATCTCGATTCCGATTACCGCGTTCAGCAGACTCTCAACACCACCGATCTGGTTCCTGAGACTGCGGGCGGCAAATCAGCGACGACGGGCAAGGCGCCCGCGCCGCAGAAGGAGGTCAAGCCATGAGTACTGCCACCATCGTCAGTCTTCCCGATCAGTCCACGGCCACGATTCCGAAGATGAATTTTCTGTCCAAGGAAAACGGCCTGCTCAGTTGGTTGCTCACTGGCGACCACAAGCGGATCGCCACGCTCTACCTGATTTCGATTACGTTTTTCTTCTTTATTGGCGGGTCGCTGGCCGGACTCATTCGCCTTGAGCTGCTGACGCCGCAAACATCCCTGATGGCCGCCGACACATACAACAAGGTCTTCACCATGCACGGCGTGATCATGGTGTTCTTGTTCCTTGTGCCATCGGTGCCTGCTACGATCGGGAATTTCGTGATTCCCATGATGGTTGGGGCCAAGGATCTGGCGCTGCCCAAAATCAATCTGCTCAGCTGGTATCTCTACATCATCGCTGGCTGCATGGTCATCTATACCATGGCTGCAGGCGGCGTAGACACGGGCTGGACCTTCACCAGTCCGCTCTCAACGCATTATCTGAACACCCACGTCATTTCCACCGGCCTGGCTATCTTCGTGGCCGGATTCAGCTCCATCTTTACCGGCCTCAACTTCATCGTCACCATCCACAAGATGCGCTGCCCGGGCATGACCTGGTTCCGGCTGCCTCTCTTCGTCTGGTCAAATTACGCGGCCAGCATCCTGATGGTGCTGGGAACGCCGGTGCTGGCCATCACGCTGGTGCTGGTTGTCCTCGAGCGCACCGTGCACATCGGCGTCTTCGATCCCGCCTATGGCGGCGATCCGATTCTCTTTCAGCATCTGTTCTGGTTCTATTCGCACCCCGCCGTCTACATCATGATTCTGCCCGGCATGGGTGTGATCTCGGAAGTCGTGTCGACTTTCAGCCGCAAGCGAGTTTTCGGCTACACGGCGGTCGCGTTCTCCTCTGTGGCTATCGCCGTCTTCGGATTTTTTGTCTGGGCGCACCACATGTTCATCATGGGCATCTCCAACTACGCGGCGCTCGTCTTCTCGCTGCTCACCATGCTCGTCGCGGTGCCCTCGGCCATCAAGATCTTTAACTGGGCCTTCACGCTCTACAAAGGCTCCATCACCTTTGAGACGCCCATGCTCTATGCCTTCGGCTTCATGGGCCTGTTCACCATCGGCGGCATGACCGGTGTCTTCCTCGGCTCGACTGGCACCGACATTCACCTCACGGAAACCTACTTCATCGTGGCCCATTTCCATTTCGTCATGGTCGGCGGAATGTTGATGGCGTTTCTCTCCGGTATTCACTTCTGGTGGCCCAAGTGGACCGGGCGCATGTATCCGGAAAAGATCTCGCAGTTTGCGGCCGTCGTCACTTTCATCGGTTTCAACTTTACGTTCTTCCCGCAATTCATCCTGGGCACCCTGGGCATGCCGCGGCGTTATGCCGCTTACCCGCCGGAGTTCCAGGCGCTCAACGTCTTCTCCACTGCGGGTGCAACCATCCTTGGCGTAGGCTACCTGTTGCCAATTCTTTACCTCACCTGGTCCCTGAAATACGGAGCAGTCGCCGGCAACAATCCCTGGCAGGCAACGGGCCTGGAGTGGCAAACGCAGTCGCCGCCGTTGACCGAGAACTTCCCCGAGATCCCCATCATGGACCACGAAGCCTACGACTACGAGTGGCTGGAGGAGCAACAGAAAGAGGTGGCGAGTGTCGGATAGCACCGCAACTGCCAACGGCGCCATCGCGGAAGCTCATCATGAGCATCCTCCGTATCAGCGCCACCACTTCGAATCTGTCGAGCAGCAGGCAGACACGACGAACTTCGCCATGTGGCTGTTCCTGCTCACCGAGATCATGTTCTTCGGCGGCCTCTTCACCGCTTATCTGATCATGCGCAACTGGTACTATCCGGCCTTCGTTGAGGCTTCGCACCAGTTGAACGTCGGTTGGGGCACAGCGAACACCGCGGTCCTTATCCTTTCCAGTTTCACCATGGCCATGGGAGTTTGGTCGGCGGAGATGCGCAAGAAGGGAATGCTGATTCTGTTCCTTTCGCTGACCTGGATCTTGGGCATGGCGTTTCTCGGCATCAAGTCCATCGAATATCACGAGAAGTGGGTGAAGCATCACGTCCCCGGCCTGCATTGGAGCGAGTCGTCGTTTCTGAACCCTGCGACGGACCCCGAGGTTTACAAGGAGTACCACGACAAGCCGCTCGCCCCGGACATGGCGGCGAAGACCGCGATGTACTTCTTCCTGTATTTCGCAATGACCGGCATGCACGCGCTGCATATGATCATCGGCATCTCGATCCTGACCTTTATGATCTACCGCGCGCGACGAGGAGCCTACACAACAGGCCACGTCACCTATGTCGAGAACTTCGGCCTCTACTGGCACTTTGTCGACATTATCTGGATATTCCTATTCCCGCTGCTCTACTTGATCAGCCGGTATTGAGGGTAAATTGCAATGAGCGAACACAACGGACAGCCCGCGCACAACGAAGAAGCCGAGAATGAACACCACGTCGTGAGTCCGATGATCTACGGATCGATTCTGCTGGCCCTGCTGTTTTTTACGGGCCTGACAGTCTGGATGTCATTCATCGACCTCGGCGAATGGAACATCGCCCCGGGCCTGACGCTCTTCTGGAACCCCGTGGTGGCGCTGGCCATTGCCTGCACCAAGATGACGCTGGTGGTTCTGTTCTTTATGCACGTGAAGTACAGCCGCAAGCTGACCAAGCTGACGGTAGCTTCAGGGTTTTTCGTCTTTCTGGTGCTGATTGGGATGACGATGACCGACTACTTCACCCGCGCATGGGGACGCTGGTAGAGAGCCCGCTGCTCAGGGTGCGACCGCACAACCCCAAACCCACCCGCTTTCAATCCACCACGAAACTGAATCCACCACGAAAATGGGTGCCCCATTCAAGCGAAGCTTGGGTGGGACAGCAAAAACCCAAACCCACCCGCCTTCAATCCACCAAGAAAAATGGGTGCCCCATCCAAGCTTCGCTTGGGTGGGATAGCACAAACCCCACCCACCCACGTGAACGTTCGCGATCTCCGATCCTCGGTCCACGGTCGCTGCCATTAGAGCGTCGGCTTCGGTGGCTTCACCACCGTCCACGCATTCGCCCCGGTCACCTTCACCGGCCGCCGGAACAACTTTCCATCCTGTGCCACATAGAGCCAGTTCTGATCGCCGATCTGGTCAAACGTGATAGCCGTCAGCGGTCCGCCGCCGGGAATCGGCGGGTTGAGAGTCTGCATAATGCGTCCATTCTGCATGCTGACTTGAATGCCGAGCGGCGTGGCGAAAAAAACTTCCCCATTGACATCTTCCACCGCACCTCGCGTTCCGCTCTGCCAGCTCTGCGTCGTCGTTTCTGGCAATTCCATTCGATAAAACGGCTCGCCGTTTTCAATCGTGCCGTCAGCCGCAATCTGAAACGACCAGCTATAGCGTGAAGCCGCATCAGTTACCACCAGCATTGACTGATCGGGTGAGAGCACAAGTCCGCTCGGGGAGGTCATCTCCCCAACCAGGCTGGTCCATGCAAACGCACCCGCGGCCGTGCCTCTCGGATGGATGACGCCGACCATGGTTAAGCGGTCAATGGCATAGATTGTGCCGTTTCCGGTCACCACAAAGTCATCGAGGACACCAGGCTCTTGGACGACGGTTTTCTCATCGCTCGCCGCGCCGCTGGCAATGTTGAACGAGTCAATCTCCCCCGCTTCGCCGGCCACGAGTGAATAGCTATAGAGACGATCGCCCCCTCCCGCGCGCAGAATCGATGTTCCATGGGGTAGCCCGGCGAGTTGGTTCACATTCCCTGCGGCATCCGCCCGCTCAACCGTTCCTGCCCGCCGATCGACAAAGTACACGTCGCCTTCCCGATCGGACGTAAGGCTCCCGATAAGCCCGTAATCGCCGCCGACCTGCTCCCAGGCCTTGTCCAGATGCACGGTCGAAAACACGCGGTCCGATGCATCGTAGCCAGGCTGCTGCGCGGCCGCCGGTTCATGCACCCTGATCGGCGCCGGATAATCGCGCCACAGCCAGCGCAGCGCATCGGGCAGAATCGCGCCGCCCTGCTTCGTGCTGTGGCCGTCAGTCCCCATCACCAGCTTTACGTCGTAGCCCTCGAACTCGAGCGCCTCGTACATTACCTGGTTATTGATCGGCCAGCTTCCTGAGAAGTGCGTTCCGTAAGGCTCCGCAGGCGTAATATGATCCGCCGTCCCGTCCTGCATGAAAATCCGGATCGGCTTGGGTTCGGTCCTGCGCACCAGCGCCGGCAGCGCATCGGCGCCCTTCATCGCAACATAGGTGCCGATGAGCGACAGCACGCGGTGAAACTGGTCGGGCCGGTTCCACGCTGCCATAAACGCGCCTACAGCGCCCGTGCTTACGCCGCTCAAAGCGCGGTCATCGGGATTCTTCGACAGGTTGTACTGTTTCCCCACCTCGGGGATCAGCTCGTTGAGCAGAAAATCGGAGAAACGCGGCGTCAGCGAATCATATTCATAAATCCGGTTGTAGCGGTTCTGGTCGGCATCGGAAACCACCGGCAGGATTCCCGGATCGACAAAGATCGCAATCATCGGCGGCAAATCGTGTTTGGCGATCAGGTTGTCCAGGACCACTGGCACACGCATGCTGTCGCCGAGCGCCTGGCTGCCGTCAAGAAAAATCATGAATGGAGTTGGCTTCGTCGCATCGTATTGGGTGGGCACATAGACAGCGCAGTTGTGCGGCGTGCCAGGATAGTCCTTGCCCGGCGCGAGTACGAATTTGGTCAACGTTCCCTGGGGCACGCCTTCATGCGGTTCGGAATCAGGGCCGAGGGTGTAATCCTCTGCGTGGAGACCCAAGGAAGTAACGACCAAAAGAACGGCGACGACGGCTCGACTCATTACAAACCTCAATGGAGAAGGCACGGGGACGGGCTACAAGAAAGCGCGTGAAAACGCGACCATTCCATCCTAATCTGTCGACTTCGGCATGTGTGCCGCACGAATGCTGCGCTGCCAGGCTGCGTGACTGCATGCCTGTATCACCCATCACAATCGCCTCTTCCTCGCATCGTCCTATAATGGGCCACATTATCATTCCCGGAAATTGCGTGTTTCGTTGAGCGTTATCCGATGGATTCCACGCTCATCCCCATTCGAAGATTTTCAGAATAGGGGAAGCTGGAATCACAGTCGCGAAGCGCGTGACGAATCCAATGTTCGATCCGAAATGCAGGCATCACGCCCCAAAGGGCAGTGCAGGGAAGCGAATCAAGCGCGCTCGGCAGAGCGCAAGCCATGGCGTGCCGGCTATCGCGGCACTGGCTGCGTGCTTCCTGGTGCAGCTCTCGGCACCGGCCACGGCACAGACGCAGATCCCACAGCAAGCTACTCTGGTGCCAGCGCAAATATCCCGGTCTGTTCGGATTCCCCCTCGCGTTCTTGAAGCGCAGCGTTTTCTCAGGCAACGGGGCTGGATACCGGGTCACAGGCCGACTCCGCGGGCGGACGGCACACGCCCCACTCGCGCCACACCCATTAGCTCTTTTGCGGCCTCTGCACCGAGTGCCCAGAGTGTAGGCAACACCGCAGCCAACGCCACTTGGCAGGCGCTCGGCCCCACAGCGGTCCAAACCCCGAGCTTTGGCCTCGTCACTGGCCGCGTTGCTGCGCTGGCTCTCGATCCTTCCGATGCGACCGGCAATCGACTGTACGTAGGCACCACTGGTGGCGGCGTCTGGGTGGCCAACAATGCCGCCGTTTCCACGCCTTCCACCATCGTCTTTACCCCGCTCACCGACACACTGGCGGCGCTCGGCGGGGCCGTTGATGCTTCCATCAGTATCGGTGCCCTCACCGTGCAGCCTGGCGAAACTGGCGTCATCCTTGCCGGCACCGGCGATCCCAACGACGAACTCGATTCTTACTACGGCGCCGGCATTCTGCGTTCCACTGATGGTGGCAACACGTGGAGCCTGATCCGGCGGACCGTGGACTTCGAGGAGGGTTTGAGCCTCAGAGATGCCAGCTTCGCGGGTCAGGGTTTTGCCGGATTTGCCTGGAGCACCGCGAATCCGCAAATCGTGGTGGCAGCGGTTACCGACGCTTATGAAGGCGCGCTGGTAAATGCCACATGGCCGGCCGCCACATTCGAGGGACTCTTCTATTCCAATGACAGTGGCGCCTCATGGCACCAGGCGACAATAACCGACGGAATCGGCCAGCTTGTTCAGGGCCCGCTCAGTCCTGCAGGTTCCGAAAGCAACGCCGCCATCGCCGTCGTGTGGAATCCTGTGCGTCAGTTATTCGTAGCGGCGGTTCGCTTTCACGGCTACTATCAATCGCCCGATGGCGTTACCTGGACGCGCATAAGTGCGCAGCCGGGAAATGCGCTTACAGCGTCGAAGTGCCCGAGCAACTTCGGGCAGATCGGCTCCATCGCGTGTCCCATCTATCGCGGCGCGCTTGCGGTCAATCCACAAACCGGAGACACGTTTGCCTGGACCGTAGATCTGAACAATCAGGACCAGGGATTGTGGCAGGATCGCTGCGCAATCAGCGCGGGGAAATGCGGCAATCCAACCATGTCCTTCGCCACGCAGTGGAACACCGCGGCGCTCGAAACCGATACTCTTGAGGGCGCGGCCACCATCGCCGACGGCTACTACGACCTTACCCTGGCGGCAGTTCCCTCCCAGCAGGACACTTTGGTTATGGCCGGCGCCAATGACTTGTGGAAGTGCAGTCTGGCCATGGGTTGTGTTTGGCGGAACACCACCAACTCCACCACCTGCATGAGCGCACAGGTAGCTGAATACCAGCACTCTCTCGCTTGGAATCCATCGAACCCGCTGGAGATTTTTCTCGGCAACGACAGCGGGCTGTGGCGCTCGACAGACGCAATTGGAGAGACGGGGTCGCCCTGCGCCGCCACGGACTCTGCTCACTTTCAGAATCTGAATGGCAGCCTGGGATCACTGGCAGAAGTGGTAAGCCTGGCGCCCGCGACAGACTCGACGTACAACCTGATGGCTGGTTTGGGCGTCAACGGAACCGCAGGCGTGAAAAGCTCCACCCCGACTGCCGATTGGCCGCAGATTCTGTCGGGCTATGGCGGCCCAGTTGCCATCGACCTCAACAACATCTCCAATTGGTACGCCAACACCGAGGCGGGCGTTGCCATTTACCGGTGCTCGCAATCGGCTCCGTGCACACCCGATGCTTTCGGTACGAGTCCGGTGATTACCGACGCGGACGTTGGCGGCGACGGCGAAACCATGCCCACACCGGCGCCATTCCTGGTGGACCCGCTCGACGACTCTCAATTGCTCATTGGAACCTGCCGCATCTGGCGCGGGCCGGCCGATGGCAGCGGCTGGAGCGCAAGCAACGCGATCAGTCCTATCCTCTCTAGCGGAGCGATTGGCGCTCCCTGCAATGGCGACGGACTCATCCGCTCCATGGCCGTTCTACCGCTCTCTCCCAGCGCCGAGGTCATCTATGCAGGCTTGTATGGCGCCGCTAGCAATGGTGGCAACCTGCCCGGACATATTATGAGCGCGACCATCGATTTCTCCTCCGGCGCTGCGCCCGCGTGGCAGGATCTCACGCTGAATCCCGTGGTCAACAATCCCCTCCCGCTGAACTCCGACAATTTTGATATCTCCAGCGTCGTCGTCGACACGCACGACCCTACCGGCAACACCGTCTACGTGACGGTGGCAGGCATGGCTGGTCCTGACGAAAAACTCCAGGTGGTGTACCGCTCAACGAATGGAGGAACAACCTGGAGCAGCATCACGGCAAACTTGCCCATCGCCCCCGCCAACAGCCTGGCCATCGACCCGCAGAATGCGAATACGGTCTACGTGGCCACGGACCAGGGTGTGTACTTCACGACGCAGGTAGCATCGTGCGCGCAATCGCTCTCCAACTGCTGGTCGGTGTTCGGCTCCGGTTTGCCCAGCGCTCCAGTCGTGGCCGTCAGCGCCGCACCCAGTTCGTCTTCCTCGCCCGTTCTGGTCGCCGCCACATACGGCCGCGGCATCTGGCAAGCCCCGCTCTGGAGCGCAGGAACAGACCTCACCGCCGCCGCCGCCAACCCATCGTCGCTCGCGTTTTCCAGTCAGGTCTTTGATACATCCAGCAGCCCGCTTACCGTGACCCTCGACAACACGGGCAGCAGCGCTCTCACGGTCAGTTCGATTGTCACGAGCGGAGATTTCAGCGAAACCGACACCTGTGTAAATACGCCAGTTGCCGCTGGCGCGAACTGCTCCGTTCAGGTCACATTCACGCCGCAAGCCACCGGCCCGCGGAGCGGCGAATTGACCATCTACGCTAATGTTTACGGCGGCCAACTGGCGATCGATCTTACCGGAACCGGCTCGCCCGCCGGCGTCATGAGCCTAAGCCCGGCCTCTGTCCCCTTCGGCCAAGTAGAAGTGGGAACCACATCGACGGCGCTTCCGGTTTCCGCCACCAACAGCGGTGCGGTGGCGATTCCCATCAGCAGCGTTTCCATTACGCCTCCGTTTATCCTCGAAAGCAACTCCTGCGGCACAACCAGCTTCTCCGCGAACTCCGTCTGCCAGTTGGAAGTAGAGTTCGCGCCCACGCAGGACGGCGCGGCCTCTGGCCTGCTGAGCTTTACTGACGGTGCGGGAACGCAAACGGTGGAACTGAGTGGAAGTGGAATCGCTCCGCCGGCAGACATCCTCAGCCCAACATCGCTCTCTTTCCCTTCGACGCCGGAAGGCCAGCTTTCCGCAGCGGAGAATGTGACGCTGACAAATTCCGGCGGCTTGCCGCTAACCTCGATCGCCATCTTGGCCAGCGCCCAATATCAGGTGTCGAGCACCTGCGGAACGCAATTGGCCGGCGGCGCGGTCTGCACCATCAGCGTAGCCTTCGCACCTTCTCAGGTGGGTGCGCTCACGGGCACGTTGACCGTTGCCGACGCTCTGCGCACACAGACCGTGACGTTGAGCGGGACCGGGCTTTCGCCGGCAAGCCTCAGCGTGAATCCCTCGAGCCTGACCTTCACCAACCAGCAACCAGGCATCCCCAGCGCTCCGCAGACGCTCACCATCGGCAACATCGGCGGCTCGCCTATGGCCAATGTCGGTTTTTCATTGACCGGCGCCGCGGCATCCGACTATTCCGTTGCCGGTACCAACTGTGGTGCGCTGCTTGCCAACGGAAGCAGTTGCACAGTGCAGATCGTCTTTACGCCCAACGCCACCGGCGCCATCGCGGCTACGCTCGCCGTCTCTTCGTCGACTTCCGGCGTGACCCCAGCTTCGGTGCCGCTGAATGGTTCGGGACAGCTCGCCACCGGCCTGGCCACAAACCCATCGCAGATCGCATTTTCCGTGGTTGCAGCGGGTCAGTCCAGCGCAACGCAGCCGGTGACCATAACGAACTCCTCCAACTACGCGATCGATTCCGTTTCGCTGGCCGCGCCCCCGCCGTTCACAATCTCGCAGAATACGTGCACCGGCAGACTTGCTGCGGGCGCCAACTGCGCCGCCTCGATTGTTTTTCAGCCAAGTGCCGGCGGCCCCGCTTCGGGATCGCTCACGGTCAGTTCTTCTGCGGTTTCCGCGCCGGCCACTGTAGCGCTTTCGGGAACTGGATTTGATTTCACTGTGGCGATCAGCGGCTCGGCAAGCCAGACCGTCGCGAGTGGGCAGCAAGCCACCTACACCGTGGTCATTTCGTCGGTAGGCTCTGGCGCTACATTTGCCTTTTCCTGCGGCACTCTGCCTGCGAACGCGCTGTGTCTCTTCAGTCCGGCCACTGAGACGCTCGGCGCCGGCGTTCAGGCGAACGTCGTTGTAGAGATCTCCACTGGCAACGCATCTGCAGCTCACCTCGAGAAACCCGGTAACGCCAAATCCGGTTCCAACAGCCCGAAAACCGGGAAGTTTCAACTCGAACAGTTCGCCATCCGGGGCGCGCTGCCGTTAGCCTGCGGTTTGCTCCTGCTTCCTTTGGCCATTCGCAGGCGCCGCAAGTTGTTCTTGCTCGCCATGCTTGCCGCGTTTCTCGTGTGTGGTGTTTCCAGTTGCACCAGCTCCGGCGGCGGGGGAGGAACCAGCAAACAAGGAGGCGGCTCAAATACGTCGCCGGGAACCTACACGATTCCCGTCAGCGTCACGTCCATGGGCGCTTCGCGGTCGGTGAATCTGACCCTGACGGTCGACTGACCATGGTGCATTCCGCCATCATCAAACCGCTATACTTGAGTTTCGAGACGAAGACCAAAATGTCTGAAAAAGTAACCGTCGAAGACGTGCAACGGGTGGCCGAACTGGCGCATCTGGAACTCGCGCCTGAAGAGACGGCGCCTATGGTGCGCGACCTGAACGCAATCCTCGACTACGTGGCCGAGCTGAATGAGCTGGACACATCCGACGTCGTGCCGCTCGCCCAGATGAGCGAGGTTACCGGCGATGCCGTCGCCACTCTCCGCGCCGACCAGGTGGCGCCGTCGCTCAATCGCGCGGTCGTCATGCAGCAGGCGCCGGAGACCGACCAGGCTTTTTTCAAGGTGCCCAAAGTGATCGAACGATAGAGCCAAGCCCTGCCCACACGGGACAGCCGAAGAGGGAAATCCGAATTGCCGAGCCAGACCATGACCGCTGAGAGCTTTGTCGAACGGCCCAGAACATTTGCCGCTCTTCGCGAGGAGATCGCTGCCGGCCGCACCAAGGCTGCGGACCTGGCCGCCGGATATTACGAGCGCATCGAGAAACTCAATCCCCGGCTGAACGTCTTCCTGAGCCTCACCAAAGAACGTGCATTCGAGCAGGCCACGCGCATTGACGCCATGGCCGCCAAGGGGGACCCGCTTCCGCCGCTCGCCGGCATTCCCGTCGGCATTAAGGATGTGCTCGTCACGCAGGGAGCGCCGTCGACCGCCGGCTCCAAAATTCTTCAGGGCTACTGCCCGCCTTACGACTGCACGGCTGTCGCCAGGCTCGAGGATGCCGGCGCGGTGCTTCTGGGCAAGACGAACTGCGACGAATTTGCCATGGGCTCCTCCAACGAGAATTCTGCTTACGGGCCGGTGCGCAATCCCGTCGATCCCGAGCGTGTTCCCGGCGGCTCCAGTGGTGGTTCGGCGGCGGCTGTGGCAGCCAACCTTGCCGTGGCCACGCTTGGAACCGATACCGGCGGATCCATTCGCCAACCTGCGAGTTTCTGTGGCGTGGTTGGCGTGCTGCCCACCTACGGCCGCGTCTCGCGCTATGGCCTCATCGCCTTCGCCTCCTCGCTCGACCGCATCGGCCCCCTCGCCGCGAACGTTCGCGACGCCGCCACGCTGCTTGGCGTCATCGCCGGCCATGATCCTTGCGACGCAACCAGCTCGCCGGCTCCTGTCCCTGACTTCGCAACGGAAAGCGACAAGCCGACCGCAGGACTGCGCATCGGCGTTCCGGCAGAATATTTTGGCGAGGGCCTCGATCCCGAGGTCCGCGCCGCTGTCGAAAAAGGCATTGCCGCGCTCGAGGCCGCCGGGTGCGCAATCAAGCCCATCTCGCTGCCGCACACAAAATACGCCGTGCCCACCTACTATCTGGTGGCCACAGCAGAGGCCAGCGCCAATCTCGCCCGCTTTGACGGCGTGCGATACGGCTACCGCTCGCCCAACTCGGCCACGCTCTCCGATATGTACTCGCACTCCCGCGACGAGGGCTTTGGCGCCGAGGTCAAGCGTCGCATCTTCCTTGGCACTTACGCGCTTTCGGCCGGCTATTACGACGCTTACTACCTCAAGGCGCAGCAGGTTCGCCGTCTTCTGGCCGAGGAATTCCTGCGCGCCTTTGCTGAGGTCGACGCCATCGTCACGCCCACCTCGCCCTTCCCCGCGTTCAAGCTTGGTGAGAAAACCGGCGATCCACTCGCAATGTACCTCGCCGACATCTATACCGTCACCGCCAGCCTGGCCGGCATCTGCGGTGTTTCAGTTCCATGTGGCAAAACCCAAACCGGCCTGCCCGTGGGCATGCAGGTGCTTGCCCGGCCCATGGGCGAGAGCACTGCATTTCGTGTGGCGCGTGCCGTGGAGGCTGCGGGGATTTGAGGAGTAAGGGCCATGAGCAAGACTGCCGCTTTTTCGGCTTTGGCGCTATTTGCAGCATTGAACCTCGCACCTTTTGCGCGCCCAGCGCAGCACAAAAAACACATTGTCGTCCTGGGCGCAACCAAAAGTGTGCCGTATTCGAAAGCCGGTGATCCGGCCGCTGCAGCCGCTGGCGAAAACGCTTTGAAGATCCGCGCCCTCTTCGTCGACGACGTCCTGAAAGAGTGGACCACGGGCGACGCGCACGACGTGACCGATCGCAGCTTCGTCGTTCGGCGCGTCATCCGGCTCAACGACGCGTTGCCGACTGACAAGCCCGCGGCTCAAAAGGAGCATTGGGTGTGGCAGCGCGGGCCATGGCTGCTGGTCGATCGCGTTACCGGCCGGGAGACGGCGCTCCGGCTGCCTGACTACGATCCCGGCGCAAGCCAGGTGAGCTGGTTCCGCGACTACGCTGCCTATTGCGGTGTCACCCCGACCCGCAAGAGCCTCTATGCGGTGGTCGCGCAAATCGCCGCGCGCAAGCCGGTCCTGGCCAAAAAGCTCTCGGCCTTCGACCCGGAAAACCACCCCGACCCGGTTTGCGCGGCGCCTGACTGGCAGCGTGAACCGCTCCGCGTCACATTTCATCCCACGGGCACCGATGCGGTAAGCTACGACATCGTCCCCGGCTCGGCGGTGCTGGTGGAGGACACCGGCGACGAAGATGAAACGCCCGCCGCGGTCCCCGCGAAGTAATCCGTCAGTCCATAACGCTCGCCAAGCCGGGAGGTCGGCTCAACAGCATGGAATCCCTCGACGAGCTTTTGCGGCAAGCTGAAGCCGCGCACGGTCATCTATGCGCGGGCCAGGTTCTCGGTGTGCGCATGTCTCTGCTGGGCCTCTGCCGTCTTCGCATTACCGATCCGCACGGTGCGGACCGCAAGCGTCTCGTCACCTACGTCGAAATCGATCGCTGCGCAACAGACGCCATCGCGCTCGTTACCGGATGCCGCCTGGGCAAGCGCGCTCTCAAGTTCAGAGACTGGGGCAAAATGGCTGCGACCTTTGTCGACCTCGCCTCAGGCCGCGCCATTCGAATCGTGGCTCTCGAAAACACCCGCGAGCTAGCAGACCAGCTTTTTCCGCAGCATGAGACGAAGAGCCGCAGGCAACTGCAAGCCTATCGTGAATTGCCGGATGAAAAGCTGTTCAGCGAACAGTGGGTGCAGGTCACCATCGATCAAGCTGATCTGCCCGGCAGTTCGGGCAATCGCGTGGTCTGTCAGCGTTGCGGCGAGGGCGTGAACTTCGGCCGGTTCTCCCTTGTGAATGGCGAGTCGCTTTGCCTCACCTGCGCGCGGCCGGAACTTCGATATTGGAATCCTGCCGCGCCGGAAGAATGAGCTGGCTCTCCATGGCTGGGGCGATGCTCTTCGCGCCACCAGTGCCAGAGAACCCACACCATGAATCCGACGGCAAGACCTACGGGAATCAGCCACAGCGTCTGCTCATGAATTTCCACGGTCAAGGAGACGATTCCCCCTTTCAATCCTCTTCAGCGCCGCGGTTCGTTCATCTCACGAACGCTCAGAGAACCTCGTGTAACCAGAAGACGCCCTTTTCTGTAAAGAACGAGTAGCCAATTCGTAAGAGGTCTATAAAGAGCGGTATGTGTGCTTGCCGTCACCCACTTGCGCCTCTCGCCTTGACACCGAACCCGCCGCGCATTTCTTATCTTTATTAGGTATTCTTTCTGGCAATCCGGGCGGGACCCGTGTAGGCGGTACCGCTTTCCTTGTGCCCGGATGCCGGCGGGAATGCTGTGTCGAACAGGAAGTATGCGGTAGTGGGGTTACGTTATACGTGTGGGCTTGGCCGGAACTCGTGTCCAGCCCCCTGATTAAACCCTCCTTCCAAAGCTTGGGCCGGAGAAGACTGAGGCCTCAAGAACCTTTCCCGGAGACAAATCTGTTGTCAGGCGCCGGCAGCAATGGCCGGGTGAGCCTGCGCCCCAAACCGGCAAACGATGGCCGCAAGGGCGAGTGAGAGACGCGAGCCAACCATGAACGGACCGACGAGTTTCGCATTTTGGGCAGCTGCGCCCGCCACGGGAGCCGGTGGCCTGTCCATGCTGCTTCCCATCCTGCTCTTTATTCCGCTGCTCTACCTCATCATGATTCGCCCGCAGCAGAAGCGGCAAAAGCAATGGCAGCAGATGCTCGCCGGCATCAAGTCCGGAGACCGGATTACGACCACGGGTGGAATTCGCGGCATCATCATCTCGATCAAGGACGATTCGTTCGTAATTCGTGTCGCCCCCGATAACCTCAAGCTTGAAATTGCCAAGAACGCGATCGCTTCCGTCACGCAAGACGACGATTCGAAATCTTAACCGCTCTGCGGCTTCACTTTTGGACTAGAGAAACGAACCAATGAAGAAGAATCTCAGAAACAAGATTGCCCTGATCGTTGCCGTTCTTTTGATCTGCCTGTATGGCATCTTCGGAATCCCATCCGGGATCAGCGGGAAGGCGTTGCTTAGCGCCATTTCCAGCCGGATTCATATGGGCCTCGATTTGCAGGGCGGGGCGCACCTGATCCTGCAGGTGCAGGTGTCAGAGGCGGTCAATGCCGAAACCGACAACACCGTGCAGGAGATTCAGCAGGATCTTAAGAAAGCCAACCTGACGTTCTCCCAGGTCTACAAACCCGATCCGAACAAACCGAATGTGATTCGCATCGAGGGCGTCAGCCAGGCGCAGTCCGATGCGGTCGACTCGCTGCTTTCGGGCAATAAATATGCCAACGAGTACGACCTCGCCGGATCCGACAACAACTGGACGCTGACCATGAAGACGCCTTACGAGAACGATCTCGATAAGCGCACGGTGGAAGAGGCCATTGAGACCATTCGCGACCGCGTGGATGCGCTCGGTGTCAGCGAGCCGCTGATTCAGGAGTACGGCCTGGGTGCCAACCAGATTCTGGTGGAGCTGCCCGGCATCAGCGATATGGACCAGGTGAAGAACGTGATCAAGTCCACCGCCCGGCTTGAAATTCATGCCGTAGATGGCGGCCCGTTTCAGACCCAGGACGCGGCCCTGCAAAGCGTGAACGGCGCTCTCCCGCCCGATCAGGAAATTCTCCAGAGCTCGGGCGATCTTGCCGGTTCGGGCGGCGCCACATACTACATCGTCGAGCGCTCCGCCATCGTGGCCGGCAGTGATTTCCGCTCCGCCCAGCCTGGCGTGAATTCCAACACCGGGCAACAGCAGGTGAATTTCACTCTCACCGACGAAGCCGGCGACAAGTTCTGGGACTACACCAGCGCCAATATCGGCAAGGACATGGCCGTGGTGATGGGCGGCTCGGTGCGCAGCGTAGCAGTCATCAAAGGCGCGATCCGCGATCAAGGCCTTATCGAAGGCTCCTTCACCCAGAACGAAGTCATGGAGCTTTCCAAGCTTCTGCGGACGGGGGCTTTGCCGGCATCTCTGAGCTACATCGACGAGCCAGCGTCGTGGGCGCCACGCTGGGCGCCGATTCCATTCGCGAAGGCGTAACCGCCGCCATTGTTGGCATCGTGCTCGTCATGGCCTTCATGCTCGTTTATTACAAGGGCTCGGGCATCAATGCCGATCTCGCATTGATCTTTAACCTGGTCATTCTGTTGGGGATCATGGGACTTTCTGCCGCGATTTCAAGCGCTTCGGGCGGCGGAGGCCTGGTGCTTACCCTCACCTTGCCTGGCATTGCTGGAGTCATCCTCACCATCGGTATGGGCGTGGATTCGAACGTGCTGATTTTCGAGCGCATCCGCGAGGAAATTCGCGCCGGCAAGGCGGCTTCGGCAGCCGTGGATCAGGGCTTTGCCCGGGCCTGGCTGACCATCGTCGATACCCACGTTACGACCATCGTATCGGCGGCAATCTTATTCATCTTTGGCACCGGTCCGGTGAAGGGTTTTGCCACCACGCTGACCGTCGGTCTTGCGGCCAACCTTTTCACCGCCGTCTTTGTCTCGCGAGTTATTTTCGAGGCGCACTTGAACAAATTGAAAGCCGGCGAGATGGTTTCGATTTAGAGCCAGCGTGAGTTCGTCAGCAGCTGAGAAGACAACGAAGTGGAATTCTTTCGTAATCCGAGTGTGAATTGGCTGGGGTGGAAGTGGTACTTCCTCGCCTTTTCCATGATTTTCAGCGTTGCAGGCATCGCAAAAATGAGCTGGAACTGGTCGCACATTGGCAGCCCGGTTCCGCTGGGAGTAGATTTTCAAGGCGGCACGCAGGTGGATGTTCAGTTCGCCAATCCGCCTGACATCGATGCCATCCGGCACGCGATCGAAGCGGCAGGCGTCAAGGACGCGACCATTCACCACCTTCGGCCCCGCAGCCGATCATCGGGTGCTCATCAGCCTGCCCGTGGAACCAACGAGGCGGCGCTTGATACCGGCCGCCAGGAGATCGAATCCGCCCTCCAGAGCCACTACAACAACTACTTCAACCCCAACACAGGGGTGAAGGTGGACGTGGTGGGGCCCACGGTGGGTCACCAGTTGGAAAAGCAGGCCACGCTGGCGACGCTTTATTCCATGCTCGGCATGCTCATCTATCTCTGGTTCCGCTTCCAGCTGATTTACGGCGTAGCTGCCGTCGTGGCGTGCTTCCACGACACGCTCATTACTGTCGGCGCCTTCGCGCTTACCGGCCGGGAGATCAGCCTGACCGTCATCGCCGCCATCCTGACGCTGGTCGGCTATTCGATGAATGACACGATCGTCGTCTTCGACCGCATCCGCGAGAATCTTCGCATCAGCCGTCGCGAGGGCTTGACCGACCTGGTGAATCGCAGCATCAACCAGACCCTGAGCCGGACCGTGCTCACCTCGGGCCTGACCTTTCTCACCGTCCTCGCCCTGTTCATCTTTGGCGGCCCGGTGCTGAACGATTTTTCCTTCGCTTTAGTGGTGGGCATCCTCATCGGGACTTACTCATCCATTGCCGTAGCGGCCCCCATGCTGGTCGCGTGGCAGGACTGGCGGGCCGGGAAAGGCAAGAGCCGGCTCCCTGCCAGCGGCGAGAAAGCTAAAAGGCTAGTAAATATGGCCTCGTGGGGCAGATTTATGCATCCATTCTTAAGGGGGAACCGCTCCTGAATGGAGGCTTTGCTGGCGGCCCACGGGCCCGTTTTAGAAGTGATTTGGACTACTGAAAATTGCACCAGTTTTGCAGCACCCTTGGCAGTGGAAGCAAAGTTCTGATAAGGTTTACTCGCTCCTTTGTGTGGATTTTCCAGTCGGGAACAATTCCCCCTCCCGTGGTGTCTAAGATAGGAGTAACGATACCCGTTCGACGAGGCTGGCCATGTTTGAAGATTCCACATTCGAATCTGCGAAAAGGATCAAGACCAAGAGTGGTCGGTGGATGTTGTTCACCGGCGGCATCAATGCCGCGATCCTCATTCTGCTGATCCTGATTCCGCTGATCTATCCTGAGGCGCTCCCAAGCGCGTTGATGGCAACGATTTTGACCGTGCCCCCTCCGCCTCCTCCTCCGCCCCCCCCGCCACCGCCTCCTGAAGTTCATGTCGTCCACGTGCAGTCGGAGATGATGAACAATCAGCTCACCGCGCCGACCAAGATTCCGAAGAACATCGAGATGGTCAACAGTAAGGAAGCACCGCCATCGAACTTCGGTGTGGCCGGCATGGAAGGCATGGGCAACAGCAACGGCGTCATGGGCAGCTTGTTCGGCAGCGGCAATGGCCCGCAGGTAAAGGCCGCGCCCCCAAAGAAAGTCAACATCTCGGCCGGTGTAGCCGTCGGTTTCCTGCTGAACAAGACCACGCCGACCTATCCACCGATCGCCAAAGCCGCTCGCGTCCAGGGAACCGTGGTCCTGCAGGCGACCATCTCCAAGGCGGGAACCATTGAGGATCTGCGCGTTATCAGCGGGCCGGCCATGTTGCAGCAGGCGGCCCTCGATGCGGTGAGGCAGTGGCGCTACCGGCCCTACCTGCTCAACAATGAGCCGGTCGAGGTGGAAACCACCGTCAACGTGATCTTCACCCTGGGTGGGTGACGAGAACTTCCGGCGCCCTGCCGCTCTTTTGGCAGGGCGCATCGCTTTTGACCGGAATGCGCATTCCCAGAAGGGCCGCATTCCATGGAACTCAGACACCCGCCGCGTCGGGTTTAATTCAGTACAAAGAATCTCCTTAGGAGGAACGATTCAGTGATTCTCGCTCAGCTCGCACATTTCGCTTCGCACACGGTCAACAGTCTTGCCTTCCTTCAGGATGAAGGGCAGACGGTTGGCTTCAGCCCCATGCAACTGTGGGAACACATGGCATGGATGGCCCGCACCGTAGCCATCGTTCTATTCATCGAGTCGGTCTGGTCTTTGGCCGTCATGATCGACCGCTACCTGTATTTCACCGCCGCCCGCAAGCAGTCGCGTGAATTCGCGCCCAAAGTGGCCGGCGCGCTCAAGGAGAGCAAGCTCGAAGAAGCCATCAAGATCGCGGACCGCAACAAGAAGTCGCATCTGGCCGAAGTGGTTACGGCCGGCTTGCAGGAGTTCCGCGCGTCGTCCGGTCAGGCGACCGAGGATACCATCGCCAGCGCGGGCCGCGCCCTGGATCGGGCAGAGGCCATCGTGCACGCCAAGCTCAAGAGGGGCCTGTCGGTCCTGGCCACCATTGGCTCTACGGCTCCGTTCGTCGGACTGTTCGGCACCGTCGTCGGCATTCTGCACGCATTCGACGCCATCGCCACCCAGAAGATCGCTGGCATCGGCGCGGTCGCAGGCGGTATCTCTGAAGCTCTGGTCACCACGGCGTTCGGCCTGCTCGTGGCCATTCCTGCCGTTATGGCCTTCAACTATTTCACCGGACGCGTCGAGGCTTTTGACGTGGAGATGGACAACTCCTCGAGCGAGTTGGTCGACTACTTCATCAAGCAGAGCCACAAGCGCTAAGCGCGAAGTGGCTTGTCTCGGGCGAGAATTTCGCTGGGCGGAGGATGTGAAGCTCTTCCGCCCGGCGGTTTGATCCTCGCTTGAGGTGGCTTGAGTTCAAGGTAGGCCGGAAAACACCCGGGAAGAAGAATTCAGACGTACGGAGTCCCGATTATGGCAGTAGCAGTTCGCGACGAAGGCAAAAAGGTTAACTCCAACATCAATGTCACTCCCATGGTGGACGTGATGCTGGTGCTGCTCATCATTTTCATGGTCATCACGCCCATGCTGCAGAACAAGGTGCAGATCGATCTCGCCAAGGTGGACAATCCCACCAACATGCCTGACGCCGACAAAGAAGACGCCATTGTCGTCGCTGTCACGCGAGACGGAGCCGTGTACCTCGGCCAGAATAAGGTCGATCCCACGCAACTTGGCAGCCTGGTGCGGGATAAGCTTGAAGACAAGACCGACAAGACGATTTATGTCCGCGCGGATGCGCGCGCGCAGTACAAAGCAGTCGAAGACGCCATCGACGATGTGCGGACGGCCGGCGTTGAAGAAGTCGGCCTGTTGACGCAAAGGCGGGAAGGCAATCAGATCGGCGGCCAGTAACCCTGCAGCCGGATTGTCTGTTGCAACGATATTCAGGAAACGAGGAGTTTGAGCCATGGCATTTTCCACTGGCGGCAGCGGCGGAGCGATGGGCGAGATCAACGTCACGCCCATGATCGATATTTTGCTGGTGTTGTTGATCATCTTCATGGTCATCGTGCCCGGTGACCCCTAACGGGCTTGACGCGCTGGTGCCCCAGCCGCCCAAGAATCCGCAGCAGCAGCAGCCGCAGAACGACCGCACCATCGTGGTTCAGGTTCTTTATCGCCCCGGCCAGGCCCCGGCGTACAAGATCAACGAAGACGACGTGCAATCATTCCGATCTGCTGGCCCAACTGACGACATCTATGCCAACCGCGCCGAGCGCGTGATGTTTGTAAGGGGCGACGACGATGTGAACTTTGCCTACATCGCCGATGTCATCGATATCGGCAAGGCGGCCAACGTGGACCACATCGGGCTGATGACGCCAAGATTCAGGCGGGCCAGTAAGCTGGCTGTGTCCGGAGACACTTGATCCGGGTGCGGGGAAGAGTACAATTTTTTTCGCCTGGCTGCGGTACGTTTTGGCCGCATCCGGCTGCTGAGTTTTCCAGGCGAGGCCGCAGGCCCAAGCCTGAAGGAGAAGGATAAGAAAATGATTGGAACCGCACGTTTTTGGGCGCTCGCGGCGATCTTAACCGGCATGGTCATTGGCATGAGCGGCTGCAACCAGCTCATGGCCCGCGACCAGTTGAACAAGGGAGTCGATGCCTACAAGAACGGTCACTACGACGAGGCCATCGAGCACTTCCAAAAGGCTACGGAGCTCGACCCCAAGCTGCCCATGGCCAAGACCTACCTGGCCACCGCGCTTGAGCAGGATGTAGCCCCGGGAGTGACAACACCCGACAACCTGAAGATTGCCAACCAGGCCATCGACATGTTCAAGGAAGTTCTGGCCGAGAAGCCCAACGATGTCGACAGCATGAAGAAGATCGCGGGCATTTATTTCAGCATTAACCAGATGGACGAAGCTGAATCCTGGCAGAAAAAGGTTCTGGATGTCGATCCCAACGACCCCGAGGCGGCTTATACGATCGGCGTCATCGACTGGAAGAAGGCACACCAGAACAAGCTGAATGCGCTGCAGGCCGTCGGCCTTAACGATGACGGCAAGGGCAATGTGAAGGCTCCCAAGCCGGTCATGGAGAAGCTGGCTCAGCAAAACGCGCCTCTGGTCGACGAAGGCCTGAAGTACCTCACCATGGCTGTCAACGATCGTCCCAATTACGACGACGCCATGCAGTACCTGAACCTCATCTACCGTAA
Organism: uncultured Acidobacteriaceae bacterium; assembly: GCA_963796785.1. GTDB lineage: Bacteria > Acidobacteriota > Terriglobia > Terriglobales > Acidobacteriaceae > Telmatobacter. The sequence continues at coordinate 248,697 of CAWCMW010000007.1, read as the reverse complement.
CAAGGCGGACGTGGACTACGGCAACGCCGCCGCCGTGACCGAGGATCTGGCGCAGGCCGACCAGTGGACCACGAAGGCCATGGACACCCGCAAGGCCAATGAGGCAAAGAAGAATCAGGGCCCCGGCGGCATCACCATCGACAGCAGCGGCCAGATGCACTAGCCGTTGCGAAATCTTCCGGCATCGGAACCAAGCGGCCTCTGCTTTGCGCGGAGGCCGTTTTTCTTGAAAATTCGAATCTCATCCGCTCCGAGGTGTGCTTTTGAACAAAGCTTCCCGCATCACACGAATCGTTGTTCTCCTTTCTGCCTGCTCAGCCTTGGCCGCTTTCCGCTCAGTCGCTCAACCTTCACCTCAGCCCGCGCCCGGAGTAGCGCCGCATCCCTCCGCCGATGCATGCCAGCCAGTCGACGAGCGGCTTCGTCGCGGCCAATGAGCGGGAAACGCTTGAGGTGACGGTTTGCGGGGATTCCCTGATCCACGTCACGGCGCGGCCCGCCGGCGCGCCATCCACTGCCGGAAATTCAGCCATGGATGCTCGCGCCAACTGAAGTCTGCCCCGGCGCAGCATTTCAGTTCAGCGAATCCGGCGGTTCCGCCAGCCTCACCACCGCGCAGCTGAAGTTTCTTTTTCAGAAGCAGAATGGCAACCTGAACGTCCGAACGGCCCAGGGCGAGGAACTGGTCCACGAGCGGCCAAATCTGCCGCGCACCTATCTGCCCATTCCGACGCGGCAGGACTCTTCCATATCGAAGACCGCTTCAGTCCCGACTCCACCGAGGCACTTTACGGGCTCGGCCAGCATCAGAGCGGGATGTTCAACTATCGCGGCAGCATTGTCGAGCTCGGCCAGAACAACACCGACGTCGCCATCCCTTTTCTTGTTTCCAGCAAGGGATACGCCATTCTTTGGAACACGGCTTCGTTCAGCTACGTCGACAATCGCTTTCCGCTCGACCTGAATCTGGAGTCAATGGCCGCGCCACAGATCGACTACTACATCCTCTATGGCCCGCAGATGGACTCGATCATCCACCTTTACCGGTCCATGACCGGGCATGTGCCGCTCTTCCCCGAGTGGGCCTATGGCTTCTTCCAGTCCAAAGACCGCTACAAGACGCAAGCCGAAATTCTCTCGATCGCGGCCGAATACAGGGCCCGCCACATTCCGATCGACGCCATCGTGCAGGATTGGTTCTGGTGGAACCCTGGCCACAAGGGCGATCCGGTCTATAACTCCGGCTATACCGACATTCCCGCCGAACTGAAGACCCTCCACGACGAGCATATCCACGCCATGATCTCGGCCTGGGCCCTGATGGATCCGGACAGCGAGAACTTCAAGCAGATGGTCCAAAAGGGATTTGAGATCGACGACACGCAGGCCTACGATCCCACCAATCCCGCCGCCAGAGACTTCTTCTGGAACCAGTTCGTAGGCAAGCTCTTCGCTCAGGGTTGGGACGCATTCTGGCTCGACAGCTCCGAGCCGGAGGAGGCCTGGCCGCACGTCGGCGACGCCATTCTGCGCGACAAGCAGCTCCACATCGGCAGCGGCCTTGAGTACACCAACGTCTTTCCGCTGGATGCATACAGGCGGCGTCGCGGAGCACTGGAAAGCAGGCCAACCCCGAGAAGCGCGTCTTTCTGCTCACGCGCTCCGCCTTCATGGGCCAGCAGCGCGTCGGCGCCACGGTTTGGTCGGGCGATGTCTACAGCAGTTGGTGGGCGCTGCGCCGCCAGGTTCCCGCCGGCCTTAATTTCGCGCTCTCCGGCTATCCGTACTGGACCACCGACATTGGCGGCTATCATCCGCTGAACTATGCGCAAACCATGCCGCCCGGTTATCAGGAGCTCTACGAACGCTGGTTCGAATACGGCGCCTTTTGCCCGGTCTTCCGCACCCATGGCCACCGCGACCACAACGAGCTATGGGTTTACGACCAGGTCTTTCCCGCTCTGGTCGCCATCGACCGCCTGCGTTACCGGCTGTTGCCCTACGTCTATTCGCTGGCATGGAAGGTAACCAGCGACGATTACACCATCCAGCGGCCTCTGGTGATGGATTTCCGCGACGATCCCGCCGTAAGAGAAATCGGCGACCAGTTCATGTTCGGCCCCGATCTTCTGGTCAGTCCGGTGCTCACTGAGCACGCCACGTCCCGTTCTGTTTATCTCCCGGCCGGAGCCGAGTGGTACGACTTCTGGACGGGTGAGCGCGCCTCAGGCGGCTCGTCAATCACCGCGCCGGCGCCCGCTTGATCGCATTCCGCTGGCTGTGCGCGCAGGATCGATCCTCCCGCTCGGCCCGGTGATCGAATACGCAGGCCAGGCCACCGACCCCATCGAGTTGCGCATTTACCCCGGCGCCGATGGCGACTTCACGTTCTATGAAGACGAGGGCGACAGCTATCGCTACGAGAAGGGGGCCCACGCCACCATACCCATCCATTGGGATGACGCGTCGCGCACGCTCACAATAGGCGATCGCGAGGGCAGCTTCTCCGGCATGCCCTCGGGTCACACATTCAATGTCGTGATTGTTTCTGCCGGTCACGGCGTGGGGCCCGATGCGACGGCGAACCCCGACAAGACAATCCACTACACAGGATCCGAGGATCGAGGCAAAGTTCTAAAGGGCAGAAGAATGTCTGCGCTTTATTGCCCGCCCTGCTTCAGAATCTGCTCGGCGAGATAGTTGCGCACCTTGGCGCCATCCGTCAGCGTCTCAAGATATGCGGTCTGGAGTAGCTGCTTCTGGCTGTCGTGGAGCGACTGGTGAATAGCCTGCTGCACGCGCGGATCGGCCAATTCCCGCTGCCCCGCGGGCTCGCGGGAAATCAGCTTGTAGATGGCATAACCGGCGATCTTGTGCCCAGCCGCTGAGTCGTCGTAAACAGGAATCACGTCAGTGAACTGGTCCGGCTTAAGTTTGCTGATCGCTTCGTAAAGCTCCGCGTCGGCCTTAAGCTGCGATTCGCGCGCAAAGCCCATGTCGCCGCCGTTCGATGCTGTGTTCGGATCTTCTGAGACGCTCATCGCCACAGTCGCGAAATCCACGCCGCTCTCGAGCTGGCTATATGCTGCGTCGATTTTGCGCTTCGCGTCAGCGTCGCTTGTCGGCTTCTCGCCCTGCAGGTTCGGCGATTGTTGGGCGGGCGTTGTCGTAACCACAATCCGCGCCAGATGATATTGCGGCTCAATCAGGTTAAAGTCCGCCTTGTGCGCCGCGTAGAAAGCCGCGATCTGCGCGTCGGTGATGTTGATCTTCGATTCGATCTCCTTGTTCATCAGCTTCGTTTCAGTCAACCCGCGCCGAATATCCCGCTTGAAATCGTCCAGCGAGAGATTGCGCTGCTTCAGCATGGCGTTGAATTGCTCGTCCGTGTAAGGAGCTTTGATCTCCGCCAGCTTACCGTTCACGTCTTCATCGCTGGCCGTCAGATTCAACTTGGCGGCTTGCTGTTGCAGAATCTCGTCCTGGATCATCTGGTGCAGCACGCTCATCCGCCGGATATCGGCTTCCTCGGACGATGGCGTTTGCGGGCTGTCTCCGAGAGCTGATCTGGTAGTTCCTCTCGAGGTCGGCGCGCAGAATCTCCTTGCCGTTTACCGTGGCCACCACGTCGGCTGAAGGCGATCGATGGCAGCCTGCCAGTGCGGAAAATACAGCAACGCTGACCAGTGCGGCAGCGGCAAAACTCGCTGCGCCTTCCAAAACTCGATGCGACTTGCAAGCTGCTCTCTCCCATGGGGTTTACTAATCCCCCCGGCCTACTAGGATAAATCCCGCCTGTGGCGCGCGGATAGCCCCCAAACGAGTCATCAGTTTTGCCCGGCCGGCGTTGCGCTCGCTGCAGCCTGTGCCGGAGGGGGCTGCTCGCCCGCGGCACGCACCGCGCGGTCAATCGCCATCCAGAGCTCATTCTGGGGAACCGCGCCGCCGTTCACTCGCTCCCCATTCACGTACACCGCCGGCGTTCCATCGATTCCCAGGTCCTCGGCCAGCTTAGCCGACGCGCGAATCTGTGTTTCGTCCTGCTTGGCCAGGCAGGCATTGAGAGTAGTCTCGTCGAGCTTGCCCAGTGTTGCCTCCTGGTGAGCGATGCGATCCAGCGTGGCAACGCTCTTCTTCAAATCGCGATCGCTGCCCGTAACCTCGTCTCCATGAGCGTGAAGGTAATCCACATAGGTCCAGTAAACATCGGTGCTCTGCGCCGCCAGGCAATTGGCATCCACCGCGGCGTGCATTGCCCACGGATGTATTTCGCTCAGCGGATCGTCCTTGTAGATGAATCGCACCAGGTCTTTGTAATGCTCGAGCGTGGCTGGAAACAGCTCCTCGTGCAGTCGCGCGCAATAGGGACACTCCAGATCGTCGAAGTTGATCACCGTCACCTTCGCGGTAGGATTGCCCCGAATCGGGCGTCCTGCTGTTGGTATGGCGTCGGAAGGATCCTTGGTCAGGTCGAACGTATCCAAATGTGCGAGTTTGGTGTTGTCGGCAGAGATCAGAAAGTTAATAACCTGCGACTTGGAGCCGCGCGTGATGGTGACCGGCAGCGTCTCATAACCCGTAAACTGGCTTGGAGTCCGGGTGCCGAGGGTGATCGTCACATCCGGAGGCATCTCGTATTGGGAGCGGACCAGAACTTCGATGCGCCGGTTGAGGGCAGGGTCGGGTCCGGAAGGCGTCGTGCTCTGGGCTCTGCAGCCCGCAGTCAGGCCCAAAACGAGCAGTCCTGCCAGAAAACGAAAACGAAACAATGGTTTTTCCTCTCAGGAAAGGATACTCCAGCGGGGTGCCCAGCGACCCCTTGTGCACTCGATTACACCGCGGCAATAGAAAGACGCGCCGCTCTGTAAAAAGCAACCGAAAGATGCACGCACCGAGCGGCTTCGCTTTTCGCTCCCTAGGCGAGAATTTGCCCATGGCTCCTGAGCACTAGCCACGAAACACCGCCTAATACGCCGGAGGCAGCGTCGAGTCGCGGAAGACTGAGTTGGCGCGCCGGATGTCTCCCACCGCGCCGAAGTTGGCCAGCGTAAAGCTGTAAAGCCACTGCGTTTCGTCGCGGCTGGTCGATCCCACCGTACCCAGCTCGTAGCGTCTGTAACCGGCGGTCAAGCCGCAGCAGTTCCAGTTGTAGACGGCCTGCACTCCCGCGTACTGCACCTCGTGCTGGACATAATCGTAGCCGCCATTCAATGCCAGGTTGAACCCTTTGCCACTCTGTTTACCGAACTCAAAAAAAGGCTGCAGCTGCTGGCTCTTGATGATTGAGGTAACGCTGCTGACACTGCTGGTTTGTTCGTCGGGGGCGTTGAGCAGCGCGTGACCAATCCCCAGCGTTGTCCGGCCAAAACTATATCCCGCAAAGAGATTGTTTGCGGCGATGCGCCCCGCGATCGAGTCGTAATCCAGATCCCATTCGACGCGCAGGTTATCAACCGCTTCAAAACGCATGCGTGAAACCACGGGCGCGATGTTGCGCGGCGAAGTCAGAAAGGTTGGCGCCATTAGATCCAGTGACGCCTCGAAGACGTTACGCCTTCCTGGAATGACCGCGCCGCCGAAGTTCGGGTCAATGAAGTACTCCTGCGCAATTTGCCATGTCGCCCACTCACGCGGCGCATTCAAGCATTCTTGTCCTTTTCCGTCGCCCGCGGCATCAGCGTCTTCCGTCTTGCAGGGGTGCTCTCCGGTCGGCCGCAGGTAGAACCGCTGCGTCAGCGAGAATCCCGCTTCGTTCACATCGGTGGCGATGTCGGTGGTGTCGAAGAGAAGCACATTGCGGGCCTGGGCCCCGATTCCGCCGATATAACGGTAGGTCAGCTCCGGCTCAATCACGTGGCGCAGCTCGCGATGCCACATGGGAAGCTCAAAGTCGCGCTCCAGGGCGGGTGGACGGATATCAACGGATGCTTCAAGGTCGGCGCGGTTCAGTGCGCTGTGATCAATCTGCGGCACCGGAAAGGGGCCGGTCAGAGTTGGCGTTTGGCTAATGGTGTACGCGGTTTCGCGCAGAGCGACTTCGGGAACGAAGCTCCATCCTCCGGCCGCGAATGGCATGGAAAGGTGAGGGTAGACGTCTGCGCGGACCACGTTCCGGGAATGGAAGGATGGCTCGGAGCGGTTCAGATAGCCCAGAGACGATCCCAATCCCCAGTAGAGAAGCGAGTCTCCAAGCGGCCGGTCCAGCACATCGAAGCGCAGCAGCGGCAAGCGCAGAATCTTTACCTCGTCTCCATTTGCCGTGCCCGCAAACGATTGGAAACGGTCCAGCCATGCAGTTGGCATCGCGCCATTGTGATTATGGGTCAGCACAACGTCGCTCGCTACCTCTGAACTGGTGGCTTGCGAATAGTTGTCGTTAAAGACCAGCCGGTAGACATAGCTCGACAAATATTCGATGGCTCCGGCAACTCGAGTTGAAGGTGACAGATCCTTTCGCCCCATCAGGCCCACATCCACGCCCCCCTCGTTGACGAGCTGATTGGTGACCTGGCCGGTTTGCGTGTTGGTGGTTGGCTCTTCGATTCCGCGGTCGATGAGCGCACTCCAGCGCGCGGCTAAGTGGTCAAGCCCCGGTCCCTTGTAACGGAAGTCGCCATTCGGCGCCCATCCTCGCTTGCTGTAATACTCGATGCCTACCGACGCGTCCATGCTGCGGCTCATCGCCCAGTACACCTGTTCGCCTACCACGTAGCCCTTGATGGAAGAGTTGCCGACGAACGGGATCATAAATCCGCTCACGCGCCCCGTTTCATTCGCCGGATGCTGCAAGTACGGTATGTAGAAGACAGGGACGCCCAGAAACTCAAAAAACGCATTTGAGGTCGAAGCCTTCTCGTTGTCCAGCGCAATGGTGTGCGCAATGATCCGCCAATCGGGATGCGGAAGCTGGCAATTCGTGATCGAGCCATCGATCACTCTGAATTTGCCTTCGCCCGTCTCCAGCAGCACCCGGCCGGAAAACAGCAGCGGCGTCGAAGTGGAGTACACCACCGCGTGTCCCATCGTCCGCACGCCCTGCGAGCCGTTCACATCGTAGAAGCGCGCGGTATGCATGTTCAGCCGCATGTCGCCGTGCGTGGCGTTGATGAGCACATCGTTTGGCCCGCCCGACAATTGCAGGTGACCGTCTGCCTCAAGCTCAGTCGTTTTCCGGTTGTAGACCACGCTGTCCGCGTGAAGGACATAGTCCTCGTAGTGGACGACCACTTCGCCGGTTAGCGTCAAAGTATCGCTGGCCCACTCCTGCCGCTTGGCCTCCCACTCGACCGGAGTGCCGGTTGCGGCGGCTGCCTCCGGCTTCGCCAAAGGAACCAGCTCCTGTCCGGGATCGTCCGGCAATACATCAGAAGGGGGATTGGGGCTCGCTGTGGCGGCGCCTGTCTCACTTTGCGGAGAAGGTACCGCATTAGTCAACAGTGGGGCGGCCTGCGCGCTTAGTCGCAAGTGACAGACGGCCAGCAGCGTGATACATACTAAGTTACGAGGGCACATCCAAGTCCACGATCGGTGCAAGGCTCAGCATAGCAAAACCGGCCGCGTGGATTGGGACGTGATCCAGAAGCCCTGGTAACTTAGAAAAATCGAGTTGATCCCACGAAGACGAGGCAAAATCTCGCGGTGGCCCCTGTATTGATCCGCAATTTCCTTCCTTGGTTCATAAGCAATCCCCATTGCCGTTCCAATCAGATCTCGTGCTCCTGCGCGAGTGGGACCGGCAACCTGAGCCACCAGGCAGGACCAGCCGCGGCAGAAGGGAAGAGTGAGCAATGAGTCAATCAGCCAGTTCGGCAACTCTTTTTCCCGCATGGAAGCAGGAAGTCAACCGGCGCGTCGCCGCCCACATGAGCCGCAAGACGAGCTTCGCGGGCGAATCTGCGCCGGACCATGATGGGCGTCCAGCGCACGGCAGCCGTGCCGCGCAGGCCGCCGCGCGCGTAGCCGAGCGGTATGCCCAGGCCCCCAGTTATAGCGAGCTCCTGGCTGACGAGGCGCGAAACGCGATGCGCGCCGCCGAAGCCGCGTCAAAAGCGGCCCAGCAGGCGCAAGCCGCGGTACAGTACGTGATCGATGGTCTTGAGGCAGCAGGAGCGCCCGATTTGGCTCCGCAGCCACGATTTGAACCATCGAATGCGTCTGCGTCGCAGCAGACACCCGATTCCCAGTTTCGCGATGAAAGGTCACCGTTTTCCGCTGCGAGAGCGACGGACCAGGCACTCCGGCGGGGAGAACAAGCCATCAACCGGCAAACTCCGGCGACGTTAGATTCAGAGGCGTTCGAAGACTCTCGCGCAGACGACGCCGGTGTGCCGATTTACCCCAATCTCATTCAGTTCCCGCGCCCTATGATCGCCACGCGCAGGTTGCGTCCCAGGCGCGCCGAAGGCCCCCTGGCCGACGCGCCTCCTCAATCTCAGTTGAGCATCTTCGAAGTCGATCCGGGGAGCATCTCCACTGAGGCTGCGCCCAGCTTCGACGAACCAGCCGCGCCCGTGTGGATGCGCGAGGAGGAATCGAGCAGGGCATTCGAGCCGCAGCCACAGGAGCGTTCTCTTGAAGAAACAGTGCCTCGGGGAACACAAACTTCCATAAAACTCGCGCCGTTGAATCGCCGCCTGATGGCTCTTGTGGTCGACGCCAGCCTGATCCTCGCAATATTTCTATTGCTTGCATTTCTGTCTGCCCCCCGCGCCGGTCACTTGCCCGGCCTCCGCGCTGCGGAGATTGCCACAGCGTTCGCCGTGCTGGCCATCAGCGCTGCTTATCTAGGGCTGTTTCTCGTCTTCGCCCGTGCCACGCCGGGAATGAGATACGCAGGCATCGCGCTCAGCGACTTTGAAGGAAAATATCCAGACCGCGCCCAGTGCTACAGGCGTCTGGCGGCGCTCCTTCTCTCGGTTTTGTCGCTCGGATTAGGCCTGGCCTGGGCCCTGTTCGACGACGATCGTCTGATGGGCCACGATCGCCTCTCGAAGTCCTACATGCGGATGCGCTGACAGCATCTTTCACTCCGTCCAGCTTCGCGCCCTTTCCAATTGACCAGGAGAACTTGTTGTATGAAACCGATTGGCATATACTAATGTATATGCCGGTCAGGAGGTCATGATGCCGAGAACAGCCAAAATCTTCATGAATAATCGCAACCAGGCAGTGCGCCTTCCGAAGGAATTCCAATTCGCTACTCAGGAAGTCTTTATCCGCAAGCAAGGTGACGAGGTCGTTCTTTCTCCCCGCCCCAAGGACTGGTCAGAATTCTTCAGCTCGGAGGCTGCAGCGTCCAAGGAGTTCATGAAAAATGTGGAGAAGTTGCCCATTCAGGAGCGCAAAATCTAATGCTCCGCTTCATGCTCGACACCGACACGTCATCCTACATCATGAATCGATCCAGTCTTGGCGCGATGCGAAGGCTGCAATCGGAAGCGGTAGGTGATGTGTGCATTTCTGCGATAAGCCGATCCGAACTCGAGTTTGGTGTTGAGGTGTCGCCACGACGGGACAAGGATAGGCGCTCTCTCGACATTTTTCTGCGGCATATTGAGGTGTTGGATTTTCCAAGCGACGCGGCCCTCGATTACGCGCAAATTCGCGCGTTCCTCAAAACTCGGGGGAAATTGATCGGCGCAAACGACTTGCTGATCGCTGCCCACTCCCGCTGCCGGGGACTGACTCTCGTGACCAACAACACGCGAGAATACCTCCGCGTGCCAGGCCTTAAAGTGGAGAACTGGGCTTAGCTCAATATCCCAATCTCACTTAGGCCCAGCCGCTCATCAACCTCACCCCGCCAGCGCTCGCAGCGCGCTCACTCCCGCACCGATCAGGGCCGTCTCGTCGTCGGGAGGCAGAATCTCCAGCGAGAAGCTCTGCAGCGGGCTCATCCGAACCATGGTTTCCAGGTGGCTCCGCAATCTTTCCAAATCGAGAAATCCGACATTGCTCCCGGTAAAGTAGAAGCGCCCCGGTCCCGCCAGATGGATGAATGACGCCGTCGCCGCTGCCAGGGCGCGGTGCCACAGATCGACAAACTCACGGCAGCGCGCGTCACCCTGCTTGGCGTTGGCAAACACCTCTTCCGGCTCCAGGTCAAGGAAACGCAAGCGCATCGCGCGATGGCCCATGATGCCTTCCAGGTGACCTGCGCCCCCGCAACCGCAATAGCGCTCTTTGGGGTCGAGCGTCACTGTGATGTGCCCGCCCTCCCAAACGCCATCCATATACGGCCAGCGGCCATAGCCGATGCCTTTGCCGATGGTCCATACCCGTGTGAGTTTATCCAGCTTTCCGCGCGTCGCGGCCACGCCCGCGGCAATCGCGTCCGCATCGTTGGCAATGTGCACCGGCGCCGCAATTCCTCGCGCAGCCAGCGCCTGGGCCAGCTCATCGGCCAGGCGCATGCCCTTCAATTGCTTCAAATTTGGCGACTCTTCAATGACCCCGGAGCGCACGATTCCCGGCACCGCCACGCCGATCGCATCGGCCTTTCCCGTCTCCGCCGCCCGCCTCCTTGCCCGCGAGCGCTTCAATATGCTCGGCAACGATCTCGACAAGTTCGCTGCCAGGAATTGCATCCAGCTCATTCGTCAATTCAGGGTCTTCCGGGATAGCGCAGCAGCTTGCCCGTCAGCTGTTGATCCTCCAGCCTGCCGGTCACGATATGGCCGGTCATCACGACGCCGATTGCCGTGGTCATTGCGCCCTCCTTGGGGAAAGGACGAGAAGTTTCAGTTCTTGCCGAACCATGATCGGCCACCAGCTCCTGTTCCTGAAAATCCAATGGCCTTCCTGCTGTCAAAATGAAGCTAATAGCTAAAAGCTAAAGGCTTGCAATTACTCCGACTGGTACTTGTGCAACCGCCCCAGGCCGTTGAACGCCGCAACCTTGTAACACTCCGCGAGCGTCGGGTAGTTAAACACTGTATCGATGAAGTAGTTCACCGTTCCGTCCAGCGTCATCACCGCCTGGCCGATGTGCACCAGTTCGCTTGCCCCCTCGCCGATGATGTGCACGCCCAGCACCTTCAGCGTGTCGCGATGAAAAATCAGCTTCAGTCGCCCCGTCGTGTCTCCGCGAATCTGCCCGCGAGCCACCTCGCGATAGTAGGCCATGCCAACTTCGTATGGCACATCTTCGCCGGTCAATTGCTCCTCGGTCTTGCCGATGAAGCTGATCTCCGGGATGGTGTAAATGCCATAGGGATAAAAGCTGGGGTTCGAGCTCGCCGTTTTGTCGCCGAACGCGCGAACCGCCGCGATGCGCCCCTGCTCCATCGAAACCGAAGCCAGCGACGGAAAGCCCACCACGTCGCCCACGGCGTATATGTGTTCGACCTTGGTCTGGTAGTGCTCGTCCACCGCGATGCGGCCGCGCTTGTCCGCTTCCAGACCCGCTGCCGCCAGGTTCAGGTCGTCCACATTGCCCTGCCGGCCTACCGCATAAAGCAGCGCATCGCCCGAAACCTTCTTCTTGCTTTGGAGGTTGGCCACCACCGTTCCCGGCGTTGGCTCCTCCACACTTTCTACTTCCTCGCCCAGCCGCATGGTGACCCGCGCGTCGCGCAGGTGGTAGCTGAGCGCCTCAATAATCTCCTGATCGGCAAACTCAAGCAGCCGGTTGCGTTTCTCGATCAAGGTCACGCGCACGCCCAGCACCGCGAACATGCACGTGTATTCCACGCCGATAACGCCGCCGCCCACCACGATAAGCGTCTTGGGAAGTGCGTCCAGTCCCAGAATCTGGTCGCTGTTGACAATCGTCTTGCCGTTCACGGGCACTTTGTCTGAAACGGCGGGCTTGGTGCCCACGGCAATGATGATCTGGCTCGCTGCAAGAGTGGAGTCGCCCTGCGGTCCCTCCACGCGAATCTGGTGGGGATCGAGAAAGTGCGCGATGCCATGCACCACATCAATTCCGTTGCGCGATAGCTGCGCCTCGGTCACGTCCACTTCGGTCTTGATCACGGCCTGCACGCGAAACGCCAGGTCCGCCATCGTGATCTTTTCTTTCACCCTGTAATTCACGCCATAGATCGATCGGTAGTTGTATCCCGAGAGATGCAGCACCGCCTCGCGCATGGTCTTCGAAGGAATGGTGCCGGTGTTGACGCACACTCCGCCAACCACGGACCGAGCCTCGACCACGGCCACGCGCTTGCCCATCTTGGCCGCGGCCACGGCGGCGCGCTGTCCCGCAGGCCCGGAACCGATGACCAGTAGATCAAATTCTTGCGCGCTCATTCCAATCTTTCTCCGCGGTTGGATGGTGGGGTTATGACGTATCGCATGGATGTGCCGAAGCTCTATGTGGCCGGCTGTCTTTCCAGAATAACTGTACAGGGGCGATCGCGAATGAAAATGAAAACTTGCTTATTTCATTTGGGCTGTCACCGCGGGGGCGGGCTCGTAGCTGTGTTCGGATAGGCGGGGAGCCCCGGTGAGCAACTTGCGTTCACTCGCCGAGGCCGCAGATTTGGGTTCCCGCCGGCTCAATCCCGGTCTGGTCCTTGGACAATCTCGATCACAATCGCGCGCGATTCAGCGCAATCTTGATCGCATACAAATAGCGAGATTCCGACTGCGAATGCTCTCGCTTTCAGAATAACGTCACACACAATATCGGCGAATTTCGGCGCAGCTTGAGTGTCGAGCCATCCTCTTGGAACCAACGGAATCATACCCTGCGAAAGGAACGCGGCTATTCTCTGGCGCAACCTCATCGGTTATTCCACCCGTCACTACCCGGCAGCCTCAAAATGCTTTACGCTCATACCATGGAGTTCAAAGTCGTCGAACTGGAGCGCGAGCCGGTCGAATTCGACCTGGAGCTTAAGCCCGGTTCAATCAATTTCGGTGAGGAAGCCGAGCAGATCGGCAGCCTGGCCACCTCCGGACAGGCCGAAGTAATTCATGAGCACCGCGGACCGAAGGAAATCGTCGCCGACATCCGCCTGAAAGGGCGCTTCGAAGGCAAATTCCAGGTTCCCTGCGCCCGATGCATTGAGCCGGTCGAGATTCCCCTGGCTGCCGAGTTCGACCTCATCTTCCGCCCCATCGGAGCCGATGCAGACGCCCCGGAGCGCTCCATAACCGCGTCAGAGACCGAAATCGGTTATTATCAAAAGGACAGTCTGTTGCTTGAAGATGTGCTGCGCGAGCAGGTGCTTTTGTCCCTGCCGGTCAGGACGCTGTGCAAGCCTGACTGCAAGGGACTTTGCCCGCGCTGCGGAGCCAATCGCAACACCCAGCCCTGTTCCTGCGATGAGGGTCCGAGCGATCCCCGCTGGGAAGGGTTGACCGGGTTGCGCAGCCAGATCAAGTCCTGATTATTCAGTTGTTTGGAGCAGGGCGCGTTGCCCGTTTCCGCGGATCGACCAAGGAAACCAGACGCTCGACTGCTCCGGAGCTCGCAAGCAGGCTCAGCGGGCAAAATTCGAAAGGAATTGCACCATGCCGAATCCCAAAAGGCGCCATTCAACGCGCCGCACCGCCCTTCGCCGTTCTCACGACTTTCTTACCGCTACGGGGCTTTCTGAGTGCCCCAATTGCCACGAGAAGAAGCTGCCCCACCAAGCCTGCGCCAAGTGCGGGGCATACAAAGGCCGCGCAGTGCTCGAAGTGAAGGAAGCGAAGTAAAACCCAACCCAATGCTCACCGACATCGCGCTTGACGCAGTTGGTACCGACAAGGCTCCCGAGCCGGAGATCAAGGGAGCCATCCTCGCCTGTCGCACTCTTCCCGTGCGGGTCCATCTGATCGGTCCCGAGTCCGAGCTCCGCGACCTCCTCGATGAGCACCTTGAAGATGAAGACCTCCCCATCGTCATCCACCACGCTTCTGAGCGCATCGCGATGGACGAAAAGGCCGCCCATGCCGTGCGCTCCAAGCGCGACAGTTCGCTTACGTGTTGGCCTCAAGCTGGTGCGCGAGGGCAAAGCGCGCCGGCTTTGTCACCGCCGGCAACACCGGCGCCGCCATGGCCACCGCCAAGATGGTTCTGGGCGCGCTGCCCGGCGTCGATCGTCCGGCCTTGGCGACATGCATGCCGACTTCGAAGGGCAATCCCTGCGTCCTGCTCGACGTCGGAGCCAACGTCGACTGCAAAGCGCAGAATCTTGAGCAGTTCGCCGTCATGGGCGAAATGTATGCCCGCAGCGTGCTCAAAATCTCGCGCCCCCGCGTAGGCCTTCTCTCCATCGGTGAGGAAGAAACCAAAGGCAACGAGCTTACCCGCGAAGCCTTCCCGCTCCTCAAGGCCCTTCCCATCAACTTCATTGGCAACGTTGAGGGCCGCGACATCTTCAACGGCCAGGCTGATGTGATCGTCTGCGATGGATTTGTGGGCAATGTGGCCCTCAAGGCAAGCGAAGGCATCGGCCGCTTTGTGCGCGATGTATTGCGCACCTCGCTGAACAAGACCGTGACTGCGCAGGTGGGCGCCTTGTTATCGCGCCGCGCCTTCAATGACTTTCGCCGCCGCCTCGACTACACCGAATACGGCGGCGCGCCGCTGCTCGGCGTACGCGGCGTATGCATCATCGGCCACGGATCGTCGAATGAAGTCGCAATCTACAACGGCATCCGCGTCGCCCACGAGTTCTCGCGCTCCGGCGCCAACGAGCGCATTGAGCAGGCCTTCGCCGGCCGGCCCAAGCCACGTCCAGACGGCGCCGACACCGACGCGACTATTCACTAATCGGTGATCGGTGGCTGCCATGCTTGACAAGCCGGCGCATCCTTCCAAATTCGATCCCGCGACACTCGCGCAATTGGCTTGCCCCGCCTGTCATGGCGAGTTGCGCTCTGAGAATTCGGGCCTGCATTGCACAGCCTGCGGCCGCGCCTATCCCATTACCGATGGCATTCCCGTCCTGATCATCGAACGCGCGCAGCCGCCCGGCGAAAAGCTCTGACAGCAGGCATGGACGGACTCTTTAGTGCTGGTTGTGCCGCCAATCCCAGTAGGCTTTTTGATCGTCCCTATCGCGCTTGTTGAAATCCCGGTGGTCGCGGTGATTGTCGTGTTCCCACTGGTTGTAGTACGGCTCCTCGGCCGCCCATCCGTGATAGTCGTGATGGTAAGGATCGTAGACCCGAACGCTCCCTGTGCAGCCCGTGCATAGAACGGGCAAGGCAATCGCTGTCGCCAGAACCATCGGAGCGAAGCGCCTCAAGGCCGAGCGCAATGCGTTGACTGCTGGTTTTGTCATTTTTCATCTCCTGTCGATTTTGATGCGATGAACAATGTCCAGCATCATGGGATGCTACCCGTTTTGAAGAGGATGTGCGGAGGCGGCGAAATCTCTCTATCGACGCAGATAAAACGGCCGCACAATCAGTGCAGCCACTGCCAATCGCGGCAGCCAAAGCCAGCGCAATCAGGCTATACAGAAGAATGAGGTTGGGTCCTTTCGTCGAGTCCTCGCTCGACCCCTCTTGCCGCTCGATCTTCCGGCGCGGATCGTCACTCATACTTCAGTGACTCCACCGGATCCATCTGCGCGGCGCGCGTCGCCGGCACGGTTCCGAAGATGATTCCTACCAGCGTCGCCGCGGTCAGGGCGATCAGGACGGACAGCCACGAGATGGGAAAGTCGTAGCCGCTGAGAATACGAATCGAAAACGGAATTGCGAGGCCCACAAGGCTGCCCACGATGCCCCCGGTGAGCGAGATGAGGATTGCCTCAGTCAGAAACTGCAATTTGATCTCGCGGTATGTGGCGCCCAGCGCTTTGCGGATGCCGATTTCGCGAATGCGCGAGCGCACGTTGGCCAGCATGATGTTCATAATGCCCACGCCGCCTACCGCCAGCGTCACCGCCGCTACCATCACCAGCACAGCCGTTAGAGCGTCTGCGATCTTTGCCGCCGTCACCAGCAGATCGGTAAGCGTTTGCGTATTGTAGCTTGAGCCCGGATGGTGCCGTGAACTGATCAATTGCTTGATTTCTCGCGCGGCTTCGGGAACCTCGTTCATGCTCTGCAGCGAAAAGTAAATCTGGTTCACCCTCTCGGTTCCAGTAAAGTAGCGCGCTACCGTATAGGGAACGAGAACAGTCTCGTCCTGAATCTCCGATTGCCCGAAGTCCGACACGCTTTCTTTGAAAACGCCGATGATCGTGAACGGTATGCCGAGAATCTGGAACGTCTGGCCAATGGCCAGGTCGTCGCTTCCATATTCGTCCTTGGCAAATTGCTGCGTCACAACTGCGCATTTAATGTGAGCCGAATCATCGGTCTGATCGAAAAAGCGGCCCTGGGTCACAATCAGATTGCGGATCTGCTGGTAGTCCGGCGTCACGCCGAGCACCACCGTATCCTTCTGGATTCCGCCGGGAAAACTGATGCGGTTGTGCATCGATCAGCACCGGCGAGGAATACATGCACGCCGGGTACCTGCTGGTCCACGGCCTTCTCGTCCTCGCGAGTCAGGAAGTCGTTGTAGCGCACGCGCTCAGCGGCCGTTGCGCCGCCGCCCGAATACTCCACCTCCACCGAGTTGGTGCCGATCTTCTGGATCAACTCCTGGATGTATTGCTTGCCCGTTAATCCAATCGTCACCACCAGAATCACCGACGCCGTGCCGATCACCATGCCCAGCGCCGTGAGCGCGAAGCGCGTCTTGCTGGCGCGAAAGCTGTCGCCGGCCAGCTTCAGGATTTCGCTCATGAGCATGGTGCGGCGCGCGCTCACCAGCGTTTCCTGAAAAGTGTCCTGGCGCTCCTGTTGCTGGGGTTCTTGTTGGACGATCGGATTCATCGCTTTCCTGGTTAGACTCTCCCTGGCACCCTGCGGGTTCCGGAATTTCGCGGCAAATCAAGGTCGAAACTGAACTGTTGGTGCTCCCTGTCTCATAGCTTACGCGCAGGCCCCCTTGGCTGGAACCCTCATCCGCGAACCGCCGGCCACTGTCCTTCCAATCTGCGCCAAAGCGCGGCAAGGGCCTCAACGGGCACGGCCTCCGCGCGCGCCATTGGATCGATTCCAGCATCGGCCAGCGCACCAGTCGACAGCTGCCGGCGCCATTCCCGCCGCGCGCAGGTTGTTGGCCAGCGTTTTGCGCTTTTGCGCGAATACCTGGCGCAGAAATCGCGAGAAAACCTGCCTCCGCAACGCCCAACTCGGCGAAGCGCGGCGCGAATCGCCAGCGAAAGACCGTGGAATGGACCTTTGGCGGCGGCGAAAAGGCCGAGGGCGGCAGCGTGAAGAGCAACTCCACCGGCCCGTACATTTGCATCGTCACCGACAGCAGCCCATAATCGCGCGTACCCGGCGTGGCAGTCACTCGTTCGGCCACTTCGCGCTGAACCATCAGCACTGCCAGATCGAGCGCAGCATGGCTCGCCGCTAATTTCAGCAAGATCGGCGAAGTGATCGCATACGGCAGATTGCCGGCCACGCACAGTCGCTCTCCGGCCTGCGCCGCCGCCGCGGCAAAGTCGAATCGCAGCACATCATCTTCCACCACCGTCACGCGCGCCGGATCGAAATGTTCGCGCAATCCCGCTGCCAGCTCGCGATCCAATTCAACGGCCACCACATGTTTGGCGCGCGCCGCCAACGTTTCGGTTATCGCGCCTCGCCCGGGACCGATCTCAACAACTGTGCGACCTGCGATCTCTCCTAGTGCCGCCACAATCCTGTGCGCAGCCTGTATGTCCACAAGAAAGTTCTGCCCGAGCTTTGGTTTTGTGCGCATCTGCTGCTCCGATGGTAGACGAGACGCCCCGCTTGCAATTGCAGTTCCGCGCGCCTTTCCGCCTTCACCGCTCGCTGCACTAAACTGATCCTTGCCGCGCTGAATCTCCCATGAAGCCCAATGAGGCGCCTTTGCTGATCGATTCCCACGCCCACCTTGACAGCCCACGCTACGCGGACGACCGTGAGGCGATGCTTCTTCGCGCGCGCGAGGCGGGCGTCGGCATTGTCCTCTCCATCGGGATTGGCGAGGGGCCGACCGAAATGCATCAGGCGCTCGACATCTGCCGCGAATTCAATCCGCGGCGCCAGGCTGGCGCCAATCTTCCCAGGCTCTACGCCAGCGCCGGAATCTATCCCCACAGCACCACCGCAGCCGATGAAGCCGCTCTGGCCAAACTCGATTCGCTCTTGGCCGAACCTGAGGTCATCGCCTGCGGCGAAATCGGCCTCGACTACTATCACGAGGGCGCTCCTCGCGACGTGCAGCGGACCGGGCTTATCCGCCAGCTCGAGATCTGCCGCGGCGCGCAAGCGGCCCGTCCTCATCCATTGCCGCGGCACCAATGAGTCCGCCGATGCCTGGGATGATCTTTTCGTGGTTCTCGAAGAGCATTGGCGGCCAACGGGATTAGGCGGCATCATGCACTGCTTCGGCGGCGGCTGGGAGCAGGCTCGCCGCTCGCTGGACCTTGGATTTCTGGTCTCCTTTGCCGGCAATCTCACCTACCCCAAGGCGCAGCCGCTTCGCGATGTTGCCGCCCGCCTGCCGCTCGACAGCATCCTCGTCGAAACGGACGCTCCCTGGCTTGCCCCCGCACCGCAGCGCGGCCAGCGCAATGAGCCCGCCTTCGTCGTGCAGACCGCTCAGGTTCTGGCCGGTCTGCTCAATGTCGCGCCCGATGAAATCGCCGCCGCGACCACGGCAAACTTCTGCCGGTTGTTTCACCTTCAGCCGGACGTGGGAAACTGATAGAGGCATTGTCGGCGGCAGCCCGCCGAGCATTTTGAGGACGAGACAGCCATGGCACAGGAAAATTCATTTGACGTCGTGAGCAAGATTGATATGCAGGAGGCGCGCAACGCCATCGACCAGGCAATCAAGGAGATTCGCCAGCGCTTCGACCTCAAGGACACCCACTCCGAGGTCGCCCTTGAAGGCCAGGACACAATCCAGTTGGCTTCCAGCAACGAATACAAGCTCGAGGCGGTCAAAGACATCCTCTGCCAGAAGCTCGTCAAGCGTGGCGTCTCGCTCAAGAATCTAACCTACGGCAAAGTTGAACCGGCGACGGGCCAGAGCGTCCGGCAGAAGATCAGCCTCCAGCAGGGCATCCCCGTGGAAAAAGCCAAAGAGATCGTGCGCCTCGTAAAAGATTCGAAAAAGAAGGCGCAAGCCAGCATCCAGGGCGACACAGTAAGAATCTCCAGCAAGGACCGGGACGAATTACAGGCCATCATCGCCCTGCTTCGCGCTAAGGATCTTGGCTTGGAATTGCAGTTCACCAACTATCGCACCAACTGACCGGGTCGCCTTTTTGTCCCCGTCTCGAGAATCCGCCGCAGCGTATAGAAGCGAGTCGCTCGGCAAAACAAATCGCCATTTCCCCTGTCGATGCTTTAAAATCGGAGCACTTTGAGCACATCCTCCATAGTCTCGGCGCGAGAGGTCTTTGAGCTGCTGAGGGAAGACCTCGTCGCAGTGGAGCAGGAACTGGGCCGCGACGCCGCGTCCAGCGTCAGCACCATCACCGAAATTGCCGAGTACCTCCGCGAAGGCGGCGGCAAACGCATCCGGCCGTCGCTTCTTTTGCTGGCTGCTCATCAACTGGATTTTTTTGGCCACAGCGCGATTCGCCTCGGCGCGGTCGTCGAGATGGTGCACACGGCCACGTTGGTCCACGACGACATCATTGACGGCGCCGACACCCGCCGCGGCCGCCCTTCCGCCAACACCACCTGGGGCAATGAAAAGTGCGTCCTGGCCGGCGACTGGCTCTATATGCAGGCCTTCAAGGTGGCGCTCGAAGAGCGCAACCTGCGCGTGCTCGATCTGCTCATCAACCTCACCCAGCAAATGGTCGAGGGCGAGCTCCTGCAGATTCAAAAGCTCGGCAAGATGGTCTCTGAAGCCGAATATTATGACTTGATCTTCCGCAAGACCGCTTGCCTGTTCGCGACATCGATGCGGCTTGGCGCCGTCTTGGCCGATGCCACCGAGGCTGAAGAAACAAGCCTGGCGACTTTCGGCCGCGCTGTTGGCCTGGCCTTCCAGATCGTCGATGATGTGCTCGACCTTACGGCCACCGAAGAGGTTTTGGGCAAGCCCGTAGCCAGCGACCTGCGCGAAGGCAAAGCCACGCTGGCCGTCGTCCACGCCGCCGATCACGGTACCGCCTCCGACCGCAAAGCCATCCGGCGCGTTCTTGGACGACCGCAGCTTTGAGAATGTCAGCCGTCAGCAGATTCGCGAAATTCTGGTGCGCAACGGCTCCGTCGAATACGCTATGGCCGCCGCCGACCGCTACGCCGAGCAGTCGCGCCAGGCTCTTGCGCCGCTCGCCGATAGTGACTTCAAGCGCGCTCTTCTCTGGGTGCCCGACTTTGTGGTGGCGCGGGAGAAGTAAATGCCGCGCAAACCCATCCAAAAATCACTGTGGACCGACCCCTCGTGGACAAAAATCGACCGCTATTTTGGCGATCTGCTTGCCCCTTCCGATGACAAGCTCGAAGCCGCCGTCAAGGCCAATCGCAAGGCCCGCCTTCCAGCCATCGATGTCTCCCCGCTTCAGGGCAAGTTTCTCCACGTCCTTGTACACATGACGCAGGCGCGGCGCGTCCTGGAGATCGGCACGCTCGGCGGCTACTCCACCATCTGGATGGCGCGCGCGTTGCCCAAAGGCGGGCGTATTATCTCGCTCGAATTCAGCCCCCGGCACGCTGAAATCGCTCGCGCCAATCTGCACTGCGCCGGCCTGCTCCGCCGTGTTGAGATTCGCGTCGGCCCCGCCCTCGAAAGCCTTCCCAGGCTGAAAGCTTCGGGCGCCGGTCCGTTCGACCTCATCTTCATTGACGCCGACAAGGAGAACAATCCGCACTATCTCCAATGGGCGCTGAAGCTCTCGCATCGCGGAACCGTGATCGTTGTCGATAACGTCGTTCGCCACGGCAGCGTCATTAAGGCCAAAAGCTCCGAGCCCGACATTGTCGGCACGCGCCGCTGCCTGGAGATGATGGCCTCAGAACCCGCGCCTGAGCGCCGTCGCCCTGCAAACCGTGGGCGTCAAGGGCCTCGATGGCTTCGCGCTGGCCGTCGTCCTGCGCTGAACGCTCAGTTCTGCCCCGACCACTGAAATCGGCGTAGAATTCTGTCCAACATGAATCAGCGAATCGACAAGATACGCCAGCTCCTCAACGAGCTTGAGTCGGAGCCCAGCGCGCAATCCGCGGGCGACCGCGACCTCTCCGCCTCGGAGCTGTCCCTCATCATTCAGCAGATCGTCGACGACCTGCAGCCCCAGCTCTCCCCTTACGACGCCGCGTTCTACTGGTTTCTCTTCCGCCACTCCATCGCCAAAGACGGCGACCCTCATCTTCGTGTCAGCACGCGGCAATTGCAGACGGCCGTGGTCAAATCTTCCTACTCGCAGCTCGATGACAATCCGGTCTCACTCGGAAAGGTCCAGGACACGCTCCGCGCTCTCGAAACCATTGGCGCCATCCGCAAGGAGGGCGAACCCAATCGCGACGGCACGCTCTACCGCGTCATGATCCCCAACGAGATTGAAGCCTGCCGGAAATTCCGCGAGGAGCGCCTGGCCGATAACCAGCAACTGAAATTCCCGTCGTCGGGAATCGACATCGGGTGATTTTCTAGAAGATTGTACAAACCGAATTTCGCTGCCCGAGCTAAGCTGCGTCCGTCTTTCATCAGCGTCTTCAACGCCGCCGCATACTTCTCCGGCAGAGGTTTCCGCTGCAACTGATCGTCGCACACCACATGCACCGTCTCGCCTTCGGCCAAAAGCGTTCGCTCTTCGCCCGTCTGCTCTTCGCCCGCGCGAGCTTTGCGCAGAATTCGGTAGGCAAATTTGAGAATTGTGCCCCGCAACATCGCCGGCCGCGTCTCAATCAAAATCTCGTCGTCGTAGCGTGCCGGCGATTTATAGCGGCACGATACGTCGATCACCGGCAGAATGCATCCGTGATCGGTCTCCAGGCGGCTATAAGCAAGCCCGATTGACCGCAACAATTCCACGCGGCCCAATTCAAACCAGACCAGGTAGTTGGCATAGTAAACAATGCCCATCTGATCGGTCTCGGCATACCGCACTCGCACTTCAGTCGTCACCGGCATCGCACGTTAACTCTCAAGCGGAATTCTGACAACTGTGAACTGCGAACGATGAACTGCGAACTGTTTCTACGGCTTGACGTGCATGAACAATTGCAGCTTGCTCACGTCGTTGAAGATGGTGAAGGCGATGAAGGCCATCAGCACCACAAAGGCTGCCGTATAGATCCGCTCTTTGATGGCCAGGCTGATGTCGTGGCGCAGCACGCTCTCAATCAAGAGCAGCAGGATCATGCCTCCGTCGAGAATCGGGAAGGGAAACAGATTGAGCATTCCCAGTTGCAGGCTGATCTCCGCTGCCAGACCGAATTTGGGGTACCAGCCGTCCATTTGGGCTGCTTCGCCGGCCGCCTTGGCAATTCCCACCGGCCCCATCATCTGCGTCACCGAGAGCCGGTGCGTAAATAGCCGGTTCAGCACCTCGCCCACAAGCAACGCGTTATCCCTGAAGAAGCCCAGGGATTTGCCCGCCGCCGAAACAAGCGACAAAGGCTCATCACGGATGGGAGTCGGCGTCGTTGAGAAGCCCAGCATGTATCTCGTATCGAGCTTCTCGGGCGTAGCCACGATCGTGAGCGTGGCGCCTTTGCGCAGCACGGTCAGGGTCATTGGCTTGCCCTTCTCCGCCTGCATGTAGGCCAGCAACGTATTCACGGAGTGGAACGCATGGCCGTCAACGGCTTCGATGGCGTCGCCGTCCTGCAGTCCGGCCTGCGCCGCCGGCATGCCGGGTTGCACCTGCGCCACTGCGATCGGTCCCGGCAAAAACTGCGGCGATATTCCCATATCGCTCAGGTCAAAGCTGTCGCTCTTGGCGCTCGACGGCACAAAGATGCTCATCAGGATCGTTTTTCCATCACGATCCACCGTCGACCGGCACCGTCTGGTTGGCATTCAACCGGGCGTGGTCGTACACGCCTTCCCAGTCGGGATTCTTGACGTTGTCGAAGCGCACAATGACGTCGCCGGCCTCAATCCCCGCCGTCTCCGCGTCTGAGCCCGGGGTGACCCACTCCACGGTCGTCGTTTTTACCGTGACTGACGGAACCTCGTTGATGAAGGCGAAGTAAAACCACATCAGCCCGAGCGTCAGCAGAAAGTTGAAGAATGGCCCCGCAAGCCCGATCAAGCATGCGCTGCCAGCGCGGGCGGGCTGTGAATGCCCTGGGGTCGTTTGCCGCCCCGTCGCCATCCACTTCCGTTGGACTGCCGGTGAGTCCGGACTCGGTTTCTCCGGTCATCTTCACAAAGCCGCCCAACGGCAATAGGCAGACTTTGTAATCGGTCTCGCCAATCTTGAAGCCGAACAGGCGCGGTCCAAAGCCGAACGAGAATGCCTCGACGCGCACATTGCAGAGCTTCGCTACAGTGAAGTGCCCCAACTCGTGCACGATCACCATCACGCCGATCAGGACAATAAAGGCAGCGGCAGAAACCAGAAATTCATGCATGGTTGTGCGGTTAATTCCCTCGGCAAAGCGCGGCTGACCGGCTTCGGCTCATTAAGCCGACGCAAGCAACGCCCGGGCCCGTTCTCGCGCTTCCTGGTCGGTGGCGAGCACCTCCGCAATCGTCGCGGGGTGGGCCTCCGGGGTTGCTGCGAGCACTTTTTCAATTGTACTTGGGATGCCCGTAAAAGGAATACGTCGTTCGAGGAAGGCTCCGACGGCCACCTCGTCCGCCGCGTTCAGGGCAATGCAATGCGCCCCGCCCTTTTCGGCGGCCTCAAAAGCCAGCCTCAGGCAAGGGAATCGCTCGAAATCCGGCTCCTCAAAATCAAGGTGCCTTAGCGCTGCCAGGTCGAAGGTGAGTGTGGACTTTGGACGCTCCGGCCACGCCAGCGCATACAGGATGGGCAGCCGCATATCCGTCACCGAAATCTGCGCCAGGATCGACCCGTCCACATATTCCACCATCGAGTGCACAGTCGATTGGGGATGGATGGTCACCCGCACCTGTGCAGGCGTCACGTCGAATAGCCGGCAAGCCTCAATCACTTCAAGCCCCTTGTTCAGCATCGTCGCCGAATCGATCGTGATCCGCCGGCCCATCACCCACGTCGGATGCTTCAGTGCCTGCTCCGGCGTGATGCTCGCGAACTGGTCGAGCGGCAGCTTGCGAAACGGCCCTCCCGATGCAGTGAGCCAAATCGATTTCACTTCGTCGTGCGTGCCAACCCGCAAGCATTGGTGCACCGCGTTGTGCTCGCTGTCGATGGGCAAGATAGGCACATTGTGCGCGCGTGCCGCCGCCGTCAGGATTTCGCCTGCCGCAACCATGCATTCCTTGTTGGCCAGACCGACCGGCTTCCCTGCCAGTATCGCCGCGTGCGTCGCTTCGAGCCCCGCCACCCCAACAATAGCCGACACCACAAAGTCGGCATCTCGCAACGTAGCGCAGGCGATCGTGCCCGTCGTTCCGTCGACCACCTCAACACCGCTCACGCCCGCCTTGCGCAGCCGCCCAACCAGCTCGGCGGCCAGCTCTGCAGTGGCCAGCGATACCATGCGCGGCTTCCAGCGCACCGCTTGCGCAAAGGCCTCATCCACATTGCGCCCCGCGGCCAGCGCCGTCACTTCGTAACGTTCCGGAAACTGCTCAACAATGGAAAGGGTGCTCTTCCCGATGGAGCCAGTCGATCCGAGAATGGCGAGTCGTTTCAAGAATCAGCCTTCAGCTCTCAGCCTACGCATGCGATACGCTGGATGTCCGCCTAGTCGCTTTCATGATTCTATAGGTTTGAGGACGCGCGTAGACGGGGGCTGATGGCTTATGGCTGACGGCTGACGGCTCCTTTTAGAACCTGTGGTGAATCACCTGCGCGTACCACAGCACTGGACTGGCCAGAAGCAGTGCGTCAATCCTGTCCAGCATTCCTCCGTGCCCCGGCAGCAGGGTACCGGAATCCTTCACTCCGGCCGATCGTTTCAGCGCCGACTCCGACAGGTCGCCCACCTGTCCAGCCACATTGATCACCGCGGCCAGTCCCACCCAATACCAGAGCTCGTCGGGATAGGCCAGGACCGCCGAGGGAAACGTACGCTGCAGCCAGGACAAAACGGCCGAATTCGACGGTTCCTGCATAACCGTCGCCAGGCTCACAAGCACAGCGGCAATCACCACGCTCCCACCCACTGAAGCGATAGCTCCTTCCCATGTTTTGCCCGGGCTCAAGGAGGGCGCCAACTTATGCCGGCCCCACGCGCGTCCTGCATAGTAAGCCGCCGTGTCGCCCACCCACACCACGCACAGCAGGAACAACAACAACGAGGGACCGTTAGCCTGTTCGCGCAACGACGGCAGGGCGATCAGCGTAAGACCGGTGTAAAGCAGGCAGAAGATTGACGCCGATGCATCCGCAATTGTTTCCGCAACCGGCTTGAAGAACGTGCAATAAACCAGCAGGCCGAGGCCCAGAATTCCAAACAGTGCCGGCGTCAGGTCGGGCCACTCAAAGTCCACTGCAAACAGCGCCAGCAGCGCCACCATGGTCGCAATGCGCGGCGGATTCGCTCCGCAGCGCCGGCTCAGGGCCATGTACTCCCACCCTGCCAGCGCCGCAACTGCCGCCACTGCCAGCGTGAATAGCCATTGCCATCGCGGCCCGAGAAACACCAGAACCAGAACAATCGGAATAAGAACGAGAGCGGTAATAACGCGTTTCATTCAGCGTTGAGAATACACCGCCGGGGCTGAAAAGCAGGGGTTACGGAAGATTGGACGGGGCTGACTGTCACACCTTGCGGCGAGGCTCAGAGTGCGCCTCTATCGCGCAGCAGCTTCGCCGTCTCGGACTTTGCCCGGCCTTCTGCTTTATTCAGCGCCGTCTCGCCTTTGCTGTCCTTGGCATTGATGTCGGCGCCTTTGTCAAGCAGCAACCGCACAACCTCAGTCTCGCCTTGGAGGGCCGCCATGATCAGCGCCGTAATGCCGTTATTGGCTCTGGCCTCGATTTTGGCGCCCCTCACCAGCAGCAGGTTCACAACCTCGGTCTTACTCTGGCTGGCTGCATAGATCAGCGCCGTCCAGCCGGAGGCGTCCCTGGTCTCGATGTTCGCGCCCTTGTCCAACAGAAGCTTTACAACATCGGCATTGCCCGCGCCGGCTGCCATCATCATCGCGGTGACATCGTTGAACCCCTTAGCCTCAACGTTCGCGCCCTTCGCCAGCAGCAGCTTTACAGTGTCAGTCTTTCCCGAATCGGCTGCTTTGATCAGCGCCGTAAAGCGGAACATGTCCCGGGCCTCTATGTTGGCGCCCTTATCGAGCATTTGCTGCACTGTTGCCGTGTCCCCCGACAGGGCAGCATCGAGAAGCTGGTCATCCAGGCTGCTGGTGCCGGCTTGGGCTGTCGCCGAATGACTCAAAAGCAAAATTGTGGCCAGAAACAAAATGCTTGCCAGAACTCTTTTCATCGCATTCTCCATTGGATAGGGAATTGCCTTCGATTTCTCTCCGAGTCTTGGCGGAGCAAAGGGTTCATGAACGAGCGGAATACCACGGCAAGCGGACCTGTTTTTGCTCGGCCACGCCGGTCTGGCTCGGTTGTGAGGGGATTGCAAGATCGAATACTAGTCCGGCGGCGACGTTCCCGTCAATAACCGATGGGTGGAGTGATGATAGAAGCGGCCGCTCGCGGAATTTGGATTCGCGCCAGGGAAGAGAACGGCAAACGCAAATGGCTTCAGTTCGCCGCGATCTTGATGCGGTCGGGATCTTCTTCCACTTCGCCGCAGTCTTCGCCGATGCCGCCGTAGCGGCGCTCGCGGCGCTGGAAGTCCGCGATGGCCTCCAGCAGATGAATGCCGCGGAAGTCCGGCCAGAAGCGCTCGGTGACGAAGATCTCGGTGTAGGCGATCTGCCACAGCAGGAAGTTCGAGATGCGCATCTCGCCCGAGGTGCGGATCAGCAGATCGGGGTCGGGCATGTGCGCCGTGTAGAGATGGCGGTGAATGTCTTCTTCGCGTGATGCGCTCGGGGCTGATGTGCTTCTGCTTCATCTCCGCCGCCAGCCCGCGGAAGGCGTCCACCATCTCCGAGCGGCCGCCGTAGTTCAGCGCCAGCGTCAGCGTGGTGCCGGTATTGCGCGCCGTGGCCTCCTCGGCCCAGCGCATCTTGTCCTGCACTTCGGGCGGCAGCTCGTGCGTGCGGCCGATGTAGCGGATGCGCACGTTGTTGTCCATCATGCGCTGCACATTGCTCTCCAGGTAGCTCTTCAGCAGGCGCATCAGGAAGTTGACCTCGGCGCGGGGCCGGCGCAGATTGTTTTCCAGCGAAAACGCGTAGAGCGTCAGCCAGGGCAGGCCGATGCGCGATGCGGTCTCCGTCACCAGTTGCACGCTCTTGGCGCCCTGCTGGTGGCCCAGGAAGCGCTTGAGCGAACGCTGGCCGGCCCAGCGGCCATTGCCGTCCATGATGATGGCCACGTGCTCGGGCAGCCGCTCCGGCTTCAGCGTCGCATAGACGGCGCGCTCCTCAGGGTCAGCTCATCGATGCGCAGCGTGCGGAGATGGATACAAGGAATCGCCTCTAGATTGCATTTGCGGTTTCCAGGCGGGCGTCCGGAGAGCATCCCGAAGTGACGCCGGCGAAGTTCGCGCACGGTGGGTTAGATGCGCTGATCGCGTGAACGAACTCTCCGGCCGGCATCAAGACGCCTGCGGCCGGATCCGGGGAGTCACATCTTCGACCCTAAAGCATTTCAGCGAATTCTGCAACGCAGCGCCATCGCGGCTGCAGCGTCGGCCTGCCGAACGGTCCGAGCCCGCCGGAACGGACTCCGGACGGGACTCCGGCGAGGCGGAACAGATCGCCTGCCAGGCGCAGCCGCGCGCGAGCTCCGAGCGCGGTCGGGACACCTGCCGTTGTCTGCTCTACGCGGTGCGGCGGCGGCCCATCGCGGCGTCCCGCACCGCGCCGAAGAACAGCGTCCGCTGCAGCGAGTCCAGATGCGGCAACAGTGCGGCGATCTCGGCCAGGAACGGATCGGCCAGAATCGCCGCCACCTCTTCTTCGCGGCGGCTGCGTGCGTCGCGGACCAGTTGGCGCATCTCCACTCTCAAGCGCCATGGCCAGCCGCTCCAGCGAGCCCAGCGTCGGAATCGCCTTGCCGTTCTCGATTTTGGAGATGTAGGTGCGCGGCACCTGCATCCGGCCCGCCAGTTGCCGCTGGCTCAGATGGCGCGCGCGGCGCAATCTCGCGCACCTGCGCGGCCACCTGCATGCCCGCGCTCGCGCGAATCGGGCACCGGCTGGCTGGTCACCAGTTGCGGCGCCAGGTGAACCGGCTCCTCGATATCGAGGGGCTTGTGGCACTTTCTGCAAAGGGAGTTGCTGGTTCTGTACTGCATCAGTCTGCAGTATTCACACCGCACCACTTCGCGTGTTTCCACGCTTACGATTGAGTTGCCATTTAGGGATGTGCGGAGCGCCAGAGCAGGAACCCCGAGGTGCATCTGTTGCACCACGATTGGTGCTACTTTCGACGAAGTGAACCATAATTGTCAAGTAGAAATTTAGGGTCAAACCGAAAAAACCAGCATGAGACCCTCAGAAACCCGAAAAAACGCGAACCAATTGATCAACAGGAGATTCTAAATGACAGGCAACACGAGCTTTGAGCCCCAGCTTCAGATCGCGACCAGGCCTGGCAACTGCTCACCGAATGGACCCAGAGCGAAAGCCTGCGCAAACATGCGCTGGCCGTGGAGGCCTGCGTGGTCGCCTGCGGCGAGCAGGAGGCCGACCGGCTGGGGCTTGACGGGCGAAGCGCGCGGAGCTCTCGTCGAGCTCTACTCCACCACCGCCCTGCTCCACGACTTCGACTACGAGCGCCATCCCACGGCCGAGGAGCACCCCTTTGTGGGCGTCCGCGAGCTGGAGCGGCTGGGCTGGCCCGAGGAGCTGCGCACCGCCATCCTGGGCCACGCGCAATACTCCGGCGTGCCGCGCACCACGCATCTGGCCAAGGTCCTCTTTGCCTGCGACGAGCTGGCCGGCTTTCTCACCGCCTGCGCGCTGGTCAAGCCGACCAAATCCATCGCCGACGTCGAAGTTGCCAGCGTGCAAGAAAAAGATGAAGGACAAGGCCTTTGCCCGCGGCGTCCACCGCGAAGACATCATTCAGGGCGCAGCCGAGCTCGGCGTCGACCTCGACGCGCACATCGCCTTTTGCATTGAGGCGATGAAAAAGCGGGCCGGCGAACTGGGGCTGTGAGTTCAGAGCAATTGCACGAACGGATTTGACCGAACCCTCGCCCGGTCCTGTTGCGCCAGTGGGAGCGCGGTCCAAACTCAACTCATATCAGCTAGGAGCTAGCAGCTAGAGGCTGGAAGCTGCTTCATCGCCCCCACGCCCCGCTCTCGACTCGCGGCAAATCCCGCGGCTTCCGGTTGTACCGGTAAAACCAGCACTCCACCGTCCCACCCGTCTTTAACTCCACATTCTGCCTCTCACGGATGTATTCGCTCGTCTCCAGCGCCAGCGGATCGAATCCCTCGTACCGGTCAAGCCGCTCGAGAACACCCTCATCTTCCGGCAACTCCATCACCGTACCGACAATCCTGCCTTCCGCGCCGGGATCGGCCACCGCGCCCGGATAGCCACCCAGATCGTAGAGCACTCCGCGCACGAATCCCTCGCCCACCGGCCGCAGCTTCGCCGACACGCGCAATCTTCGTCGGCGCGAGCCCCGGCTGCAACGTCCCGTACGCGAAAAGATATTGGCTCATTGTGCTTCGTTGGAGAGCGCCCGACCGAATGCCTATGCGCTATGTCCGCTGTTGTTTCGGTCCCTTGTTCCCTTATTCCCTTGTTCCCTGCTGCCGCAGTTCCGCCACAATCTCCTGCGCCGCCGCCCGCGCCTCCGCTTCCTTGTCCGGCGGAAAGCTGATCGCCCCCACGCGCGCGTGCCCGCCTCCGCCGTAGCGCTCGCAAATCTGCGCCAGGTTCACCATCTTTGCGGGGTCCATCTTCGTCCAGGGATTCGATCCCACGGCCACCTTCGTCCGGAAACTCGACTTCGATAGCCCGATCGAATATGTCGCCTGCGGATACAGGTAGTACGGGATGAACTTGTTGAATCCTTCCGTCGGATGATCGGTGATGTCGAAGAAAATCGTCCCGTCGCGGTATTCCGCGCGGCTGCGGATCAGTTCCAGCGCTTCCTCGTGTCTCTTCATCAGCGGCGGCAACAGCGGCGCCACAAACGGCTGATTCAAAATCTCCGCCAGCGGCATCTCCGTCAGCAGCGGAATCAGCCGCGGAATGAACCCCGGATCCTCAGAGGCTTCGATGATCAAAGTCAGCTTCATCGCCGGCGCGGCCATCTCTACCGCCGCCTCCGCGCTCTCATACTTTGCGCCGTCCACAATGTCGGCCCAATAAATCAGCTCCGCCACCGGCGCCGTATCGAATCCATACTTCGTCTTGGCGATGTGCGCCAGAAAGCTCGTGCACGAAGTGTAGTTGGGATCGAAGAACTTCCGCGCCGCGCAACTCGGATCGCGCTGGCAAGCCAGAAAGTTCTCCTGGTCCTGCTGCGTCAGGAATGCCGATTGGTGGTGATCGAACCACCACGTGATGCGCGGTGAGGCCGAGTATTTGAAGTCGACAATCGCATTCTCGTCGCCCGTGAATTCGCTCTCGTCGAACAGCGCTCCAGCCCGATGCACCAGCCCGTGATACTCGTAGCTCGCGTCCCGCGTGATGCACTCTTGATGGAACCGCGTGAACAGCGAGGCTGAGCAAGCTCCGTCGAAGCACTTGTCGTGATAAAAGACGCGAACCTGCATCACCGGGGAGTCCTCCTCGAGCCGTCGCTTAAAAAAAGCGGAACTGTTCAGCATCAAGGGCGGGGCCGATTGTGTCAAGCGGAGCCGGATCACCCTGCCCAGGTTCCGAACCTAATTCCATTGCCACTGACCCCGCCGTGGTCCGCGTCACAAGCAGCAAACTCGCTCATCGTTTACCCTTCAGAGAGTCTCCCTGCATGACCACGGCTGCCGCTCAAGCTCGCTACCCGCTCACCCAGGGCGTTAATCCGTGGCTGGTCACAGTGTCGGTCATGCTTCCCACCTTCATGGAGGTGCTCGACACCGCCATCGCCTCGGTGGCCTTGCCCTATATCGCCGGCTCGCTCTCGGCCTCCAACTCTGAAGCCACTTGGGTGCTCACCAGCTACCTCGTCGCCAACGCCGTCATTCTGCCCGCCTCAAATTGGTTTGCCCGCCGCTTCGGACGCAAGCGCTTCCTGCTCACCTGCGTCATCCTGTTCACCATCGCCTCGTTCTTCTGCGGCGCGGCCCCGTCGTTGGCAATCATTTTGCTGGCCCGCGTCCTGCAGGGCGCGGGCGGCGGCGCGCTCCAGCCCTTGTCGCAATCCATCCTTCTTGAGAGCTTCTCTCTCAGGGACCGCTCCAAAGCCATGGCCGCCTATGGGCTGGGAATCGTTTGCGCTCCTGTCCTTGGCCCCACGCTAGGCGGCTGGCTCACCGACACCTTTAGCTGGCGCTACGCCTTCTACATCAACATCCCCGTCGGCATTCTCGCCGTCATCATGATCAGCCGATTCGTCCACGATCCGCCCTACATAAAAAATGCCAAAGTCGGCGCATTCGACAACATCGGCTTCGGCCTTCTCGTTGTCTGGACCGGCTGCTTGCAAATCGTCCTCGACAAGGGTCAGGAAGACGATTGGTTCGGCGCCATCTGGGTGCGCTGGGCGGTGGCAGCACTCATCATCGCGCTCCTCTTGTGGATCTGGCACTCCTGGACCCATCCCAAGGGCCTTGTCGATCTCCACATCCTCAAAGACCCCAACTTCCGAACCGGTTGCCTGATGATTGCCATGCTCGGCATGTGCATCTACATCACCATCGCCATCCTGCCGCTCTACTACCAGGAGATCCTCGGCTACACCGCATTCACCGCTGGCCTCGTCGTCTTTCCCCGCGGCGTCGGCTCCTTCATCGGCTCGCCCATCATCGGCATCCTCGGTTCGCGCATCGACAACCGTAAGCTGCTCTGCGCCGGATTCCTCGGTTTCGCCGTCTGCGCCTTTATCTTCGGCGAAGTCAACCTCGACATCGGTCCCTACACGCTGCTCTTTCCCATCCTGCTCACCGGTTTCGCGCTTAGCTTTGTCTTCGTGCCGCTCGCCACTTTGTCTACCCGCACCATTTCCAGAAACGAAATGGGCAACGCCACCGGCCTCTTCAACATGCTGCGCAATATCGGCGGGTCCATCGGCATCGCCACGGCCACCACCGCGATCATTCGCCGCGCCGCTCTCCACCAAACAGAACTGGGCGCGAATCTCTCTCCCAGCTCTGCCGTCCTTCAGCAGAAGTCCGCCATCATCGCCACATACCTTGGCCATCGCATCGGCCCCGCAAACGCGCGTCCCGGCTCCTACGGCCTCATTTACGGCCTCATGCAGCAGCAGGCCGCCCAGCTCGCCTACGTCGATGTCTTCCGCTGGACTGCCGTCCTCGCCCTCATCTGCGCCGCCTGTGCCTGGCTCTTCACCAAGCCGCCCTGCGCACACTGAAGCCCCGCCCGGCGCGCACTGAGCGAAAGCAACCGCCCGCAAACCTCACGCCTCAAATTTTGTGAACGCTTGCACCTGCCGTCGCAGGTTCCAGCGCTCTACGGTCGGGCAGGGGAGTTGGGTTTTCGCGATTTCCCCGGCTTGCCGGCGGCGAAGGAGAATCGCAATGTCAGCCGTCGGACCCTGCCTGCATCTCTGCCCGCACGCCAGGCTCTATGCCGTATCCCCAAACACCCGCCCTCCCGCCTTGCGCGCCGCATCTGCGAGTTGACGGTCAAACGTCGCCAGTGGCACGCCTCTTCGTAACGCCAGTTCCAGGTACATAGCATCGTAGGCGGTCAACGCGTAGCTGCGCGCCAGGGCCAGCACAACCGATTGGCGGAGTTTCGGCGAATCGGCTTCGGCCTCAATGTCCGCCAAGTCAAGCTCAGCCAGGAATGCGGCAGTTTGAGACGGCGTGACGAGGCCCTTGCGCTCCCCGCGAAGAATCGCATTGGCCACTTCGCCGTACCAAATGGTTGGGACCAAGAACTCCTCGGAATCCAGCCTGTCCAGCGCCCGTTCTGCCAGTAGCGCTTCAATCGGATTTTGGCGTGGAAACAGCCACGCCAACGTCATCGAGGCGTCAAGCACCGTCACTCGCGGCCTTCTTCGATCCACGAGCGCAGCTCCTCGTGCGAAACCCCCTGGATCTTCGGCATCTCACGTAAGCGCCGCACTGCTTCGGCAATCCGCCGGGGATCGCGGCGTTCTTTACACGGAATCGGAGTCAGCTTCGCCGCAGGCTCTCCGCGCTGCGTGATGATGAACGATTCGCCCGTTTTAACTTGGCGAACAAGCTCAGAAAGCCGGGTCTTCGCTTCAAAAAGGCCAATTTTAGTCACAGCTCACCCCCGCTCATCTATGTCAACTAGTATATCAACTAGTTGATTGTTTGCCTACTCCGTCAAACTCACAAACCTCTCCTGCCCCTCGTCGTACTCCTCAATCCGTCCCGTCAGGATGTCGTAGTACCACCCGTGCACCGTCAGCCGGCCCTCGGCCATCGCGCTCCTCACGGGCAACTGCGCCTGAAGGTTTTTCAGTTGCGCCACCACATTGCCCCGGATCAGCGCTACCAGTTCAGCGCTCTCACCATCAGCCGGATTCAAAGGCTGCCGGTACTCGAATGCCGCCTCCACATGATCCAGCCAGCGCCGCGCCTTGGGCAGATTCTCCAGGCTCTTCCGGTCGAGCGCCGCCTTCAGAGCACCGCAGTCCGAGTGCCCGCACACAATGACGTGCCGCACTTTCAGCACCTCCACCGCGTATTCGATCGTCGCCGTCACGCCGTCCACGTCGTGGCTCGTCACCGGCACCACATTCCCAATGCTGCGCGAGATGAACAGGTCACCCGGCTCCGTCCCCAGAATCAGGTCCGGCAGAACGCGCGAATCCGCGCAGGTAATAAACAGCCACTCTGGCGATTGACCCTCCGCCAGCAAATGAAAGTGGCTCTTCCTCGCCGGAAACACCTCGGCAAGAAACTTCTTATGTCCCTCAATCAGCTTTTGCATTTTTGCCCAGCCGTTCCATTCTCGTCTTCGCGAATTCATTCGCGCCTGCTCATCGGCGCGCCGTCATTCGCACTCAGATTTACACATAGCTCGCCTCTGCCAGCCTATCGTATGCGCGCCGAATTCTCGCCTCTGCGAAGCTCACACGTCTATCCTGAAAAAGAGGAAACGCCTCCGATGCATCGCCTCCAAAACTCTTTGCGTTGCGCAATCCTGCCGATTTCGCTGCTGACACTTGCGGCTCTGAATCTGCCGTGCCAACTTCCCGCTCAGGCCCCCAACATAACCCCCAGCCAAATCGCCGACACCCTCCCGCCCGACCTTCGCAGTCAGATTGACCGCATCGCCGCGCAGGTGCTCGAATCCACCGGCGTTCCCTCGGCCTCCGTCGCCGTCGTCCAGCACGGCAAGCTCGTCTACACCCACGCATACGGTTTCGCGCGCCTCGCCTCTGGCTCCGCTCACGCAGTCCCAGCCACGCCCGACATGCGCTACTCCATCGGCTCCATCTCCAAGCAATTTACTTCCACAGCCATTTTGTTACTCCAAGACCAGGGAAAAATTTCTTTAGACGATCCCGTCGGCAAATACATTCCCGGCCTCACCCGCGGCAATGACGTCACCATCCGCCAGGTCCTCTCCCAAACCTCCGGCTATCAGGACTACTGGCCCGAGGATTACTTGATGACGCCGATGCTCAAGCCAGCCACGGCCCAGCAAATCCTCGACACCTGGGCCAAAAAGCCGCTCGACTTCGATCCCGGCACTCAATGGCAATACTCAAACACCAACTACGTCATCGCCGGCCGCGTCGTCGAGATCGTCTCTGGCCAGCCGCTCTTCGATTTCCTCACCGAGCACATCTTCCGCCCGCTCGGCATGACCTCGGTCCGCAACTCTGACCAGGACCAGCTCGCAGAATCCGATCCAACCGGCTACTATCGCCACGCGCTCGGCCCCCTGCGCCCCGCTCCCGACGAGGGCCGCGGCTGGATGTTCGCGGCCGGCGAGCTCGCCATGACTGCGCATGACCTTGCCCTCTGGGACGAGAGCCTTCTTGCCCAGTCAATTCTC
Source organism: uncultured Acidobacteriaceae bacterium (assembly GCA_963796785.1). Classification (GTDB taxonomy): domain Bacteria; phylum Acidobacteriota; class Terriglobia; order Terriglobales; family Acidobacteriaceae; genus Telmatobacter. The sequence continues at coordinate 213,454 of CAWCMW010000007.1, read as the reverse complement.
TCCGCCGAGAGTTACAAATCGATGTTCACTGAGGTCAAGCTGCAAAACGGAAAGGGAACCGGATACGGTCTCGGCGTCTTTGTGCGCAGCCGCAATGGCCATCGCTCTATCGAGCACTCGGGCGAGGTCTCCGGATTCGTCTCCGATAATGAAGTGCTCATCGATGACGGCGCGGCCGTAGCCGTCCTAACCAACCAGGACGCCGTCGGCGCCGCCAGCACCATTGCCAACCTCGCCGCTCCGCTCGTCGCCGGCTACCCGCCCAACGCAGCCGAAACGCAAGCCCTCGACATCTATCGCGGCTTGCAACAGGGCCGCATTGACCGCTCGCTTCTCGCGCCGAACCTGAGCGACTACTTCACTCCGCAAGCGATCGCCGACTTTCAATCCAGCCTCGGCCCGCTCGGCGAGCCGATCAGCCTTCGCCAGGCCGACGAAGAACTCCGTGGCGGCATGACCTTCCGCGCATTCGACATCGTCTATCCCGGCCGACGCCTCCGGCTCACAACCTATACCTATCCCGACGGCAAGCTTGAGCAATACATCGTTGCGCCATCTGACTAGACCTGCGAGCGCGTACTCTGGCCGTCGACGCCGGATAATGATTCAGGAGTCACATCGGGATGTGGTCTCACCGGCCGTCCTTCACGATCACGTTGCAATGCGCCAGTCGCATCATTTGGCTCTATGACCGGCTCTTTCGCACCATCCCAGCCTGGCCGCTCGAAGCGCCAGATTTACTTGCCTCGCGCCATTCCATCCCCAGCGGAAACAGCGCACTCGATGCGGTGTTCGTCGAACCCGTCGCTCAACCCGCACGAGCATCCGTCCTCATCTGTCACGGAATTGGCGAAGTTGTGACGCAGTGGTTTCCCATCCAGCGCTTCTTTGCAAATGCCGGCATCTCTTCCCTCGTGTTCGATTATTCCGGCTACGGCCGAAGCACCGGCCGCCCCACTTGGACCCAATGCGAGCAGGATGCAGTCTCCGCCTTTCAGCTTCTTAAACGCCTGGCACCCTCCGCGCCCGTCACGCTCCTCGGCTTCTCGCTCGGAACCGGCATCGTCCCGGCAATCGTCAGTCGAGTCGACGCCGCCCGCCTGGTCCTCTGTGCGGGCTTCTCGTCGTTCCGCGCCGCCGCTCACGCCGCCGGCATCCCCGCATTTCTTTCCCCGCTGGTCCCGCCCATCTGGGACGCTGCGGCATCCTTGCCCAACTGCAAGCTTCCTGTTCTGGTCGTCCATTCAACAGCGGACGGACTCTTCCCCGCACAAATGGCCCGCGACATCGTCTCATCGTGTGGTGGAAACGCCGAGCTGCTCCTCGTGCAAGGCATCGGACACAACGAGCCCTTCTACAAACCCGACCTGTCCTACTGGGGCCCAATCATCGCCTGGCTTGGCAATGAGTCGGACGCACGCGGCTGTGATCTGCGGCTATGACCCGCCCCGCTCTGGCTTCGACTCATCGTAGCGATCCCGATTCGCATAATCCCCGTCCTGCCGATCCTTGCCCTTTTCGCGCTCTTCCAGTTCTCGCCGCTTTCGCTGCTCTTCGCGCTCCTCGCATCCGTCAGCCATCATCTGCTCCTTCACTTCAGTCTAGTAACCAGGTGGAATGCCGGGGGAATGGCAGGTGGCCCGGTCATGAAATAACCAAGAACCTCTGTGCCCCATTCATCCACAGTTTTATCGTGGATGAGTGGGAGACCACGAACCACAAACCCAGGGACCGACGGGGCAGGTGTCCCGGTCGTTGCGCAAACGGAACTGTGCCCCGTTCATCGCGTTCTTTGCGATGAGCGGGCGTGGCAACCAATTACCCGAAGGGGTACGTTTGAGGGAGGGCGAACCTTTGTGCTTCCCCACCCAAGCTGCAACAGACGCAGCTTGGATGGGGCACGACGGACGATTGTGTTGTCGTATAGAACTCGATGAGGTAACCCGATGGATTCATTTGGAGTGGCTGCAAGTCTGCTAGCGTTTACTCCTATTCCCTTTACGGCAAGAGCGTGGTGGATTGTTTGTCACGATTTGTCGCATGCCTCAGACCGTCTAACCCGAATTGTGTTGTACCTCAATTCTGCCAGCGCTTTGCTGTTTGTTTTCACGACTCTGTTGGCTTCGTCAGGGAGTATTACCCAAGCTCTCGTCTGGAGGATCTGTGTGCCGAATTTTTTCCTTTGCACTTGCATCACGCTGCTATCGAGCCCAAAGATTCGGCGCCACTTTTATCGAGCAGTGTTTATATCGAGTGGCATTCTGAGTGTTGGGTGGCTGATCTCAGGTTCTCTGCACTAGACGGCAGGTGGCCCGGTCATGAAATAACCAAGAATCTCTGTGCCCCATTCATCCACAGTTTTATCGTGGATGAGTGGGAGACCACGAACCACAAACCCAGGACAGACGAGACGTTCCTTCGTCCCCTCTTTTTCTTGTCAAGAGTCCACCCTCCACGGGCAGGTGCTCCGGTCATGAAATAACCAAGAACCTCTGTGCCCCATTCATCCACAGTTTTATTGTGGATGAGTGGGAGACCACGAACCACATACCGCGGGTGGCACACCCTAAGTTTTACAAAACCTCAACTCACCCGCGAATGAGGGTGCCCCATCCTTCCGCGGTCTTTGCGGAAGGGTGGTGGGCTACCGCGAATCTCAACGATCGGACAGCGGGAACCAAAGCGCAGGGCAGGTGGCCCGGTCGTGAAATAACCAAGAACCTCTGTGCCCCATTCATCCACGGTTTTATCGTGGATGAGTGGGAGACCACGAACCACAAACCCAGGAAACCCAGGACAGACGGGACGTTCCCTAGCCGCCTCTTTTTCTTGTCAAGAGTCCACCCTACGCCACAACCCCTCCGCACCCCAACCTAACTCCTTTCCCCTCCATCTCCTACGCCCCGCAAATAAATCCCCTCAAGTTTGCCGATTATTTCGCCCAAAATCGTTAACCTTAAAGATGAAAGGGGGGGCTCCTCCATGACATTCGAAATCACTCCCGCGCGCGGACCATCGACCATCAGCCTAAACCCATCGGCAAGCGCCGATGACGATCACCTCCACCAGATTCTCCGCAAGGCGAAAATTAATTAATTAAATAATTTCGTGTTTTTCGCCAAACGTTCGCCAAATAACTCGTTTAGAATCAACAAACACCTCCTGGAAATGCCATGAAAATGCGCGGAATAAGCTCGGAATTATGCCAAACAACTCGTTTAGAATCAACAAAAATATTCCCAAAAACGACGCGCGGCGATTTCAACCGCAACCGTCTCTTTTCAAAGGAGTTGTTTGCGCAATCAAGCTGCGCGAAGGCAGGCGCGCTCTGACTGGAGGCCAAAGTTGGGCCAAGAGGACGCGGCGCACCGCCGGCAGGGGCATTCGAGAATCGACCCACTCGCCTCGCACCCGCCGGAACGCACTCCAGCGCGGGCAGGTGGCCCGGTCATGCAGATAACCGAGATCCTCTGTGCCCCATTCATCCACAGTTTTATCGTGGATGAGTGGGAGACCACGAAACACAAACCCACCTGCCGGAACGCACTCCAGCGCGGCCCCCTACCGAGGATCGACCGATCGCGGGCCGCTCACCGTCATCAGGTCCGCAAATGGTCCCGCAACACGGTCGCCGTGGATCGTCTTGCCGAAGAAATCCGCGTCGATCGCTTTATACGCAGGCGCCGCTTTCACGTCGCCCTTCACCGTCATGGTCAGTTGCAGAGTGTCCGGGTCCAGAACAGCTGAGATGTCGGCCATCGTTCCGTTCATGTCCCACCCGCGCTGTTCGCGCCATGATTTCAGGTCGTCCCACTCCGGCGGCTCGGGTGTCTTCACGCGCAGAAACGGCGGCATAAACGGTCTCGGCCCCGCCGCATTGGCATACACATTGCCGTCCGCGTCGTTCTTGCCATTTGTAAACTCGATCGCCGACCGGCCCATGCCGAAGAACACATTGTCGTGCACCATCAGGTTGTGCACATCGTTTGTGTGTCCGCCAACCGGGCGCGGCCCATTGATTCCCGATACCGTGTCCACGCACACTTCCGCGCAATCCAGAAACAGGTTGTAGGCAATGATCACGTTGTTCGTATCGCGGATCAAAATGCCGCCCGTCAGATGCGAAAAGATGTTGTTGTCAATCTGGTTCAGTTCATCGCTGCCTTCAATGTGCACCGCGTGCGGATTCACGTCGCCCGGAATATCCGCGAACACATTGCCCGTGATCCGCACATTGGCATTGGCGATGTCCAGCCAGATGCCGTTGGCGTGCCGGATGTGCCGCACCACGTTATTGCGGAACAAGAGATTCTTGGCCTGGTGCATCTTGGTGCCGCCCGATTCCGACATCATCGCGGCATTCTGCCATCCGATCCACTCGAACAGGTTCTTTTCCACCAGCGTGGACTGCGGACCGCCCGTGCCGCCCAGCCCCTCAATACCGCAATAGCGGAAGGTGTTTCCACGCACCACGTCGAAGCCCACCGGCTGCGGCGGTCGCGACGCGCCCCAGTCTTCGTTTCCAATATCGAGCCCCACGCTGTTCGCCCACTCGAAAGTGTCGTCTTCGAAAATGAAGTGGTTTCCTCGGTTGGTCGAGACCATGCCGCGCTGCGGCACCGGGAAACCGTTGCCCGCCTGCTCAAACGTGATTCCCTTCACGCGAATGTACGATTGATACCGCTGCGCCGGCGAGAAGATCTGCTCCTGCGTCGTGATTTCGATCGTGTGCTTCGACGGATCGTCGTCGTTGGCCAGTCGAATGTGCAGCGTCAATCCATTCATCTCGATCCACACCTTGCCCGCCACCGGCTGGAACTCATCGAACAGCGGCGTCCAATGGATGTTGGTGAAGTAGTTCATCGACCTCGTCGAGGGCCCAGCCAATTCGTTCGGAGTCTCCACCGGCTCCAGGGGATGGCCATCGACAAACACCAACCCGCGGCGACGGAAATACGTGATCATGTTGTCCTCGGCGTAGCGCAGCCAGGTCTTGTTCCCCAGCACGTTATCCACTTCGAATGGGTTGTAGGCGTCAGGGAACAGCGACGGATCGAGACGCAGTTCCCACGCCTTCACCGGCTGATGCGTCTTCGGGTCGAACCCAAAATTCCAGCCCTCGCTCGGATGCCAGTCCGTCACCACGCGCGATCCCTTGATCACAACCTTGGCTCCCGGCGCAGCCTCGTAGCTGATCATCGCGTCCGGGCCAGTCCCGCCGCGTGCCGGCCTCACAAACTCGCGATACACGCCCTCGGCAATCACCACCCGCTCGCCCGGCTGCAGCACTTGCGCTGCCCGGTTGATCGTGCGGAACGGACGCTCCTGCGTCCCCGGCCCGTTGTCGTCCGCATTTTTCGCCGCGCAATCCACGTAGTAAGTCTTTGTAAAATGCAGCGGAACTTCCCACATCGGAAACTCCGTTCCATCCGGCATCGTCGAATTCGAGGCCCACGCTGCTGCTGCAACCAAAATCAAACTCGCGCAAATCAAGATTCGTTTCAAAACTCATCCTCCCGGCCCACTGCTGGTTTCTCTATTCGCCGACGCCAATTTGTATCGCGCCGCCATCGTAATGCGCGTCTCTTCCATTGTCGAGCATCCCGGCTGAGACCGTGCGTATCCGTGATAAGTAACCCTTCGGCGATGCCATCTCGTGAACCACTGATCCGGTAGACTGGAACTGAACCCATGTTTGAGAACCTAACCGACAAATTACAGCGCGTCTTCAAGAACCTTCGCGGCCAGGGCACGCTCACTGAAGAGAACATCGCCGACGCCCTGCGCGAGATTCGCGTCGCACTCCTTGAAGCCGACGTCAACCTCAAGGTCGTCACCGACCTCCTTGAGCACATTCGCCAGAAGGCCGTCGGGACTGAAGTCCTCACCGCGCTCTCGCCCTCCGAGCAAGTAATCAAAATCGTTCGCGACGAACTCATCGCCCTTCTCGGCCGCGACACCGCCCGTTTTAACTTCGCCTCCAAGCCCCCCACCGTCATTCTCATGGCCGGATTGCAAGGCTCCGGCAAAACCACCACATCCGGCAAGCTCGCCGCATGGCTCAAAAAGGGTGGCCACCGTCCCATGCTCGTGTCTGTCGACGTCTACCGCCCGGCCGCGCGCGAGCAACTAAAAATCGTCGCCAAGCAGGTCGAAACGCGTCTCTACGAGGGCGACCAGAAGGGCGAGCCCGCCGGCACCGCTCTCGTTGAGCGCCTTGCCAAAGAAGCCCGTCGCGAAGCCGTCATCATGGGCTGCGACACGCTCATCGTCGACACCGCCGGCCGCCTCCACATCGACGAAGATCTGATGGCCGAGATGGAAAGCCTGAAAAAGCTTCTCTCGCCGCAGGAGATTCTCTTCGTCGCCGACGCCATGACCGGACAGGACGCCGTCAACTCCGCGCAGGACTTTCATTCTCGTCTCGGACTGACAGGTGTGGTCCTGACCAAAATGGACGGCGATGCACGAGGCGGCGCGGCGCTCTCCATCCGCCACGTCACCGGTCAGCCCATCAAGTTCATCGGCGTCGGCGAAAAGCCCGACGCCTTCGAGCCCTTTCATCCCGACCGCATCGTCGGCCGCATCCTCGGCATGGGCGACATGCTCTCGCTCATCGAGAAGGCCGAATCCACCCTCGATCGCAAAAAGTCGGAGGATCTGGCCAAGAAAGCTCTCCTCGGCGACGGCTTCTCGCTCGAAGATTTCCGCGACCAGCTCCAGCAGATCAAGAAGCTCGGCTCCATGGAGAGCATTTTGAAGATGCTGCCCTCCGTCGGCCCCTTCGCCGGCATGCAGCAGGCCGCCGGCCAGATCGACGAAAAGCAATTCGTCCGCCTCGAAGCCATCATCAACTCCATGACGCCCAAGGAGCGCCGCAATCACGACATCATTTCCGGCACGCGCCGCAAGCGCATCGCCGCCGGCTCCGGCACCAGCGTGCAGGAAGTCAACCAGCTCCTCCGCCAGTACGCCCAGATGGCCAAAATGTTCAAGCAGGTGGGCAAGGGCGGCCTAGCCAAGAGCATGATGCGCGGCGGCTTAAGCGGCATGGGCGCCAAGCAGCGCTTCGGGCGATAGGATTTGTAGCAGGGCACGACTTCAGTCGTATCGCGCAAAGCTTTTTTGAACTGTCATCCTGAGCGAAGCGAAGGATCTGCGGTTGTTCTTCGTGTCTTACGAAAGTGCATATGCAACTCGCAATCACGAATTCGTGGAACACGAGTGGGGAGACTCCATGACCGCCCTCCAGGACCAGCTCGACGAGATCACCCAGAACACGCGCAACCTCGTCCAGCCGGAGCGCATGGCCGTCAGCGAGCGCGCCGTCGCCGAGCTCTTCAGTTCCGGTATTGAAGAAAAAATCCTCCCCGTCGGCGCCATCGCCCCCGAATTCACCCTCCCCGACGCCACAGGCCGCCCCGTCCGCTCCGCCGATCTGCTTGCCCTCGGGCCGCTCGTCCTCAACTTCTTCCGCGGCCGCTGGTGCGCCTACTGCGTCACCGAGCTCGAGGCCTGGCGCGACCTCTACCCGACCCTCCGCGAGTCCGGCGCACTCCTCGCCGCCATCGGCCCTCAGACCGCCCGCCAAAGCGACTTCATGGTCGGCCAACACTCGCTCCCGTTCCCCGTTCTCACCGACTCCGGCTGCGCCCTGGCCGAACAATTCGGTCTTGCGTACACCATCCCCGAGTACCACCGCGCCTACTACCGCTCCATCCTCGTCAACATCCCCTTCGTGAACGGCGACCAAAGCTGGCGCCTGATCCTGCCCGCCACCTATGTCCTTGCACGCGACCGCCGCGTCCTCTACGCACGGGCCTACGCAGACTTCCGCGTCCGCCCTGAGCCGGAAGAGGCCCTCGCGGCTGCCCAGGCGGCCGTCAGGCTATAACGGCACTGGTTACCGCGGCAGCCCCGCCGTCCACCCGACTGAGTCCTCGTCCAAGACCCGGGAAAACCCAAAACTAGAAGAAACCCAAAGTTGCATCCCAACTGAGGAAAATAGCATCATATAAGTTGACAACACTACACTCAATCTGAGATCCTAACCCGTCAGATTGAGCCCAAAGGCAGGAAAAACATGGCTAAAATGATCGGTATCGACCTCGGCACGACCAACTCGTGCGTCGCCGTCATGGAAGGCGGCGAACCAAAAGTCATTCCAAATGAGGAGGGTGCGCGAACCACCCCCTCTATTGTCGCCTTCACCAAGAGCGGCGAGCGGCTGGTCGGCCAAGTGGCCAAGCGCCAGGCCATTACCAACCCTGAGAACACCATCTTCTCCATCAAGCGCTTCATGGGCCGCCGCTACAACGAGGTCAACGATGAGATGAAGATGGTCCCCTTCAAGGTGGTCCAGCAGGGCGACCATGTCGGGGTCATCGCTCAGGGCAAGGAATACACTCCGCCCGAGATCTCCGCAATGATCCTGCAGAAGCTCAAGAAGTCTGCCGAAGCTTACCTTGGCGAAACCATCACTGAGGCTGTGATCACCGTTCCGGCCTACTTCAACGACGCCCAGCGCCAGGCCACCAAAGACGCGGGCAGAATCGCCGGCCTCGACGTCAAGCGCATCGTCAACGAGCCCACTGCGGCAGCTCTGGCCTATGGCCTCGACAAAAAGAAGGACGAGACCATCGCCGTCTACGACTTTGGCGGCGGCACATTCGATATCTCCATCCTCGAAGTCGGCGAGGGCGTCATTGAGGTCAAATCGACCAATGGCGACACCCACCTTGGCGGCGACAATCTTGACCAGCGCATCGTCGAATGGCTCATCAGCGAGTTCAAGACCGAGCATGGCCTCGACCTCACCTCGAAGGGCAACGAGATGGCCCTGCAGCGCCTGAAAGACGCGGCGGAAAAGGCCAAGATCGAGCTTTCGACCACCGTCGAAACCGAGATCAATCTGCCCTTCATCACTGCCGACGCCTCCGGCCCCAAGCACCTGGTCCGCAAGCTCACGCGCGCCAAGCTGGAGCAGTTGGTCGAGGATCTCATCGAGCGCTCTGTCGAGCCGTGCAAGAAGGCTTTGTCCGACGCTGGCATCACCACCAGCCAGATCAACGAAGTCGTACTGGTCGGCGGGCAGACGCGCATGCCCCGCATTCAGGAGCTGGTCAAGAAGCTCTTCGGTAGGGAGCCGCATCGCGGCGTCAATCCCGATGAGGTGGTTGCCATTGGCGCCGCGGTGCAGGCAGGCGTGCTCACCGGCGACGTCAAGGATCTTCTGCTTCTCGACGTCACTCCGCTCACCTTGTCTATTGAGACGCTGGGCGGCGTGGCTACGCCGATGATCCCGCGTAACACGACCATCCCGACCAAGAAGACTGAGACCTTCTCGACGGCGGCCGACACGTCAGACTGAAGTCGAAGTACACGTGCTCCAAGGCGAGCGGCCGATGGCGGCGCAGAACCGCACCCTGGGCAAATTCAAGCTCGGCGGCATCATGCCCGCGCCGCGCGGCATTCCGCAAATCGAGGTCACTTTCGACATCGATGCCAACGGAATCCTCAACGTAACCGCGAAGGACAATGCCACCGGCAAGGATACGCGCATCACCATCACCTCGAGCTCGGGCCTCTCGAAAGAAGAGATCGAGAAGATGGCCAAGGAAGCCGAAGCGCACGCGTCTGAAGATAAAGAACAGCGCGAAGCGATCGAGGCGCGCAATTCGCTCGACGGCATGGTCTACAACATCGAGAAGATGCTCAAGGACGCAGGCGAAAAAGTGCAGGCGGCCGACAAAACCGAAGTCGAGTCAGCCCTTGCCGACGCCAAAAAGACGCTCGAAGGCTCGCCGTCAACGTCGGAGTTGAAGGCCGCAAACGAGAAGCTCACCCTCGCCAGCCACAAACTGGCCGAGGCCATGTACAAGGCCAGCTCCTCGCAGCCAGGGCCTGGTCCCGACGCATCCGCGGGCGCGCCGCCCGCCGGCGAGCAGAAGAAAGACGAAGGCGTAATCGACGCCGAGTATGTTGACGTCGACGACAAGAAGTAAGGCGCCCTATTCAAGTGGGTGCCCCATGTCCCTCGCATTTTGGGGACCTGGGACAACACAGACTGAAACATCCGGGGTGGGCGATCGCACGTCGTCCACCCCTCCTTCTTATGATGGAAAATAGGAACAGCTATCGTCGGTCGATCCAATTGAAATTCGTCCGGTGAATAGCTGGAACTGATGGCATATCGCGTGCAACATGACGCACAACGCCGACATGAAGCGCACCTAAGATAAGAAAGTACCCATGGCCACCACCACCAACAAAGACTATTACGCAACGCTCGGCGTCAAAAAGACGGCCACGCCGGAGGAGATTCGCAAGGCCTTCCGCAAAGCCGCGCGCAAGTACCACCCCGACGTCAATCCCAACGACAAGCGCGCCGAAGAAAAGTTCAAGGAGATCTCCGAAGCCAACGACGTCCTCAGCGACGAAAAAAAGCGCAAAGTCTACGACCAGGTCGGTTTTTACTCGGATCAAATCGATCCCGCCCAGGCCGAAGCCTACGCCCGCCAGCAGCGCACCGGCAGCGGACAGCCTCCCGTTGATTTCGGCGGCTTCGACTTTTCCGGCTTCCAGGGAGATCCGGGAGCGCAGGGTAACTTCGGCTCGGGCAGCTTCAAAGACATCTTCTCCGGCATCTTCGGTGGCGCGCAGCAGCGCTCGCATCAGCCGCGCGGGCCGCAGCCAGGCACCGACCTCGAGTACCAGGCCACAGTTGACTTCTGGACCGCCATCCGCGGCGGTCAGGCGCGCATCCAGATCAACCGCCAGGAGACCTGCCCCACTTGCCACGGCCAGGCCAGCGTCGGCGGCAGCGCGGAGTGCCCTGAGTGCCACGGCACCGGCCAGGTCACGCAGATGGGTGGCCGCATGAAGTTCAACATTACCTGCCCAGGCTGCAACGGCACCGGCCACATCTCGCACGACTGTGCTACCTGTCACGGTGAAGGCACCGTCAACCGTTCCGAGACCGTCGAATTTCGCATTAAGGCTGGCACGCGTGACGGCCAGCGCATTCGACTGCAGGGTAAAGGCAACGCCGGTATCAATGGTGGACCAGCCGGCGATCTTTTCCTCATCGTCCGCACTGGATCGAACCCTGTCTTCACGCGCGTGGGTGACGACATCCAGATCACCGTCCCCATCACCGTGGCCGAAGCTGCGCTCGGCGCCAAGGTCGAAGTCCCCACCATCGACGGCCGCGCGCAATTGAAGATTCCGCCTGGCACGCAAAGCGGGCAAAAGCTGCGCATGCGCGAGCGCGGTGTTGAGAGCGCGTCGCATCGCCGGCCAGCGCGGCGACGAAATCGTCACCGTTGAAGTTGCTGTGCCGCATTTGAACGACGAGCGCAGCCGCGAAATTATGCGTGAGCTCGCCAAGCTAAACCCCGACGATCCGCGCAAAGCGCTGTTCGACAAGTTGTAAGATTCACGCGGAAACAATCATGGGCCATAGTTGAATCGGCTACGCTGTTTGGAGAAATTACGATGGCCACAAAACGTAAATCCAAAGGCGCCTACATGATCTCGGCCGTGGCTGAGATGTACGAGATTCACCCCCAGACGCTGCGCCTCTATGAACGTGAAGGCCTGCTCAAGCCTTCGCGCACCGAGGGCAACACGCGCCTCTACACCGATGAAGATCTCGAGCGGCTCGAGTTCATCCTCAATCTCGCTCGCGACCTTGGCGTCAATATCGCCGGCATCGCCATCATCCTGCAGATGCGCGAGCGCATGGAAGAGATGAACCGCCAGATGCAAAGCTTCGTCGAGTACGTGCGCACCGAAATGCTTGCCCGCTTCCAGCAGGCTGCGCCCGGCACATCCGGCGCAATCGTGCCCATCCGCAAGCCTGTGGCTTCGCCTGCACGCGCCGCGGCAACACGCAAGCCGTAGCGGTCCGCGTTCTATTCCGTTAGTTTGCGCAACCGCCCCTCAGGCAGCAACTCGTACGGGTCGCCTCGATAGCGCAGTCGCCTGGTGGCCAGGTAGCTCCTCACCCAGAAAATGAATCCCATCAGGTCGCGCAGCGGATAGAGCCATGCCTTGCGCGCGGCCTCGCGATCGTGCACCACCAGGCTGCTGACCAACAGGCACAGCAGCACCCGGTCCAGGATCGTGAACGCGAGCAGCCCCGCGCCCCACGTCCAGTGCCCGGCCAGCGTCAGCCCAATCCATGCCAGCAAGCCAAACGGCACAGCATACGTCAGCACCTCGCCCAGGTGTCCCATCGGCCGCGAGAAGCGCGTGCTCGTCGCCCATCCCTGCTGATGCGCGATGCTGCTCTTGAAAGCAGCATTCAGCACGTGGTGCTCCACAACATAGTGCGACAACACAACGATCTCGCCGGCCGCCGCCGTCCAATTGCCCAACACGAAATCGTCGGCGTAATACTGGGCCACCTTCTCGAATCCGCCGATTCTTTCCACGGTGCTTTGCCGCATCACCATCGAAGGTCCAAGCGCGAACTTCATCCCCTCCAGCATGTTGGCCACCAGCACGCCTGACGTCATTTCCACGCTCATGCCCATCGCCTCCAGCCGCGCCCACAGTCCGTGGCGGGTGCACCCGCGATAGAGGCTGGTAACCATTCCCACCTGCGGATCGCGCATCGGTTGCACTACCGCACGCAGGTAATCCTGCGTCACTCGCACGTCGCTGTCCGCCGTCACCAGGATCGGATAGAGCGCTTCGCGGCGCATCACTTCCAATGAAAATGTCCGGGCATTCGGCCACGGTGGTTCTCCGCAAGTCAGAATGCGCGCCTTCATGTGCGGATATCGCGCCATCACGCGCCGCGCCGCGGCCAGGCCCAGGTCGCTCTCCTGACGCGCGCAGAACAGAATTTCGTACTCCGGATAATCCTGCTCGAAAAAGCTGGCCAGGTTCTGCTCCAGGTCGGGCTCGATGCCGTGCACCGCCTTCAGCACGCTCACTGGCGGCATAAATTCCGCCGCCTGCAAGTCGCCCACATCGCCCGCCCCGCGCCGAAAGCGCATCGCTCCCGCAACCACCATCAGGCTATAAATTGTCGATGTGATAATGCCGAAAACACCGAGCCCAATCAGGCAGGCGACAGCAATGTGACTGAAGTTCATCCTCGAAAGATTCTCACTTCACGGGCCGGTCCGTCCACAGCGTCTTGTCGGCCAACGTCTGCACTTCATACAAACGCCCCGCCAGTACGGTCTCCACGTTCTCCCGGTCCGGATCTTCGGCGAAAATCCATTTGCGTTCTCCTGTCCCCCAGATCGCCGCCAGCTTCGCGGGGCTCAGGAAGATATCGGGTGCATCGGGATAGCACGACCCCCACAGCAGCGTCGTTCCTTCGCTGTTCTGCCCGCAACGCGGCAGAACCAGCATCGCCGGCCGTCCCTTGAAAAAGTCGTTCGTATAAAAAACAACCGACGACCCCGACGATTGCTCGCCATAAATAATCAAAACGTCGTTTGCCGTACCGTCGCTCATGATCGTGTCGGCCATCGGCTTGGAGCTCAGCATCGGCTCGAACCGCGCAAACGCGATGTGCGCCGCTACAAAGAAAAGCGTCATGGTAAGCGCCACGCTCACGGTAGCTGCCATGTGTTTCTTTTTCAGCCGCAACAACCATCCCGGGATCGGTCCAATCAGCAGCGTGACCGCCGCCAACCCCGCCGGCAGCCGCAGCGCGGCAAATGATTCGCCCGTCAAATCGAACAAGTGCGACATCGACAGCGTGTAGTCGCCCACGCCGCGATGGGCCAGCACCGTTCCAATGTCCGCCACGTACGGCAAATCGCGCGAGGTCCACAATCCCCACGCCAGCGCCGCCGCAGCCGCTACGCCGATCGCCGCAAACAGCGCCTGCGCGCCCGTTAACCATGATGTGGACAGCGTCGGCCGTCCGCCTTCCACGCCGTCATTCTCTTCGATCTCCGCGATCACGCCCGCAATTAGCATCACCAGCGGCGGCCACGCCATAAACGTGTAGTATTCCTGGTTCGTTGAAATCGCAAAAAAGATCAATGTCCACGCCGAGTACAAGCTCAATAGCCAGATAGTCCTGGTGCGGAACTTGATCCGCCGCACGTAGCTGCCCACGTCTTCACGCATGGCATGGTCGAGATAAAAATCCACCGTGTCGCCCGCATCGTGTCGCAAATGCTTCAGCCATGTGCGCCGCGTCTTCCAGGCCATCGCGGCCAACGCGCCCAGAAAAAGGCTCCACGGAAAAATCCAAATTAGTTCGCCCAGCCAGTACCAGGGCGCCGGCATTTTGTTGTAGTCGTGCGGATAGCGCAGATTAAAGAAGCGCAGCACATGCTCGTTGATGAAGTATTGATAAAAGAATCCGTGTACATTCCCGATTGTCGGATGATTGCCCACCGGATGTCCCTGGTCGTGATTGATGATGCCGCACGCAATGTGCCACGGTGCAGCGATCGCCAGAAACAATAGAAATCCCGACAACGGCTTCAGCGTCTTCCACCGCCGCCACTGCCCTGTCAGCAGCAAATACGCGATGGCCGCCCCGCCGAAAAATACCGGCGCAATCAAACCCTTCGTCAGGAGTGCCAGCGCCACTCCCGCCCACGCCCAATACATCCGCGCCGGCCGGCTGTCTTCGAGGCTTGTAATCAGCGCGTACAAGCTGCCCAAGAGAAAAAAGGCAAGGATTGCCTCAGGAATGATGAAGCGCGTAAACAGAAAGCAGCCCACCGAGGTCAGCACGCCCAGCCCGGCGTAGAACCCCGCGCGTTCGCCCCACGCCCGGCGTCCCCACAACCACGCCAGCCACGTCAGCCCCAGCATCGCCAGAGCATTGGGCAAATGCGTGGCAAAGGTGTTTTCGCCGAACACCTTGTACATCCCCGCCACCGCCCAGTAAGGCAGCGGCGGTTTTTCAATGTAACGGATGCCATTGGTTTTCGCGGTGATCAGATCCCCACTCTCGGCCATGTGCTGCGCTGCCTGCGCGTGCGAGGCATCCACGTCGTCCAGCAGCGGTGGAGAGAACAACGAGGCAAAGTAAATCGCGGCCCAGAGGACTGCAAAGACCAGCCACACCATGCGCGCCGAGAGAACGGCCTGCGGGCGATCGATTGTCCTTGTCGTGTTCATCGTTGTCATCTTGGTCCCGCGCGTTGCGTCAGCCTGCCCCGCCGCGCGCCAATTTCTGAGCGCCGCAATCCGGCTGCGAAGAGAGAAAGGGCTTCAGCCCGTGGGATAACTACCCATGTCCCCTGAAACCCAATGGCATTTCCGTCGTATCCATACCAGAATAGCAGCCGGTTTCTGTGGCGTTGCACAGTGAAGGACGCACGACCGCTAAGAGCGGCACTTTCATGCCGGGGCCGAATGAACGAACCGCTTCGCTCAGTTTTCGGTTGTAGAGTCGGGATCGACCGGTGGCCGCTTCATGCAGCCGGGATCGCGTATTGAGAAGCTCTTTTTGCGCTGGCGTGGTGGGTTGGATTCTTCTCCGGTATGCTCAGCGTTCCCGCGCGAAGCAAGACGCGGCAGTCGGCTTCCGGCAGCGCGGGACTGTACAGGAATCCCTGCACTTCTTCGCACTTCTGTTTCTTAAAATAGTTGAGTTGCTCCGACGTTTCCACGCCTTCGGCCACGCAGGCCAGTCCAAGGTCGCGGCCCAGGTTCATGATGCTCCGAACCACCGCTTCAGCGGTCGGCTCCGACGCGATGTCGCGCAGGAACGAGCGATCGATCTTGATCCGGTCGATAGGAAACCGTCTCAAATACGACAGCGAGGACCAGCCGGTGCCGAAATCGTCGAGTGACAGGCTCACGCCCAGCCGCTTCAGCGTCCGCATAATCTTGATCGTCGCCTCCGAGTCATCGAGCATCAGCGATTCCGTCAGCTCGAGCTCCAGCCATTTCGGGTCCAGGCCGGATTCCGTGAGCGCTCTCTTTACGCTGCTCGCAATATGACTCCGGTAGAACTGCGTCGATGACATGTTCACCATCACGCGAACCGGCGGGAGCCCCGCTTTCTGCCATGCGGCGTTTTGCGCGCATGCGGTTCTAAGAACCCAATTCCCCACGTCGGTCATCAATCCCAGTTCTTCCAGTTGCGGAACGAACTGGTTGGGGAAGATCATCCCCTGCTCTGGATGCTGCCAGCGCAGCAATGCCTCCACGCCGGTAATGCCGCCGGTTTCCGTTGCCACGAGTGGCTGGTAGTACAGCACAAACTCGTCGCGCGCCAGTGCATGCTGCAAGTCGAATTCCAGCTTTTGCCGCCGCCGCGTCGCGTCCGTAAGCTCGGCCGTGAAGAAGGAAAAGTTGCCGCGGCCGCTGTTCTTCGCTTCGTACATCGCGGTGTCCGCAGCCTGCAGCAAGTCCCTTGGGTTCTCTCCGTCTGCGGGGTACTCGCATATGCCAATGCTCGCCCCGATTCGAACCCCATGTCCTTCAATCTCAAACGCCGCGCTCAATGTGTTCAGCACCTTGCTCGCCACTTGCTCGATGTCCTGACCCTTTTCCACCAGCGGCAGTCCGATCACAAACTCGTCTCCGCCCAGCCGCGCCACAATGTCGCTTTCGCGCAGGCAGTTTCTCAATCGCACCGCTACAGCCTCAAGCAAACGGTCGCCGATGTGGTGCCCGAATGAATCGTTCACGCTCTTGAAGCGGTCCAGATCCAGCATTAGCACTGCGACCCGCTTCCCGTTCCGCGCTGCCAAGGCGATCGCATGAGCCAGCAAATCTTCCAAAAGCGAACGATTCGGCAATCCTGTCAAAGCATCGTGAAGTGCCATGTAGCGGATGCGCAACTCCGCCTGTTTCCGGTCGGTGATGTCTCTCGAAATCCCCATCGTACCCAGAATCCGGCCGCGCCGATCCTTGAGTGGCACCTTCGTCGTCAATACCCACGACTCATGCCCATCCGGCCAGGTTTCCTTCTCTTCCATCCCCGTAATTCCATGGCCCGTGTCAATGATTCTCTGTTCGTCTTCGAAGGCGCGACTGGCATGCTCCGGCGTAAACATGTCGGAATCCGTCTTTGCCGCGGCTTCCGCGGGATCGCTCAATCCAAAGCTGTTGGCTAGGGCCCGGTTGACGCGCAAAAAGCGGCTGTTACGGTCCTTGAAATAAACGTGGTCAGGGATGTGTTCAAGAAACGCGTTCAGAAAGTCGCGATCCGTGCTGAATTCGCGGTCCGCCAGCTCGCGAAGAATCAAGAGGCCGGCCACCAGGGCCAACAAAAACGCGGTGAGCCCAATCGCTGCAATTCCTGGACGTGACATGAGGGAGACACGCGTTGTTGGCGCGTGTACCGGCGTCGAGGCGATCAGCAGAACTGTGATCATGCACCCAAGCAGCATTGCCGCAAGAGCGATCACAGTGCCCGGAATCGCAGGAAATCGCTTGAAAAACTTCATGGAGGCCCGTTGCGGCATAGTCTTGGTTCTAGGCACACGGTATGCCAAAATCTTGTGCGGTCTCCATACCTAAATCGATTTTCCAAATACAACTATCCGGTAAGGAGGCCGTTACCTTTGTCACGATCTTCCCTCGCGAGTGCCAATTTGGCTCGCGTCACCCCCTCGGCGAGCTTCGTTTGGAGGTCTTCTACTGCGAGATCGCACGAAATGTTCACACCCTGAATTTCTCGACCTTGCCCCAACGAGCATCCGGAAGCGCACTCTTACTGGTCTTACGGGCAACATCTCCCCGGGGGGCGCGCACCCCACGCCTCCAGGCTTCTGGACCTGGCTCTCGCCCCAATCGACTCTTTCTTGACAATGTTCGAAGGAAGTCAGCACTGCATTAGTAATCGACCGTGGCCGTCCACGAGCTCGCCGGCGTGCACTCACCTTGCGACTGCCCATTTTTTACCTGCGTGCCAATCAGCTTGCCGCTGCGCATGCATCCCTGCTCGATAAGCATCACCGTGCCGTCTTCTGCTACGGCGATTTTCACTTCATCTCCTGCCGCGTTATGAAATATCGGCATCGCGTCGTCGTTCGCGCCTGCCGAGGTGTATGTTTCTACCGCCCCGCCGGCAAAGGTCAAGTGCCACGCCTTCCCTGACTTGGCAATGAAGGCCTGCGCCTTGGCCTCTCCTTCGGTCCGCTCGCGTTCCTTCACTTGCTCTTGCTCAGCATCGGTTAGTCCCACCACAATCCAGGTCGACGCGCTCCCTGCGGGCGTACGAACTTCCAGAGTGCAAGTGTCATCCTTGTCGTCCACCGTTCGCGTTCCCTCGATGTTCATCTTGATCTCGTTATCCGACACAACCTGGTAAGAAACTACTTTGCATGTCTTATCGGTGGTGATCCGGGCTCCAGTCAGGTGGAATCCGGGCAGAGTCACAACCGTGACCGCGTGGTTGGGAATGCTTGAAGGGCTTGCGCCGCCGGCGTGCAGGTCCGGTTTCGGCGCCTTCGCAGACGAGCCGCTGGTCTGAGCAAATGTAGCGCACGGGCTTAGCAGGATAAACATCGCCGCCGCAGACTGGTTAAAACGCCGCATCTTCATCATCACGTCGCTCCTAAATTGGTCGCTTCCGCGCCAAGGCCGGAAAGGTGTCTGGGAAGTATACCCATCTCTTGCAGCGCCCATCCACGGTCTTCACTACTCCCTCGCCACATTACTGCCCCGCTCCTTCGCGTCGCGGCAATCGGTTTCTCTGGTTTCCGTCGCTTCACTCTGTCCACGACGAATTAAGATTCACCAAGGGAGAACTCTCTTGCCGGTCTGGAAAGTCTTTCTCGTTGCGTTCAGTGTGCTGCTGCCGCTGATCAACCCGCTCGGCTCCGCCCTGGTTTTTCTCGGGCTGGTCGGCGACGCGCCGCCCAAGGTTCTTCGCTCGCTGGCCTGGCGGATTGCCATCAATAATATTGTCTTTCTTGGCGTTTTTGAAGTTGCTGGTGGAATCATCCTCAGCTTCTTCGGCATCTCTCTGCCCATCGTCCAGCTTTCCGGCGGCATCGTCGTCGCCGCCATGGGTTGGGCTGTTTTGAACGAGCACAGCGCCGGCGCCGATTCCCGCAAAAAACAAGAGGAGACCGGAAAAGCTGACGAGCCCGACACCAGTCATCTCGAAGAGGGCGTCTTCTATCCCTTCACCTTTCCCATCACCTCGGGGCCAGGCACGCTCGTGGCATTGCTCACGGTCACCGCCCACATCTCTGAAAAAAATATTACCCACAACATCCTGGCCCACCTCGGCGTTTTCATTGCCATTGTCGTTCTCAGCGTGCTGGTCTATTTCTGTTACGCCAACGCCCCCAAGATCACCAAGAAAATCCCGCCCTCAACGGCCCACGGAATCCTGCGCGTCATAGCCTTCATCCTGCTTTGCATCGGCATCCAGATCGCCTGGAACGGCCTCGCCGCCCTCATCGCCACAATTATCAAGCCGTAACGCCTGATTCTTTCAGTCCTTCGATCCCGTACTCCGCCTCCGCCCCCTGTGGAACTCGCGTCCCCAACCGCACACAACCTTCGTGTATCTTGGCGATGGGTCGATTCTTTCTTGGGAGCGCGCAGCAAATAAATGCCCACCTTCGCCGCCATCGATATCGGTTCCAACTCTTGCAGATTGAAGATCGCTCGCGTCCACGCGCATCGGCTCAAAACGCTCGCCGAAGATCGCGAGGTCACTCGCCTCGGTGGCAGCGTATTCGACACCGGCCTCATCTCTCCTGAAGCCATGGCGGCCACGCTGCGTGCTCTCAAACGTTTTCAGCGCGCGGTTCAGTCTCACGGTGTCGATCGCATTCGAGTGGTCGCTACCGCAGCCATGCGCGACGCGCGCAACTCGGCTGCTTTTCAGGCCTGGGTCAAGGCCGAAACCGGCTGGAACATGGAAATCATCTCCGGCCTTGAAGAAGGCCGCCTCATCCATCTCGGCGTTATGGGCGCTGAGCCCGGAGCGGGAGGCCGCGTGCTGCTTCTCGACCTCGGAGGCGGCAGCTGTGAAGTTACGCTCTCCGAACACAAGCGCATCAAGGAGACAGTCAGCCTGCCGCTCGGTGCAGTGCGTCTGACCGAGCAGTTTCTCTCCGATGATCCTGCTCCGCGTGACGGCCTAACGCGTATGCGCCAGTTGATTGCGCGGGAGCTGCGCCGCGCTCATCGCAAGATTCAGCCCGGCCGCGCGCCTCTCGTCATCGCCACATCGGGCACGGCTGCGGCGCTTTCTGCCGCCTACGCCCAGGGATCAAAGAACGGTAAGCCCGGCGCGAAAAAGTCGGGCAAATCTCCGGCCAAATCCGGTTCTGACCGTACCGAAGACCGGTCCGCCATCCTTGCCGGAATGGTCCCAGCGCGCTCTGTCCGCAAGCTGGCAAGCAAGTTGGCCAAGATGTCGCTTCCTCAGCGCGAGGCTGTGCCCGGCATTGGCCCGCGTCGCGCTGAAATCATCGTCGCCGGCGCCGAAGTCTACGCCGAAATCCTCGACAGCTTCGGACTCAAAGGCTTTCGCTACTCGCCGCTCGGCTTGCGCGACGGCATTCTGGCGCAGATGCTCGCCGAGCAGGATGCCCGCGCCAAAGCTCATCGCGAGTTCGAGCATGAGCGCTGGGAAAGCGTGCTCTCCACAGCGCGGCGCTACGGCGTCGATCCCCGCCAGGCCGATCCCGTCCGCGCCCACACCGTCCAGCTTTTTCGCGAGCTTAAGTCCATGCACGAGCTTCCTCTCGAATATGAAAGCTGGCTCGCCGCCGCCGCAATGCTCCGCGACACCGGAAAGTTCATCAACCACCAGGGCCATCACCGGCACACGCAGTACATCGTCTCCAGCTCCGAGATCTACGGCTACACGCAACTCCAGCGCACTCTCGTCTCGGCAATCGCCCGCTACCTGGGCAAAAGCCGCCCTCAGCCGGGTGACCGCGCTTTGCGCAACATCCCCGCCGACGAGCACAAGAACGTCAATCGCGCCGTGGTCTTGCTGCGTCTCGCAATAGCCCTGAATCAGGATCGCGCATCCGACGTTTTGCGCGTCATCACGCGGGTGTACCCCAAGAGAGTCCTGTTGGAATTGCGCCCGGGGCGCACTGGCGCCGAGCTGGAATTGTGGTCTTTGCGAAAGGAAGCCGGCTACTTCCGCGAGGTCTTCGGCCGCGAGCTCTTCGTCACGCTCGCGTAAACGATCCGCGCCGTCCGTGGATCCAGAAGCCATTGCAATCGCGGCGGATGCCGTTCCATGTCGATCCGTGCAATCGAGCCTTTGCGCATCCGGATCGATGCGCCGCCATTGCCGGTAATCATGCGGCCCAGAAACTGAAACATGTTTGGGTTGTGCCCCACGGCCAGGACCCCATCGCGGTCGGCATACTTCGCCAGCATGTTCTGGAAATCGGAGAAGCTCGCGTTCAAGCCCAGCCCCGGGCTGATCTCAACCTTGCCCTCAAATCCCAGCTCGGTGCCCACAAGCTGCGCAGTTTGCATGGCCCGTTTAAGGGAGCTTGAAACGATCGTGTCGATCGGCGCTTTCAGCGTTCCAAGAACCCGCGCCATCAGCATGCACTGCTCCTTGCCTTCTTTCACCAGGCCCCGCTTCAGGTCAAGAATGGGATTCCCACGAGGCGTGCCGGCATTCGCATGGCGCATCAGATAGAGGATCATGGGGATGGTTTCGGAGGGTATCTTGGGAGCCTTGCCGAACTCCTACACCTTCATTTTAACAGATTTGTAACATTCCAAATTCCAGCCCTCGGATCTCCGGCGACTCCAGGCGTCGAGTTGGATCTATACGGATCGCTTCGCAACCGTTAGGCGGACTGGCTCGCAGCCTAGTGCCCCAGAAGTCCCTTCAGTTTCTTCATGGCACCGCTACCTTGTTGACCCGCGGGGCTACTCAAGAGGCTACCCGCCGCTTGCTTCACCATAGCGCCCACATTCGCCCGGATCGTCGGATTTGAAGCGGTTCCAGTGATGGTCAGCGGAATGCCCTTGCTCGCCGCAGTATTCGAGCGATCGCCGAGCAGCGTAGCGACGGTGTTCATGCCCGTATTTGCAGCAGAGCCAATCATCGAGGAATTGTTCAGTTTGGCCGACCATTTGGAAGTTCAGCTCTTCCGAGGGCGAAATTGTCCCGCTCCCTGACGCGGTCCCGATCACAGGAACCGACGCATAGATGTTGCCGAAACTCGTCATCTGCGGCGACGAACTCACGGTCACGCTTACTTTCTCAATCTGTGTGCCGCCGCCAGTCCCGCCCAGGGGATTGATTCCCTGAATCTTCGAGCCGAGGTCGAAGCCCGCCAGCTTTGTGTTGTCGATCTCCACTGGGCCCGCGATCGTGATCGCGTTTGCAGGTCCGGTAAGGGTCAGATTTGCCGTTAGCGTGCCGCCGCGAAGCTGCGAGCCGCTGGGTAGCGTGATTCCGGCGGCAGGCAGCAGCTCTTCCAGTTGATCGATCGGCAGATTGGGCGCCGCCATCCGCAAATTGAGCGCAACGCTTTGCCCACCGGCTTTAAAATCGCCGCTGATGTGCGCGGCCGCCGATCCGGTTTGAATCGCGATGTCCGACACTTGCCCTGACCGCGTGCCAAGGTTGTCTGAAATTGCAAAGCTGATCTTGACTGGCTGTGGTGCTGGCGATCCGGAACGCGCCAGCTTCAGCTGAGACGCCGTAATCGTTCCGCTGCTGGTGAGGTTATTGCCGTCCGATGCAAGTTTTGCGTCCAGGTTAGCAACCATCGAGATTCCGTCGCTCGCTTGAATCACATTGGCTGTCACCGGGTCGAAATGTTTGATCTCCAGCGTTGCACTGAATGGCGTCTTTGACGAGTCTTGCGGTGCAATCGGTCCCGCGGTCCCAGTCAGTTTCACGCTTCCAGACCCCGGCAGCTCAACCGAAAGATCGAACGGAAACGCCTGCGCAAACGAGAAGTGTTTCACCGTGAGGTCGATCGCATTGCACGAGAACGGATTTCCGGAAGCGGGAATCGTCGCAACCGTCGCGCTGCCATTCTTGATTTGCAACTCGTCGACCGAAAGAGCGGGTACGCTACTGGACCCCGTCGCCGGCGCCGCGGAGGGGCTCCCCATGCTGGAGAAGTTCCACGTGCCGTTTTCCAGATGAATCAAGTGAATCGCGGGACTATCGACCTTGAGTTCGGTGATCTGCACTGTGCGGTGAAAGAGTAGTTGCCCCAACTCAATGCCCAGGTTGAGCTTCTTGGCTTCAAGAAACGGAGTCGACGAAAGTGAAGGATCGTCGGCGATCGAGATGTCCTCAGCAACCAGGCTGCCAGTAAGGAGAGAAAGGCTCAGATGGCCCAGCGTCACCTTCCGATTGAGGGAGCTCGATAGCTGGTTTTCGATCTGAGGCCGAAAGCTATCGGCATTCACCAAAAACGGAACCACCACCAGAATCAAGAGGCCCACTGCTGCAACCGCCACGACGATTTTGACCCAGCGTTTCCGCATCAGAATCCTCCCAGCTGCCGATTGGCTCGAATTGTAACTTCACACATTGTCAGGCCGTGACCATCCCGCCGCGACTCCGATCCCTATTGCACGCGCACCGTCATGCTCGCCTCGATGTCGCTCGACGAATTCCCAACCATCACGCGCACCGGCTCCGCTTCCACGCGGAATCCCGGCAGCTTCTGATCCCACCATGCCAGTTGCGACGCCTTAAGCGGAATCTCTACCTTCTTCGTTTCGTTGGGCTGGATGCCTACTCGCTTGAACCCCTCCAGCTCGTCCTTTGGCCGCTCCACCTTTGAGCCGAGATGCTTGACGTACATCTGCACCACTGCGTCGCCAGCGCGGCTTCCCGTATTCGTCACATCCACACTGACGGTGACTGTGCCGTCCTTCGCTAAAGTCGGCGAACTCGTCCGCAGATTCGAATATTTGAACGTCGTGTAGCTCAGCCCATACCCGAAGGGAAACAGCGCCTCGCCTTTGAAATACATGTAAGTGTACCCGTCGCGGATGTTGTAATCCATGCTCGGAGGAAGCTGATCGGTAGACTTCGGCCAAGTCCGCACCAGGTGGCCGCCCGGGTTGTACTCGCCAAACAGCACCTTCGCCAGCGCGGTTCCTTCATCCTGCGAAGCATGCGCCATCGTCAGAATCGCGGGAACATTCGCCGCGCTCCAGTTGATCGCAAACGGAAAACTTGAAATCAGCATGACGATGGTCTTCGGATTCTTGATCAGGACCTGCTTAGCGATCTGCTCCTGGGCCAGGTCGATGCTCTCGCGGTCGCGCCCCTCGCGCCCGTCGCTCGGAACGGTGCAGGGAAGCGTGATGCCTCCACCGTTACCTGGCGAGTTGTACCACGCGTGTGCCTCGTCACCGCAAGTCGGATCGTTGCCGATCACAACCACGGCCACATCGGATTGGCTCGCCGCCTTCATTGCATCGTCCTCGCCGGCCTGCGTGTCGTATGCGGCGTAGTTCACCTTCACGTCCGGCCCAACCAGGTCTTTGATCCCCTGCAAAGGCGTCACCGCATAGGGCGGTGTGCCACCGTACCAGTCCCAATGGACTTGGTCGGCGAGCGGACCGATCACCGCGATTGATTTGATCTTGCTCTTGTCGAGCGGCAGAAGGTTGTTCTCGTTCTTCAGCAGCACCACAGACTCAAGCGCCAGGCGCTTCGAAACGTCGCGGTCCCTGTCGGTATTCCACGGCTCCGGAGAATCTTTGATCTTCGTGTACGGCACCATCTCCGGCGGATCCAGCAGTCCGAGCTTGATCGTGACTGCGAATTTCGGTCGTAGTAGTGCATCGATCTCCGCCTCTGTGACTTCGCCGTCCTTTACCGCCGCCTTCGTCTCGTCCTTGTAGACGTCAAGAAACTGGTTGATCCCTGCCTTTAGGCAAGCCACAACAGCCGCCTTCTGGTCCGGATAAAGATGGCGCGGATCCACCAGCAGCTTCACCGCTCCCCCATCGCTTGAAATCACGTCCACGCCCCACTTGTCTCGGACAATGCTCTTGAGAATCGGATTGATCACCATCGGCGTGCCATTCCACGCGTTATACGAGGCCATCACTCCTTTCGCGCCGCCATCCAAAAAGGCCATGCGAAAAGGCACCGAGTAGTATTCCCAGAACAGCCGCTCGTCGAAGTTCGAGGAAGAACCGTTCCTGTTATTTTCATTTTCGTTGGCCAGGAAGTGCTTGAGCAGCGCCGCGGCTTGCCAATATTTAGGATCATCGCCCTGCAGTCCCTTCGTGAACGCCACGGCCATCGTCCCATTCAAAAATGGATCCTCGCCGTACACTTCCTCGCTGCGGCCCCATCGAGGATCGCGTCCCAAATCCGACTGCGGTCCCCACAGCATCAGGATCTGCCGGTCGTACTTCGCCGTCTGCGTAATGAATCGCGCCTCGTAGCCCTCCACGCCCGCCGCCTCGCGCACCAGCTCCGGATCCCATGACGCGCCCATTCCCGGCGGCTGCGGAAACTGCGTCGTTGTGATCGGCTGGCGCGTGCCTCGAGCCTGCCGCTGAACCACCCCGTGGATTCCCTCGGAAAGGCCGAAGTTCACCACTCCCAGCCGCGGAACGCCTGAATTCGTGCCCAGGCAGTCGATCTTTTCGTCGATGGTCATCAGCGAAAGCAGATTGTCGATCCGCTTTTCCGTCGGCAGCGCCGGATCGTTGAAGGGGTACGTCTGCTTCTGGGCCAGCGCCGATCCACAAGCGCAGGCGAAAAAGCACAGCAGAGCAGCGATGTGTTTCGTTTTCATGAGAGGGTCCCTTGGAATTCAATTGTCAAGAAATTCGAATTCAAAATCAGCGCCATTTTACGCCTTCCACTCTACGTCTCGTAGCTCCACATCTCACTCACCAGCAATCCGCGCAGCCTCGTGCGCCGCCGCGTAAGTGCAAAGCCGGCGTCGCGCAATGCTGCATGATAGTCGGGCAGCCTGCGAGCTTCAAGTCCCGTCAGCGCTCCGAACGCCAAATAAAGCAGCCAGACCAGCGGGTGCGCAATCAGCCGCCCAAACCATCCCTCCGGAACCGCAAACTCCGAGACGATCCACACGCCAGAAGGTGAGACAGCGCCGCGCAACCTAGCGGCCAATCCGTAACACTCGTCCGTCGTCAGGCAATCGAGAAAGAAATGCGTAGCCACCAGATCGTACTGCGCGTCTTCAGGCTTCCAGTCGCGCGCGTCTCCGCAATGAACGCGGATCCGATCAGAACTCGCTCCTGCCCGGCGCAGCAATGCTTCCAGCATCGCCGGGCTCGAGTCCACCGCGTCAATTCGAACCTTGGAATTCACGCGGAGTAACTCCGCAGTAAACCGTCCATCGCCGTCGCCGAGAATCAGCGCGCGACTGGCCGTCGCAAGCTCGGGAAGAAACGCCGTGCGGCAGCGCGCGAGAAGCGGACCGAACGTCAGAAACTCCATCCATCGGTAAACCTTCGCCAGACGGTCGAAGTTCGGTGCTTTCCTCTCCGCCGTGAACGCCGCAAACTCCGGCCTTGCGAATTCTTTTTTGACCGTCGTATTCATCGCAAAAAAAGCGCAAGCGGTGTGAGCAAAACCAAATCGGCTGCGGCGCGTAGAGCCAGCGGAGTCATGCGCGTTTGCACGCGGTCCAGCAGCGCCAGCAGCAACGCACTCATCGCGCCAGCCGTGAGCAGCTCTGCCGGCCGTAGATGCGATCTGCCCGCAATCGCTGCCAGCAGCAGCCCCGAAAATGCAACCAAAAGAGCCGCGAAGAGACACGTCCCCTCCTTCGCGCCTTCGAACATCGTCCCACCCTCCCGGTCGAAGCGTCCCTCACTGCCACCTAAGCCGGATTCCCAATTCGCGATGGACCAACAATTCAGCCACGCCGGCGCGGCGAAATAAACCGCCGGAATCCAGAACCACAAGTGGGAAAACTCCTGCGCCCCCGAAGCATGAATCCGCGACCACGCCGGCAAAACACAGCCCGCGGTGAACAACACCGCAACCAGCAACTCCTTGCTCAGCAGCTTCGGTAACAAGCGCCGCGCTCGCTCGAAACGGGGCGCCGCGTGAACGCCCGAGAAGTAAACTATCGCAGCGGCTCCCAGAATCAATCCTCGCTCCCGCGCAACAGTCGGCAGCAAAGTCACCGCCATCACTCCCGCGACGCAAGCGCCCACCACGGCAAGCGGCGCGAACAACCGCCGATGCCGCCAATGAAAGAAGTGGCGTTCGCGCAGCCCGGACCGTCTCGCCCGCCTCGTCGAATCGAGGCTGGCGCGCGTGTCGAGCACCCTCGCATCGAGAAGTCGATCGCAGACATAGGCGCACCAAACCGTCAGCGCCAGAACCAGCACCGCCCGGCCGGAAACATGAACACTGCCCGCCCATGCAAACGCCATTGACCACACCACCGCGACAGTTGGGGCATCCAGGCTGGCCAGATGCCAGTAGGCGATTGGGCGTGGAGCATCGATGGGCCGAATTGCTTTCTGGCGTCGGTCCGCAGTCCAGGCATCAATCCTGTCCCGAACCGGCAACTGAGCGAGGGGAGGCGGCACTGATTCAATTTTAGGAGGTTCGGATGAGCGACCCTCGTTGAGCCCCGTTCAGGCCGTCCCGTCCAGAGCCCCCTGCTTCCCCCGCCTCACCCGCAATTCCGCCCGCAAACTCGGAACTGGGAAAACAAACGGCAAAAGACAGCACGGCCCTCCAATCACCCGGCCCTTACTAAAGTGTCGGTAACTCGGCTTGAATCTGCGCTTTCAGGGCTAAGATGATCGTTGAGGTCGGGACTATGATCGATACCATGAGTCGTGCAGCAATCAGTCGCGACTGGGTTGGGAGTTTTGCAGCCGAGAGGTTCCCCCTCCTGCAATGGCTTGGCGGCTCTCAAGCGACCGGTGTGTTTCTCACTGAATTCGGCGAGCATTCGCAAAAAGCCGTCATCAAACTAGTCTCCGAAGAGGATCAGGATGCCGCCGCTCGCGCTGCCGCATGGGAAACAGCAGCCACCCTTTCCCATCCGAATCTGATGAAGGTCTATACGCACGGCCGCTGCGAAATCGACGGCCTTTCATGCATCTACGTCGTCACAGAGTACGCCGACGAAGTTCTCGCCGAGATTCTCCGCGAGCGGCCGCTCTCGCCCGACGAGACTCGCGAAATGCTCCGCCCGGCCCTTGCCGCGCTCACTTATCTGCACGCCAAGGGTCTCGTCCACGGCCGTCTCAACCCCTCGAATATCATGGCCGCCGGCGACAGCCTCAAGCTCACCACGTATGGCGTTTGTCCCGTCGGCGCAGCCGTCATTTCCAGGCCGACGCGAACCGTCTGCGATGCGCCCGAGACCGAAAACGGCGTGATTGTTCCTGCCTCGGATATTTGGTCTCTCGGTGCCACTCTTGTCGAAGTCCTTACCAAGTACCCGCCGGTTTGGAATCGCGCCAAAGCCGCCGACCCAACCGTGCCCCAGTCGATGCCGGAGCCTTTCGCATCCTTTGCGCGGAAGTGCCTGCGCTCCGACCCAGCCCGCCGCATCACCATAAGTGAAATTACCGCGCGTCTTGATCCGGCCAAACAAGATCCGGTAACGCAATCTCCAGACCCGGCAGCGAAGCTGGCCAAAACCCCGCTTGCGAAGCGCCGCATTTCCCTGTGGTTTGCCCTCGGGGCAGTTTTGCTCACTGCGGTGGGAATCTGGCTCTCGCATCGCGAGCCGTCTGCGCCCACCGAGCAGACTCAAATCGCCCCTGCCGCAAGCCCTGTTCCATCTTCCGCACCGGCACCCGTGGTCGCGCCACCTCCGGCGGCTACGCCAGTTCCTGCGCCGACTCAAGCCGCTGTTCCGCCGCCACCGGCCCAGCCCCAGGCTCAACCTCAGGTCCAACCTGAAGCTGAACCGCAGCCGCAAACCGATCAGGCTCCCGCGCCCGCCACCACAACCATCAACCCCGCAATCGTGAGCCAGATTCTTCCCGACATTGTTCCCAACGCACTGAAGACCATCAACGGAACTCTCAGGGTATCGGTTGCGCTCACAGTCGGCGCAGACGGCCTAGTCACCAGCGCTACACTCGAGTCGGCCGGGCCAAGCAAGTATTTCTCCGCCAAATCCCTCGAGGCTGCCCGCCACTGGAAGTTCAAGCCCGCGCCGGCGCCAGGCACATGGACTTTGGAATTTCAATACACACAGAACGGAATCCATGTCGTCGCGGAGCAAACCGCACCCTAGCAGGCTTTCAAATCAGTCAGCCGCTGTCTCTGCCTTCTCTGCTGTCTTCGCACGAGGTTTTGCGTCCCGCGATGGCAGCGCGTCCAAGTCCGTCTTTCCCTCCGCCAGTTGCATCAGGAATTCCTGCGCCGAGAATGGCTGATCATCCTTCATCAATTTGCTCGCACGCACGTAAATGCCGTCGGACTGCTGGATCCTGGCTTTCACCGTATCGGCCATGTACGCGGGCAGAATTTCTTCGTGAATCCGCGCCAGCACCGCCGGATCGCGCACTGGAAACACCACCTCGCAGCGCTCGAACAAATTCCGCGGCATCCAATCGGCCGAGCCCATGTAGATTTCGTCGCTGCCGCCGTTGGCGAAGTGGTAGATCCGCGAGTGCTCCAGGAATCGACCGACGATCGATCGCACGCGTATCCTCTCCGACAAACCCTTCACGCCGGGGCGCAGAATGCACAGCCCGCGGATGATCAGATCGATCTCAACTCCTGCCTGCGATGCCTGGTAGAGTGCTTGAATAATCGAGGGCTCGAGCAGCGCGTTCATCTTGGCCACGATGTGCGCCGGCCGCCCCGCCTGCGCATGCTCCTGTTCGCGGCGAATCAGGCGAAGGAAGCTCTCGGCCATCGTCAGCGGCGCCACCAGCAGCGGGCTATAGTCGTCCACCTCGGCGTGAGCCGTCAGGTAGTTGAACACCATATGCACGCGCTCGGCAATCTGCGGGTCGCTGGTCAGCAGGCTCAAGTCCGTGTAGAAACGCGCGGTGTCGGGGTTGTAATTGCCCGTGCCCAGGTGGCAGTAGCGTCGGGTCACTCCGTCTTCGTCACGTCGTACCAGCATGGCCAGCTTGCAATGTGTTTTCAGGCCCACAACACCGTGAAAAACCTGCACGCCCGCGTCTTCCATGCTGCGCGCCCAGCGAATGTTCGAGGCTTCGTCGAATCGCGCCATCAACTCCACCACCACCGTGGCTTCCTTCGTGGCGCCCGCCTCGGTCAACGCCTGAAACATCGGCGAATCGTGGCTGGTGCGGTACAGTGTCTGCTTCATCGTTACGACCGCCGGGTCCTGAGCACCTTGCTGGATGAACTCGACAACAGGATCGTAAGCGTCGAAAGGATGATGCAGCAGAATATCGCGATGGCGCAGCTCGTCGAAGATCCCCGTCGATTTGCGGCTCAACAGGAGCGGCTTTGGCGTGAACGGCTGAAACTTCAGGTCGGGCCGCTGCACATCGCCGTAAAAGAACATCAGGCGCGACAGATTTACCGGGCCCTCGCAGCGAAATACCTGGTCCTCTTCCAGCTCAAAGTTCACGCGCAGCCGCTCCACGATCTCCGAATCGGCGTCGCTTTCAATCTCCAGCCGCACGGCGTCGCCCTTGCGGCGATTGTGCAGTTCCACGCGGATCGTTTCCAGCAGCGACCGCGCTTCTTCCTCTTCAAAGTAGAGATTCGAGTTGCGCGTCACGCGGAACGCCGCCGATGCCAGCACTTCGTAGCCGCGATACATCCCGCCCAGATGCTGCTCAATCAGATCCTGCAAAAGAAGATAGTCGTGGTGGTTATGGTCGCAGGGCAAGCGGATAAAGCGCGGCAACGCGCGCGGCACCGTCACCACTCCCAGCACCTGCGGCCCTGAGCTGCGCCGCTTGGCGCGAAGCAGCAGCGCCAGGCAAAGCGCCTTGTTCAGCACTCGAGGAAATGGGTGCGCAGGGTCAATCGAGATCGGCGTCAGCAGCGGATCGACTTCGCGCTGGAAGTATCCGCGCGCAAACTCCCGCGCATGCTCGCTGAGCTCATCCCATGCGAGCAGCCGGATTCCATGTTTCCGCAAGTCCGGCAGCAATTGCTTGTTCCAGCAGTGGTATTGCGCGGCCACAAACCCATGAATCTCGTTGGTCAGAACTCCAAGCGACTCGTCGGGCCGCAGGCCATCGTAGCCTGGCTCGCGATAGCCGTCTTCAATGCGCTGCATCAGCCCGGCCTGGCGAACCTCGACATATTCGTCCAGATTCGACCCAGTGATGGCCAGAAACTTCACGCGCTCCAGCAACGGGTTGGCCGAGTCTTCGGCCTCCTCCAGGACACGCCGATTGAACTGCATCCAGGAGTGGTCCCGCCCGTTGAAAAGCTTGATTTTTGGTGTACTTCTGGCCATTTTCCGGTCCAATTCGCTGTGTTGGCAGTCTACAGCTTTCCGCTGGCTTTCGGCATCGGGAGCCATCTCCCGGCCGAAACCCGGCCATAGGGAACTGATACAGGACAAAGGCCAAAGGAATTGTTAAGGCTCGACGAAAAACGGAAACAGACGGAAGGAGCAGGGCCCTTCAGGCCCGGAAACAAACTCTGCGGAAAGCCGCCGCCGTTGACTTGGCGCATATCCCGCGCCGGAGGCGCAGTGTTTGTTAGCCCCGCGCTTCAGCGTGGGGAAGGCGAGCCTGCTCCGGAGTCCCGTAGGGACGGCGCAACGTCGCAGGCCTTCAGGCCCGTAAGGAAAATGACTCGCTCGTGCTCCTCCACTGACGGCCCAATTACAATGGTCTGACCACTTCGGCCACTTCCCGTGGAGGCCATGCAATGAATCCCATCACTCGTCGAGCAGTTTTGCGTTCAACCGGCACCGCGATTGCCGCTGCAGCTGCCGGCCGTCAAATGCTTGCACTGGCCAGCCAGCTCACGCCGCAGGAAGGCGCGTCGAATTCAAATCCCATCGCCAAAACACGCCACGGCCTCATCGGCGGCACTCTTGAAGACGGCATCAAAGTCTTTCGCAGCGTCCCTTACGGCGCAAACACTGCGCCCGTCCGCTTTCAAGCGCCGCTCCCGCCCACTCCCTGGACCGGCGTCAAAGCCTGCGATGCATTCACCACGCGCGCTCCGCAACTCACAGTACTGCGCGGCCTCGAAGCCATCAGCTCCGCGCCAAGTCTTGGTTCTGCAGGCTCCTCCATCGCGGGCGCACCGCCGCGCTTCGCTCCCGAAAGTGGAGTGCAAAGCGAGGACTGCCTCCATCTCAATGTCTTCACTCCTGCGCTGCGCGATCATCGCAAGCGCCCGGTCCTCGTCTATTTCCACGGCGGCGCGTACAACAACGGCTCCGTCAACAGCGCGCTCTATGACGGCAAGCGTCTCTGCCATCGCGGCGACGTTGTCGTCGTCACCGTCAACCACCGGCTCAACGTCTTTGGCTTTCTTTATCTCGGCGCCATCGACCCCAGGCAATTCCCCGACTCCGGCAACGTCGGCATGCTCGACCTCGTGCTCGCCCTCAAGTGGGTGCGCGAAAACATCGCCGAGTTCGGCGGCGACCCGTCCCGGGTTCTGATCTTTGGCCAATCGGGCGGCGGCGCCAAATGCGCAACGCTCATGGCCATGCCCTCAGCGCACGGCCTCTTCCATCGCATCATGACCATGAGCGGCCAGCAGGTCAAAGGCGCGTCGATCAACATCGCCTCCAAACGCACCGAAATCATGCTCGGCAAACTCGGCGTCACGCCGGCGAATCTTGCCGATCTCAAAACGATGCCCTGGGAAAAGATCCAGGCCGCGGCCGCGGCAACCAGCTCCGACTGGCTGCCGGTCGTCGACGGCGTTGTCCTTTCGTGCGACCCCTTCACCCCCGACGCGCCTCCGCTCTCTGCTTCCGTGCCGATGATCCTCGGCAACACGCACGACGAAACCGCCGTCCCTGTCAGCGGCACGCTAACCTGGGACGACGCGCCCGCTGCACTGCGCAACGCAGTCGCCATTTATCTCGGGCCTTATTCCGCTGAAGAAGTCATCGCGAAATATCGCACTATCTATCCCAATAAATCGCCCATTGATGTCGTGATCGCAGCCGCGACAGCCTTTCGCGCATGGCCCGGCCAGGTGCTTGAAGCCGAGCGTCGCGCCACCGATCCCATCAGCCAGCCGCACACCTGGGTTTATCAAATGAACTGGCATCGCGACGCTCCCAGCGCGCGCGCCGTGCACACCATCGACATTCCCTTCATGTTTGACAATCTCTCGGCCGCAACCGGCCTGATCGGGTCCACACCCGAAGAACTGGCCGCGGCACAACCTCTCGCCGACGTTATGTCCGGAATGTTGATCCACTACGCCGCAACGGGCGACCCAAATCATCCCGGCCTTCCGCTTTGGCCGGCCTACGATCTCAAAGCGCGCTGCACGATGATCTGGGATAACTCGCCCCACATTGAAGAGGACCCGCGCGGCGAAGAGCGTCGATATGCAGCCGGTTCGCCCTACCATCAGCCCGGAACGTATTGAAGCTCGACAGCGCGCAGAATGCAGGCCCGAATCATGCCGGCCTTAATGTCTACGCGAACAAGGCAACTAAAGCCCGCATTCGATACACTAGATTTAAGAAGCGCGCTGGCCTTCAGCCGCATCCATTTGTTGTAGGACGGCCAATCGCAGGCGCCCACACTCGCCGCCCAGAAGCCCATTACCGAGCAAGGTCCACATTGTCAAAGAAATCCATCAAAGCCCTAATCCGATTCTGCGCCGCTGCCCTTGTAACTGGCGCTTGTCTTTCCGGCCCGGGCGCGATCGCACAGTCATCGGCCATACCGGCGCCGACCGTGCCCTCGCCGCCAACGGCCGCGGATTTTCAGGGCAGTGTTCCCAAGGGCGAGCCAACGGCCGAGACCATCGATCTCTCGCTCGATGACGCCATTCAGCGCGGACTGAAGACAAATCTGGGAATGATTCTCAGCGCCACGCAAACCGCGGGAGCCCGCGCCGCGCGTTTGAGCCAGTTGCAATCGCTCCTTCCCGGCATCGACTTCACCGCCAAAGAAGCGGCCTTGCAAACCGATCTGCCCGCCGAAGGATTGCGCATCCCGGGCTTCCCCAAGATCATCGGGCCGTTCGGATACACCGACGTTCGCGCCTCGCTCTCGCTGGTCCGTGGTCGACCTGCAATCGCTTGCAGAACTATCTCGCCGCCCGCCACAACTTTGCCGCTGCGCAGTTGTCGGCCCAGGACGCGCGCGAAATGGTGGTGCTGACTGTCGGCAATGCTTACCTGCTCGTCCTCGCCGACCAGACCAATGTCGCGAGCGTTCAGGCGCAGGTTTCCACCGCAAAAGTTTCGCTCGACCAGGCCATCGACAATCACCAGGCCGGCACCGCCCCGCTTCTCGATGAGCTGCGCGCGCGCGTCGATTACCAATCTCTCGAACAGCAGTTGATTGCCGCGCAGGACTCGCTCCAGAAAGACAAGCTGGCCCTCGCGCGCGCCATCGGTCTTCCCCTCGCGCAGAGCTTTAACCTGACTGACACCTCGCCTTACGCGCCCTACGATCAGCTCGATGCCAACGCGCTCATCCAGCAGGCCAAGGCGAACCGAAAAGATCTGGCCGCGCTGGTTGAAGAAACCGCGGCGGCGACGGACCAGCGCAAAGCCGCCACCGCCGCGCGTTTTCCCGTTGTCGCCGCGGCCGCCGACTACGGCGACATCGGTCCCACGCTGGCCCACTCGCACGGCACCGTGGATGCAACCGCTTCGCTGAGCGTCCCCCTCTTCGAGGAATTTGCTTTGCGCGGACAAGCCGAGCAGGCGCAGGCTCAACTCGATACCGCAAAGGCCCAGTTGAGCGACAAGAACGCGCAGGTTGAAGCCGACGTTCGCGATGCGCTGCTTGACATCGCCTCGGCCCAGCAGCAAGTTGAAGTCGCGCGGTCCAGCAAGGATCTCGCCGCAGAAGCTCTCAAAGAGGCGCAGGAGCGCTACGCCAACGGCGTCAGCGATAACCTCGCCGTAAGCCAGGCGCAGCAATCCGTGGCCCAGGCCGATAGTCAATATGTCGTCAGCCTCTACCGCGATAACGTGGCCAAGCTCAGCCTTGCCCGCGCTCTCGGAGACGGCCAGAACTACCAGAAGTATTTAGGAGGGAAGTGAACGTGCCCGACTCAACCCCAACCCCAACACCTGAACCGAATCAGTCGACTGCGGAAACTGAGATTGAAGCGCCGCGGTCCCGCCGCAGGGGCTTCATCATTGTCGGCATCGCGGTGGTGGTCGTCGTCGCACTCGCCATCTGGTGGCACTCCACCTTCAGCGAAGACACTGACGATGCGCAGGTCAACGGCCATCTCATCCAGGTGAGCGCGCGCGTCGGCGGGCAGGTTCTCAAGGTCGACGTGGAAGAGAACCAGACCGTGAAGGCGGGCGACCCCATTGTCGAGCTTGACCCGAGCGACTACCAGGTTGCCGTCGAGAACGCTCAAGCCGCGCTGGCCAGCGCCAAAGCCAATGCCGCTGCCGCCAGCGTCAATGTGCCCCTCACCACCATCAACACCGGCAGCAACCTGCGCTCGGCAAACGCCGACCTCACCGGCACGCAGGCCAGCGTTTCCCAGGCTGAGCAGCAGCTCGTCGCCGCGCATGCCGCCGTGGCCCAGGCCGAAGCGAACAATACCAAGGCGCAGTCCGACCTTGAGCGCTACAAGCCGCTGGTCGAGAAAGACGTCATCAGCAAGCAGCAATTTGACGCCGCCGTGGCCGCCGCCGATGCCGCCAAGGCCGCGCTGGCCAGTGCGCGCGCCAATGAGCAGGCCGCGGCCGACGGAGTCCGCCTGGCGCACGAGCGCGAGTCGCAGGCCCAGGCCCAACTGAAATACGCTGAGACCGGACCGCAGCAGGTTGCCGCGCAGGATGCGAAAGCCCGTCAGGCTGAGGCCCAGGTCCAGCAGGCTCAGGCGCAGCTCGATCAGGCCAAGCTCAACCTGAGTTACTGCAAAATCGTCGCTCCCGCCGACGGCATCGTCACCCGCAAGAGCGTCGAAATCGATCAGAATGTCGCCCCCGGCCAGAACCTTCTCACGCTGGTCTCGCTACAA
Source organism: uncultured Acidobacteriaceae bacterium (assembly GCA_963796785.1). Lineage (GTDB taxonomy): Bacteria > Acidobacteriota > Terriglobia > Terriglobales > Acidobacteriaceae > Telmatobacter. Next base: position 177,480 of record CAWCMW010000007.1, on the reverse strand, counting down.
GACATCTGGATCACGGCCAACTTCAAGGAGACGCAGCTTGAGCACATGCAAGCCGGCCAGAAGGTCCAGATCCACGTGGACGCCACCGGCAAAGACTATAGCGGCCGCGTCACGCAGATTGGCGGAGCCACCGGCTCGGTTCTGTCGCTCTTCCCGCCGGAGAACGCCACCGGCAACTACGTCAAAGTCGTCCAACGTTTGCCGGTGCGCATCGACTTCACTGATCTGGCCCACGAAGACCCGAACCACCAGCTCCGCCCAGGTCTGTCAGTCGAGCCCAAAGTCCGCGTGAAGTGAAGGCGACTCGTGGGTCGTGGGTGAGAGAGTGAGAGAGTGAAAGAGTAAGAGAGTGAAAGAGTGACGGAGTGAAGGAGTGAAGGAGTGAGAAGTGAAACAAGGGTAATGGAATGAGTCAGTTATGGAGCTAATGCGCACGGCTCTCAAATGAGCAGGCCGCGTGTTGATTCCAAAGGCTTTGTTGGTCATAAATTCGACGCAATTCGATGCATAATTTCGGCATTTCTGAGGGCTGTTTACTGATTCTAAACGAGTTAAATGGCGAAAAGTTGGCGAAAACACGCTAAATTTTTTAAGGGGCTGTCCTAGATAATTAGCGAAGTTGTTGTTTAACCCATTGATTCAACTGTAGTAGTTGAATTTCGGGGTTTGGGTTATTGAATCGCCATTCGCATTCCTTGAGAAACAGAGGAAAGTGCTGTCTGGGAATGCCATTAAAACGACGCAAATGGCGCTTGGCCTGGTTCCAGAAATTCTCGATACCGTTGATGTGATTCTTGCGATCGGCAAACAGTTTCGCATGGTTGATCCTGTAGTGCTTGAAGGCCGAAACATCCAGAACATTGTAGGAGGGGAAGGTGTCGGAATAGACGATCGAGTCGGGCACGATTTTCTCCTCCATGATGGCTTGCAAGGTAGAGCTTTTGATGTCGCTGATCATCCTGGCATAGACCTTGCCGCCTCGCTTTAACAGGCCGAAAACAGGTACCTTCCCAGCTGCTCCACGGCCGCGTAGTCCTTTACGCCGGCCACCAAAGTAACTCTCATCCACTTCCACTTCTCCAGAGAACAGAGTGGCATCCTCGCTGGCCTGGTGGATGAGCTGCCGCAGGCGACAAAAATAATACGCCGCAGTCGTCTTGTTGACGCCCACCAGAACGGCAGCCGTGCGGGCTGTCGTACCCGCAACAAAGTGTTCCATCAGCCGTTGCTGTTGGCTCCAAAGCAGACGGCTCTTGTGCATCTTCGCCATCCTAGAAACCTTAGCTCTTCGCTAGTTATCTAGGACAGCCCCTTAATTATTTTTCGCTTTTGCCGGAGCTCTTCGGACGGCCAACGGGATTGCGATCGCCGATGGGTTTTGGCTGGTGGTAGATCGTGGACAAAGCGATCTTGGCGTTGACCAGGAAGTGCGCGGCATCCTTGTGGATGATGACGCCGGTCATGGAAGCGTAGTTGATGCAGGCAATAAAATCGCAGATGTTCTTGTAGCCGGAGAGTGGAGGCGCGGCTTTGAGATAGGCCTTGTTGCCTGCATGACGGCAATCCCAACCTGTTGAGCCCGCCTTCTCAGCCTGCTTGTCGTGGGCGCGGCTCCAGGCGTTCATGCAGATGTCGATGGCCTGTTTGCCGGATTCGCAGGTGGTTTCGGTTGAACCGGACGAGGTTTGAGGGTCGCCGGCGGCGGTGATGGAGGTAATGGATGTGAATGCCATGAAGAATCCCCTTTCATCTTCAAGGCTACAGATTTGGTGGAAATGATCGGCAAACTTGGGGAGATTTATTTGCGGGGCGTAAGGGGTGGAGGGGGAAGGGGTTAGGGGGAGTTGGAAAGGGTCTCGGGGAAGGTGGCCTATTGACAGGTGGGTGGCCTGGGTCTCTAGACGGCGACTTTGACCTCCAATGTTGGGTGCCCCATGTCTCGATTCTGAGACATGGGAGACCACGGACTTCACTCCGGCACACGGTGCATTTCGAATCCCACTGGAAGTTCATATTCGCGCCGCGACGCCGCCCAGAATGACTCGATCTCAACCGTTCCACGTGCGCCGGTCGCGTAATGGCGATAACTAGACCACGCCCAATCCTCCGGCTTGTCGACCAGGCCGCGCACAACCGGATTGCGATGCATGTAGTCCAGCTTCTCGGTAACCTTCTCAGCGCTCCACACGTTGAAGTCATAGTACCGCGCCTGCCAGAACGGTTTCTGAGGACGCCGTTTTGACACTGAGAGCTTGAGCGCCTGGATGGACCGTGCCAGTTCGCCATTGCGTGGTTCGCTTAAAAGAAGGTGGACGTGCTCGGGCATGACAACGTAACCGGTCACGACAAGTTGGTAGCGCAACCGGATCCGCTCCAGCGCCGATTCGAATAGGTCTCGCGCGGCGTGGGCGCCCAAGTGAGGAAGCCGGTGGAAACAGCTGAAGGTGACGAAGTGCAAGCACCCACATTGCTGAAAGCGGACCAAGCCACGAGCCATGGGCGTGAGCTTATATCGTCACAGTGTCTGGTGGATGTGATCGGTATCCCATGTCTCAGAAGCGAGACATGGGGCACCCACAGTTCATGGGAGAACTTACCTCCCTCGAAACAGTGTCTGGTGGATGTGATCGGTATCCCATGTCTCAGAAGCGAGACATGGGGCCCCCACAGTTCATGGGAGAACTTACCTCCCTCGAAACAGTGGCTGGTGGATGTGATCGGTATCCCATGTCTCAGAAGCGAGACATGGGGCACCCACAGTTCATGCGAGAATTTACTTCCCTCGAAACCTGGGCCGCCCGCATACCGGCTACCATTTAAACTGAACTCCAGTTAAGCCATGAAAGATTCGATCCACGTTTCGAAAGAGAATTACCTCAAGGCCATTCTTGAAGCCGAGGCCGAGGGGCGGCAGGTGATTCCCGCGATGTTGGCGCATTGGCTTGAAGTCTCCGCGCCGGCCGTGACCATGGCGATCAAGCGGCTCAAGCGCGATGGGTGCGTGAAGGTGGGCGACGACGGCATTGTGCGGCTGACCGCGGCGGGCCGCGAGATGGCCTACCACACTGCGCTGCGCCACCACCTCATCGAGCGCATGCTGAGCGAAGTCTTCGGCATGGAGTGGCACGAGATTCACGAGGAGGCAGAGCGGTTGGAGCACGCGGTTTCGCCGGCATTCGAAGCCAAGCTCAAAGAAAAGCTGGGCGAAGGCGGCGCCTGCCCGCACGGGAACTCCGTGCTCCCGCTGAATCCTGCCGAGCGCAAGAAACGCGGCGAAATGCAGCTCTCCCAGGCCGCCGCCGGCAAGCGCTATACCGTGATCAGCCTCCAGGAGCGCGATCCCAAGTTGCTCGAGTTTTTGCACGCCGCCGGCGTCGGGCCCGGCAAGAGCCTCAAGGTCATGAGCCAGAACTACGACCAAACTGTTTTGATTGATTTGCCTACGGGAAACACCATCCTGGGGCGTCCGGCCGCGGAGGCGGTGTGGCTGCGTCAGGAACGGTCATAGTAATTTAATCTAAAAGAAAAGATTAACCACGCTTAACAAGTTGTGGCATACTGGAGTTGAGGGGTGCTCGTGACTTCTCAAGCGAATGCCGCTTTGTGCCAGTCGCTCGCTGCCCGAATTTTCTCCGGCGCAGCCGATTGAGCTTGTACCTGCATTCGCGTTGGCCCGTTCTATAAGTGTTCACGGAAAGCTAAAATTCCGCACCCAGCGTTGCCGAGGAATGCGTTGCCGAGGAATGCCAGCCCGATGAATGCCAGCGCAAAATCCGGTCCGGATCAACCCATCGCGGTCGACGAAGTTGTCGTCACGCATGAGGATATCGATCGCGCGTACGACCGTTCGCGTGTGAGCGCGGCGCGGCGCTCGCTGGGGCTGCGCGCGCACGTGTCGCTGCTTTGGCTGCTGGTGGGGCCGGGCATTCTGGTGATGCTGGGCGAGAACGACGGCCCCAGCATGCTTTCCTATGCTGCGACGGGCGCCAAGTTCGGCATCGGCTTTTTCCTGCCATTCGTGGTGCTTACTTTTGTGATGGCGCTGGTGGTTCAGGAGATGACGGTGCGGCTGGGCGCGGCCACGCATCGCGGCCATGCCGAACTGATCTTCGAGCGGTTCGGCCCCTTCTGGGGATGGTTCTCGATGATCGATCTCAGCATCGGGAACTTTCTCACGCTGGTGACCGAGTTCATTGCGATCCGCGCCGGGTTCGGCTTCTTTGGTGTACCGCCGTGGATCGCCGTTCTGGTAGCGCTTGTGGTGCTCTTTTCCGCGTTGCTGAGCCACCGCTACTGGACATGGGAGCGTGTGACCCTGGCTGCCGCCGCATGCAACCTGGTCTTTGTGCCGGTGGCCCTGATGACGCACCCGCAATGGGGCGCAATTGGCCACGCCATGGTTACATGGACGCCTTTGCCTCACGCGAACCAGGAGACTTTGCTGATCCTGCTCTCTGACATCGGCGCCACCGTCACGCCTTGGATGCTTTTCTTCCAGCAGAGCGCCACCGTGGACAAGGGCATGACAACGAAAGACATCCGATTCGGGCGCATCGACACTGTGCTGGGCGCGGGCCTGGCCGCGCTGGCTGCGCTCGGCGCAATCATTGCCACTGCGCCGCTGTTTGGCCATATTGGGGCGGCCAATTTTGAGGCGGCGCAGTTCGCGCAGGCGCTGGAGCCGGTCGTGGGACACATTGGCGCGTCGCTGTTTGCGCTGGGCATGATCGAGGCCGGCATCGTTGCGTCGATCACCATCTCCACCTCGTCGGCCTACGCATTCGGCGAGGTTGCGCGCCAGCCGCACAGCCTGAATCTTCCGGTGAATCAGGGCAAGTCGTTTTACGCCGTCCTCTGCTTTTGTGCCGCGGCCGCGGCGGCGATCGTGCTGATTCCGAACCTGCCACTCACCTTTGTGGTGCTGGTTGTGAATGTGGTCGCCGTTCTCGCCATGCCGCCGGCGCTGGTGTTCCTTTATTTGCTGGTCAACGACCGGCAAATCATGGGCGGATGTTCGCGCTCGTGGTGGGCTAATGTGCTGGCGGCTGGGGTTGTGGTGTTGCTGACGGCGGCGGGAGTTCTCTTCGGGATCAGCGTGCTCTTCCCGCAGGCGTTCGCGTGGCTGGGGAGTTAAGAGAAACAAATGGAAGAACCGAAACACATTACGGAAGAAGAAGTTGGCTGGGTTCTCGAGAACCTGGAACGGGATCAACTCGTCCAGCAGAAATCCGCGCCCGTTCCGCTCCGCCAACTGCGCGGCGGTGAGTTGGTCCTCGTATGGGCCCTGCGCATCTACCTGCTCTTCATGCTCGCAGTCGTCTTCTGGCAGGCATGGACGGCTGTGCGGTAGCAGGCGGCAGCTCAAAAACGGCGCGGCTGCTGCGCCACAGCGTTCGACGTGTGGCGGCTGGTGCAGGCGGCATTGGGCCGCTATACATTATCGATCTCCCCCGAATCTGCCGATGATGGTTCAATGGGAATGCTGTTTCAGCGGCCATTTCGCTTGAAAATGTCTCGTACCCTATCACACGGAGTGGTTATTGCGGGCCCTTTAGGGCCATGGTCCAATATCACTACTTCTTTCGGCTCGGGCTCTCAAATCAAAGGGCCGGGACGTGCTTGATGAGCAACGCCATCCAAATCGAGGCAAATGAAACGGCCCCCTCCGCCGGCTCGCAAGCTCCAGCAGGTGTGGCGGATCGAGTCTACAAGGTGATCGCCCCGGCGAGCGGAGCCAGCCAGGAAGACCTCTACGGCTTCCGCACGGCCATGTACGCGCCCGCGCCTGCGGAAGATCCTGAAGCGGCGGCAAAAGAAGCCAAATCAAAGCGCGCAGTGGCAATCCTGCCGATCCTTTTCATCCTGGCGCTTGGGGCGCTCGCAGTCCTCATCGTCCCCAAACTGACCAAATCGAAAGCCCCGCCGCTTTACGTCGACCTTGGAACCCGCCGCTTCGATTCGGCAGGGCTGGGAGCCCGGCTTATCGCGCGCTGGGAAGGAAGCTCCGGCTACCAGCTTTACATCGATCCGCTCGATCCGCAGCACACGGCCGGCTTTCAGGCCGTGACGGTGAATCCGCCTCATCCAGTCTCGGTTGTCATTCGCCTTCTCGATAACACAGGTGCTGTGGCATGCCAGAAGGAAGTCGTGCTTCCCGCTCCTGGCGGATCATCGGGTTCGACAAGCTCTTCTTCTTCGGACGCTTTAATTCCAATGCAGACCACTACCGGAGACACCGTACAGAATATTGCGGGCCCGGACGGACAAATCGCGGAGGTCACCATTACCGGCGGTCTCCCATGTTCCGAGAAGCAGTACCAGAGCATTGCGGCGTGGGAGTTCTTCACCAACTTTCCCACGCTCGATGAGCAGGACGACTGGCTGAAACACCACGCGCTCAACAGTAGTGCGAATGGGCGAAAAGCTCACGGATCTGCCGGCGGCGGATTGGGGTTCTCGGCGCGCGCCCTCCACCTGCCCGCCGCGATCGACGATGACGACGTGATTGTGGGAGACAACCCAGGGCAGGGAACCCTCGATACGCAGGGAGGCCGCGTATTTCTGGTCGGAGTGATCGGGATGCGGAACCGCTCGGCTGAATGGCAGGTTTTTCCCGCCGCCGTTCACTTTCATTGCGACAAGAACGGCTCCTGTGTTCTGACCAGGGTCAATTCGCGCACCACTCTCCAAGCGCGTTTGGTCAAGTAGCGGGCCGCAGTTCAGGCTTCGCCCATTTTGCGGTCACATACTTCTAGTACCATGGTTGCGATGCACGTCCTATCCGCAGCCGAGATGCAGGCCTGCGATCGCGCCACTACGGAGCGGTTTGGAATTCCATCGATTCAATTGATGCGTGCGGCTTCTTCGGCCGTGGCGGCATTTGCGCGCGAGCAGTTCCCGAACGCGCGGCGCGTGACGGTGCTGTGCGGGCGCGGCAACAATGGCGGCGACGGCATGATGGCGGCGCGGCTGCTGGCCGACGCCGGACTCGCGGTGACCACGATGCTGCTGGGAGAGCCTGGGCAACTGGCAGGCGACGCGGCTGTGGCGTGGACCGAACTGAACAATCCAAAACGCGGGAAAGTCCATATTGTTGCGAACGCCCAGGGCCTGGAACAGCACGGCGATGCGCTCGACGCCGATCTGATCGTGGACGCTGTGCTGGGCACGGGATTCAAACCTCCGCTGAAAGGCTTGGCGCTCGCCGCGTGCGAGTGGCTGAAGCAGAGTCGCGCAGCGATTCTCGCTGTGGATTTGCCTTCCGGCTGGCCGGCCGATGAAACCAGCGCGACCGTCGCAGGGCCGGTTTTTCCCGCCGATGCTGTCATCACGTTTACCGCGCCCAAGTGTGCGCACGTGTTTGGACAGTTGACGCGGCGCTGGGATCAACCGGTTGTGGTCGCGCCCATCGGCTCGCCGGATGCGGCAATTGTTTCGGCGCTCAAGCTGGATTGGGCCGGTTCGTCGTTGGCCCTGGCACAGGCTCCGCGTGCGGCGGCAGCCAACAAAGGCAACTTTGGTCACGTGCTGGTGGTCGGCGGCACGTTCGGAGCCGGCGGCGGCAAAGCTGGCGCGCCGGCGATGACGGCTCTTGCGGCAATGCGGGCCGGCGCCGGGCTGGTGACGGCCGCGGTCCCCGCGCCGGCGCTCCAAATCATTTCTTCGTTCGCGCCGGAGCTGATGACCTGGCCGCTGGCAGCGACAAAAGCAGGCCAGATCTCGGCGAAGAATCTTGAAAAGAAGCAGATCGCATCACTGATTGCGGGAAAGACTGTGCTGGCGATTGGACCAGGCCTGGGTCAGGGCGCTGAAGTATTGAGGTTCGTTGCGGGACTTCTTGGCGCCACGAAGATGCCGGCAGTGATCGATGCGGACGCACTGAATATTCTTGCCGCGAAGCCGGCTCTGCTCAAGAGGTTGGCTAAAGAGCGCTTTGTGGTGTTGACGCCGCATCCGGGCGAGATGGCTCGGCTGGCCGGAATCACGGTTGCCGAGATTCAGGCAAACCGGCTTGAGACGGCGCGCGGGTATGCGCAGCGCATGGGGCTTACGCTGGTCCTCAAGGGCGCGCGGACGCTGATTGCCCATCCTGACGGCCGCGTGGCTATCAACACTTCAGGAAATCCTGCCATGGCCAAAGGCGGCAGCGGCGACCTGCTCACGGGACTGATTGCGGGCCTGTTGGCGCAATATCCTGAAAATGGGGCGCAAGCGGTGGGGGCCGCGGTTTATTTGCATGGGCTTGCCGCCGATTTGGCCGTACATCAAGGCGACGAGCATACCCTGCTGGCCACCGATAGCCTGGCGCAGATGGCGCGTGCCTTTCAATCCCATGCGCACAATTTTGAAGTGAACGGCAAAACCGGGTATGTTTGGTTGCAGGGGCATTGCATGCAGCGGACTCAATGCGCGTGCAGCATCCCATGAAGTGCAGTTGAATAGCCTGCTTGAGGTTCAGCGATGACTGAAGCCGCGGCACTCGCGGAAGGCAAGACGTACGAGTTCACCACGCAAAGCGGCGCGGACACGGTCGAAGTGGGCCGCAAGCTTGCCGGCCTGCTCAAGCCGCCTCAGTTTCTTTTGCTGAGGGGAGAGCTGGGCACGGGCAAGACGACGCTGGTGAAGGGCATTGCGCAAGCGCTGGACGCGGCCGAACCCGACGAGGTGACCAGCCCGACTTTTACGCTGATCCACGAATTTGACGGCACGCGCAAGGGCAAGCCGGTGAAGCTCTACCACCTGGACGTCTATCGCCTTGAGAGCGAGCGGCAGCTTGAAACGCTGGGGCTTGACGATCTGCTCACGCCGGATGCGCTCGTTCTGGTGGAGTGGGGCGACAAGTTCAAGAGCATCAAGAAGCGCGCCACCGGAGAGATCGTGATTGCTCCTGAGGGCGGCGATGCGCGGAAGATTACTGTGACGCTGAAAGAATAGCGAACGGCCTGCCACAGTCGTTCTTTGAATGACGCATTTCGAGCGGACCACACAAACCCTTTCTCGCTTGGCCTAATACAAATTCGTCAGAAAATCCATGAATCGAATTCCATTCTCGGAGGTGCAGGCGAAGCTTGCAGGAGTCCTGCGGAAGCTCGGATTCGCTCCTGACCGCGCCAATATGTGCGCGCGACTTTTTGCCGAGACCACGCGCGATGGCGTTTACACCCACGGCGTCAACCGCTTTTCACGATTCGTGACCACCATTCGCAACGGCCGCGTCGATCCCGCGGCGGAGCCGCAAGTGACAGCGCAACTGGGAGCACTTGAGCGCTGGGACGGTCATCGAGGTCCTGGCAACCTGGCTGCTTTGGCTGCAATGGAGCGAGCCATCGCTCTCGGGCGCGAGCACGGCGTGGGATGCGTGGCGCTCGGCAATACCAACCACTGGATGCGTGGCGGGACCTACGGCTGGCAGGCCGCAGAGGCTGGGATGATTGGCGTGTGCTGGACCAACACCATGCCCAACTTGCCGCCGTGGGGTGGCGCGGAGCGCGTCATCGGGAACAATCCGCTAATCATCGCTGTTCCGCGCGCGAGCGGGCCGGTGGTGCTGGACATGGCCATGTCGCAGTTTTCCTATGGCGCCCTTGAGAGCTACCGAAAGCGCGGCGAGATGCTGCCCGTGGATGGCGGCTTCGATGCGGAAGGCAACCTGACGCGCGATCCCGGAGCCATTGAGAAATCGTGGCGGCCGCTGCCGACTGGGTACTGGAAGGGATCGGGACTCGCCATTGTGCTGGATATGATCGCCGCCATGATGACGCTGGGCCAAGCGACCCATCAAATTTCTTCGATCGCGGTTGAGGAGACTGCGATCTCGCAGATGTTTCTTGCACTCAACCCGGGGGCGTTCGGCTCGGCACAGGAGGCCGAGCGAATCGCCGACGCGGTTGTTGCTTCGCTGCACCAATGCCCGCCGGCGAAGCCAGGTGGCAAGGTTCGCTATCCCGGCGAAAGCGCGTTGCGCATCCGAGCAGAGAACGCGCGGCTCGGCCTTCCGGTCGAGCCTGCTGTCTGGGCCGAGATCTTGGCAATGTAGCGGAAAGGCCGGCGAATGCCATGTGCAATCACCTGGTCGATTGGCTGGCGCGGGCCTGGGACTGTTCGATCATGCCAGCCAGGGTCGACAGGCGATTTAGATCCACATCGCTGACGGCCACCGCTTCAAGCTCATCGGTGCTGAAGCCGATCACATGAAATCCCTGATGTTCTCGAGAGAAGCCGCGGGGAATTCCGGTGCTTGTTCTTTGCCGCACAAAAACGGACACGCGGTGCTTGCCAATGCTGTAAAGCAGGAGTGCGGCTGGTTGATTGTCGAGATACGTCAGGTTCGCTCCTTCGAGTTTTGTGTCGTCGGGAAGATTGTCGGGGAGATTGAAGCTGAACGGTATTTTGCCCTGAAACCATGGTTTTACAGTGTGCCGATCAGACGAGATCACCTGCGGCGACAGATTCGATGCGAGGGTGGCAATATGCTGATCGCAGGCCTCGGTAACCAGCCCTGCACTCCAAGATGATTCGGTGGCCGCCCTGTAGGAATTCCACTGAACAAATGCCGCGCTTGCAATCACCAGCAAGAGCGCGAATGCGGCGACGTAACCGGCGAATGCCGGGCCCCTGGCGGGCCACGGTGTGATGCGGAACGGCGCGGACCGCGAAGGAACGCTTTTACCCCGGGATGCGAGCCGCTCGAGCAACTGCGGCGGTAGATTGTAGCGCTGTCCGGCCCGGGCGGTTGCGGATTTGAGAAGACTCTGGAAAAGGGCGCTCGAGGTGCAGGAGGGGCACTCCGCCAGGTGCTCATCCACAGTGGCGCGTTGATCCGGCGTCAGTTCTCCATCGGCAAGGCTGTTGAGCAGGGCGGGAGAAAGATGATGGCTCATGCGCGGAACTCCCTGGATAGCTTATTTGAAGCTTGAAGCTCCTGGCGAAGAGCCGCTCGCGCGCGGGCAATGCGCGACATGACGGTGCCGATAGGGACATCGAGAACAGCGGCAATTTCCCGGTACTTCATCTCTTCCACATCGCAGAGCAGGGTTACTTCCAGCAACGGAGGAGGCAGCTTCTCCATGGCGGCTTGCAGCGCGGCGCGATCGCCCAGATTGATCAGACTCAGCTCCGGTGTCTGGCGGTCGATTGCGCCCTCGGGAAGCAGCGCCGATCCCGATTCATCGGGACCTGCCAACTCATCTTCGAGCGCCACGGTGCTCCTGGCCGCGAGTCCGGTGCGAGATGTCAGATAAGTGTTTCGGAGAATGCGAAACATCCAGGCCCTGAAGTTGGTGCCGGGCTGGAAAGCGCCAAATCCGCGAAGGGCCTTCAGAAAGGTTTCCTGCACCAGGTCCTCCGCATCGGCTGAGTTGCGGCAGAGCCAAGAGGCGACGTTGAAGAGCGAAGGAAGCAATGGCATGGCGAGGTCTTCAAACGAGGTTTGAAAGTCTGTTTCGCGAGCTTGTCGCATCCAGGGGAGCCGCACTGTTCCATGCTAATTCAGCTTCTCTACAAAGATGACAACTCGGTCTCGGCGAAATTATTCCCAATTTTGTGGAATAAAATGCGCCGAGTTTTGTTTGCCTCCCTGGAGGACTTCCCATGAAGGGTGCGAATCACCTAAACCACGTGCAGCCGATTGTTCAGTCGGACGGTGCTGCTGAATCCCAACAAGCCAGTCCGGTGATAAAGGATGGAGTCGACCGGCGAAACTTTCTGAGTTGCATGGCCTGGGCGGGCACAGGCCTTCTGTGGACCATGGCGGGCGGAGTGCCAACGTCCAGGCTGTTTGCGGCTACTGGGGGTGAAGGAGGCGGGCACGCGGCGCATGGCGGCTCCGGCTTCAGCTTCGTCCAGATCAGCGATAGCCACATTGGATTTAACAAAGCGGTCAACCAGGATGTGACCGGGACACTCAAACTGGCGCTCGACAAGATCAACGGGCTGCCGGGGACGCCCGACCTTCTGCTGCATACCGGCGATATCAGCCACGCGTCGAAGGCCGAAGAGTTCGATACTGCGCAACAACTGATCAAAGGCGTGAAAGCCGGAGCGATTTTTTATGTTCCCGGCGAGCACGACATCGCAAGTGACGACGGCAAGATGTATCTGGAACGATTTGGGGAGGGAACAAAGGGCACCGGGTGGTACAGCTTCAACCACAAAGGCGTGCACTTTATCGGGCTCAACAACTGCCAGCAGGTAGACGCCATGGGTTTGCTCGGCGCCGATCAACTGAGCTGGCTTAAGGCGGATCTGGGTTCGCTTTCGTCTTCGACGCCCATCGTGATCTTTGCCCACATTCCGCTTTGGATGGTTTATCCGGAGTGGGGTTGGGGCACGCCGGACGCAGCGGAGGCGCTGACCTATCTGAAGCGCTTTGGCTCCGTCACGGTGCTGAACGGACACATTCACCAGGTGGTGCAGAAGGTGGAGGGCAACGTCGCATTCCATACCGCGATGTCTACCGCATTCCCGCAGCCGGCTCCGGGAGCGGCCCCGCACGCGGGTCCCATGATGGTCCCCGCTGGCAAGTTGAAAAGCGTTTTGGGCATTACGGAAGTGCAGTATGCGGGGCGGCGGAGTCCTTTGGCCATTGTGGATTCGTCGCTGGCGGAGGAGGGGTGAAGAGGGTTCGTGTTGCGCTGATTTGTTGCGTGATTGCATGTGCGGCTTCAATGCTGCTGGCCCGCGTTCATCCCTTTGGAGACGCGGGCCTGTATGCCGCAAAGGTCGCGCATGTTCCTTTCATGGACCACTCGTCCGCGCCTCCCGAAGTGCGGTCGATTCTTTCCGCCAAATGCGCAAACTGCCATTCTGCGCAGACTGAGGCGCCGATTTACGGGCGATTTGCTCCAGCGTCGTGGCTGATGGAGCGGGACATCGTCGAAGCTCGCAGGGCCATGAATTTGTCTCGGTGGGACACCTACTCCGTGGATCAGCAGCAGACGTTCGCCGCGAAGATCGTGCGGGAAACGAAAGAGCACGATATGCCGCCGCCTCAATACCGATTGATCCATTGGAACAGTCGTGTCACCGACCCCGATCTCGTGATGCTGGCCGCCTGGGCGCGCAATTCCGAGCGCAGCTCTTCTGGCCAACCAAACACTTCAAGTGGAGAGGGCGACCCGGCACGGGGCGCGACGCTCTTCGAAAAGCGTTGCACGGGTTGCCACTCACTGACTCAAAACCACCAGGGCCCGCGACTGCTGGGAGTCTACGGCCGCACATCTGGTTCGGTCGTGGATTATGACTACTCTCAAGCATTGAGAAAGGCAAACGTGATTTGGGATCAAACATCGTTGGACAAATGGCTGACGGATCCCGATTCGTTCATCCCGGGGAATAACATGGATTTTCTAGTTGCGAATCCGCAGGATAGACAGGACCTGATCGATTATCTGAAGCAGATTTCAGGCAGGTAAAGGGTCATGGGATTGCGCTGCGGCCGGAGATTCCGGAGCCCCGCTCAGAACCCCATGATGTTGTAGCCGCAATCGACGTAGATCACTTCGCCTGTGACGGCGCTTGCGAGGTCACTGGCGAGAAAGAGCGCGGTGCCGCCGACTTCGAGCTGATCGACATTGCGGTGCAGGGGAGCGCGCTCGCTGTGGGCCTTGAGCATGTCTCCCAGTGCGCCGACGCCACGCGCCGCCAGCGTTTTTATGGGACCGGCGGAAATTGCGTTCACGCGAATGTTTTTCGGGCCGAGTTCGAAGGCAAGATAGCGCACGGCTGACTCGAGCGCAGCCTTGGCAAGAGCCATCACGTTGTAGTGAGGCACGACTTTCTCAGCGGCGTAGTAAGTGAGGGTGATGATGCTGCCGCCTTCGGTCATTAGCGGCACAGCGCCGCGGCTGACGGCGATCAGCGAATAAACGCTTACGTCGTGAGCGATGCGAAAACCCTCGCGGCTGGTGTTGATGAAATCGCCTTTCAGGTCTTCGGGAGGCGCATAAGCGACAGCGTGGACGAGGATATCGAGCTTGCCGTACTTCTCCTTCAGCGCAGCAAACAGCGCCACAATTTCCTGGTCGTTGGAGACGTCGCATTGGAAGCCGCTGGCGCCGGAAAGTTCGTTGATCAGGTCGCCGGCCTCGGACTTCATGCGTTCGTTCTGGTAGCAGATGGCCAAAGTGGCGCCGGCCTCGTGGAGCTTCTGGGCGATGCCCCATGCGATGGAGCGCTTGTTGGCCAGCCCGAAGACCACGGCTGTCTTGCCTGCCAAATTGATCATGCGATGAGAGTGCCTCCAAGTACCTAGTCCAGAAAGGGGAACAGTGGAACTGCCGCCATTCAGAATACCAGAGCGAATTTCGTTCCAAGATGCATAGCGTGGTTCATCCGCCGAGCCCTCTTTATCCGCCAAGGTCGATCAACTCTACATGCCCCACCGGATGGCCAAGGAACCGCGGGCCCAGGCGTTCGAATTTCTCTACGGAGTCGGTGGCGAAGCAGCGGACCTCAGTTTCCTGTGGGATTCCGCCCGCAGCCGGCTGTGCGTGGACCTTGATCATTCCCGCGGCAGTCTGCGCCACGGACTCTGCGGAATCGATCACTTTAGCCCCAGGCCGCACCGCGCCCTCAAAGAGCTGCCGCAGCAGCGGGTAATGCGTGCAGCCCAGCACCAGCGTGTCGGGATTCATGCCGCGAGATTCCGCTTCGGCGCGAAGCTCATTGAGATAAATTTCAATCACCTCAGCCGTGACCGGGTGATTGGTCCAACCTTCTTCGACCAGCGGAACGAGCAGCGGGCAGGCTTTTTCAATGGTGCGAAGACCATGAGCAGCGCAGGCGGCCGTATAGGCGCGGCTGTGTACGGTGGCCTCAGTGGCGACAACGAGGACGTCGCCTGTCTGCGAGGCGGCGCGGGCAGCGGCAGCTCCGGGCTCAATCACGCCCAACACGGGAACGGAAACAGTTTCCTGGATGGCGTCGAGCGCCAGCGCGCTGGCGGTGTTGCAGGCGATTACCAGGAACTCGGCGCCCTGCTCGTTGACAAGAAACTGCGCGCTCTGCGCGGCGTATCGAGCGATGGTGCGGCGCGACTTGGAGCCGTAGGGGAGCCGCGCCGTATCGCCGAGAAAGACGAAGCGCGCGCCGGGAAGGCGTTCGATGAGCGAGCGCAGCACGGTCAACCCGCCAAAGCCGGAATCGAAAACTCCGATGGTTGGTGCCATGCTTCTAGGTTAGACCCTCGAGGGCGAAGTCACGGTGAACAGCTTTCAGCTTTTCGTGCCTGGTTGGCGGGAGTGCTATCCCACCCTAAAACTCTTCGCTGCGCTTCGAGTTTTAGGATGGGGCACCCCGCTTTGTGGTGGGTTGAAAGTGGCTGTGCGGCGTTTGTGGTATCCCAGGTCTGAAAATCCAGACCTGGGGCACCCATGTTTATGACGGATAAGAATCGAAAAGCAAATGCAGGTGTTTCGACTTCGTTCCGGTAAGCCGGGGAATTCGCTCAGGATGACCCTCTGAAAACTGAAGCTCGGGATGACCGGTTGAGGGAAGTGCCGCTCCTCTTTTATTCTCCGATCCGCTTCAGATAGGCGTTGAGGTCTTCGCCGGCGGCGGGAGATGCGCAGTTTCCAGGGCGTTGATACAAGCAGACTCCCTCCCAGCACTGCGATTGCACGAATCCTGACGGAAGCCCGGATGAATCACCCGGCGCGATCAGCGCATTGATGGCGGGAGCATCCTTCGCAAGTTGTTCGGTGTTTTCCAGCGGGATGATGGGCACATTGCGATGCAGATGGGTGTAGCCTCCAGACTGCCACCAGATCGCGTGGTAGATTCCCACTCCACATAGTGCCGGCTCGCGGCTGAGCCGATCGAACGCGCCGTCTCCCCATCGAGTTTTGTACCAGTCCGCACATTGCGCCGTTAGAAGGGCAGAAGAGACCAGGAAAAACGCGACGCTGACGGCCACAATCCACCTGGGATTCTCGAGGAATCTCATTCCTGCCTTGATTTCGCTGAGCAGATCGACAATGCCCATCGACGCCATCGTGATTGCCGGAGCAAGAATGGGATAGATGAAGCGAATCTCTTTGTGCGCAATGAAGCTATGCGAGACCACGACGATGGCGCAGAAAATGGCCAGAAATGGACTTCGGCGCGCCCCGTGAAAGAGAAGCAAGACCACTGGACCGAGCAAAACCAGAAGAACCAATAAGTACCAATACCAAGGCTGCGACCAGAACTGCCGGCCAATTCCCGGCGTGGTGTTGGCCTGGTAGTACCGGAAAAATGACTGCCAGGGATAGGACCACGTCATCCAATCAACGGCCCCAAAAAAAAGCACGGGAACGAGAGCTCCCGCTGCGACCGCGGGAATTCGGGCACGCCAGCGCGGATAGCAGAAGTAGACCATCGCAAAGAGAAGCGCGGGCAGTAATTGGATGCGCAGGCATGCGGCCAGCGCGCAAAGAAACCCTACGAGGAATAGCCGCTTTCGTTCGCCGAGTTTCTCGCCGTATACGCCAAGATAAAGCCCGGGCAGCAGGACATGTGCGGCCACGACTTCATTGAGCGCTTTGGGCGCAAAGTAAACGAACCCGAAGAAAAAAGAGCACGCGATGGCCGCGATGATCGCCGCCGTCGTACCGCTGGCGCGCTTTGCCCATGCATACCCGAACCAGATTGTGACGAGAGAAATCAGCGAGAGAACGATCGCCGTTCCGACAATATAGGCGGATGAAGCCGCGCCCGGCGAATATGAAGCCCATGACGAAACCCAGGCGGAGGCGCGCATCACTCCGGCGAGAAATGTGGGGAAGACCCAGGAGCGAATCCCCAGCCTCCACTCCCATGAGATGACGCCATAGCCAAACGCCAGCCTGTGCGCCGGCTCGAGCGTCTGAAAGATCTCATCGGGAAAGAAGATATTGGGCGAGCCGACGGCAAGGCCAATTCGGAGCGCGAGTGCGGATCCGAGCAGCGCGGCCCACGCCGAAATCTTCTTTGCGCGTGTCATGTTACCGCGCGTCATGGCCGGCCACCTCCAACTGCCGCTCCGTTCTCGTTGGTCAAATAGGTGCGCATCAGATCGGCGTGGCCCGCAAGACTCGCGCGCGGTTGCCCATCGACGAGAAAGCGCACTTCGGTCACGCGCGGCAGATTCGCATTGAGCGTCGCGCAGATGGAAAGCACCGTGAGCGATTCAGTCTCGAGGCCAGAAGGATGACCTGCGACGAATGCGCCCGTCAGGTTCACCACTGCAATCTCGGAACCTTCGGACGTTCCGCTCCCGCTCGAACTCGCGACAGGCAAGAGAAAGACCTCTGCGATCGAACTTGCGCCGCCGGGCACGGGATGCGTGGATTCGGGAGCCGCGTAGAGATCGAGCAATCTGCCCAGTACGGCGTGCGCCCGGGCCTCGGGATTCTGCGGCAAGGGCAGCGTGAGGATGCGAGGCTGGACGGTGTTATCGGCATCGTTGGCCACCATGAGCGTGGCTTGCTCGGCCGGAGCCACCAGCGGCGCCTGCGTCGGAGCGGAATCCTCGCCTCGGAGCAGGCGATCGTGAGCGCGGCGCAACTGGTTCCAGAGCAATACGCCCATGATGGCGGAGGCCGCGAGCAGAACAACGAAGAGAACGGTCTGGTGGCGAGGAATCACGGCTGGTGATCCTCCCGGGATTCCGATCGCCACTCCACCAGGGCAGCGGCGAGTGCGTCTGCCACGCGCGCTTGATAATCCGCATTGTCGAGGCTCGCTGTTCCCTGCGCATCGGATGATCGATCTGGCGCGATCTCAATGGCTACGGCCGGACAGGTCATGCTGTCGATCGCAGGCAACGCAGTGCGCCCCAGGGTGACGGGCACATTGGCATGCGAGAGCGCCGAATTGACCAAGCCGGCCAGAGAGACGCTGCGCATCACCCAGGCTGCCTGCGCTGTCTTCCATGGGAGAAACCGCACGTCATGAACAGGCGCAAGCGAAGAAACGAACAGGTGCACGCCGGACCCGCTGGTGGCAGCGTGCAGGCTCAGGCAGGCCTGGGAATTGGCGTGGTCGGCAATGTCGGCGCGGCGAGCGGGATCCACGCCAGTGTCGGAGTCGCGCGTCGTCACCACGGCGAAGCCTCGCGCAGCGAGTAAGGAGCGCAGCCGGACGCTGAAGGCTAGCGTGAACGCTTTTTCCGTCTCGCTGCCAAGGCGAGCACCCGAGTCGTCGCCGCCATGTGCTGCATCGAGCACCACTACAAAGCGCGGAGCGGCAGGAGGAGATTGCGCAAAAGCAGCGGCGCAGGCCGCGATGAGCGCGAGGGAGATCAAAGTGCCGCGAAGAGGACGAAATGTGGGTCGATCGACTTCCTCGTCCCGCCGGGGCTGGACTCGGTGGCTCAGGACGACCGGTTGAAGGGGGTGCGGGTCCACCCTGGCCACAAAAACAAAGGCGCGGCGAGGGTGGGGCGCCCGGGTTTGAGGTGCATTGAGAGAGGTCGAATTGGGGTTTGTGCTTCCCGCCCAAGCGAAGCTTGGACGGGGCACCCCAATCTGTGATGGGTGAGGCGAAAGACAAATGTGGGTGCTTCTAATTCGGTTGTCCCGCCGAGGCGGAACTGGGTCAGGATGACCGATCTGCGATGCCATTCGCATCGGCTCGAGCGGCGCCTCTTTCCGGACCTCAGTCGAGGGCATAGATAGCCAGGCCGCTGAGCAGCTTGGGAAAAAAGTCTGTCGATTTTTGCGGCATCACTTCTCCGGCAAAGGCAACTTCCTTCAATTGCTCCATGGTCACCGGCTTGGTAAGGAACGTAATATCGGCCTCGCCATTGCGCACCTGATCGACAGCTTCCTGGGCGTCGCGCAGATAGCGCAGGTTGGTCTGCTCGCGCACCTTTTCGGCATCCAAGCCAAGCAAGCGGTCCAACACCACTGAGTGCAATTGAGTCAGGTCGAGCTGCCGCTGACGCTCGGGCAGAGCGGCCAGGGCTTCGGTCATGGCATCTGGCTTGGCCCGCAGGAGGAATGCGCCGGCAACGGTGACGGCGACAAAAGCCGTTCCTGCCTCGCGCGATAACTCCTCAATAAACGATGCGGCCTCAAAGGGCGGCAACGGTTTGACCTCGAAGTAGGCCTCGGCTGCCTTGAAGAAGGCTGTGGCGAAAAAGCCGTCGAGACCGTGCACCACCCGGTGCGTGGGCAAGATCACCAGTCCGTCCGAATCCATGTTGACAAAGGTCATCATGGCAGCGGCCTCGGGGAACTCGGGCTGTGGCAACTGCTGCGTGCTCGAACCGCTTTTGCCATGGGTCGCGCCCTGATGCTCTTTGGAGTACTTCAGCGCCGTCTCGTAGCGGTGGTGGCCGTCCGCAATAATGAGCTTCTTGTCGCTCATGGCTGTCACCAGCAGGCGAATGGCTGCGGGATTGTTCACCCGCCAGAGCCGGTGCTGAACGCCGTACTCGTCGGTGACCTCGGCGTCGGCGGCGTCATTGCCATCGTAGAGAATCTTTTCCACGCTGCCGGCCGGGTCAGAGTAAAGCATGAAGATCTGGCCGAAATGGGCCTGTGTTGCCTTCAGCAGGTTGAGCCGGTCGCTCTTGGGTTTTGAGAGAGTTTGCTCGTGGCGGAAGACCACCTGGTCGGCATATTCGTGGAGCTTGCCCAGTGCGATAAATCCGCGCCGTTCCTTCTCGACCTCGGTCCCAGGAACCTTAAAACGCTGGGCGTACGCGAACACGCAGGGCTCATTTTCCTGGATCAGGACGCCCTGCTCACGCCATGCGCGGAAATCCTGCGCCGCGCGGGTATATACGTTTTCACCCTTCTCTGCGTCAAATAGCTCAGGCAGTCCCAGGATGATGCGGACAAGGTTGAAGGGGCTGCGCTGGTAGTACGCCTGCTGCATGGCCGGCGAGATCTTGTCATAGGGTTGCGTGACCACATCTTCCAGGCGAACCGAAGAGGGATTGTAGCGCCAGGCACGAAAAGGATAGATACGAGCCATGAGGAAGGTCTTGCTCTCCGAGAATGTGTGGATTTTGAGTTTTGTTGAACCCTTACTGCACATTGAAGTGGCGAGTCGGCCCAACCTCGATTGTATCTTAGCGCTTGGCGCGGGCGGACTGCTTGAACGCTCGTCCAGGTGGCGTTCAGGTGACAATCTGCTGACAGCAACGGCATGCCAATGATGGTAATATCGCCTTCAACCTTCCGTGGTGCCTCATGAGGATGCTTCCCCAGCACGTGACTCCAAAAGGGGCAGGCAAGCTTGCCTTCTTTTGCCGCTGTGCCCAGTTTGGCCGTTTTGTTTCGATGGGGGCGCTGGCAGCGGTATTTTGCCTCGTGCAGCTACGCGCGCAGGAAGATCAACTGAACAAAATACACGTCGAGCCGCCGTCGTCCACCACTGCGCCTGCGAGCGAGCCAAAGGGAGCGGAGGCTGCGCCTGATACCGGCGCGGCATCGCTTCACATTCACCCGGGCTCATTTATCCGCATGAATGTGGATATGGTGCTGGTCCCAGTCACCGTCACCGACCCGTTGAACCGGCTGGTGACCGGTTTGGAGAAAGAGGATTTCCAGGTTTACGAAAATAACGGCGAGGAGAAGATCGCGAGTTTCGCCAGCGAAGATGCACCCGTTTCCATCGGCATCATTTTCGACCTCTCCGGTTCCATGTCATCCAAGCTGGTCCGCGCCCGCGAAGCGATTTTGCAGTTCATTAAAACGGCAAACCCTCAGGACGAGTTTTTCGTCATCGGATTCAACGACCGCCCTGAGTTGATTGAGGACTTCACCAGCTCCGTTGACGACATTCAGGCCAGGCTGGCCACGGTTCAAACCGGCAACCGCACGGCGCTGCTGGATGCGATCTACTTCGGCATCGCCAAGATGAAGGACGCCCACCACGAGCGCAAGGCACTGCTGGTGGTGTCCGACGGGGGCGACAACCGCTCGCGCTATACCGAGGGTGAGGTGCGAGCGGCCGTGCGCGAAGCCGACGTGGAGATTTACTCCATCGGCATCTTCGATCCGTATGCGCCCACTCCCGAGGAGCGGACGGGGCCGCAGCTTCTTGACGACATCAGTTCCGCGACCGGTGGACGGCTCTTTCGCGTCGACGACGTGGATGAAATGAGCGACATCGCCGAAAAGATCTCCACTGAGCTTCGCAATCAATATGTGATTGGCTACAAACCTGGCGACCTGACTCGCGATGGCAAGTGGCGTAAAGTGAAGGTGAAGGTGAATCCGCCTCCAGGCCTTCCTCCGCTTACGGTATATGCTCGCACCGGCTACTATGCGCCTCTGCAATAACGCGATTCTGGTTTCCTTTCTTGTCGCCGCCGGGCTTGCTTTAGCCGCGCAGCAGGCCCCGCAGCCGCAAGCTGCGACGCAGGCGAAATCGCCGCTTACGGTTGATACCGATCCGGTGCGCTCGCCTGACGCGGTCACTCCGGCTCCCTCCTCCGGCCCCCTGAAAAAGGAGGGCGAGGGCTACCTGCTCCATACCGACGTGGAAGAGGTGGTGCTCAATGCCACGGTCCTCGATGGCGGCAATCTGGTACAGAACCTTACCAAGGACGACTTCACCGTTTACGAAGACGGAGTGAAGCAGACGCTGATCAGCTTCCAGCACACCGATCTGCCCGTTTCCCTGGGGCTTGTAGTCGACAACTCAGGGTCGATGTACCGCAAGCGGCCCTCGGTGAACAAATCCGCCCTCGACCTCGTTGAAGCCTCGAACCCGCAGGACGAAGCTTTTGTGGTGAACTTTTCCGATGAGGCATTCATCGATTGCGATTTCACGGCGAATATCGGCAAGCTTCGCGACGGACTATCGCACATTGATTCTCGCGGCGGCACAGCGCTCTACGATGCAGTCGTGGCCTCGGCAGACAAGCTGGTGGCCGACGCCAAGCGGCCCAAGCAGGTTCTTGTCCTCATCACCGATGGAGAGGACAACGCGTCGAGTCAGAACCTGGAGCAGACCATCGAACGCGTGCAGCAGCTTTCCGGGCCGGTGATTTACTCCATTGGACTGCTCTTTGGAGACGAGATGAGCCGCGCCGAAGTGCGGAATGCGCGGCGTGCGCTTACCTTGCTCTCGACCGAGACGGGTGGAATGGCATTCTTCCCCAAGTCGATCGACCAGGTGGATCAGATTGCCGCCGAAGTGGCACGCGATATCCGCAGCCAGTACACGCTGGGCTACCATTCGACAAAGCCGACAACCGCCCCAGGCTTCAGGCGCGTTGAAGTCACTGCTGAGTCCAAGGGGTCCGGCAAGCTGACGGTGCGTACCCGTACCGGCTATTTCCCGTCAGTGCGCACACCGAAGCAGGCTGCCGCGGTGGCAAGGTAGGTTGGAAAATGGCTGACGACCTGGACCTGAAGACCGGCCTGGAGCAACTGGCCCGCCTGAAGGCGATGGGCGAAAAAGCCTACGACGATATGTATGAGGCACACTCCTCAAGCGATGCAACGGCGCGCTACAGCGACGCCAAGGAATGTTATTACGACGCCATCGAGCTGGCCAATCGGCTGGGGATGAAAGAAGAGGCGGAGGCGCTGCACGCGCGCTTGGCGCACATCAAGGCAGTGTTTCGCAGCCAGTTTACGTAAGCGCTCGCAACGGCCTGCGGGGATAATTGCATCGTTTGGTTGCGATTTCTCGCCAACCGGGATTCGGAAACTGTTGTGCCGGTCGCAGTTTGACGGCCAATAATGCATTTCAGCGTGTGCATATCGTCGTCCAATGATTGGCTGGCCGAACCCATCGCTTCGCGCGATAAGCTAGTAGCTAAACGCCAGGAGCCGACAGCTAATCCCATGTCTCCATACAAGTACTCAACCCTTGCCGTTCACGCCGGACAGCACCCTGACCCTCTCACGGGCGCTGTTAACGTGCCCCTCTATCTTTCGTCGACCTTTGAACTCACCGGTATCGGCAGCGACCGCGGCTGGGACTACTCGCGCGCCGGTAACCCTACCCGCGACCGGCTGGAATCGGCACTGGCCACCTTGGAGGGCGGAACGAGCGGGCACGCGTTTACCACCGGAATGGCCGCCATCTCCGCGTTGGTGGCCATGCTCCACGCGGGCGACCACATCGTCTGCTCGCGCGATGTGTACGCGGGCACCGTGCGTCTCTTCGATCAGATTGTGAGCGGCTATGGCATCGAGATCGAATATGTCGACTCCAGCAACCTGGCGGCAGTGGAAGCGGCGATCAAGCCGAACACGAAGCTTGTGCACATTGAAACGCCAAGCAATCCGCTGATGGTGCTGACGGATATTGCCGGCGTGGCGAAGATTGCGCACGCCCATGGTGTCGAGGTGAGCGTGGACAACACATTCCTGTCGCCCGCGCTGCAGCGCCCGCTTGAGTTGGGTGCAGACATTGTGATGCATTCGACCACAAAGTACCTCAACGGCCACTCTGACGGCCTGGGCGGAGCACTGATCGGTTCAAAGCCCGAGCACAAGGAGCGCTTCAGTTTCGTTCAAAAGGCGGCCGGCGGCGTCATGTCTCCATTCGAGTGCTTCCTCGTCCTGCGCGGCATCAAGACACTGCCACTGCGCATTCAGCAGCATGAGGCGAACGGCCGTGCGGTGGCGGAGTTCCTCTCCACGCACAAGAAGGTGACCAAGCTGGCGTACCCTGGGCTGAAGACGCATCCGCAGTACGAGCTGGCAGTGAAACAGCAGAAGGGCTTCGGATCGATGATGAGCTTCGAGCTCAAGTCGCGCGAGGAAGCGGCAAGCTTCCTGAAAGCGATCAAGATCTTCATCAATGCGGAATCCCTGGGCGGCGTTGAGTCGCTGGCGTCACACTCGGCAACCACCACGCATGGCTCTGTGAGCGAGGAAGTGCGCCAGTCGATGGGGATCAACGAAGGGCGAATCCGGCTGTCGATCGGGATCGAAGATAAGGAAGACCTGATCGCTGACCTGGATCAGGCGCTGGCTGCGGTCTGAGGAGGATTGGTGTCGTTCGGTCAGCCGATTCTCGCCATCGACACCTGCGGCCCGACGGGATCAGTCGCGCTGGCCCGCCTGGCGGGACGCGACGTCGAGATTCTCGGACAAACCGAGCTGGCTGGACGGACGTACTCGGCGACGCTGGTCGCCGCAGTGGCTGAGCTGCTCGAATCGGCTGGGGTTGGGCTCAGAGGGTTGGGCGGAATCATCGTCGTGAATGGGCCGGGTAGTTTTACAGGTGTCCGCGTCGGGCTGAGCGCAGTGAAGGGCCTGGCCGAAGGAAGCTGCGATTCCGGTCGTCGCACTCTCGCGGCTCGAAGTGCTTTCGCGCAAGTCTGGTGTGCCGTCGTCCGCGCTCAGTGCACATCGGGGCGAGGTCTTCCTCAGGCTGGAGCGCATTGGATCAGCCGCGAGCGAGATTCTCGCTGGCCCCCGTGAACTTGCAGCGATCCATCCAGCACCGGTCCGTGTTGCTGTTTGCGATGACGAAGCAGCCGCAATCCTGGCCGCCGCGTGGCCAATCGCTCAACTTGTCGCGACGTCTCCGCCGACCGCGGCAGACACGCTGCGTCTCGGGGAGGGACGCCTGACTGCTGGAGCCGTTGCCGACCTGGCCCTGCTTGACGGTCACTACCTGCGCCGCTCGGATGCAGAGATCTTCGGCGCGGAGATCGAAGCTAAACAAACGAGGTCTTAGAGCTCATGGTGTCCTCGACGGAAAACGTGCAGGTTCGGCGCATGACCGCAGCCGACGTACCGCGGGTGATGGAGATTGCCGCCACTTTGCCGGAAGCGCCGCGCTGGCTGGAGTCGGCTTATCTTGACGCATTGAAAGCCGAATCGATACCTCGCCGCATCGCCTTGGTCACTGCCAGTCAACAGCAAGGGCGCGTCGAGGGCTTTATCGTGGCCAGCTTCCTGCCGCCACAGGCGGAGCTTGAATCGATCGCCGTATCTGCTGGGAGTCAGCAGCAAGGTCTGGGCCGCACGCTCTTCGTCGGCCTGGTCAACGAACTGCGCATGGCGGGTGTGCTCGAGATCGTCCTCGAGGTGCGTGCGTCAAATCACACTGCGCTGTCCTTCTACCGCTCCGCGGGCTTCAGCCAAAACGGTCTTCGAAGGACCTACTACGTTGATCCCATTGAAGATGCGGTGGTCATGCACCTCCAGTTCTGCTGAGCCAACGTGGTCCCCTTCGTCCTGCGACATCCCCGCGATTTTCACAGGGTGGCATTACTAATAGCGGATTTCTGACTTGCCGATTCACCCAGAACGGCGATATATGTAAATGTTCTAAGAAAAACGGTGGCCAGGTATAACCTAAACAAACCACCGAACCGGAGGTGCTTGATGGACGAAGTACAAGGTTCCATGCTGGGCGAAGAGATCGATCGCCTGCACGCAGAACATCGCCGCTACGCTCAGCGTTTGGAAGAGTTGCTTCAAAAGCCATACCTTTCCGAAGACGAACAACTTGAAGAAGTGCGCTTGAAGAAACTCAAGCTGCACGCCAAGGATCTGATTTTCGCCCTCGAGCGCCGCGTTCCCGCCGTGGCTTAAGTTCTGAGGGTCCAGGCTTTTGTGGCTCACTTGCCGGGCGGTTCCGCTGGGCAGTGTGATTTGTTTGTCTGCGCCTCATCGATTCCTTTGTGCAATGGGTTCATCTCCTTAGCCACCGTATAATCGTTGGGAACCATGGTTCGCGACGGTTACATCTACGGGTTGAGCTTGCTGGCAGTGGCTGCCGCGCTCAAGTGGATTACAGGAGAATGGATCTGGAGCGTAGCGCCGGTCCTGCTGGCAGCATTTTTCCTTTGGTTCTTCCGCGATCCTCAACGCACAGTTCCAGCCGGCGAAGGCTTGATTGTTTCTCCCGGTGACGGCCTGGTTACTGAAACCACTTCCATTTCGACACCCGAAGGTTCGCGACAGCGAATCAGCATCTTCCTGAGTGTTTTCGATGTTCATGTGAACCGTGCCCCCATCGGCGGGGTTCTGAGCCGCGTGCGCTATCAGAAGGGCCAGTTCCTGAATGCCATGAACCCCGCGTCGGCGGAGCGCAACGAACAAAACGCAGTGACCGTGCGCGGCCAGGGTCCGGACGGAGGGTATGAAGTCACCTTCAAGCAGATCGCCGGGCTTCTGGCGCGGCGCATTGTCTTTCGCTGCAATGAGGGGCAATCGGTCGAGCGTGGGCAGCGCGTGGGGCTCATCAAGTTTGGCTCCAGGGTCGATGTTGTGATTCCATCGAGCGCGGTTTTGCGGGTCAAGGTCGGAGACAGGGTCAAAGGCGGCGCCAGCATACTGGCTGCGATGCCCCAAGGAGAGAGCGCGTGAATTCCTTTGACTTTCAGGGAAAGGGCAAACCGCATCCGCGCCTCCGGCGAGGCATGTATCTGCTGCCTTCTTTGTTCACCGCAGGGAGCCTTGGAGCCGGCTACTTTTCAATCACCCAGACCATCGCAGCCCTCGATGGAAGCGGGCAGGCGCACGGGCATTTGGACTGGGCAGCCATTGCCATTCTGTTTGCCATTCCATTCGATGCTCTTGACGGCCGCATTGCGCGCCTCACCAACACTGCCAGCGATTTCGGCAGGGAACTGGACTCACTGGCCGACGTTATTACTTTCGGTATGGCGCCAAGCATTCTGGCGTTTGTCTGGGGTTTCCATTTCCTTCCCGACTCAATGAACCCGCAGATGCGGCAGCACTTGATGCAGGCCGGCGCTTTCATCTGCTTTCTTTTTCTTCTTAGCGGAGCTTCACGGTTGGCGCGCTTCAACATTAGCCCGGATGCGCAGCCGCGCAACCCTGGCCGCGCCGACAGAAAATACTTTGTGGGCATGCCAATCCCCGCGGCGGCGGGCTTGCTTGCCGCCACGGTCCACTTCTTTAATGCCTATCCAGTCGAGGAGTGGTGGGTCGCCGTTCCCTGGCTCATCCTTGTCGGACTGACGGGGTTCCTGATGGTCAGCACCTGGCGCTTCTGGTCGGCCAAGGAAATCAATTTCTCGCGCCGGCATCCCTTTCAGTTATTGATGCTGCTGGCATTGATCGCATACATTGCGCTACGGTACTCGAATGTGGTCATGTTCCCGGTAGCGCTGGCATATATGTTCTCGGGGATTTGGGCGCGGGCGGCGTATGGCTGGTCAAGGCGACGGCGCAGAAGGCCGCTCGATCCACCCGCTCCTTCGCCGGTGGCGTCAGAACCTGGCTCATCGAGACCATAACCGAATTCACAGGCAAGAAGAAGGATCGCAGTGTACAGAATTGCCATCGCCGGGGCCTCGACTTTGGTCGGCCGGGAGCTGAAGGAAGTCCTTTCCGAATCGCCGCTTGACTCGGCCAGCTTTGCGCTGCTCGACGAAGAAGGCGCGCACGGTCAAATCGACCAGGTAGGCGACGAGGCCACGTTTATCCAGGCCATCAGTGCCGACGCCTTTGAAAAAGCGGACTTCACATTCTTCTGTGGCAGCGAAAGTCTCACGCGCCGTCACTGGCAGCAGGCATTACGTGCCGGATCGACGGTCCTTGATCTATCAGCAGCATTGGATCGGGAGCCCGGAGTAGTGATTCGAGCGCCATGGCTCGACGCGGAAGCGGCGGCCGTTGATCTCTTCACGCCGGCCGTGGTTCCTGCTCACCCAGCCGTCGTGGCGCTCGCGCTACTGCTCCAACGGTTGCAGCAGGCCGCGCCGGTGCGTTTTGCTGCTGCCACGGTGCTGGAGCCGGCCAGCGACTTTGGCCGGGCCGCCATGGACGAACTGCATCAGCAGACTGTCAGCCTGCTCAGCTTCCAGTCGCTGCCGCAGGGCATCTACGATGCTCAAGCCGCATACAACTTGCTTGCGGGCACAGGCGAAAGTTCGAAGGTGAGCCTGCTGGACGTGGAATCGCGCATTCGCCGCCACTACGAGGCAGTCACCGGCGGTCGAGGCCCTTCATTGGCATTGCAGGTGATTCATGCGCCGGTTTTCCACGGGGTTACGTTCTCCATCGCCGTGGAATTGGAGCGGCCGGTGGAGATTGGCGCCCTTGAAGAGGCTTTGACTGGTGAACATGTCGAGTTGGTGCTGGAGGACACCGATTCGCCATCGAACCTGGCCGCGACCGGACAGAATGACATCCTGGTTCGGCTCCGTCCCGAGCTGCAAGGCCGAAATTCCAACCAGGCCTCGCGTCTATGGCTGTGGGCCGCGGCCGACAATCTACGCCTGAATGCCCAGAATGCCGTTCTTTGCGCGCTGGATCTCCGGCGCATTCGCCCGCAGGGCACCGTGCAATAGTTGACCCCGCATTCGCGGACAGAGGACCACTCCTTACGCGATCAAAATCGGTAAGCTTGCCTTCACAGCGGTATCCGCTGTTCACGGGATTAGAATTCTAGTCCGAGGTGCGAGGGATGAAATTCAATATCAAAGCTCTGGCCCTGGAGTGCGCGATTCTATGTGGCGGCGCGGTTCTGGCAGTGCTGCTGGTGAACCTTGGGTGCACAAACTATGCGCAGAACTTTCTGGAACTGATGGCCTCTGTCTATCCCGGCTACCATGCAAATCACACCGTTGTTCAGGTGCTGATTGGAACATTGTATGCAGCCGCGGACGGGCTGATCGGCGGAGCGGTTTTCGCATGGCTTTATAACCGACTCGCGAAGGTGACCTCGTAATTGGGGGGGATGCGAAATCTCTGCGTTAGTTGCGGCTGGATTTGGCCCACAATTGCACAATGTAGCTGTCGGTCATTCCGGCAATGTAGTCGGCAACGGTGCGGGCCAGCCCCTCGGTAGGAACCTGCGCCTGGTGGTCCGGCGGCATCAAACTCGGATCGGACATGAAGGAGCCAAACAGCTCAAGGATCACTTCTCCGGCTTGCGCGTGCTCCTGTTCCTGGGCGGGTGTGTTGTAGAGATTGGCGTAGAGGAAGGCCTTGACGGCTGCACGTTCAGTTTCCATGCGCCCGGTGAGTGCCGCCAGTCTCTGCGGGGCGCTGCGAATTTCTTCAAGGGTCGTCGCGCCGAGCGCATGGACGCGAAAACGAACTTCGTTGATCAGATCGGTAACCCACGCATTCAAAAGCTGCCTCAGCGCCTCGTAAACGGCCAGGCGGGGCGCGGCAGCGGGATACTTCGCGCGCGCAGTGTCGTGAAAGCCCCGGACTAAAGGCACAGCATCGAGAACCTGATCAAGAACCAGAATGCCGGAATCCAGCCCATCATCGAGATCGGCGGTGAGATAAGCAATCTCGTCCGCCATGTCGATGAGTTGTGCTTCGAGCGGCGGAAAGCGGTCGAGAAAATACTCGGCCAACTCGGGATAGTCGTGGGCTGAGTAGTCGCGTGAATGTTTCACAATGCCTTCGCGGACTGCGAGGGTGAGGTTGAGCCCGCGGAACGCCGGATAACGCTCCTCAAACCACGTAACGATGCGGAGAGCATGAAGATTGTGATCGAATCTGAGTCCGTGCGCGCTAAGAGCGCGGTCGAGCGCTTTCTCTCCGGCGTGGCCAAACGGAGGATGCCCGATGTCGTGGGCCAGGGCCAGGGCTTCTGCCAGTTCCAAGTTCAGGCCCAGAGCCTTGGCAATGGTGCGAGAGATCTGGGTCACTTCGAGTGTATGCGTCAGCCGGCTCCGGAAATGGTCGGATAGCCCCTCGGCGGGGAGGCGCGTAAAGACCTGTGTCTTCCCTGCGAGCCGGCGAAAGGCGCGCGAGTGCAGCACTCGAGCAGCGTCACGCGCAAATGGCGTCCGGTAGGCGTGCGCCGGCTCGGAGTGGACTCTGCGTGTTAGTGGGCTGTTTGCGCCATCAGCAACCGCGATTCCCGGAGGCAATGCGGCCCTGGATTCGGTCTTGAGCGAAATCATCTGGTCCGGCCCTCTCTGCGCAACCGCGAAACTCGCTGCTCAGATATGGTTATATCGCGGGAGGGGGACACCTTTATGTGCGGAATTATTCCGGTTTGGCCTGACCCACAGAGCTGTCCTCTTTGGCAAGCCTGACGCGCGCGCCTTCCAGCTTCTTCTGAACTTTCTCTACATCGCCGGGCTCGATGTCGGCAGCAGACGACTTTGCGAATTCATCCAGCGAAAGCTGCCACTGCGCCGCGGCCAATCGAATGCGTCCGGTCTTTTCATAAAGATCGCCCAGGTGCATGTGCACTGTGGGATCGGTCTGATCGCGATTAACGGCCTGCCGCAAGTTGTCCTCCGCAAGTTCGTAGTCGCCCATTTTGAAATAGACCCAACCCAGTGAATCCCGATATGCGCCGCTCATGGGTTCGAGATCGACTGCCTGGCGAATCATTTTCAGGGCTTCGGGTAGCTTGATCCCTTTGTCTGCCCACATATAACCGAGATAGTTGAGGGTCATTGCGTTGGCCGGATCCAGATTCAGCGCCTGGCGGAAAAACTGCTCGGCCTCATCGAAGTGCTTCTGACGCTCGGCCCATTCGCCGCGTAGAAAGAACAAGTAGGTGCGGTCATCCTTCTTGGTCGCCAGCGGATCGGCCTTGTCCAGGGCATCCTCAGCGTCTTTCCAGCGATGCAGGCGAACGTTCATCTGCGCCAAAGCCAACCAAACCCCTCGCTGCTGGTCCGGAGTAGCGCCTTCGAGAAGGCTCTTGGCCATTGCCAGACCTTCGTCTGGATGTTCCTGGTCGGCGAGTTCTCCGGCAAGCATCAGCTTCAGGTCGCGGTCTTGCGGACTGGCGGCAACGGCCTTGCGGGAGACCGCGATCGCCTTATCGAACTGGTGGGCGCTGCGGTACGTGTCAACTTGCCCCTGGTATCCGCGGGCAGCGTAGCTTCCGCCCATATCGATCATTTTCTGGTATGCCGCGATCGCCGGCTCCGTTTTGTTGTCCTCGAGGCAAACCGCGCCGAGGCGTTCCAGGAAGATGGAGCGGTTGTTTTTCTCCTCGTCGGTATAAGCGCCGTTGGCGTGCGAAGTAGCGTCGACCATCTGCTGGTAAGTCTGGATGGCGTCGTCGAAGCGGCCCAGAATATCGAGCAGCAGCCCTTCATTAAACCCCGCCTCCAACGAAGTCGGATCGATTTTGCGCGCCTTGCGAATCGTGGCCAGCGCGTCTTCATACTTGCCCTGGCGCCGCTGAATTTCACCAATATGAACCAGCGCCTCAGTGTTTTCAGGGTCCGCCTCGGCCAGCGCCTGATACTCCTTGAGGGCCTGGTCAAGTTGGTCGGCGCTCAGCATTGCTGAGGCCAGCGCATCCATTGTCTGCAAGTCACCGGGCTCCAGGTCGTCGGCGCGCTTATAGGCGGCGATGGCATCCTTGGGCTGCTTCAACTGGTCGTAAAGAGCCCCGAGGGTGAACTCCATTTTCGGCGTTCTCCCTGCTACCGGTATAGCCTCAATGGCTTTCACGGCATGTTGCACGTCCCCGCTTTCGGCGTACAGGCGCGCCAGGTTGAGCACTACCTCTTCCGACTCCGGTTCAATATCCTGCGCGGTTTTGAACTCGGCCTCTGCCTTTTCAGGCAGATGCTTCACGGTGTAAAGCTGGCCCAGCACCATGTGGTCTTCCACGCTTCTTGGCTGCAGGGCAATGATCTTCTCGAATTCGGCAATCGCCTGGTCCAGCACGTTGCTGGAACTCACTGAGGGCGCTCCGCCGTTTGCACCCTCGCCCAGTTGCCGCAGGTAAATGCGCCCCAAAAGGCGGTGCGCGTCAATGTCGTCGGGATGAGACTTTAGCAGCGTGATCGCAGTGGTCTGGGCATCGTGCACGCGGTCAGCGCGGAAGTAAAGATCTGCCAAATCGTCGCTCAACTCGGCGGAATTGGGATCGGCATCAAGGGCTAGTTTGTACTGCTCGATGGCCTGGTTCACCTCGTCGGAGTGTCCCTCGGAGATGGCGTCATCCTCATACACGCTGGCCAAAGCCAGGTGATAGTACGCCTGGGCGCGATTCGGCTCAGGCGCCGCCGCTTTGTCGGGTGTTACTGCCGCCTTTGAACCGGCATCGGCCTTCGCCGTTTCCACTGGCGCTGCCTTCACCGGCGCCGTTGAGTTCATTGCCGGCGAGTTCTGGGCCTGGGCATGCTCGAGGGACAGTAAGAGCAGAATGGCGGCAGCAAACCCGGAGGCGAGAGCGAGTCTTGGAAGGAGTTTTCTCATCATGCAGGGAATTCCATAGGTCCTTAGCCGCAAATCGGACGAAAAAGATGACGCGGCATAGGCAGAGGATCTCAAGCGAACCTGCCTACTTATACAGACGATTTTACCCGTCATTCGTCGCAAATGCGCGGCAGATTGCGGGATTTCCTGGTACTAAAGGGGCACAATCGGCTGACAAGCACTCGTCGCGGCAAGCACGGGGCACAGAGACACCTCAGTGCCGGAAATGCCTGATCCCGGTAAAGACCATGGCCAAGCCTAACTTGTCGGCCGCGGCAATCACTTCGTCGTCCCGAACTGAGCCGCCCGGCTCAATCACCGCAGTGGCTCCTGCTTGGGCGACGGTCTCGAGACCGTCAGCGAATGGAAAGTACGCGTCGGAAGCAGCGACACATCCTTTGAGCGGCAGCACAGCTTTCATGGCGCCAAATTTGGCCGCGTCCACGCGGCTCATCTGTCCCGCGCCCATGCCAAGAGTCTGGCCGTCGCGAGCGTAAACAATGGCGTTCGATTTGACGTGCTTGCAGACGCGCCAGGCAAAGAGAAGACTGCGCAGCTCTTCGGATGAAGGCGGACGCCAAGTGACAACTTTGAGCTCCGACTCCGTCACGCGGCCGGTGTCGGCGTCTTGCAATAAAAGCCCTCCAGAGACATGCTTGACCACAGGGTTCGGCTCGGCGGCGCGAACCTCAACGAGGCGAAGGTTCTTCTTCGCCGCAAAGCGTTCGCGTGCTTCAGACGAGAATCCCGGCGCGGCAATCGCTTCGACAAACAACTTCGCGATCTCTTCCGCGGCAGCCCCATCCACCTCGCGATTGATTCCAATGACGCTGCCAAATGCCGAAACGGGATCGCAGGCCAGTGCTTTTTGGTAGGCATCGAGGACGGTAGCGCCAGTGGCCGCGCCACAGGGGTTGGTGTGCTTGACGATGATGACGGCAGGCTCTTCAAACTCCTGCGCCAGCTCCCAGCACGCATCCAGATCGACGAGGTTGTTGAAGCTCAGCTCCTTGCCCTGCAACTGCGTTGCGCCTGCGATCCCGCGGCCAGAGCCATCGGCGTAAAGCGCCGCACGCTGATGCGGGTTTTCGCCATAGCGCAGCGCCTGGGCCAGCGGAAGATTGATGCGCAATGTTGAAGGAAGAGAAGCAAGGTCGGGAGAGGCTGGCGCGGCCGGCTGGGGAGCCTCGGCAATCCGCTCAAGAGTGCTTGCAATAGCCGAATCGTAGGCGGCGGTGAGAGCGAAGGCTTGCTTTGCCAAGCGCCAGCGCGTTGCGCGGGTCAGCGCAGCGCCGTGGGCGCCTTTCATCTCTTGGATCAGAGCGGGGTAGTCCGACACGCGCGTCACGATCGCCACATCCTCAAAATTCTTGGCGGCGGAACGCACCATCGAGGGCCCGCCGATATCGATGTTTTCAATCAGATGGCCGAAAGCGACGCCGGGCTGCGCCGCGGTCTTCTCAAAGGCGTAAAGATTCACGACCACCATATCGATTGGCTCAATGCCGTGAGCCGCAACGGCAGCTTCGTGTTCCGCGTTGCCGCGAATGTAGAGCAAGCCCCCATGCACGCGGGGGTGCAGCGTCTTCACTCGGCCATCGAGCATCTCCGGAAAACCGGTGAGTTCGCTGATGTCCTTGACCGTCAGACCCGCCTCGCGCAGCGCCTTTGCGGTCCCGCCGGTCGAGACCAGCTCGACTCCAAATCTCACGAGTGCCTGCGCGAATTCGACGAGACCGCTTTTATCGGTAACACTCAGCAGCGCGCGGCGAATCGGCTTCGCGCCAGCCCCACTTGCCCCGTATCCACCAGTTTCGATTTCCGAGCTCAAAACCCGCACTCCTTGATTAAGAATTCGCAGTGGGCACGCATCTTCGTCAGGATGGGCCGCCGTAAGCAGAACAAATTCCAGATTACATTGCGCGCCCCGGCCAGTTTTCGAAGAGTGAAACCTGGCCTGTGGAGGTCGCTGCGTTCGTGCGGTGCTTTCGCAGGAAATCTTCAGCCAGTCTGTGCGAACCGGAATGCTTTAGAGTGATGGTATGGGAAGTTATTCCTCATCCCCCCAGCCGGAGATTCTTCCTCCTGCGAGCGATGCAGCACCGTCGCGGAGACGGCGGCGTCCCTCATGGGCCGAATCGCCGGCCACGTATCTGCTGGTGGGGATCAATTGTGCGGTATTTCTGGCCATGGTGGCGCGCGGTTCCAGCTTCTGGATGCCGACTCTCGACCAATTGATGTTCTGGGGCGCAGACAGGCCGAACAATGTGCTGGTCTACGGCGAGTGGTGGCGCATCGTCACCGCGATGTTTGTGCACGTGGGCATTCTTCACCTGGCCACGAACATGTGGTGCCTGTGGAACCTGGGACTACTCGCCGAACCTCTGATGGGTTCATTCGGTCTATTCGCGGCTTACATCCTTACTGGCGCCGCGGGGAATCTGCTTTCGACGTTTTATAACTGGGTTCGGCCGATTCACGACGCATCGGGGGCGCCCTACTTTCAAGCCGGCGCGGGGGCATCGGGCGCGGTCTTTGGCATTGCCGGCGCGCTCATCGTGCTGCTGAAATCAAAACAGTTGCCTGTGCCGCCGCTGGAAGTAAAAAAACTGCGCAAGTCCGTGATTTACTTCGCTGCGATCAATCTCGTGATCGGTCTTTCCATCAACTTTGGCAGCGGTTTCACGGGTGTGGAAGTCGACAATTCGGCGCACATTGGCGGTTTTCTTTGCGGCCTGCTCTTCGCGGCTCCCATGGTGCCGCGCATTGGTGCGCCGCGCAGTGAGTTTCAGTTCAAGCTACGCCTGACGGTTGCGCTGGTGGTGCTGCTTCTGGTGTTATTCGGATTTTACGTAGCCCACATCCCACCACCGCAAGGCTGAGGTGGGAGATCCTACCGCACCGCCGTCGCGGAGAACTTCTTCACCATGGCCAAAAGCAGTTTGCGGTCGCTCTCATTCAGATTCGTCGAATAGCGGCGCAATTGAGTGAGGAAACGCAGCTCGTCGTCCGACAGATTCTGCGTATTCATCTGGCGCGAGAGGGTGTCGCTGGCAAAGAATTGAGCGATCGGCAGGTCAAGCGCGTGAGCAATCTTGGCCAGCGTATCCAGTGAAGGCACGGTGTGGCCATTCTCCACGCGGGAGAGATAACAGCGCAATAGTCCGGTCTTTTTTTCGATATCCCCCTGCGACAATCCCTTTTGCAGGCGGTAGGCGCGAATCGTGGTGCCTATCTTTATGCTCATTTGAAATCCCGTCCGATGCGTACCGCAGTTTACTTACCCGGTAGCAACAAGAAAACTATTAACTTGAGAGTTAACATGGGGCGGCGGGGATTGCAAGTGCAAAACTTCCCTTTGGGCTTCAACTGATCAACCGCAACGTCCGCCGGTTCCTTTCGGCCCAAGCGGCAGTGTCCGTAAACCTTCGCGGCGCAAGGCTCGTCAGATTCAATACTGGCAAGTGAGGTCGGCAATGCGGCAGGCAGCAATGTGGCGTGCGAGTGCGGTGGGGTATGTCTTCGCCGCATGTTTGGCTGCGTGGCCGCAAACTCCGGCGACGCAGACTCCGCCGGTTCAAGCTCCTTTAACCTCCGCTGCGCCGGCCGCGCCTGATTCCGTGACCGGCGGCAAACTGCATGGTGCGGTCAAAAGCGGCACTATCCCGCTGCCTGGCGTCACTGTCACCGCGCAAAATACCCTCACCGGCAAACGCTACTCCACAACCACTGACATTGCCGGTTCGTGGCAATTGAATATCCCTCAAAACGGTCGTTACGTCATCCGCACTCAGTTCGCGGCTTTCGCTGCAGGGACGCAGGAAGCCGTCCTCAACGCGTCCAGCCGCGATCAGACTGTGAACTTCGAGTTGATTCTTGCTTCGCGGCAAGCCGAGATCGATCGGCAGCAAGCGCAGCAGATCGCCCGCCAGGGCAGTGAACAACAAATCGTTCAGCAAATGGCGGGCAATTTGCCTGAGAACGTCAACCTGCTCAATGCGCTGACTACCGACACCGATACAGGCGCCGGTAGGGCCGGCGCAAGTGGCGCCGCGTTGCCTTCGATTGCTGGTAATTCGGATTTCAGCGATGAGTCCGTGGCGATCACCGGGCAGGCGGGACAGGTGAGCGCGCTGGCGGGCATCGACCTTGACCGGATCCGCGATGCGATCCAAACGATCCAGGTGCAAGGCGGCCCGAATGGACAGGCGGGCGAAGCGGGCCCGGGTGGCCCAGCCGGACTATTCGGTGGTTACGGAGGTGGTGGGGGATTTGGCGGCGCGTTCGGCGGCGGCGGTTTTGGAGGCGGAGGTGGTGGATTTGCTGGAGGTGGCGGCTCGGCCCGGGCGGCTTCGGTGGAAGAGGGGGAGGAGGACCGGGAAACTTCCGCAACTTCAATCCCGGACAGCCTCACGGCATGATCGCATGGAACGGCACGAATTCGGCAATCAATGCGCTGCCGTTCTCGCTTCTCGGACAGCCGCAAAATCAGCCGCCCAATGGAACGAATCGCTTCACGCTCTCGTTCATGAGTGCGCCATACATTCCCCATCTGACCAAACCGAGCGGCAAAGACACCGTCTTTCTCACGCTCAGCGGCACGCGTTCGTCTTTGCCGGACGATTTTTATGCCACGGTTCCTACCCTTGCTGAACGAGGCGGCGACTTTACCGGATTGGCGCCGATCTACGATCCCGTCACGGGCCAGCAATTCACCGGCAACATGATTCCGGCCACGGGAGCAGCCGGCGAGTCCATCTCCGCGCAGTCGGCGGCGCTCTTGAACTATTTCCCCGAACCGAATCTGCCCGCCGGCAGCACCATCAACGGTTACAACTACCATCTGCTCACCACCGCGCAGTCGAACACCACGCAGGCCGGCATTCGCTATAACCGCAGCCTCGGCGCCAATGCCAGGCAACCCGGCGGCCGCGGAGGATTCGGCGGCGGAAGGCGCGGCGGGTCATCGACTCAGGGTCTTCGGCAGAGCATCAATCTCAACTACAACTGGTCCCATTCGGCCTCCGACCTCGTAAACCTGATTCCGGACCTTGGCGGCAAGAGCGCGTCGAGTTCCGATTCACTTCAGGCCGGCTACACCGTGGGCTATCACCGCTTCACAAGCATCTCGAACGTCAATTGGAACCGCAGCAATAGCCATACAATCAATTTCTTCACGAACACCACCGACAATCCGGCAGCGGCTGCCAGCCTGGCCATTCCGAACAATGTGCCGCTCAACTACGGTGTTCCCGACATCTCGCTCAGCAATGGCATTCAGGGCCTGAGTGAAACGCAGCCCAGCTTCTCCATTGCTCAAACCATCTCGATTACTCAAGTCCTGAGCTGGATTCACGGCAAGCACAACGCGCGCTTCGGCGGAGACTACCGCCGCGTGCACCGCGACTTTCTCGCCGGCTCGAACGCCACCGGTGATTTTGCCTTCACGGGATTGTTCACTGAAGACCCAGCGCAGGACCCCGCCACCGGCTCTTCTGTCGCCGACTTTCTGCTCGGATTGCCGCAGTCCACGACGCTCAACTCATCACTCGCGAAAAGCTACTTGCGCGACAACGTGGTTGACGCCTACGCCATGGACGACTGGCGGATGCTGCCATCATTCACGCTGAATTTCGGGGTGCGCTGGGAGTTCTTTGCGCCTTACACCGAGAAATACGGCCACCTGGCCGATGTGTTCACTAACCCGGGCGGTGGATTTACGAGTGTGGCCGAGCAAACTGCCGGGATGAACGGGCTGCCTGGTTCGCTCGTTTTCCCGTGGCACAAGGCCTTCCAGCCGCGCGTAGGTTTCGCTTGGCGCGTGCCGAAGATCAAGGAGACTGTGGTGCGGGCCGGCTTTGGCACCAACTACACGGTGGGTGAGTACGCCGGCTTTGCGACCACCATGGCCCATCAGCCGCCCTTCACCGACGAACAGACCAATCAGGAAGCCGTGGGCAACACAGCGAGCAGGGCCTGCGCGCAGACTGTGCCAATGACCTGTTTCACGCTGGCCAGTGGATTTCCTGCGGCCGACGAGATCGGGAACTACGCACTTGATCCGCATTACGGACTGCCCTACGTGATGGCGTGGAATCTCGATATCCAGAAGACGCTGCCATGGGGCATCGTGATGAATATCGGCTACAACGGAGCGCGCTCGAATCATCTTGATGTCAGGCTCGCGCCGCGCGCGTTGCCCACAAGCCTCGGCACGGATCCCTCTGCTCTGCTTTTCACTTACGACGAGGCCGCGGCGTATTACAAGATGAACGCCGGAACGGTTCGCGTGAACAAGCGCCTGTCGCACGGCATGTCCGTGGGCGCCAACTACCAATATGGTCACGCCATTGACGACGCCTCTTCCGTCAATGGCACCACGGCATCGGTCATCCAGGACTGGCAGAATCCGGCTGCTGAGGAAGGTCATTCGGTTCTTGACATACGTCACCAGGTAAGCGGGAATTATTTGTTTGAGCTGCCGTTCGGGCCTGACAAGTTTTGGGTCACGTCGGGCGTGGGGTCGCACATCCTCGAAGGATTCTCGATGTCCGGCAGCTTCAATTTTGCTACTGGCGGCTGGCTCTCGCCCGGGTTCGAGCCGACATCGCAGAGTGTGGAGTGCGGCAATACCAGCGGACTTCGGCCGAACTTGACGGGTCAATCGGCGACAGCCGGCGGCGGTTCGCTGCGCAAGTGGTTCAACACAGCGGCTTATTCCACGCCCAGCAATACGCCGGGATTCTGCGATTACTTCGGAAATGCTCCGCGCAATTCGATTGAAGGGCCAGGCACAGTCTCGAATGTTATGTCCCTTTCCAAGACCATGAACCTGGGCGAGACGCGCAGCATGGAAGTTCGCGCCACCATCGATAACGTTTTTAATACGGTGCAGTACTCGGGTGTGAACACCACCGAGGGCTCTCCAACCTTTGGTGAAGTGACCTCGGTAAAGGCAATGCGGTCGTTCCAGTTTTTGGCGAGATTCAGATTTTGAAAGGAAGCGGAGCTAGCG
This sequence comes from uncultured Acidobacteriaceae bacterium, assembly GCA_963796785.1. GTDB lineage: Bacteria > Acidobacteriota > Terriglobia > Terriglobales > Acidobacteriaceae > Telmatobacter. Next base: position 138,408 of record CAWCMW010000007.1, on the reverse strand, counting down.
GAGTTAGAGAAGCGAAGGCACGAAGGAGTCCGGCGGGATGCGAGAGCAATGAAGGCAAACGTTGAAAAGATCGGTGCAGTTGTTGGGCTTCTGGCACTCTTGTTGCCGGGAGTAATCCCCATCTCTGCTCAGGATTCCGCGCAGGTCTCCAATACGCCGCAAGGCGGCTTTACGCTGAAGGCGAATGCCGAACTCGTGCTGACGAACGTGGTGGCGCGCGACGCCAGGACCGGCGAGCTGGTGACGGGCCTCAAGCAGAGCGACTTCAAGATTCTTGAAAATGGAAAAGAGCAGCAGATCGATTCGTTCGACTTCGACAGTGTCGATATGGCCACGCCGCTTAAGGAAGCGATGGTGAGCGGGCTCGCCGCTGGACCCACCGGCAGCAAAGCCGTGGTCGTCGCCAAGCCCGAAGAATTGCGCAACCATCGGCTGATCGTCATGTTCTTTGACCTCACTACGATGCAGCCCGAAGACCTGGAGCGCAGCGTGGACGCGGCGCAAGATTTTCTCAAGTCTAAAATGCAACCGGCCGATCTTGTGGCTCTCGTCTCGCTCGGCGACACGCTCAACGTCGATCAGGATTTTACCGCCGACAAGAACGCGCTTATCAAAGAGGTGGGCGCGTACAACGGCACCGAGGGCCAGGGCTTTGCCCAGGGCGCAAATGCCAACACAAACCAGGTGGAGGATACGACTGCGTACACGCCTGACGAGAGCGAGTACAACGACCTCAATACCGATCGTGAGCTCTTCGCGCTGCGTGCTGTCTCGCAATCTCTTTCCAAAATCAACGAGAAGAAATCGCTTCTCTATTTCTCCGGCGGCATCTCGCGCGACGGCATCGAGAATGAAGCGTCTTTGCGGTCCGCAATCAACGCGGCGGTGCGTGCCGACCTTGCCATCTACAGCGTAGATACGCGTGGCCTGCAGGCTGTCACTCCGCTGGGCGATGCTTCCGCTGGCAGCATGCGAGGGCAAGGCGGATTCAACGGAGGGGCGCTCACTACGAACATGAACGCGAACTTCGCCACGCAGGAGACGATGGCAACGCTTTCCAGCGATACCGGCGGCAAGGCGTTTTTTGACTCCAATGATTTTGCGCCGGCGTTTGCGCAGGTGCAGAAGGATAATTCGGCCTACTACGCCCTTGGCTTCCACTCCACGAATCCAGCGCGCGATGGCAAATACCGCAAGCTGACCGTGAAGATCAACAGGCCCGGCATCAAGCTCGAATACCGGCCCGGATACTACGCGCCTGCGGACTTCAAACACTCGGGCAAGGAGGGCCGGGAGCAGGAACTCGAGGATCAACTGGCCAGCGATTTGCCTGCAACTGACATGGCCGTCTACATGGACGCCATGTACTTCCGTCTCGACGAAAACCGGTTCTACGTGCCGGTCTCGCTCGTCGTGCCCGGCTCACAGATTCCGTTTGTGAAGGGCGGCGACAAGGACAAGGCCACGCTCGACATCATTGGAGCGGTGATTGATGAGGCTCAGCGCCCGGTGGGGCGCGTGCGCGATACGGTAAAGCTCAATCTCGATCCGGCGCTGCAGGCGCGGCAAAAAAACATCCAGTACACCACCAGCTTCAACCTGCCTCCGGGCAAGTACCAGCTCAAGTTCGTAGTGCGCGAGAATCAGACCGGGCGCCTGGGCTCGTTCGTCGCTGACGTAACGCTGCCCGACTTGAAAAAAGCTCCGCTGAAGATGAGTTCCATTGTGTTGGCGTCACTGCACGCCCCAAGCAAGAAAGATGATCCCCTGGTGCGCAACGGCGAGGAGTACGTGCCCAACATCAGCCACGTCTTTCGCCAGGACCAGCACATGTATCTTCTCTACGAAATCTACGATCCGGCGCATGAAAAACCGGCCGAAGGCGCGCCGAAGGAACCCAAGTTCACGATCGATCTTCTCAGCAGCCTGGAACTGATCCAGGGTTCAACGAAGATCTACGAAACGCCCATCCTGAAAGCCAAATCGGTCAACGTCGAAGGGCGCGATGCCGTCTCGATTGAGCTCGATGTGCCTCTGAGCGCCCTCAAGCCGGGATCGTATGTTTGCCAGCTGAACGTGATTGACGACGCCGCCGGCAGTTTCGCCTTTCCGCGTTTTGCCATCCTGGTTCGTGAGCCGCCCGTCGCAGCGCCACCGGCCACCACCACACCTCCAGCTGCTCAGTCGCCCGCGGCGGGCGGATCTGACTAGCACCCGTCGCCGGTTGCTACCCGAGTTTGCCTGACTCGGAGTTCCCGGCTGCGTTCTCTCGATAAGGGCAGTGACGGCAACCTGATCCGCAACAGGTTCCGCGCTTGAGATGGTACGCCGCAGTGAAAACGAGATACGGTCCCTCGAAGTAATAGTCTTCGGGATCGAGCCCTGGCGGTGGCTGCGGCGCGGTCGTGGGAGATTCTCGATCCACGTTTGTATTCTCTCTTGAATCGCTGTATCAGATATGGGCGTGCCCGCTAAAATCAAGGAATGGCACTTACCGCGCAAGACCGCGCCCGCAAAATCAAAATTATTCTTTTTGACGTAGATGGTGTATGGACCGACGGCACCATCTGGCTCGTCCCAGGGCGTCCTGCGGACGGCAGCCTTTTGGACGAGATACGTGGGAAGGAGAGCATCGGCTTCGGTGTGCAATCAACCACGATGGTTGAAGCCAAGGGGTATAGCGCGCACGACGGCACAGCGATTTCACTGGCGCGGCTCGGCGGCCTGAAGTGCGGAGTCATCACCAAACGCATCAGTGAGACAGTGGCCACACGTGCACGCGACCTGAAACTCGAGTTCGTTTACCAGGGTTGCGCATTCAAGATGAAGGCGATTCGCGAGATTATCGCGAAAGAAGGCGTCGCGCTCGATGAGATCTGCTACGTCGGCGACGACGTGATCGATCTGCCGGCCATGCGCGAGGTGGGCTTTGCGGTTGCCGTAGCCAATGCGCGAGAGCGTGTGAAGGCCGAGGCGCATTACGTTACGCCGAACTCGGGAGGCTATGGTGGCGCGCGCGACGCGGTCGAGTTCGTTCTTGAAGCGAAAGGCATTTTGGACCAGTGCATCAACGCCTACATCGACGAGCGCAATCCAATTCCGCCGTCGATGGACATCGGACGGGGCGGCGATCTCAAATAGGTTCGTCCCAACTTTCTCTCATACGTAACCTTGCCATGGAAAACAAACCCCAACGCGCAGTCGTTCTCTTGAGCGGAGGTCTTGACTCGGCCACCGTTCTCGCGGTTGCCAAGAGCGAAGGCTACGACCTCTACGCGCTCTCGTTTTCTTATGGCCAGCGCCACGCCTTTGAGCTTGAAGCCGCGAAGCGCGTCGCCGCATCGATTTGCGTCGCAGAACACCGCACGGTAGCCTTCGACCTGCGCGCCTTTGGCGGCTCGGCTCTCACCGATGACATTGCGGTTCCAAAAGGCCGCACGACCCAAGAGATGACCGGCAGTATCCCGATTACCTATGTCCCCGCGCGCAATACTATTTTTCTCTCCTTCGCACTGGCGTGGGCTGAGGTGCTCGGCGCCAGCGATATCTATTTAGGCGTGAATGCGCTTGACTACTCCGGCTACCCCGATTGCCGTCCTGAATATATTGCAGCTTTTGAAAAAATGGCCAATCTCGCGACCAAGGCAGGTGTGGAAGGCCGGCAGGCGCTCAAAATTCATACGCCGCTTATCGCGCTTTCTAAAGCGGAGATTATTCGCCTGGGGCGTGGCTTGGGGGTCGATTACGGTTTGACGAGCAGTTGCTACGATCCCTCGCCCACGGGCGTACCATGCGGCCAATGCGACTCCTGTTTATTGAGGCAGAAGGGCTTCCGCGAAAATGAGATCGAAGACCCGCTGCGCCGCTAGCTATTAGCCTTTAGCTATAAGCTCTTAGCCGATCGGTGCAAATCAGAAGTCGTCGCGGAGAGCACTAGGGATCTATATTCCGTGGGAGAAGCTAACAGCTAATGGCTAAGAACTCGCTTTTTTTATGAGTTACGCGGTCAAAGAAATCTTCTACACGCTGCAAGGCGAGGGCGCGCAGACGGGCAGGCCGGCAGTTTTTTGCCGGTTTGCCGGCTGCAACCTCTGGTCAGGTCGCGAGCAGGATCGCGCCTCGGCGATTTGCAAATTCTGCGACACGGATTTCGCCGACACCAATGGACGGGGCGGCGGAAACTTCGCTTCGGCCGAAGCTCTAGCTGCGGCAATCAACCGGAAATGGCCCGCAAGCGCCAAGCCCCGCAATCGTTTCGTCGTTTGCACGGGTGGCGAGCCGCTTCTGCAAATCGGCACCGAGCTGATCGATGCTCTGCACGCTTGCGGCTTCGAGATCGCTGTGGAAACTAACGGAACGATCGTGGCTCCCGCGGGCCTGGATTGGATTTGCGTCAGCCCGAAAGCCGGCGCACAGTTCAAGCAATGCAGCGGCGACGAATTGAAGCTGGTCTACCCTCAGCCCGGCGCGGAGCCTGAGCAATTTGACCAGATGCCGTTCCGGCATTTTTTCCTTCAGCCTATGGACGGGCCTGCACGCGAACTGAATACCACGCTCGCGCTGGCCTACTGCATGGAACATCCGCGCTGGCGGCTCAGCTTGCAGACGCACAAGTTGCTTGGAATTCCGTAGAAACAGGGACCGAGGGACCAAGGGGCCAAGACTTCGACCACAGTGGCTCAACAATCTTGGACACTCGCTTAACTGCCGACATGCCCGAATCTAGCGGCTCCTGCTTTCTTGCTACCTCGTACTCTGGGTCCCTTGTTCTCTGCATTTCTCCGCTTCATCCAGCCATCCCCGCCGCAGCTTCTCCATCGGGATGCTGGACAGATACGGCTTGACGTCGAGAACCGGTGTTCCGTCGAGCATGTCGACGCCGCGCACATGCAGTGACGAGCCTTCGCGGCCCAGCAACTCGACTACAGTGAGGCCAATCGAGTTGGGCCGGCGCGGTGACCGCGTGGCAAAGACGCCGTGAGGCCGACCCTCATCCGTGGGCGGATGCGCAATCAAGTCGAATCCATTCGCACGGTCGAATTGCCAAAGGATAAACAAGTGAGAGAAGCCGTCGATGTCAGTTAACCCGGGCTCGAACTCGCGCATGATCTCGATGACGCCTTCGGCATCGTGCTTGGCGCCGAGGCCTTTGGGAATCGCTGAGGTTTCCCTGTACGGGCTGTGAACGAAGCCAATTGGATGGGCTGAAAACATCGGCTGACGCCTCCACTTTTCATCCTATGCGCCCGAGAGACAGAATCGAAGTCGCAGGCCAATGAATCCAAGCTTGATAATCTTCAATCTCAGGAGGCGGATTCAATGCAGGCTGCCGTCGTCAACGTCCCTGGCCAGGCGCCGAAGTATCAATCGTTTCCCGAACCCGCGGCCCAGGATGGCGAAGTCCTCGTTAAGGTGCGCGCGGCAGGATTGCACCCCATCGTGAAGGCTCTGGCTAGCGGCTCGCACTACGCAAGCGGCGGCGCCGGACAAGGACCCTCTGTGCCGGGCGTGGATGGCGTGGGCGTTCTCGACGACGGCCGCCGCGTCTACTTCGGATTGGCGCGCAAGCCGTGGGGAACGATGGCTGAGCGTGCGGCGGCTCCGCAACAGATGTGCATTCCCATCCCCGACGGCCTCAGCGACGTGGAGGCCGCGGCGATTGCCAATCCCGGTATGTCCTCCTGGGTGATGCTGAAGGAACGCGCTGGCCTCGTGCCCGGTGAGACGGTGCTCGTTCTTGGTGCAACGGGTGTCGCCGGGCAACTTGCTATACAGACGGCGCGGATCCTCGGCGCCAAGCGCGTAATTGGTGCCGGACGCAACATCGAAGCCATCGCGGCAGCTGATGTTGACGCCGTGATCCCGCTCGGTCAGCCGGACGATGCAGTGCGCGAGGCCTTTGCCGCTGAAGCGGCTGCTGGCATCGATTTGGTCGTTGATTATCTCTGGGGCCGGCCCACGGAATTGCTTCTGGAGGCCCTCGCCAAGGGTTTCAAAGTTCAGGCCACGCACAGAACGCGGCTCGTGGAGGTGGGCGCCAGCGCGGGGCCGACGATCAATTTGCCAGGCGCGATTCTGCGGAGCGTTGATCTGACCCTGCTGGGGAGCGGCTTTGGCGCGGCCCGTCTGGACCGGATTCTCGCCGCCCTTCCCGCCTTCTTCGAGATGGCAGCAGCCGGAACACTGAAAGTCGCCACCGAGCCGATTCCACTGGCCGAAGTTGAGGCAGCTTGGGACCGTGAGATAAAGGGCCGACGAATCGTCTTCACGATTTGAGGGGTCGGCCTGGAAAAGGCGGTGAGCTCGTTGAGGCTATCAACAGTGTTTTCATGAACCGAAAGTTCGGTTTGAACCAAGCCGGGAACACTCTATAGCCCTCCGGTGTCTAACAAAGCAGGGGCAGAATGCGGTACGGTTAAGCCCCCGATTCCGAGGCCGGAAAGGCACTCGGGGCAAAAAGGGGCAGAAAAAGGCCGTGAACGGCCTGCATGATTTGCGTGGGCCGTGATTGTCGCCTGTTGTGATTTGTGTACGTGCAGACGTTGGCTGATATGCGGTAACGTGGGAGGGCACGAAATTGCAGGCGGACCTCACCATGGGCAATCTTGCCAGTGCGTTCACGCTCCAGTCGGAAGAAGCGGCTCTCGTTGAAGAGTTGCGAGCCGGCTCCGAGGAGGCGTTCGCCTGGCTGATCACGCGCTACCATCAGCCAATTTACTCATTGTTGGCGCGCACAGTGCGCAATTCCGCCGACGCCGCAGATCTCACCCAGGAAGTCTTCGTAAAGGTCTTCCGCGGGATTCATGGTTTTCAGGGCCAGTCCTCGTTGCGGACATGGATCTACCGCATCGCATTGCGTGAGGCATCCAACCAGCGCCGCTGGTGGATCAGGCATCAGCAGCAGGAAATTCCTATGGAGCAGGAAATGACGCAGGGAGACGGAGGAACGCCAGTGCAACTCAAGGACATGCTGGTGGATCCCACAGAGTCGCCCTATGAAACAGTCCTGCATGAGGAGAATCGTACGCGGGTGGAACATGCCCTGCGCCAGGTGCCTGAGCCTTTCCGCACCACGCTCATCCTGCGCGATATTGAAGGATTCGTATATGAGGAAGTGGCGGCCATTCAAGGCATCAATCTGGGAACGGTGAAGTCGCGGCTGGTGCGCGGACGAGCCTTTCTAAAGTCGTTGTTGACCGCGGCGCGGCCAGAGGCTCAGCCCACAGCGATGTCAAGGATGAAGATGCCCCTGGGAGAGGAGGCGCGATGATCTACTGCAATGAAGTGCAATCCGGGTTGACTGAATATCTTGATGGCCGGTTGAGCGGACGCGAGATGCAGCGGATCGACGCACATCTTCAGGAGTGCATCGAATGTGCGCGCGAGTCGAAGTCGCTGCGCGAATTGCAGGCTTCGCTGGCAGGTCTGGGGCCTGTGCCTGAGCCGGCGGACTTGCCCTTGCGGATTCGCGTCGCTGTCAGCCAGGAACGGGCACATAACCGGCGAAGCATCTTCAATGGTTGGGGCCTCGCATGGAGAAACACCTTGGGGCCGTTCCTTTTGCAGGCCGGCGCTGGATTTGCCAGTGCGGTCCTGCTTCTGGGAACGATCGTCGTGCTGGTGACCGTGTTGGCCCAGCCGCAGGCAGCCCAGGCTACGCCCGACGAGCCGTTAGGCGACGCGACTGCGCCGCATCTGCTGTATTTCTCCAATGCCCAGGGCAACAATGAAGCCAGCGCAATCTCCAGCCCAGTTGTTGTTGAGGCCTACGTCAACGATCTTGGCGAAGTCTATGACTATCGCATCGTCTCCGGACCCACCGATCCCGTCACCCGCTCGCAGGTCGAGAATCTTCTCCTGTTCAGCCGCTTTGAACCTGCACGCTTCTACGGGCAGCCCGTTCGCGGACTTGCGGTGCTGTCGTTCTCGGGCGTCTCCGTGCGCGGATAAAAGCTGTCTTTAGCGATTGACCTTCGGCACTCAACTTCCTATAAGCAGGAAGGGGTGTTGCGTCTCCTGTTCGAACTCGATGGCCGTGTTGCCGCCGCACCTGGCCATCGCACGAAAAGCTAAAGGCTGAAAGCTTCGAGCTGATACGTTTGACCCTGCCCTTGCGTCTAACTAGACTTGCATGCAGGGTTTCCACATGATTCGTCGATCGCATTTTTCCGCTTTTATATCCGCCGCCGTTCTCTGTCTGCTGGCCGGATTGGTTCCCTCGCTGGCTCACGATCAATCATCAAGCAGCTCTTCTTCCAGCCAAAGTTCCTCCTCAGGGCAGACCTACGCGCGCGAAAAAGCGCCTTCGCTTATCGATCCAGCTGGGCCGACCATTTCGCTGATTAGTTCTGAGCCGGTGTTCATCATGGCTGCGGCGTTGAACACCTGCGGCTACAACGAGGGCCTTGAAACCAGTGCGCCCATCCGCAAGCACATCCGCGACGAGATCGATCAGGTGCTCGCCCAAAGCGAGGATGCCCGCACCAAGCGTGATGCGCTCTGCCTGTACATTGTCCAGCACCGCATGACCGGTTCGGAGCGCGATATCGCGCAGTACATCTCGCTGTCGCTTTACCTCACGCCTCCGCCCGAACTTGAGGTCACCGTGGACCTTACCGAGATGCCGCCCGATTCCACTCAGGTTGTTGAGGTCCTCCCCGCGCTTCGCGCTTTTGCGGCGGCGGTGGACTTGCACGGCATTTGGCTCGCCTCGCACCGTGACTACGACGACGAGATTGACAAGCTCCACGATCCCATTTCGAAGATGATTGTCAACGCCAACCTCTACCTCAAGATGCCGGCTTCCACCTACGACGGCCGCAGGTTCATCGTGGTGATTGAGCCCCAGCTCTCGCCCGCCATGGTGAACGCCCGCATCTACGGCACTGACTATGTGGTCCTGGTCTCCCCAGTCGATGGCAAGATTCCCATGATCAACGTCCGTCACACGTACTTGCACTACGTGATAGATCCATTGCTCTACGAGAGGTCCAACGCCATCGACCGCGAGCAGCCGATTCTCAAGGAGGTTCGCGATGCGCCGCTTGACTTCCGCTTCCGCTCCGATACCGTCTCGTTGACCATTGAGTGCTTGATCAAGGCCATTGAAGCGCGCACCATGGACACGGGAATCCCCGAGTACATCATTCCGGCGAACGTGGACCGTTCGCAGTTGCCGCGGTACGAGCATGAGCGCGAACTCTACCAGCAGAAGGTGGAGGCGGCACGATTGGCTGCTGTCGCGCACGATATGCGGCAGGGATATGTGCTGACTCAGTACTTTTACGAACAGCTTTTGCAATTTGAGAGAGATCCCGCCAGCCTGAAAGATACCATCGGCGAAATGGTGTATGGCATGGACGTGGATCACGAGGTACACCGCGCGCGCCAGACCGAATTCGACAAAGTGGGTGACGAAGACGTTTTGCAGCATAGCAAGCCGAAGCCATTAACAGGCCTGGACCTTGCCGAGGCAAAGCTGGCCAGCGGAGACATCGCTACGGCCTCCGCCATGGCGCAGAAGGTTCTCGCCGACCAGACCGACACCATCCAGTCAGCGGCCGACGTCGCTCGCGCCCATTTCATCATGGCTCGCGCGGATCTGCTGACCGGCCATCCCGACGCGGCGATCGACGACTTCCAGAAGACACTCGCAATGAGCAAGGAGCAGCGGCTGCTTGCCTGGTCGCACATCTACCTTGGCCGCATGCTCGACCTGGAGTGCAAGCGCGACGAAGCCCTGGCTGAATACAAAGAGGCATTGGCTGTACGCGACGGCCAACTCGATACGCGCCTGGCTGCGGAACGGGGTGTGAAGTCGGCCTACGTGCAACGGGGTCATGAGCATGACTGCGAGGCCGAAACGGGAGACGATGCGCCTGTTACTACGCCGCAACCCGCTGCACCTGTTGCCGGAAGCCCCGGCGGCGCAGCAGCCGCAAACCCTCAATCTCAGGCGCAGGATGGCGCACCCAAGCCTCAATAATTCTCAACGGGAGCCTCTCGCGATTTGTTGAAGTTCAGGGTTCGCACAGAAGCTCTCGAGTCTCCAGATTCATTTGCGGCCTCGCAAACGGCGCGCGGAACGCATCTAAAGTGGTGGATAAGCATTTTGCAGCGAGGCATGAGTGAAAGCAGATCTCAAAGAGCTTGAAGCTGCGTTGGGGTACGAATTCTCAAGTCCCGACCTGCTGGTGCGCGCGCTCACGCACCGTTCCCTCGCTCACCAGCTTGCGCAAGCGGATGCCGGGAAAAAGTCTGCGCCAGCGGACAATGAGCGTCTTGAGTATCTCGGCGATGCTGTATTGGGACTCGTGGTCGCCGAGGCACTGTTCACTCTGCATCCAGAATGGCGCGAAGGCGAATTGACGCGCATTCGCTCCGGCTTGGTCAGCCGGCAACATATGGCTCATGTGGCAGAGGAAATCGATTTGGGCCGGCATTTGCGTCTGAGCCGTGGCGAGGAGAGCAGCGGGCTGCGCCGCAGGGGCACCGTGCTTTCGAATACCATGGAAGCTGTGATGGGCGCGCTATTTCTCGATGGAGGCCTTGAGCCTGTGCGGTTTTTCGTCCGCGGTAGGGTGATGGGCGAGGTTGCTGACCGTCTGGCCGTCGAGCTGCGTTCCGGAGAGGCCCTGGGGAATTACAAATCCGCGCTTCAGGAGCGGTTGCAGGCGGAACGCGCCGGAGCGCCCGTCTACCGCGTGAAGAGTGAGAGCGGCCCCGACCATCACAAGCGCTTTCTGGTTGAAGTGCGGATGAAAGGGGAAGAAGGCCAGAAAGGGAAGCCGCTCGCTCGCGGTATGGGCCGCACCAAGAAACATGCTGAACAGGATGCCGCCCGGCGAGCGCTGATCCTGTTGGCCAAGGATGCCAATCGCGACAAAGCCCACAGTCTGCCCATCTCCGGTCCGGCCGTTCTGAATGGTGCTGATAAGGAGGAGCGGCGCGCACGATGAGCACCTCTGCTCAAGCGCCCGGTTCGCTTCTTCAGCGGTGGGTCCACGTGCACCCGCACATGCCCACGTTTCCGCAGGCGCTGGCATCGCTCTTTCAGACGATAGTCGTGGCCCTGTTTATCCTCACGTTCTTGCTGCAACCCTTCCTAATTCCCTCCGAAAGCATGGAGCGCACACTGCTGGTGGGAGATTTTCTGCTTTTTAATAAGCAGATCTATGCTCCCACAGGTCGCGTCGGTGGCTGGCTTCTGCCCTATCGGTCCGTTCAGCGCGGCGACATCATCGTCTTTCATCACACTCAGCCGCCGATGCTCATCAAGAGAGTAGTCGGACTGCCGGGCGACAGGTTGCGAATCACGCAGGGACAGGTCTTCGTGAACGGCTCGCCTCTCGATCAACCTTATGCGGCCTTCGAGCCCGCGCCCTACAGCCCCGCTCGCGATAACTTTCCCGGCGATATTCTGAGTGATCCGGATTTTCGGATGCAGGTCGATCCTGACTGGTGGCGCCAGGTAGAAAGCCTGACGAGGGACGGTGAACTGGTGGTGCCACAGGGCGAGTACTTTGTGCTGGGAGACAACCGGAATCACAGCCTGGACTCCCGCTTCTGGGGTTTTGTGCCGCGGCAAGCCATTGTTGCTCGTCCTTTGGTGATCTATTTTTCGATTGCGCGCCCCTCATCCACCGACGTCCAACAAATCGCTCAGATCAGTTCCCGATCCGGCGTGGATGATAGACTCGGACACGAACCTGATCTCGCCGAACGCCTGGCGGAATTTGCCCGCTGGCGGCGCATCTTTCACGTTGTGCGTTGATTCGGCCCTCAAAACAAAGTCACGACTCCGGAGCAATTCCGCAAAGAGCAGCAGAATGACGAAAAACAGGACGCGAAGCCCCAAAGAGCCTCCCCAGAAAGGTCCGGAACCGGCTCCCGAGCCCGTCAAGGTGGAAGAAACACCCTTTGAAGCCGTGGCCAGCATTTGTTCGGTGCTGGTGGTCGGGTTGTTCATCCTCACATTTATTGCGCAGAACTTCGTCATCCCATCGGGATCGATGGAAAACACCCTCCTCGTCGGCGATCACCTGGTCGTTGACCGCATCACTCTGGTCCCGCCCGCGAAGTGGATGCCGCTGGTTCACTACCGCGAACCGCGCCGCGGCGACATCGTGGTGTTCTACAAGCCGGTTTTCCAGCCCGGCCTCGATCCGCTGGATGGCGACGGCAAGCCGCAATACATCATTCTCGTGAAGCGACTCATTGGCGTGCCCGGCGACCACATTCACCTTCACAACGGCATCGTGATTTTGAACGGAGTGGCGCAGCCGCAGCCGTACGCCCAACCCACGACAGCCGAGAATTATCAGGAGTTTCTCGACGAATTTCCTTCAGTGCCGCCCTATCCGCAGCCAGGCGGCGCCACCGAGAGTTGGGCTGTCGATTTTCAAAACCACGTTGTCGATGGCGACCTTGTTGTCCCTCCAGATAGTTACTTCATGATGGGCGACAATCGGCATGACAGCCTCGATTCGCGTTTTTGGGGATTTGTGCCGCGGCAGAATATTATGGGGCGCACGCTGTTCAACTATTGGTCATTCGTCACGCCGGAGTCCGTTTACGACCAGACGGGAATCGGCCCTCGTCTGGCTTGGATGGGCCACGTTGTGCTGCACTTCTTCACAGAGACGCGCTGGAGCCGCACATTCCACCTGACGCGATGATGAAGACGGCCTTTAGCTCGTAGCCATTAGCTTTTAGTTGACGCGCGGGCGAACTCTCCTCCCACCAAAAATCGCGCACATTAGAGTTGAGAAAATTCTGCGCATCCGCGGAGATGGGCTAATGGCTGAAAGCTAAGTGCTAAAAGCTAGAATTGATGCAGACAATGACAGTCAGCGCTAGCGGTGAGGGAAGACTAAGTCGCTGGGTGCGGGCGGCGCTCGCAGCCATTGCGGTCCTGGTGCTTGTGTTTGTCGTGCCTCCGCTCATCAGTGTCAGCGGCTACAAAAAACAGATCACGCAGCTTATCTCGCAATCGCTGGGAAGACCCGTGCGCCTGTCGTCGGTCCAGGCTCACATATTGCCTTGGCCGGGCTTCGAGATCTCCGATCTGAGCGTCGCCGAAGATCCGGCCTACGGCGCCGAGCCTGTGCTCCACGCCAACAAAGTCACTGCTTCAATCCGGCTGCTGGCGCTGCTTCGTGGGCGTGTCGAGATTGGCAAAATCAGCGTAGACGAAGCCAGCCTCAACCTGGTGCGAGCTGGGCCAGGCCATTGGAACCTGGATTCCATCTTTCGCACTGCCGCCGCGCAGACAGTTTCTATACCGAGCGCACGCCGGGTAGCGCCGCTCCCATACCTTGAAGCCACCAACTCCCGCATCAACTTCAAGAATGGAGCGGAGAAGCTCCCGTTTTCGCTGGTCGATGCCGATCTTTCGCTATGGCAGGAGAATCCCGGTGAGTGGCGTGTCCGTTTACGCGGCCAACCAGCCCGAACCGACGTAAGCCTGCACCTTGAGGAGACGGGCGTGGTGCGTATGGAAGCCAGCTTCCGGCGCGCGGCGGCTCTCCGCCAAATGCCTCTCCATCTGGACCTCGATTGGCAGGAGGCTCAACTTGGCCAGCTTGCCCGGCTTGTTGCCGGCACCGATCCTGGATGGCGCGGCGACCTCACCGGCGAATTACATCTTGACGGCACCGCCGATGCCGCGCAGATTTCCATGCGGCTTCGCGCTGCCGGCGTCCATCGCGCCGAGTTCACTCCGGTGGCGCCACTGGACTTTGACGCTCGTTGCGGTCTTGTCTACCACTATGCCGCGCGAAGTATAGAGAATTTGGCCTGCGATTCACCGCTCGGCGATGGCCGTGTGCACATCACGGGAGAAAAGGCGGGTGAAGATTCCGCGCCGCGCTTTTCAATCGAGCTCGATCGCATTCCCGTGACTGCGGGTCTCGATGCGCTGCGCACGCTCCGCAGCGGCCTGGCGCCCGATTTCGAGGCTAGAGGCACCGTAAGTGGAAAGATCGTCTACGACGTCCGCGCTCAAGAAAACGCCGCCCCCGCTCAGCCCGGTCCCGCAGCGAAGCTGGAACGGAATCATGAACCGAAAATCGCGACGGAATACGCCGGTCCGCTCACCGGCAGCTTGACGGTCGAAGACCTTGTCCTCAGCGGCGACGGTCTTGGCAGGCCTATTCAAGCGCCAAAGTTTACGCTGCAGCCGGTGGCGATTGAATCTGCGACCTCTGACGCACCGGCTCAAGCAGGTGAATCAGGAACGAAGAATCCGACCCAGGCAATGGCAGGCTCCGTCGCCATCCCCGCAGGCGGGGCCATTCCGCTCATCTTTAGTCTGCGTTTCGCACCGTCCGGCTACCAGGTTGCGGCGCGCGGCCAGGCCAGCTTCGCGCGTGCCAGAGAACTTGCCCGGGTAACAGGCATTCCGGGGACGGAAGCGCTCACGGCCTTTGCCGGAGAACCCATTGCCGTGGACTTGACCGCGCAAGGACCTTGGATGCCGGTTGAGCAGATTGCACCTGGGAGCACGCTACCGGCCGATCTTGCGCCAGAAGACCCTACGCAGACTTCGCCCGCAATTCTCGCCGGCGACTTGGTTGAGACTGGCGCCGGTGATACTTTGAGCGGAACGGTCACTGTGCATAATGCCAATTGGCAAGCCGATTATCTGGCTGGCCACGTTGTCGTCAACGCGGCCACGCTCCATATCGCGAACCGCGATCTTCGCTGGGATCCAGTGGAGTTTACATACGGTCCTCTGAAAGGAACGGCGAGCCTGACGCTTCCAGCCTCCTGCATGCCGGAACAAGCTCCGCAACAACCATGCCGGCCGCAGTTCCAAATGCAGTTTGCCGATCTCGACGCATCGGCATTCGAGAGTGCTCTGCTCGGCGCGCGGGTCAAGGGCACCCTTCTCTCTGACCTTATCAACCGCCTTCATCCGTCGTCCGCGCCATCCTGGCCGCAGCTTGAGGGAACTGTTTCTGCGGATTCGCTGGTTCTTGGGCCGGTCACTCTCCAGAGTGTCGATGTGTCCCTGCGAATTGTGCCCACCGGCGCCGAGATCACCAGCTTCGACGCCTCCCTCTTCGGCGGCACCGTGCATCTCGCCGGTACCCTCACCAAGCCTGCCAGTGATCGGGACAAACCGGACTACACGCTGGGAGGTGACTTTCAAAAGCTCAACGCCGCGGACGCAGGCCGTTTGCTGGGTTTGCGCTGGACGGGCGCTGCTCTCAGCGGCAGTGGCAATGTTGAACTGTCTGGCTACACCGATGCAGATTTGGCTTCGTCGGCCAAAGGCGATTTGCATTTCGAGTGCGGGCAGGGAAGCATCTCAAACGCGAAATCCGCCATCGCCGGCGACGCAACCAAGCCTGAGCCGATTCCTGTTGCCCTGGCTCGCTTCGACCGCTGGTCAGGCGACGCCGCCATCGCGAATGGAGCCATCCGGGTGGGCCAGAACACCGCAGTTACTGGCGCCCGTAAGCACTCCGTCGACGCGACCGTCACCTTCGGCGATCCGCCCCAGCTCAGTTTCCCCGCACCCAAGCCGGCGGCCCGCGCCGAAAAACGCAAGTAAGTCCGCTTCAATCTAAGATCGACCTATGGTTCCATCGGCCCCTCCTCCCATTAGCGTTGCTTGCAAGGCGATTCTCTTTGATATGGACGGGATTCTCATTGCGTCCATCGGCTCTGTTGAGCGCAGTTGGACAAAATGGGCTCTTCTGCGTGACGTTGACACTGAGCTGGCGCGCACAACTGCACACGGACGCCGAGCTGTCGAGACGATCGCCAAACTTCGCCCCGACCTCGACAGTAACGCGGAATTGACGGTGATTGAAAATCTTGAAATCGCCGACAATGAGGACCTTACTATCTTGCCCGGTGTGCTGGATTTGCTCGTCGCCCTGTCCGCGAATCGATGGACCGTCGTCACTAGCGCCACTGAGCGGCTGGCGCGGATTCGATTGGCTGCAGGAGGCATTCCTGTACCAGAAAAACTGGTGACGGCGGACCAGGTAACGCGCGGCAAGCCCCATCCCGAGCCGTTCCTGGCCGGGGCTGCGCTGCTCGGAGTTGCGCCAAGGGAGTGTGTTGTATTCGAAGACTCGTCGTCGGGAGCCGAGGCTGGGCGCGCTGCAGGCTGCACCGTCGTGGCGACAACCTTTTCCCACCCCGCGGAGTCACTCGATGCGGCGCACTATATCGTCCGCGACCTCACTGGCCTTCGGGTCGAATCCGTGGGCGGCCAGATCCTGTTAAAGTTCACTTCACTCTCCGGCCCACGACGGAAAAGCTGAAGGCTGATAGCTGAGGGCTGGCGGCTGCCTTACTCGTTCGCTTCGATCTTCCGCCCGTGCGGATCCTGAACGGGGCGCGTATTCATCTTGAAGAGATCGGCAAAGCTGCGCATCTGGTTGCGGCTCATGCTCAGGTCTTCTTCAAAGACGAACCAGCGCACTCCCTCGGTGCATGGCGGAGTGAGTTCCGATCCGATGTAGGTCCAATACCCGCGGTCCACGGGTAAGAGCCCCCCGGCGCTCACCATGTCGGCAACCTTGGCGCTCGTGCCCGGCTTGGTTGGTAAATGCTCCCAAAGCGTCGCCAGCAATGCGTTGGGGAAGCCGCGGTCTTGATTCAGGCGAACGGCCACGATTGCCGCCTTGTCTTCGTCATCGTGAAACACCATGTCCACTTCCATATCGCTGAGCTTACCTTTGACCGGGTGCTCGCTCGGATGATGGAAGTCCAGCTCAGTGAGGTGGTAGCGCACCCCGCCGGCCACCATCGTGCTGCCTGGATCGACATGCGCAACAATGCCGCGCCCGGTGTTTTCCAGGGTCATGGGTCCAGCGATGAAGTGGAACTCAAGGGGCTGGAGCGATTTGTTCAAACGCGCGCCGCGTATGTCGATGGGCGACTGCTCGTGGCCTTTAGAGCACGCTCCATATGCCGGGTCGAGCTTGCCCCAGACAATTGGACCCGTTTTTCCTTCGTAGGTCCAATTTGCTCCGTTTTGTGCCACGCAGATGGTTGTAAAACCAAATACGAAAACAACAGGAATAGAAAGACGCATGGGTATCTCCGCTAAGAAGTGACGTTCGAGCACCCCGGAGAATTTTAAGCCATGGACGAGGCGCCGTAAAAAATAATGGGACCCGCGAGCAGCGGATCCCATCTTTGAAGGATTAGAGTCAACAGCTTTCAGTGCGCCTTCGCCGTAGCGGTCACTCCGCCTTGTTCGGCTAACTGAGCGGCCTTGCCGGTGGCTTCCCAAGTAAACTCCGGCTCGGTACGGCCAAAGTGGCCGTATGCCGCGGTCTTTTGGTAGATCGGCCGGCGCAGGTTCAGGTACTCGATGATGGCCTTGGGTGTTAACGAGAAGTTCTTGCGGATCAGCTCCGTCAGCTTCGTCTCGCTCAGCTTGCCGGTGCCAAACGTCTCCACCAGCACACTCACGGGCTCGGCAACGCCAATTGCGTAGGCCAGCTGCACCTCGGCGCGGCTTGCTAGTCCGGCAGCGACAATGTTCTTGGCGATGTGGCGGGCCATGTACGCCGCCGACCGATCGACCTTGGTCGGATCTTTGCCGCTGAAAGCGCCGCCGCCGTGGCGTCCCATGCCGCCGTAGGTGTCCACAATAATTTTCCGCCCGGTCAGGCCGGTGTCGCCCATCGGCCCGCCAATCACAAATCTGCCTGTCGGATTGATGTGGTACTTGGTGTGCTCGTCGAGCAACTTCGCGGGCAGAACAGCCTGAATGACGTGCTTGAGGACATCGGCATGCAGTTCGTCGTTGCTAATCGCCTCGGAGTGCTGGCTGCTGATGACGACCGCGTCGATCCGCGCGGGCTTTCCGTCTTCGCCGTATTCCACGGTCACCTGGCTCTTGCCATCAGGACGAAGATACGGCAGCTTGCCGTTCTTGCGCACGGCGCTCAGTTGCCGGCAGAGTTTGTGGGCCAGCGAAATGGCTGCCGGCATCAGCTCTGGGGTTTCGTCGGAGGCGTAGCCGAACATCATGCCCTGGTCGCCGGCGCCGCCAGTGTCCACTCCCTGCGCGATATCGCCGGACTGCTTGTTAATGCTCGAGATCACCGCGCATGTATTGGAATCGAAACCATAGAGCGCGTTGTCGTACCCGATTGAGGCGATGACCCCGCGGACCAGGCTCTGGAAATCAACATAGGCCTTGGTCGTGATTTCACCCGCGATGACCACAAGGCCAGTCGCAGTCAGCGTTTCCGCCGCCACGCGGCTATAAGGATCCTGTTCCAGACAGGCATCGAGAATGGCGTCGGAGACCTGGTCGGCAATCTTGTCCGGGTGGCCTTCGGTAACAGATTCAGAGGTAAACAAAAAACGGTCGCTCAAATTCAAAGCTCCTTCCCATGACGGGATCCAACGTTTCGTCTGGCGTGGCCCTGTGCTTCGAGATCGTGTCCTCGAGTCGCCGCCATGAACCTCATTCACCAGAGGTAGATTGGGGGCTTATCGATTCGGATCGGCGGCACGCGAAGGTTCAAGCCGGATAGTGCATTTATCCATGGTAATTCCGGTGGGCCGGTGGGGGCAAAGACATACAGTGTATGGCAAGCAATCAGCCTCCAACTGCGGATTGGAGCCTCCGAGCCGGGGGCTGGCCTTCTAAATCATGGAGACAAGGCGGCTCACGAAACCACGAGTCGAGGAAAATGCGCTGCGAAACCCGAGGGACACTCCGTGAAATGGCAGGAACGAACGCCACCAGCCCACGCGCACGCCATAGTAGCGCACGGTCAGGAATGCAGCTCCTGCCACCGCCAGGAGCAAAATGATGGCCCCAATCCAGCGCAAACGGATTTCAACCGCTTCTCTGCGCAGTATCCGCGCCTTGCCTACATTTGAAGCGAATGTCGTCCAACCGCCGTCTCCGTCCGATATCTGGCCCGAGGTGTTGGTTGTCTGAAGAAAGCGCTCGGTCCATTCTTGCGGATCGAGACCGATGGCACCGGCGTATCCGCGCACGATCCCCTTGCTCAGAATGCCACCCGGAAGCTGGCGAAACCTCTCCTGCTCCAGCGCAATCAGGTGACGTTGGCTGATCTTGGTGACCGCCGAAATGTCTTCCAGCGCAAAGCCGCGTGCTAAACGTTCCTTGCGCAGGTCTTCTCCAAAACTTCCCATCGGCGACCATGCGAGGGTCAAAGACCCAAGCGGAAATTTTATCTTCACGATAAACCGGGTAGACCCTGCGGTCAAAACCAATTGTTGCCAAAGTCCTCTATTTTTGGGGGTTTGAATACACTTTTGTAACACTCCCGAATCGGAACTGCCCCTAGGCGCGGCTGTTCGATTCCGTCCCCTCAAGGCTGTTACCCTGATCACGAGGGGTTCGCGGCGCCTTAAATCCCTGCCGGTTCAAAGTAGGAAATGAATAAGCTCATCTTCGCCAATCTTTTGCATCGCCCTTTGCGCTCTGTCATCAGCGTCATGGCTGTGGCCATTGAAGTCATCATGATTCTGTCGATCGTTGCAATTTTTATGGGCATGTTGAACGACCAGAAACATCGCACCAGCGGCATCGGCGCGGACCTCATCCTTTGGCCCTCGAACGCCAGCTTCATGAACGGCGTCGGCGGCGCGCCGTTGCCGGTAAGGGATGCAGAAGCACTCAGGCGTCTGCCTCATGTCGCAGCTGTCTCACCCGTGATTCAACACCTTGTAACCACGGGCAGGGTCGAGATTATCTGGGGCATCGACTATCCCAGCTTTGATGCGTTGCGGCCGTTCGTCTATGTCCATGGGGGGCCTTTCCAGGGGCCCTACGACGTAATTGTGGATGATGTATTCGCCGGCTCGAAGAATCCGTTAACGGGCAGGCTGTATGCAATCGGGGATACGATCGCGATACTGGACCATCCCTTCCGGATTTCCGGCATCGTCGAGCACGGTAAGGGCGGTGGGAAAATGATCCCCATCGACACGATCGGACAGTTGTTGGGATCGGAAGGCCATGCCTCGAATTTCTACATCAAGTGCGACGACCCATCCAATATGGAGGCCGTGATCGCGGAGATCCACTCGACGAAAGGCCTGGAGAGCTTTCCCGTGCAGACCATTGACCAATGGCTTGAGACCATGACCCCGGAGCGGCTGCCGGGGTTCAATATCGCCCTCGACGCGGTTACTGTTATTGCGGTCATCATCGGTTTTCTGGTCATCTTCCAGTCCATGTACACCGCAGTGCTTGAGCGGACTCGCGAAATCGGCATTCTCAAATCGATGGGCGCTTCCAAAGCGACCATCGTGAGCGTTGTGCTGCGCGAGTGCGCAGTGTTGGCCGCTGGTGGAGTCGTGGTGGGCATTGCATGCGTTTTCGGTGTGCAACGGATATATCTTCACCTGTTTCCTTCGCAGCATTTCGAGATCAGCGCCGAGTGGCTTCTGCGTGCCGGCGTGATCGCCTTCACCGGCTCCATCTTCGGCGCGCTGTATCCCGCCTGGATGGCCGCCCGCAAAGATCCCATCGACGCGCTGGCTTACGAGTAGAACCTCGCAAAATGGACGACAGATGAGCGACACGGCGACGCAACTGATATCACTTGACGCCATCCGCGCCGCCGCCCTGCGCATCACGCCGATTGCAATGAAGACACCGCTGGTGCACGCCGCCTTTCATGGCTTGTCCGGTCACGGCACGGGCCGGGAGATCTGGCTCAAGGCGGAAAGCCTCCAGCCAATTGGGGCCTTCAAGATTCGTGGCGCCTCCAACAAGATCCTCCAGCTCACTCCTGACCAAATCGCTCGCGGAGTTATCACCTATTCAAGCGGGAACCATGCGCAGGGAGTGGCCTATGCGGCGCGTGAAGTTGGCGCGAAGGCGGTCATCGTCATGCCGTCCAATGCGCCGGCCGTCAAGCGCGCGGCCACGCTGGCCCTTGGCGCCGAAGTGGTCGACGTCGGACTGGCCTCAAGCGAGCGCCTTGCAGTCGCCGAGGAACTGGTGCGAAAGCACGGCTATGTCGTGATTCCTCCCTACGACGACGAGCAGATTATTGCCGGGCAAGGAACGTGCGGGCTGGAGATTGTCGAAGAGCTGCCGGACGTGGACCTCGTTTTATCGCCTGTTTCCGGCGGCGGCCTGCTCAGCGGCGTTGCTGCAGCAGTCAAACAACTCAATCCCAAAACTAAAGTCTTCGGCATCGAACCGGAACTGGCCGGCGACGCCGCGGAGAGTTTTCGCGCTGGTGAGATCGTCACCTGGCCGGCGGAACTCACCAGCCGCACCATTGCGGACGGCCTACGCACGCAGAGCGTCGGCGTCCGCAACTTCGCCCACATTCAGGCCTTTGTGGACGGCGTCATTACGGTAACGGAGGCTGAGATTCGCGCTGCCATGCGCGCCATCGTTGCAGCCACGCGGTTGGTTCCCGAGCCCAGCGGCGCCGTCGCAACGGCAGCACTGCTCTTTCACGGGGACCAACTGCCTGCGTATCGGAAGGCCGTGGCCGTGGTGAGCGGCGGCAACGTCGATCCCGCGTTCCTCGCCCAGGTGCTCACCGATGTCTGACAATAGCGTCGTTCAACTATGATCTTGCATACCATGAACTCACGAAATTGCGTGATACGTGTTTTGACATTTTGGATTGCGCTCGGCTGCGCCGTTTCACCTGCGCATGCCGACAAAAAGCCGCAGCAGGATGTGAAACCCATGGCCGGTCCGCGCGCTACGGTCCTGCGCGTGACTTGGGTTTACATTTCGCCCGACAGCGGCTCGCAGAAAGTCACCAAAGAGCAAATCGGCCGGGAGATGGTGATCGTCGAAAAGAGCGGTTCCTGGACCAAGGTTTTCATCAACACCGACATCGAGGAGCAAACCAGCGAACGCGATGCGCCGATGGTCGGTGAGGATCAGGCGCCTCCGCCGATCACCGGGTGGATGGAATCCAAAGGAATTGTCGAAGAAACTACTCCCAATGGCGATCAGATTCTGATGGGCGCTGCCGCCGATCAGGAGGCTCAGGCCTCGAATCCGCGCGGCCCGGCTAACGCCGCCGAAAGCGCGCGCTTGCTTTATCGCCGTGTCGCCGAAATGTTCCCTAACTCGACCCTTGCCCCCCAAGCTGCCTGGCGTGCCGCTGACATTCAATGGCAGGTGGAGAAAGCCGACGCCTCAACCTTGCCCTCCGCGAAAGAACGGAATCCGGTGTTCCGCCAATCGATGAACGAGGATCCATTGCGGAAGGTGATTAAGTACTATCCCCGCACCCGCTGGGCGGCCTTTGCGGCCTTTGACCTGATTGACAACAAGCTCTGCGGTGAATGGGAGGGCTCGACACAGTGCCCCGAAAAAGAAGCCGACCTCTATCTGAAGTACGCCGACGAATACCCCGAGGGTCCACGCACCGCACAGGCACTTTATGAGGCTGTTTACCGTTTCGCTGTCCTTAGGGATATGTACGACGCCAACGGGGACGATAAGAAGCGCGAAAACGCGCGCACCCAAGCTCACACCGTGGCTGCGCAATTGAAGGCCCGTTTTGCGGACTCGGATTACTCATTGAGGGCTGGTGCGCTGGTGTACAAATTGGATGAAGGGGTTCCAGTTTACGGTATCGAACGGAATTAAGCTGCTTACAGCCGCCCGGGCGAGCAGCGAGACACATTAAAGAGAAAGCCAGGAGGCTTCTTGAGCCCGTACATTGTGTCCATTCTTTTGGGGATTGTTGAAGGTTTGACCGAGTTTTTACCAGTTAGTTCGACGGCGCATCTGCGGATCGCCGAAGCATTGATGAAGATTCCGCTCGGCGAGTCGGCCTGTTCGGTCGGCAACACGGCTTGCCTTCAAGACGTCGCCTATTGGAATATGTACACGATCGTCATCCAGGTTGGCGCAATCATGGCGCTATGCCTGCTCTTCCTTGAACGGATCGTCAACTTTCTTCGCACCTTTCCACGTGGCGAAAACGGCGACCGCACATGGCTCAACCACCCCATATCTCTTACCCTTGTTGCATTCTTTTGCACCTCAGTTCCCGCACTCCTTCTGCGCAAATGGAGCGAAAAGAACCTGGACAGTCTGAACGCAATGGCCATCGCGCTGCTGCTTGGCGGGATTGTCATGTGGGTAATCGATGCCTGGAGCGAGCGCCATGAGGCGAGTACCACACACGTTGAGGAAATGACCCTTCCCCAAGCTGTCTGGATTGGTCTTTGCCAAACTCTGTCCGCAGTTTTTCCCGGCACGTCGCGTTCCATGTCAACCATTGCCGCCGGACAGCTTGTGGGTCTTGATCGGCCCTCGGCGCTTGAATTCAGCTTCCTGCTCTCGATTCCCACGATGATCGCCGCGACTGGCTGGGATCTCATCAAAGAGGTTCATCCCAGCAAAGCTGCTGGCGCCGCCGCGGCTGCCGCTCACGTTGCCATGAACTCTCAACGCTGGATTGTGCTGATCATTGGCACCGTCGTCTCTTTCATCGTGGCGCTGGGCGTCGTGGAGTGGTTCCTCCACTGGGTTCGCAAGCACGGCTTCACCATGTTCGCCATCTACCGGATATTGCTGGGCGGCGCGCTGCTGATCTGGGGCGCGCGGTTGATCGCACGCTAGCCCGTTTCGCAACACTTCGGTTCTCTCAAGTTCGCCTTGTGGCAGGACCCGCCGTTTTAGACCCATCTCATTCGTCCAGATTCGTTTAGCCGAGCTTTCCGCCCAACCGCAGGTTGATGCCCAAGGTTCCCCCTGCCCCCATGTGCCGGGATTTGAGCCTCCGGACGCGGATAATAGAGGTTGCTCTGGGACGAATTGCCTGCTTCTCCGGTCTGCCGATAAAAACCTACCCGGCAGCAGGACGGTGGTAACGCCCTTATCATGAAGCCCATCCGCATTGTTCTGTCGCCGACGCGCAGCCGCCCCGTGAACATGTTTCTCGGGATGGTTCTGTTGCTTGTCTCGCTTCTTCTTTTCCTCGCCCTGGCAACTTACCACGCCTCTGATCCCTCGCTGAACACGGCCACGGACTCCGCGACAGCCCACAACTGGGTTGGTCTTTTCGGCGCGTATCTAAGCGACATCCTCCTGCAATCGCTAGGGCTCACAGCTTTTCTTCTTCCGCTGTGGCTCGGCGGCGTGGGCTGGACCTGGATGAGATCGCGGCCCGGGGGCAACCCAATTCTCCGCTGGATGGGAACCATTCTTGCCTTGGTCTTTCTGCCCGCCGTTTTCGGACTGCTTCCATGGCACTGGAGATGGCTCCACATGGTGCCAGTGGAAGGCGTAGTCGGACGGATGGTGGCCGGGCTGCTGGTGGTTTATCTCAACATTCAGGGGGCGTGGTTGGTCTCGGCTGCGCTCGCCGCTTGCGGACTCTACTTCGCGTCGGCAATCAGCTTCTGGGTCATCCGCGAAACCGTTGCGGAACGCTGGGCCCAGATCTGTGAGTTGCTCGATCGATGGCGCAACCGCCGCGAGGAACGCGCGGAAATGCGCGCCGAAAGCGAAAGTCTGCGCGTCGAGCGGAATGAGCCCGTGCCATTCCCGAAACTTGTCACGGCGGAAGTGCCAGAAGAAGAATCGGAGCCTCCCGCCCGCCGCACGAATCGCTTCCTGTCGTTTTTCATGCGTCGCCGCGCACCGAAGCAAGACCCGCTTGACGACATTCCCGCTTACCAGCGCAAAGATGTGCCGCAGGAACCAGTCGAAGCTGCCACACCATCGATTCCGATTACGCAGCGCCGTCCAAGCATCTGGGAGCGCATCCAGGCGGAGCCCGCTACGGCCCTGGCAGCGCCTCAAGCGGTTCCGGCGCCAGGCCAACCGATACACGCCCAGCCCGTGCATGTTCAACCGATCGCTGCGAAGCCGGTGAACCCCTGGCCCGCCGCGAAATCCGATCCGCTTCACGATCCGCCTCAACCACATTCTGACGAGATTGCCATTCACAATCGCGCCGACGCAGAACTGCGCACTGTCACCATCGCCCCCAAGAACGTGAGCGGCTTCAAGCTGCCCTCAAGCACTTTGCTGAGCGCTGGCGAAGCTCCGCAATCCGTCCGCGAAGACGAGCTTCGTGAAGAAGCCAAAGTTCTCGTCGAGAAATGTGCCGAGTTCGATGTGCGCGGCCAGGTCGTGCAAATCAATCCCGGACCCATGGTGACCACCTTCGAGTTCAAGCCCGAGGCGGGCGTCAAATACTCGCGCGTAACAGGGCTGGCCGACGACCTGTGCCTGGCCATGCGCGCTGAGAGCATCCTCATCGAGCGCATGGCCGGCAAGAGCACCGTTGGCATCCAGGTGCCCAACCACGAGCGCGAAACCATTCACCTGCGCGACGTGATCGAAAGCGAAACTTTTATCAAAGCGCGTTCACGCCTTACGCTCTCAATGGGTAAGGACATCAACGGCCGAATCGTCACCGCCGACTTGGCCTCCATGCCGCATATTCTTATCGCAGGCTCAACAGGCTCGGGCAAATCCGTGGCCATCAACGCCATGATCATGAGCCTGCTCTATCGCACCACGCCTCACCAGGTGCGGCTCATTCTCGTCGACCCAAAGCGCGTGGAACTGGGCATGTATGAAGGCATTCCTCACCTCTTCACACCCATCATCACCGAGCCCAAGCTCGCCGCCAACGCGCTGCGTAACGCGGTGCGCGAGATGGAGCGCCGCCTGAAGCTGCTGGCCAGCCGCAGCGTGCGCCACATCGACCAATACAACAAGCTCTTTGAGGGCTCCATGCCTTCGCTCTTTGACGAAGGTCAGCAGGAAGAGCCGCTCCCCTACATCGTCATCATCATCGACGAGCTGGCCGATCTGATGATGCTCGATCGCGCCAATGTCGAGGAGTCGGTCACGCGCCTCGCGCAAATGGCGCGCGCCGTAGGCATTCATCTCATTCTCGCCACGCAGCGGCCCAGTGTCGACGTCATCACCGGCCTCATCAAGGCCAACGTTCCCACGCGCATCAGTTTCCGCCTGGCCACCAAGGTTGACTCGCGCACCATCCTCGACACCAACGGGGCTGAGGCTCTCCTGGGCCGGGGCGACATGCTCTTCCTGCCGCCAGGCACGAGCCGCCTGATGCGCCTGCATGCTCCCTACGTCAGCGAAAAGGAGACAGCCGCTGTCGTCGATTTCTGGAAGTCGCAAGGCTCCGCGGAATACGTCGAAGGCTTCCTGGAGTCGCCCAAGGATGAGCACAAAACCATGGACGGCGAAAACGGAGACGCAAATGAAGACGATCCGATGTTCGATGACGCGGTTCGCCTGGTCTTCGAATTCGGCAAGGCCTCCACGTCCCTGCTCCAACGCCGGCTGCGCATCGGTTACGGCCGCGCCGCGCACCTCATCGATCTCATGGAGCGCGACGGCCTTGTCGGAGCCGCCGATGGTCCGCGTCCCCGCGAACTGCTGAAGGCCCCCGGCTGGCTGCATGAAATCGCAGTCGGCAATGACTGATCGACCGCAGGCCCTTATTTGAGCTTGACCCACCATTGGCGCGCATCAATTCCGGCATGCTAAACTCCGTCTTGAAAACGCTTACTCAACCCGCGTCGATGGGCTGCCACCGGGATCGCCCTTTTCCGCGGAAAGCAATCAGGATGAACGGCGCCCTTTTGGATAGTCACCCTGCTTGACAAATGTTCGAGTAAAGCAATTTACTTAGGTGCGAACGTCTAACAGCCTTTGTTGACGCATCTCGCCGTTTCAGGTGATGTCCATGATCGGCTTTGTCCCTGCCTCCTTTGCCGGGGGATCTGTCGGCTCGCTGCCGGCCTTGCTTGCATTGAGCGTCGGTCCGCTGGCCCGCCTGAGCCCGCTCGATATCGCGGTCATCGCTATCTACTTCGTTATGGTGATCTGGATCGGCTTCTATCTCAAGAGCCGGGCCAATACCAGCGAAGAGTTCTTCATGGCCGGCCGCGAGATGACCGCCTGGATCGCCGGCTTGAGTTTCGTATCCGCCAACCTGGGCTCGTTGGAACTGATGGGTTGGGCGGGCTCTGCGTATCAATACGGCATTCTCGCTGCTCACTGGTATTGGGTTGGCGCCATACCCGCCATGCTGTTTCTCGGCATGGTGATGATGCCCTTTTATTACGTTTGCAAAACCCACTCCGTGCCGGGCTATCTCAAGCTTCGCTACGGACAGGGCGCGAGCATTGTCTCAGCGTTTTCCTTTGCCTTCATGACCGTGCTCATGAGCGGCGTGAACATGTTCGCCATGGCTGAGGTGATGAAGGTTGTTCTGGGCTGGGACCTGAACTTTTCCATCATCGTATCCTCGTTGGCCGTGGCCGCGTATGTCGCACTTGGCGGCTTGCGCTCCGCCATCTTCAATGAAGTTCTCCAGTTCGTGCTCATCTGGGGCGGCGCGCTGCTGGTGCCCATCCTCGGGCTCGTTGAGGCCGGCGGCTGGACGGGATTCAAGGCCAAGCTTGCGCGCGACATGGCAGCGGGCGCGGTTGCCAACGGAGACTATACGCACATGTGGCGAAGCATGGGCCACTTTGCCGATAACCCCATGGGCATTCACTGGACGGGCATCGTCTTCGGCCTTGGGTTCGCCATCAGCTTCGGCTACTGGACGACAGACTTCCTTGTCGTGCAGCGCGTGCTGGCGGCCAACAATCTTCGCTCCGCTCGCATGGCGCCGGTCATCGGGTCGTTCTTCAAAATGGCGGTTCCCTTCATCGTGATTCTGCCTGGCCTGCTTGGCCTGGTCGTCCTCCAGAATCCCGACGGAAGCCTGATGCACCTTGTCGGACAGAACCTGGCGACTCCGGGATCGGGAATGCACAGCTATAACGAAGTGCTGCCTCTCATGATGGTCCGTTATCTTGCTCCCGGCTTGCTTGGTCTCGGGATCACCGCGCTCATCGCCGGGTTTATGAGCGGCATGGCCGGCAACGTAAGCGCGTTTTCCGCTGTCTGGACGTACGACATTTACCAGCCCCTGATCAACAAGAACGCCAAAGACGAGCACTACGTGACCGTCGGCCGCTGGGCCACGATCCTTGGCGTCATCATCTCCATTGGAACCGCGTACATGGTCATGAATGCAGCCGGCATCATGGATTATGTCCAGGCGCTCTTCAGCTTCTTCATTTCTCCCTTGCTGGGCGTGGTGCTGATGGGCATGTTCTGGAAACGCGCCACCAAGGCCGGTGGCTTCTGGGGACTTCTGATCGGTACGCTGACTTCCATTGGTCTTTGGGCATGGGTTTACGTGAACCCCGCGGCGTTGCGATACGTAGCTCTTTCAGCAGACGCCAAGACCATGGCCGAAGATATGTACCGCGCCCTCTGGTCAGTAATCACT
Organism: uncultured Acidobacteriaceae bacterium; assembly: GCA_963796785.1. GTDB lineage: Bacteria > Acidobacteriota > Terriglobia > Terriglobales > Acidobacteriaceae > Telmatobacter. Next base: position 110,122 of record CAWCMW010000007.1, on the reverse strand, counting down.
TCCATGCTGGTCACCGTTGTGGTGAGCTTGTTTACTGAGCCCAAGCCGCTCTCGGAGTTGGCCGGCGTAGTCTACGGCGCGACGAAACTGCCCAAGGAAGACCCAGTGCCCATCTACAAGAACGAGTGGCTCTGGACAGGGATCGCGATCGTCCTCTTCCTTGGCCTCAATGTCTATTTCTGGTAAGGAGACTGTGCATGCAATCCGGGCATATTTCAATCTGGTTCTTTATCGGAGTGTTGCTGACAGTTTACGGCGCAATGATCTTTGGTGATGGGGTCTTCGACCTCGCCACCGGGCAGCTCCCCAACGTGGTTTTGAGGAACCTCCATGCCCCGGTTTGGTGGGGTGGCCTGTTATTGATTCTCGGTCTTTTTTATGGCATTCGATTTCGCCCGGGCCGCAACGGTTAAGCAGGTTTTGCGGAATCAAGGAGCACAAGAATGGCAGCGCAACGCAAGATGACGTTTGGAATCGTGGTGGGTAATCGCGGCTTTTTCCCTGGCCATTTGGCCAAGACCGGCCGGGAAGAGATCATTGCTGTTTTGGAGGCCGCAGGAGCCCAGGCCATCGTGCTCAGCCCGGAAGAGTCAAGACACGGCGCGGTCGAAACGTATGCCGAATCGCAGCGGTGCGCTGAGCTCTTCAAGAAACACGCCGATCAGATCGACGGCATCATCGTCACGCTGCCCAACTTCGGAGAAGAGCGCGGCATCGTCGACGCCATCCGTCTCTCCGGTCTCAAGGTTCCGGTACTGGTACAGGCCACGCCCGACCGCTCCGACAACATGACCATTGCCGTGCGCCGCGACAGCTTCTGCGGCAAAATGAGCGCCTGCAATAACATGATGCAGTTCGGCATCAAGTACTCCCTCACCACTCTGCACACCGAGGGTCCAAGTTCGCCCGAGTTCAAAGCCGATCTCGAATGGTTCTCCCAGGTTTGCCGGATTGTAAAAGGCCTCAAGAACCTCAGGATCGGTTCCATCGGCGCTCGCCCAGCCGCGTTCAACACCGTGCGTTACTCTGAGCGCATTCTCGAGACTTCCGGTATCTCCGTCGAGCCCATCGATCTCTCGGAGATCTTTGGCCGCATCAATCGCATGAAGGATAACGACGACGCGGCGCAGGCCAAACTTGCGGCGATCAAAAAGTATGTCACCACCACCGGCATTCCTGAAGCCGCGCTGCTCAAGATGGCCAAGCTCGGCGCCGTCGTCGACGGCTGGATGAAGCAGACCAACTGCACCATCAGCGCCGTGCAGTGCTGGACTTCGATGGAGGAGTTTTTCGGAGTGGTCCCGTGCACCATCATGAGCATGATGTCGAACGAGCTCATCCCATCGGCTTGCGAAGTCGACGTACCAGGCACGCTCAGCATGTATATGATGGCGCTCGCCAGTGGCACCCCTTCGGCGCTGCTCGACTGGAATAACAACTACGGCAGCGATCCCAACAAGTGCGTCTGCTTTCACTGTTCCAACCTGCCCAAGCACTTCTTCAAGGAAGTCAGAATGGACTTCCAGCAGATCATCGCTGGAACCGTGGGCAAGGAAAATACCTACGGTACCTGCGAGGGCGTCATCAAACCCGGCGCAATGAGCTTCGCGCGCTTTTCCACGGACGACCGCCGCGGCGTGATTCGTGGCTACACGGGTGCAGGCCGTTTCACCGACGATCCCCTCGAAACTTTCGGCGGAGCCGGCGTTGCCGAAATTCCGCAGTTGCAGAAGCTTCTCAAGTACATCTGCCGCGAGGGCTTCGAGCATCACGTGGCCGCGAACTTCAGCGATGTCTCAAAATCTGTGCACGAGGCAGCGCGCTACCTCGGCTGGGAAAGCCACTACCATCCCGAACTCGAGGACTAGGCAAACGACGCACGACCCAGATGTTTCTGGCTCACGAACCGAAAAGGCCCCGCGAGGGGCCTTTTTGTTGATTCGAAACTCTGGCAAGGCATATTACATTCGTTCCGCACCTTCCGCAGGCTCCAGCGTCAGTCGCGCTACCAGCACGACAAGCGCCGCCCAGAGCAAGTCGGCGCCGAGCAGATGCGCGATCTGTAGCCATACCGGCGCCAGGAGCACCACGTCGAGAATGCCCAGCGCGTATTGCACGGCGAGCAGAATCAGCACCAGCGCTGAGAGCCCGCGATTATCCCAGTGTGTTGATCCCCGGGCGGCGCGCACCAGGAGCCAAACCAGGAAGATGCTGGCCACAACCGCGACTGTGGGATGCGTCCAGCGCCAGCGCACAAGCCATGCGCTTGTTGCCGAGAAGTCCTGCGACAGAGCCTCGCCGAGAGAACTCGCGGGGAAAAGCGTATCGCCCAGCGCGGCTAGTGATCCCGTTACTCCAACGACCAGCACCACGAGAATCGAAGCGATTGCGCCAAAGGGCGCTCTGAAGTGGATCTCTCCGCGCAGATAACCTGTGCGACGGCTGAGCAGATGCGCGGTCAGCGTTAGCGCGGCAAGCAACAACAATGTGTTCGTCAGGTGCAGCGCCAGGTACGGCGCTCTCAGGGGTGATTGGCTTTGCGCGGTCAGTCCGAGCTTCACGAGAAAGGCCCCAAGCGCCGCTTCGATCAGTGTGAACGCCACTGCGGCAACCGAAGCGACCCGCGCCAGGTGCCCGCGCGCGGTACGCGCAAATGTCCACCAAAGAAGTGCGACGACCGAGAAGAATGAGAGCCCGCTCGTGACGCGGTGCGTAAACTCGATCATCGTGTCGATTCGCGCCGAATGCTGAAGCATCGTGCCATTGCAGAGAGGCCAATGGTCGCCGCAGCCGGCCCCTGAGCCCGTTGCACGCACCAGCCCACCCCACAAAATCACGGCGATGAAGTAGGCCAACACGGCCCAGGCAAACCTTCGTAAGACAAGCGAAGGAAGGTGACGAGTCTGTGCCGGCGTGGCAGCAACAGTCATAGAAAACTCCGCATCGAACTCACCAGTGTAGAACAGCGAAGCGATGCGCATCCTCACATGTTCTGCAGGCCTGCCTAACCACATTCCGTTTTGGCGGCGCATTTGCCGCATTCCGCGGGCATCGCTAAGCAAAGTTTCGTGAGATCGCGCGGAACCTCTCACTCCATTAGCCGGAGAAAAAACGCGATGATTCATCGACTGGTGATCAACTGGGTTTACGGCGGCTTTCTTGCCGGCCTGTTGCTTGTGCTTCTGGCGCCGCTCTTCGTCCACAGCTGGCCGCCCGCGCTCGCAGCCGCCTTCTTCTGCCTGCCCGCCTACATGCTTCACCAATACGAGGAGCACGACAATGACCGCTTTCGCATCTTCATGAACCGTATCCTTGCCAACGGGCATGATGCGCTGACACTTCCTGCGGTCTTCATCATCAACGTCCCCGGTGTCTGGGGCGTTATCGCACTTTCACTTTGGCTCGCGTTTTGGGTCAATCCCGGCCTGGCATTGATCGCCGTCTATCTGCCGCTTCTTAACGCCCTGATCCATATCGCCCACGCCATTGTCACGCGCAGCTACAACCCGGGTCTCGTAAGCGCCATTGTGCTCTTCCTGCCTCTTTGCGCCTGGTGCCTTTGGACGATCCAGCGCTCTGGCCACGGAACGCCGGCAATGCACGCCATCGGCGTGGCCAGTGCCTTGGGAATTCACCTGGTCATCGCTGTTTCCGTGTTGCGCAACCGGCGAAAATTTGTCTGAGACGCGCAATCACAATCACTCGCCCAGCAGCCGCACCACGTGATTCACAATCATCAGGTCTTCGAGCGGCGGAATCACGCGCACCGTCACCGGCGAGTTCTCCGCCGAGATGAGTGCCGGCCCGCGCACATTATTCCGCTTTGCATCGACCACGATGCCCAGCGCTCCCAGGTTGGCGCAGATTTCTGCTCGCGAAGCCACATCGTTCTCGCCAATGCCGCCGGTAAAAACGAGCATATCGAGCCCGTTCAGCTCGGCGACATAGCTGCCGATCCATCGCGCAATCGTCCAGCAAAATTTGTCCACAGCCAGCCGCGCTTTTGCGTTTCCCGCTTCGATGGCCTCGCGCAGATCGCGCATGTCATTCGATAATTCGCTTACTCCGAGCAGCCCCGACTTCTTGCTCACGACAGTCTCAAGCTTATCGGCCGCCTCTGCTGCGTTGGCGGTCGTCTCCGCAATCTTCTTCAGGATGAAAATCAAGACGCCCGGATCGATATCGCCGGTTCGCGAGCCGCTGATAATGCCGCCCGACGGCGTCAGACCCATGGACGTGTCCAGGCACTTGCCGTTGAGAATTGCCGAAATCGATGCGCCATTGCCAAGGTGCGCCACAATCAACTTTTCCGGCACGTTCGGCTGCAATTGAAAAATGATCGACTCATAGGAGATGCCGTGGTACCCGTAGCGCCGCACTCCCATCGCCGCATATTCCTCGGGTATGGGCATGCGCGCCGCAACCTCAGGCAGAGTCCGGTGAAAATACGTGTCGAGCACGGCAAAATTCGGAATCCCCGGAAACAGCCGCAGTGCCTCGCGCATAATGTACACCGCGATCGGAGTGTGCAGCGGCGCAAGTGCCGCATAACTTTCAATCTCGTCGATCAGCGCAGGCGTGATGCGTTGGTTCTCTCGGATCGTAGGCCCGCCGCAAACCACGCGGTGTCCGATCGCCGCCGGCGCGGGAATTTCGCCGGAGTTGAGCGCATCGACGACCAGCTTGAAAGCAACAGAGCGGCTCGGCAAAGCGGGCGTTTGATCCACGAGCTTCTTGCCTGCGGCATCTTTGATCCAGAATTTCCCCAGATCGGTGCCGATGCCATCGACTGCGCCTTCAACGAGCCGCTTCCGCTCGTCGCCTGAAGCCTCGTATAACGAAAATTTGATCGAAGAGGAACCGCTGTTCAACACCAAAATCGGCAAACTAGCCATGGACAAAAAACCTTTCAACGCACCGGGCGCACGAACCACCAACGGACCTGTAGACTCGCCTGATTTCAAGGTATCAGCCGCTCCGTGAGCGAGCGCGTGACTTCAGTCACACGCTGAAGATCCACACCGATTCGTCGCTCTGAACGGGGAGCCCGGCACGAACGCGTCTCATGGACGAGGCGCTCGCGTCGGTCGCGGTCCTAAAAGTGCCGCTTCAACTTCAGTATCTGCGACTCGAATCCGTACCAAAGCGCAGTCGCCACCAGCGTGGTCATCACCAGCCGGAATCCGACAACCGCAAGATTTCCCGCTATGCCGTATCGGTCCATCGCCCGATCGAACCAGCCAAAGTAGATGAATACGGAGATATGCGTCATATAGAGCCCGTAGCTAATCCGACCATAAAATGCCAGCGGCCCTCTCCGCAGCAGCGCATTGACCGGATTGCGCGCTCCGGTAGATGCAATCGCCGCAATCATCGCGCCGGCGAATCCAACCGCGAGCGCCGAATCTAGCAGCGAAGTTCCACCTGCAACGGTGGCCGCCGCGGCAATCCCCAGCACAAATGCGGCCACGCCGATTATGAGCCATGCGCGCCTGCTCAGCTTGACCGTGTAGAACACCAGCGCAAGCAAACTGCCCAGCGCGATCCCGTCCAAATGAATCAGCGTATTCGTCGGCGTCATCCAGTGCAGATTCGCATGCCGGATCATGGGCGATGCAATCAGCGCAGCCACCAGCACCGTCGCCAGCATCCACGGCCGCCGCAGCCATCGAACCGCCGGCGCCCACACAAAGTAGTACTGTTCTTCAATGGCCAGCGCCCATGAGGGTCCGAGTGCCGGCGGCAGAGTAATGTGAAACAAGTTCTGCACACAGAAAATGTAGGCCAGCCATGGCGCTGTCTCGATCGCATGCCACACGCTGCCGCCCACGAACCACGGCGCATTCAGGTACACAACCGCAAGCACCAGCAGATACAAAGGCCACACGCGCAGTGCCCGCCGCGCATGAAAATGATGGAAGTAATGTGGCTTGTCTCGCGTCCCCAGCAGAATGCATGTGATCAGAAAACCGCTGAGAACAAAAAAGAGAATCACGCCCGCCCATCCCCACAGGCTGGCGTAGTAGAACCGCGTCCCCACGAGGCGCGGATGGCAGTGATAGAGGACCACCGCCAGAATCGCCAGGCCGCGCAGTCCGTCGAGTTCCGGCAGGTACGTGGGAAGCCAGGTTGGGCGTTGCATGGGCAAGGTTGTTTGCCGGAGGGTCACGGAATCAGCGCGCGCTCATCCCGCCGCCAACTGCCGCGCACGTTCAGTTGCCCGCATCACCGCTTTAATCAGCGTCACCCGCAACCCGCCTTCCTCCAACTCCAGAATGCCGTCGATCGTGCATCCTGCGGGCGTGGTCACAGCGTCCTTGAGCAGAGCCGGGTGATAACCGGTCTCGAGCACCATCTTCGCAGCGCCGTAGGCGGTTTGCGCGGCCAGTTGCGTTGCAATCTCGCGTGGCAGGCCCACCTTCACGCCGGCCTCGGCCAGCGCTTCAATAATGATGTAGAGATACGCCGGGCCGGAACCTGAGAGCCCGGTCACCGCATCCATGTGCTTCTCGTCCACCAGCACCGTGCGCCCCACAGTCTCAAACAGGCGCTGGGCCAGCGCCATCTGGGCATCGCTCACAAAGCGCCCGCGGCACAGCGCGGCCGCGCCAGCGCCTAGAGCCGAAGGCGTATTCGGCATCGCGCGCACCACCGCAATATCCATACCCGCCGCTTCCTCGATAGCGCGCGTCTTCACTGACGCCGCGAATGAAACCAGCATCTTGCCTTTACTAAGCGCGGGTTTAATCTCCGCAATCAAGTCCGGAACCTGGAACGGCTTCACTCCTACAAGAATCAGATCCGACTGCTTCACCGCTTCGAGATTGTTGGTGCTCACGTCCACGCCCCATTGCGTGCTCAGCGCGAGCGCACGCTCGGCGTGGCCCACCGTGGCGTGAATCTTTTCGGCAGCAAACAGGTTCTCCTTCAAAAATGCCTGCAGCAGAATGCCACCCATCTTTCCCGCGCCCAGAACCGCCACGCGGACCTGGGGCAACTGCGCAGGGGTTTGCGGAGCCTCGACGGCGATCTCGGCCATTGTTTCTTTTCCCTTCCTGTTGAAAATCCTGGCGTCTCCGGCGCTCTTGGCGCACACCACGCCCTACATCTCTCAAGAATACTCGCGTCACGCGCGAATCCTCGCCCAATCACCGGAATCGATATCATTCCTCAGCAATGCCGGGAGCCAGCTCAATCAACTTCTGGCTGCGCATGCGCGACCTGCACGCCTGCCTCAGCTCTCAATCGTCCCCGCCTACTGGCTCAAAATCGCTTCGTTCATAAGGTAATTCTTGAGGGCGTCCGCCATTTTGTTGTCGCGGTCGGCTACCGGCCAATTCGAATCCCAAAGCACATAACCGCCGGGTAGCGAGAGATACTTCTGTCCGGCAACCACCGCCGAAACCGCCGTTACCACCCATGCATCGGACTCAAGGATGTAAGCCGGCGCGCTTTCCCGAGCAGTATTGCGCAACTCCGCTATGTGTTCCCCAATGTGAATCACGGCTCTGGCCAACGAATCTCCCTGCACGCGATCCTGGTTGACGGTGCAATTGAAGAGAACCCCGTCAGGCGAATCCCTGGTCCCCAAATCCTCGTCCTTTGGCGAAGCCTCGTTTCCCGTCCCGTATGCAACAGAAACGCCCGACGAGTGATCGCCCGGCTTTCCAAAGACTGCTGCGGCCTTCGTTGCAGCGTCCTTCGGAGGGCCCGCGGCAAGCTTGTCGGCGTTCTTTTGCGCCGCGGCAATCGCGCCACTCAGGTCCATCCCGCTACCCCCTCCCGCGCCAGACCCGTACATATCCGCTCCGTTTCCACCTCCCACAGCGCCGACTTTGGTCTCATCGTCGTTCTTTGAGTAATCCACTTCTTTTGGCGTCACGTCTGAAACTGACTCAAGCACCAGGCGCGCGGGATAAGCGTTCATGTTCCCAAATCCGCCAAAGCCCACAATCTTGCCTGAGGCGTCGCGCTGCAGGCTCGCATCGGCCACGCTATCCAGCCTGCCCACCAGCGTTGCCGCCACTTCGTAGCGTGTGCATCCAAGGCATATGTCCGCGCCTTTCTCGTGTTTCTGCGCCAGCAGCGAATCGAACTGCTTAAAGTCCTTGCTTTTGTCCAGCGTCACCGCTGCGCGCGTCGCGGGCGTGTATTTTCCCGTAAAGTTCTTCGCCGGCTCGATCGTCAGCATAGCCGCCGGTCCCGCTTTGCCCTTCGTTCCCGGCGGATAGGCCAGCCAGATCGCGTTCACTGGATATCCGCAGTTGGAGTCGGTCGAGTCCTTGATCACAAACTCGTCAAACCCGGCCACCACCGTGCCCTTAATGCGCACAATCTGACCGTTGAGCGCCTGCGGTTTCTTCACCACGTCGCACACCGTCGTATCCACTGGAGCGGCGGCCTGCGCATAAAGCTCTCCGCCGAATCCCAGAATCATGCAAGCCAGAATCAAACTACTCTTCCCACTCTTCATTGACTTTCTCCATCCGATGCGAGCCCCCAGCGGCGTTGAACATTGCCAGCGGTCCGAACCGCCGCGAGCGCGAACTCGAAAGAATATCACGCTCGCGCTCTCACCTTCTCGTGGGCGCAGTGGCGCTGGCGGGTTCTGGGGCATCGTTATTTCTGCCGCGAGCGGTGGGGGATAGAAGTCTGCTTGGGCGTTGCGCGCGAACCGGCGATAAGAATGTCGACGAGGCGGCGCGCGCTGGCCTCCCATCCCGGAAAAGCCATGGTGTGGAAGATGCCCACGAGGGCTCGGTTGAAGTCGTTGGGGTCGGTGTCAGAACGCAGATCGCCGCTGGCGATGGCGCGCCTGACGGAAGTTTCGAAGGCAGTCTGGATCAGCGAGCGTGCGCCCTCGATGAGGCGCATGGATCCGCCGGCGACTGTGTTCATGGCGGGGATGATGAGCATTTTTCCGGCCACGTGGTCGATGAAGAGCAGCATCCAGGCGCGGAGGGCTTCGAGCGGAGGCATGGTAGCGGCGAAGCGTTGCTCGGCAGCGGCAAGCTTCTCCACTTCGTTGCGATAGACAGCTTCGATAAGAGTATCGCGCGCCGGAAAGTGCCGATAGAGCGTGCCCGGCCCGATGCCTGCCTGACGGGCAATTTCGTCCAGGCTTGCGGCTGCGCCATCGCGCGTGAAGACGCCCTTCGCGACCTCAAGGATGCGCTCGCGGTTGCGCTGAGCATCCGCGCGGGGCTTGCGGGCGGCCGGAGCTGGCAGAGGCTTCTTTTTCGGCATGAACGGATCCACTGAAAAGTTTTGCAACCGGAGACGGCCTCCGGTTATCTTAGTTATACGGAGACTATCTCCGTTTTATTCCGCGGCGGCGCGGGATGTCAATTTCTGGCGCGATCTTCACCAGTGGCGCCCTAACAACAGAAGGAGCGGCGATGCATATATTTGTGACGGGATCAACGGGTTTCATCGGAACGGAATTGGTGGGTGAGCTGATTGCGGCGGGGCACCACGTGCGCGGACTGACGCGCAGCGACGTTGGCGTAGAACAGTTGAAGGCCGCGGGCGCAGAGGTGCATCGCGGAGACCTTACAGATCTCGAAAGCCTGCGCAGCGGGGCGGCGGGGATGGACGTTGTGGTGAACCTTGCGTTCAATCACGACTGGTCGAAATTTGCCCAGAATGCGGCGGACGAGACCAAGGCGATTGAGACGCTGGGATCGGCAATGGAGCCGGGCAAGCTGCTGGTCGTCACCAGCGGGATTGGGATTACAGCCGGCGCGCCAGGCCAGTTGCGCAAGGAGACCGATCCTCCGGTGAATTCGCCGGGGATTCCGCGCAGGCCGGAGCAGGCCGCGCAGGCAGTGGCGGACAAAGGTGTACGTGTGGCCATTGTGCGTTTGCCGCAGGTGCATGACACGCGCAAGCAGGGGCTGGTCACGGTTATGATTCAGACCGCGCGCGACAAGGGTGTTTCGGCGTACGTCGGCGATGGCGCCAACCGCTGGGCTGCTGCTCCGCTCAAGGACGTGGCGCATCTCTATCGGCTGGCGGTTGAGAACACGGGACCAGGCGTCACGACGTATCACGCCGTGCAGGAAGAAGGCGTGTCGCTGCGGGATATCGCGGAGACAATCGGTAAGGGTTTAAAAGTGCCCGCGAAATCCATCACTCCAGAGCAGGCCGCCGAACATTTCGGGATATTGGGGCACTTTGCCACGCTGGATATGCCGGCTTCAAGCGAGTGGACGCGCAAGACACTGGGGTGGGAGCCGGCCGGCCCGGGGCTTATCGAGGACTTAGCAAACATGAAGTACTGAACCCTGAACCCGGTTCCCGGTTAACCGCCCACCGTTCACCGTTTTTGCGACGCAATCCACGCGTCGATGCGCTGCTCCAGCTCGTCCAGCGGCAAGGCGCCGGAGTCGACCACCTGGTCGTGAAAGGCGCGAATGTCGAATTTGTCGCCGAGAGCTTTCCTGGCGCGGTCGCGCAGCTCCAGAATCTTCAACTGGCCAATCTTGTAGGCCAGCGCCTGGCCGGGCCATGCAATGTAACGGTCAACTTCTGACTGGATGCTGGGCTCGTCAATGTTGGAGTGGTCGCGGAAGTACTCCACCATCTGATCGCGGGTCCAGCCCTGGGAGTGGACGCCGGTGTCGACGACGAGCCGGATGGCGCGCCAGACTTCGTTCTCCAGGCGGCCGTAATCGGAGTAAGGGTCCTGATAGAGGCCGACATCCTTGCCCAAATGCTCTGAATAGAATGCCCAGCCCTCGACATATGCGGTGTATCCCTCGAACTTGCGGAACTCGGGGATTCCCGTCATCTCCTGAGCAATCGAAATCTGCAGGTGATGGCCAGGGATGCCCTCGTGGTAAGCGATGGATTCGACGCTGTAGAGGTTGCGGTGCGTTGCGTCGTAAGTGTCGATGAACAACCGGCCGGGGCGCGAGCCGTCGGGTGTGCCCGACTCGTAGTAGGCGGGCGCAGAGTTCTTCGCCAGGTAGTCGGGAACCGTGGTCACCTCAAACGGCGCCTTGGGCAGCACGCCGAAGAGCTGCGGCAATTTGGCCTGCATGGGACCGAGATAGCCCTTGTAAGCCGCGATCAGCGCGTCAGCCGAGGCCGGATGCTCATTGGGATTGGTCTTGAGGCTGGCACGGAAGCTGGCCAGATCCTTGAAGCCGAGTTTCTGCGCGATCGCCAGCATCTCGGCCTCGTCCTTGCCGACTTCGTTGAGGCCGATCTGGTGAATCTGGGCAGCGGTCAGGTTTGTTGTGGTGGTGCGCTTGATCAGGAACTGGTAGTACTTTTGGCCGTCGGGCAAAGCGTCGATGCCGGGCTTGTCACGGCCGGCAGGGATGTAGCTGACTTCAAGGAACCGAGCAAAGCGCAGGTAAGCCGGCAGCACCTCTTTTGAGATGGCATCGAGCATTTCGCTCGTAATGCGGGCCTGCTCCGCGGCTGAAATCGACGCGGGAAACTTCTTGAGCGGCAGCGCCAGCGGCGAATCTTCAGGCTTTTGATTGGCGAGTTGCTTCACCTGGTCGAGAGCCTTTTGCAGCAGGTATTTGGGAGGCACGCGGTGATCGTCCATGCCGATCGACATATTGGTCGTGATCTGACCGAAGGCATGCGGAATGGCGTGAAGACGCGCGATCCAGTCGTCGTAGTCCTTCACAGTGTTGAAGCTGAGCGCGGCCACGAGGCGAGGATATGTGGCATAGATCCCGTCCATCTGGTTGACGGGCATCTCCCACTCCTTGAACTCGGCGGCTTCCTGGTCCTGATCGAATCGACGCAGGAGAAGTTCCTGGCTGGTCTTTTCCTGGTCAGTAAAGCCAGTTGAATCGATCGAGGCCAGGCGGAGCTCGAACCTTTGCTCACGCGCCAGCTGGTCGTTGACAGCGGAGACCGAGTAGTCATCGATCTGGTCGTTGTAGCGAAGGTCGCCGATTTCGGAGGCGAATTCGGGATCGTGCTTGAGGAGGTCTTCCCAGTAGTCGTGGAAGAGGTCATTGAGGGTCTGGCGGCGGTCGGCGAGAGAGGCAGGAGCTGCGGGGCCGGCAGTGAGCTGACCATGGAGCGCGGGAATCGATGCGAGCAGCGCGACCGATGCGGCGAGAGCAAGGATAGCGGTTTTTTTCAAGGGAGAGGGTTCCTTTGAGTGCGGATAGTCTTTCAAACGAGTTTAGAGCAAAAAGGCAGCGATGTTAGCAAGTCAGCTAGCCATCAAGTCGGCGACAGTCGCTTTCTCGACCGGTGGCGTATGACCGGCAATCCTTCCTTCTGGCGAATCTTCGTCGCGACTTGAGCAGGTTTTGATCGTCCCCGGTCCCCAAATGCGAGGGACCGGGGGCCCCGGCAGCGAGCTGCTAGCGGAGTTGTCCACGGTCTCCAGCTCTTCGAGACACCCATTTGTGGGGACACCGAACCGGGCCACAGGCCGGAAGGGCCGCGTGCCGTGGATGGTGAACGGCCGGTAGCGGGGCGATTAAAGGGGCCGAGAATTCGGGGGCGGGGAGGCGCCCTTAGAGCGGGCCGGCGTCTCGCGGACCTGATTGACGACGGCCCCCCGCTCGTCATTTATTTGCAGTCGTTTCGCAATACCGGTGCGCCAGGAATATCCGTATCGATGCACGGAATGGCGCTTAGATACTCGTAGATGGCGCGAATGTCCTCGTCCGTCATGTGTTGATGAACAGGCCACGGCATCACCTGCAGCACCTCTCCATTGAACGGAGGCAGAAGGCAGTTGCCATCCGGAGTTCCCGTACAGTTTGGATGAACCATATCGTAGTCTTTTCCTGTACGCAGAATGGTGAGGAACTCTTCAAACGTGTGGCCTCCTGCTGGCCGCCCGGTTTTGTCTGGGGTCAGGTTGCGCGAATAAAGGTGCGTCAGTTCTCCTTTGCTGCCGAACGGACCGAAGTCGCGGCCGCCGCCCAGGTAGGTGGCTGGATTCACCTCCTGCATCCCAGTGTATGGACCATTCGGGTGAGGCAGAAGGTAGGGGTTCCCGGGGCCAATGTACTCGGTGGCCGGACCCTGGCTATGACACCCGTTGCAGTCGGCCTTCGCGTTCACAATGTAGCTGCCCAGTCCAACCAATCTTCGATCCCTGTGTTCGAAGTTGAGGGGAACTGGTGCGATGCTCAAACCGATCCTCACCTTGCTCTCATCCTGGTCCCGTTCGGATTCCGGCCCAGCGGCCGCGCGCGGCGTCTTGAACGACATCAACGAAAGGGCGATTCCGACGAATGCCACGAATGCGAACAATAGACTGGAAATCGGCCTCGACTTGATTGACAGCGGGGAAATTCCAAACAGCTTCACAGATTTGTTCACGCGATCCTCCTACAGGCACGGGGCCTGCATCCAGTTATTGGTTTCGAAAGTTAATTGAGAGTTGGGTCCACTTGTTGGTGACGGGGGAAGTCCTGAAAACGACTAATGCGCTGAATGGTAGTGCTAGTTGGAAGACGATGTCAACAGGATTGTTCAGATAATTTGCACCCCTGATATGATTTCCTTGCCGCCTATGATTTCTTTACGAGTATTGTTCCCTGCGTAGATTCTGAGCGGGCAATTTACCCCGCGTGCCGAGAACCTTTATCTGCAATGGCTCATTGCGACAGCGGCAAACATTTTTGGGAAGCGGTGTAGCAAATATCGTTCTGCTCTAGCCGCCCAGGGAGCTTTGTAGAACGACACGGATTTATCAGAGCCGCAAACGATGTCATCGTAGACATTGATTTTGGCATCGTGCAACATTTTCCATCCAACACAAATCCAGTATCATGGCGCCCAGCGAATTGGAGAACTGCCCCCAACTCAGATCGGGGAAGTAGATGTCACCAGCAAGCTAAAGGGGTCTCGTCATGAAGAAAGACGCACGCACGTTGCTGCTGGCATCCGCGGCAACTCTGGTTTCATTCATCCTTGTTTCGCCTTGCTACGCCGCGAGCTGCGAAGATCTTCTCAATCTCAAACTCCCCAACGTCACCATCAAGAGCGCCCAGCGGGTGGCGGCGGGCGACTTCGCCGGCCCTGACAAGGTGAAGCAAGCTGACCTGCCCGCCTTCTGCCGCGTGATTGCCTCGGTCAAACCCTTGCCCGACTCCGACATCGGCGTGGAGATCTGGTTGCCGGAAGGCCAATGGAAGCGCGTCTTTCACGGCAATGGCAATGGCGGTTTTGCCGGCTCGCTCAGCGCGGGCTATGGCGGAATGGAAGAAGGCCTCAGGCGCGGCTACGCTACTGCGGTCACCGACACAGGCACGGCTCCGGCCACCGTTCTCGACGGCGATCCGCTGATAGGCCATCCGCAGAAATGGCAGGACTGGGGCAAGCTGTCGACCCATGTGATGACGGTGACCGGCAAAGCCATCGCCAAAGCCTTCTATGGCCAAGACGCTACACACTCCTACTACACCGGCTGCTCCACGGGCGGCCAGCAAGGCCTGATTGAGGCGCAATATTATCCCGACGATTACGACGGCATCCTGGTCGGCGCGCCGGTCATCGACCGCACCTGGGGTCACGCCCTCGCGGTATGGGACCTCCAGTCGGCCAATCTTCAGCCCGGACGGCAGTTGTCGAACGCCAAGCTCGCGCTGCTGCACAGTGCCGTGCTTTCAGCCTGCGCCGCCAAGGGCAACGGCCTGGCCACGGATCCTTTCATCAGCGATCCCCAGGCTTGCAAATTCGATCCCGCGGAACTCACGTGCAAGGGCGCCGACTCCGACGCTTGCCTGACCGCTGGCGAAGTCCAGACAGCGAAAGATTTCTATTCCGGGCCCGTCAGCTCCGCAGGCCAGCCGCTCTATTTTGGCTGGCTCCGCGGAAGCGAGGCGCCCGGCCCCTACGGCTGGACTTTTCTTGAGACGCCGTACAAGGGGGAGGCCCCCTTTGATGGCCTGTTCAAATGGGTCTTTGGCGCCGGCTGGAATTGGCGCGATTTCAATTTCGAGCGGGATATGCCCAAGGTGAACGCGGTGCTCGCACCCTCCGTCAACGGCGTCACCAGCGGAGACGTGGGCCGCTTCCGGGCGCGCGGCGGCAAGCTCGTCATCTTCCAGGGCTGGGCCGACACGTTGGTGGCGCCGGAACAGACAGTCCATTTCTATGACGGTCTGGGCAAAGAGTTTGGCGGAGTGGAGAAGGTCCAGAAATTCGCCCGCCTGTTCATGGCGCCGGGCGTGATGCATTGCGGCGGCGGTGCGGGGCCCAACGCCTTCAATGCAGCCAATGGCGGCCAGCGCAAACCGCCTGCCGAAACGCCTGGAGACGATTTGTTCACGGCCATCACCCAGTGGGTTGAATCCGGCAAAGCGCCTGCCGAGATCATCGCCACCAAATATGTCGACGATGCTCCCGCCAAGGGTATCGCAATGCAGCGTCCGCTCTGTGCCTATCCGCAAAAGGCCTGGTACAAAGGCGCCGGCGATACCAATAAGGCTGACAGTTTCGTCTGCGCGATTGCGCCGCCTCACAAATAGTCTCCATCGGTTCTCTTCGGGAAGCGCGATTTGAAAACGCCCTGGGGTTGTGCTGGACGGAGGGCACAAAAACCAAAGCGAATCCAAAAATGACCGACGCTTAGCATCGCTCTGCGGCGTGAGGCGATATAGTAGGCTGCAAGAGCGCAAGGCTAACGGTCTGGTAACGTTGAGGCCGGTCTCGCTCACTCCCGCTCGATTCACAGCCAAGGCAAGTTCTCATTGTTCAGAGCGAGGGTCAGGTTTCATCGTTCGCACGCAAGGCAAGTTCCGGTAGGAGTTGACTCGCGATTTCGCGAGGGAAAGCTGAGGCTCAGTATGGAAGGTTTCTATATGGTTCAGTTCGTCGGCGTGCAAGGTTGGGGCACAGGGGTTGTGGTGTATATCGGGGGCCACGTCTTCGGCGGCGACAGCGCCATGATGTTTACCGGCACATACGATCGGCAGGGGAATGCCGTGACCGTTCAACTCCACGCGAAGCAGATTGCGCCGGGGCTGATGAACACGATGGGCAAAAACGAATTCGATCTGGATTTGGCAGGAGTTGTGGACGGAGACAAGATCAAGCTCGCCGGCAACATACCTGGAACCGAGCTGCGGTTGAAGGCAAACCTCACGAAGCAGTGCGACCTGCCTGCGAGGGCGGTGACCGGTGGACGGTGAACCGTGGGGGGCGCGAATCGTGGATCGTGAGCCGTGGATGATGGACGACGGACAGGGAACAATTCTTCGTGCGCGACGAAGGGGCGTAGCCGTCGATTTTATCCTATGTGCTGTTACTTGCCTTTTATTCCGTCGCGCCAGGCCATGACTTCGAGTTCGGCCCGGACTGCGTCCTCCACGGGGACTACGGGGCGCGCCTGGAACTCAAATGCCGGAAGCATCGAGCAGAACTTGTGAACGGTCAGCGGATCGTCGCAGTCCACCAACAGATATCCGCCCCAATCGCCAACGCGAATCACGAAGAATTCGATTTTGAAATTCGGTGTAGCCTTCCACTGGCCAAACACTTCGAGGATTCGCTTCTGCGCGTTCTCGTACTCCAATGGGGAACCCTGCGAGCGTTCGTTCCAACTGATCACGTACTTCATTCGATCTCCTTCATTGCAAGCCTAGGACCGGTCGCTATCGCTCAAGTTTACTCCGCGGGCGGGAGATGCGGGGAAAGAAACTCTTCGTCATGCAGCTTTTGCGGTCAGGCAGTTCAGAAGTCGTGGGGATGATCGTGGCCACTGGAAGCGGCGGCTGGGTCGGCGGAAGTTGGGTCGGAGGCGGGAGCCGATGGAGCTGTTGAATCAGTCGCTTCGGTTTGCGCGCGAAGGCGGGCGACGGTTTGCCAGTTGTCTTTGCGCGGCTGAAGCGAGAACCACTCCGGCAGCGGCATGAGGAGGAAGCGGCTGAGAGTTTCGGCATACGGCTCGTAGAGCGCGCGCATCTGGCGGAGGCGCTCGCGGGAGGCGTCGTCGTAGCAAAGCTCGATGCCGCCGGCGGTGAGCAAGTCGTAAAGCTCGTGGCAGCGCGCGGGCGGAAGGCGGTCTGGCGCGTTGGCGAGGGGGCGGAGATTGAAGATCTGCGAGAGGTCGACCAGCGCGTGGCGGGCCATGGCAAAGGTGAGCTGGGCCTGGCGGGCCTCAAGGCCACGAACGCCGGCGATGAGGAGCGACGATGTGTCGAGGATGGCGGTGAGGGCGCCGAGCCAGCTTTGGCTGTTGTGCTGGGAGCGGTAGTAGCAAAGCAGCGGATAGGAGATGTGGCTCTCCAGGAGCTCGGCGGACCAGCGTTCCCATTCAACAAGAAGAGCAGAGAGGGAACGCGCGGCGCCATCGCACGAGTGGCGGCGCATGAGCTCGGCTGCGGTGGGCGGTGAGCCGGCCCGGGCGTCGAGCAGAGAGATGGAGACTTCGCGGCGCGAGAAGGCGGCGTAGAGGACCGGGAAGTATCCCATGACCATGGCCAGGAAGCCGAAGCCGATTCCGCTTTGGAGAATCACGAGGACGCGGGCCAGCGGGCTGTGCGGTGTGACGTCTCCGAGGCCAAGGGTGAAGAGAGTTGTTCCGCTGATGTAGAGGTCGGTGTGGAAGCTGGAGGGATGCGAGGGGTCGTTGAAGGGACTGCCGATGGAGAAATAGATGAAGGCGAAGCCGAGCACCATGACCGCGGCCCAGACGACGAGGAGGAAGATCAGCGAGAACGGGCCGTAGTAGCCGAGAAGGATCTCGCGGCGGCGTGCATGGTGAAAACGGCGAGCGAAGAAGCGCCAGGGAAACCAGGTGGCGATGTAGAAGAGGCGGGTGAGTCGGAAGCGTCCGGTGGCGCGGCGGGGCAGAATGATGGTCTGGAAGGCGTCGAAAAGCACGATCGAGATGCAGAGAATGCCGGCAACCAGGGCAAAGGGGCGCATTGGGGACTCCGCTGAGTGTGAGGCAGCCGGTGAATCGGGGGAACGGCGGCCGCTGGTTGGATTGTAGTGGACAGTGGGTGAGGTGGAACGTGCTTTCGATGCGGCCCAACTCATTGGGCGCGCGCTGAAAAGAAAACTTTGTGGCGAGCCGATTCGTCGGTAAGCTGTAGTTGCATTCGCGGGAAGATTCAACGCAAACCTCAGCAGACAAAGAAAAAGCTTGCCTGCGGGGATTGCGCGTGGTTAGAGTTGTTAAGCGGTATTCCCCCCAAAGGACAATTGACAGCGGAGAGAGCGAAACGAAGCAAGTAGACGGGCTCCCTAGTTCCTGGCATTGGAATCGATGCCGGTTTGTGTGCGGGACTGTTGCGCGCAACGCCCGAAGTTTACCTGTCGCACCAAGACAGCGGGTGAGCGCGGTTGCGGAGTTAGAGACGGGCAGTTTTGGAAAGGGAGGTTAGGGAATGAGAATGAGCAAACAAAGTGGATGGGCGGCAGCAGCAGTGGCGCTGGTTTGCCTGGGTTTGGCAGGATGCGGAAACAACGTGAAAGGGCACACCTATGCGGGCCCCGACGGTTCTGTGAAGATCGAGTTCCAGTCAGGTGGGACAGCAACCGTGAGTTTGGGTCCCATCGCATCGTCGTGCACGTATACGCAAAACGGCAAGCAGATCAACCTGGTGTGCGAAGGCGATACGGAAGTGTTGACGATGGCCAGTGATGGGTCGCTCAGCGGGCCGCCTGAGGGAATGCTTGCGCATTTGACCAAGGTGAAGTGAGGCAGAAAAGCAGCGGGGCTCCCAGGGCGAGCGGAGTTTGCGAGCGGGGCGAGTTGGAGCGGCTGTTCACCGGAATTGAAGACGGCGCGATGATGCGGAAAAATTGACGCGCGAGCCATAGAGAACTCTTTACTTAAGTCGCGGAAAGATGCTACTTTGATCAGCATCCCCCCCCGGCCTTGAAAGACAGGAGAACAGGTATGCTTTGTCCACGCTGCGGCACGGAGTCTCAACCAGACAACAAATTTTGCAAGAGTTGCGGAACACCGCTGGGCGCAGCGGCTGGTCCGCAGAGCGCAGCGCCTCCATCTGGGCCGCCTCCACCACCGCCGGGCGCGACGGCATATGCCACGCCACCGCCGATGGGAGGGATGCATCCGGCAGCGCCGCCGCCGGGGATGGTGCCGATGGTGTACCAGGCGTATCCGGGCGGACCGCAGCAGGTGTATTACGTGCCCGCGCCCGGAAAACAGGGGCATGCCGGTTCCGGCGTGATGGGAGACCTGACGGCGAAGATCCGGCAGCTGGCCTCGACGGACAAGCTGGAAAGCTTCAGCTTCAAAGAGATTTTCAATGAGACGTTCAAGAAGCACGGAGGGGACGCGGTGGAAGAGTACCTCGGCGTTGGGTCGCCGCGGTCGACGCCGCCATTGGAGATGGTGGACACGAACTGGCCGAAGCCGTGGATGTTCTTCCGCGTGCTGGCGGGACTGGTGGTTGCGTACGCGGCGATTTACGCACTGTACATCTACACAGGAAATGAAAAGCCGATGATCGCGATCATGGTGCTGGCAACGTTTGCCGTGCCGATGGCGACGCTGACGTTCCTGTGGGAGATGAACACCCCGCGCAATGTCTCGGTGATCGAGGTCATCAAACTATTTGTTGTGGGCGGCGGCATCTCGGTGCTGGTGATCACGCTGGCTTACATTACGCCGCTTTTCAGCGCGGGCGAGTTCTACCAGGCAGGCATTCTGGAAGAAAGCGGAAAGTTGCTGGCGGTGATCCTGGTAACGTGGGGCGCTCGAGGCGCGCGCTACCCATATCAACTCAACGGAATTCTGTTTGGGGCGACGGTGGGCGCGGCGTTTGCGTGTTCCGAGACGCTGGGCTATGGGATGGATGCGTTTGCTCCCGGTTTGGTTCAGTTCGTAAAAGGCGGCGGGCTCGACCAAATTTTCGCGGGACTTCCGCAGGGCGCCACAGTGGGATGGGGAATCATCCTGATGCCGGTAATGAAGGCCACACTGACGGAACTGAATGTGCGCGCCGTGTTGGCGCCGTTCGGGCATATCGTGTGGACGGGTCTTGCGGCGGGCGCCTTCTGGCGAGTGAAAGGTGATCGGCCGGCAAGCTTAAGCATGCTGATCGATGGGCGCTTCCTGCGGGCATTCATTATTCCCGTTGTGCTGCACGCGATTTGGGATTCACCGCTGGCAGCGGGAAGCAGCAACCTCGTGATTTCGTGGGTGGGCATGGGTGTTCTTTCCGTGGTCGGGTGGTACGTACTGTTCACGATGATCCAGCAGGGCCTGCACCAGGTGAGAGACATGCAGAAGGCGCAACTCGAACACACGCTGCAACATGTGGAGGCGACGCTCGGCCTGGGAACAGTAAGGCCGCCGATGCCACCGGGACCGGTAGCGGTAGCTCCAGTGGCGTAGAGATGTAGGGTTCAGGTTTCAGGGATCAAGGGCCAGGGAACGACGGTCAGGAGAGTAAGCGAATGGCAGCATTCTGCAGCAAGTGTGGCACGCAGTTGGAAGGAAATGAGCGCTTCTGCGTGAAGTGCGGAAACGATGTGATGGCGGCTGCGGGCGCACCTGCGATGGCGCCGCCCATGGCTCCTGCTCCTCCGGCGGGATACGCGGCGGCGCCTGCGCACATGCCCTTTGTGGCTCCAGGGCAGTTGCCGATGTCGGTGGCGATGCCGCCGCCGGCTCCGGCGCACAAGAGCGGAATGTTGTGGCTGGTGATCATCGTCGCTCTGGCGGCGGGCGGCTGGTACTACTACAAGCACACGCCACAGAGCGTGACGCCGCCGGCAACAGCTCCCGGACAGCAGCCGGGGACTCAACCGCAAACCCCGCCGGGAGGCGGCCCTGCACCACAGCCGGGAGGCGCGCCCCCACAGCAGCCGGCACAGCAGCCTGGAGGCGAACCGGGACAACCACCCGCGCAACAGCCAGGTGGGGCTCCGGGTCAGCCGCCGGCCCAACAGCCGGGAGGCGGGCCAGGCGGTGCTCCGGGCGGCGGCGGCAACAACGAGGCGCTGGTGGAGCAGCAGGAATTCTCCGGCCGCTGGGTGCCTCAGAATGGCAATGTCGAGGTTGAGGAAGCGCAGTGGACCAATCACTCGAATGTGGCGATCCAATCGGCGACACTGATGTGCGTGCAATACGCCTCGACCGGGACCATCATCTTTCAAACGACGATGGTGCTGAACGGGCCGACTGCTCCTGGGGCGAAATCGTCGTTCCCCTCGTTTCCGATGGGGGCGATCCAGCAGGCCATGGCGAAGGTGCAGTGCGGGTTTGTAGCTGTGACCCCGGCGCAGTGATGGAGAGGGAGTGGAGTTAGCGATGCTAACTCGGCAGCGTTGCAAGACGGCGTGCAATGGCTAGGCCTGCGAAAAAGCCAGGCGGAGTATAGTACGCGAAGAATCGGCAGCAGTATTAGAGGAGAAGGAATATGGCAGCATTCTGCAGCAAGTGCGGCGCACACGTTGAAGATAATGAGCATTTCTGCCCGAAGTGCGGAAACGATGTGACGGCAGTAGCGGCGGCTCCAGCGCTGGCGGCGGTGCCGGCGGCAGCACCCGTTCCAGTGGCGCAGCCAATGGCGCCTCCACCACCGATTTATGCAGCGCCGCCTCCGCCGCCGCAGAGCTATGCGGCGCCTCCACCGCCTCCGCAAGGTTATCCAGTGCCGCCTCAACCAGGCTACGGCGCGCCCGGACCGATTCCGGTGGTGATGCCTGCGGCCGATGGAGCAAAGAAGAACAACATGATGTGGCTGGCGATCGCTGTCGCGGTGGCGGCCGGCGGTTGGTACTACTACCACCAGCAACCCACGCCGACTCCGCAGACGCAAAACCCTCCGGTGCAGCCCGGTGGCGCGCCTCCGCAGCCGGCAACACCTGCGCAACCGGGAGGTCCGGGGCCGGGTGGTCCAAACGCAGCTCTGGTTCAGCAGCAGCAATGGAGCAGCCAGGAACAGCCGGTTAATGGAAGTGTCCAGGTGCAGAACGGAAAATGGGTGAACGGGTCGGCGGTCGGCATTACGTCGGCGGTGCTGGAGTGCGACCAGTACGATGCGAACCAAACGGTCTTGGCACAGAATCAAACCAACCTGACGCTGAGCAATCCGCCGCTCACACCGGGGGGGAACGCGACCTTCAACAGTTTCAATGCTGGACAGATCGTGCAGAACGTGAACTCAGTAAACTGCGGCATTGTGGCTGTGACGCCGGCTCAGTGAAGTCGATAAACGGTGAACGGCGCACGGTGAACAGTGCGCCGTGGAACCTTGATGTTGCTGTGCGCGTAACAAGTGGTGTGCGCTAAAAGGCGCATGAATCCATCATCGAAGCAACTGGATGGTGGATGACAATACGGATCGCAAATCTGCAAATGTGCGAACGCCGGCGGACCTGATAGCCAGGATCGCCGGCGTTTTTTTGTGCTTCAGGCGGGGGGCTGATTCTGAGCGGCTGCGCCGACGGAAACCTGTGCGCGGGACTTGCGATAGACGTTGGCGACGGCGAGGGTCCAGAGGGGGACGAACTCGACTCCGGGAATCAGTTTGGCTGCGAAGGAGGGCAGGAACTCCCAGTGCCAGCCAAGGAGCCAGGTGAGCAGTCCGCCGACACAGATGTCGAGAATGTCGTCGGGGGGCGATGCGCCGCCCTCGAGAACGAAGGGAAAAACGGCGATCTGCACGATGTCGGCGACGATGGCGAGAATCATGGCGATGCGCAAGCGCGGACCGGCGGAGATCTTTACGGCGTCGTGATTGAGGTCAGCGGGCGCGGGCATGGGTCACATAGATAGGGTAGCGCGGAAAGGCAGGTCAGAGAGTGCGGGCGGGGACGCCGGCGCTGCAAAAGGCGAGGGCGCCGGCGACATTACTCGTAGCGAAGAGCTTCAATGGGGTCGAGGTTGGCCGCGCGGATCGCGGGGATCATGCCGCTCACCAGGCCGGTGATGACAAGAATCACTGTGGCCACGATCAGTGATGCTGGCGAGATTATGAGGCGGATGTCGGCGGCCGAAGCGTGCTTGGCAATGGCGCTATAAAAGGTGATGCGGCCGACCGAGACCGACACAAGAATGGCGAGAAGGATGCCTCCGATGCCGCCTACACCGGTGATGGCCAGAGCTTCAGCAAGAAACTGAATGAGGATGTGACGGCGGCGCGCGCCGAGAGCTTTTTCGACGCCGATCTCGCGAGTGCGCTGCTGGACGGAGACGAGCATGATGTTCATGAGGCCGATGCCGGCAATGCCCAGCGTGAGCGCACCCACCAGCGAGAGAAGAATCTGCAAGGCCATGGAAAGAATCTCAAACTGGTGAAGTTGGGAGCGCAGATTGGCGATGTGAACGGCGTCGCGGTCGGTTGGGCGGAAGTGGTGAGCGGCGGCGAGCGTATTTCGAATGGTGGTTTCCATCTTCTGATAGTCGCCGTGATATCCGATCCAAATGCCGCCGATGTAGTGGGTATCTTTTAGATCGCCCATGGTGTTGAAGGGAATGTAGACGGTGTTGTTGATGTTGTCATTTGACTCCTGCATCTTGGGCTCGAGAACGCCAACAACGGTAAAGTTTTCGCCTTTGATGCGGACGGTTTGGCCCACGGCCCAGACGCCGGAGAACAGCTTGGTTTTGGCATCGGAGCCGAGCACGCAAACATGGGCGCGCTGGTCGTCCTCGGCGCCGTTGAAGAAGCGGCCGTCAGCGGGAGTGAGCTTGATGATGTCAGCGTAGGAGGGGCGAGAACCGATGATGGTCCAGGTGTAGGTATGCAGGTCGTTTTCGACGGGCTCATCCTGAAACTGCATGGGCGAGACGTGGACGATTTCAGGGAGCGCGGCGGTGACGCGGTCTACGTCATCGAGGGTGAGGCGAACCTGGACACCGGCTTTATCGCCACCGGCCTGCTGGCTGGTTTTGCCGGGGAAAATACCGATCGTGTTGGTGCCCCACTCGGCAAAGATGGTTTCAATGGCGTGGGAGAAGCCGTTGCCGTAGGCGAGGAGCAGCACGACGGTGGCGATACCCCATGCCATGCCGATGGTGGTAATGGCGGTGCGGCGGCGATTGAAGAGCATCGCCTCCCAAGCCTGTCCGAGAATGTCTCTGAGCATAACCTTCTCCTGAAACCAGCTATTAGCTATTAGCTTTTAGCTTGAAATCGTCGGCTATCAGCTTCGTGTTTATGAAACTGGGCTACCCTCGTTCTCTTCGTTGGATCGCGGTGTATGTTCATCCACCATAAAGCTAATAGCTACCGGCTGATGGCTGACGGCTGCATTGTTTACTCCTTGCGCAGGGCTTCAATGGGGTCAAGCGCCGCGGCTTTGCTGGCGGGATAAAGGCCGGCAGCGATACCGCAAAGGACGAGCGTGCCGAGGGCCAGCGCAGCGGACCAGGGTACGATGCGCGGCGGGTCGAAGCCCGGAATCTTGTCAGTGAGCACGGCCTGGAGCAGGTGCATGAAGACCCAGGAGACAGCAATCCCGATGAGTCCGCTGATGGCGGTGAGCAGAAGGCCTTCCCAGAAGAACTGTGCAATGATGCTGCGTTTGGTGGCGCCAACGGCCTTCATGACGCCGATCTCGCGGGTGCGCTCGGTGACGGAGACCAGCATGATATTGATGATGCCCACGGCGCCGAGGGCGAGAGTGACCACGCCCACGCTGCCCAGGAAGATATCCATCGCGGTGAAGATGGCGCCGATGATATTGGATTCGGTTATGGTGTCAAACTCGTTGAAGGCGTCGGAAAGCGATGGATCGAAATCGTGGCGCTGGGCGATCACGCGATGCACGGCGATGTCCGCCGCGGTATTGTCGTTCTTTGTTGTCGGGTTGTATTGGATAGAGTTGACCGCGTCCTGAGGAATGTTGTCGCCCTTGAGGGGAAAGTATTCCTGCATCGTCGTGATGGGGATGTACATCTTCTCGTCGTCGTAGGTGTTGTTGCCGCGGCCGACTTTCTCGCCGATGCCGATGACGGTGAAATCGATCCCGTTGACGGAAACGAGCTGTCCGATCATCGGATGGCCCTGGAAAAGAATCTGCGCGGACTTTTGCGCGATAAAGATCACGCGGCGGGCGTCACGGACGTCCTGCTCGTCGATAAAACGGCCGGCTTCGATGGGAAGATAACGGACCACCGTGTAGCTTGGCTGGTTCCCGCCCATATGGGCCGAGGTGTTGCTCCACTGGCTCACTTCGTAGAGATCGGAGCGGGCCAGCTCGGCGGTGACGTTTTTCACTTCAGGCAAGCGGCCGATGGCGTCCTCATCGCCGAGAGTCAGCTCATAGGGGCGCATGCCGGTGTGCTGGTTGGCCAGCGCGGGGATGGTGCCGTTCATGAGCATGACGACATCATGGCCAAATTGCGAAAGCTGCTTGCGCTGGCCTTCGCGGAACCCTTCGCCGAGGCCCACGAGGACGAGCAGCGATCCGACTCCCCAGGCAATACCGAACATGGTGAGAAAGCTGCGCAGCTTGTTGGCCATGATGGCGCGGAAGACCTGCCCGAGAGTGTCAGAGAAGCTGCGCATGACGTTTGGACGGCGCGGGGCCGTCTTTGCTTATCCTTTAACTATGAAGAATACGACGAAGATGGCCGCGTGGTTCCCACCAAAGGGGATGGCCGCGTACGCGGCATGGCATTTCGCCCTGCGGACGAGCCTATCTGGCCCCCGTTCGGGGTGATTCGTGTCACTTGGGAACCGTGATGCATTGCCTTGCGTAGTACAAGCCAGCGGGTTACAACGGTGAACAGTCACCGTCTCAATCTTTTGGGCAAATCTTATTCATGCGGCGTCCGCTCATTGTTTTCGGACGGCGTACACGGATTTTATTCAGGAAGCGACCGCTGAGGGAGCCCGTGCTCTTCAGCGAATTTGGGGGAGGAACTTGTGGCAGCGTCACGTAAGAACAAGAAACTCTGGATCATAGTGGGCACATTGGGAGCCGTAGTGGTGCTGATCGTAGGCATCGCGGTTGTGCGTATCGCGAAGGGTGATCCGATTGATCCCAACCGGCTGGCCAAGGTGACGCGCGGCGACGTGGCCAAGTCCGTGGTGGCGACAGGCGACATCCAGCCGATCACGAAGGTCGAGGTCAAGAGCAAGGCCTCTGGCATTGTGGAAAAACTTTACGTAGATATTAATGACCGGGTGCATAAGGGTCAGGAACTGGCGCAGCTGGATCAGCAGGAAATTACTGCGCAGGTTGACGCGGCGCGCGCGCAATTGGCCAGCGCCGAAGCCAACGTTGTGACGTACGAGGCCAACATTGAACAGGACAAGGTAAACGCAGCGGCTCCGGACCTGCCCATGTACAAAGCGACACTGGACCGGAACACGGAGATGAACAAGGATGGGATCGTGAGTCGGCAAACGCTGGACGACGCGAACCGGGATTATCTGGCCGCACTCACGAAGCGGGATTCCTCAAAGGCGCAGATTGGCGTGGACGGCGCAAAGCTGAAGCAGGCGCGGGCGCAGGTGCAGCAGAGCCAGGCCAGTTTGAAGCAGTTAGAGGAGCAGCTCTCTTATACGACGATTGTGGCGCCGATGGACGGCGTGATTCTGTCGCGCGATGTGGAGATGGGCGACGCCGTCAGTTCGATCCTGGTGCTCGGGTCGACAGCCACGCTGGTAATGACCGAGGGCGATACGTCTGAAGTCTATGTTCAGGGCAAAGTGGACGAAGCAGACATTGCGCACGTCTACATGGGACAGCCCGCGCGCATCAAGGTCGAGAGCTTTCACGACCGGCTGTTCTACGGAAAAGTGACGAAGATTGCGCCGATGGGCGTGGAAAAAGACAACGTGACGACGTTCGAGGTGCGCGTGTCCATCAACAACCCCGGAGGCGAGCTGAAAGCCAACATGACGGCCAACGCGGAGATCATGCTGGATGAGCACAAGGGCGTGCTGACGGTGCCGGAAGACGCGGTGATCTACGACAACAAGCAAAGTGCGTTCGTGGATGTGCCGGACAGCCATCAAAAGGAGGGCTTCCGCAAGATTCCTGTCACGGTAGGGTTGTCGAACGGGTCGGTGACGGAGATCGTAAGCGGAGTGAAGGAAGGCCAGCAAGTGGTGCTGCAGCAGTAGGAGCAAA
The DNA here is from genome assembly GCA_963796785.1 of uncultured Acidobacteriaceae bacterium. GTDB lineage: Bacteria > Acidobacteriota > Terriglobia > Terriglobales > Acidobacteriaceae > Telmatobacter. The sequence continues at coordinate 83,113 of CAWCMW010000007.1, read as the reverse complement.
ACGGATCCTGCCGGGGTCCTGAACGGAGTCAACACAATTAGGACGAAAATGTCCCCGAGCGAAAGCTGACCACAAGAGGTCGACTAACGCTTGGGGATTTTTGCGTTTAGTGTGCGAGGAAGCTTTCGTTGGCCAGGATGCGATAGAGGGTCGAGCGGCTGATGGCGAGCTGACGGGCGGTGCGGAGCTTGTTGCCGCGGTTGAGGTCAAGAACAAACTGAACATGCTGGCGAATCACGGCGTCGAGCGAGAGGTCAGCAGCGCGGGCGGCGGTTTGCGGGTCAAGCGCGGATGCGGAGCCGGGCGCGGAGTTGGCCCACGGATTGAATGCGGGATTGATGAGGGAGTTGGCGGCGAACGCTGCATCGAATTGGGGATTCGGGGAGGGCGCGAGGCCGTCGGGCAAGGCGAGGTCGGAGGCGCGAATGACGCCGTTGTCGGCCTGAAGAAGAGCATTTTCAAGGATGCCGGCAAGCTCGCGCACGTTGCCGGGCCACGCATGCTGGAGAAGCCGGGCGAGCGTGCCTGGTCCGAGGACGACGGGGCGTTGTTGATAGCGCGCGCAAATGCGGTCGAGAAGGAATTGGGCGAGCGGGGCGATATCTTCGCGGCGCTGGCGCAGCGGCGGAATCGCGAATCGGATGGTGGTGAGGCGGAAGGCGAGGTCGGGAAGAAGCAGTCCCTGACCGGCCATCTGTCGCAGAGGCGTTTGCGAGGACGCGAGCAGGACGGCGCGGCCGGGAGGGCGGTCCTGAAGATTCTTGAGAACGCCGAGCAGCAGGCCCTGGCCCGGAGGCGCGAGCAGGTCGATGCGATCGAGATAAGTGAAACCCGCGAGGGTGGAGGGATCGGCGTCGGTGGCCAGCCACTCGCGCGCGTCGCGGCGCTGAAAAGTGCTGGCGGCCAAAGGCGATCGGCTGAAGAGATAGCGGGCGAGGGTGTGCTTGCCTGTACCGTGCTCGCCTTCGATGGCGGCAACCTGCAAATGGGGCGCAGCCATTTCAGCCTGCATCAGCAGCTTGCGCCACGCTGCGCTCACGCCGACTACATGAATGGACGCAGTGGAGGAGTCGAGCTCCACGAGCGTAAGGCCGGAGGCGGAGGGCTGCGCGTGGAATGGAGCGGAGCTATGCATGGATCCCATCCTGCCTCGTCTCGGACGCAAAGGTGAACCGCCAAGCCATCACAAATCTCATCGGCGAGGCAGGGGAAAACATGAATGAAGCAGGGAACCGAAAGCAGCTATTAGCCCTTAGCTTTTGGCCTTTAGCTCTTCCTGCTGGCGCTTTCCAATCTCCGGTAGCCGAAGGAGGGTATACTCAAACATTCCAGCCGCGGCGAATTCAAAATCAGCTCTGTTTTTTGAGCAATCCGAGGAAGCACGGATGCAATCTCAGTCTCCAGCCGAGACGCCTTTGGGGCACGCTGTTCGAATGCAGGAGCGAGCCGAGGAAGTGCGGGCGCCGAGGACGAGTCTCGCAAAGGGGCTGCGGCGGCGGGGCGCAAATGTGTCGATGGCGGCGTGGATGCTTGCGATTCTTGGAATCGCTGCGCTGCATGCGCGGCATCTGCGGGCGGATTTTCCCAACGGATCGCCGTGGATCTTCGATTGGGCAAAATACACCGACGAGGGTTGGTACGGGGCCGCGGCTATTCGCGCGCACCTGTTTGGGCATTGGTACATGGCCGGCGATTTCAACGCGGCTGTCACTTTGCCGGTTTGGCCGTTTGCGGAGTGGGTGCTGTTTTTCATTACGGGCGTGAAGGTGGAGGCGGCGCGCGGGCTGGCGGTGGGCTGCTTTTTCGCGAGCCTGGCGTTGACCTACATATTGCTGCGCGGGAGCGGGCCGCGATCGCACTCGACCGATGAAGGCCTATCCGCGGGGACCCCGATCTTTCACCCCACGGATGAAGACCCATCCGCGGGGACCCCGGTATGGGTGGCCCTGCTCGGGGTGACGCTGGCGGTAACCAGCCCCTATCTCTACTGCTTTAACCGATTGGCAATTCTTGAGCCGCTGGAGACGACATTGACTCTGGCGATGTTGGTTGCGGCGGTGCGGCTGCCACGGATGAAGCGGCCAGTGATGGCCTCGGTTGCGATTGGGTTGTTGTTTGCGCTAGCCATCCTGACCAAGACGAACGCTGTATTTCTCGCCCCGGCCGTTGGGTGGGCGACGGTTGCGCCGCTTTGGGAGCGGCGGAAGTTGGCGCTGAAATGCGCGCTGGCGGCGGGGTCGACAGCAGCCGGTGCGTACGGAGCATGGATTACGCTGATCGCGAAGGCGGGGTTCATCGGCGATTACACATACTTTTTCCTTTCCGCGAATTCCTACGTAAAGCCACCAGAGCTTTCCTGGCCGCTCGTTTCATTCTGGTGGTCGCTTCACGGAATGCTCTGGGTCGATCACAGCCTGGTGTTGCTGGCGGGGGCGCTGACGGTGGGCGCGGCATTTGCGTGGCGCTCAAGATCGGGCCGGAGAATGCGCCGCGATCCGGTGTTCGGGGCGGCCATACTGGGGATTCTGGGATTCGTTTTGTTTATGACGGTGCAAAATCATCCGCAGCCGCGCTACTTTACGGTGCCGGCGTTTTTGGTCTGCATCGTTGTGGCGCGGGAAGCGGAGGCGCTGACGGAGCAGGCGGGCTGGGAGCGGCGGCTGGGATGGATTGCGGTCGCGGCAGCTGCAACGACGGCTGGCGTTCACGGATGGAGAACGATCGGCTACGCGACCCACCCGGAGTACACGTGGATGAATACGGCGACCGAGCTTACACACTATATAGATACGCATCCCAACGGAAAGCGGTTGATGGTCGCGACCAGCGGGGATGAAATCACGCTGATGACCGGGCTACCGGCAATTTGCGACGAGCTGAGCACCGACGATCTGGCCGACAAGGTGAGCCGCTACGAGCCGGGATGGTTCGCTTCATGGAACGCGGTTGATCCCAGTACCCTCGTCGATCTGCACACGCGGTATTCGCTGGAGCAGGTGGCGAGCTTCAACGCGCTGGACGATCCGGATCGGAACGTTCTGGTGCTGTTCAAACTGCACCCCTTGCCGGGAGGAAAGGTTCGCGACGAGTCGGACGCGGGCCTGAGCGATGTTTTGCCGGACGACCGGATTGAAGTGCCGGTGGAGTGAAGACAAAAGAGCAGCTTTTAGCTCTTAGCTTTTAGCTTCCAGTTCGCCATGCAACGAGGAAGTCATTTGGTTCTCCCGAGAGGCTGGGCAGGGGGAGCGTGGACAGTGAATTGGGAACGGACAACTTCTCACGATTAATTTTCATCTGACAACTGAATATCTTGGGAATTCTGCGGCGAAAGTGCGAGCCGATGGCGGAGATTTCGGGTCGCAGCGAGGGGCTTGTGAGCGCGATCCGGAATGGGACGGAACCATGATGGGAAAAGCGCGGGAAACCCCGTGACAGCTATCACTCGACAGCGGTGTATCCGGATGATAGCCTTCCGGTGGTAATTCCCCGGTGTTTTAAGCGGTTCCACAATTTAAGTGCCCTCTTTTTTTACCGTGCTGGCCGGTTTTTTCTTGAGGAAAAAGCCGCTTGGCGATTGAGAACGAGGGTAAAGCAATTGTGAAACCGCTGGGTGAGGCCGGTTCTGGGGCCAAACGTGCCTCGGCTTCAAAACCTTTTGTGTGGAGGATGCGTGACTGTACTGGGTTGGATGGACTTCTTTCTGAGCGTGAGTGTTTCGATGCTCATTGTGGCTGCGCTTTTTGCGCGGCAGGTTGTCGGATTTGAGAATGGGATGGCAGGGATGCGGAAGGCTTCCGCTGTCATCGCGAAGAGCGCAGGGGCGTTTCTGCGGCGGCCATTAAAGATCGCCGCGGGAATCGCGGGACTGTTGATGCCCGCCTTGGCTTATGGGCAGACGGATCAGGCGGGCGGAGAAGCCGGCCTGAAGGTGCCGGATCTGTCGACAAGTGTCGTTTCTCGGCATGGACGGGCATAAGCTGCTGTCGATCGGTCTGCTGTTTTGCGCCGGTGGTCTGCTGTTTGGGCTGGTGATCTTTGTGCAGTTGAAGAACATGCCGGTTCACCGCACCATGCGCGAAATGTCCGAACTGATCTATGAGACGTGCAAAACCTATCTGGTGACTCAGGGCAAGTTCATTCTTCTGCTCTGGGTCTTTATCGCGGCAATCATCTCGCTGTACTTCGGTTATCTGAAGCCGGTGGGAAATCGATGGCAGTGACGCTTCCGATTATCCTGCTGTTTTCCTTGATTGGGATCGGTGGCAGCTACGGCGTGGCATGGTTCGGAATTCGCGTGAACACATTCGCGAACTCGCGGACAGCGTTTGCGGGATTGCGCGGCAAACCCTATCCATGCTTTGCGATTCCGCTGAAGTCCGGCATGAGCATCGGCATGATGCTGATCTCGGTTGAGCTGTTGATCATGCTGTTCATCCTGTTGTTCGTTCCGGGCGATTATGCGGGGCCATGCTTCATTGGATTCGCGATCGGCGAGAGCCTGGGCGCGGCAGCGCTGCGTATTGCCGGCGGCATCTTTACCAAGATTGCCGACATCGGCTCGGACCTGATGAAGATCGTGTTCAAGATCAAGGAAGACGACGCGCGCAACCCGGGAGTGATCGCGGACTGCACCGGCGACAATGCGGGCGATTCGGTCGGGCCCAGCGCCGACGGCTTCGAGACGTATGGTGTAACCGGCGTGGCGCTGATCACGTTCATTTTGCTGGCGGTGCCGGACTCCAAGACACAAGTGCAACTGCTGGTGTGGATTTTCGTGATGCGCGTGGCCATGCTGATCTCCAGCTCGGCTGCTTACTTCCTGAACGGCGCAATCGCTCATGCGAAATACGCAAATGCCGACGAAATGGACTTCGAGACGCCGTTAACGTCGCTGGTCTGGATTACGTCCGTCGTTTCCATCGCCCTGACCTATGTGGTTACGTACCTGATGATTCCCACTCTCGGTGACGGAACGCTGTGGTGGAAGCTGGCCTCAATCATCTCCTGCGGAACGCTGGCGGGCGCGGTCATACCCGAGTTGGTGAAGGTGTTCACTTCAACCAAATCGGGCCACGTGAGAGAAGTGGTGAAGTCGGCGCAGGAAGGCGGAGCATCGCTGGGAATTCTGTCGGGGTTTGTGGCCGGCAATTTTTCGGCTTACTGGCTGGGGTTCAGCATGGTGGGGCTGATGTCGCTGGGCTACTTCTTCTCGACCGGCGAATCGATGGCGAGCCTTATGCTGGCTCCGGCGGTGTTCGCATTTGGCCTGGTCGCATTCGGATTCCTGGGCATGGGCCCGGTGACGATTGCTGTGGATTCCTATGGGCCGGTCACTGACAATGCGCAATCGATTTACGAATTGTCGCTGATCGAGAACGTTCCCGGGATCGAAGCCGAGCTGAAGAAGGACTACAACATCGACGTAAAATTCGAGCGGGCCAAGGACCTGCTCGAAGCCAACGATGGAGCCGGGAATACGTTCAAAGCATCGGCGAAACCGGTGCTGATCGGGACTGCGGTGGTTGGCGCGACGACGATGATTTTCTCCATCATTATGGCGCTGACTCACGGGCTGACTGTTGGCAGGGATAACCTCTCTCTGCTGCATGCGCCATTCCTGCTTGGATTGATCTCGGGCGGGGCGATGATCTATTGGTTCACCGGCGCGTCAACGCAGGCGGTGACCACGGGCGCGTACCGGGCCGTAGAGTTCATCAAAGCCAACATCAAACTCGAAGGTGTGGAGAAGGCGTCGGTCGCGGACAGCAAAAAGGTGGTGGAGATCTGCACGAAGTACGCGCAGAAGGGAATGTTCATCATCTTTCTGGCGGTCTTCTTCGTTACGCTTTCGTTCGCGTTCGTTGAGCCGTTCTTCTTTATCGGCTACCTGATCTCGATTGCGACTTTCGGGTTGTACCAGGCGATCTTTATGGCCAACGCCGGCGGCGCATGGGACAACGCGAAGAAAATCGTAGAGGTGGAGCTGAAACAGAAGGGCACGCCTCTGCACGACGCAACCGTCATCGGAGATACGGTCGGCGATCCGTTCAAAGACACCTCGTCGGTGGCGTTGAACCCGGTGATCAAGTTCACGACCTTGTTCGGACTGCTTGCCGTCGAGCTGGCCGTGACGCTCAGCGCAAGCAACCCGATGCTGGCGCATGCGCTGGCGGTCGTCTTCTTCCTGATCTCGGTGTTCTTTGTGTGGAGATCGTTCTACGGAATGAGGATCGACAAGGGCAACTGAACTTCGGTTCGATCAAGCAGCCCTCTCCCTGAATCGGCCTCGCACGCAAAATGCGCGCGGGGCCGATTTGTTTTTGACAGCTTGCAGGCAACGGGGGCCAGGGTCGGCGGCCGAAGGTGCGCAGAAAATCATTGTGACCCGCGGACGGCGAGGGTATGCTGGCCCCATGCGATGAATAAACTCTCGCTCACTTTCGACGACGGTCCTTCTCCGCCCTGCACGGAGGCGCTTCTCGCGGTCCTTTCGCATTACTCCGTTCCCGCAACTTTTTTCATGATTGGCCAAAGAATGCTGGCGCACGAGCCCACCGTCAAGCGCGTAGAGCAGGCGGGCCACGCGATCGGCAACCACACGCGGACCCATCGCAATCTGTGCGGCGCTCCGTTCGAGTCCATCGACCACGAGATTAACCGCTGGGGACAATACTTCCGGCCGCCGGGCGGACACTACGACGAGGGGATGCTGGAATACCTGCGGCTCCACGACATCCAATTGGTGATGTGGGATGCGGAAGGGCTGGACTGGAAACTGAAGACAGCCGACGAGATTGTGGCCTATCTCGCAGACCAGATCGACCGGCTCGATGATGAGGGCGGCATCGTGTTGCTGCACGACGGCGACTCCGAGGATCCGAAGGGCAACCGCTGGGCTACGGTCGAAGCCACCGACCGCATCATTACCCGCTACCGCGCAAAAGGATTTGAGTTTGTGCCGCTGAGCGAGATGACCCTGCCGAGGATGCCAAGGAAGGCGTGGCGGTGAGCGCGCGACAGAAACGCGCGTGCACCAAGGCTGGCCGGCGCGGATAAGACGGCTGCGGTCTGGAACGCCGATTCGAATTGTCAGAATGTCCACAACTTGAACAGAAGTGCGGGCAAAGTGCACCGGTTCTGCGTCTTGTGCCCAGGCTTGGCCGGGGCTACGGTTGAGGCACGGGTTGAGCGGTCGGATTGGGGCCCAGGACGGGCCCGCGCGACGCCCCAGATCCGATGCAAAATCCGACCGCTCAAACCCGCGACCGGCAAGGCTGAATCGAACTTTCCACAGGCAAAGGCCGGGGTTTAGAGAACAGGTGCGTGAAATGTGAACAAAATACAAGATGTTGTGGTTTGTTCTTGACACGCACCATGGACAGCGGTAAGTTTTCATCTGCGGCTGTAAACAGGGTGTTAAAAAGCACCCGCGCAAACCAGGCAATTCCCGAGTTCTAGTGCTCCATCCAGCATCTGTTAAGTGGGGGGTCAAAGCAGGGATTCCCGCTGAGCAGATGGGTTCAGAGTACGGTGACGAGGAAAGGGCTGGATGGGCAAGAGGGCCGCGGACGACTCAGGGAATTCGCGGAACTTTCGTCCTCATTTTTCTGTTTGTTTCCAAATAGCTGCGGGCTGCTCCCGCGATCCGGCTCAGTTGCCGGTGATAGGGCTTTTTACACCGATTTTGATCCAGGGAGAGTAACAAGATGAACGAGGCTAACCTTCAGACTTCGACTGCTGACTACCCGACCACCACCCGCACGCAGGGGCTGACCTTTTCCCGGCGCTTTTCCAGGGAGGGAGTTTCCCCCTACGACGAAATCGCGTGGGAGCGCCGCACCGCATCGATCACCGACACCAAGGGGAACACGATCTTCGAGCAGAAGGACGTGGAAGTGCCCGTGGACTGGTCGATGACGGCGACAAACATTGTGGCTTCAAAATACCTGCACGGGCAGATCGATACGCCGGAGCGCGAGACGGGCGTGCGTCAACTGGTGGCGCGCGTGGCAGAGACGGTGCGCGACTGGGGCATGGCTGGAGGTTACTTTGCCACGGCAGTGGACGCGGGGATCTTCCACGACGAACTGGCCCACCTGCTGCTGACGCAGAAGGCGGCGTTCAATTCGCCGGTATGGTTCAACGTGGGCTGCGACCGGCTGGAGCCGGATGCGGATGGACAGAACTGGCACTGGGACCCAGTGACGGGCGGCGTGCAGTATTCAGCGACGGGCTATCGGAATCCGCAGTGCTCGGCATGCTTCATCAACGCGGTAGACGATTCGCTGGACTCGATTCTGACGCTGGCCAAGACTGAAGGCATGCTGTTCAAGTGGGGATCGGGCACGGGGACGAATTTGTCGTCGCTGCGCGGGTCGATGGAGCTGCTCTCGGGCGGCGGATCGGCCAGCGGACCGCTGAGCTTCATGCGCGGGTTTGACGCATTTGCCGGCGTCATCAAGAGCGGCGGCAAAACGCGGCGCGCGGCCAAAATGGTGATCCTGAACGTGGACCATCCGGACATCGTGGAATTTATCGAGTGCAAGTCGAAAGAAGAAGCGAAGGCCTTCACCCTGATCAAGGCGGGCTACGACGGATCTGGGCCGGATTCCGAGGCTTTTTCGTCTATTTTCTTCCAGAATGCCAACAACTCTGTACGGGTCAGTGACGAGTTTATGCGCAGCTACGAGGCCGATGGGGAGTTCACCACCTATACGGTGAAGGGCCACCAGCCGGTCCAGACTTACAAGGCGCGCGACATCATGGGCAAGATCGCGGAGTCAACGTGGCTCTGCGGCGATCCGGGAATGCAGTTCGACGACACCATCAACAAGTGGCACACCAGCAAGAACACAGCGCGGATCAACGCGTCGAATCCCTGCAGCGAATACATGTTCCTTGATAATTCGGCGTGCAATCTGGCGAGCCTCAATCTCATGAGATTTGTCACGCCGGCCGGCACGTTCGACATCGCTTCGTACCGGCACGCGATTTCGGTGCTGATCACGGCCATGGAAATCCTGGTGGACAACTCGGGCTATCCAACCGAGGCCATCTCGCGGAACTCGCATGACTACCGGCCGCTGGGACTGGGCTATGCAAACCTGGGCGCGCTGCTCATGTCGATGGGGCTTCCGTACGACTCTGAAGCAGGACGCGACCTGGCGGGAAGCATGACGGCCATGATGACCGGCCAGGCATACTTGCAGTCGGCAATCATCGCGGCGCAGTGCCCGCCGTTGAGTTCGGCGACGCCGCTGACGGCGAGCGTGGAGCACCAGGGCGGAGCATGCCCCGGCTACTACGTGAATCGCGAGCCGTTCCTTGACGTGATCCGGATGCACCGGGCCGAGGTAAACAACATCGGCAAGTCGCGGCAGAGCGGAGAGCCATTCATGGTGCCGCAACTTGAAGCGCTGATCGACGCCAGCCGCGAGTGCTGGGACATGGCGCTGCTCTACGGCGAGCGCTATGGCTACCGCAACTCGCAAACCACGGTGCTGGCGCCGACGGGCACCATCGGCTTCATGATGGATTGCGACACGACGGGAATTGAGCCGGACCTGGCGCTGGTGAAGTACAAGAAGCTGGTGGGCGGCGGCATGATCAAGATCGTCAACAACACGGTGCCGTCGGCGCTGTTCAAGCTGGGATACGACAACGAAGAAGTGAACGCGATCGTCAGCTACATTGACGCGACGGGCACGATCGAGGGCGCGCCGGGAATCAAGCCGGAGCACCTTGCAGTGTTCGATTGCAGCTTCAAGCCGGCCAAGGGCACGCGGTCCATTCACTACATGGGTCACATCAAGATGATGGCGGCGGCGCAGCCGTTCCTGTCGGGCGCGATCTCAAAGACGGTGAACCTGCCGCACGAGGCCACGGTTGAAGATGTGGCCGAGGCTTACGCGGAAAGCTGGCGCGAGGGCATCAAGGCGGTGGCGATTTACCGCGACGGATCGAAGGGCACACAGCCGCTGAATGTAAGCATGGACGCCAAGAAGGAGCCGTCGGCGCTGGATGCGGTAGGCAGCCGGCTGCTGAGCAATCTGGCGGCGTCGCAAGCGGCGGCGGAAGCCGACGTGAAACTGCTTGAAGCGCACGGCGCGGACAAGGTCGAAGTCAGCGCGAAACAACTGCTGGCCACGGTGCAGGCGTTCCAGAAGGCGCTCGACGAAATTGCGGCGGCGGCGGCGGTTCCGGTACTGACGCCGGCACCGGCCATGCCTGAAGCGCGCGAGATTCCGCGGGAAGAGCAGGATCTGAATGCTCCGCCTCCCGCGATCCGTCACCGGCTCCAGGAGGAGCGTGCGTCGCTCACGCACAAATTCTCCATCGCCGGCCACGAAGGCTACATCACCGTGGGAATGTATCCGAACGGCCAGCCGGGTGAGATCTTCATTCGCATGGCCAAGGAAGGATCGACGGTGAGCGGGCTGATGGACGCGTTTGCCACATCGGTTTCGCTCGCGCTGCAGCACGGCGTGCCGCTGAAGGTGCTGTGCGAGAAGTTCGCGCACACGCGGTTCGAGCCTTCGGGCTGGACCGGCAACGAGCAGATCGGATACGCAAAGAGCCTGATGGACTACATGTTCCGCTGGCTGAATCTGCGTTTCCTTTCAGGGCAGCAGTTGACGCTGTTTGCCGGGTTGGGTCAGCAGACTCCGCAATTGACGGCGCCGCCCAGCATGATCGCCGATAGCGGACTTGAGGAGGATGAATCGCCGACGACGCAGCAGCACATTGCCCGGCTGGCTGAGGAAGTGGCCAAGCGCCTGAACCAGGTAACGGCAACCGGACACTCGGGAGGCGGGATCGCGCCGGAGCCGCAGGCTGGGACGGGCGGCGGCGCTGCGCCGCGGAGGACGGAAGCCCAGGGGACACTCAGGCGCCGGCGGCGAGCGCTGCGCATGTGCCGAGCTTGCAGGACCGCGGACTGTATCACGCGGCCGATGCCATGCGAAGCATGTACGACATGGGCGACGCGCCGAGTTGCGGCACGTGCGGCGCGATCATGGTGCGGAACGGAAGCTGCTACCGCTGCATGAGCTGCGGCAGCACCTCCGGCTGCAGCTGATATTAGACACGAATAAGGCATCACAACGAAAAGACTGGGTGCCCCAGGTCTCGCTTTTGAGACCTGGGATCGCGCCAACTCAATTCGTCTCGTTCAACCCACCACAAATCTGGGTGCCCCATCCAAAACGTGAAGCGTTTTGGGTGGGATCGCACTCCCGTCAACACTCCTCGATCGGTCTTCCTGAGCGAAGGTCGCTCGCCGCGGCGAGCGACCGCAGTCGAAGGACCCGCATTTGGACTGTCATCCTGATCCCGCCGCGGCGGGAGAAGGATCTGCGTCTGCTTTTCTTTCGCCACCGACCGCGAAATGGGGTGCCCCGTCCAAGCTCCGCTTGGGCGGGAAGCAAGAACCCCAATCCGTCTCCCCGAAACAACCAAAAACCTGGGTGCCCCCGGTCCCTCGCACTTGGGGACCGGGGATCACACTCTCCCCGATAAGTCGGCCCGTCAACCCCGACTAAGCGCAATTTCTCCGCATCCCACTGATTCTGCTCAGCAAATTCTTTCTCGAAGTTTGCCGATCATTTTCCCCATTCGGCGCATACTTGAATCGAGAATGACAAATAGGAGCGCGGCGAATGTTCGCCGCGTTCGCTTTTTTGGGTCAAACGCGGCTCTTGCAGCTGTCGCCGTAACGATGCCATTTGTTTTCAATATTTTGTGCATAACCGCATTCAAACCGAGACTTTGTGCGGATTGTTGTCCCTAAGTCTTTTCCCACGATGATTTTGTGCCAAAAGACTAGAACCCGGGGGCCGGGGGAGGGGGGAGTACTACTTGATAACGGGAGCCTGCCGGGGTTCGCTCGATCAGGCGGGGCAGGAAGGGGGGCGGGCATCGCACAAAGATAAGCCGCGAAACCCGATGCAGCTTAGAAAAACGCCCCGGCCCGCTGCAAAGCCGCAATTTGCATCTATATAGAGGTCGTACCCTGCAACTTACCGACGACTATGCGATTGATTTCCTTTCTGAAAAGGCATTCCGTGCCGGGAGCGATGCTCGCTGCGCTCGTGGTTCCTGGGCTGGGCGGGACATTTTTGTTTTCGCAGGCCGTGTATCCGGCTTCGCAGACGCATCCCGGGACTGAAATGAACGATCCGACGCGGCCGGAGACGCAGCCGCCGCTCGATGTCGACCGGGACCCGATCCCATCGCCCGATCCCGATGTAAGTCCCACGACGGCGGCGATGCCCTCCGGCTCGGGCACCCCGAGCGCTGGGAATGCGCCTGGCCGAACCGGCAATTCGCCCGCCAATCAGGCGGCGGGAAATCAGGGCAGCGGAATCGAGAAGCAGCAGAATGGCATGTACATTCTGCACGCCAATGTGGATGAGGTGCTGCTGAACTGCGCAGTGATGGATGCGAAGGGCCAGCCTGTGCTGGATTTGAGCCGGGAGGATTTTCGCGTCTGGGAAGACGGCGTTCCGCAGACCGTAAATGCGGCTCAGCATCTCGACGTGCCCGTGTCCATGGGAATTTTGATCGACGATTCAGGCTCCATGCGCGATAAGCGCGCGACTGTGAATGATGCGGCGTACCACTTGCTTAACGCCTCCAATCCCGCGGATGAGGCCTTTGTGGTCAACTTCGCGGATCGGCCGTATCTGGACCAGGGATTTACAACGGATCGCGTGGCGCTGAGCCGCGGAATGTCGCGGTACGACCCGGCGGGCACGACGGCTTTGTACGATGCAGTGGCGGCTTCCGCGGATCAATTGGCCAAATATGGCAAGAATCGCAAGCAGGTGCTGCTGATTATTACCGATGGAGCAGACAACGCATCCAGGCTCAACCTGCAAGAGGCAATTCGCCGCGTGCAAGGGCTCGCGGGGCCGGTTGTCTACACCGTCGGGCTGCTTTTCGACGACGAGCCGCAGGAATCGGAGCAAGCCAGAAATGACCTGGAGCGGCTGTCACGAGGAAACAGGCGGCGTGGCGTACTTCGCCCGGTCGATGGGGGATGTTGACAGCATTGCGGCCGAGGTAGCGAGAGACATTCGCGAGCAATACGTGGTCGATTACCACTCATCGAAGCCGTTCACACAGGGCGGCTACCGCTCCGTGCGCGTTGAGGCAGTTTCGCCGCGCAATGGCCAACTGTTAGTGAGGACGAAGCGGGGCTACTACCCGAAGACCGAGCAGCAAACGGAACCGATAGCGGGGCAGCAGACTAAGCCCACGCAGGATGCGCAGCAATAAAGCGGCTGGAAAATAGTTGAGAGTATTCTCTTCGGGGGCTTATGCCCCCGATTGCATTTGGTGTGTGCCTGTGCCACCTTGCGCGGGCTGGCGATCAATCGAGGCGGAAGTCGACGTCGATGACCATCTGAACGGAGACGGAACGGCCTTGATACGTGGCAGGCCGGAATCTGTACTGCTTCACAGCTGCGATCGCTTCTTCGTCAAGCCCCATGCCGAGAGAGCGAACCACGCGGACGGCTTGTGGGAAGCCCTGGGTATCGACGATGAGTTGAACTGCCACAACTCCCTGATGATTCTGGCTCCGAGCTTCTGCCGTGAACTGCGGCTGCACGGAATGGATGACCTCGGGAGCGCTGACGCCGCCACCCACGCTCATGACGCCGCCGCCGAAGCCACTGGTGCTGCCCGGGCCTTGTCCGGTTCCGTGGCCCGAGCCAATGCCTCCGCCGAGACCGAATCCAAAACCGTTAGGGCCGCCTTGACCCTGTGACGCCATCGCAATCTGCTGCGAATTTGGCGCGCCGAGATTGGGCATTTTGGAGTCCTGCGTCATCCGGACAGGAGCAGCGGGTTGAATCAGCAGCTTGGGAGTGTTGATCTTGGGGGGCTCCAGCGGAATGACCGGGGTTTTCGCGACCACTTTAGGCAGGGACCCGCGGACAGGGGCGACAAGTTGATGCGCTCCGCCTCCGCCGCCTCCGCCCCGCACCTTAACGACCGGCATCACCGGCGGCGGAGGTGGATCGTAGAGAGTGAATTGAATGGGCGCGACTGTTTGTGCGGTATCAACCACAGGGTTGTGAACCGCCATTGCGAGCCACAAAACGCCGGCGATGAAGGCGACATGCAAGAAGACCGAGAGAACGGTGGAGCCCCTGGAACGGCGGCGAATGCGCTGGTCGAGGCCCAGGAACATTGTGTTACTGCGCGGCACGAGCGAAGCGCGACCCCGCGCCGGGAGTGGTTGCGGCGCGAATTGAGACCGCGGAGACGACGTGTCGCGGAATTCCAAAGCAGCGGATGAACGGGTATATGGATATTGCACGTGCGCGGCGCCGCGCGATGAATTCGCCGAGCGGCTCGAGCGTGAGGCAGGTCCCTGAAGTTTCAAGATCAAATTACCCATAATATTTAACCTTTGGCCCGGTTGCCTTGAGGAGCAGGCCCCTCATGGTTCAATCAATCGATAAGCCGGATTCGTTTCATTTGAAGGTCCGGCTCACTGGTCACTCCACCAACACCTCACGTGCATGTCAACATTTGCCGGCTTACCAGATGCCTTTATCGCTGCCGGTAATTCTCTGTGCCGCCATGGCGGCTGTGCCAAGTAGGGGCAACAGACTTAAGCGTGCACAGTTTTGCAGTTCTCCACGACCCAACACATGCGCCATTTCCGATCCGTAGAGCCGAGCGGAGTGCGGCATGAGCGGAACGCGCAAGAAGCCTTTATCGTAGAAAATCTCAGCGCCACGAAATCGTGCCGCGTCGAGGACAAAGTGCGGCAAGTTGAGGGGAGTTCCGCGATAGCCCCTCACATAGTCCGAAACGATGGCGAGATACGTCGCAACACCTTCCCAGACGCCGGCGGACTCAGCCAATACGCTCAGCTGGTCGTAATTAATGAGGCCGGCATCGGCAACTGCGGCAATGTCAACGATGTCACAAAGACGAATATTGAAATGCCGGTACATGCGCTGCAGCGTGGAGATGATTAAGCGGTCGGGAATGGATGGAACCCTGAATCGGTAACCGCCCGCTTCAATCTGCCATGTGCGAGACGGAAGAGAGGCCGCGACGGCCACCTGTTCGCCGGTCTGTCCGAGGCGGCCCACATGAACTTCGATCGGCTCTGGCAGGCCGGGGATCATGAAATTCCATTTGTTGGCGAGATGGTCGCCCCAACTGCGCGGCGCGAGACGTGCGTTAAAACATTCTGTCATCAGGACGAAGACTTCATTAGGCTGGGCGGTCGTGAAAAGGTCCATGTCGCTGCCAAAATCCGGCCAGTGATCCAGGGTCTTGATCACCATGACCACGTGTCCGCGATTTTGGAATGCGGCGCAAACTTCGTGCAGGGAGTTGAGCGCCGCTGCAATGCGCGCCTTTTCAGACGAAAGGGCGCTATCTGCCAACTGAAACCAGGCAAGACTCTGTTCCTCGCGCGCCAAATTGAGAAACATCTCAAGCCAGCGCACAATGACGTGGTTCAAATGGGCCAAAGCGAGAATGTCGTCGAAATGCTCGCGAGAAGGCATGAGGGCCGGGGCATCGGGCCCCGGCGAAAAGCGGACGCCGTTACTTGCCGGCTGCAGCAAGAGGCGCGAAAGATAAATCAGCGAACCGACCGGTGGAAATTCTGCGACGCTTGTGCCCATTGCTGTTGGTCCTTTGTGAATCAGTGTTGGTCTTCAGGCGCTACCGGCTGCGGCGCATTGGGTGCAGAAGGCTGATGGCGTGGCGCGGTCGACTCGCCCGCGGCGGCGCCACGGGGCGTAAGCTCGACGGAGCCGGGTTGTCCACGGCGTTCGCGGCTGTAAACATCGAGGGCGCCATCTACTTGAAAGCGGCTCTGAGTAGCTACCCGGGCGAGGGCCTGTCCCTTGGCCGATGGTTTGGTGGCGAGCCCGACGGTGAGGCCGGCGCCATAAGCGTGGCCAGCTCTCTGATAGAAGAATTGCGCGGACTCGAGATCGCCATCACGTTCGGCTACATAACCGCGGTTATTCAGCGCGAACGCATTGGTGGGGTCGAGGGCGTAGGCCTGCATGAAATCGCGCCTCGCCGTGGGCCAGTCGTTTTCATTCTCGGCGAAGACTCCTTGCTCACTGAGCAGGGAAGCTTGCACCCCGCTTGAACCTCTTCCCTCGGACTCGTCCCTCCAGCCGCGTGACATTGGCATCTGCCATCTCGCTGACAGATTTGCCCTGCCAGGAGCGATTCTGAGTGACGGCGACGACATCATGAGAACGCGAGTAGGCAGCTGCTGTGTAATACTTCATCGCGCCGCCGAGATCTCCTGTCGCCTCATCGGCAGCACCGAGGTTGTTCAGCGTAAACGGGTCTTGAGGATCGAGAGACAAAGCTTGGTGGAGAAGACCGGCGGCTTCGAAGTTTCGACCTTCCGACAACAGATTGACGGCTTCCAGGTTCAGGCGATTCACTCGCATGGGGACATCCTGCAGGCCGCTGAATGCTGCCTGCATGGGCTGGCCCTGGAGGAGCTTTACGCTGCTCAGATCGATATTCGCGTTGCAACCCTGTTCGGCAGCAAGTTTATAGAATTTATTGGCGCGATCCAGTTGCCCTTCCAACTCAGAGATATAACCGAGGTTATTCAACGTGAAAGGATCGGAAGGATCGAAAAGATAAGCTTTGTAGAACAGATTCGCGGCGGTAGCATAGTCGTGCTTTTGAATGGCGAGGACACCTTCTCGATTGAGGCGTTGAACCAGCGTCAGGTTGCTGTGCCTGGGGAGGGTAATGGTGATTGTGTCTCGCGCCCACGCGGCATGAAGCCCCAAGCCAAGGAGCGCGGCGATGGTAAGCGCGGTTTTGCACGAGATGAAACGCATTGTTCCTCTCATACTCGCTGCGTGGATAAACGCCGAGCAGCCTGCGAGCGTTCACGGTGGCACAGTTCGTTAGATGCGAGTGCTGTATGTCTGTTGCCTTTGGAACGTATTCCCAGGCCACCGGAGATGGCCAAGGGTCATCTAAATTCAATAGACTGTTGAGAATTTGTCTCAGGAACGGTGGGCCGATATGAAGAGGACTTGTGCAGTGCTCATGCTCTGCGGCGCCGCGATGGCGTATGGGGTGACTTGCGCATGCGCGCAGCAGTTGGTGAGCACGCAACCGGCGGCTGGGCCCGACAATGTGTCCAACGACTCAGGTTCGCTTCCATCGCTTCCACCCGGAAAGACCACTATCCTGGGGGGGCAGATACGGAATTTTGACCCAGTTCGGGATCAGTTTTCGCTTCAAATCTATGGCCAGCGGCCGATGAAGATTCTGTTCGACGAACGTACCCAGGTTTATCGCGATGGGGAAAGGATTCCGGTACGCGACCTGGGTCCTGAAGACCACGCATCTATTCAGACGACTCTAGACGGAGCGAATGTGTTCGCGGTCAGCATTCATATACTGTCGGGTACACCAGAAGGCGAGTGCGAAGGGCGGGTGCTTAGATTCAATCCGAAGACAGGCGAGTTGGCCGTGGCTTCATCAATGTCGCCCGAAACGGTCAAATTGCTTGTTCCGGGCAACGCCAGTATAGAGCGCGTGGGCGAACCGGGTTTTAGGGCAGGCCAGTCCGGGTTATCCGATCTTGCGCCAGGGAGCCTGATCTCTGCCTCGTTCGAATCAGGCGCCGCACACCGCAATGTCGCCACGCAGATCAAAGTTCTGGCGGTGCCAGGCGCGGCATTTGTGTTCACGGGGAACATCTCCTTTCTTGACCTAGCCGCGGGAACAATGGTCATTGTTGATCCGCGCGACGAAAAGAGCTATCAAGTCCGGTTCGATTCCGCCCGCTTGCCGGCGAGTGAGTCTTTACGCCCGCAAGCGAATGTAACTGTGACGGCGACTTACGACGGAACCCAATACGTCGCGAACGCAATCGCCGTAAACTGAGCTTTCGTCAATTTCGGCATCGTTTGAGAAGGCAGCCGATGTGCCGCTCCGGGCGCAATGTTCATCGGACACCTCGGCGATTTACCAACGCGAAATGGCGAGGTTGTCGAGATAGACGACGCTAGAAGACCAGCCGGGGACGACGCCGTCCACCTGAAAGTTGGTGAGAAGCGTAGGCGCCCAGCCAAGTGCAAATGCGGAGGGCACGGTGGCGTTGATCTGTTGTTGGTTTCCATCGAGCCACACCGATTGATAGGTGACGTTGCCGTAGCCGTCGCGCGCGTAGCTTACCTGGACGTGATGCCAAGCATACTGCGACCAGTTTTGCACATTGCAGGCAGCGTTGGACTGTACCCAGTGGTCAACAGGTGCTGTGGGCGTGCCCGCATTTTCGGTGTAATCCCAGGTGCGATTCCAGCCATCGCATTGGAAGCCAAAGATGACGGTTTCTCCATTCGGCATAACCTGGTTCATATCCATCTCTATATTGGCGATAGAGCCAGAGGAATTGGTGAGATAAACCCATCCGTCGTAGACGAAATTGCTGGAAGTGGTGTCGTCACCGAAGTTGGCGTAGTAGAGGTCGCCGCCATAGTAGGAGTAGGTTGTGTAGAACTCCAGGGCGTTACCGGTGATCGATGGAGAGCCGACCATCGCCATTGCGCCGGTGGAGGAGCCATAGGGCCCGGTCCCGGGGTCCCATTGGGTGACCCAGTCACCCAATGCCTGAATGTTGGTGACGCTGATGGCGTTAGAAGGAACGTACGGCCCACTCCCACCTGAAGGCGCGGTGTTAGAACCGCCGGAAGCTGAGCCAGACCCCGAAACCGTGATGTTCACATCGGTGTGGCATGCCGCGTCCTGAGGGCCCCAGGACTTGACGTGAAGCACGTGCGCGCCCGCGGCAGCGGTGACGGCGGCAGAGACGGAAGTGCCGTATACGATCGCGGTCGAAGCGCTGCTATCAAGCGAATACCCCATGGCGCTGACGGTCTGCGAAGAGCAGGATGTGGAGGTGGCATCCAGAGCGAAGGGCGATGAAACCGCGGAGTTGTCTGCCGGTTCGTTCACGCTTACACCGCCGCCCGAGGATGCGGAACCCTCCATATTCAGTGCCACATCCGTGTCGCAGGCAGAGCCCTGGTTGCCCCAGGATTTTACGTGCAGAGTCTGCGCACCGCTGGGCGCGGTCACGGGGCCGTTCATGTAGTTTGCGTACACAAAGGCGGTGCCACCGGAATCAAACGAATACCCCATGGCCGAAACGGGCTGTGATGAACATGTGACAGAGTTTGCGACGAGGGTGAAAGTCTGAGAAATAGCGGCGCCGTTGCCGGGAGACGACACCGAAACGCCATCGACAGTGACGGCCACGTCAGTATCGCAGGCGGAACCCGCATTACCCCAGGCCTTAACGTGCAACGTGTGCGCGCCCGCTGGGGCGGTAACTGCAGAATAGATGGAGGTGCTGTAGGCGAAGGTGTTGTTGCTGCTGCTATCAAGCGAGAAGCCCATCGCACTCACCGGTTGGCCAGAGCATGTGCTGTCGTACGCGGAAAGAGAAAACTGCGACGCAACCACTGCGCCGTTGGCAGGGTAATTGACGGTGACCTGGGTCCACGCGGGAAGGGAGCAAATTCCCAACATGGTAAGAAAGAAGGAGAGTTTATTAAGAAAGTTCATTCGAATCTAACCCTTTCGTGGGTATGGGTTTGCCTTCGTGATTCTGAGCCCGGAGAATCCGACTTCGCCGCTCAGCAACCAATTCCGCAGGTCGCGCATCTACCGGTAAAGCAGGATCTCCAGGGTCCGCACTCTTCCTGGTGACGAGCCGGATGAACGGGCTCGTGCTACAGAAATGAGCAAGTGAATTTTCACAAGACCGCCTTCGCGGGGAGTTTCCCAGCTCCCTTGAGGCGGCAAGCCCAGACGCAGTTTTCCCCGCACTCTTTCTGGACTGTTTGTCGGATTGATTCGTGGGTGGCTTGAGCTACGAGGTGCTTACGCACCCCGATAACTTCCTCTCAGCAACCTCTTCGCGTCCAGCTTGGCGAGGCAGAGGTCTTGCACTCCACTTTGGCTAAGCGTTTTTTCGGGCTCACCGCGACAGACCATCAGTTGCTGAGGAAGGGGCGCACGCATATAGCGTCAATCGCTTCTTCCCGATGATCATTGCCACGACTCCCGCAGGCAGCAATTAAGGAATTACTAAGGCATAATAACCAATTTGTCGTGCAATAAAGCTCATCTTTCTGCGCGATCTCCACAGTTCGCTCGATTCCGATCCAATCCTATAAAAGCTTTTTGCGCTCCAATCAAAATCACGCGACTGGCTCCTTCATCCAATCTTTTGCGCAGAAGACTGCGCATGATTTCGTGCGCGCGGGATGGAAAAATGAGCAGGCCCACGGAGGCGCAGATGCTCGCCGCGTCAAATTGTTTGAAAAAGACCGCAAGTGGATGGAGTAGAGAAATGCCGGACGTCAAAGCCAAGCATTCAATTAGAAGGTGATTGCAGGTCTTCGTTTCGGCAAAGAAGTGCGCCTGTCAGGGAGGCGAGCTGATCAAGTTGCTCGCGCCGCTGATGAACGTGCGTGGGCGAACCCAGTCCGTAGACGCGCAGTGACGTGGATCGTTTACTTCAGGCCGTAGACGTCGATCTCCCCCCGAGGATTCGAAACCGTTGTCAGATCGGTACCGGTCGAGATATACACCTTTCCGTTTGCGACTACCGGCGAGCTGAATTTGATGCCGTATCCCGGTGTGTCGCCACTGTTCGTGGTGCTGCTATAGATCTGGCTCGGGTAATTCGACGCGTCATACGCGATCAGCGAGGCGCTGGTTGGGGCAACCTTTTTTGCATTCTGCAGGGGATTTCCCTGGTTGATGTACCAGACGATGCCGTCATTTGTGCCATTCGCTGAAACGAAGGGGGAAGTGCCGAATGCTCCCTGGTTCTGGTAATCCGCCGTGTCGCTTTGTGGGCTCAGAATGCTTGTGAAATCAAACTGTCTCACCCCTCCCGGGGCGCTCGTTGAGGTCGGCGACACGCCCAGATAAGCAGCGCCATCGAAATAGGCCGCCGACCCAAAAATCTCATACGAAGTGATATTCGCGTAATTGGTTCCCGTGCTGTCCTGGCAACTCTGCTGGTACGTGCCGCCATCGGTGAGGCCCGCGCCCCACACCTGTTCCTGGAGCGCTCCCGCGTCGGTCGAGGATTCGTGCCCGAGGTTGGCGCTGTCGACCAGGTACATGGTTCCCGTCTTGCCTCCCGCAATCAGGGTCGTACTCCCGGGGATCAATAGGAGGCCCCCGGCAGCGAGGTCCGCGTCATCGCAATCCATGAACTGATAGTTATAGGGAGTGAAATAGTCGATGGGTTGCATGGTGCCGTTGGCTCCCGAGACAGGTGACGACCCAAACTTCAGCACCGAATCGCCCCAGGCGGTTAGTCCGTCCCATGGCCCATTTCCCGTGGTGACATACACGTTCCCCTTGCTGTCGGCAACGGGACCGGCACCGCCCATCCATATCCCGCCAGCGCTGGCGTATGCGCCCTCTCCGTTCAAGTCCGGGCTCGCATTGAATACGCCGACTTGGGTAAGACTTGAAGCGCTGTATGCGAGCAGCCATCCGCTGTGGCAACCGCCGAAGCCGATATACACATTGCCATTGGCCAGCAGCAAAGCAGCACGTTGAATGCAAGATGTATCGAGAGTTTGTACTCCGTTGACTGAATCCGAGTTGGTGGCGGCCACTGAAGCATTAATGGTCACTGGTCCGCCAAACTCCTGCGCGCCGTTGGTGACGTCGAGCGCGTTCAGCCGGAATGTGCTTCCGGAGCTTGATTTTTGCGTCGACAGCACGTAAAGCGTTCCCGTGATCGGATCGATCACCGGCGTCGAGGTGACTCCCTCGTACGGCGCGATCGGTCCGCCGGTAAGCGGCGTCTCTCCGCTCTGCAGTAACGAAACCTTCCATAACGGGGTACCGCCTCCGCACGTGTCGGAATCGTAAGCGTACACACTGTCATTCTCGGTGGCCACATACAACACGTTGTGCACGGCACCGTTGATTGTCTGGTTGGAGAGGATCAACGGGGCGCCGTACACGTAGCCATCGACCGGGCACGAAAAAAGCTTGCCAAAAGTGGCCGGCGCCACATTCGCAGTCGTCAGAACTGTTTCCTGGTCGTTCAGCCCGCTCCGATTCGGGTCCATGTGAAATGTAGTGATGTTTGCCGTGCCGCTCACCGTCACGGTTGCGGTGGTGCTTCCCTTCACGCTGTTCAACGTGGCTGAGATTGTTGTCGTCCCCCCGCCTTGCCCGGTGGTCAAGCCACCCGATGCAATTGTTGCCACCGAGGTATCCGACGAGCTCCAGGTAACGCTCGACGTCACATTCGCAGTGGTGTTGTTGCTGTATGTCGCGGTTGCGGTGAATTGCTGCGTGGATCCATTTGCGAAACTGGGATTGGAAGGGGTGACTGCAATGGAGGTCGGGGTGGACGCAACAACGGTCAATGTTGTGCTGCCCGCATGCCCACTCAGCGTGGCCGAAATCGTCGTAATCCCGGTTAAATGGCCTGTCGCCAGGCCAGCTGCATCGACCGTTGCCACCGTCGTGTTTGTAGAGGCCCATGTTGCTGACGCGGTCACATTGCCCGTCGAGCCGTCGCTGTAAGTCGCGGTCGCAGTGAACTGCTGCGACGCGCCCGCGGTGATGGTCGGAGTTGTGGGCGAAACCGCGATCGAAGCCACTGTTACGGTCGCGGCCGTCACCGTGAGTGTCGCCGTTGCCGAAAATCCATCTGCTGTTGCCTTGATGGTTGCTGTCCCAGCGGCGACCCCTGTCGCAAGTCCAGCCGAACTGACGGTCACAACGGTTGTGTTCGACGAGGTCCACGTGACACCGGAAGTCAGCGCGCCAGCAGTGCCATTGCTGTAGGAGGCACTGGCTGTGAATTGCGTGGTCGCACCGGCGCTGATGGTTGCCGTTGTGGGCGAAACCGAAACCGCGGTCACTTTCGGGTTCGGGGCCGGAGATCCGCAACCGGTAACCGATATCAGAGCAATAGGCAGTGCGAGAGAAATGAGCTTAGCGCAGCTAGGCAACGAATTCATGTTGGCCTTGAGAAGATATCTGAGTTTTTGATCGACGGCCTAAATCCCCTTAAAACCTATGGGCAGTCGTGTTCACTCATTCCTGGTGGCATATGAGGACACACCTCTATGAATGATTCAGGTGCGAGAACACACATGCGGGTTGTCTGCAAACAGGGATTTTTCGATCATGCCGCGGTCGATATCTCGCGAGAAAGTCGTATCCGATTGGGGGCCCCGGTGATCAGCAAAAAGCCGGAGCAGCCGTGCTCGCAGCTCGGTGACTGATGTCACATCGAGAGTCTCGAACATTTCCGCAATGTAATCCCAACTAATCCTCAACACCCTCCGGACGTGTAGTTATCAGGAGGCAATGTGGCCGAGGCCATTGCAGTGATTTGCAATTCCGAGAGGCGGGAAGTTAAGTACTTTCGTAATGACATTGATACAACTTTCGAGCAAGCGAACGTAATGCACTTTACTGTTACGATCCAGTCACCTCGTATTTATAGCTAACTCACAACACTTTCGTTGTGAAGCCAAAGCCGGGTGAATGGTGCGGTCCCGTTAAGTCTCAGGACTGATACAGACACAGGCGCAAGGCCGCCGCAATCACGTCGTCGGGTTAGCCCGAAGCGGCAAGCAGAACGACGCATACGCGCCGAGAGGTGTTGTGTGCACAGACAGGTCGAATTAGACGCATGCCAACTTTCCGCCGCAAACGATCGACGTGAGCCCTGGCAGATTCAGTAGGTGAGTGGATGAAGCATTGTCGTTCACAATTTCTCTTGGGGCTCGTAAGCCTTTCTTTCTTTTGTTTATCTGCCTGCTCGGCAGGCAATGTGAATGCCGGAGGCGCTTCCGCGGGATCCGGGTCTGGCTCATCGGGTTCAGGCGCATCGGGGTCGGGTTCCGGCGGGTCTGGTTCAGGCGGCTCTGGGTCGACCGGATCGGGTTCATCCGGATCTGGCGGCTCGGGATCAAGTGGGTCTGGTTCATCGGGATCTGGGTCGAATGGATCGGGGCCGACCATTCCCTCTAGCGCCGTCAGCGTTAGCGGCGTTCAGGCTTTGAGTGGCTGGCTCACCCATTGGGATCCCGGGACCGGGCCCGATGGCTCCGCCATGGGCGCGATGGCGCTGGTCGATTCTCCATCGCTGAGTGGCAATGCCCTCGAATTCGATACCACCTACTCGTATTACGGCGGCGAACTTTACTACGTCGCCTTCGGGGACGACACCACCTCCAGCAATTTCGTCTACGACGGATGGGTTTACCTCACGAATTCCTCCGGCTCTATCGCCAACATAGAGATGGATATGAACCAGGTTATGCCGAATGGAGAAACCGTCATCTTTGGCTTCCAATGCGATGGCTGGAATCGCACCTGGGATTACACCGAAAATGCGGGCACGCCCACAGCACCTGTTGATAACTGGGTAAGCTCTAGCGCCGCCTGCAATGCGCAAACATGGGCACAAAACACATGGCATCACGTTCAGGTCAGCTATTCGCGAGATGACTACGGCAATGTCACCTATCAATCGGTCTGGCTCGATGGAAACCAACAACAGATCAACGCCACCGTGCCCTCCGCGTTCGCGCTGGGCTGGGCGCCAGCGCTTCTCACAAACTTCCAAGTCGACGGCATCGCCCCCGGCTTATCCTCGAGCACCGTCTATCTCGATAACCTCACCATCTCTCGCTGGTAAGCTGCCCGCTCAGGACTATTCGGTTCGGGTGATCCAGAAGCTGCAAGGCCAGACATTGCTGCCATCGAGAGATGGCGCGAACAACTTCAGATCGGAGGGCATCCTGGAGAAACTGCCCTCCCACTGCGGGAAAGTTTCGCGCAGCACATCCGGATGGAAGCGCTGCATTGCGCTGCCCGCCCAAACGACCTTGAACGCCGCGTTGAATGAGAGGAAAGCCTCGAGCATATACTGCTCACCCCAGAAGCAGAGGTTTCTCTTTACGAACTTCTCGGGATAGTCGAGAGGGGAGAAGATATCGTGGAAATGAATGAGCACTCCAGGCGCCAGTTTGGGCAAAATGCCGAGCAATTCGTACAGAACGTCGCTATCCATGGATACAACATGGCTGGAATCAATAAAGAGGATGTCGCCCGCCTTGAGCGAAAGGAACAAGTCGAAGGGCGCGTTCTGAACTTTGGCCGGAACAAGACGCGTGAGGCCCGGCAGACCCAGTTTGAGATAGGAAGCAGGATACGGTTCGATGGCGACCAGCTCACCGGGAAATCCTTCGGCAGCATTCTTGCGCATGGCTGCCGCGTTGACGAGCGTCGTGTTACCGCTGCCAATCTCGACCATACGCTGGGGCTTGCGTTGGCGGACGAAGGCATAAGCGATTTCGGCATCGACGCGTTCGAAGAATCCGTTGTTGAAATGGAACTGGGGCCCATGCCCATTGGTAGGCACAGGCGTCTCGGAAAAACCACACTCACTGATATAAGGAAGGAGCCCAGTGAGCAGCAAGCTGATTTGGTCCTGGAAATGGAAGTCAAACGCACCGCAAGGCCGGCATGCATGCCAGTCCTTTTTGTCAAGGGACTTTATGCTGGGAACTGGAAAGTAGAAATGCTGAGGCGTGACGCTTACGCCAAGCCCATCCTGCACAAATTGAAACAGTGTTGAGAGCGTCATCCTGACGCCGGGCTTACGCATGAGGCTAGTCACCGCAGGTACCTCACCTATTAAAGAGTTGAGTAACGCAGACCCGGCTTGAGACAGCCGGGTGAGAGAGCCAAGTGGCCGCCCTACCGGTTAAGGTGCCGATTAAGTGACAAAGGTTGTCAGCGAATGCAGATCAGGGCGAGCGTTGGCTAAAAGCCTGAGAAATCTAGACCTGCAGATGAACGTCGGCCTGCAATCAGCGCAAAGACCGGCGCGCCCGAGCCAATCATCACTGAAAGGAGATCACGCGAATGCGTGCCATCATGCCACTGTCCTGATGCTCGCCAATGTGACAGTGATAGATGAAATCGCCGGGCTCGGAGAAGGAAATTCTGACCACCACCGACGCAACCTTGCAGCGTCCACTTCGCCACGTGGCAACCGTACCATCGCAGGTGGCTCCTCCATTGGGGAGCGAGACGCTATCCATCAGCTTGCCCGCGTCGCCCGGAGGCGCGTTCTGCGGCAGCACGTAGAACTCGGACTGGTGGATGTGGAAGTTATGCGCCTCGCCTGACACATTCACCAGTTCCCATTCCTCAGTCACAGGTTTGTTGCCTTGGCTAAGTGGCAGACAAACGCTGAGGGATGTAGGATCAAAGACCGCGATGTCTCGGAATGTGCCCGGCACGGGGCTGTCATTCGCATCGACCTCCTCTAATCCAAGTCCATATCCGTTCTTGTTCGAGGCAGGGACTCCGAAGAAGATCCGCCGGCGATGCTCCTTATGCAGAGCGGCGCACCGAGTTGGAGCTATTGCATCCTGTAATTGACGAGGGTGCGTTGGCGCCATGGGCAACTGGTTACCATTCTGTCCGTTATTGCCGGTCAACGTCGCCTCGGCATTGAGCCGGACCGCAGCGGCGCGAACATGGAGCAGAGCATGGACAGCGGACGGTTGACCCGCAGCGATGTGGGCGAGATTCACCTGAGGCCACCGGTCGCCGGCCGGGCCTGTAGAGACCATCTCTGTGAGAAGTGTTGCGGAATGCAATTGCGGGGCGACCCAGATCTCGGCGCGCGCGCCGGGGAACAACACGAGATGCGTGGCACAAACGGGCTGTGCAGGTGGGGATTGCGCGCGAGCGCGCGGCGAATTCTCTGTCGAAGCTGGATTGGATGCATTCATCGGCGCGCCGGGACAGGGGATGGTATCCGCCGCGGAACCTACACCGACGGCTGAGGTTCCGACTGGCGGATTCAATGCAGCGCCCTCCAGCGAGACAACCTGAAAAGGAATCGAAGCTTTCGTCTGATCGTCGCGCAGCAGCAGATCGTACGTACGGCTTGCCCCGGCATTCAGCAAGCGCCACAGTTCGCCCGATCCAGAAGGCGCGGGCAACTGGGGATAAACGTCTCCGTTGATGGTGAAGAACCAGAGCCCGCCGGTATAATCGGCACCGGTACTGCCGAGGTGATGGATTCCTGGAAATGAATGTCCGGCAGGAAGACGAAAATCACCGTCGCCGCCTGAGCTGTTGCGCCCCTGGCAGTAACCATTCCGCTGCACATACGCCAGATCGTAAGGCGCGCAAAACGCCGAATCCTCCTGATCCAATACCCGGCTGTTACCCATCACCTGCATGTCTTTCAGAATGAAATATCGTTCCGGGATGGCTGGGCTACCGAGTGCGGATACATAGTCTGTGACTCGGCCGATGGTGATGATGCCGGAAAGTCCCTCAGAAAGCTGATTAATACTTAGCCCGTGAACATGAGGATGGAACCAGTAAATGCCGGAAGGGTGATTCGGCGGAATGTAGATATCGTACTGAATTGGCTTATCGGTCGCCGTCTCGTCGGACGATACCATCGGAGGCAGCTTGCCCGCGGGATATCCCAGGACAAAGACGTAGTCCCCATAAGTCGGATCTTTTGCATCTGCCCTCCTCGGCTCAACAATCAATCCATGAGTGTGAATGTTCACGGGATTTGCAACCAGCATCTCGTTCATCCTGGCGTCGCCTCCGTGCGCATAAATGGAATCGGCCGGCACGGGTGGCAATCGATTGACAAGCCGCATGCGCAGATGATCGCCGGCGAAGAGCTGCAAGCGGATGCCACCGTAAGGGGCGAATGTCTGCGAGCCGGCGGGACAGCTGTCATTCCGCGCCGCAGCTCTGGGACAAATTTCGAAAACCCATGCCACTGGGCGCCGGTCGCCGAGCGTGATGGTTGAAGGTTCAGCAATCACCAGAAGATCCAGCAGATGATTCGAGCTGGTCAAAACCGGTGGCTCAGCTACGGAAGGCTTCGCGGCCGTCCGATCGATTGCAGCCAAATCCGCATTGGCCGAAATCGTCCCGGCGAAGGCATTCAGCGACACGCAAGAGCATGCGCAACACGCGACGACCGCAACGACACACTTCACCCTCATGTGGATAGAGTACATGGATGCAACAGCGCCGCGAGTGGTTGCCTAGTTGGAATTGAGGCAGCACCTTGCATGTTCACGCGCATCAAACAGACTGTTGAAAAACAAAGACGGTCAACCGGTCAGCGGGTGCGAAACAGGATCGCACAACAAACGCCCAGAATGACCTGCGAAGCACGGTGAGAATTCGCGGTAATAGTTTTCGCGTACCGATTCTGCCGCGCTCCGTGACGTCTCGATGTTTTCTCAACAAGTTCCGTTCCCCTCCGGTTTCAAATTGACGTTCGGAGTTGCCATGCGCATATCTGGTGTCACGAAGTTTGTTCTTTCGCTCGGTTTTCTGAGCTTTTTCATTTTTTCACTTTCCGGCTGCGGAGCCCTTTCAAAGAACGGGTATACGGGCCCGACTGGAGGAGGTGGTGGAGGCGGAGGCACCCTGTCGACGTCTATCAATCACATCATTTTCATTGCGCAAGAGAACCGTTCTTTCGATCATTATTTCGGCGCCCTACGCCAATATTGGGCACAGAATGGATATCCAGACCAGTCGTTCGATGGGCTGCCGCAGTTCAACCCTGCAACGGGGGCCGCGCCACTGGCTGGCCCGGCTCCGACGAATCCAGGTTGCAATGCGAACCAGCCACCGCCGGCCGACTGCGCTTATGACACTAGCAATCCCATTACTTCGTACCACCTTGTCACCCAATGTATCGAGAATCCGAGCCCAGCGTGGAACGAGGGGCACATCGATTGGGACTACAACGATCCCACGGGTCAAAGTGCGGCCACGCTCAACGGATTCGTCTACGCGGCTGCGCACGATGCACGCAACAACGATCCGCCGTACTACGACACCAACGGTCTGCGCGCCATGGGATACTACGACGGCACGGACCTGAATTACTACTACTGGATGGCGTCGAACTTCGGCACCTCGGACCGGTTCTTCAATCCGACTCTGTCGCGCACCCAATCGAACCGCGAGTACCTGGTTGCCGGAACGTCAGGTGGGTATGTCTATCCCGAGGGGACCGACGCCAATGACTCATCTCAGTTGAAGCAGACCACGATTTTTCAGGAGCTGCAGAATGCGGGCATCAGCTGGAAGATTTACGTTGATCCCACTAATAGCGGATGCTCCGGACCGCCGTATCAGGCGTCGTGCCTCATCCAGTTGAGCTACATCAACGACTTCACATTTGCCAACACCATCGTGTCGCAGTATCCGAATAACATCGCACCGGTTTCGCAGTACTTTACCGATCTGCAGAATGGCACACTGCCCCAGGTGGCGCTGTTCGAGCCCGCCACGGACGCGGGTTTCGATGAGCATCCCTCGGTTGACGATTCGTCGCCGTCCGATGCTCAGTTAGGTGCTCAATACGTTGAGTCGCTCATCAGCGGGCTCATGCAGAGCCCGTACTGGAAGGACTCGGCCTTTATTCTTACCTACGACGAAAACGGGGGTCTTTACGATCACGTTTCGCCGCAGCCGGCGGTGAGCCCGGATGGCATTAAGCCGGTGGACATGTTACCGGGCGATATCTGCACCACCTCCAGCGGACCAACCTGCGATTTTGTCTACACCGGATACAGGGTTCCGCTCGTCGTGGTTTCCCCCTACTCGAAGAAAAACTACGTAGATCACACCGTTGCCGATACGACCGCGATCTTGAAGCTGATTGAAACTCGGTTCAATCTGCCGGCGCTGACCAAGCGCGACGCAAAGCAGCCGGATATGACAGAATTCTTCAATTTCACCTCGCCGCCATGGATGACTCCACCGACGCCACCCGCACAAACGACGAGTGGGGCCTGTTATGTAAATCAAGTCCCCTGATCGAGGGCAGGCGCATCGGGCTCCGTCCGCAAAAGCGCGCTGGTGTAGGCCGTCTTGGAAGAGCGCAGCAGTGTCCGCATTGAACCCATGACCCGTCTTATCGTCAACGCTGACGACTTTGGCCAAACCCCGGGAATTAACCGAGCCGTCCTGGAACTTCACAAGGCCGGCCTTCTCACCAGCGCCACGCTCATGGCCCGCGCCGCGGCCACCGATCAGGCCATCGAGATCGCGCGCGCCACGCCAACCCTCGGTGTCGGCTGCCACATCGTCCTCACCGACGGCGGACCGATTCTCCCACCCAATCAGATCCCCTCGTTGCTCGACCGATCGACCAATCTTTTCATCCCGGGGTTCGCCGGGTTCCTTGGCCGTCTTTTCCTCGACCGCATCCGCGCCGAGGAAATCGAGGCCGAAACCAAGGCCCAAATCCAATACCTGCAGTCACGCGGTCTTCACGTGAGCCATGTCGACACTCATAAACACACGCACATGTTTCCGCGCGTGCTGCGTTCAGTTCTCCGCGGAGCGCGCGCCTGTGGCATTCACTTAGTGCGCAATCCATTTGAGCCGATATGGCCATTCGCGCCACCGCCAGCACCGGCTTCATTCGCGCTGCGCAGGTCAGCTGTCTTCGCTGCCACCAGTCAACTTGGCACCGCATCGTTGCTGAGGAAGGCTTCGCGACGACCGGCGGCACCCTCGGCGTGTCTTGCACCGGCGCACTCGACACCGTAACTCTCCACCGCCTTCTCGATCAGGTTCCCGCCGGCACTTGGGAACTGGTCACGCACCCTGGCTATAACGACGCAGATCTCGCGCGCGTTCGGACCCGCCTCCGCGCCTCGCGTAATACCGAGCGCGAAGCCCTTCCAGCTCTACGCGAATTCCCCGAATTCCACCTCATGCCCTTCAGCCAACTCACAATACAACACTAATGCGGCCTCAGCAGGAACTCTGATTCGCAATTTTGCAGAATGCCGATTCTTGGCAAACGACGACCGCGGAAGCTGCGCCCGATGCGGCACAGCCGCCACGGGAATCACGCCTTTAGCAACGGCGTGATCGGCCCTGAGTCTGGATATGCGTGGACTCGTGACCCGAATTGGTGGAAGTCACGCCGCCAAGTCGTCGCGAGGAGGATTGGCGGGTACTTCCAAGGGCTTTGATGACCTGCCCTTCTCAAAGAAGTTCAGGCTGAGCTTAGTCGTTTCTCGAAAAGAAACGGGGCCGAGAACGGGACGTCCGTAAGCGCCGCGAAGGTCGTTCCAACGAATCTCAAACAACTCCAACAATGTGGCGCAGCCATCAGCGAGCGGACGAAAATGAGAATTGCTGTAATCATGCACCAGGCGCAAATCGACTTCCTCAACGCGTAAACTTCTGGTAAGGGCGACGTGGATTAATTCGCTGTCGTATCCCCAGCCATCCAGTTTCAGCAGCGGAAAAACACGAGTGGCAGCGTCGAGTGTGAGCGCTTTCAAACCACACTGTGTATCTCTAAAAGGCAACGCAAGGACATGACCTGCGACCAAATTAAAGATTCGACTCGCAATGCGGCGATGGAACGGCTGCGCGCAACGAGATTCGAAAGGTGCAAGCCATCGCGATCCGATGGCGATGTCCGCCCCATTTTTCAAGGTCACAAGAAGAGAGAGAGCTTCGCCGACCGAGTCTTGTAGGTCCGCATCGCAAAGGATGACAATTTCGCCGGTCGCGATTCTTACGCCGTGACGGATAGCGGCGCCCTTGCCTCGATGTGGCAGACACAAAACGCAAACACGACAATTGGGCGCTTGAAAAGCACGAGCGATGCCAGCGGTACCGTCGGTTGATCCATCATCAACAACGATAATCTCGCACTCGCCGAGATGAGAAGCCGAAAGACCGGCGATCGCCGTCAGCGTAGGTGAAAGTCGAGCTTCTTCATTGTAAGCGGGAATCACAAAGCTAAGACTATGTCGCGACATGGACACTCCTGGAAGTTGAACTTGGCAGATCTGGGGCCTGGGAGATCGCCTGCTAGCCCGTCTTCCTTTCTCGTACCCGCTGGTGAAGTGCCATGATGGAAACCCCGCTACGCTGCAGTTGCCTCGCCTTCCGGCGCGGTAGGAAGTTGCTTTGATTCGTTGACCAAACGCTTGAACTCTGTTACGTACGATGCGACGATGCGCGGCATCGTCGATTGTACGGCGACCTGATAGTTTTGCTCGGCCATGTGCGCCTGGCGGGCAGGATCGTGAGCAAGCGCCATCAAACGCGTGGCCAAGTCGACCGAGTTGCCGGGCTCATACGTATCGATTGCGAGACCTTCCTCTTCGGCGAGGCGCACAAAATCGTCTACTTCGGCAGCCACAATCGGCAGGCCAAAGCGAGCGGCGATGTGGGCTACCCCGCTCGGTCCACCGGAGGAGAGATATGGCATAACTGCAACATGTGCCGTGCGAAAGACTTTGTCGAGTTCGTCCTCGTCCAGATACCCGAGAAACTTGACCTGGGGATGTGCGCCCCATTTTTCCTTCAGAGCAGCCAGATAGCCCGGTCGATTTGGATGATCGCATCCGGCAATCAGCAGTGAAGCATTTGGAACTGCGGAAAGGACTGCGGAAAGGGCGTCGAGCGGCGTCTCAAGGCGCTTGTAGCGACCCCACTTGCCGAAGGCCAGCATCCGGAATTCGCTTGGTGGGCGCGATTCCAAATCCGGCGGATACGGCCTGCCGAGTGTTCCATGCGGGCGAACGCCAATATTTGTCGCGCCATAACCCTGCTGCAGCATGTGCTGGTAACGTTCAAGCAGCACAGACACGGAGTCGGCGCGCAGCAGCAGCCGCGTCGCAAGCGAGCCAGCAAAGCGATAAACACGAGGAAGGGAAATGTCTGCGTGACGCAGGTCGCAGAGATCCATCAGGTGGTGCAATGTGACATGCGTTTTGAAGCCGGCGGCGCGAACAAGTTCGGGTGTGCAGAGTCCCGCAAATGCAGCGACTGGATTCGTGCCGAATGTCGAATACACAAGGTTGAACCAAACGATGTCGGGCCGAATTTCGCGCACAGCTGTCAGAATACGTAGGGCGTTGCCGACTGCGCCGACGCGCCAACAGCGGCGAACCGTAAAGCCCGGCAATTCGGAAGGATCAGGCTGTTCAGGCGCGTACTCGTCACCAAGAATTGTGAATTCGATGTTCTGACGGCGGAGCTCGTCGGCAAGATGAAAGCCGTATTCGCTGAGATGGTGCCGGCTGGGAGGAAAGGTTGTAATTAGGCAAACTCGCATTGAAGTCCCTGCAGACCAAAGTCCCTGTCGGCCGGTCACCCGGGTCTAGAGTGTTTCAAAATAATCAATGAAATGCTGGTTGAACGATCACTAACTGGCGCAAAG
Source organism: uncultured Acidobacteriaceae bacterium (assembly GCA_963796785.1). Lineage (GTDB taxonomy): Bacteria > Acidobacteriota > Terriglobia > Terriglobales > Acidobacteriaceae > Telmatobacter. Next base: position 49,809 of record CAWCMW010000007.1, on the reverse strand, counting down.
AGCTCGACTACTACTCTTGCCGTCAATTCATTACGATGCGTTGAAAAGTAAGGGGGGTTGTTCCGGCAGGAGAATTCGGACTGCATGCGTCGCTATTCAATTCACTTTGATCCCGCAGAGGTTCCTTCCAGTGGAGATTGCCGTCCACGCAACTTGAATGACAAATCCTGATACAAAAAGCTGCTAAAATGTCGTCCTGCTAACCTGACCGATCACTGCATCGGTGCGGAACCGCCCATATGCAGCTAAACAGGGTCTCGCTCACGCAACGTGTCGAGCGAGAATCGCGGCCGGATAGGCTCCATATTTTCGCGCAACAATCTCTTGCATCTATTCAACTCGAACCAGCGAAGATAGTTGGATACAACCTGGGTTATGTTCATTTCGACGCCGGCAGCGAAGTTCTGCTGTGCCATTGCGCGCTCGAGTTTGGGAGACCGTAGAACCGTCGCGAGTTGCTCTGCCAGATCGTTGGCATCCCCGATTCTATAGAACCGCATCGCTAGTTCTTCGTTTTCTGCCATCGCGCGAAAATCGGGAATGTCTGCGCTAACGATGGGAAGCCCGAACTCACAGGCTTGATGGGCTGGTCCGCTTGATCCGGTCGCAGAATCGTAGGGCAGCACCACGATGGATGCGGTTTGAAACAGCTCCGGAATGGCTTCTTCTGGTATGTATCCGCGGAATTCGACTGGCAGACCAGGAGGCAGAGACGCACGAATCGATTCCCAATAGCCAGGCGTGGTGTAATGATTGGCGCCGGCAACGACCAATTTTGCGCGTGGCGCCTTCTTCAGAAGAAGAGGGAAGGCCTGCATCAGGGTCTCGAGCCGTTTATATGTTCCCCAGTGCCCGAAGGCCAAAATGCGTTGATCAGGATTGCCGCGTTTCGAAAAGTCCGGCGGAGCGAGAACCGGCGCAAATGTTCCGTGAGTGCCCAGTAGCACATTTCGGGCTCGATACTTGGTTAACAATGTGCGGTAGTAGCCTGGTAGGAGCACAGAAACCGAATTTGCGCACAACAGCGTTTTAGTAGCCATTTCAGCACCAAGGCGAAAGAGGCGCTCAAGGCGCACTCCCGCAGCAGAAAAGTCCACATGCTCGATGATGTGGTGCAGGGTAACATGCGTGTAGAAGCCCGCACCTCGAGTAAGTGCCGGAGCCGACAGACCCGCAAATGCGGTAACCGGCTTGTCCGGAGTGGCGAAGGTGGAGAAAACAAGGTGGTACCAGACGACATCGGGTTTCAACTTGCGGACCGTGTTTAACAGCCGAGCCGGATTAGACAAGCTCCCGAACTTCCAGCAGCGAATCAGGTTAAATCCCGGTAGCTCCGGGAGCTCGTTGGCTGCGATCGTCTTGCCATTCTCGTCAGTTACGAAGTCATAACTCGTCAACTCATCGGCGAGAATCGTCAATTCTACGTTGTGATGGCGCCGGAGTTCGTTGGCGATGTAAAACGCATACTCATTCAACTGGCGTCCGCTGGGAGGGAAAGCAGCAACTAGGCAAATCTTCATCGTATATACCTCTAAAAAATGGTGATCTCTGCATACGGCCTAAGGGTCTGGTTCTGCGCGCCCGGAAAATTGAAAAAAGTTTCCTGCTGGACGCCGGCCGAAAAGCGGATGGGATACCGCAGCGATAGGGGCGTTGAATTCTCATTGAAGACGTGTCGCAGCGGCCGCGAATAGGAGATGGAGAAGCTATTCTGCGTCGCGTCGTAAATGTGGAACCCTCTGACACTTGAAAAGGCGCTTGAGAATTGCAGGTCCCAGTTTCGCCTGGGAATAAAATCGACACTTCCTGCTGGGCGGAGGCTCTGTGAAATACCCCACTGTGATTGATAAATTCGCCATGCGCGCACATCTTCGGCAAGGGCTTTTACATCAAGTCGCGGCGAGAACCTGTGCTCAAAACCGACATAAGAAGATGTGAAGTAGTATTCGATGTACGCTTTCTTAAACAACAGATCGTCGACACCGTAACCGGTCAGCAACGCTGTCTTGCCCCACGGCGAACCGACGCGAAAGTCGAGCTTGGCGGCAAGCTCGCGCGAGTACTGTCCGCTCTGAGTGAATGGACCTGCTTCACGCATCAGAAACCCGGTGGCCGAGATTACGTTAAAAAACGAGCTTGTCGACATATAGCTGTATACGCGAAAGAGATTCTGATCCATGTCATATGAATCTTTAGAATCGCGCCGTATGGTTTCCTGAGCTCCCGTGTTGAATGTCATCACGTTGTTGCCGACGTGAATCGTCGGGTTCAGCGAAAAATTGAATGTAGAGTCAGTGGTGTTGCGATCGAGAACCGAGTTGGTTGCAGGCAACGAAATCAAGCCACGGGCATTGCGCACCTGAAAGAATCCGCCTGGAGCGAGCGCATTGACGTGAGGAAAATGAAGGTGGAATGCGTTGGCCCACATTGTCTGGAACGAGGAACGCGGCGGCGGCAACTGGGCAGTATCGGAGCTTGGCACAGCAAATGTTGCGAGCGTCTTGGAGTCAAGAACGTAAACGGTCGGATCTTCGAAGATGGGCTCGACGGAGAGATTCGAAAGCACGCTCAAATGCGGATTGACTCGGAGACCCTCGTTCGCCCCGGCTGCCAGCATTCCTTGTTCGGCGGTTTGGTCGTCGCCTGCGCCATTTGCCGCCTGGGCAAAGGCGGTGAGCGCCTGTGGGTTCAGATGTTCCTGACTGTAGACGTTGGCTTCGGCAAGCAGGTACTGATAGTTCTGAGCTTCGTTAGCGGGATCGCTGATCGCCGCCAGTTCGGCCTTTGCTTTGACTGTTTCGCCCAGAGCGAGGTCGTCGTTAGCCAGAGCAATGCGCACCTCAGCGTCTGATGCGCCCGCGGCCTTGGCGCGTGCGAGATAATTCTCAGACAGGTCGTACTGATGCATGGAACTGAACAGATCTGCGGCTTCCACGTCTTGAGGTCCGCTCGGCGGCACCGTTTCTCCGGCCGCGGCTTCCATCCATCCCAACGCGATCTGCCGCTCAGCATCGTCTTGATGTCCGCGCTGCGTCATAATCTCGGCGATGGCCAGCCGTACACTGATGCGATCGCTGCCGGCCGCGACGAGTGCCTTCTGAAACCTGTCCATCGCGGCATTCTGATCGCCAAGCGTACTGAGAGCCTCGCCGGTAGCGACCAGGATTTCACTCAATTCAGATCCTGGATCCTCTATTTGGTTGGGTCCCCGTTCGGTCGTCCGCACCGGCTGTGACAGAGCATGCTGCTCCGCCAGCTGTACGTTAACATACGTTTTCTCCCGGTCCTGAAGGCTTGCATTAGAGCGCGCGAGCCAGGCGTAGATCTGTGGATTATCGGGAGAAAACTTCTTCGCAACTTCCAATTCGCCGATTGCGTCGTGGTAGCGACGCTCTGCAAAGTACGTATTCCCCAAGCCAATGTGAAGTGCGCCGTCGTTGGGAGCAAACTTCAATGCCGCTTGGTATTCGCGGGCAGCCATCGTGAGCATGTCCATGCGCCCGTAAGCTGTAGCCCGGATTACATGAAGCCCCAGCGAATCACCTGAGTCCCGTTCTGCCAGGTTGGCCTGCCTGAGAGCTGTATCTGGCTTGCGCAATGCCAGATCTGCATAGGCCAGTCCCAGATGCGCCTCGCCGTTGTTCGGCTCCAATTTTAGAGCGGCCTCAAAATCCGCTGCAGCCGGCTGGGACTGGCGAAGATCGTTCTCCACATATCCGCGGTTAACATAGGCGGTCACCGCGTCAGGTCTCCGATGGATCGTTTCAGTAAAATCGGCTACCGCCTGCTCGTTGAGCCCCCGGTTTTTATGGACGTAGCCGGCAAGAAGAGGAATATCGGCTTCTTTAGGCAAAACGTTCCAGTATTTCGATGTAAGTGCAAGAAGATCGTCGTCTTTTCTAAGAAGGAGCAGATCGTATCCAAGATAGACAACTACTTCGCGGTCGTCGGGCAGCGCTTTGATAGCTTTCTGAGCAACTTCTTCCGATTCCTGGTATTTGCCTGAGAGGCGAAGATATCTCTCGGTTTCGCGCAGAACTTTAGGGTCGTCTTTCATGGATTGAGTTACCCGGCTCAGCCACTGGCCAGCCGTAGGGAGGTTATGTGCCTCAATCCCCGCATTGATGCCTCCAGCCACAACCAAAGCATTTTGCGGGTCCAACTCATACCCTTTGCTATAAGCAGTCTGAGCTTTGGTGAATTCCCGGCGAGCCGTGAAGAGGTCGCCGAGAGCAAGATAGGCTACATGAGACGAAGGGTCGACCTTCGTCAGATGCTCAAAATCCTTCTCCGCTTCATCATCCCGACCAGCCGCGCGCAAAGCATAACCCAAAGAGGTTAGCGCTAAACGATTATCAACATCGCCTGCGAGAACCTGCTTATAGACTGAAATTGCCTCGTCGGTTCGGCCGAGTTTCATCAAGATGTCGCCGTCAAGCTGTAGATTGCCGCGATCGTGATTGATCGCGAGAGCCTCTTTAACGTCGGAAAGCGCGCCCTCCGGGTCACCTGCGGCGAGCTTGATTGACGATCGAAGCCGCAGAAACTCTTCTCGATCGGGTCCAGAACCTTCCACGGCACTGATTTCAGCCTGTGCTGTCGCCAGCTGACTGCGCGCGTCTGCTTCATTCCCCAGATTGCGATCGATAGCTACCAAATCCATGTGCAGTTGGATGCCGTAAAGCCCGCCTTCAGCTGGATGCTCAGGCAAGTTCGCCAAAGCGGCCGCGTAATCCTGAAGCGCCTCCCGATCGCGGTCTTCGAGTTCGGCAATCTCTCCGTTAAGCGCGTGCAACCGATAATAATTTGCATCGAGTTCTGCGGCGCGCTTGAGAAACGAATGTGCTTCACCAATCGATCCGGTGACAATCTCAGCCTGTGCAGCCGAAAGCTGCAGCGTCATATCCTTTGGATCCTGGTTGGCTGCCCGCGCAAAGAACCTGGCTGATTCTGAGGGCTTTCCGTCCAATTGATAGGTGTATGCCAGCTCAGCGGTTACGTCGGGTTTAGGATTGCGGATCGATTGCAGAACGGCAATCGCTTGCGCAAAGTTTCCGGTGTCGCGATAGAAGCCGGCCATAGCGCGTTGGATTTCGGGGTTGTTGGGCGCACGATGCTCGGCGAGCTCGAGATAGCGGTTCGCCAAGTCCGTCTGATTCGTGTGCTGGTAGGAGAGCGCCAGCAGCAACTCCGTGCGCCCGTCGGGGTGAGTTTTCTCCGCACGGTCGAGCCAATCGATTGCGCCGGTGTAGTCCTTAGCCCGCATGGACATTTCACCGAGCATTGTCAGATCCCCGGTGCGGTCCGGGCTGGATGCGACCACCTGTTTGAGAATGCGCACGGCCTCGTCAGTCCGGCCCGTCAAGTTGTAAACCTGCGCCAGGCCCGATTGCCCATCGAGCGACGACGGGTCGAGGCGAAGTCCGTGGGAATAGGCATCGAGGGCTTGCTGATACTTACCATCGAGTCGCGCCGCATAGCCGAACAAGAACCATAATTGCGGATCGTTGGGCGCGGCTTGGACTGCACGCTGCGCATAATCCAGCGCGAGCGCATGATTGCCGTGCTGAAGTGCCATTTCCGCGGCACGACCGAGGCGGGCGTTCTGAATATTTGAGCCCCATCCCAGGTTCTGGGCCTGTGTCTGCTTTTGGTTTTTCTGAGACGAGGGAGCGTTCGGCGAGGGAGTTCCCGTCGATGCACCTGGCCCGACCTGATAGGTCTGTCCCCGAACAACGCAGGCAAATGCGGCGGAGACGCATACGAATGCGACCTTAAAAAGTTCAAGTCTAGCAAGCAAGGCGAGTCACCAGAGCCGAGAATTCAATTGCTCACTTTGATGCCAGCAAAATAGATGCTGTTGCCCTTTCTGCACCACCAGACTCAGCCGCGAAGCGTACAAAGCCATGAAATAAAGCTGCATACAAGCAACCTCAGCTATGCATTTGCTAATCGAAGAAGTTGAATGGAAGCAGTTTCCAGACTTATCTCTTTCGGGAAAAAGTTTGCCGTGAAAAACCGCATCACGGCTGATGACTTAATGCCTTGTGTCACAAGTCCTTCGAGAGCCAATTGTGCAGAAATCTGAGCCCATTGAATGTCTATCGCGGCCGATACCGCTCACCGTGGCCTTCATGGCTGCGTTGGCGGTTCATTTGCCGCTGCTCCTGATGAAGTTGCCACTGCAGTCCTATGACACCAATTTCCATATTTTTTTTTCCTCACATTATGTCCACCACTGGTTCGACCCGTGGAATACGAAGTGGTTTGCGGGCTTCAGCCAAGCCACATATCCTCCGATGCCGCATTATTGGATCGCAGTGTTTTCGCGGATCATGGGATTGGATCTGGCTTACATGGCTGTGCAACTGATCGCCATTTTGCTTCTCGTGGTTGGCGCTTACCGGTTTTCGCTACTATGGGTGAATCCGCGGGCAGCGTCCATTGCAGCATTGGCAAGCGTTTTTCTCGGCTCTGAGAGTTTCTTGGTTTACAACGCCGGGCAATTGCCGACCACACTGGCCGCGGCTCTCTATCTGATCGCGCTGCCCTTTCTTTACGAATGGCTGCGGTATGGCGATTGGCGTGCATTTATCAAGTCCACCGTGCTTTTCATCGCGGCGGCTGCCGGCCACCATTTGACGCTTTTGTTCGGCTCTTTTATTTTTGCGTTGCCAGTTGTGGCGCTTGCGTTGCTTGATCGCCGCAGCGATGGCAAGCTGGTTTCAGTGGGATCTATTCTCGGCCGCACGATCGGAATCGTATTTGTGGTCAGCGCGGTGCTTGGGGTCGTGCTGCTTCCGTTTTGGCTTTCGCTGCTTCATCACCCGATCAACCAGACAACGATTCCTCACGCCAGCCGGTCGAATTTCATTCTCAGTCCCCAATGGGGCCTCAATTACTTCATCCTTCCCTACGGAGCTTTGATTCTGGCTATTCCGTTCATCTTTATCCGGGGCGCGAGCGTCATTCGGCTTCGCCCGCTGCTGATAGGGTTCTGGGTAACATTCATCCTCGGACTTGGAGGAACGACGCCACTTGGGCACTGGCTGCTCGGGCATGCGTTCGAAGTGCTCACCATGGAGCGCTTCAGTTACTGGGCGGGTTTGCTCGCGCTTCCGTTTGTCGGATTGCTGACGGTGAAGCTCATCGACAGGTATCGCTACTGGGCGGTGACGGTTCTGGCGATTTTGGCGGTATGGACCTGCGGAATGGGAGTAGCGTGGGGAACTTATCGAATCACGAATGCACGGGACGTCAACGTTGAAATCGTGGCCGATTGGCTGAATCGCGGTGGCCACGATCAATACCGGTACTTCACTCTCGGATTCGGCAACAGTATCTCGCGCTTGGCGGTGCTGACTGATGCCAGCAGCGTGGATGGCGAGTGGTATACAGGACGCCTCCTGCCGGAATTGACTCGCTACGATGGGGCCTCGCTTACTCAGGCAAAGTACTTCGGGACGGGAGGTCTTGAATCTCTTCGCGCGATCATGATGCACGCCGACAAATACGGCTTGAAATGGATTTTCTCGAATGATCCCTACTATGATCCGCTGCTGTCCTTCGCTGGTTGGCGCCCGGTCGATTATCTCGATGACAAGACCATCACGGTGTGGAGCAAGGATGGCGTGCCGCCGGCCACGCCGGTAAATGTGGCGCAGAGGCCCCCGCACTGGCAGGGCGTAATGTGGGGCACTTTGCCATTTGGAAGCAGCGTTTTGGCCATTCTCGTCTTCTTGATCCCGGAAAGAAGACGGCGAGTGATTGGGGCGGAAGTCCCCGTTGCCGAAGATGAAGTAAGCACTCGGAGGGTGGCGTCGTGAAGAGAGGTGGACTGCTCGCGCTCTCCCTGGCCGTGGCAACGGTGGTTTTGATTGTGATTGGATGCGTGTGGCCAGTGGAGGCCGCGAAGCCCTTTATTATCCAAAAAGCGTTAATCACGTCATCTTCAACGCCTGAAGAGGCGGTCCGGAATCTGGGACAGGATATCGAAGCCCACGACTGGCAAAAGGCGTACGAGAGCTTTGCCAATAAAACCCAGTTTACCGAGCAGGAATTTGAACTGGATCTAACCGGATACACAACGAATCTGCGCACCTATTCGACGCTGGATCACTTCAACGTGTGGCCGCTCCACGCTTCTGAGGATGAGGCCGATGTCCGGCTGGAGCTGGATTGGGCAACGGTGGTTGGCACTTCAGTGGACTCCCGCGATTTGCAGGTAGTGAGAATTGGAGACCACTGGAATGTTAACTGGCCTTACACCAAGCAGCCCACCGTTCCCCCGCAGGTGATTCCGGTAAATTATCTTCGCTGGGACGTAATCTACCGCGGTGCGGGTGACGACTGGGGAACGCAGGACGTGGATGCGCCAAGGGTCCGCATCGTTGACATGCATCCAGTGCAGCGTGCCGACGGCGTCCTGGTGATGGGAGAACTGATAAACGACGACGTGGTGCCCGCATACGTGTCTGTGACGGCGACCTTACAGGCAAAGGACAAATCGGCGATTGCGACTGAAGGGTCCTTTGACAAGATCTCCCATGTTCTTTTGCCAAAACAAGTCACTCCGTTTCTGATCCAGTTCCCTGACGCGCAGCTGTCTGAAGTTGACAGCATCAACATGAAACCATTCGCCATCCTGGTGCCGGCGTCAGCCGATCCTGTTGTTGAGATTGATAACCAAAAATTCAATCCTGCGCCGAATGCCACCTTGACTGGGCAACTTGTCAATCAAAGTGGACAAGTGGTGAACGTAGCGCACGTTATAGGAACTCTTTACGACAAAACCGGACAGTTAGTATGGGTCGCGGACCAGTACGTGGACAGTGCGCTGTTGCCGCAGACTCCAGTTGCGTTCAATATTCCAATTCCCGAAGACGTCGCGAAAAACGTCAGCAGCGAGCGCACGGTTGTTGCGACCTTCAGCTTCGGAGGGGCGTTGTGAAACTGACGGTCACATTTCTGCTTGGATGCCTGACCTTGGTGGCTATCAAGGCGGCGCACGCGCAGGACGAAACCCTCAACGTGCCCAAGAGCATCGAAGCAGGAAGCGCGTTCTCAATTCAAAGTGCTGGAAGCGGAGAAGCAACCTTGTATATAGTTGGTCCGGGCCAGGTGCTGAGACGGACCGCGCAGTTGGGAACTTCAACGTACTTCCCGGCGGGATCGATCTCGAATGCGGGCCATTATGTCGTCATCCTCGCACAAGCCGGCGGCACAAGCACCCAGTCATTAAATGTGACGCCGGTCAGCGCCCCTGCCACCCTGAGCTTTCTTGCCAAACCGTCGCGATTGCCCGTTGGGTTGCATGACGGTATTACTGGCACGGCTTACGTTTTCGATGCCTATCACAACTTGATTGCCGCTCCAATCCCCGTGTCCTTTGAGTTATCCAGTCCGTCCGGCGCCGTGCAAAAGCAAATGGTTAGTACCCGCGCTGGAGCTGCCTGGATAGAGATGGACTCGACGAGCCAGCAAGGCAGCAGCAAGTTCGTGGTGCGAGCCGGCGATGTATCGAACACAAGCATCATTCGCCAGGTAGCGGGCGATCCCTGCGGCCTGAAGATCAGCGCCCAGCCTTCGGGGCAGGAGCTGGATCTCCAGACCGCTCCGGTGCGCGACTGCAGCGGAAACGCGGTGCCGGATGGAACGATTGTTACGTTCACGGAGACCTACCCGGGCGGTCAATCAACGGTGGATGTTCCTCTCAAGCACGACATTGCCGAGGTTAAGATGCCCACCCACGACGGGGCAACCTTCACTGTGGCGAGTGGAGTGGTTTTGGGCAACCAGATTCGGTGGGAGAAGTGACCATGTTGAAGCCTTCCACATTGGTATGCGCGAGCATTATCGTGGCGTCTGGCCTGCTTGCTGCACAGCCTGAGGTCACTGTCGACACTTCCCAACTCAAGGGCCCGAGGCCTTTGGAAGATCAGACCAAAGCCGCTGCAGTCCGCAATTATCTTGAGTCGTGGCAGGGAATGAACGAGGCGTTCGAGCAAGACCAGCCGAGCCTTCTTGACGAGGACTTTATTGGCACAGCGAAGGACAAGCTGGCGGACGCGATAGACGAACAGGCAAAGGCAGGAATCCATACGCAGTATCAGGATCGCGCCCACCATATTCAGTTTCTTTTCTACTCACCTGAAGGGCTATCTATTGAGCTGATTGACGACGCTGAGTACGATGTGCAAGTTCTTGATCATGACAAGCCGGTATCAACCGTGCCGGTGAGTGCACGCTACATCGTTGTATTAACTCCCGCCGAAGTTCGATGGAAAGTAAGGGTCATGCAGGCAGATTCGAAATAGAACGTCGGCAAAAGATCGATCGTCGCAAGAAAGTGACTGAAAATAATTGGCTGGAGAAGAATCGGGCAAAACACGATAGATCTCCCGTACGGCCGATATCGAGGAGTCGAGAATGGTTTCCATCGTTGTGCCGGTCTATAACGAAGAGGATCTCATCGTCCAGTTTCATGAGTCTGTATCCAGCGCCTTACAGGGCATCGTCGAGGGCTGGGAAGTTGTGTATGTCAACGATGGCTCGACCGATTCGACACTCGAACTGTTGAAAAACCTCCAGGCGCTCGACCCTCATGTCGTCGTGGTGGAGCTTTCTCGCAACTGGGGCCAAGTGGGGGCGATCTTCGCCGGCCTCCGCACTGCAAGTGGGCGCGCAGTGATCCTCATGGATGCCGATTTTCAGGATCCTCCGGAGGTTGTGCCGCAGCTCATTGATGCATGGCGGGGCGGCGCAGAGGTGGTGGTAGCGGTTCGCAGAAGCCGCCAGGAAAGGCGAAAGATTCTGGCCCTTCTTTTCCCTCTCTTTTACAAGGTACTAGGAGCCATATCGGATTATCCGATGTCGCTCAATGCCGGCTTGTTTGGGCTGATGGACCGGAGAGCGGTCGATTCCATCCTCGAGATGGGCGAAATGAACCCCTACCTGCCTGGATTGAGAGCATGGGTCGGATACCGCAATACTATTGTTTACTATGACCGCCAGGATCGGCTTGTTGGCGACGGCAAACTGTCGTTCATAAGCCGGATCAAGTACGCAACGGATGCGATTATGAGCTTCAGTTACAAGCCCATTCGACTCAGCTTCGTGCTGTGTTGCCTGGCAACCTGCGTGGCATTCCTGCTTGGGTTGGGGGCGTTGATTTCCTCGAGCCCGATCAGAGCGGCAGCTCTCGGCGTCGAGTGCGCAGTGTTTCTGATGGGCGGCCTGTTGCTCTTAGCGGTAGGCGTGTTGGGCGAATATATGATCCGCGTATTTGATCAGGTGCGTGCCCGCCCGCTCTCGCTCATCAGTCAGGTTCACCGCACTTCTGCCGAAGCGGTGGCTCAATCGGGCGCTATTTCCATCCAAAACGGGAGCTATGCAGTTCAGCCCGAAGCCTATTCAGGCAAGGCAAAAAGCTTCGCTGCCTAAAGTCAATGCCTGCGAGTAGAGCTTCGCTTAAACCGGGCAGCGATTGAAGCCCCGCAAAGTGTAAGTGTTGGGCGAATCACTGGGCCGTTCCCAAGGATCTGGGACTGGAATTCGTTGCGCTATTCGTCGTGGCCGGGGCGTTACAGGTGGGAAGTCCTCGCTCGATCGCAGAGCCCTCTTCATAGTCGTTCCAGGTCTCAATCAGGATGAACGGAATCGGTTGATCAGATGGAAACACTCTGCGCCAGAAATTGAAGGTGTCTTGATACGTTTGGCCGCAGCGTGCTGCAATTTGACGATCGAGCCCCCAGGAGGCCTTACTATCGTTGAATTGCGCCCATGCGCCGCCCACGATGATTTTGTCGGGATAGTTATCGCGCATCGTTTGGTAAAAATTGGTCAGAGAATCTTCCCCCCAATTGCCGCCATCCGTGGCCCAGCCTTTGGGGCCGATATAGAACCAAGGATAGAAACCATCGAACGCATTGGCGTCCCGGCCGGCAGGCGCCTCATAAATAAGAAGCGGAGCAGGGTCCCAGGAGCTGACAGAGGCGCGAACCTTGCTCCAATCGGTGTGCATCCCTTTCGGAAAAATGAGAATTACCGGGCGGCCTTCGTATGTCAGGTAGGCTTCATGGCCGGGTGAGCCGGGAGAAAGGTAAGCGTCATGGAACATCTTGAAGTCTGCGATCGCTTCATCCGTTGCTCCAACGGCCTCATTGGATTCGTCGTACATCATGGCGACGTGAAATTTGTTTTTGGCTGCCAACTTCTGCATTAGCGCGTAGCTCTGATCGATAAACGGCTCGCGGTCGCCATACCAATCCACGACGAATCCTGAGATTCCCATTCCCTGGGCATGGCGAATCTGATTTTTGATCACCATCGGATCGTGGGAGTTGTAGTTCACAGAGATATGGGCGGGATGCCCGAACCACGCCTCGTACACCGCAAGGACCTCGGGCGAACTGCCGACCGCCCGGTACCTCAGCGGGGCACTTTGTCCAGAGCCGGGATTGGGACACCCGTGCAGAGAAAGGAGCAGTAATGTGGCGCACATGCGATGCAACATGGTCTCAATTATTTAGAAGCACGGGACGATGGCCGGGGTTGTCATGAGCGCGGCACAAATTCCCTAACCTACCGCGTTGAGCAGCCAGAACCTGCTTTTTGGCATCGGAATAGATATTACGGTGTGCCTGCCCGCTTCAATACTCTTCTGGCGCGGCGAACGGGGGCGCCAGCAGCGCGGTGAATGGTCTATCGAAATGGCAAGAACATTACAGTCCCGAATTGTCTCAGGGACCATGGTATTGCTGAGTGGCTCAAGCCTTGCGACCATCCTCAGCCTGGCCTACAACATCGTCATTGGCTGGTTTCTAGGCCCTAAGAGCTTCGGCCATGCCACGGTCGTTTATTCGCTCCTCGTCCTACTCTCCGCCATCTCGTTCGCATTTCAGATCGTTGCTGCGAAGCTGGTGGCGCAGCAGGCATCCGCGGAGACGAAGGCGGAGGTCTATCGATACTTCCATCGCAGTGCGATCGGCTGTGGGATCTCCGTTGCGCTGGTGTTGTTTCTTTTTCGACAAGGAATCGCGGATTATCTCAATCTCCCCTATTCCAGTCTGATCGCTATGCTTGCGATCGCTGCTGGTTTCTATATTCCATTGGGAGCCCGCCGTGGATACGACCAGGGCAGTTACCGATTCCATCGCCTGGCCATGAGCCTGGTGATCGAAGGGACAGTTCGGCTCGCAGGATCATACGCTCTTGTTGCGGCGGGTTACGGCGTCCAAGGAGTTGTCGCGGCAAATGCTGTGGCAATGGGCGTCTCCTATTTTGCCATGACACAACGGTTGCCGGCGCGGGCGCCAAATCCGCTTCGTTTTTGGGACGGCACCCGTGAAATAGGCCAGGCTTTGCTTTTCTATTCCGGTCAGATGATCATCAACAATTGCGACCTCGTGGTGGTGAAGCACATCTTCCCGGCGAAAGAAGCTGGCCTTTATGCAGCTGTGGGACTTGTCGGCCGTGTGATATTCGTCCTTTCTGCAGCAGTCGTCAATTCCACATTCCCAATTGTGGCCGGCACTGGCGCCGAGGAGCGAAAAGACCTGCGCGTGATTGCCACGTCGCTCTCGCTGGTGCTGGGAATTGGTTCCCTCGTCGCCCTTGCCATGTGGATTGCGCCTCCCGATCTATGGACGACAATCCTCGGGCCGGGATTCCAAATCACAGGAAAGTACGACATTCCTTACCTTTCAGCGCTCTACGCTCTAAAGACTGTCGTCTACTCAATTAGCGCGGTGGTCATCACGTTTGAGATGGCGTACAAGATTGCGAACACGAGCTGGGTTCAACTGTTTTTCAGCGGTGTGTTGATTGCGGGAATCTACCAATATCATTCATCGATGCACCAGGTAATCATCATTCAATTGGCGGTGCTATCAGCTCTCTTCGTTGTTGTGGCAATACCATTTCTCATTGACGCCATGGCAACATCGAAAATTCCGCGGCCGGCGTCAAATTGTTGCCCGGTCAGCCTATTGCGGCCGGTAACGGAGAATGAAGTGATTGCTGAATTCTTGAACAGCGATCTAAACCATCCAGACTTTCGCGACCTAAACAAGGCGGATGGAGATATATCGGAATCCAATCAGCACCACGCAAATGCAATCGCAAAGCGTCACTCGCTTCTGCTTGCCAAGCGCCGTTCGCTCTGGGAGGAACTCCCCAGCAGAACCGAATGGCATGAGGTGAAAATCAATGAAGCTGGCCTTGACCTCGTCAGAATATTTCCGCGGTCCCAATGGCGAAAGCTGGCGCGGGGCGACTATTCAGTCGTGCGGGTCACCGAGGGTCTACGTACCGGTCAGCACACTCTTGACAATAGGTTTTTATCGAAGATTGCCACCCTGGGAGAGCACCTGTCACAAGGAGATGGCAAACTAGGCACCGTGATCCTGCTCGGCGTTAAGGAGAGCGGGCCTCTTACAGTTCTGGATGGCAACCATAGGTTGGTGGCAGCATTGCTATCTTCGCCACCAGGATTATCGAAACTTCGATTTATGTGCGGTTTTTCGCCACGAATGGCCGAATGCTGTTGGTATAAGACGAGCCCAGCAACCTTGATTCGCTACGGAAAGCACATCTTGGCACGCGCGGTTCACGATCCCAGGGCGGAGCTTGAGCGCATCTTTGGCGACTACAGAGAACTGACACAAAACTCCGTAGAACCCTCTCAGCGGGTAGGTGGGCCAGCAGGCACGCTGACCAGGCTAGCTGAGTCCAATGATGTTCAACCTTAATGGTGAGTTAGTAACAACAGCTAAATAGACCAGGAGGGCTAATATGGCGATCAGGCGATTAGTAACCATCGAGCAGCTTCCGGAAATTACCAGCGAAGACCAGGGACGGCGCTTTTTGGGCAGGTTACAGGATCGCATGAGCGATAGGCGCCCCGGCCTCGTGCTTGACTGTTCCAGGTTAAGTCAAATGGACAAGCGCGTTCTTCACCTACTTCTGTCATGCCTGGAAGAAGCCATGAAACGGAATGGGGATGTCAGGCTCGCAGCAGTATCTCCGTCTGCTCAGGTCATGCTTAAGCTGAATGGAGCGGACCGCCTATTTCAGATCTTTCCTTCAAATGCCGACGCGGTAAACAGTTTTCATCAGCCCTCTGCCGCGTTGGGAATGATCGAGTCTTCACAGGACGAGGATGGTCAGGTATCTGAGAATGCAGCCTGAGGCATGATCGCCGCCATTTTAAGGCAGAAAGCGGGTACGGATTCAGACCATGAGCATTAGAATCGCTGGATGGCTGACAGAGAAACAGATCGGTGGTTTTCTGGTGCTGGTGCTGGCCGCGCCCACTGCCACAGCTGCAACGCTCTGGCAAGACACAGCTCCCGCGCGTCAGCTGCAGAGTGCGCCTTTCAGTGGAGCGCAGGAAGCCGAAACCGAAAGCGGGAACGGAAAGCCAATTGTGGATTCCGCAGAGGCAGATTCCGCACAATCTGACGCAAGGCTCCCCGATGCGCCGGAAGTTGCACAATCGACCAGCCCCGGTTCGAACGGATCAAACGGAAGTTCACAGGCCAGCCAGGATCAACAACAAAATGGCGCCGCGCAACAACCTGTCGGCACGGCCGCAGCGCCGGCTGTGAATTCGACGGGAGTTGCGGGATCACGCGTGAGCGGGGCAGCAATTGCGCCTGCAAAGCAGCGGCGTGTGCGTATTTTTTTGATCAGGGTAGCGGTGGTCGTAGCGGCTTGCGTCGCCGTTGGAACTGTGGTGGCGCTGACTCATGCGACGCCCAGCCAGCCGCGTTAACGAATGACTCGATTGCCGAAGTTCGATGGTGACTTGCAATGCGCCAAGACCCGAATATCCACCACACGAAATTCGTGAGCTTTTCCGGGATTGATGGCGCCGGAAAAAGTACCCAAATCCAACGATTTCGCGCAAAGATGGAGCAAGCCGGCTCGCGCTGCTTATTGGTTAGTTTCTGGGACGACGTGGCACGGTTCAAGGGGCTCCGCGAAGGGGCTTCGCAGAGGATTTTCAAGGGAGATCAAGGTGTAGGAACGCCGTCTGCTCCGATTGCGCGACGAGACAAGAATGTTCGCTCATGGCCGATGACAGCGCTTCGACTTGGCATCTATCTAGCGGACGCTGTTTCGGCTCGATCGTTTTTCAGGCGACCGATGAAATCTAGCGTGGATATCGTGATCCTCGACCGGTATGTTTACGATGAACTGGCGAATCTTAATCTAGAAAACGCGGCGATGCGTGCCTACGCACGCGCGATTATCTCGTTCGTTCCCCAGCCGCACATCAGTTTTCTGCTCGACGCGGACCCGGAAGAAGCTCGCGATCGCAAGCCTGAATACCCGCTTGATTTCCTTCGATTCAGCCGAAAGAACTATTTGGACCTGAGCAAACTGATCGGCGGTCTGACGATCATCGCGCCACTGGCGCCAGACGAAGTGGAGAAAGAGATTTTAGAGCGTGCCGAAGCTGCGCATTCCGCTGCGTCTCCTCGTGGCGCCGGCGACCGAGGCCGGCGCCTTGTTAAAAGCGCACAATGACGGGCGAAAGGCTCGAGACGCGCGTAGAGAACTTCCCGAAGAATCATCAGCGATCAAGAAAGGGCACCGATATGGTCATGAGTTTTGCCAAGGCCAGAAGCGTCATGGGTTTGATGACTATTCTCTACGCGGGAACGCAGGCTACCCATGCGTCCGCCGCATCCTGCCTAACACAATCACAAATGGCGCAGGCTCAGCGCGATGAGCTGGCAAGTACGGCACGCACATTGCTTTGGCAGATTCAGACAAATAGCACTCTAGTTCTTCGTGGCGATGTGATCCCCTCGTTAGCCGCGAATTTCGACGGAATCGTCAGTTCGGTGAGCCATCTGCAGCCGCTTGTACAGGCGTCCGCGATTACTGTGGATGAACTCTATTTGCTCGACGCATCGGATAATTCTACAGGCGCGGCGTCCGCGAACGCTACGCCTGTCGATTTCTTTTGCGGATCGCCTGTCGTGGCACTCAATTTTCCTTCCCTTCCGGCCGGCACGTACGCGTTAGCGATGGTGCGCGCGACCGGCGTACCGCATCCGCAGCAGATTTCCCTCATCCTATCGAAGTCAACCGCTGGCCGCTGGCTGCTGGCGGGTTTGTTTGACAGGCCGATGACAGAAGGAGGTCATGACGGATTATGGTATTGGGTGACAGCGCGTAGATACGCACAGACAAGGATGAACTGGAATGCGTGGTTCTACTATCGCATTGCCACAGACCTTCTCGATCCGCTGGATTTTCTGTCGAGTCCGAACCTTGAAAAACTTCAGCACGAGGCTGATCAGATTCGACCGACCGATTTACCCGGAACGACGGCGATGACCTTCTATGCACAGGGCCAGTTGATTACCGTGAGTACGGTTGACACCTCGACAGAGTTGGGAGAGTTGGACCTGGATGTCCACTATGCGCCTGACGCAACCCAGGCAGCGCAATTGCGCGATCCGATCGCCGCACGAGGGCAAGTGACCGCGGTCATGTCAGCACTGTTGAGAATGCATCCTGAGCTCCAGGGAGCATTCCACGGCATCTGGGTGCACGCAGATCAGGGACCATCTACCCTTTTTGCGCTGGAGCTGCCAATGAACCAGATAACGGGGGGATCGGCTTCGCCGTCTGCTCCATCCCGCACCGTCTCGCCCTAAGGAAGGGCGCGGGTCGCGACTCACTTGTTTTAGTTGCAATCGGGGCGGATTGAGTGAAGCGTGGGCAACCGACATACACACCGTAGTGCCATCCGTGCGGCGCCTCCTCAAAGTGGTGCCAAACCGACCTAGTCCACCCAATTCAAGGCTCTTGACCAGGACTTGAGGCCCCAATATGATTGGGTCTGCAAGGCTTCCCTTCTTAGGACTTATTCCATCTTTTCTAGCCCAGAGCTATCGCAAGAATGCTGGCACCGGGGTGCCAAACCAAATGGCGCCGGCGGTTGGCGAATCGATGAGCATGAAGGAGGAAGGCGATGTTCGAAATGCACGAGCCACTCAGGGTTTTTGTTGTCGACGATGAAGACGTCATCGCATCAAGCCTGACAATGATCCTCCGCTTTCAAGGCGGCTTCCACGCCAAGTCCTTCACGAATCCGCTTGAAGCTTTGCAGGCTGCTCGGGTTGATGCGCCCGATCTTCTGATTTCCGATATAGTAATGCCCGAGCTATCTGGGATTGACTTAGCGATTCAAATGCGCAAATACTGCCCGGATTGCAGAGTGCTGCTATTTTCCGGTCAGGCCGCCAGCGCCCAACTCCTCGAATCCGCAAAGGAGATGGGATACCAGTTTGAGATTTTGATGAAGCCGGTACACCCGGCTGATTTGCTGGCAAAGATTCAAGATGTAACTGAAGGTGTCCATTTGCCCTCAGTTCAAGAACCCTGAAGAGCAAAGCTGCCCTCGGCTCAAAGAACGCTGACAAAAGAAACGCCGACTTCTATTGGTTTGCTTGCGACATCTGTGTCTGCGTGGGCGTGTGGGCGGACTCCGCCTGGACGAATGGACCCCGCAAAGCCAGCGCAAACATCAGCGCCACGACAAGCAGGCATGAGACGAAAGTGAAATCGCGCATCATTGATCGCATGGAATACACCTCTGAGTCTAGTAACGGCCCTTCGCCGAAACGCTTCACCCTTTTCCGCAGGCCGTGTCCAACTATTTATCTTGGGTCGTTTTTCTCATCCCACCCCGTACTCTCGTGCCTGACCAATAGGATGGCGTGTCAATCGACTGAGTGCCTCAGACCATTTTTGATGAAGGAAACGTCCGCCGAGATGTCTGCCTCCGCTGGCATCGGTCAACCAACCAATTCTTGGCCAAAGGCTTCTAAAAAGCCGGAAGAGTAAGTGCGCATAAATGTGGGTCGTGGACTGTTCGCACTCTAAATAGGCGCAACGCTCATAAATTCAATCTCTCCAGTTCGAATCACGAGTGATGGCGCGTGCGTAGCCTCAATTTCCCCGGCACCAGGGGGCCAATAGCGGATTGGAGAACGCAGAAACATCTTTCATCCCTTGGGAATTCGTTTTGATTTAATGCACGATTTCGGTCGGTAGTGGCTTCCGGAATTGCGGAGTGGGGAGTAAATCTTATGGCCGATATTGATGTTGTACTTGCGGACGATCAACCGCTCGCGCTGATCGGAATGCGAAGTGCCGTGGCTGATCAGGGCGATATTCACGTTCTTGCCGAATGCGAAAGTCCCCAGTTTCTGGCCGAAGCGGTTCGACAGCAACGTCCAGACGTGTTGTTGGTGAATGCGAGGCTTTTGCGCGATGAGTTCGGGGCACTTAAGCAACTGGTTGCGCAGAATAAGAAGACGCATGTCATCGTGATAACGAGCCACAAGGACCCTAAATTCCTGGACGAGGCGCTCCGATGCGGAGCCAAGGGAGTGATTCAGGTTGAGGGTCCCGTTGGGGAAATTTCTACCGCGATCAGAAAAGTGACCAGCGGAGGTGTTTGGCTTGAGCGAGCTGCTGCCTAGCGAGTTAATGCGCGTGTTTCGTTCTTGAATATAATTGGATCGAGTAGCGCTTTGAAAAGTCCGCTTGATCAAAATAGTGAGTAAGAACCGCAAGACTCTCTGAGAAGCTGAGTGATGGAGTTTCGAACTGGCGGCGGTATGGCGCAGATGGAATGGGCTGCGACACCAAAATGCGACGTTCATTGATCAGACTATGCGTTTGGTGCGTGCTCGCCGCGATTCTGGCGGCGGGCCTCCCGAGCGAAGCGCAGGAGACAGTTGAGATCGACGCGCAGGGGCCGCGCACACCCTTTCCGCATTATTGGGAACAGATGTTTGGTTCGGGGCGCGCGATTCTCGCATTGCGCGAGAGCTATCGCGACGATCTGCGCGCGGTGAAGCAGGTCACCGACTTTAAATATGTGCGATTCCACGCCATCCTGCACGACGAGGTTGGTGTCTACAACGAGGATGAGCACGGCAATCCGGTTTATAACTTCGCTTATGTGGACCAGATTTACGACGGGCTGCTGAAGAACGGCGTTCGACCCTTTGTGGAGATCAGCTTCATGCCGCGCAAGCTGGCGTTCAATCCGGATGCGCTGCATCCGTTCTGGTACAAGCCAAATGTTTCCCCGCCGAAGAGCATGGACCGGTGGGATGATCTTATCCGGCATTTTGCGCAGCACCTGATCGATCGCTACGGAATCGACGAAGTGTCAAAATGGTACTTCGAAGTGTGGAACGAACCGAATATCGACTTCTGGAATGGGATTCCGCGCGAGGGGTCGTACTTCGATCTCTACGCGCACACGGCACGCGACCTGAAAAGCGTAAACCCGCGGTTGCGAGTGGGTGGGCCGGCGACGGCGGCTGCGGCCTGGATCGGCGATTTTCTCAGGTACACGGCGGCGAACCATGTTCCGGTTGACTTTGTTTCAACGCATGCTTATGCAGACGATACGGTGGAGAATCTGCTCGGAACGAGCGAGCTGATTCCCATGGATGAGCGCGTCTGCCGGGCCGTGGAGAAAGTGCGGAATGAGATTAAGGCCTCGGCAATACCCGATCTTCCGCTTTTTATTTCAGAATGGAACGTGCAGGGAATGATGGACGCGCGCGACACCATTTTTATGGGGTCGGCGCTGGCGAACACGGTGCGCCAATGCGACGGTTTAACAGAGATGATGTCGCTTTGGACCTTCTCCGATGTTTTTGAGGAATCGGGGCCGATTCCACGGCCCTTCACTGGAATATTTGGACTGCGCGCCAAGGGCGGGATCAACAAGCCCAGCTACTATGCTTTTGAATTGCTTCACCAGCTGGGGAGCGAGCGACTGACGAATCCTGCATCCGACGTGATCGCCACCGAGAGTGCGAACCGCGAGGTTGAGGTAGCTGCGTGGAATCTCGTCGATCCAGGCCAGCCGACGTCTGAGAAGACGATCGATCTGATCTTCCGGAACGTGCCGCCGAATGCGCACGTCAGCATCCAGGAAATAGACGCGAATCATGGAAATGTTTTGAAGGATTACGCGGAGATGGGAGACCCGTTGGATCCGACGCCAGATCAAGTGGAGCAGTTGAATCATGAAACCGCGCTACCGCCGGCTCTAGAGGAAACCCTGAGCGCGGGAAAGCTTCGCCTCAGATTGACGGCCAACGCGCTGACGCTGATCAAAGTGCAGCCGTAGCGCCGCGCGATACTTCGGGCAGTGCGGCCTTCGCAGAAAAATGAATCGGAGCCAGGTCCTTGAGCCGGGCTTTGAGGACCGCACTGTTAACGGGAATTTCCTGCAGCAGCAACTCCGTCGCCTGGATCATGGGGTGCGCATGGAACCATCGCTGGATGACGTTATCATGCAATGAATTGGCGATCGCGAGCAGCGACATACCCAGGTGATGAGCCATCCACTCCCGCACGATGACTGGTTTGCGCGAGGAGATGGAGTAGTCGCATGCCTCATAAAAGCCGTATGGACCCACCCAACCTGCCGACTCCATCCGGCGAAGGTTGTGCAGAGCCTCATCTGGATCAATGGTGAGCGCAAGAAAAGTGGAGTAGGGTGAAATAACAGGTCCAGCCGAAGCTTCGGGCCACAGAGAAACACTGGGCAGTCCGTAGGCGAAATAGTGATAGTCACCGCGGTCGTTCTTTTTCGACGAGGCGGACTCCGAAACGCCCCACGGAATGCCGAGCGAGCTTCCGAATGCACGTTGTATGTAGACGCATGCATCCTGCGAGCGCGCGATCAGCGTGCCTGGGTAGCTGCGCATCCATAGCGCGGGCATGAGGTATTCGAACATAGTTCCGGACCAGGAAAGAAGGAGAAAGCGGCCATGAACGCGAGTATGATCGCGGCCTAGCTTTCCCCAGCTCTGTTGGAGAAGATCGCCGCGGGCGATGGCGAGAAAGGTCGCGATTCGCGCCTCGGATGCGATCAGGTCGTAGCAGGCCTCATGCCGCTTTTTCTTTCCGATTTCGTAGCCGATGGAGAGGATTTGACGGTACGGATCGACGAGAAAGCCAAATTCCGTTTCCTGTGCCAGCCGCTCGGCAATACGTTCAATCTTCTGCAGATCGTCGGAGAGAGAGAGCAAGTTTTCGACCGCGGTAGAGAGCAAATCATACAAGCGTCCGGCAAGCTCCTGAAGCGAGGGATCGCCGGGAAGCGTTTCGGTCAGGCCGGCCATGATGGATTGCAGTTCGCCGGCGGCGCGCAGGGCGTCGTCCAGAGTGAGTTCGGCCGGTCTCTCGCCGTGGACCAGTTGGAGCCGCAGAAGAAGCGAAGCGAATTCAGGAAGCACCCAAGGCAGATATTGATGGAAGAGAGCAAGAACGGCGTTGACACGGTTCAGGGTTTCTTCAATCCACCAGGCATCACGATGCTGTTCGTGCGCGACTGCGGCTGCAGTAGTCAGCGCAGAATGCGCTTCGGAGAGCCATGCAATCCACTCCGCTGTTCCCGCTGTGGTGGCCGGGACCCTAGTCCGCGCAAGAGCATCGGACAGATGCTTTGTTTTCCGCAGCAGACAAAAGTGTGCGCGCAGTCCGGCGAAGATTTCGGGGCGGAGCAAGGGCTTATTGGCCAGGGCGTGTGTGCCCGTTTGGAGGGTAAAGAGCGAGGCCACAAGATTGCCGCTGTCGACGGAAGAGACGAAAGGAGATTTGTCGAGCGGGGCTAGCGTTCCTGTGTCGTACCAGTTATAGAGGTGGCCGCGGAATTTATCCATGCGCTCGATGGTTAGAAGTGTTTTGCTTGTGAGCGCGGCAAACTCTGGAGCGGTCAGGAATCCAAGTTCGCAAGCGACCTGGCGCGCGTTGAGCAGCAAGCCAATATTGGTAGGCGAAACACGCGGAGCTTCACGGCAACCCTTTTCCATCACGTTGTCGGGGATCAGGAAGTTGTGACGCTCGACGCCAAATTCACGGAAGTAGCGCCAGATGCGCAGCGCATGCACAAGCAAAAAGTCGCGGTCCCTTCTGTCGATCGGGCGCTGGCTGCGCGGTGGCCGATTGAGCCAGATGGTGATGGGATTGGCGACTGCCCACAACAAAAGGATGGGCGCTGCACAGAGAATCGCCGAGTGGTGCGCGGCAAACAGCCAGATCAGCGCGCCCAGGCTCATCGCAACCAGCGGCGTTGCGGCGAGGTACCAGTCAACTCGCGCAGGGGACCGCAGTTCGTTTTGAGCAGCGCTTTCCCACTCCAGCAGGCGCTCGCCGGTGATGAATCGCCTGACGAGCGAGCGAACGATGGCATCGAATGCGAGCAAAGTTTCGTGCGGAAGAAAGACCAGACGGACCAGAACCACGAGAACCGCGCGTCGAAAGCCAGAGATCGCCTCTCTGATCTGTCCCTTGCGTTCGCCAATGAGCGCGCGCCCGAGGGCAAATGCAAGCTGAGCGATGGCGGGGAAGAACAGCAGCAGCAGGGTGGCGGTGGTCCAATACAGTGGCCCGCCCGGCAGACGAAGCCAGCCAGCGATAAGAAGAGCGAAGATGGATGGCTCGACCAACGACCGGCGAAGGTTGTCAAGGATCTTCCAGCGTGAAATGCTGGAGATGGGATTAGTGGCCCAACCGCCTGACTCCTCCGGCACGCGCGAAAACATCCACTGGGCGATTTGCCAATCGCCGCGGACCCAGCGGTGTTTTCGGCGCATGTAGGCGGCGGTGTGCGAGGGGTAATCTTCAACGAGTTCGATGTCCGTGGCCAGCCCGACGCGCGCGTACGCACCTTCAATCAGGTCGTGGCTGAGGAGAGCGTTGCGTGGAAACCGCTGATTGAGCACCGTGTGTAGCGTTCCGACCTCATAGATTCCCTTGCCGGTGAAAATGCCTTCGCCAAACAGATCCTGGTAGGCGTCAGAGATGGCGCGGGTATAGATATCGAGGCCGCCCTGGCCAGAGTTAACGGCAGCAAGCCGCGAGCGCATTGTGGCTTCAATGGCAACCGCAATGCGAGGCTGCAGGATTCCAAAACCGGCTGTGACAATGCGGCGCCTGGGGTCGACGACAGCTTGATTGAGGGGATGGGCAATGGCGCCGACCAGGCGCGCCGCCGTGCCGCGGGGCAGCTGCGTATCGCTATCGAGGGTGAGGATGTAGCGAATGCCGTGAAGCGGGTCGATCGCGCCTGTCTTGATGGGGAATGCATCGAAGTCGCCCGCGAGAAGCTTGTTCAGGTCGAGGAGCTTGCCGCGCTTGCGTTCCCAACCCATCCACACGCCCTGGCGCGTGTTGTAAATGCGGTGGCGATGCAGTAGAAGAAAAACTCCGTTGTCGGGCGATTGATATTTTCTGTTCAGCTCCGTGATGAGCCGCGAAGCGAGATCGACAAGTGGATGGGTATCCTTTTCATGGGGGTTGCTCACCGAGTCAGGCAGATCGGTGAGCAGCGCGAAGTGGAGGTTGCGATCGCGGTTGGCGAGAAAGCGCACCTCGAGGTCGTTGGCCAGCTTGCGTACCTGTTGCTCATTGATCAGGAGAGAGGGAACCGCTACGAGAGTGGCAAACTCGCTGGGAACACCCATGCTCAGGTCCAGTTTGGGAAGCGCTTCAGGATCGAAGAATGCCGTGATGGCGTTGTTGACCAGGTCCACGGCATCCTGGGTTGCGGGAAGGAGGAGGAAAAGAATAATGGACGCCAAACCTAGGAGTCCCGAGACGGCAGGCAGAACGGGAAACAGAACGGCAGCTATGAAGAGCAATGTTGAAAGTTGAATACTTGTGAGGAAAAAATCTTCGCCATTGGCGCGCACAAATGCGCGCGCGCGCCAGGCAAAACACGGATGAAAGCCGACGCGGGACGCGAGCTGGGGAAAGCCATTGCCAATAAGATAGTAGCCGACATGTGCGTGGCGAAGGTGCATGCGCGGGTCGGACGATTCCGCTTTGTTTCCTTCGCGAGCGAGCTCGAGCGCGGCCTGAGCCACTTGCGATTCACTGCAATCGGAACGGCGGGCAACAAATGCGACGCGCTTGCGATAGAGCTCGCGAGTTTCGAAATCCATCTGCTCAAAGGTGTTTGCTGGGTCCTGGCGGAGGAACCTGTCGAAGACGATGAGCGGCTCAATGAGATAGATCCAGTCCGCATTGGTGATGGATTGCAGGCACTTTACATGAGCCAGCAGCGAAGGAACGGTGACCTTGCCGCGCGAGCGAAGAACATCCCATGCCTCCTTCAAAATCAATTCCAGCAATGCAAATTTGAGAAGTGTGCCGACGCTCCATAGTTCGTCGACATTCAACGGTTCATGAGTCTGGACGGCCAGCATGAATTCGTGGAAGGTCGAGGCCGAGTACGTGTCATCGACGGCGTCGAGGTACAGCCGAGCGACGGTGGCCACGCGGGGTTCATCTCGCTTCGGGCCAAGAATAAGACGCGGGAGCCGGGCCAATTTCTCCCGCTTGTCGGAAACGTCACTTATCGCGGATCGGAACATACGATGACCCGCGGCAAGCTCAAGCAGTGCAGACCGCCGGGCGGCTAATTGCGGATCGATCGGCACTTCTGCCAGCGATTGGCGGGCAAGTTTGGTTTCCAGTTGCGCGAGTGCCCGGCGAGCGGCCTGCACACGCCTCTGGAGCGATCCGTCTGACCGAGGCCGAGGAATCACCTCCCACGTGCCAGCCTGTTCGGCCGCTCTGCGCAGGTGGGAGATGGTGCTGCTATCGAGGCTCTCGCTACCGAGCCGTTCCTTTTGGCCGGAAATGGGGGCGACTTTGGTCATCGATAGCTCGCGGCTTGCATTTCAAACATGTTTGCGTAACGGCCACCAAGCGCCACAAGCTGCTCGTGGCTCCCTTCTTCCACTAGACGGCCACACTCGAGGACAACGATGCGGTCAGCCATGCGCACGGTTGAAAAACGATGCGAAACGAGGAGCGCCATTTTACCGGCGGTGAGCTCAGCGAATCGCTCGAAAACCTCGAACTCACTGCGTGCATCGAGCGACGCGGTGGGCTCATCGAGAATGAGGAGCTGCGCATCGCGCAGGTAGGCACGCGCTAACGCGAACTTTTGCCATTCGCCGCCGGACAGATCGACGCCGCCCTCAAAGCGCCGCCCGAGCATCTGATCGTAGCCGCGGGGAAGTTTGGCCACGACTTCGCTGGCCAAGCTTTTCTCGGCTGCGTAATCGATCTCTTCCATTACGTGTTCCAATTCGACTCGCCCCACCGCGACATTTTCGCGGGCGGTCATTTCATAACGCATAAAGTCCTGAAAAATTACACCGATCTCGGAATGCAGATCGGCCAAGTCGTAGTCGCGCAAGTCGATTCCGTCGAGCAGGATACAGCCTTCGGTGGGATCGTAGAGCCTGGTGATCAGCTTGACGATGGTTGTCTTGCCTTGTCCGTTTTCGCCGATCAAGGCTACCCGCTCTCCCGGCCGGAGCGTGAAATTGAAGCGATCGAGGACGCGGCGAGTTGTTCCTGGATAAGCAAAGGAAACATTCTGAAATTCAAATCCGAACATGACTGGACGCGGCACAGAGAGTCCGCCGGGCCGCGATTTCACGGCGGGTTCCATCGCGAAGAAGGCCAGAAGATCGGTGAGGAATAGGGCTTGATCTGCAACACCGGAAGCGGTCGAGAATGCCTGCTGGATATTGCTCATCGCCTGCATAATGGCTGCCGTGATCAGCGTGAGGTCGCCAACGGTGTAGTGGCCCTGAATGGTGCGCAGGATGCTGTAGCCGTAGGCCGAGTAGTAGCCAACCTGACCCAGAACGGAAAGCAGTCCGCCCCAGAACAGACGGCGGCGATTCAAGGCCACATTCTCTTCGTAGATTCCTCGCGAAAGCGAAGTGAACCGTTCGGTCAAATAGCCGCTCAGATTGAAAAGCTTGAGTTCCTTTGCAGCTTCCTTGCTGCCGCCGACCTGGCGCAGGTAATCCATCTGACGGCGAATCGGCGTTTGCCGGAAGTTCTTAGCATATGTGAGGAAGGCGAAATGGCTCTCACCAAGAAATGCAGGAACGATTCCGACAATGAGCAGCAGCAACAAGAACGGCGAATAAAAAATGAGCACGGCGGAAAAGGCAATTGCTGCTACAGTTTGCTGAATGAGCCGGCCCATCTGCTGGATCATCGCCAGCCTGTCAGTGGCCTGGACGCGGGCACGCTCGAGGCGGTCGTAGAATACGGGATCCTCGTAGACAGTAACGTCGAGGGCGGCGGCTTTGCGCATGACTTCAACGCTGACATGGTGCGTGTACCGGTCGGCGAGCAGGTTGTCAAAGTAATCGACGGCGCGAGACAGAACTCCCATGAGGACCGCCAGCGCCATCTCCACGGCCACCAGCCACCAGAAACCGTGCGGCAGCGGCTGATGAAACCGGATGCGGTTCACGCCATCGATGATGTAGCGGACAATGATCCCAATCCCGACGGGCAGAAACGCGACCACAATGCGAATGGCAATGTTCCAGAAGACCACCGCAGGTCCGGATTCCCAAACAAAATGAAGCACGGGCGGGATGTTCTTCAGAGCGGCGACACGATCAGACCACGCGCCATGATTTGTTTGCGGCGAGCTGCCGCCACGCGATGGTAAATCGTCGGGGGACTTTTCGAATTGCGTTTGTGCGGGCATCGTGCGCATCTTGGTATCATTGCCTGACGCGGACATTGGACCCAGGCGGAACATAGGTTGTGTTCGTGAACCAAGGTGCTGCCGGCAAAGAATTCTTCTGACGGTCCGTCGGAGGCGGTGTCACAGTTTTCTATGGCTAATAGGATGCAGCGGCCCTATGAGATGTTGTTCCTGCAGCCCGAAGAGCCCAAATTGATTCTGAAAAATGCGCTCGCACCGAGCGGCAAGGGCGTGGAGCCCGCTCCCGTCATCTGAATGGCATTGCGCCCGGTTGGTACGGCTTCAATCCGGCTTTTTCCATGCCGCGCTGCGCCTCCGGGTTCTTCATAAACGTATCCCATACAAATTCAGAGCGCAGGTTCTCGACCATCAGCATGGTAATTCCAGTGTCAATGCCGATCACGTCGGTGTCGTACCACTCTGTCAAGGGATTGAAGGCGTCGACGAAGCCGTATCGGCACCAGGCTTTCGGGTAACGGTCGTGAAAGGCCCGGAGAACCCGCATGGTTGCAACGGGCAGAAATGGCAATGAACCGCCAGCGGCGGCCGGGACGACTGTGCCGTCGATCGGCCCCATGGCCGGCGGCCCGCCCCAGACCACGTAACCGTGTGGGGAATCGGACGCGGTAATGCCCCAAAGAGCGTCGCCGTAGTCGGAGAACTGAGAGTGAAGCTCCACGCAAAAACGTCGATGCACTTCGGT
The DNA here is from genome assembly GCA_963796785.1 of uncultured Acidobacteriaceae bacterium. Taxonomy (GTDB): domain Bacteria; phylum Acidobacteriota; class Terriglobia; order Terriglobales; family Acidobacteriaceae; genus Telmatobacter. The sequence continues at coordinate 21,514 of CAWCMW010000007.1, read as the reverse complement.
TGCAATAACGGAGTTTTCAAAGTAGTCGGCGAAGCGGTCACGCTTGTTTCGAAAATCGAACCATGCCTGGGAGTACTGATGTACGAAGAGCGGGGCAAAAGAACCGATGTAGCGCAGACCGTCGTATTCAAAGATGGTGCGTTTCCACGCCAGCCAGGCGTCGCCCTCCAGTGGATAGGATTGGGAGCCCATGCCGAGGAGATACATCATCATCAACTCACTGTAGAGGTCCCATCGCGAGGGGATGAATCCCAGCTCCGGCGTCCACCCCATCGACAGAAGACTGGTGTCTTCAGAAAGCCAATTCCATTGCACGCGATCGAAGATGGCATGTGCGAGATCATCGATATCCTTGTCCTGAAAATACTGCCGGCAGGTGAGCACTCCGCAAAGCAGGATGGCGGTATCCACCGAGGAAACCTCCGAATCCCAGATGCGCTCGCCGGTATTCATATTCGCGAAGTGGAAGAAAAAGCCACGATGGGTGGGGAGCTTGTGCCATAGAAACGACAGCGTCTGAACCACTCGCAGGCGGGCCAAGGAGTAGCTTATGAACCCGCGTTTCTCGCCGATGCAGATGGCGGTGAGGCCAAACCCGGTAGAAGCAATGCTGGCGCTGAGACTTGTGTCATTGGCCCGAACACTGCATCGATCCTTAATCAATCCCGTCTGGGGATTCGCCTGCTCCCAGAAAAACAGAAAGTTAGCGTGCTCAAGCTGGTCAAGAAACTGATCGTCGGCTGCGGAGATGGGGCCAGGAAGGAGTGAGGGCGGGGGATGCTTATCTTGTTGTTGGGCTTGATGTTGCCTGCCATTCTGCCCTGGAGACGCCAGAGCAAGGGCGCGTGAGAGCGGCAGACCGAGCGAAATCGAAGACAACTGGCGCAGCAATCTCCGACGAGAGTTTGAGCATCCTTCGAGAGCGATGGCCTTTTTGATGGCAGCCTGATTCATCGTTTCGATTTCGATGCAGAGAGTTCCGAGGCCCGGAGCGTCTATTCCGAAGGGGTAGCATCGCCCCGGACAGCCATAAATTGGATGCACGCAACGGCCGGAAGGTAATCATCGGAGGAGCGTTACGCGGATTCATCGCGCCCTCTGAAGCGGAGAGAAAGCAATCGATGTCCCGAAAATCCATTGCAATATGGATCGCCATCTCTGCGGGGGTGGCTGTCGTGCTGATTGTGCTTGGCGTCCGCCATTGGAGACCCCACTGGTCGGTCATCCAGGGGGCGGTAATAAGCCGCGATACCGACACGCGTAAACAGGCGCCGATAGCCGGCGTTTCGGTTACGGCCTCGGCAGGGAGCTTGCAACTTAGCACAGAGTCGGATGCGTCCGGGTACTTCAAGATCGCATTTCCCGGGACGGTATTGCCTGGGCAGACAGTGATTCTGAACTTTCAAGAAGACGGTTTCAAACCGTTTGAGCTTCAAGACACAATACGATTTCGTTCGTCGCTTCGACAGCTCTTGATTGTCGCCATGGAGCCTGTTGCCGCACAGAGCACTGCAGAATCGGAGCGCCCGCCATCTGTTGTGTCCAACATCAGGGTGAGATACACGGTCAATTCTCAAAACGAGGAAAACATCGGCAGCGCGGCGAAGACATTTCAGATCGTCAATCGTGGAAACGTCCCCTGTCGCCACGAGAGCACTTGCTCACCCGATGGATACTGGAAAGCTGTCCGAGGGTCGATCGAATTGGATGCCGGCGCCGGAAACGAGTTCCGGGATGCGAGAGCATCCTGCATAGCCGGACCGTGCCCATTTACGCAGATTGACGCGAGCGGTTTTACCAACGGCGGCCGCACCATCAAAGTTTCAGCCCTGGATTGGTCAGATACGGCAACTTTCCTGCTCGAAGCTGAGGTTTTTCATACGGCAGTGGTTTCTAAAGTTCGTGAATCATACCCCGTGGTTTTTGGGCGATCGCTAAGCTTCACCCTTCCGGGGAGCGCTGAAGGCGTGAGTCTCGAGGCCGAATTGGATGGCGTTGACATGGTCTTTCCTCTTGGACCCGACTTGTACTTGAATTGGGCAAACTGCTCCGTCAGGACTAGTCCCAATCAGGAGAAATCGACCGTCTATCAATGCGAGCTCAAGCCTGATTACCGGTTTTAGTCGGAAGTCACGGAATCTGCAACCGCCTCCGCGATCGAGGTCGATTGTGACCGGGGCCGGACGTGCGCTGGTCAAGCATTGCCGAAGACGGGGATGGATGCTCCGTGGATAACGCGGGCGCGCGCGCTCGAGAGGAAGAGCACGACTTCGGCTATGTCTTCGGCTTTGGGCCATTTGGAAAAATCGGCACTGGGCATGGCTTTGCGATTTGCCTCGGTGTCAATGATGCTGGGCAGGATGGAATTCGCGCGGACGCCGGAGCCTATGAGGTCCGCGGCGAGCGAGTCAATGAGGGCCACGGCTGCGGCCTTTGTGGATGTATAGGCCGAAGCTCCTGCGGCGTGATCCCAGGCAGCTTTCGATGCAATGTTTACGATGGCACCGCTCTTGCGGGCGAGCATGGGAGGCACTGCCGATTTCGCGAGCGCGTAGGTGGCGCGGAAATTCAAGTCGATCATGCGATTAAAGACTTCGGGATCCAGTTCCCACAGTGGTGTGCCGCCGGCGTAGCCGCCGACTGTATTGACGAGTACCTCGAGGCGACTCCATTGCGCAACGATTTTATTAACAAGCTCGGCTGTTTGGTCAGGATCGGTGACGTCGACTTTGAATCCTGACAGGCGGGTGGCATGATCCGCGGCAGCGACTTTGAGGGCTTGGAATTCATTTTCGTGACGGAAAGTGACGGCGACTTGAGAGCCATGCTCCAGAAATGCCAGGCTAACGGCGCGGCCAAGGCCACCGGTGCCGCCGGCGACGAGGACGATTTTTTCGGAGAAGTCCGAATCCATAAGCGATTTCCTCCGCAACAATTTCCGTCAGACGTCGCCCAAATAGTATCCCATGGTGGCGGCTGAAAGAGATTCAAGGCATCAGTCTCCATGGGGCGAGAGATCTGTGAGCGGGACCTCCGGAAACTACGGTAGAATCCTCGCAAGCAAGCTCCCCGAAAAACCCTGACGGACGTGCTCAACGTGGCGCGCAACCGGTTGATGACTGGCGTTACGAATGTAGCAGGCACTACGGTGAAACCGCCGTCGCCATGATGGAGCCCGTTGCCGGGACGGGGCACTTAAGCGCGTGGTAGGATTTGCGGAGACTGCGAGGAGTTGATGGCGCAAGCTGCTCCGGGCGAATTTCGAAATGTGCGGGGAGCCCGGATTTCACGCCGTGAATGGATCGTCATCCTCCTCTTGGTTCTTTCGGTAGTGATCAATTACGTTGACCGCAGCAACCTGGGGTTGGCGATGCCGCTGCTGGAGCGGCAGTTCTCGTTTTCGTCGCTACGCGCTGGCGAATTGCTATCGGCGTTCTTTTGGACATATGCTCTGGTACAGCTTTTGGGGCTGGCTGGCGAGTTGACTGACCGTTTTCCGGTGGGCTGGGTGCTCATGTTGGGGTACCTGCTGTGGTCGACGGCCACCGCTTCTATGGGACTGACAACGAGCTATTCGGCGCTGTTCGCGTTGCAACTCGTTCTGGGATTGGGCGAGTCTGTCGCGTATCCATGCTATTCGCGCATCTTTGCCGCAATGCCGCAAGAGCATCGCGGACGGGCAAATGCATTCATCGATGCGGGGACAAAGCTGGGACCGGCGGCGGGCGCGTTTGTGGGCGGCATTGTGCTGGTGCACTGGGGATGGCGCATGCTGTTCGTGGTTTTTGGAGTGGGTGCACTTGCCTGGATGATTCCCTGGTATTTTGCGATGCCGCACGGTGGGCAGAGAATAAAGGCTGCGCGCGGCGAGCGGAAATCACCCGGGCAGAGCGAAAACGCGAACGGGGCCCTTATCTCGGGGTCGACGGGCTCGATCGCGAAGATGGTGCGGCTGCGATGCGCATGGGGAACGACCATTGGGCACTTCAGCGGAAACTACTTTTACTACTTCCTGTTGGCGTGGCTGCCAACGTATCTAGTGCAAGAAGAACGTCTCTCGATTCGAAACATGTCGAGACTGACTGCAGCGATTTTCCTGTTGATCGCGTGCACTACGCTTCTGGCAGGTTGGATTTCAGACCGGCTCATTGCCCGCGGTGCATCCGCGACGTCAATAAGACTAAAGCTTGTCATTGGCGGGCAAGCGATGGCGTCTTGCCTGCTTGCGCTCACGTTTGTCCATGGACGTCCGCTGATTGCGCTGGGGTTGTTGACGATCGCGTGCGTTGGTCACGGCGGATACGCTTCAAACCATTGGGCGATTGCGCAAACGCTCGCCGGACCGGCGATGGCGGGACGATGGTCGAGCCTGCAGAATGGCGTGGCGAATTTCGCGGGAATCGCCGCGCCGTGGCTGGCGGGACTGATTGTTCAGACGCGAGGGAGCGCGCGGCCGGCATTTGTGGCTGCCGGAGGAGTGGCGCTCGCTGGCGCGCTGTCGTTCGCGTTGCTGGTGCGGCGCGTTGAGCCTGTAAATTGGGAGGCGGCCTAGACGGGGTGGCAGGGGCGGGCGTGCGAGAATTCCGGCCTTCTAGCGGATTGCGGCTCGCGCCTCAAGCTTGCGGATAGACTTGAGCATTTCGGCGAGGTTGGATTTGCCGATCTCTCGCTCAAATTCGTTTTGCATGCGATCGAGGGCGGCGATCACGCGGAGAGCGCAGCGTTTTCCGTACGGCTTGAGCGTAAGCAAATAGGCTCGCGCATCTTCAGGGTCGATTTTGCGATGCAGAAATCCTTTGGCTTCAAGCGAAGAGATGCAATGGCTGAGGTTGCCACGCGTTGTGGCGAAGGTCTCGGCGAGTTGAGAGGGTTTGACTTGACGTGGCGCCTCGAAAAAGAGAGCGGCGAGGACAAGAGCTTCAAGGAAGCCGAGATTATCGGCGGCAAGCACGCGCGAGGCGAGAGACTCAAAGCGGCGCGCCGCCCGGTTGACGGCGAACATCGGACTTTCACGAAGAAAAGCGTCGATGCGCATGGTGAATGGAGTTAGTTTAGCACTTCAACTATTCGCGATGATACGAAATCGTTGTTGAATGACGGCGCTCCGGCAGTCATGCTTGTAGCCGATCATTCAGGGGTCGGACACAATTGAGACAAGTCATTTGGGTAGTAGGACATTTGTTGCTGGCGGGGACTGTGCAATCCGCAAGTGCGCAAAGCGCGCCCAGTCAGAATCCAGCGAGCGCGTCCGGTGCTTCCACAGTGCCGGCATCGACCGTAAAAGGGAATTCGGAGACCATGGTGGTGCTGGGCACGGCAACTCCGGTGCCATTGGCGGAGTCGCAACGATCAGTTGAGGTTCTGCCGGTGAAGGGAGAATCGCTCGTGGCGGAGTCGCCGCAGGACCTTTTGCGTGGGGACTCATCGGTATTTCTCGAGGAACGCGGCGCAGGCGGCGGGCAGGCGGACCTTGTGCTGCGCGGCGGCAGCTTTGAGCAGACGCTGGTATTGCTGAACGGATTTCGGATCAACGATGCGCAGACTTCGCACCATAGCCTCGATTTACCGGTTCCACTGGAGGCGATGGACTCGATCGAAGTGCTGGAAGGGGCGGGATCAACTTTGCACGGCGTGGACGCGTTGAGCGGAGTCGTGGATTTCTTGACGGCGGCGCCGGATCACGATTCGATTTTTCTACGCGGCGGCGAAGGCAGCTTTGAATCGAACGAGGAGACACTGCTGGCAGGGGCAGCGCGCGGGCCTTGGAGCGGGCGACTAACGGCTGAGCGCAATTTTTCGACGGGTTTCATGACGGACCGCGATTACCGAAATGAAGACACTTCGGCGGAGTCCTGGGTGGGTTCGCGGCTGGGAGTGACTGATTTACTTTTTGCCGTGAGTGACAGATCGTTTGGGGCGAACCAGTTTTATGGCGACTACCCTTCGTGGGAGCGGACGAAGGGTTGGTTCGGCGGAGTGAGGCAGGATCTAGGAACCCGAACCGAAGCGGCGTTCGCGTACCGGCGGCATACGGATGAATTCGTGCTGTTCCGTGACGATCCAGCGATTTACGAGAACAACCATATTGATGGCTCTTGGCAAGGATCGTTGCGGCGCACGGAGAACCTGCTGGCGGGTACGCTACTGCTGATGGGACTGGAGGCGGACGGAGACAGCATCCGCAGCAACAACCTGGGCCTGCATGCAAGGAATCGCGGCGCGGGGTACGTGGATGTTGACTTTCGCCCCGCGAAGAAACGATGGAGCATGTCCGCGGGAGCGCGTGAGGAGATTTTTTCGGGAGGCGCGCAGGCGGTGTTTTCTCCGGAACTGGCGGGAAGTTTTCGTGTGGCGAGTAGCCTGAAGCTGCGCGCGACGGGAGGATATGGATTCAGGATTCCGACGTATACCGATCTCTATTATTCCGATCCGTCGACGCTAGGAAATGCGAGTTTAAAACCGGAATCGGCGTGGACCGGGGATGGGGGCGTGGATTGGACGCCGTCGGCGAAAATGACGTTTTCGGCGACTGGATTCTATTCGCAGCAGCACGACACAATCGATTACGTGAAGAGCGCGACGCCGAATGCGTATCTTCCGGCGGGATGCCCGGCGAACATATGGTGCGCTGACAACTTGAATGGGTTGCACTTTGCCGGAGTTGAAACGAGCTTCACATGGGTTCCAAGGAAATCGCAGACGGTGCGGATTGAGTGGACGGCTTTGCACGGGGCACAGACCGCGCTGCACGGGCTTGAGTCGGAATACGTATTTAATTATCCGGTCGAGAACATTCATGCCTCGTGGACCTGGGCGATGGGACACGACATCGTATTGACAAATGCGGTGCAACTTGCGCAGCGGTATCAGCAGACGGTGTACCCTGTGTGGAATGCGACGCTCACGCGGGATGCCTGGAGGGTGCGGCCTTATCTGCGGCTCATGAATGCGAGCAACACCGGCTACCAGGAGATCACCGGCGTGAACATGCCGCCGCGAACAATCATGGGCGGGATTGCGGTGCAAGTGGGGCGGTGAAAGAGGCAGGGAACAGGGAACAGGGAACAGGGAACAGGGAACAGGGAACAGGGAAGAGAAGAGGCAACATCATCGGCGGGTTCGACAGCTCAAGCCAGATGGTTCTTGAGGAATTGGAGTGAGCGCTGGCGAGCCTCTTTGGCTGCAGCGGCGTTGTAACTCGGGCGCGGGTCGCAGTTGAAAGCGTGGCCGGCGTCGTAGCAGAAGATTTCAACTTCAGGATGGGCGGAGTGGACTTTGTCGACTTCGGCTATGGGGATGTGCGCGTCCTGCTTGCCGAAGTGGAGCATGACGGGGCAGGTGGGTTTTTCTCCGGCGTAGTTGCCAATGCGGCCGCCGTAGTAACCGACGACAGCCGACGGATGAAGGCGTGTGGCGGAGAGCCATGCGATGGTGCCACCGAGGCAATATCCAATGACGCCGACCTCCTTGTGCGTGGCGCCGGCGGCATAGTTGACAGCGGCGGCGACGTCAACAATCGCTTTATCGACATCGAACTTCGGGAAGAGGCCCATCGCGGTTTGCAAGTCGGCAGGATCGTAGCCGAGCTCGATGCCCGGCTGAATTCGGTCAAAGAGCGCGGGTGCGACGGCGAGGAAGCCATCGCGCGCCCAGCCGTCGGCAACAGAGCGGATGTGGGCATTGACACCGAAGATCTCCTGTACAACAACGAGGCCAGCGATGGGCTCGTCCGCCGGATGAGCGACGTAAGCACCGAATGAATGCCCGTCGGCAGCGCGCAGAGATACGAATTCACTCATGGAGGGTTTACCTCAAGAGCTTCCAGTATCCATGCGACGGCGACAGCAATCAAGCGCCGTGGTGTTTGCACGCCGAGTTGTGTACAAAATCGGGCTCAGTTCACGCGTGGAGGAAGCTGGCGCGGCTTGCGTGGGCCAAGATCTTCGCGCACGAGCGTGAGGCCGAGGAGCAGGCGCTCGAAGCTATCGGAAAGGCGCGCAAAGAGCGGCGCTTCCTCCTCGTACTCAAAGAGATTGAACTGGCTGACGATGAAGTAGCTCTGCTTGCCGGCGCGAATGAGCTCTTCAATGCTTGGTTGGTGGCGGCGCAGACGACGGCTGGAACCGGTGACCTCGGGGTACATGCCGGCGACGAACAGAGCATAGTCGCCGATGTATTTGCGCAGAGCGCGCTCGGCATCGAAGGAGGCGGCAGAGCCATGGATGGGGTCGGCGGCGCGCTCCATCTCTTCGAGCTGCTCGATGGGATGGCCTTTCGCATCGCGAAGGCTGTAGAGCTTGTCGGCCTGGGAGAACTCGCAAAGGATGCGGGCAACGTAGATCGTCAGATCGGGATCGTGCAAGCCAAGCTTGCCTTCATAGGTGTTGCGCACGATCTGCTGGAAGAAGGGTTCGAGCGGATGAGGCTGGGCCTGCATACACACCTCCCAAACGGAGACACGTGGTGAAGCGATCTCCCGTTGCCGAAGCGGCTGCGCGCGAACAGCCTGGTTCGCTGCCTTAGGCCGCCACTGTTCCTGATCGTGCTGCGCGGGGAAGGTGCCAGCGGAGGCCCCATTCACAAGGTTGTAACACTGAGCTTATCGGAAGAGTTGCGTTTGGCAAGAGGAAGGGCCAACTTTGTTGGCAGAGAAGGGATTCGATTGCGAATGGCACCGATAGTTGAGAGACGAATGGCTTCGTGAAAAAACCCCGGTCCCCAAATGCGAGGGACCGGGGGCACCCAATTGACTCTATCGATCTCAGACCGTGGCTGGGGTGCGCTGCTCAAGTTCCGCGAGACGCTTGGCGAGCAGGGATTCGAGCTTGACCAAGGCGGCGGAGAAGCCCTCGATGCCTTCCTTCAATTTGTCGCTAGCCATGTGATCTGCGGCATGCATTCGGTCAAAGGTGGCCTTGTCCATGGTGATTTTTTCGATCGCCAAATTCTTGGCGTTGGCGGGATCGAGTTTGCGCGGCAGGTCGCCCTGCGTCGACTCGAGCTCGGCGAGAAACTGCGGCGAGATGGTGAGCAGATCGCAACCGGCGAGCTCGGTAATTTCGCCGATGTTGCGGAAGCTGGCGCCCATGACGACGGTTTTGTAGCCGAACTTCTTGAAGTAGTTGTAGATGCGCGTGACCGACTGGACGCCAGGATCATCGGCACCCTGGAAGTCTTTGCCAGTGTCTTTCTTGTACCAGTCGAGAATGCGGCCGACGAAAGGTGAGATGAGAGTGACGCCGGCATCGGCAGCTGCGGCGGCTTGATGGATGCCGAAGAGGAGTGTCATGTTGCAGTGGATGCCATCCTTCTCGAGAAGTTCGGCGGCGCGGAAACCTTCCCATGTAGAGGCGAGCTTGATGAGAACGCGGTCGCGGCCGATGCCCGCGTTGCGATACATCTCGATGATGTCGCGCGCCATCTCGACGGACTTTGCCGTGTCGTAAGAGAGACGAGCGTCTACTTCAGTGGAGACGCGGCCGGGGATGATGGCGAGGATCTTTTTGCCGAAGGCTACGGCCAGCCGCTTGAAGGCGAGGTTGGCTACGTCCTTGTCGCTGGCGCTGTCGCCCAGTTCTTTGTGCGCCTGGGTCAGCACGTCGTCCACGATGGGCTGATACTGCGGCATTTGCGCCGCCGCGGTGATGAGGGAGGGGTTGGTGGTCGCGTCCTGGGGATGAAATTTTTCCATCGCCTCCATGTCGCCGGTGTCGGCGACGACGACGGTAAACTTGCGCAACTGCTCAAGAAGATTTGGCATGATTCCTCCAGCCGGGAAGCGGGGATTCGGCTCGTTTCCTACGCGACCAGTGTACCTCTTAACCATTAAGATGCGCTGAATGCTGAGGGGGTGCGCTCGTCCGATTCGACGATGTTGGCAAGGACGCCGAGGCCGGGGATGGAGACTTCTACGCGATCGCCGGGCGAGAGCGGAGCGATGCCGGAAGGCGTTCCGGTGAGGAGCAGGTCGCCGGGCTCGAGCGTGAAGACGGACGTGATGAAGGCGAGGAGCTCACGGAGAGAAAAGATGAAGTCGAGCGTGGAGGCATGCTGGCGACGCTCGCCGTTGAGGCGCGTTTCGAGGTTGAGGCCGGCGTCAAGATCAAGCTCATCGCTGACGAACGGGCCGATGGGGCAGAAAGTGTCAAAGCCCTTGGCACGAGTCCACTGATCGTCTTTCTTCTGGAGATCGCGGGCGGTGACGTCATTGGCGAGGGTGAAGCCGCGCACGACGTCGCGCCAGTTGGCATCCGGCTTAAGATTGTGCGCGCGGCGGCCGATGACGACGGCGAGCTCGCCTTCAAAGTCGACGCGCTCAGAAACGGCTGGCATGCGGATGACGCCGCCGGGGGCGAGGAGTGACGAGGGCGGCTTGAGGAAGATCAGCGGTTCAGTCGGCATTTCATTGCCGAGCTCGCGGACATGCGCGCGGTAGTTACGGCCGACGCAGACGATCTTTGATGGGGTGACGGGCGGAAGGAGTTCGGCGGCGGAGAGCGGCACGGGCGCGAAGGCGGACGCGGGGCTGGCGCTCTGCAACTTGAAGGCGAGATCTTCCTCGGGCGCGGGCGCCGGGCCGGAGATCCAGAACTCGCCGTTACGGTCTTCGACTGTGCCGTAGTGGACTTGGCCTTTGAGATTGAAGCGGCAATATTTCATTGGGGTGGCTGCCTCCAGCAGAAGTTTCTCATCCCGAGTCGGGCGCTTACTACCTGTACCCCATACCGGAGTGTCGTCTTGGAAACAAGTGATTTCATTTCAATGACTTGACGGCTTTGCGCGCAATGTGCGTTTTTCATCTCCTCTTTCGTTGATTATAAAGGAGTTGTTTGGCGCTCAACTGGCGCAATTTGTCGCATTTTCTCGATCTTTCCGGAGACGATTTACTGATTCTAAAGGAGTTATATGGCGAACATTTGGCGAAAAATGCCGAAATTTTTTATTTAATTAATTTCGGCGCCGCCAGAGATGTGCAATCAAGTGGTTCGCAAGCAAGTGAAACAGTGAAAAGGTGAAGCAGTGAACCGTGTACGGTGCGGTTGCGGCCGCGGAATTTCGATCTGCTTTGAGTATGCGCCGAAAGGCTGAAATGATCGGCAAACTTGGGAAGAAAGAGATCAGAGAATAGAGATCGGAGAATGAAGGAGTTACGAGAGGCCGGCAGAATTATTTTGGCACGAGGGGCTTGACATGCGGCGGTCGAGGACAGAAACGAGTGTCCGAATGGCTACCGAGCGGGAACTGTGTCAGATGCTTCGGCGGAGCGGGAGCTCTCGTGGCCCTGCTGGTCGATTGCGGTGACGGAGTAGATGTAGGTGCGGCCGGGCTGAACGTTCGAGTCGTGATAGCCGGGCCCGATGACGAGTTGCGCGGGAGAGATGCGCTGCCTTTCAGTGAGCGCACCCGATGCGTCCTTTTCCCGACGGTAGACGATGTAGCCGGCGAGATCGGGTTCAGTGCCGGGCAGCCAACTGAGATCGATCGCGGGGCCGGAACCGTTGTTGCCTGCGGTGGCTACGGCCTCAAGGCCTTTGGGCGCAGTGGGCGGGAATATGTTGATGGCGTCAATGTGGACGGGAGCGGAGAGTGGGCCGGCCAGCTCGAGAGTTGAGCCGCCGATGGTGATGCGAGCGACACGCTGGGCGCGATAGTCGTAGGTTTCGCCGAAACGAATGTTTGTATCGAGAGCATGATCGGAGTTCAGAGCAGGATCGATGAGGAGCGATTGCTCGAGCGGCTCCGCGGGCTCGGCCAATGGGCCCTGATTCGATTTCTTGATGGGCGGCGAGAGGAGCCGACGGACAAGGCGGATGGCGACGGGCGAGGATTCGGATGGAGCGGGCGTCCAGCGGAGGAGCACGCCGTTTTTGCGCATTTCAGCGGTCAGGTTTTCAATTGCGGGAGGAGCCTCACCGGCGAGGACCTCGGCGCTATCAGACAGTCCGGCGGAACGGCCTTTGCGATTGACGAGCTCGACAAAGTAGGTGAGCACGTGGGGAGGGCCGGAGGCGAGTTCGGGAGAAAGCGCGTCATTGAAGGTAGCGCTTGCACCAGGAGCAAATGGAAGCGTGGCGGCGATGGAGCAGGTTGATGCGCTGGTCTGATTGCGGCAAACGCGGGCGGAGACGTTGCCCTTGAGAAGGACTTTGTCGGTGGTCTTGGTGGGCATGGTCCAGGAGAGCGCGACCTGGGGACCGGTACGCACGGCGGAGAGATCGGTGACGGGAACGGGGAGATCGAGAGACGGCGGCAGAGGAGCGCCAGGCATTCCGCAGCCGGTGAGGGCGGCGAAGGCAGCAAACAGAATCACGATGGAGGGATCGCTCCCCGGTCCCCAAGCGCGAGGGACCGGGGGCACCCCGCGCGGATTTCTTACCGATTGCATGGCGCTTTCAGTCTACTGGAGGCACGCCCAGGGCAGGGCGACGCGAGACGGAAGGGGGGTAGTGGGACAGCCTGATTGGAAATTTCCCCCGGGGGCTGAAGCCCACTTTCAATTTGCTGGTTCTATGTGCGGGCTGAACCCCGCACCCTTCATATGAACGCAATACCAGAAGGGTCACTGGATTGGTGCTTGACGCGGAATCCGATTGACTGGGTAATGTGCGCTTGGGAAGATTGGGTGCAGGGCAGACCACGCTATATATATGATGCGGAGCCGGCGCGGCGGAGGGATTGCGGGGCCGGAGAGCCGAAACGGGCGGTGAGCCATTGGAGCGGCAAGCCGACTCAAGCAAAATGAACGCGCGGACGATGAAAGAGGGAATCGAGTGTCATTTTTTCGGGATTACCTGCGGCAAAACAAGGTTCTGTACGATCCGAGATTCGACGAGACGGATGAGGACTTCCTGGTGCAGGCTTTGTTGCAGGCGCGGATGAACCGGTCGAAGGGCAACATCGTTATCAAGACCGGGTTTTTCGGCAAGAGGGATTTGGAGCGCGAGCTGAAGACGCCGAAGGCCCAGGAAGCTTTGCACTTTGTGGCGGGGTTTCTTGGATTCATGGTCAAGACGCCGATTCCGTATGGGCGAGAGATGGAAGGATTCAAGGCGTACTTCACGCCGGGGTTTGCGAGCAACAATTCGAAGCACGAGCAACTGCGGCGGGGCCTACGCGAGAGCTACTTTGATGCAACTTTGGAGAGCCTGGAAACGACTGAAACGGTGAACGCGCTTTTCGACATGGCGGAGCTGAAAAAGGGGCCGGGATAGGAAAGGGAATCTGCGGCGTCCCTATGGGACTCCTGATTCCATTCTGTTCGCAGTCCCCACGCTAAAGCGCGGGGCTAATGAACATTGCACCTACGGCGCGAGGCGGGTCGCAGCGATTAGGCGATCTCTGAAGACGACCGGTAAATTCATGCGGATCAGAGCTTGCGGAGGTTGGCGAATTTTTCCATCAGCTTTTTCATGCCGTGATGAGTAAAGAGCACGGTTAGCTTGGCGTCTTCGCCGTCGCCCTCGCGCTGAAGCACGGTTCCCTCACCATATTTTGAGTGCATCACGCGCTGGCCTTTTCTAAGGCCGGATGCGCCGTTGGAGACGGGAATGTCCATGGAGGGATGTGAATCCCTCCCCGGTCTCAGATTCGAGACCGGGGGCACCCGGCCCGATTTCGAGCCAAAGAAGCGGGCGATATTGCTCTCCGAGCCTTCATTCTTTGGAGTAGAGCCGAGGCGAGGGGAGAGCGATGGCGACGCGGCGTGGGGAGTTTCCTGGCTCTCATCTTCGTAGTTGAAGTGCGCGGGTTCGGAGCCGGCGCGCTGAAAGCTGCGACCCGATCCATAGGCGGATGAGTAAGCTGGCGTCGACCAGCCGGGGTTGCGATCTCCTAAATTTTCGATGAGCTGCGGGGGAACTTCTTCAAGGAAGCGCGAAGGGACGCTGGCCTCGGGCATGTCGGCGCCGTAGCGGCGGCGATAGTGAGCGCGCGTGAGGATGAGCGTGTTCATGGCGCGGGTCATGCCGACGTAGCAGAGGCGGCGTTCTTCTTCAAGCTCTTCGGGAATGTTGAGCGTGCGCGAGTGCGGGAAGAGGCCCTCTTCAAGTCCGGCGAGAAAAACCAGCGGGAATTCAAGGCCCTTGGCGGCGTGAAGGGTCATGAGGGTGACGCGGGCATTGGGATCGAATTTGTCGGTGTCAGAGGCGAGAGCGGCGTGGTCGAGGAATTCGGCGAGAGTTTCTCCGCGCTCCTCGGCGTCGTGCGCGGCGTTGGCCAGTTCCTTCAGGTTTTCAATGCGGCTGAAGGCCTCGGGCGTGCCTTCGGTTTCAAGAGCCTTGATGTAGCCGGAGCGGTCGATGATGAAGCGGATGAGCTCGGGGAGGGTGGCGGAGTCGCCGGGAGAGCGGAAACCTGATTCATTGTCCGGCGTTGGTTCGTTGCCAGTTGGAGTTTCGTTCCCCGGTCCCAAATTCGGGACCGGGGGCACCCGGTGTTCTGGTCTTGGGCGAGGCTCGAAATGGCTGGCATCGAGAAGATGCATCTGGTCGGGATCGCCGCCGGGTTGATTTTCTGACGCGTGGCATCTCAGAGTCCGCTGGCTGCTGCGCCGAAGCCAAAGCCGGTGTCGGCGTCGTCGGCGCGGGACTCGGCAACGTCGGCGGCGAGCTTGCCGGCGAAGTCGGGATCCATCATGGCTTGCGCATCGAGGATGAGCTGGCGGAAAGACTCAAGAGCCATGAGCGCGCGCGTGGGGATGAGGCGGTTTTTGATTGCGGCGGCAGCGGCGTCCCATGTAGACGAGTTGGTTTCAAGAGCCAGGCGCTCGATGGTTTCAAGCGTGGTTTTGCCGATGCCGCGGGCGGGTGTGTTGATGACGCGCTGAAGGGCCATGGAGTCGTGCGGATTGCGGACGAGGCGGAGATAGCCGAGGAGGTCCTTGATTTCGGCGCGCTCGTAAAAGCTGAAGCCGCCGACCATGGTGTAGCTGATGTTGTAGCGGCGAAGGGCTTCTTCAACGAGACGGGACTGCGAGTTGGTGCGGTAGAGGACCGCCACCCCTCCCGCGGTCCCTTTGGGGTCTGGTGTTTCGGAGGAGTTCTGTGCGCGGAAGAATGTCTGGATTTTGTCGGCGATGAAGAGGGCTTCGTTTTCGCCGTCGGGCGCTTCGTAGTAGCCGATGAGCGAGCCGCCCTGGCGTTCGGTCCAGAGCTTCTTGCCTTTGCGGCGAATGTTGTTGGCGACGACGGCGCCGGCGGCTTCGAGAATGATCTGCGTGGAGCGGTAGTTCTGCTCGAGACGAACGATGCGGGCGTTGGGAAAATCTTTCTCGAATTCGAGGATGTTGCGGATGTCGGCGCCGCGCCAGGAGTAGATGCTCTGATCCTCGTCGCCGACGGCGCAGACGTTTTTGTGCTCGCCGGCGAGGAGTTTCATGAGCTCGTATTGCGGGCGGTTGGTGTCCTGGTATTCGTCGACCAATACATATTGATAGCGGCGCTGGTAGCGCTCACGCACTTCAGCGGAGGATTTGAGCAGGCGGACGGCTTCGAGGAGCAGATCGTCGAAGTCCACGGCGTTGTTCTTGCGCAGCTCGTCCTGGTAGGCGCGGAAGATGTGGGCGACGCGCTCGCTGGTGGGGTCTTTGGAGCCGAGGAAATAATCCTGCGGATCGACCATGTGATTTTTGGCCCAGGAGATGCGGCTCTGCACGGTGCGCGGGGTGAGCTGCTTGGTGTCGAGGCCCATGCGCTTCATGATCTGCTTGACCAGCGCCTGACTGGTCGTTCTCATCGAAGATGGTGAAGGAGCGGGTAAGGCCTTGGCCATTGACTCTGAGGGCCTCGATGTCGCGGCGAAGGATGCGCACGCAGAAGGAATGGAAGGTTGCGATGAGAGGTTTGGTCAGCGAGGAGTGACCGAGCAGCTCGTTGACGCGCTCGCCCATTTCGCCGGCGGCCTTGTTGGTGAAGGTGACGGCGAGGATGGAGTCGGGCGCGACGTTTTTCTCCTGGATCAGCCAGGCGATGCGATGGGTGATGACGCGGGTTTTGCCGGAGCCGGCGCCGGCGAGGATGAGCAGGGGGCCCTCGGCAGCCTCGACAGCGGCGCGTTGTTCGGGATTGAGATGGTCGAGGAGCGGGTGCAAAGCGAGCGTCCGGGGACAGGGTCCTGAGTCTAGTGTACCGTTTGGGCGATGGCCGGTTAGCGAGATGGAATTCGAGAGGATTTAGAGCCGGAATTTGCTATGATTATTGTGTCCCGGAAGGGGTGGTCCCTCCCGGGAGTTTGGCTACCTCGCTAGAAGTAGCACCAGGACGAGGATCACGAGGGCAACCACAAACCGCCAGTCAACGGCGATTTGGATTGCCACCCGCGTCCAGGACGATTTCTCATCCAATCGTCCTCACCTCCTTTGCGTTGGCACGGCCCGCAGGTCGTTCGAGCGGCTTGCGGACCGACGGCCCGATCATCCGGGCCGATCTTTCGCCACCGCTTCCCACGCACGCAAGAGAAGCGCGATCAGTTTATGGTTTGATTCTTGTTTGGGCGTGTGGCAGCGATCACACGGGAGGCTCTCTGTTTTCCCGCATCTCAAAGGCGAGCCTCGGCGCACTGCCATTCGTGTAAAGTCGGCATTTTGGAGACGTGAGCCTCGCGCCAGAACGACTCTCTGACCAAATCCGCGATAGACTGCCGCCGCACTTAGGGATTCGTCACGATTTCGGGACGGCTGACTGAACCGTCAGGTGCGACATAGTAGGTAACCGTTCGATTCGGACCAGTGTCAAAGCGGAGGATGAGTCGGCCAGCGAAGCCGGCGGAATCGGGCTTAGCCAGCCATTCCGGGCTTGGGTCCGTTGGTTCAAGGTCAAGAAGACAACTGTCCATGAGAACGGAAAGAGTCTCGTGGGGAAGGACGCCTAGAGCAACGACGTGCACAAAGCGTTCGCCGGTCGGGCTTGCGCCGCATTGACCCTGGATGTTCCCAGGATTCGAGGCAAACGAATCGGTGAAGATGAGGAAATTCTCCTGACTTTCAGTGATGAGTGTGGCCTCGTAAGGAGCGGCGAATGATTGGAGGCAGTCGCTTGGATGCGACAGGGCGACGCGCTCAATCCTGCCATTTGCAGCCTTCAATGTAAGCACTGTGAGTCGTCCCTGTTGGTGGAACTCGGTCAGGCCAGATCGGACATTTGGAATCTTGAGAAGATGTTGCCCAGCTGCGCCGCCCGCGACCGACAGTGCGGTTGCGAAGACAGCGAATCGAATTGACTTTTTCCAGTGGTTCACCGCGCTCGGCCTCCATTCGGGGCTTGGCATAAGATATTACTTCGGTTAAGCTCCCGTATAGTTTGCAATTCCGGGGCTGATTCGCTACCATAAACGGATATGCGCAGGGAGTTCCCTGCGCTGTCAACTGCACCACGGTTCTTAGTCCTGGCCGGACGGGCAACGTTTTGGACGAATGCCCTGCTTGGTTGAGGATCCTGCGATGGCGGGCTGGTAAGGGCGGTGGGAGACGAGGGAAGCATGGCAACTGGCAAGAATATTGTGAAGGCGCGCGCCGCTGTGAACAAGCCGGCGTATCCGCTGCCTGAAGCAGTGAATCTCCTGAAGCAAGTGAAATATGCGAAGTTCGACGAGACCGTCGATCTGACGATGCGTCTTGGCGTGGATACGCGCCATGCGGACCAGATGGTTCGCGGCACTGTGGTGCTGCCGCACGGTCTGGGCAAGACCAAGACCGTGGCGGTGATCGCGACCGGCGACCGGCAGAAGGAAGCGCACGAGGCGGGCGCGGACTTTGTGGGCGGCGAGGAGATGGTGGAGAAGATCCAGAAAGAAAACTGGACCGCCTTTGACGCGCTGATCGCGACGCCGGACATGATGAAGGTTGTGGGCCGGCTGGGCAAGGTGCTGGGACCGAAGGGTCTGATGCCGAATCCCAAGACCGGAACCGTGACCATGGATGTGGGCGCGGCGGTGAAAGAGATCAAGGCCGGCAAGGTGGAGTTTCGCGCCGATAAGACCAGCCTGGTGCACGTGCCGGTGGGCAAGCTGAGTTTCGAGCCGCAAAAGCTGATCGACAACGCGACCACGGTGATTACGTCGATCGTGCGCGCCAAGCCTTCGGCGGCGAAGGGCAAGTACATCAAGAGCGTCACGCTGAGCTCGACCATGGGACCGGGCGTTCCGCTGGATTCGGCTGTGGCGGATGCGGCGGTGAAGAAGAGTAGCGGACTAGGGACAGTGCAGGGACTGAGGACGCCAGCTGACAGCGGCGAGGACGCCGGCGCTAGCGACGGCGCGGATCTGAACGGACGCTGGTCCGCTGCAGGGGAGCGGAACGATGGCGATTTCGAAAGCGAAAAAAGCGGAGAAGGTGAAAGTGCTGGCGACGGAGCTGGCAGTCCTCGACCACCGCGATTGTGGGCACGTTCAGCAAGCTGACGGTGGCCAAGGATTACGAGCTGCGCAAAGTGATTCGCGAGGCGGGCGGCAAATACCGCGTGGTGAAGAACAAGCTGGCCGCGATTTCGGGCACGGGACGCAGGTTGAAGAGGCACTGAAGGGCCTGAAGGGCGTGAACTCGGTGGCGTTTACTGCGGGCGATCCCGTGGCGCTGGCCAAGGTGTTTGCCAAGTGGGCCGGCGAGAACGCAGCGGAGTTCCACTTCAAGCTGGGCATTGTGGACGGCAAGCTGCTGAGCGTGGACGACGTGAAGGCGCTGGCGACCATGCCGGGCAAGGAAGAGATCTTCTCGAAGCTGCTCTTCCTTATCAATGCGCCGGCGCAGCGGCTGGCGACGGTGATCAATGCCACGGGCCGCGATTTGGCGGTGGTGCTTGGCCAGGGCGTGGAGAAGGAAAAGTTTGCGGGCGCGCTGAAGCTGCGGCTTATTTTGGAGCTCCAGCTCTTTGCGCGCATCAGAGGACGCGGACGAGAGCTGGGGCTACACCAGAGCTGTTGTATGGGTTTTGGCCGAGGTAAGCGAGTGAAAGGGCGCGGGTCTGGCGCATCGGAAACTTTCAAGCTTGCGTGGGCGGCCGGGGAAAGACGAATTCAAACGGTTTTGATTGGAGAAGAACATGGCGGATATCGCGCAATTGGAAGAGCAAATCGTAAGCCTGAGCCTGCTGGAAGCGGCGGCTTTGGTGAAGAAGCTGGAAGAGCGGCTTGGCGTTTCGGCTGCGGCAGCGGCCCCGGTGATGGTTGCCGGCGGCGCGGCGGCGGGCGGAGCAGCTCCGGCGGTCGAGGAGAAGACCGAGTTTCAGGTGATCCTGAAGGATGCCGGCGCCAATAAGATCAACACCATCAAGGCGGTACGCGAAGTGACTTCGCTCGGCCTGAAGGAAGCCAAGGACCTGGTTGACGGCGCTCCCAAGGCTATCAAGGAAAGCGCGACCAAGGACGAGGCCGAGGCCATCAAGAAGAAGTTTGAGGGCGTGGCGACCGTCGAAATTAAGTAACGGGTCAAATAAACGCCTCGAAGTCAATGGAACGGCATGGGACTTGCATGCGCCGCCGGGACGCGCTAAGATAGAGGGTGCGCGTCTTGGCGGTTCCGCTCAGTCTATTGAGTGAGCGAAATGGCCGGACGGCGTGAAGTGCGGCGCGTGGCGGTCACGCAGGCATCCGCGGATCAGGGCAGCGATCAACGAGGGCGGGTGTTTCGATTCAAGTTCTTTTGAGTCAGCGGTTTTCCAGGGTCAGGCGGGGCGACTGTTGACGGTGGTCGGGCAGCGGGATATTCGCGGCGGAAGCGGATTTTGCGATCGGCGAGGACAATGGAAGAAAATTCGAATGGGGGCACTGGCGATAGAGCCGCGCTCGTGAGGCATTGCGTCCTTACGGGCTTTTCGTGTCTCCCGGTGAGCTGCGGGGAAAATTTTCTGAACTCCGTCAGCCATACGCGCACAACTTCCCTTTACGGATTCTCCCGTAATTCCGGGTTCAGCCGTTGTGCTCGCTTCTTCCAATTGTGCGCAGTCTAGCGCACCTGCCCGAAGCACGCAACATCGACCACGCGTTATTGACCGAGCTCTCACAGAACCCGCCTGACAAGGGTTCTTTCCGGTAACCGGAATTATTTTCCGGCTCCCGGCAGCTGAAGGGCAGGCAGATCATTGCCTGCTCTCACGCACTTTCGGCTTTCTTCGGAATAACGGAACCACACGGGCGCCCACGAGACTCAGGCGCCCGGCCGGTCGAGCCACGAAATGGGGTGGCGGCGCCGGAACGACGAGGCTCAGGAGTGAACATGCCCAACGAGAAGCGCGCGATTCGCAGCCGGCTCGATTTTTCAAAGATTCCCACTGCAACCCAGATTCCCAACCTGATTGAAGTGCAGCGCCGCAGCTATGAGCGGTTTCTGCAGATGGACAAACTGCCGAACGAGCGCGACGACACGCGGCTTGCAGTCGGTGTTTGTGTCGGTTTTTCCGATCACGGATTTCCGCGGCATCTCGCAGCTGGATTTCGTCGACTTCTCGATCGGCAACTGGGAGTGCAAGTGCGGCCACCTGAAGGGACTGCATCACCTGCGCACGGCCTGCGTGCATTGCGGGGCGATGGTGATCACCGATCCGTTCCTGCCCGGCGACGTGCTTTGCCAGAAGTGCGGCACGTACAACAAGAACACGCCCGACTTCTGCAACAAGTGCGGCGACCCGGTGAGCCTGCAGTTGAAGTACGACCAGCAGGAGTGCGAGGAGCGGGGCATGACCTTCTGTGCGCCGTTGAAGGTGACGGTGCGCCTGACCATCTACGACAAGGACGCAGAGACGGGCAACAAGACCATCCGCGACATTAAGGAGCAGGAAGTGTTCTTCGGCGATATTCCGCTGATGACGCCGAACGGAACGTTCATTGTAAACGGCACAGAGCGCGTGATTGTTTCGCAGTTGCACCGTTCGCCGGGCGTGTTTTTCGAGACCGCCAACAACCGCACCTATTTCCTGGGCAAGATCATTCCTTACCGCGGATCGTGGGTGGAGTTCGAATACGACCAGAAGAACACGCTGTATGTGCGGATCGACCGCAAGCGCAAGTTCCTGGGAACGATTTTCCTGCGCGCGCTGGGGTTGCGCTCGGACGAAGAGATTCTGAAGACCTTCTACACCGTGGACCGGATTCACATAGTGCGACGGCAAGCTGATGTGGGAAGTGCAGCAGGATGCGACCAAGGGCACGCACCTGGTGGGCGCCAAGCCGGCGCACGCCATCCTGCATGGCGGCGAGGAGATTGCGCACGCAGGACGCAAGATTACCGCACATGCGCTGAAGGCTCTGCGTGCAGGAATATCCAGAGGGTGGAAGTGGAAGCGGCGAGCTGGACGGCGCGCTACGTCCTCCGACGTGGTGGATACGATTACGGCGAGGTGATTGTCGAGGCTAACGTGGAGTTGAGGCCGACCGTTTGCACAAGGTGATGGCGTCAGGCGCTTCGAGCTTCGAAGTGTTCTTCCCGGACCGCGACGACGTGGGCAATATTATTTCGAACACCTTGAAGCGCGACTCGGTACACAAGCCGGAAGAGGCGCTGATTGAGATCTACCGCAAACTGCGGCCG
>CAWCMW010000006.1:0-210514 GCA_963796785.1 uncultured Acidobacteriaceae bacterium | reverse complement strand
AACTACCCAGAGAAGCTTAATTAGCATCGGATTCGTAGGTATCATCAGATCCGTTATCGCGCTCTAAAACACATTGATAGTAAACCTCTAAGGCGGGTCGCGGGAGGATTGTCGCCTACCCGGCAGTTACCCTGTAGTTAACCTCACATCAAGACCTACTTGTCAGAGTGGTGGCCCGGGCCGGCGAATTTTGCCGGCCCTGCCGTTACTGCGACGATTGGTTCGATCAGAAGTGCAGCTTGGCGCCGAACTGAATCTGGCGCGAGGTGTTGGAGGTTGCGGTGATGACGCCCGCGGTGGGCGACAACTGCGTGGGCAGAAGAGGTAGACCACCTCATTCGGCGTGATGAAGTTGGTGTGGTTGAGAATGTTGAAGAATTCAGCGCGAAATTGCAGGTCGAGCTTCTCGGTGATGTGCGTGTCTTTGACCGCGGAGAAATCCAGACTCTTGAGCCCGGGCCCGACGAGCGAGTCGCGCCTCACATTGCCGTAGGTTCCGTAGGTGGTGTTGCCTCCGCGCGTTGGGGATGTGACCGTGGGCGGATGAAGGCGTTGGGGTTGAACCACTCGCCGACCGTGTGCGGATAGAGGTTGCCGGTGAAGTTCGGGTTCCAACTGGGACGGATCGGATTGCGCGAGTCACCGTTGCCGGGAGGGTTATAACCGAGCTGAGGCGAGAAAGGGAAGCCGGTTTGGATGGCGACGATGGCGCTGGCGGTCCAGCCGCCGGCGAAGAAGCTCGCCGGGCCTGAAGAACTGATTCAGGAAGCGACGGCCGGGCCCGAAGGGAAGATCGTAACTGCCGTTGATTGAAGCGGCCTGGCGCACGTCGGTCGCCGCCGGCCCCCAATCGAACTTTGGATTCAGCGGGAAGGAAACGTACGCGGGCGTGTTGCCGCTGACGCTGGTGTTCCACGCCGAGCCGTCGTCAAGATTTTTTGACCAGGTGTAGTTGCCGCGGAGCTGAAATCCATTGCATAGCTGTGTCGCGCGTCGACCTCGAGCGCGTTATAGAGGCCCGTGCCCTGCGAGACCCACGAGGTGGAGTTGGCAAGATTCGGATTCACGTTCGGCTAGTCGAGGGGTAGTACACCTGGCCCGTTGATGCGTAGGCCGGCGCGGGCTCGTTCATGTCTTCCGAGAGAATCTGGTGGTAGGCGTGGAATCCCACGTAGCCGAGTGTGAGCGAAGTGTTGGGAGCAACCTGCTGCTCGATGCGCAGGCTCCAGGTGATGACGGCCGGCGTGGAGATATTGGGCTGCATATTGCTTGGCGAAACCTTGGCCGTGGAGGGCGGCGGAACGCCAGGCGTGAAATTCAGACTCGACACGGCGATGGCTCTTGATGGACTCCGCCGTGTTGTAACGGAGCGGTCTGGTCGAGACGATAGTCAAGCGTGTCGAGCAGGCCGTGATAGAGACCGATGCCCCCGCGGACAGCAGTTTTTCCGTTACCCCAGCACGTCCCAGGCAAAGCCCAGGCGCGGATTGGGCAGGAACTTGGCGCGGTTGTCTGAAAGCGCCGAATTCCCAACCACTGGAGTGGTTTGCAAGACGCCGTTGACGATCGCGTAGTTTGAGCCCGGCCCTGCGATTCGTTCCATCCGTTGGTGGATTCCGAGCGGAAACCGGCGCGCAGCTTCGAAGCGCCGCGTGACCTTGATCGTGTCCTCAAAGAATCCCGCGCCTTCAAGCGAACGCCAGCCCAGCTCAGTGGGCGCGGGAACCAGAGTGAACGTGGCGACGGTGCCCTGCAGGAACGTTTGCTCCAGTGCTGAACGAAGCCTGGCCGTACTGATCCTGCGCGAGCAGATCGTTGGCCTGCACGCGTTGCAACCATCCGCCTGCCTCGATCTGCTGGCGGCCCTTCGACCAGTAGATGTGATCGTCCTCAGTGAAGAGATTGCGCGCGGTGCGGTTGTTGCTGCCCACGTTGGCGCCTGCGCCGGTGATCGACGAAGCGCCGTTTGAAGCGGTGCTGCCGCTGATGACGATGGCGCCAACCGGATCTCCAGACACCCATCCGGGGACGCCGCTGACCGGAACCTGGCCGGTAAAGAAGTAGCTGGCTCGCGAGTAACCGAAGCGCGCCGTGTTGAGCAGCGAGGGTGAAAACACGTGCTGTTCCTGGACGCTTGCCACCTGCTCGCGCAGGCTCTCATTCACATAGCTCAACGGATTGGCCGATGGCGTAGTTGCGGAGCTGGCGTCGATGGTGTAGACGGCAAACAGCAGATCCTTGTTGCTCAGATTGTCGTCAAAGCGCGTGGTGCCGAAGTCCTCTTTGATGTGCTGCTCGGGATGACTGAATGCCTCGGCGATGCCGCTGGGATTTCCGTTCGACAAAAGTTCGGGACCGTTCTGGACCGGCCACAGGTTCAAAAGCGGAGCGACGGCGGGGTTCACGCCCACGTATTGCTCCGCGCCGGATGAGTTGGGCACGTAGCCCTGGCGCGCCTCGTTGTCGGGAACGAGCGTGACGTCGCTCAAGCCCCAGGCTTGCCGGAAGCCCTCGTAGTTGCCGAAGAGCAGCAGCTTGTCTTTCTTGATGGGTCCACCGAGCGTTCCGCCAAACTGGTTGCGCTGGAATTCGGGAATCGTCGCCTGATCAAAGTAGTTGCGGGCGTCAAAAGCGCTGTTGCGAATGAATTCAAATGCGGAGCCGTGGAGCGAGTTGGTCCCAGAAGTGGTCACGATGCTGACCTGCGCTCCGTCGCGCTTGCCATAGCTGGCGCCGTAAGTGTCGGTGACCACGTTGAACTCGCGCACCGCGTCGACGCCGAGCAGCTGGCCGCTGGTGCCGCCGGGTGTGACGTTGATGAGCGAGGCGCCCGTGTACTCGATTCCGTTGAGCAGAAACAGATTGTCTTGCGGGCGGCGTCCGCCGACGGAAAACATGTTGCCCACCGAAGAGTTTGAGGTGCCGATGCCGCCCGAGCGTTGGCCGGTGTAGTTCACCGTGGCGGGATTGAGAGTGAGCAACTGGTCGTAGCTGCGTCCGTTGAGGGGCAGCTGCTTTACCTGGCGCTCGTCAATCAAGCCGGAGACTTGCTGCGAGGTGGTATTCACGATGGGATCGCCGGCGTCGACGACTACTGTTTCATGCACCGTGCTCACGCCCAGCGTGAAGTTCACCTGCACGCTCTGCCCGATGGAAAGCACGATGCCGGTCTGCTCCTCCGGCTGAAAGCCGTCGTGCGTGGCGGACACCGAATAGGGGCCGACGGGCACGCTCGGCGCCGCATAGCGGCCGTCGGCGCCGGTAACCAGGCTGCGCGTGAAGCCGGTGTCGGTCTGGCGGACGGTGACGGTTGCGCCGGGTACCGCGGCTCCGGTGGAGTCGTGGATTGTGCCGTTGATAGTTCCGCCGACAATCTGCGCGCCTGCCGGCGCCGAACTGAAAGTGACCGCAACGACGAAGACAATTGCGACGAATGGAACAAGAAGAATCCGAAAGAGATTTTGCTGAAGGGTCATCTGCGTCTCCTGAAGATTTAGCAAGGCCCGCTGATGCGGGCTTATGGGTATGAGCGCGCCCTGGGGAAACATCCACAAAGGTTCAGGCAAGATTCTGAGCGCGCTTCAAATGAAGAATTGGAAAAGGGGAATCTAGCGGCAACAACAACAGCAACGACAACGACAGCCAGCCTGCCGGGAGGCAGGGACATCGCGCCGAGTTTGGGGAAGAACGGTCATTGTCGCGTCAAAAAAACTTAGGTTGGTTTGATTCGGGTTGGGTTTGCCGCCAGAAACACGAAAGCCGCGCCAGCAACTCTGCTGTCACGCGGCCTTAAGGTGAAACGGCTGAATCTGAAATCCGCTCAACAACAAGGCCGGTGTGACGTGAAACAACACGCCCGACACGCCGACTTGGTGAGCATCAAACTCATGGGTTTTAATCTACCGAATGTCTGGAGCGAGGTCAAGTCCCGGAGAAACCACTGTATTTGTGGGAGTTATTGCTCGATCCTGCGGGGGCGGCCGAGGAAACGCGCACCAAGCGCGCCGCCGGCGACGGAAAAAGCGAGAAGGATGAGCGCCAGGATAGCGGTGTATACAAGCATGAGGCCGGCTCGGCCTTCCGATGAAAGCATGAGCGCCTTGATACTGGCGATAGCCTGCACATCGACTGAGCCCGCGGAAACCAGTTGCTGCATGCCTTGATTCACGGAAGTCTGCCAGAGATCATCGATGGACTGGCCCTGGTGCAGCCAGTAGCGCATGGCGTAAAGCGAAACCGCGGTGGTGAAGGCTGCAGTCCAAGCGCCGAGAATGCCAATGACCAGGCCAATGCGCGCGCCCGCTCCAATGGTGATCCATGCGGGACGGCGGCCACGCATGTAGAGGGCAACCGCCCAGGCGCCCGCGCCTGCCATCATAGGCAATCCGAGAATTCCCGCAGGAGAGTACATGGAACAGATTGCCCCAGCGGGAATAGCGAGCATGAGAGCCAGACGGAGGACCGGTTTCCAGTCGACGGTGCCCGCGTCACGGACCGGTTCGCCGATGCGGTCAGGCTGGCCGGGCGTGGCAGATCCATCCGCTGTATAGACGAGCTGGGGCAGGCCGCAGAAGGGGCAGAAGCAGTCCTCGGGCTGGACGGTCTGGTGGCAGCGGCTGCAGGTCAACTCCATATCAAAAGCCTATCGCATCGGGGCGAATGGGGAGTGAGAGTGTGAAGTGAAAGAGTGAAGGAGTGAAAGAGTGAAGAGTGAAGGAGTGAAGCAGTGAAGGAGTGAAGAAGTGAAAGAGTGAAGAAGTGAAGAAGTGAAAGAGTGACTGGAGAGACTTAGCTGGATCACGGGTTCGCTTGCGGCTCGCCGAGCTTTTGGGCCACGATGGACTCGGCTGCGGCGAGTGCCTGCTCGAGCGACATGCTCGTGGAATCGAGAATGACGGCGTCGGTCGCGGGCTTGAGGGGAGAATCCTTGCGATTGCGGTCGCGCTCGTCACGGGCACGGAGGTCGCGAAGGATTTCTTCTGGCGGCGGCGCGGGCGTAGTGCTCTTTTGGCCAATCTGCTCGTAGCGGCGCTGACCGCGCACCTCGGGCGCAGCATCCAGAAAGATTTTGACTTCGGCGTGCGGAAAGACGACGGTGCCGATGTCGCGGCCTTCCATGACCACTCCGCCGCGCGCGCCGACCTGCTGCTGCAGGCGCACCATCCAGGCGCGGACCGCGGGGAAAACGCTGACCCGCGACGCGGCTTCAGTGACCAGGGGGTTGCGGATGAGGCCGGTGACGTCTTCACCATCGAGCAGGACAAGATTCTCTTCTTCACCGGGTTCGAGGCGGATTTCGGTTTCACCGCTAAGCTCTTCAAGAGCTTTGGCGTCATCCAACGCGATCGCCGCGCGCAGCGCCTTGAGGGCGAAGGCGCGATACATTGCGCCGGTCTCAAGATTGAGGAGGCCGAAATGCCGGGCCAGGTGGCGGGCGATGGTGCTTTTCCCGGCGCCGGCAGGGCCGTCGATGGCGACGATGATTTTGCGTTCCCGGTCAGGATCAGGGATGAGCTTTTCGTCCGGGCTCATTTACTTCCGTTCATCCGCGCTTCTTCGATCGCCGACTGGAGGAGGCGGTGAAGCCGTAACGCGAGCGATTGCCGGCCTTGGTAGAGGCTGTCAGCGCCGGCTTGCGGTTGCCGCGCGCGTCAGGCCGCGAACCGGGCCGCCCGCCCTTGCGGGTAGCGTCGGCGCGCCGAACGGACTTGGCAGCGGCTTTTACCTTGGTGGAATGGCCGTTGCGCAGAGGTCTCGCCGCGGATGCCTTTGTCTTATGCAAGCCGTTGGCGCCGTTGCCCGTGCGGGAATGGCCGTTCGAACGGAAGCCGTTCCCATTGGTGGAGCTTTTGGCTTCGTGACGCTTGCCGTTGCCGTTTGTCGCGGCGCTTTTTGTCCAGCGGGAACCGTGCGCATGGCGCGAGCTGCCAGTGGCGCGCGGTGAAGCGCTGCGCGTGTCGCGGCTGGGACGGCGGGTGATGCGGCCCGCAGCAGACTTCTGCGCAGGCTTGCGGTCGCGGGCGTGCGCAGGCTGATGACTGAAGCGCGGCCGTGAAGCTGAAGGCGCTTCCGTCTGCGGCGACGGACGCTCGATAACCGGCTCAACCGGCTTGGGCGGCGGAACAGGCGCCGAAGCAAACTGCGGAGCTGGCCGGGGCGCGATCGGCACGCGGACCGTTTCCTCGTGCTCGTACGAGCGCAGGAAGTGCGAAGAAGCCGGCATGGACGAGCTGGCATACATCGTGGGAGCTGCAGCGAACTCGGGCAGCGTTCCGGCGACGTAAAAATGTGGAGCGTGACCCAGCGCGAGCGAATGCACCTGGCGGGTGGCGACCAATCCGCGGAGAACTTCGCGCACTTTACTGCGCGCGGTCAACGGCGCCAGGAACATCTCCACTTCTTCCATGCTGGCGGCAATCACGGCCTGCAGGTAGATGGAGGCGAGCACTGAGATGGCGGTGACCTGCGACGTAGACGCGCCTTCGGCGATGGCCTTCTGGTAGCGAGTACGCAGAAGCTGCCACTGCGGCGTTTTGTTGGGAGCCGA
The DNA here is from genome assembly GCA_963796785.1 of uncultured Acidobacteriaceae bacterium. GTDB lineage: Bacteria > Acidobacteriota > Terriglobia > Terriglobales > Acidobacteriaceae > Telmatobacter. The sequence goes on along the minus strand of CAWCMW010000006.1, from coordinate 203,967 downwards.
GATGACGGGAATGATGCGCAGTTGCTGCCAGAGCTCGGTGATGGCGCGCAGGACAGCGGACTCCGAAACCTCGCGGCCAAGCGAATGCTTCAACTGGGGGATCGTGGCGTCGCCGGCTTCAAGATGCTTGTAGGCCTGGACGGCGAGCGGCGAAACCTGGCGCGATCCGGTCAACTGGGGGCTACGCCGCCAATCGCGATCGCCGCGGAGCGCGTAAACGTAGGGCAAAACCCACGCCGCGACCACGAAGTCCGGTTGCTCGCCCGGCTGGCCGAGCAGATTGAGCCGGACGGCCACGCTTTCAGATTCGAGCCGAATCAGCAGATCTTCAGCGGTGGCAACGAGCTTAACTCCGGGAGACGGTGTATGCTCACCGGCTACGGCTTCAACGAAGGTGGGGGCTACGAACGAGGCGAACTGTCGCCGCGGTAGAAAGAGACACAATCCCGTCTCCTCCAACCAAGTGCGGGCCTCATCGAGAGTCAACTGCCCGCGTCCGTTCAGGCGCATCCTTTCGGCGCGCGATGCTTCCAATCTGTTCTGCTGTCAAAGAAAACCTCGCTTCCAGGTTGGCGATCACGGCCAAAATCCCACACCCCTGAGGGCGCGTCCGGCCACCTTCCTAGTGTCCGAGCGGGTCTCTATTGGACCCTATATTCGGTGGAAGGCCCGCTGGATCTCTTTCCAAGAGTACAAAAGAGCGATTGGACGTCCATGCGGGCAACTAGTTGGGTGACGGGTCTTTGCAAGCTCTAACAATAACCATTCTATACGTTTTGGATCAAGATGTGTATTGACCTTGATGGCAGAATGGCAGGCGATGGAGGCGGCGATGCGTGAGCGGAGCACTGTAAGTGCTTCATTTTGAGATGGTTCGCCTGAATCAGAGGTGGACTGTTCGATGACTTCGGCGAGCGTTCGCTCAAGCTCGGCGCCTTCCAGACCGACTGGAGCGGCTTTGACCGCAAGTGTTTGAGGGCCAAAGGGTTCCACCTCAAAACCGTTTACTTCAAGCTCCTCGGCGATGCGAGCGAAGACGACCATCTGTTCCGGCTTTAATTCCACAAGCATGGGCATGAGCAGACGCTGGCGCTGCACGCGTTCGACCTGGCGGTCGCGCAGGATCTTCTCAAAGAGCACCCGTTCATGTGCAACGTGCTGATCGATGATCCAGAGGCCGTCGTCGCCTGCCGCGAGAATGAACGACTCGCGCAACTGGCCGAGCGGCTTGAGCGAGCCGAGATGGTTGAGGGAGGTGGCTGCCTGCTGGGCTTCGACCAGAGCCGTTGCCGCGGCTGGGTTGCTGCCGTAAGCTGTTGCGCCATTGAAGTTTGGGCTGCAGTCACCCGCGCTTGCAGTGGCTTCCGGCGCGAGAAGTGCGCCGGCTGCCGCGCTCCAGTTCTGGAGATCGAAATTCGAGGTAGACTGGCCGTCGGGAACGCCTCCGCCACCGAAAGGAAGCGAGCCGGGAATGGGCGACGGAACCCGAGGCGTGAGACGAAAAGCTTCGGCGTCACCGGGGGCGGCGGGATCGGAATCCGGAACTCCGGGGAGTGGCGACGCAGCCTGAGGCATGAGCGAGGGGCTGGCCGTGGGCTGCGAGCCGATTGCGGCGATGAACTCTGCGGCGGGACGCGCATTGATGAGCGACGTGCGCAGGCTGTCGCGGACAAAGTCGTGGACATGACTCTGCTGGCGGAAACGGACTTCGGTTTTGGCGGGATGAACGTTTACGTCCACCTCTTCAGGCGGCATTTCAAGAAACAACAGAACCACAGGGAAGCTGGTGGGCGGAATCACGTTGCGATAGGCCTCGGTGATGGCGTGCAGAAGAAGCCGGTCGCGGATCAGGCGCTTGTTGATGAAGATGTAGATGGAATTTCGGTTGAGCTTTTGCAGTTCAGGCTTGGAGTAGAAACCGGTGAGGCGGAGAGAGCCGGGCTGGCGCGGTGGCTGGTCAGGATCTTTCTTCCACGGAGGAGGTTCGGGCAAGCCGGCGCGCTCGAGTTGCGCTTCGGCGGCGACGGGGAGGAGTTGGCTGAGCGTCTCTTTGCCGAAGATCTGGAAGATGCGTTCGGCGGTGCGCGTGGCGGGCAGCGCGGAGAGGATGGTGTGGCTGGCAGAGAGCAACTCGAATTGCTTTTCAGGATGCGCCAGCGCGTAGTGCGTGACCAGCGCGGTGACGTGGGCGAGTTCAGTGGATTCCGCACGGAGGAATTTGCGCCGCGCGGGAGTATTGAAGAAGAGATCGGCGACGGCGATCGTAGTGCCGCGGGGCAGGGCCGCATCTTCCACGCGATGAATTTTGCCGCCCGCGATCTCCATGCGCGTGCCGGCCGCTTCGTCGCCGGTGGCTGTCTCAAGCGTGACGCGCGCGACTGAAGCGATGGACGGAAGCGCCTCGCCGCGAAAGCCCAGGGTGGCAATGGAGAGTAGATCGTCCGCGGTACGAAGCTTGGATGTTGCGTGGCGCTCGAAAGCCAGCAGAGCATCGTCGCGGTTCATGCCCTGGCCGTCATCGGAGATGCGGATCAGTTTTCGTCCGCCGCCTTCCACTTCCACGCGAATCCGCATGGCGCCAGCGTCCAGCGCGTTCTCCAGGAGTTCCTTGACCACGGAGGCGGGCCGATCCACCACCTCGCCGGCGGCGATCTGATTGGCAACCTGATCGGGAAGAACGCGGATCTGGCCCATAAGAACTCAGACTAACGCAATCTGATGGGCCAGATCGGGCGTGAATTACAGCGGCGAATCGTGCAAAATCCGCACTTATTGCTTCTTGGGATGTGCGGCCGCGGGTTTTGATTTAGGCGAAGTGACGGACGCCAGAGAGGGCGACGAACCTGGTGACGGCGCCGGGCCTTCGAGCATGGTGGCCTTGCGAATCACCGCCTCAGGCGATGTGGTGGTGAAGCCGGGGTTGTTGGTCAACTGGGCGTCATACCACCGCGGAGGCAAATACCACCGAGAGTCACCGGACGCAGACATGTAGTCGTAGATCAGCGGCATATCGGCCGGCAATCCACCGTGATCGCTCTCGTGGAGGACGACGTAAGCCTTCAGTTCGCTGGAGATCTGATCGTGGTTGGAGGGATCTTCCGCTTCCATCAAGGCGACGGCATATTCGAGATGAGCTGAGGGGATGGCGCCGCGGTCCGCGTCAAGGCGCAGCGCGGTTGTTAAATGGTTCAGGGCATCCTGCCGTTCTTCGGGAGTGCGCGCGGTAAGGCGCTCCAGCTTGGCCAGATAGAAGCTCGCGTACGGATCGTCGGGCCGATCGGTGACCGCGCCCTGCAGGTTCCGCTTGGCAACGGCAAAGAGATCGTAATCCATTGCGAGAATCCCGTTGTCGCGCTTGACGGAGGAGACTTGTCGGCCCGAAATCAGGTGAATTGGGGCTGAATCCCTTGCCCTTGGTCCGCAGCTCAATCTCCGCCTTCAGCTCTCCGCCGAGGAGTGAGTCCAGGTGCGTCCTGGCGCTGCTTGATACGCGGTGCGCTGCCCATGAAGCCGAGTCCCATGCGCGAGTCCGCCGTGACAACCTGATTGAGCGAAGCGAACAGGCGATCGACTTCGCGCGGGTCGTAGCCTTGCTCGAGCATCAGATTCACCGCCATATCATCGGCGTCGTCCTCTTCCTTCGAGGCCCAGAGCACCGGCTCGATTTGCGGATGAATGAAGTAGTGGCCCACTTCCATGCCCGTGGCCAGGCCGGCGCTGCCGCCGAGCAATCCTCCGAGGCGAAGCGGGATCATGGCGCCGCCGAATCCAGCTCCCATGACCATGGAGCCCACGTCGGTGATCATCTTTTCCTTCTCGGCTTTTTCTTTCGCCAGTTCCTCCGCTACATGCTTGTCGCGAATGCGGAGGTAAGCCTGCCGCAGCTCAACGTGAGCAATTTCGTGCGCCAGCACGTAGGACAGTTCCGACTCGCTGTCGAGCATGGAAACCAATCCCGTGGAGAGGTAGATGGTGCCCGTGGAAAGGGTGAGTGCCTTGGGGATTGGATCGTAAAGGACGCGGAAGGTATATACGTTGGCGGAGCTCTTGGGAACCAGCTTTTGCCCGATGTGGTTGACGTAGCTTTGCACAACGGGATTGGCGTAGAGGCGCTGCCGATCAAAGGAGTCACCGGCCGAGCGCGTCCTGCGACAATCCCATATTCTCGGTCAGGTTGATGCCGTAGGCCAGCTGCATATCGTTTCTGCGCAGCGTATCCCACTCCTGCTGAATGGAATCTTGAACTTCGGGCATGGCCTCGACCCGGGCAATTTTGTCCTTGTCGACGTTGCTGATGTCGTTCGGGTCCTGCCCCTTTTTCTTCCCCGAAAGCGCATTGGACAGCTGGCCGATCTGGGCTGAGGCAGAATGGCGTTGCAACCCCGCAGACGAGCAGAGCACACATGGCTATAACGAGAAGTCTTTTCATAAGACTCTCCTTTTAGATGAATGCGGCGTGCCGATCTGGCCGCAGACCGTTTGTGGCTGGGGGGAAGGCCCGGTATTTCCCGAGTATAGGCCCGAATTTCGCGCAGAGTCAATGGAACGGCGTCGGGCGCAAATCGCCGCGAGTGGAGCGGGGATTCGAGGAAACGACCGACGGGATGTAGCGTTTTTCGGCCACCCCTCCAAAGCGGACGTTCTGGGTGCATTTGGTACCACATGCAGGGACTCCAGCCCGAAGTGTGATCGAAGGCACACGCGGATCGCGGATTGCACGCGACAATCATTGAGTAAGGCCGGGAAGCTATGGGCATCGCCGGCCGGGAGAAGCAACTTATGAGCGACCTTGCCACGCTGGCTGAAGCTGTTGCGGTTGACCCGCTTGTCGGCCATCCGCCGGATTACCACGTGTTTCACAAGTTCATTGAGAACTGCAAAAATCTCCCCGCCATCACCACGGCGGTGGTTTGGCCGATGAGCGATGTAGCTTTGCGCGGCGCGGTTGAAGCTGAGGCCGCCGGGCTCATCGAGCCCACGCTCATTGGACCGGAAAAAGCGATGAAGGCGCTGGCAGCAAAGATCGGCGCCGACATCAGCGCCTACCCGATCATCGACGCCGAAACCGAGGCGCAGGCCGCCGAAAAAGCCGTAGTCATGTGCCGCGCGGGCAACGCGCTGGCGCTGATGAAAGGCAGCCTGCATACCGACGAGCTGTTGAAGCCCGCCATGCAGCGCGATACCGGGCTGCGTACGGCGCGCCGCATCTCGCACGTGTTCATCATGGATACGCCGGCCTACGCGCGGACTTTGCTTATCACCGACGCGGCCATCAACATTACGCCGGAGCTTGAAGACAAGATTCACATTGTGCAGAACGCGATTGACCTGGCGCACGCGCTGGGCATTCCCGAGCCCAAGGTGGCGCTGCTTTCGGCTGTAGAGACCGTGAACCCGAAGATCCAGTCCACGCTCGATGCCGCGGCGCTGTGCAAGATGGCCGATCGCGGCCAGATCACGGGTGGGATTCTCGATGGGCCGCTGGCCTTCGATACCGCGGTGAGCCAGAAGGCCGCGCAAATCAAGAAGCTGGTTTCGCCGGTTACGGGCCAGGCCGATATTTTGGTTGTTCCCGATCTTGAGAGCGGCAATATGCTGGCCAAGCAGCTCGAATACCTGGGCGGAGCGCAACTGGCCGGGATCGTGCTTGGCGCGCGCGTGCCGACGATTCTGACGAGCCGGGCTGATTCGGCCGAGACGCGGCTTGTTAGCTGCGCTGTGGCGGTGCTGCTGCACTATGCGGCGCACCCGGCGCTGAAGGTGTAGGGCGGGAAACGCAAGAAATCGTGGCTGAACGCATGTCGAAGAGAACAGCAACAGCCCTCATAGCCGATGTTGCCCTCGGATGCATTCTGGTGCTCCTGTACGTTAACCGCATTCATCTCGGGGTGAATACAAAAAGCCGCGCCGTAGTCTTGCCCGACCAGTGGCTTTATATCCCCATCCTGCTGACCATTGCAGCAATTACGGCTTGGTGGCTGCTGGGGCGCAAGAACCGCTGACTCTCGCCAGGAATCGGGCGCCATTGCAATGATGGCGCCCGTTTTGCGTCTGTGGAATTCTCCACAACTTTTCATCTTCGGCCTGGCGTTTCCGCGGAACTTGCGGTCTATTCTTGGCATCAAAGACTGTACGCGAGACACGCAGCGCTTCCCTCCCGGATTTCCGTATTCCGCCGTTCGCCTGCTGCTCGCGCCAAAAGGAGATCAGATGCCAACTCACGCTACCCAATCGAATAAGGCAGCCAAGACCAGCAATCCGGATGACTTCACTCCTGAGCAGGTGAAGGAATTGACGGACGCGCTTAATGCTCTTCTGGCCGACGTTTTTACCCTCTACATCAAGACCAAGAATTTCCACTGGCACATGAGCGGCGCGCATTTTCGCGATTATCATCTTCTGCTCGATGAGCAGGCCGACCAGATCTTCGCCATTTCCGATGCGATTGCAGAGCGCGTGCGCAAGGTTGGCGGGCAGACGATTCGCTCCATCGGACAGATTGCGCGGTTGCAGCGGATCAAGGACAACGACTACGAGTTCGTTCCCCCGCACGGCATGCTGGAGGAGCTCGGGGCCGACAACAGAGCGCTGGTGAAGAGCCTTCGCGAGGCGCACGAAGTGGCGTCCGATGCCAACGACTACGCAACGACGAGTTTGATCGAGGTCTGGATCGACGAAGCGGAGCGGCGAGCCTGGTTCCTGTTTGAAGCCACTCGATAACTGCGGGACGTTGACGGCCGGTTGCGGAGACTTGAGGCGCTCAAGTAAGGTTGGCGCATCGGGCCAGCTATCAGGGTGGTATTGCAAGGAGACACCTCAAGCCAATGGACGCCGTCATCGCATCGCCGATTGCCTGCCGCCGCGGGCGGCAGCTTCCTCATCGAATCGCGCAGGCCCGATGAAATATTCACTCCCGAAGACCTGAACGAAGAGCAGCGCCAGATCGCGGCCACCGCAGAGCAGTTCGCGCGCGAAGAGATTTTGCCGCGCGTGGCGGCGATCGAGCGAAAAGAGCCGGGGGCAATGCAGGCGGTGTTGCGCAAGGCCGCCGAGCTTGGCTTCACCGCGATCGATGTTCCCGAGGAGTACGGCGGCCTGGGGATGGACAAGGTGAGCTCGACGCTCATCACCGACCATATCTCCGTGCTGGCAAGCTTTTCGACGGCGTTTGGCGCGCATATCGGCATCGCCACGCTGCCACTGGTCTGGTACGGCACCGAAGAGCAGAAGCAGCGCTACCTGCCGAAACTTGCATCGTGCGAGTGGATCGGCGCGTATGGATTGTCCGAGGCCAGCTCGGGCTCGGACGCCATGAACATCCGCACGCGCGCGGTGCTTTCGCCCGATGGCGCCCACTACATTTTGAACGGCGAGAAGCAGTGGCTGACCAACGGCGGCATCGCGGACCTGTACACGGTCTTCGCGAAAATTGACGGCGAGAAGTTTTCGGCATTTCTGATCGAGCGCGGGACACCTGGGCTTACGGTTGGCGCGGAAGAACACAAGCTGGGGATTCGCGGCTCGTCCACCTGCCCGCTGGTTTTGCAGGATTGCAAGATTCCAAAAGATAATTTGCTGGGCGAGGCCGGCAAGGGTCACCACATCGCATTCAATGTGCTGAACGTGGGCCGCTTCAAGCTCGGTGTGGCATGCATCGGCGGGGCACGACACGCGTTGGCGCAGATGATCCGCTATGCCAAGGAACGCCGCGCGTTTGGCAAATCGATTTCCGAGTTCGGACTGATCCAGCGGAAGATTTCGTTGGCAGCGGCGCAGCTTTACGCGGCAGAGAGCATGGCCTACCGCACGGCGGGCCTGATGGATGCTCGTTTGGGCGGGGCAAAACTCGAGGGCGTGAATGCGGAGCCGGCCATCGATGTTCCGCGCAGAATTGAAGAGTACGCCGTTGAGTGCTCCATCTTGAAGGTCTACGGATCGGAGATGCTGACGCTGGTGGCGGACGAGCTGATCGCGACGATGGGCGGATACGGCTACGTCGAGGAGTATCCGGCGGAGCGCACGTATCGCGACGCGCGGATTAACCGCATCTTCGAAGGAACGAACGAGATCAACCGGCTGATCATTACGGGTTGGATGATGAAGCGCGCAATGAATGGGAAGTTGCCGCTGCTGGCGGCGATCAAGCGCGTGATGGACGAGGTGATGGAACCGCCGGCGTTCGGCGGCGACAGCGATGCGGGCGAGCCGCTGGCTCATGAGACCGCAGTGCTGGCCGCAGTGAAGAAGATGACGCTGTTTGCGGCGGGCGTGGCGAGCCAGCGATTCATGACGGCGCTTGAGGAGCAGCAGGAGATCATGGCCGACCTGGCCGACATGATCAGCCAGGTTTTCGCGCTCGAGTCGGCTCTGGTGCGCGCGCAGAAAATTGCCGGCGCAGGGCGCAGCTCGGCAGAAGTTGCGGCGGCGATGACGGGATTGCTGGCGGAAGAATCGATGGCGCTGGCCGAGCAAGCGGCGCGGCGAGTGCTGGCGGCCTGCGGCGAAGGCGACGCGCTGACGACGCAGTTGGCGATTGTGCGTCGACTGGCGCGATCGACCCCGGCTGATGTGGTGGCATTGAGCCGCGCGGTAGCCCGCTATTGCATTGATGCCGAACGCTACCCGCTCTGAGTACGCTGCTCAGGCCTTGTATTCGTGGAGAGGGTGAGCTGCGCGCGTCGTGCCGGCAGGGGATGAGAGAAGCTGCGCGACGATAGCAACCGCGGGAATCAGGTAGACCATCGTTCCGCACACCCACATGAAAGCGCCTGCGGCAACCTGGTCCTGAAGCGCACCAAAGCCGAACGGCCGTGCGACCAGCGCGTAGCTGGGATACAGCAGGCGGCCGGTGAAGCAGAGGAACGCCGAGACTCCCGTATTGACCACGTCGGCGAGTAGCAGATAAGGAATCAAGATCCAGCGCGAGCGCAGCGGGCGGCTCGGCCACGGCTGTATGATCGGCCACCAGAACATCAAATTGGTGAAGAAGAAGCAGGCGTGCTCGAAGTTGTGCCAGTTTTCCGAAGCGAGTGCAAATTCGTAGGCGCGGGGAATGTGCCAGCCGATGTAGGCGGCGTTCATGGCCAGCCATGCGACGCGCGGACGCGTTAGAAACGCTCCGGCACGATGAATCATCCGAGAGACAAAAAGCGGACGAAGCAGGCGGCGAATTGCGAAACGGGGAAGTCCGCGCAGCATGGGAACCACGGGCGCGCCCAGAACGATCAGCGGCGGCGCGATGGACATGAGCACAAAGTGCTGCGCCATGTGCATGAAGAGGAGCGATTCACTGAAGGTATCGAGCGGCGAGGCGACGGCGGCGAAGAGTGCGACCATTCCGCCGAGAAATGTGGCGAGTCGCCAGACAGGGAATTGGGCCGGGCGCGTGCGGCGAATCAGCAGCCATCCGCGCGTGTAAACGAGCGTAGTAAGCGCAAGCGTAGTGGTGACGGCCCAGGGAATGTCCCATCGAGTGAAGAGATCGGCGATGCTGGTCGAGTCGGTCATGAGGCTGGGATCACGGGCCGGAGTTTCCGGTTGCGGGGCGATCGGCTGGGAGCGGAATTCTGCGGCGGGGCGGAATTTGCCGGCGGCTCTTCACCGTCGACTGCACGCCGCGAGGCGTCGTACGCCGGCGGCTCGTTGGCCGGATGCAGCGTTTCAAGAAAACTAACCAGCGCCTCGATCTCCGCGGGAGAAAGATTTTTGCCGTAGGCAGGCATGTTGCCGCCGCCGGTAACCACTTTGAAGCGCATCTGGTCGATGGTCATGCGCGTGGCCACGTCGTCGAGCGCAGGACCACGCTCGCCGCCGGCTCCGCCGATGGAGTGGCAGTTGCGGCACTGCTTGGCCTGAAAGACAACCGCGCCTTGCCGCACCAGTGGCGTGGCAGTTTGCACGTCGCGCACGGGGAGAGCATCGCTGCTCCATGCGTTCATGTGCGGGCTCCATGGCGTCGTTGTCCCAAGGTGCGTGAGCACGCCCCAGCAAACCGCAATGGTTGAGACGGTGAGCACCGCAACGGGGCGGCGATGCCAGCTCTTCTCGCCCTCCGATGCAAAAAACGGCAGCGCGAGCAGACCGGCGATGGCGAAGAGCGGAGCGATCAGAATGAACGGCGTCTCCATCTCCGGTGGGAGATACGCGAGCACCGTGTAGATCCACAGGAACGAGAAGTCCGGCTTGGGAACGGTCTGAATGATCGATGGATCGGGCTGGCCGCTGGGGCCGTAGGGTCCGAAGACGAACGCGCAGACAGCGACGGCAGCGAGAATGGCGCCGGAGAAGACGAGATCCTTCCAGAACGCGCCGGGGATGAACGGAATGCCGTCTTCGTGGGTGAGTTGCTTGTATTCCTGCGAAGTAAGTTGCGCGTTGGACGAGCCGCCCCGGCATGGGCCACTCATTGATGCCGAGCTTGAGGACCATCCACACGTGCACGAAAACGAAGAGCAGCAACGCGCCGGGAATCACGAAGACGTGAAACGCGAAGAAGCGCGAAAGCGTGGCGCCGGCGATGATGGGACCGCCGAGAAGCAGATGCACCAGGCCGCCGCCGATGAAGGGCACGCGGCTGGCGATGGATGCGCCGATGCCGAGGCCCCAGTAGGCGTCCTGATCGAAGCGCAGAACCTGGCCGGTGAAGGCCATGCCGAGCGTCATCAGCAGCAGAAAAACGCCGACGATCCAGGTGAGCTCGCGGGGAAATTTGTAGGAGCCGAAGAGAAACACCTGCGCCATGTGGATGAAGACGATGGCGACCATGAAGTTCGATCCCCAGCCGTGCAGCGCGCGCAGAAACCAGCCGAGCGGAATCTGGTGATTCAGAACGTTGAGGCTGTTCCACGCTTCGCCCGCCGAAGGAACGTAAACCAGCGCCAGCAGAATGCCGGTAAAGATCTGCAGAAAGAGCAGCGTGAAGGCGGCGCTGCCGAAGACATACCACCAGCTTGCCGTGTTGCGCGGCACCGGGTGCAGAGCCGCTTCCTTCACCGGCCCTTCAAGCTGCAGGCGCAGCTCGAGCCAGTTGTAGACGCGGCTTGCGGTTTGCTTCAGCCGCTGCATGAGCAGTCTCCCTGGCCGGTAGAAATTTTCACCAGCTTCGCCGTGTTCGAGAGCGTCGGCATCTGGCCGGCGTCGATGAGCAACTCGCCGGACGACAATCTTCCAGTTGTAGGTGAAGAGGCCGCGCTCAGGCGGCCCGGAGGCGCGCGAGCCGTCGGCGTAGTAGACGCCGCCGTGGCAGGGGCACATGAAGAGCTGCGACTGCGGAAACCAGCGCACGGGGCAGCCGAGGTGCGCGCAATTGATGGCGAAGACGCTGAATTTGTTGGCGCTATCACTGCGCACGTAGCAGGCGATGTTGTCGGTCTGGCCGTCCCAGGAATTCGCGGAGGGATTTTTGTAGAAGGCGAGGCGCGTTTCTCCGGCGGGAAATGCAGTCGCGGGTCCGAGCGAGACCCAGGAGTTGAAGCTCGCGTCTTTGCGCCAGGGCGCGAAGAAGTAGCGCAGGATGGGCACGGCGAGCACCAAGCCGACGACTCCGTTGAGAGCGATGCTGGCTTTGAACAGCAGCCAGCGGCGGGAGACGATGCGCGGATCGTGTCGCCGCTTCATCGGCGACGGGCGCGGTCGCGCTTTGCGACGGCGGCTCGCTCGATGCTGTTGTCTTCGTTGCTCATTTTGTTTGCCTCCCGCCCGATGCGGGCGCATGGTTGGCGGCCAACTGCGGCGAAGCAGTCCGCAGGCTCGCCAGATATGCGACGATGTCGTCGACGTCTGCGGCGGAGAGCGGTGTAGCTTTTGCTCCGGCCGGCACGTCGTTGCGCCAATCGGGCTGGCCTATGTCCGGTCGTCCGGCGACGATGATGTCGCGCAAGGCCTGATCGCTGATGAGGGAGAGATAGACGGGGCTGGTGATTTGCTGGCGCGAGGGCGAGTGGCATGACGCGCAGTGCGCCTGATAAGCAAGCTCGCCGCGATGCGAATCGCCGGATTGTGTCTGCACGTATGAAGGCGGCGTCGCTCCGGCTAGCGCATTCGGCCGCGACCACTGCTGGCGCATTCCGGCGATGAGAGCATTCACCTGCGCGTCGGTCAGCATTCCGCCCTGCGATTGCGGCAAAGGCCGGCATCTCGGTGCCGGGCATGCCGCCGGAGATCCACTTGCGCAGCGTGGCGTCGTCAACGAGGGCCTGATATTCGGGATTGGCGAGATCGATGGCCGGGCCGTTCTGGCCGTTGGCTCCGTGGCATGCGGCGCAGTTCTGGCTGTAGAGCGTTGCAAAATCGGCGACCGCATCGGGCCGCTGGATAGGATCGGGCGGATAGCCGGGCGCGTGGGCACAGCCGGAGACGAGCGCGGCAAGTAAAGCGCCGAACAAGACCGATCCGCGCGGGCTCACGGCTTCTCCTTATCGTCACTTCGTGTTGAGGGCGGTGGCCCGGCGTCGGCGCGCGAATGCATCATGCCCGGCGCTTCAATGCCCATGCGGGCGGCAAAGGGCAGGGATTGACCCGTAGGGACGCGGTCCTGGTGCGCAACGACAATTCCTGCGGTCACTCCGTAGGCGACTTGGGAGACAAGGAACCAACTCCAGGAGATGCGATCGGCGAGCGCGGGATTGATGATGCCCATGAAGGAATGGAGAATACCCGTCCACAAAACGGGCGCGAGAATGCCGCCGAGCAAAACGGGATGGCGCGGCAACATGGGCAACATGGCGCCGTAAAGCAGGCCGACCAGCAGGCAGGTGAGTGTGTGGATGACGATGGCGATAAAAAGACTTTGCCAGTGAAAGGCGGCAATTTCGGCGGTCGTGGGATTGCTCCAGTGAGCCACGCCCGCGCCGCCGAGCAGGTTCACCGGGTACCAGATGCTGTGCTGCGCGATCAGGCCATAGAGAAGCGCAGGCCCGATCATGGCGATGCCGCCAGCGATACCGCCCTTGATGCCGCTGACTGACGGGATATGTTTCTACGGGCAGGCGCGCGCGGTGCTCGGGGCTGAGCCTGACGCGATCGACCAGCGTGCGCGACGATGCGATGGTGACGGGCTGATCGACGATGGAGATGTCCTCGTGCTGTTCGTGCGGAAGCACCTGGCGAAACCATCCGATGCTGCCGGCGAGCATGAAGACGCCGCCGAGAATGCTGATGCCCGCGCTGGTGACGAGACCGGCGGCAGCGAGCGTGCATCCGAAGGCGAGGATGATGGGCCATGCGGTGGGCGCGGGCAAGTGGATCGTCGCGCTCTGCTGCTGGCTCGTGTTGGAGAGAATCCGCCATTGCGATTTACCTGCCCACGATATAGACCACGGTGAAGACCACGACCCACACCGCGTCAACGAAATGCCAGTAGAGCGAGAGCACCTGAATGCGCTCGGCGTGGCGTTGCTCGACGCGGCCAAGAAGCGTGAAGATCATCACGAGCGAAAGCATGATGAGGCCGACAACGACGTGCGTGGCGTGCAGGCCCACGAGCGAGTAGAAAGTTGTGCCGAAGAGATTCGTGCGAATGGTCAGGCCTTCGTGGACGATGAGCCGCGTCCACTCCTGGGCTGTCCCGGCGAGAAAGACAATTCCGAGCGCCATGGTGATCGCCCACCAGGCGGCGAAGGCGCGCATGCGGCCGCGCTCGATAGCATGTTCGGCGAGCCAAATGGTGAGGCTGCTCGAAAGCAAGCAGACAGTGTTGAAGATGGGGATGCTCGAGAATTTTTGGCGTGGGCCCATACGTGCTGCGGCCGATGTAATAAACGTAGGCGACCACAAAGATGGTGAAGATAGCCGACTCGCCGATGATGAGCGAGAACATGCCCGACGCGGCCGCGCGAAGGCAGACGCCAGTTTTCATCGGCGAAGATGGGCATCGAATTCTGAATCGCGCTCATTGTTCGTACTTCCAGTCGGGATCGTTGGGGTGCTTGATGTCCCAGAGCGGACGCCGGCTGCGCACCACGGGATCAGCCGCAAAGTTATAGGCGGGCGGCGGCGAGGGTGTGGACCACTCGAGCGTCCACGCATCCCAGGGGTCGTTGCCGGCTTCCTTGCCATGCAGATAGGAGTCGATCAGGTTCCACGCGAAGATCAGCACGGCGATCGCCTGAATCATGCCGCCCGCAGAGATGATCATGTTGAGCGTGCCCCATCCGCGATCAGCTTCATAGGTGTAAATGGAACGCGGCATGCCAAGAATGCCGACGAAGTGCATGGTGTCAAAAGTGATGTGGAAACCGATGAGGAAGAGCCAGAAGTGCCACTTGCCGAGCGTTTCCGAGAGCATGCGGCCGGTGACTTTGGGATACCAGTAATAGATCGCCGCAAAGATGCAGAAGACGAATGAGCCGGTCAGCGTGTAGTGAAAATGCGCGATCACAAAGTAGGAATTGTGCAATTGCCAATCCCAGGGCGCAACGGAGAGCATGATGCCGGTCAGTCCCGCAATCAGAAACTGAAACAGAAATCCAGTGGCAAACAGCATAGGCGTAGCGAAGCGAATTTTTCCGCCCCACATGGTCGCAATCCAGTTAAAGATCTTGATGCCTGTGGGAATGCCGACCATCATCGTGGAGAGGACAAAGAAGGCGTTGCTCACCGAGGTCATGCCAACAGTGAACATGTGGTGCGCCCACACGCTTACACTCACGAACGCGATCCCGACAGAGGCCGCAACCATCACCGGGTAGCCGAAGATGGCTTTGCGCGAGAACACCGGGATCACTTCACTCGCAATGCCGAATGCGGGCAGGATCAACACATAGACTTCCGGATGGCCGAAGATCCAGAAGAAGTGCATCCACACCGTCGCCGAACCGCCCGCCTGCGTGTCAAAGAAATGCCCGCCGAGGTAGCGATCGATGGTCAGCATGATCTGCGCGGCGGTGAGAGGCGTGATGGTGATGAGCGTGAGACCGCTGGTCACGACCATCAGCCACACGAAGAGTGGCATGCGGAAGAGCGTCATGCCGCGGCAACGCATCGAAAACGCCGTTGCCAGGGTATTGATGGCCGCACCCAGCGTGCCGAAGCCCATGATGATGAGCGACAGCGCCCAATAGTCGGTGTTGTGGCCCGGCGAAAACGCTTTGGCGGTGAGCGGCGCGTAGGCCCACCAGCTCACGTCGGGCGCAGCACCCATGCCATACAGGCCAAAGCCGCCGATGAAGCTGAAGTAGAGCAACAGCCCGCCGAAGGCCGTCATCCAGAAGCTGAACGCATTGAGCCGCGGGAAGGCCATATCGCGCGCGCCGATCATGAGAGGAACCAGATAGTTGCCGAAACCGAAGATAAAGGTCATGCCGACCAGGAAAACCATCGTGGTGCCGTGCATGGTGAAGAACTCGTTGTAGAGTTCGGGCGACAGAAAGTGATTGTTGGGGATGGCGAGCTGAATGCGCATGGCGAGCGCTTCAGCTCCGGCGACGAGCAGAAAGAAGATCGCGTAGACGATGTAGAGAATGCCCAGCTTTTTGTGATCGACGGTGACCACCCAACCATGCAACCACTCAAGCATGGCCGCGCCGCGCGAGGGCGTTGCTGTTAATGAGCCGGGAATCGGGAGTGTCTGGTCGGCCATCGTGTTTCCTTCAGTGCAAAGTGGAGAGGTACGCGACGAGTTCGTCGGTCTGTTGGTCGCTTAGCTGCATGGCGGGCATGAGTGCTCCTGGTTTAAATGTGCCGGGATCGTGGATCCAGGCGCGCAGATTATCGGGCGTGTTGGCCGCGGCTCCGGCGGCGATGGTTGCCCGGCTCATCAGGTGCGTTAGATCGGGGCCGAAGGTTCCGTGAGCGGGCGTGCCGACAATGGTGTGGCAATTCACGCAGGCCTGCGTTTCAAAAACCTGGCGGCCGGCGGCGACAGTGGAATCGTCGACGGCAAGCCGTTGCTGGTTCTTGGCCCATGCGTCGAACTGCTGCGGCGTATCAACGTAGACGCGAATGAGCATTTTGGCGTGTTCGATGCCGCAGAATTGCGCGCACTGGCCAACGTAGAGGCCGGGCTCGCGCGGATCGAGCCACATGTCATTGGGGTGGTTGGGAATCAAATCGGTTTTACCGGCGAGCTGCGGCACCCAGAAGCTGTGATCGACATCGGCCGAGAGCAGGTGAAGATAGGTTGGCTCGGAGAGTTCGCGCGTGCTCGCGGGGATATGCAGCTCGTTGGCGGTCACGATGTTCAGCTTGGGATAACGGAATTCCCACCAGAACTGGTGGCCGATGACGGTGACTTCGAGCGCGGATTTGGGCTCAGGAGCATCTTGAATGGCGAAGATGATGCGCGCGGTAGTGAGAAAAAGAACGACAACGATGAGAACGGGGATGACGGTCCACGCGAGCTCCACTTGCGTGCTGCCGTAAATCTGCGGCGGCTCGTGCTCAGCGTCGGGCCCGCGCGCCCGGAATTTGAAGATGACATAAGCAAGCAGCCCGGCGACTACGGCGAAGATGGAGCCGGTAATAAGAAGCACGAAGAGCGAGAGGCCGTAGATTTCATGCGCGGGAGTGGAAGCGGGCGCGAGAATACTGGGCGTAGATTGGGCGCCTTCCGCGACAGCAGGGATGGCGCACAGGCACAGCAGAGAGACGGAGCAGAGCCGGGATCGAGATGAGGAAAGACTGCGGCCTTGCTGCATAGCCCTCCACGGCAGGGAAGAAGCGCCTGCCGATTCCGCGGTCGATGGGTTGTAAGCGCGCCTGCGCGGCGGACGGTTGTCGTTCAACGGGTGTGCTCGCCGGACAGATAAAGTGCAATTGGGGAAGGCGAGCTTTCGGGCTCGATTATAAGACATCTATATTTGAACTGTGCCTCGCAGTGGGACGGCCGCTGCGATAAGACGGCACCGTCTTTGGAATTTAACGCAGATGACGACTGTGCTGACCGATCACAAGACAATTCGCGCGCTGCTGGCCGAGGCGGAGCACTCGCTGGCTACGGGGCCACATGCGGAGCGCGCGCGCCGCGACGCGGAGACGTTGCTGCTTCACGCGCTGAAGGAAGACAGACCGGATGCAAACCTGGCCTGGTTGATCGCGCACGAATACGAAACGTTGGCGGCGAACTTGGAGGCCAGTTTTCGCGTGCGGGTTAAGCGCCGACGCGATGGAGAGCCCATCCAATACATCACCGGCGAGGCGGAGTTCTACGGACTGAATTTCAAGGTGAATCGCGACGTGCTGATCCCGCGTCCGGAAACCGAGCACCTGGTGGAAAAGGTCATCGATCTGGCGCGTGGGTTCGAGCGGCCGCGCATTGTGGATGTGGGCACGGGATCGGGAGCGATCGCGGTGGCGCTGGCGAGCCGTTTACCGGATGCGCGGATTCATGCGACCGATCAATCCGCAGCAGCTCTGGAAGTAGCTCGAGGAAACGCGGCACGAAAGGGAGTTGCGGAGAGAGTTCGCTTTTATGAAGGCGATCTGCTGGTGCCTGTAGCAGAAATAAAGTTCGATCTGATCGTCTCCAATCCTCCCTATGTGGCGGAGACCGACCGCGATTCGCTCGCGGTCGAGGTGCGCGATTACGAGCCCGCGCAGGCGCTGTTTGCCGGCGCAGATGGTCTTGAGATTTATCGCCGTCTGATTCCGGCGGCATTTGACGCGCTGTACCCGATGGAGTCCTGGCGCTGGAGATAGGGTTCGGCCAGGAAGCGGCGGTTCATGATTTGCTCGCCGGCGCCGGATTCACCGGAATTGAATTTACGAAAGATTTGCAGGGCATTTCCCGCGTGGCAGTCGCGCGGCGGCCGTAAACCAGGCGGCGATTCTTTTGTCGTTTTCAGGCTAAGCTCGCTGCGATAGAGATCACAGCTTCCACAGTGCGCCGGGTACGCGGCTATTGCTTTGGCTCTGGAGGCGGCATGGGGTCCGGGCTCGGCGCGTCTCGCTCGACCATAACGATCTGCTTGATCTGATTTCGATTAAAGTGCTGAAGGTTGCCGCCGATCCGCACAGCCACATCCATGCCCGAGATCGAATCGAGGTCTCCGTTCAAAACGCTGCCGTCTCTCAATATGATTGTGTCGTACCGCGCCGCGCCGAGCTCGTAGCTGATGGAGCCGCCGGAAACGTCGTCGGGGCCAATTTCAAGCGGGAAAGTTCCCGCGTTAAAGCCTTCCTTGCTAAAACCGAGTTGATGTTTTCCGATTCCGACGCCGATGAGTTTTGGCGTCATGCCGACCTCGACGCCATCCAGCTTGAGGTCTGCGCCTTGTGGCACTGAGTTCACGGTCAGCGAAACTTTTCGTGGAATGTCGGAAGAGGAGAGGACGGACACTGTCGCTGGGGTGCCTGATGCATTGAATGAGATCTGGAATCTTGCCGACTGGCCAGGTCCGAGGTCGTCTACCTGCATCCATGCCTCACCAACGCGCACCTGCTTCTTGTCGAGCACGTAGACCGAGAATTTCTGGGTCGGAATGAGCTTCGCGGAGAGGTTTTCCGCAAGGACGTCGGTGACGAACGTCCGCTCAGTGCCCATCGAACCGATTTCCTTTAACTTGATGAAGCTGAATCGCAGGACTGGCGTGCCAGAAAGGGGCCAAGTGACGACTTGAGCGGGTTCAGTCGCAAGGGAGTTGATTGAGAAGGCAACAAAAAGAATCGCGACGCAGAGCTTGCGATTGAGCATACCGGTGGGCTCCTACTCGATAGGTGACCGGATTATATCAATGGGATGGACGTCGCCCGGAGAAGCTCAGGACGCCCGGCCGGTTTTGTTCAGCTCTTTGTAAAAGCCGAGGTCTTTGGCGAGCAGGCTCTTAGTGATGTAAGCAATCTGGCCGTAGTGCAGGCCGAAGTGCACGACGACATGGTAAATGGCGTCGAGACCGCGCGTGTGGTAGCCCTGAATCTCCCGGGGAGCCAATAATTCGTCTTCAGTAAGGCGCGCGAGGACCTGGCCAGCCTCTTCGAGCGTGGCGCCCAGGCGGGCGAGCAAGTCGGCAGCCGAGAACCCGCCTTGCGCGGCAAATTCAGCCGGACGGTCGCGCGTGTCGTCTTTCGTGTTGAACGATGCAACCAGCCATTGGCGCACATTGCCGTCAAGATGGAGCAACAGGTTTCCGATGCTGTTCGAAGCATCGTTAGGCCGCCACCACAATTGCTCCGCAGTCAGCGGAGTCACGCATTCCCTGAGCCGCGACCAGGTTAATCCGAGAAGTTCGGTCCGCGAGGACTCGAGAAACAGCCGCAGCAGTTGGTTATCGTTTGTGCTCATTTGAAGAGCCCTCCATTGCACCGGGCTGCCTAAATCAGCTCGTAGCCCGCGAACCAATAGCCGATCTCGAAGGCCGCCGTTTCCTTTGCGTCGGAGCCATGAATGGCATTCTCTCCAAGTGACCGCGCAAACTTCTTGCGGATCGTGCCTTCTTCGGCATTGGCGGGATTGGTAGCGCCCATCAGCTTGCGGAGATCCGCAATCGCGTTCTCTTTCTCAAGAACTATGAGGAACAGGGGGCCTGAGGCCATAAAGTCTGTGAGGCTTGAGAAGAATGGCTTCTCGCTGTGAACGGCGTAAAAGCCCTCGGCCTCCCGTTTGGTGATGAATTCCTTCTTGATGGCGACGATGCGGAAGCCGGCCTTGTCAATTTCAGTAAGGATGGCGCCGGCAAGTCCATCGGCTACCGCGTCCGGTTTAATGATGCTGAAGGTTCTTTCGAGCACTTGGGGGTGGCTCCTTCGCAGAGAATTCTCTTTGTATTCCATTGTAATGGAAGGCTTTCGACGCAGCGTGCGGGGCTGGAGCACGTGGATTCGAGAGGACAAGTCGCGCGTGGCAGGTGAACGATTGCATTCATGCAGTGTTCGGCACCTAGACAATTTATCCCCCGAAAGTGGTATGCCGCCCCCCCTTTTTACCGGAGACAAACAATTTGGATTCTGCTACAAGTAGTGGTGTACACAGAAACGTTCAGAGTTCGGACAGTAGAGCACAAGGTGCCGATAGACTGAATTTGGGGATCATTGATGGCTTTGCTTGTACTCCAAATTGCTGCCGTGGTTGCGACCGCTTTAGTTCTTGTGAAGTGGCGCCAGAGCGTGCAGCGCCGCAACGCGCAAACATGGGATTCGTTGCTGGCCCGTCTTCGCCCTGAATGGAGCGCTCGCGAATTGAGCGACCACTTCCTGTGGCAGGAAGGTTTGAGCGCCACCCCTGAAGATGCCTGGCACCGCATGGAAGGTCCGAAAGGCCTGTGGGTGATCTACCAGAATGCGCGAGTCATGCAGGAGATGGCGGATTTCGCAGCCAAGCATTGCGATTCTGTTGACCGCCTGCTCATCGAGACCTTGCACAGCGACGCAATGCAGATTCGAGTTTGCGTGCTTGCGGCCCTGGCGCAATATGCATTCCGCCACGCTAGCGAAGGTGTTCGCGTGAATGCGTTCCGCGCCGCGTCGATGTACACCGGCATGGCCGCCCGCATGACGCAGTTGCTGCAGGAGCACGCAGCCGTCATGGTTCCGGACTTCGTCGCTGCAATGTAACCAAGATTCTTCTTTGAAACGAAAACCCCGGCTTCGGCCGGGGTTTTTGTTTGTCCTGCGAACGTGAAACAGCCGGGGCTTCACTGCTGCATCGTGGCCAAAAACGCGCCGATCTTCGCGAATTCCTCTTCAGTTAAACGGAAGGTGAGCGCGGCAGCGGTTTCTTCCACCTGCTTGGCGCTGCGCCCGCCCACGATTGCGCCTGTGATGGCTGGGTTGTGCAGAACCCAGGCGATGGCGACCACTCCGGGAGTTACGCCGTGTCCGCTGCCGATTTCGCGCAGCAGTTCTACGAGGCGCAGATTCTGCGCGAGCCGCGGCTCGTTGAATTCCTTGTTCTTGCGCCGCCAGTCGTCCGGGGCCAGGTTGGCCGCGCGCTCGGTGGTCATTTTGCCGGTGAGCATCCCCGATAGCATGGGCGAGTAGTTGATGACGCCGATGCCGTTGGCTTGCGTGAAGGGAAGGATTTCCTTCTCGATGGCGCGGCGCAGCATGGAGTAAGGCGGCTGCAGGCTGGTGATGGGCGCGATCTGCATGGCGCGCTTCATCTGGTCGACAGAGAAGTTGGAAACGCCAATCCAGCGAACCTTGCCTTCTTCCTGAAGTCGCGCCAGCGTCTCCCATCCCTCTTCCACTTCATCGTCGGGGTTGGGCCAGTGAATCTGGTAAAGGTCGATTGTGTCGACCTGCAGGCGCTTGAGAGAAGCTTCAACTTCTTCGGCAATCGAAGAGGGCTTGAGCGAGTTGTAGACGGAGCGATCGGCATGCCAGGGCAGGGAGCACTTGGTGAAGATGTAAGGCTTGCGCGACAGAGATTTGACGGCGCGCGCCGACCATTTCTTCAGAGTGGCCGAGCCCGTAGACGGCCGCGGTGTCAATCCAGTTGACGCCCAGGTCGACGGCGCGATGGATGGCGGCGATGGAGTCGGCGTCGTCCTGCGGCCCCCAGGCGTTCGACCAGTCGCCGCCGCCGATGGCCCATGTGCCGAGGCCGATGGGGGTGAGTTCAAGATCGGAGTTGCCGAGGGTGCGCAGGGAAAGCGATGCAGTTTGTGTCATATCTAGAGCGTAGATGCATTGTGCGGCCCGGGCGCTGCGGAAAAAAGTGCAAACTGCTCAAAATTGCACAGTTTTTGTCCCGCCGGGATTCTACCGTTGGGGCGCAGTGCACTCCCCAGAGCGGCGGCAGCGCTGCCGGAACAACCGGCTTTCCCCTTGAGGGAAGCACACCCTTTTTCGCTGCCGCCGCACTGCTTTCACTCCACCGGTCAAAAGACCGCCGCCTCCCCAAGGCGCTGCGCCAATGCAGCACCCGCAGAACTGATCCCGAGCTCAAACTCCCGATGAGGCGGGCTGCGCGCGCGATTCGACGAATTACTTTTTTGGTTTGGCGGCCAGAACCAATTCAATGGTCGGATCGTTCTGCCCGCGTTGAACTGTCACTTTGAATTGATCGCCAATTTTGCCGAAAAGCTTTTCGTTGGCGGCTTCTCCGTTGCTGGCTTTTAAAGGCTGACCCTCGATGGCGACGATTTCGTCGCCGGACTCGATGCCGGCCTTGGATGCGGGAGAGCCGGGGTCCACCGTCGTCACCAGCGCCTTGCTCTTGTTTGCCTGGTCAATCTGGAATCCGGTCGAGCCAAGTTCCGCGGCCTTGATGAAGCCATATGGCTTGAAATGCCCGTAGCAAGATTCAATCGCAACCGGGGCGGCGGGCCCGATGCCGATGCAGGGAGCGAACTGGTTTTGCCAGTTGATCATGTCCTTGACCGAAGTCATGAAGCCTGAAGCGGTTGGTCCGGCGGGGGCTTTCTGCGCGGCACGGACGAGGCTGACGTCGACTTGAGATCCGGCGCGCTTCAACGTCAGATGCAAAGTGTCGCCACGCTGCCCGAAAACGCCCTTGGCGGCCATCATGCCCGGCGTTGGCGCGACCGGCTTGCCGTTCACAGCGGTGATCGCATCGCCCACCTTGAAACCTGCACCGGCGGCTGGCGATTGAGCATCAACTGGCAGTGATGGAGCCGTCGGTGTCGCCCTTGGTGCTGATGGTGAGGCCCGAGTATCCGACCTGGTTGTTGACGATAAAGCCGGCCTGCTGAAAAAGACCGACGCACTTTTTTACAGCGGGAGCGGCGATCGGACCGAGCCCGATGCATGGCGCGGTTGCGCCCTGTTGATTGACAAGTTCGCTGCCGAGCTGTGCGGAAACGTGCGACGCTGCGCAGGCCAGGACCGATGCAGCCAGAAAAACACCAAAGATACGAGTAGGAATATCGAGCCAAGATGACCCTCCAGGTTTCGTCAGAAGCAAGTTGTGTGCAGGCAAAGTCTGCCAGGCGAGCGGAGCGGGAGGGGACGCCGGCCTGCCTCTTGCATGGTACGCGATTAATGTGCGAGTCGGGGCAGGAATCGCGGCGGGAGCCGAAGGGAAAGACCCCAGCTTAATTCAAAAACATCGTGCGGTAGAGCGTGTCGCGCTGGACGGGCTTGAAGCCGGCGTCGCGGATGATGCG
This sequence comes from uncultured Acidobacteriaceae bacterium, assembly GCA_963796785.1. Taxonomy (GTDB): domain Bacteria; phylum Acidobacteriota; class Terriglobia; order Terriglobales; family Acidobacteriaceae; genus Telmatobacter. The sequence continues at coordinate 180,967 of CAWCMW010000006.1, read as the reverse complement.
GCGCAGCTCCTCTTCGGTGGTGCAATTCGATGTGCCGGCCGCGCGGACTACATTTTCTTCAAGCATCACCGAGCCTACGTCGTTGCCGCCGAAATGCAGGCCCAGCTCAAGCACCTTTAATCCCTGCGTGACCCAACTGGCCTGCACGTTCTCAATGTTGTCGAGATAAAGCCGCGCGATGGCGAGAACCTTTAAATATTCGACGGAGGTCGCTTCGTCCCAACCGCGGCCGCCGAGCGCCGTGTTCTTCGGGCTGAAAGCTCCACGGGATGAAGGCCGTGAATCCGCCGGTCTCTTCCTGCAGGCGGCGGACGACTTCAAAATGATTGATGCGCTGGTCAAAATTTTCGCCTACGCCAAACATCATGGTCGCGGTGGTGCGCATGCCTAGTTGGTGCGCGGTGCGATGCACGCTGACCCAGTCTTCGGTGTCGCACTTAAGGCGCGCTATGCGATGGCGGACTTCATCATCGAGGATTTCTGCGCCGCCGCCGGGAATGGAATCGAGGCCAGCGTCACGCAGGCGAGCGATGGTGGTGCGCAGGTCGAGATTCGAGTACTCGGCGATCGCGAGCACCTCCGAAGCTGACAGGCAGTGCAGCCAGATCGCTGGAAAGCGTTCCTTGATGCCGCGAAAGAGGCGCTCGAACCAGTCGATCTTGAGATCGGGATGAATGCCGCCCTGCATCAGTACGCCGGTGCCGCCCATCTCGAGAGTCTCCGCGATCTTCTCGTAGATCTTCTCGAAGTCGAGGATGTAGCCGTCTTCGGAGTTGGGGTGAGGCTTGCCGTTGATGGGCAGCGGACGGTAGAAGGCGCAGAAGGTGCAGTACTCGGTGCAGTAGTTGGTGTAGTTGATGTTGCGATCGATGATGTAGGTGACCACGCCCTCGGGATGCAGGCGGCGGCGCACGGCATCGGCCTCGAACCCCAAACCGATCAGGTCAGGAGATTGAAAGTAGTCGAGGGCCTGCTGGCGCGAGATCGGCATAGAACGATTTTACAGAGAATAGAGATCAGAGAACAGGGATCGCAGCGCAGAGGCTCGGGGGACGGGACAGAATTCTCATTTGCCTCTGAACAGAAATATTCCTCGAGTGAGCAGCGCGCGACCCTGCGTACGCGCCAAATTGGATGCGGTAGAGACCCCACTGAACAGGATGAAGAAATCGACGAAAGCCCTGACGAGGCCTTTCCGACTTTGTGCTGCGATTGGGGAAGTGCCTTCCTGTTCAACCATCCATTTCTGAGATGCAAAACCGAGGCGGCGGTCGCAGGAATTCGCCGAGCGGGTCGGCCTATTCCGCGTAGCGCTTCTGATGCCAGATCCACGCAGTGCGGATGATTTCATCGAGCGTGGTATAGCGCGGGTTCCAGCCCAGCTCGCGGATGGCTTTGCTGGAGCCGGCAACGAGAACAGCCGGGTCGCCCGGCCGCCGGGGATGAAGCTCGGCGGGGATCGGGTGGCCGGTGACGCGACGCGCCGACTCGATGACCTCTCGCACGCTGAAGCCTTGACCATTACCCAGGTTGTAAATGAGCGGTCCCTGGTTTTCGGCGCGGGCGTCGAGCGTCGAAAGCGCCAGCAGGTGCGCTTCAGCCAGATCGGAGACATGAATATAGTCGCGAATGCACGTGCCATCTGAAGTAGGGTAGTCGTCGCCGAAGATGCGGATCGAGGAACGGCGGCCGAGCGCTACGTCGAGGACCAGTGGGATCAGGTGGCTCTCGGGCTCGTGCGCTTCGCCGCGAGTGATGCCTGCTGGGCCCTCATGCGCTCCAGCCACGTTGAAGTATCTCAATGAGGCGTAACGGAGGCCGTGAATTCGATTGAACCAGGCGAGCATTTGCTCTACAAGCAGCTTCGACTGCCCGTAGGGATTCGAGGGCGCCAGGCGCGCGTCCTCCTGAATCGGAATGGATTCCGGCTCGCCGTAGACGGCAGCGGTCGACGAAAAGACCAGTCGTTTTGGGCCGCTCGCGATCACCGCCTCAAGCAGCGAAAGGGTCGAAGCGGTGTTGTTGCGGAAATAAATCTCAGGCCGGACCATCGATTCGCCGGCCTCAATGAGCGCAGCGAAGTGCAGCACAGCGTCGAAAGGCTGGTTCTTTTTGCGGGCAGAGGTAAAAATCTCTTCGATCGCCTGCCGATCGGCCAATTCGCCCTCGATGAAGTCAACGCCCTCGGGAAGCAGGTCGCGCCGGCCATGGCTCAAGTTGTCAAAAACGACGACTTTATGCCCCTTCTCAATGAACAGGCTTGCAACAGTTCCTCCGATGTACCCCGCGCCACCCGTCACGAAAATCTTCACAAAAGGACTATCCTCGCTAGACCAGATTGGTTTAACTTGAGTCTATAAGAGTAGTGCCTGATCGTGCGGACGTCCGATTCGCATGGCCTGAATCTCCCGCGTGGGCGGCTGGCAACGCCGGGATCTTGAATCAATCGCCTTGGGATTACAATGAAGGAGTCGCAGCTGCGGTCCGATCCGCGGCGCGCGGGCGTTCCCGAATTGGGCTTCCTGCATGGAAACTTAAGCGGCGGCCCCTGCGTCCGATTCCTTATGTAGTGTGCCTTGGATCATGAAGGAAAGGAACGGAATAGGCGGGGCTTGCAGCCTGGGTTCGGGTGAGTATTCAGGCGGATTCCCCCGTGCCATTGGTACCGGCACATACACAATTTGTGTGATCTGTGAGTAACTAACCGGTCCGTATACTGGTAATGGTTTCTTTCCAATTCTTCCTCATGGAATCCGGTAAAAAGGCGATGGGAGGGATAGGCGGAGCCATCGGGATTAGGGGAACGGCAGATGGCGCTGGACGGTCGTCGTTTTCGGCCACAGGCACCGTCAGATTTCCAAATCCCTGTTCGGATCATCAAACCGAATTGATGCACGGTTGAACGCTGTAAATCAGTTGGAAGAACGCAGCAGTCATTGGGTTCCGGGAGTGCGTTCCCCCGATTTTGCAATACTTCCCAAAGTGGTGCCCCAAGGGTGGGGTGGCCGCAAGCGAGGTTTAGAGAAATGGCGACGTCGTATACCCCTGGACAAGGCACATTCGTCGGTTTGCTTCCTGAGCCCGAGACGCGTCCGCTGGCCTTTTTGATGAGCGGCGGCATCAACGTGGCGATTGCCGTCACGGCCATCATTATCGGCATGACCGCCAAGCAAGTGCTTCAACAGCACTACGAGATGACGGAATTGGTCATCCCGAACACCCCGCCTCCGCCCGCAGTAAAGATCAGGCAACCACCCCCGCAGGAGCTGCCGCCTCCGCCGGAACCCCCCAAGGTTGAGCTGCAGCCGCGACAGATCGAGATGCCCAGGCCCAAACCGGAGCCGAAGCCGGTCCAGATGGAAGCCAAGGTAAATCTGCCGGTGATGCCGCCCAAGCCGCAGACGGTGATTATGCAACCGCAGCCTAAGGCTGCACTGACGGCCGCGATGCCCGCGCAGAATTCGGCAGTCAAACCCTCGACAGCGCCGGTGCATCTCGGCGAAACTTTTGGCGCAACACCCAATCCCAATGCCACTCGACCGGCCACTGTGGCGGCGATTGGCAATCCCTACGGCGGCATGAACGGCCCAGCCGTCGCGCCGCATGGAGTGGTTGGATCAACTGGCCTCGGCAATGGCACCAAGTACGGCTCCAGCGCCGGAAACCCGGGCAAAGTGGCCTCTGCGGGCATTCCTGGAGCAGCAGGCACCGGCCCGGCGAATTACGGCAAGGTGGGCTCGGCCGGAATTCCCGGGATGACGCAAGCCGCGGCGCCGAAGATGAACACGCAGGTGGTTCATTCCACCGAGGTGGAAGTTCTTTCCAAGCCGCCAGTGCAATACACGAGCGAAGCACGGCAGTTGCGCGTCGAAGGTGATGTGGTGTTGAGCGTGACCTTCCTGGCCAACGGTCGCGTGGTTGTGCATGGCGTGCTTCGGGGCCTGGGCCACGGTCTTGATCAGGAAGCTGAGCGCGTTGCACAGCAAATCCGATTCCGCCCCGCGACCAATAACGGCGAGCCCGTGGACGTAACGACGAAGATTACCATTACGTTCCAATTGGCATAAAACCGCGCCGCAATTGGCGTAGCCTTACCAAAGCAAGGAATAAACAGGCCCACTACTCAGCCGCTGCGCCCGGAAAGGCTTTAGAGGCCGGGAACAAAGCCGCAAAGAGATCAATAGGAGTCACAACAAATGAAGTTTCGGAAGATCCCCCTAACCTTCCTGATTCTGATCATGGGCGTAGCATGCGCGCACGCCAAGAAGCAGCCAAAGTATGAACAGGCGCGCCAGCTTACCCCGGAACAGGCTGCGTTGGTACAAAGGGCCATCGCGCAAGAGAAAGTGCTCATCAAGAACATTCAATTGCGCACTCCACTGGTCGAAACCTACATTCAGGACACGCGACCGGACGTGAAGCTCTATGAAGTGCCGACTGACGATCAGTACATGCTCAGCCGCGTGGACTTCAGCAAGGGGTTCTTCGACAAAACCTACGAGCCGAAGGCGGAGATCCATCACGGGTTTTTCAAGGGCTCCATGGCGGCGATGACCGGGCTAAGCAAGGCGCTGGGTCTGGAGAAGTTTACTTACAATCCCAACGGATTTATGCAGATGATGTTCATTGACCCGTCGGGATTCGACCAGCAGCATTATGTGTTCAGCTTTGTACGCCGCGAGTTTCTGGGGTCGGTGCGCACCTGGGTCTACGATGTGCACCCCAAAGTCGATGTCAAAGGCATCGGCCGGTTCTACGGGCGCATCTGGATCGAGGATGAGGGCGGCAACGTGGTTCGCTTCAACGGCACGTATACCGGGCCCACTTCAGAGGACGCTTCAAAGTATTTCTTCCACTTTGACAGTTGGCGGATGAACGTGCAGCCGGGAATCTGGCTGCCGGTGGCCGTATACGTCGAAGAGACGCAGCGCACAGAGGCCGAGAAATCAGTGGGCCTGAAGGCGCAGACGCATTTCTGGGGCTACTCTCTCAAGCTGCCCACGCGCGAAAGCGAGAATGTGAGCGTTAAGGTTGACGAGGCCGTGGACAAGAGCGACGACTCACAGGACGTGGGCCCGCTGCAGGCTTCGCGCATGTGGATCACCCAGGCCGAGAACAACGTGATTGACCGCCTGGTGGAAGCGGGCCTGGTTGCGCCGCTCGATCAGGGCGGGTATGAGAACAAAGTTCTGGATCAGATTGTCATCAACCTGGTGGTGCCCAACAACCTGGCCTTCACCGACCAGCTTCATACGCGCGTGCTGCTGACGGATACCGTTGAAGCCACGACTGTGGGCAATACCATCCTGCTGAGCAAGGGGCTGATTGACAGCCTGCCGAGCGAAGAAGCGATTGCCTCAGTGATCGCGATGGAACTGGCGCATATCGCCATGGGACATCACATCGACACCCGCTACGCATTCAATGACCGGTTGCTTTTTCCAGACACGGCTACCTTCCAGAAGATCGATATGAACCACTCTGACGTGGACAACGAATCCGCTTCGAAGAGGGGAATGGAGTATCTGGAGAACTCCATGTACAAGGACCGGCTGGCGAATGCGGGCCTGTACTACGAGCAGTTGGCGGATCGGGCCAGGGTACTGAAGGCGCTGAATACGCCTATGCTGGGCGACTCGCTGATGAGGCCGGATGGCACACCGTGGATGGTCGCGCTGGAGCACGACGCTCCCAAGTTGAACTGGGACGACCTTGCGCAAACCCCCGCATTGCCGCTGGGAAGCTGGCTGAAGACCGATCCGTGGGATGACTCTGTGCACATGCTGAGCGCCAAGCGTTATGCGCCCATGAACGCACGCGACAAGATGCCGTTCGAGGTCACGCCAATCTTCTACAAGCTGCAGCATTATGAAGAGGCCAGCGTTGAGCCGGCCGCGACGCCGCCCTCGGTTGCCGCGCCTGGTGCACAGCCCGCGAACGATCAACCGGCTGCCGCACCGGATAATGCTCAGCCCCCTCCTCCGGCGCAGACCGGCAGCAGTTCCGCTGCCACGCCCGACCAGCAATCCGCTGCCGGCAGTACACCGCCGGCACAGCAACCCGCGGCGCAAAACCCGCAGCCGTGAGGTCGAATCTGTCCCGCCGAAACCGCATGAAAAGCGCCGCTTCATCGGGTGCGCTGGACGGATTCGGTGGTTGTATCCGGGCTGCGTTGTTAGCTCTACCGAAGAATCACAGGAAGTGGATGAGCGCTCTGTTTATGAAGAGATTGACCCTCGCGTTGTTGTTGTTCGCGTCTTCCTTTGCCGTCGTTTATGCGCGGGGCCAGGTGGTGCCCGCGGCCACTTCGCACAACCTTAGCGTTTCCGCAGGCGCGCTGGGTTCCATGTTCCAGCCTGATTACGATGGATTGGGCGAAGCGTTGACCAGTCCCAACCGGTTATATGGCGCGGGCGCCTACGTGGACATCCATTTCAGCCGATGGGTCCAGGTGGAAGGCGAAGCCCACTGGATGCGCTTCAACCAGTTCTATCAACCAGGTTCTACCACAGGCAATGGCGAGGACACTTATCTCGTCGGCCCACGCGTTCCCATTGTCACCTTTCACCGCATAACGCCTTATGGCAAGTTTCTCGTCGGCCTGGGCAGAGCGGGTTTTCTCTCGGGGGGAAATGCATTCGTCCTCGACTACGGCGGCGGAGTGGACTACAGGCTCACGCGCCGCTTTACGCTGCGCGCCATCGACTTCGAATATCAGCAGTGGCGCCTGACCCCCGAACTTTCGCCTTATGGCGGCAGCGTGGGCATCAGCTACAGAATCTTCTAGAAACAGTTCACAGTTCACAGTTCATAGTTCACAGTTCATTTCGCTCTCAGCTGCGCGTCTCGGTCTGCGAACTATGAACTACGAACTTTGAACTGCCTTTACGGCTGCACGTGCAGCGGCGTGGCTTTTGCCGTCGGCATGCGCACATGCAGAATCCCTGCTACGGTGGGCGCAATCTGCCGCATATCCACCACGCCGAGATCGCGATGCCGCGCGATTCCGCCTCCTACGGCAAAGAATGACGAATGCATCTCAGGATACTCGGGCGAGAATCCATGAGAGCCCTTGTGGCCGGGAACCGGCGTGATGAGGTCGCCGGTGAGTCCGGGACCCTCGTCATAGCCGGGCTTGAACACGACCAGGAATGCTGCATCGGGGAACGCCCCGCGTTTGATGATGGCGTCGTGATCGAGGACCTCGGCGATGCCGTTGTCAGCGTTCGCCGCGAGACCGTCGAGCATGGTCTTCACTTGCTGCTCTGTCGCGTGGTCGTTAGGATCGTGCAGCATGATTGCGGCCATGCCGCCTGCCATCCACGGCTCGGCCTTCCACGAGCTGACTTGCGGAGCTTTGCCGGGGGCCAAAGTCACGTTGATAAGCCCGGCCTGGAGGAAGGGAACGGCGAGATTGACGTAGTGCGAAATATCCATGAATCCGTGGTCGGAGACGATGACGAGCACTGCTCCCGGGCTGTTGGCGAACAACTGATGCGCGAGGCGCGCCACCATGCCATCGAGCGCTTCGAGATCGGCGCAGGCCTCGGGACTGAAGGGGCCGTGCGCGTGCTGCGCATCGTCAAGAGAGCTCGAGGTGCAGGGTCATGAAGGCTGGCTTGTCGCGGCGCAGAATTTCGAGCGCGTAGCGGGTCTTGGTTTCATCGCCTTCCGGCGTGGTCACATTCCCGTTCATATAGGGTCCGACGGCCGGCTCAAGCTCCTGGATCAGCCCGGCGGGCCGCGCGAGAGCGGCCATCAACAGCTGATCGACGGAGTTGTACGGGCTTGATGCATCGGGGCCTCGCCAGTATTCGGGGATGAGGTAGTCCACGTCCGTTGCGCCAACGCTGACGGGCCATCCGATGCTGGCTGTGCGCAGTCCGGCTTTGTGAGCGACCTGCCACAGCGTGGGCACGCGAATCTGTGAGGCGTACCAGTTCCATGCGCCGTAATAGCGCTGGAAGGGGTCGAATTCGTGATTGTTGTAGATGCCGTGTTCGGCGGGCCACACTCCGGTGATCAGTGTGGTGTGACTCGGATAAGTGACAGTGGGCCAGATGCCGACGACGCCATCTGCATACGTCCCCTTGTCCAGCAGCGTGCGAAGGTAGGGAAGTTTCATTCCATGAGCGTCGGCTTGCGTAATGTACTCGGGCTTGAGGCCGTCAATCGAGATCATCAGGACAGGCGCCCCGGGGACCGGCGCGGCGTGGGCGGCGGACGCGGCGAACAAAATCGGCAAAGCCCAGAACAAAACCAAAAAACGGCGTGAGATGGCGTTCATGCGGAGTGCTCCTGTCTGCATTCTTGATGGGAACCGACGAAGCCGTCCGCACTCTCAAGTTAAATTCGCAAGCGAGCGGCGATGAAGACTGCGGGGGAAGTATACACGGGCCGTGGATCGTGAGTCGTGGGCCGTGAACGGTGGACGGTGAACGGTGAACGGAGAACTGCGATCGACGAGCAGGCGGTTATGGCTGCAAGGTCGCGCTCCTGCGAATTCCGGCAACTGGCAATTGCGCCGTTCGGTGTTGTGTTAGTCTGTGTTCTCTGGAGCGGGGCAAACGCTGGCCGCGCCGGAATCCCTTGCGTAACTGGCGATTCAGGTGGGCCACCACCGGGGAGCGCGAGGCAGTTCTCAAGCGGTTCAAGAGGCGCTTTTTAAGCGTCAAGGGAGCCGCGCAAGCCGATCGCCTGGGCATATTCTTCTCAGAACTTCAGCAACCGCAACGAGAGGACTGCCCATGACCGCGTTCCGCGATTTCTGTTTTGCTTCCGATCCAGAGGTCTTCGAGGCGATTGCCGGCGAAGAGCTTCGCCAGCAGCAAGGAATCGACTTGATTCCCTCGGAGAACTATACCTACCCTGAAGTACTGGCCGCGCTCGGGTCGGTGCTCACGAACAAATACTGCGAGGGATACCCGGGGCGCCGTTACTACGCCGGCCAGGAGTTTTCTGACCGGCTGGAGAACCTGGCGCGCGACCGCGCCTGCCGCCTCTTCCGCGCCGAGCACGCGAACGTGCAGCCTCTTTCCGGCTCGCCTATGAACCAAGCCGTGTATCTGGCGTTCGTGAAGCCGAAAGACACGATCCTGGGGATGGACCTTTCACACGGCGGTCACCTGACCCATGGGGCGCCGGTGTCACACATGGGCCAGCTCTTCAACTTCATCCGCTACAAGACTGAGCCCGGCCGGGCTGGGGCTATCGACTTCGACGGAGTGCGGCGCCTGGCTCTCGAAGCGCGGCCGAAGATCGTGCTCTGCGGTTACACGTCGTACCCGCGCGAGTACGACTATTCGGCCTTTCGATCGATTGCCACCGAAGTGGGTGCGCTGGCCATGGCTGACATCTCGCATGTGGCGGGTATGATTGCGGCCGATGTGCTGCCGAACCCGCTCGACGCGGGCTTTGACATCGTGACCACCACGACGCATAAGAGCCTGCGAGGGCCGCGCGGCGGGATGATTCTCTGCCGGAAAGAGCTGGCAAAGCAGATCGACAGTTCGGTCTTTCCCGGGCTGCAGGGAGGGCCGCACATGAACAGCATTGCCGCGGCGGCGATTACCTTTCGCAAGGCCGAGGAGAGCAGCTTCAAAAGCTACGCGCGGCAGATTCTCAAGAATGCGCGGGCGTTGGCCGAGGGGCTTTCTGCCGCAGGAGTGGCTCTGGTGACGGGAGGCACGAGCAACCACATGCTGGTGGCCGACACGATCACGAGCTACGGTCTGGACGGTAAAAGCGCCGAGCAGACACTGGAGAAGGTCGGCATCGCGACCAACAAGCAGGTGATTCCCGACGACCCGAATCCTCCGCTGCGGCCGAGCGGAATTCGCCTGGGCACGCCGGCCTGCACGACGCGCGGGATGACGGAATCTGAAATGCGGCAGATCGCTTCATGGATCGCCGAAGCTCTTGCGAATCCCGGCGATGAGGTTCGGCTCAAGAGAATTGCAGGCGAGGTCCGCAATCTGAGCGCGAAGTTCCCGATCCCCGGCTTCGATTCGCTGCCGTGGTAAGCGACAGCGATCGATGGCTGCGCAACAACAAAAAGGGCCGCTCGCGAGAGCAGCCCTTTTTGCTTTTCGATTGCTGTTTGGCGGCGAAGCCGCGTCTGCCCCACCGCAGGTGGCTACGCCGGTGAAGGCGAGCCCTCAGGCAAGCCGCCGGTGCCAGTTCCGCGGCCTTCGGGTTTGAGGACCTGTTGCGGCTGGCCGCCGTCGGAATCTCCCCCTCCGGCCAGCGAAGACCGCATCGCAGGCAAAGTCTTTCCCTCGAGCAACAGTTTCAGCTCTTCGTTGTCAATCGTTTCGCGCTCCAACAGAGCGGCGGCGATGCGGTGCATGGCGTCCGAATTGGCCTCCACGATGTTATGCGCGGATTGGTACGCCTCATCAATCAGCCGGCGAACTTCAAGGTCGATCTGGCGTGCGGTCTCCTCGCTGAAGTCGCGGTGTTGCGCAATCTCGCGGCCCAGGAAGATCTGCTCTTCCTTCTTGCCGAAAGTAAGTGGGCCCAGGCGGCTCATGCCGTACTCGCAGACCATGGCTCGCGCCAGTTCCGTGGCACGCTCGATGTCGTTGCCCGCTCCCGTCGACATCTGGTTGAGGAAAACCTCCTCGGCAACGCGGCCGCCGTAAAGCATAGCCAGCCGTGTCTCCAGATACTCGCGCGTGTAGTTATGCCGGTCATCAGGCAAGTGAACCGTGACGCCCAGCGCCATGCCGCGAGGAATGATGGTGACTTTGTGCACGGGGTCCGAATTGTCGCGCTTGAGCGAAACCAGCGCATGGCCGGCCTCGTGATAGGCGGTGACGCGCTTCTCCTCGTCGCTCAGGATCATGGACTTGCGCTCGGCGCCCATCAGCACCTTGTCCTTCGCAAGCTCAAAGTCGTACATGGTCACTTGCTTGCGGTTCAGGCGCGCCGCATTCAGCGCCGCCTCGTTCACCATGTTGGCAAGATCGGCGCCGCTGAAGCCCGGCGTTCCGCGCGCGAGCACGTTCAGGTTCGTGTCATCCGACACGGGAACTTTCTTGACGTGAACCTTGAGGACTTCCTCGCGCCCGCGAATGTCGGGCAGGCCCACCACTACGCGCCGGTCAAAGCGGCCGGGCCGCAGCAGAGCGGGATCGAGCACGTCGGGCCGGTTCGTCGCCGCTACCAGGATCACGCCGTCGTTCGATTCAAAGCCGTCCATTTCGACGAGCAACTGGTTCAGCGTCTGCTCGCGCTCATCGTGACCGCCGCCGAGGCCTGCGCCCCTGTGGCGTCCGACAGCGTCAATTTCATCAATAAAGATGATGCAGGGAGCGTTCTTTTTGCCCTGCTCAAACAGATCGCGAACGCGGCTTGCGCCCACGCCGACAAACATCTCAACGAAATCCGATCCCGAAATCGAGAAGAAGGGAACGTTGGCTTCGCCGGCTACAGCGCGCGCCAGTAGCGTCTTGCCTGTTCCAGGAGGCCCGACCAGCAGCACGCCCTTGGGAATGCGTCCGCCCAGCTTTTGGAATTTCTGCGGCTCGCGCAGATATTCGATGATCTCCTTCAGCTCTTCCTTGGCTTCATCCACGCCGGCCACGTCTTTGAACGTGACTTTCTTCTGCTGCATCGAGAGCAGGCGCGCGCGGCTCTTGCCAAACGACAGCGCTTTATTACCGCCGGACTGCATCTGCCGCAGCATGAAGAACCACACGGCAATCAGCAGCACGAACGGGCCCGCATTGATGAGCAGGGGAATCAGAACGTTGTTCTGCGGCTCTTTGATGGAGAAGTTGACCTTGGAGGCGATCATGGCCTTCAAAAGATCTTCATAGTTGGTGGGCAGAGTGGTGTGGAACTCGTCTTTGGGCGAGACCTTCAATGGCCCTTCAGCTCGTCGCCCTGAATAGCGGCGTCGAGCACCTGGTTATTGACCACCTTGTCATAGAGATCGGAGTAAGCGTACTCCGGCTCCTTGCCCATGTTTGTGCTTCTCTCCACCACGCCCCACAAAAGCACGAGGCAGATGAGGATGAAGAGCCAAAACATGATGGTTTTAACGCTCGAGTTCACCAACGTCTCCTTTTCGCGGCGAAGGAGAAATTCCCACCGCGACCTCCGTGATTCTTTCCTGGCCGAAGGCCACCTTTCCGTTAGACGCCCCCGCGCCCGGTAAAGTGGCAAAAATACCAAACACTTCTCGGGGACACGAATCGCGTGCCGCCCCAGAAGCAGTAACCCGATTGTACTCCCGGGCCGGCGAAAGTTGGAGGGCAAACCATAGTACAAAAGGGGCAGGATATTGAGCGTTAACGGCTTTGTGCGGCCGCTGGCGTAGGCGATCCGTGACCTTCACTGCATCGAAAAATCGGCCGAAATCAGAAGGTCCGGATGGGGTTCGAGTTCCACACCGCGCATCCAGGCGATCGTGCCATCGATCACCAGCACCGGCCACAGCGCTCGATCGGTCCCTGTAACTCGCATCCGTTCCAGCACTTCCTTCACCTTTCTGAGTCCGCCCGAATAGCGCAGCCTGACCTTGTCGCCGGGCTTCCAGTTGCGCAGAGTGGCCGATTTTGCAGGCGAACCGGCTGCGGCCATTTGGGGGTCCGGATGACGTTGCCGAGCCTCGGAATTCGACTCGGAGCCGCAGTCCGAAGGCCGGCGCATCGATTTCACCCGGGATCGCCATTTCGTAGCGGTGCTCCGGCCTTCCTTCTTTTGGAGTTGATTCGTTGGAGCTCGACAGCCGCAGCTCCCTCGCCGATCGCTCCGCGCGCAGCCCGTGCGGCAGGGCCAGTTTCTGGCCTGCACGGCCGCTGACCGCTAACGCACGTACCGCTTCCGTCGCGGAAAAGTCGAGAGCGGCGCCGAACTTTTCCGCCGCGTAGCGAATCAGGCGCCTTTGCAGCGCCGGAGCGAGTGCGGCCAGCCGGCTCACTTCAATAGCCAGCTCGGAATCGAGGCCCGAACCGGCAGCGCGGCCACCTCCACGCACTGGACGCCCCGGCAAGATCAACTGCGGCGCGAGGCGCGCCAGCTCCGCCTGCCACCAGGCTTCCTCGTCGCGCGCCAAAGCCGCCATCTGCGCCATGTGCTCCCGCAGCCTGGGATTCCAGCCCTCGAGCAGCGGCAGCAGTTCGTGCCGGATGCGATTGCGCGTGAAGCTCAGGTTGCGATTCGACGAATCCTCGCGCCAGTCCTGGCCAAGCTCGCGCAGGTAAGCCTCGATTTCCGCGTGCGTCGCCGCCAGCAGCGGCCGGACAATGCTGCGCCCTCCGGGCCCTCGAGTTTTGGAGCAATGCCAGCCAAGCCTTCGGTCCACGCTCCGCGCAGAAATTTGGCCAGAACCGTTTCCGCCTGGTCGTCCAGAGTGTGCGCGGTGGCCATTGCATGGAGCGGGGTTTTGGACATCAGCGTGCGAAACCACGAATATCGCAGCCTCCGCGCAGCTTCTTCAATGGTCTCGGCTGCTTTGCCCGACTTGGATACTGCCGCAGCTTCCCGCGCTGTGTCCACGCGCGCCTCGTGAAAGGGCAGGCCCAGCTTTGCGGCCAGATTTCGGCAGAATTGCAGGTCGCCGTCGGCCTCCGGCTCCCCGCAAACCGTGATGCAGATGAGCGGCGTGGAGAACGAGCCCCAATTCGCCGCTGCGCGCTGCCAGAATGCGCAGCAGCGCCACCGAATCCGCACCGCCCGACAGCGCAACGGCAACGCGCATGCCGGGCTTGAGCAGCGTGGTATCGAGCGGCAGAGATGGAGGCTTCGCGGGACTCACGCAACGATGATACGGCTTTGGCATACGACGCTGGATCGAGTCCCATCGCACAAAACTCCAGCATCGACTGCAAACGTACGCACCGCTGCCGCCTTTATACTGGCTCGATATGGAAATCCGCACCGCTGAAACAACCGACGCCGCTCTTATCTCTTCGCATCGCCGGGCAATGTTCGCAGAGATTCAGACGCTTGATGAATCCGTTCTCGATGTGGTGGAACGCCGCACCGTTGCGTGGACCCAGCGCCTCATCCGGGAAGAAAAATATTTCGGATGGATCACGACCGACGCGGGCCGGCCCGTGGCGTCGGCAGGCCTGTTGATTCTCGACTGGCCGCCGCATCCGTTCGATCCTGAAGGCGAGCTGCGCGGCTATCTGCTCAACGTCTACGTCGAGCCGGAATACCGAAAGCGCGGACTCGCTCATGAACTCGTTGAGCGGTCGATGGCTGAAGCGCTCCGGCGCGGAATCCGCGTGGTCACGCTGCACAGTTCGCAAGCCGGAAGGCCGATCTATGAGCGCTTTGGATTCCACGCGACAAACGAGATGATGCACACGGAGCCGGCCAAAAGCTGAAAGCTCGCACGGTGCTATACTCCACGAGTTATGCAAGTCTTTGCGATTCTTCCGGCGGCGGGATTGGGCACGCGGATGGCCGGCCCGCAACCCAACCCGCAGCCAAAGCAGTTTCTGGCGCTGGACGGCGTTCCCATCCTCATCCACTCGCTGCGCGCTTTTGCCGCTGCGCCGCGGGTTACGGCCATGTACGTGGCCGTGCGCAAGCCGGAGATGGAGCGCGTGGAAGCGCAGGTGGCCGAGTACGGATTCGGCGGCCAGGTTCATGTTGTAGAGGGCGGCGAAAAGCGCCAGGAATCGGTGGCCAACGCGCTTGACGCGCTGCCAGCAGAGCCGGACGACATCGTGCTGGTCCACGACGCGGTGCGGCCGCTGATCGACGCGGCCACCATCGAGCGCACCATTGATGCGGTAGCCGAGTTCGGCGCGGCCATCGTGGGCATGCCGGCCACTGACACCATCAAGCAGGTGGAGCGAACCGCGCACGGAGCGCTGGTGACCGCGACCATTCCGCGTGAGTTTGTTGTGCAGGCGCAAACGCCGCAGGGATTCCGTTACGGGCTGCTCCGGCGCGCCTTTGCCGAGGCCAATGCCGACGGCTTTGTGGGCACCGACGAGGCTTCGCTCGCCGAGCGCGCTGGAATTCCAGTAGCCGTGGTGCACGGTTCTCAGGTTAATCTGAAGATTACGCAGCCGGGCGACCTGGCGCTGGCCGAATTCTATCTGCGGCAGCGAGCGCACTGAAAGCAGCCGGAGAGATTCCGGCGCTACTTGTTCACTGTTTCACTCTTTTCACTCATTTCATTTTCCGCGGGGCATTACGGCAATGATGGACACACGCATCGGATTTGGCTACGACTCGCACGAATTCAAGTCCGGTGTGCCCCTGCGCCTTGGCGGCATGACGCATCGACCACCCCGAGGGTCTGGCCGGCCATTCCGACGGCGACGTGCTGCTCCACGCCATCACCGACGCGCTGCTGGGCGCCGTGGCCGCCGGCGATATCGGCAGCTTTTTCCCGCCCGGCGATCCGCGCTGGAAAGACGCCGACTCCGCCATCTTTCTCAACCTGGCGCTTGAAGAGTTGCAGCACGCCGGC
Organism: uncultured Acidobacteriaceae bacterium; assembly: GCA_963796785.1. Taxonomy (GTDB): domain Bacteria; phylum Acidobacteriota; class Terriglobia; order Terriglobales; family Acidobacteriaceae; genus Telmatobacter. The sequence goes on along the minus strand of CAWCMW010000006.1, from coordinate 165,525 downwards.
TACGGCATCGTGAACATCGACACGACGCTGGTGCTCGCCGCGCCCAAGATTGCGCCCATTGCAGCCGAAATGAGTTCGCGCGTTGCCGATCTGCTGGGCGTCAGCATCGATCAAGTCAGCATCAAGGCCAAAACTCCCGAGGGCCTGAATCTCGATCACGTGGCGCAGTGCCACGCAGTGGCTCTTGTGGAGCGCGTGCAGGAGCCGGAAGAGCTCAAAAGAATGAGTGAAGTGGTCGAGAGCCAGCGCCAGCTTGAAGATGTGGTCGAGGACCTGCTTAGCTCAGTCCACGGCGTGCCTAAGAAGCGCACCGTCGCGCCGGTTTACGACACCGAGGACATCACGTAGGCGTTCACGCGCCGCTCGTAAGACAGTCTTCTCCATCCCCAACCCGCGCCGTCCCGTGAATCCAGCCACTCCGATTTTTATTGAAGATTCATCGGTTTAGCTGTACCTTGGCTGCGAAACCAATTCCACATTGGAGCGTTGGTCATGAATGAACTGGCGATGTTTCTGCAAGATCAACCCGACTTGGCCGCGGCGCAGCATGCGCTCATGGTCATGGTCCCGATCATCATGCTCGTCGGAATTATCTTTCTCGCGATCATCATCATTCCCTTCTGGTTCATCTGCAAGAAGGCGGGCTTCTCTCCCTGGCTCTCGCTTTTGAACGTGATCCCGATGGGCAATCTGATCCTGGTCTACGTGCTGGCTTTTGCGCAGTGGAAAGTGACGCCAATCCCGCAGATGGGATACGCGCCGCCGTACCCTCCGCCGCCACCCATGCCGCCGCTGCCGCCGCAGCAGTGAGACCCTGAACACACCCTGGCCGGGGAGCCTTGCGATAGCATCGTGAATAGAAAGTAATCGTCACGATGCCTGATCCGAGCTCCTCCGGCGCGGCCACTCCGCGCGTTCGATTCGCACCCTCGCCCACCGGTTTTCTGCACGTGGGCAGCGCCCGCACTTTTATCTTCAATTGGCTCTATGCCCGCCACAACCACGGCACGATGGTGCTGCGCCTGGACGATACCGACGTCGAGCGCAACACCGATGCCAGCGTGCAGTCCATCTTTGAAGGGCTGCGCTGGCTGGGCCTCGATTGGGACGAAGAGTACAAGCAATCCGAGCGGCTCAACCTTCACCGGGCCGCGGCGCTCCAGATCCAGCGAAAAGACCTCGCCTACCGCGACTTCACTCCGGCGCACACAGCTGATGAAGAGCATTCCTCCGCGCAGGGCGCTTGGCTCTTCAATCCCGGAATGCGCGAGTTGTCCCGCGAAGAGTCCGACCGCCGCGCCGCCGCGGGCGAGCCGTTCGCGCTGCGCTATCGCGTGCCGCGTGGCGAGGGCCGCATTCTGCAATTCGTTGACGGCGTTTACGGACCGCAGTCAAAGCCAGCCGACGAGGTGGAGGACTTTGCGCTGCTCCGCTCGGACGGCATGCCGACCTACCACCTGGCCTCCTGCGTCGACGACGCCGATCTCCGTATCAGCCACATCATCCGCGGCCAGGATCACCTGACCAACACCTTCAAGCACCTGCAGATCTTCGAGGGCCTCGGCGCCCAGGCTCCGCAGTTCGCGCACTTGCCTTTGCTTGTCGCTCCAGACGGCGCAAAGCTCTCCAAGCGCAAGCACGGACCCGTCGTCAGCGTCACCACCTATCGCGACGCGGGCTTTCTGCCGCAGGCTTTCGTCAACTTTCTCTGCCTGCTCGGCTGGTCGCCGAAGAACGACCGCGAATTCATGACATTGGCCGAGATTCGCGATCTGTTCACGCTTGAAGGCGTCAACCGCGCGAACGCCGTCGTCAACTTTACAGATGATGATCCCTTCGATGCCAAGGCAGTTTGGCTTAACGCCGAGCACATCCGCGCCCTGCCCGTGGATGAGCTCAGCCGTGATCTCGAGCCGTTTTTTCTCGCTGCAGGCTTTAATCCAAAACCAGAGAAGCTGGAAGCCGTTACGCCGCTCATCCGCGAGCGCATCAAGCTGCTGCGCGATGCGGTGCCTGCGGCGGATTTTTTCTTCCTCGACAAGCTGCCACCGTACGACCCGGCAGAGCTCATTCCTCTCAAAAAAGGGGAATCGACGGGCGACGCCGCGCTGGCTCGCCGTGTTCTCGAAACCGCGCTGGAAGTTTTGCCGGCAACCGCTTTCGACCACGACTCGCTCGACAAGGCGCTGCGCGAAGCCGCTGCTTCGCTCGGCCTCAAGGCCGGTCCCATGTTCCAGCCCATCCGCGTGGCCGTCTGCGGACGCAAGAATGCGCCGCCGCTTTTTGAAACCATGGTTGTCCTCGGGCGGGATGTTTGCATTGAGCGCATCCGCGAGGCCGTAGAAAACCTTCAATCGCTCGCTTGAGTACAGATCGGCAGATTGACCTTTTGTAATCGAACGGTTACACTTATGCAATGTACTCCGTCAGGCCGCTTCCCGAGTTCACCACATGGCTTGATGGACTGAAAGACAGCAAAGTACGCGGTGCGGTGACGGAACGAATCAAGCGCCTCGCGTTCGGCCTGTTGGGCGACTTCAAGGCGATCGGCGGCGGGGTGATTGAGCTGCGCATCGACTTTGGCGCGGGCTGGCGCCTCTATTACACGCAATGCGGCACGCAGATCGTGGTGTTGCTTGCAGGCGGCTCCAAACGCACACAAAAGAAAGACATCAAACGGGCGAAGGCGTTGGCCGCGATGCTCAAACGCGAAGGAGACAAAGATGAGAAAAACCATCAGCGTGGATGACCTGCCGGAATTCGATCCCGCGCAGGTATCTCGACAACGAAGAGAGCATTGCCGTTTACCTGACCGGAATTCTGGAAGCAAATGACGCAGCCCTTCTGGCTTCGGCGCTCGGGGACATTGCCCGCGCGCGCGGCATGACGGAGATCGCCAAGGCCGCCGGAATTACCCGCGAAGCTCTTTACAGGGCTCTTCGCCCCGATAGCGCGCCGCGTTTTGAGACCATCAGCCGCGTCTGTGCGGCGCTCGGCGTGCGTTTGGTAGCCCAGCCCATGTCTACCCGCAAGAAGGCCGCGTGAAAAGCGGTCCCGGCCGGGTGGCCGTCTGCGGACGCAAGAACGCGCCGCCGCTTTTTGAAACCATGGTTGTCCTCGGCCGCGATGTTTGCCTTGAGCGCATCCGCGAGGCCATAGAAAACCTTCAATCGCTCGCTTGAGAACAGGCCGTCAGGAAATGAAGTTATGACCAACGTAAATGCAGCCATGAGCCAATCGAATTCCGAAAGCCAATCCGCTGCCACGCAAGAAGCGCCCACTCACTCGAATTTCTTGCGCGACCAGATCGCCGAAGACGTGCGCACCAAAAAGTACGGCGACGCGATCGTGCAGACGCGATTCCCGCCCGAGCCCAACGGCTACCTGCACATCGGCCACGCCAAGGCCATCTGCATTGACTTTGGGCTGGCGGACGAGTTCGGCGGCAAAACCAACCTGCGCTTCGACGACACCAATCCCGAAAAAGAAGAGACGGAGTACGTCGAGGGCATCAAGAATGACGTGCGCTGGCTGGGCTTCGACTGGGACAAGCTCTGTTACGCCTCAGACTATTTCGGCCAGCTCTACGAATGGGCCTTGCAACTCGTCAAGGCAGGCAAGGCTTACGTCGATGACCTCTCGGCCGACGAGATTCGCCAGCACCGCGGCACACTGACTGAGCCAGGAAAAGACAGCCCCTATCGCAGCCGGACGATTGAAGAAAATCTCGACCTGTTCACGCGAATGAAATCGGGCGAATTCCCCGATGGCTCGCGCGTGCTTCGCGCCAAAATCGACATGAGCCTCGCCGAACCTCAACATGCGCGACCCGGTCATGTACCGCATTCTCCACGCCACGCATCACCGCACCGGCGACGAGTGGTGCATCTATCCCATGTACGATTTCGCGCACGGCCAGTCCGACTCAATCGAGCACGTCACGCATTCCATGTGCACGCTTGAGTTCACCGACCACCAGCCGCTCTATCGATGGTTTATTGAGCAGCTCGGCATCTTCCCTTCGCAGCAAATCGAATTCGACCGGCTCAACCTGACCTACACGATGCTCTCAAAACGCAAACTCCTGCAGCTCGTGCAGGAAAAGCACGTGAACGGCTGGGACGATCCGCGCATGCCAACGCTCTCCGGCCTCCGTCGCCGCGGCTTTACGCCTGAGGCCATCCGTGCCTTCTGCACGGCGATCGGCGCCTCGCGGACCAACGGCAGCACGGACGTTGAGATGCTCGAGCACTTCCAGCGCGACGACCTGAACCACCGCGCCTCGCGCGCCATGGCGGTGCTGCACCCGCTCAAGCTGGTCATCGACAACTACCCCGAAGGCAAAGAAGAATTTGTCGAAGTCGCCAACAATCCTGAAGATTCGTCGGCCGGAACGCGGCAGGTGCCCTTCTCGCGCGAGCTTTTTATCGAGCACGACGATTTCCGCGAGAGTTCCTCCGCCCAAGTATTACCGGCTGTCGCCCGGAAAAGAAGTCCGCCTGCGCAACGCATATTTCGTGACCGCGAAGAGCGTCGTGAAGGATGCAGCAGGCAACGTCGTCGAAGTCCATTGCACCTATGATCCGGCCAGCCGCGGCGGCAACTCGCCCGACGGCCGCAAGGTGAAGTCCACCATGCACTGGGTTTCGGCCGCACACGCGATCTCCGCCGAGATACGCCTCTACGACAAGCTTTTCTCCAAGGCCGATCCCTACGACCTGGAAGAAGGCCAGGACGTTCTCGACAACCTGAATCCCAACTCGCTGGAAATTCTCACGGGCGCGAAGCTTGAGCCGTCTCTCGCGAACGCAAAGCTCGAAGATCGCTTCCAGTTCGAGCGCGTCGGCTATTTCTGCCTGGATCCGGACGCCACTCCGGGCAAATTGGCCTTCAATCGCACGCTCGCGCTCAAAGATTCGTGGGCGAAGATCGAGAAGAAGGCCGGAGCGTAAAACTGCTCGCTGGCGAATGACCGCCGTCTTGCCTTAGAGTGGTTCCGTTCACAAGGGAGAGCTTTATCGTGCATCGGAACAAGAGTCTGACGTGGCTACTTGCGGCGTTTGCTGCGCTGGCATTGGGATTGATCGCATCATCCATTGCGGCCGCACAAATAACCGCCAGTTCGCTCGGCATCTTTGAAAACCAATCTGACGTGGGCAGCGTCGTGCCGCCGGGAACCGCGACCCACGACGCTGCAATGGGCGTTTACACCATCCGCTCAGCAGGCGCGAACCTCTGGGTCAATGTCGATGCATTCCACTTTGTCTGGAAGAAAGTTTCCGGCGACGTGTCATTGACGGCCGACGTGAAGCTGGCTGACGCCGGTCCAACTGCGAGCCCGCATCGCAAGGCGCTGTTGATGTTCCGGCAGACGCTCGATCCGGACTCGCATCTACGCCGACGCGGCGATTCACGGCAATGGCGAAACAGCGCTGCAATATCGGCGCAACAAGGGCGACACCACGCAGGACATCGCCTTCAACATCGGCGCGCCGCAGCGCCTGCGCCTTGAAAAACGCGGCGACGTCATTACGCTTTTCCTGAGCGCGCACGGCGAGCCGCTGCACCAGGTGGGAGCGTCGATCAAGCTGCACTTCGACGGTGATTTCTATGCCGGCCTGGGAGTCTGCGCACACAACCCGGACGCCATCGAGCAAGCCACGTTCGCACATGTGGAGCTTGAGCCGCTGACGGCTGCAGCAACGCCGGCGCCCATGGCGCTTTACAGCACCCTCCAGACCATCGCCATCGACAACAATGCGCGCATGGACTTCGTGATCCAGACCGGCAAGGGCCAGATGGAAGCGCCCAACTGGAGCCGCGACGGCAAGACGCTGATCTTCGATCGCAGCGGCAAACTGTGGACCGTGCCTGCTGCCGAAGGGAATGGCTCGATGGCCGAGGCCACGCCGCTCGACATCGGCAATGCCAGCGACTGCACCGGCAGCCACGGCCTCTCGCCCGACGGCAAGTGGCTCGCGATGACCTGCACCACGCCGGATCATCCCGGCCGCCGCGTGTACATCGTTCCTGCAACCGGCGGCGCGCCACGCATGGTCACGGCGAATCCCAATTCCTACTTCCATAGCTGGTCGCCTGACGGGAAGACGATTTTGTTTACGCGCCCCAGCAACGGTGCGCTCAATATCTTTGCCATCTCGCCGGACGGCGGAGCGGAGACCGCGCTGACCACAGGCACCGGCGTGAGCGACGACCCGGATTTTTCGGCCGATGGCAAGTGGATCTACTTCAACTCCGACCGCGCGGGTGGAATGCAGATTTTTCGCATGCGTCCCGATGGCAGCGAGCCCGAGCAGGTGACCTTCGACGACAAGCACAACTGGACGCCGCATCCCTCGCCGGACGGAAAATCGATCCTGATTCTTAGCTATGACAAAGATGTGGCCGGGCACGCGGCCAACAAGGATGTGACCCTGCGGATCGTCAACGTTGCCGACGGAAAGATTCGCGACCTGGTGGAGATTGTCGGTGGATCGGGTAGCGACAACGTTCCCAACTGGGCTCCCGACGGCCAGCACTTTGCATTTGTGAGCTACCAGTTCTTGCCCGCGGATGACACCGGCTCTACGCAGTGAGCCCGGTACCGTCGTTTCCGCATTGGGTCCAAATGGAAGCTGAGCGGTTCCACACGCAAGAAGGCACGTCCCCGCGTTAACCACCTTACCAGCTGATTGCTGACGGCTGAAAGCTGATGGCTGAGTTCTTATTTCCCAATCACGTCAATCGGCACAGTGATCGTCTTCGGCGGCATGCACTCATTCTTGTCGCAGGCCTGGTAGTGCAGCTTGGCCTGGACCAGGTGGTTGCCCGGCGTTGCAACGAGGCGTGCCTGGATGTCGAATTCGCCGGTGTACACGCTCAATTTGGTCGAGGGATCGAAGGCCAGCGAAATGATCTTGCCGGGCGGGTAAGTCGCGGTTCCCAGTCTGACGCCCATGCCATCGGGAATCGAGAAAACCGTTGCGATCAGGAACTCCTCGCTCGGCGTATGCGAGTTGATGTGCAGCCCCTCGGCAACGCGGAAGTGCAATGTGACCGGTGTCGCTTTACCCGCCGGAACGCTCACCTGCTCGGGAAAGAGATACTGAACGGCGTCGGTCTTGATCGGCGAGTTGTGGGGTGAATTGGAAACGAATTGGCCGTGAGCCCCGGCCGCCAGTCCAGCAAGGCCCACTAGCGCAATCCCCGCGCATCCCCGACTCCATTTCATTCGACCCATCGATTCCAATCCTCAATCCTACTGAATTCCGCTCTGCGAAACGCACGCGCGGGAAGCTGACGGCTGAGAGCTGCTCTCACTCCGCCAACGCCTTCTTGATGTTGCCCTCAATGTCGCTCTCGGAAGTCAGCCCCACAGTCGCCACGACAATTTTGCCGCTTTTGCCCACGAAGAACGAAGCCGGCAGATCGTCGAGCCCGCCGTACTCGCGGCTGATGCTGTCGCCGTCTAGCAGCACTGGATACGTCACCTTCATGTCGGTAACGAACTTTGTCGCGTTCGCCTCGGCCTTGGCCCATCCAGCCTTGTCGTTCGGCGCGAGGTCATCGCCCTCCGTGTCCACACCCAGCACTTCAAATCCCTGCGCCGCGTACTTGTTACGCAGGTCAACTATCCAGGGCGTCTCCACCTGGCATGGGCCGCACCACGTGGCCCAGAAGTTGATCATCACAGCCTTGCCTTTGTAGCTGGCGAGCGAGACCTTGCTGCCGCTAAGGTTTTCAAGCGCGAAGGCTGGCGCCGGCTTGCCGTCGAGCGGGGAAACAAAGGTCATCGCATCGCCGCCCGGGGCCGGAACCAGTTCGCCCTGCCCTGCGTGGGCCAGCAGTTTTTCGGCGGCCTGCTTGCGATACTCCCAGTTAGCCCAGCCCGCCCAGGCAAAGACCGCCAGCAGAAAAATAACGGAAACAAGAACAATAGTGTTTCGACGCAACGGAATCGACCTCGTAGCCTTATTGTATGAGGGCGGCGGCAGGCAGCGCAGGCCAACTCCGCCGGCTCATCGAATTCGCCGCGAGCCGAAGCGATCTTCGGAATAGAATTGCCAGCATCACGGCAGCGACAGGCACGACCGTCCAGACTATGGTGATAATGGCCAGCTCGAACCGCGTCTCCAGGTTGCTGCCGAAAACCACTGAAAAGGCGATAAAGGCGACGAATCCCAATGCTCCGCTGATCGCCAGGAGCCAGCGTGTAGCTTTTTCCAGGCTGCCTTTGCCCGCAAGCGATAGGCCGAGAAAGATGAAGGCCGCTGACATTCCCAGGTAGCCGAGATCTTCCATAGCAATGAAAGCACCGTGCGGGTTGTACTGCGAGAAGAATGCCAGCCCGTCCGACTCGCCTCTGAGAAGGCTCGGCTGGAACACTTCAAACTGGATGAAGTAATCGAGCGTCACAAGCGCCGCTGAAATCGTCGCAGCCGCCACCGCGATCCGGCTGAAGATTCGCCTCTCGATCTCCACCCAGAAATCGACGCAGATGCATAACACGACGAACAGAGAAACCAGCAGCATCCCGGGGAAGACCCACAAGTAGTCCCTGGGGAAGAACGCGACGGCGCCCGTGTAGGGGTATGCCATGCAGGACCCGGTGCAGAAGGGCCCGGAATGCGGCGGCGTCATGATGCCGATGCCGAATGCCACCACCGCAACAAAGGCCGTCAGCACCGAAACCCTGAATCCCAGCCGTGCGGCGGTCTCGCGGGCGCGATCGGTTGCCGTTATTTCTTTTCCAATGGGAGTCATGGCGTCAACTCTCGATCTCCCCGGAGGCTGTTCAGCAACAGTGCGGGCGGGCCTGCCGGATCGTCGGCATTCTATGCCATTTCGCTCGCCATCGGCAGTGACAAGCCGACTGGCGCTCCCTGCATGCGATTCCCTACCCCCCCGGTCTTTGCTACCATCAAATGCCAATGAGCCCCATCGGGAAAGACGAACCCTTCCGCCGTCGGAAGGGCCTTCAGCCCCGCCGATTAATCCGCACCGAGGCCGCTGCGCTTGAGGCTCTCGCGGCGCGCCTTGATGGTCCGATGGCCGGGCCTTTCGCGCGCACCGTCGAGATGATCGTCCGCTGCGGCGAGCAAAACGGCCGCGTCGTGGTCACTGGCATGGGCAAGAGCGGCATCATCGCGCAGAAGATCGCCGCCACGCTCAGCTCCACTGGCTCGCCTGCGCTGTTTCTGCATCCGGCTGAGGCTGTGCACGGCGACCTGGGCGTGCTGATGGCGGGCGACGTGGTGATCGCGCTGTCGGCGTCAGGAGAAACCGAGGAGATTCTGCGTCTGCTGGCCACGGTCAAGCGCAAAGGGGATGCGCTCATCACCTTCTGTTGCAATCTGCACTCGACTCTCGCCGGGGCGAGCGACGTGGCGCTCGATTGCAGCGTGGAGCGCGAGGCCTGCGGATTGAATCTCGCTCCAACTGCGTCAACCACGGCGATGCTGGCGCTGGGCGATGCGCTGGCTGTCGCGGTGAGCCTGCGCAAGGGCTTCCGCGCCGAGGATTTTGCGGAGTTGCATCCAGGCGGCAAGCTGGGCAAACAGCTGGCCAAGGTTCGCGACCTGATGCACGCCGGCCAGGACGTTCCTATCGTCTCGCCCTCGACGCCGATGACAGACGTGATCTACGAGATGTCGTCAAAAAAGCTGGGCATGACGACGGTGCAGGAATCGGGCCGGTTGCGCGGCGTGATTTCGGACGGCGATTTGCGGCGGTTATTGGAACGCGAAGGCGGCGCTGCGCTCGGCAAAACCGCCGGCGAGGCGATGAATGCCCATCCGCGGACGATTGCAGCGGAGGAACTGGCGGCCAAGGCGCTGGCGATCCTCGAAGAGCGCAAGATTACTTCGCTCATCGTCGTCGATGCCGACGATCATGTCGAAGGCGTAGTGCATCTGCACGATCTGTGGGGCGTCGAACTGATCTGAGTCTGCCTCAGATCGCAAACGTCACCGATACTGCGGCGCCAGCAGCGCAATCAGTTCCAGATCGCGGTCCAGAATCACCGATTGATCAGGCTTGGAAGCGTCATAGTGGACCTGAACGTGTTTGTCCTTGATCTGGCGCACGAATTCATCGGCATCTTCTTTCCGGCGAAAATGGTGGACGTGCTTTCCTGATCGGTACTCGCCCAGGTAATACGTGTAGGTCAGTTCGACCCAGGAACGCATCCCTTGCTTATGAACCTTCCCGCTTTGGATCGTCCCGTCGGTTGAGGGCCATCCGGCCATCGCTTTGTTCTGACGCCATTTCTGGTAAAGTCTGCGCACGCCAAATGCCGCCAGCGCGCCTGGAATAATCCCGCCCATCTTGAGGAGCTTGACCAGCACAAACACGATCTCGCCCCATGGAATGTGGTGGAAATTCATGCCTGAAAGTATGCCACACGGCCGCAATGCACCGATGTGAGCCACAAAAGCCGTCTTCTGAGCTTCCCCATACGCCCAACATTTAGAATGAAGTCTGCTTTCATTTGCCTTGCGTTCGCCCCCGCGAACGAGAAAGTGCGCAAAACCTTTCTATGCATCGTTGGTCGAAGCTCTTTATTCCCACTCTGCGCGAGGCTCCGGCGGATGCCGAAGTGGCCAGCCATAAGTTTCTTCTCCGCGCCGGTTACATCCGCCAGCTCGGCGCCGGCATTTACAACTACCTCTTCATGGGCCAGCGCTCGCTGAACAAAATCATCGGGATTGTTCGCGACGAGATGGACCAGATCGCGCAGGAGTTCTATTTACCCGCAATTATTCCGCGCGAGCCGTGGGAGGAAAGTGGCCGCTGGACGACGATGGGCGAAAACATGTTTCGCCTGAAAGACCGCAAGGGCGCGGACCTGTGCCTGGGCATGACCCACGAAGAGATCATGACCACCATCGCGCGCGGCGAACTGCGCAGCTACAAGCAATTGCCGCAGATCTGGTACCAGATTCAGACCAAGTTTCGCGACGAGCCCCGGCCAAAGGCGGGCCTGCTGCGCGTGCGCCAATTCATCATGAAGGACAGTTATTCCTTCGACATCAACAAAGCGGGCCTGGACCGCAGCTTTGACCTGCACGACCGCGTCTATCGCTCCATTTTCGCGCGCTGCGGGCTCAAGTTTGTCGCCGTCGAGGCCGATTCGGGAGCGATGGGCGGCTCGCAGTCTCAGGAATTTATGGTCTACACTGACGCCGGCGAGGACCTGATCGCAAGCTGCCCGGTTTGCAAGTACGCAGCGAACCTGGAAAAAGCAACTTCGCGGCTCGAGACGATTCTCGAGATGGCTCCGACCGCTGGCGGAAGCCCGGAGATGGTGCACACGCCCGGATGTGCCTCGATCATCGACGTGGCCGCGTTCTTCCAGATTTCGCCGGCCTCCGACATCAAGTGCGTCGCCTACATAGCGTCCGTCGCCGGCGAATGGAAGCCGGTAGTCGCGTTTCTCCGAGGGGACCATCAGGTCAATGAGGCAAAGCTCTCGGCGATTCTTTTCGCCTCTGAACTGAGGCCGATGCAGGCGGAAGAGCTCGAAGTAGTTTTTCATGCGCCCGCGGGTTTCCTCGGGCCCATTGGCCTCAACCCGGCGAGCAAAGAGAATTACAAAGTCGCGCTGGCTCAGGATGTTCTCCAGGCCGAACATGGTGAAGCCTCGAGAAAGCATCGCCTCGAGTTTCTTCATTCCGAAGTTGGAGAAGAGTCGCCCGTCGTGATCGTAGATCATGCACTCGAAGGCCGCAAGAATATGGTCTGCGGCGCAAACATGCTTGATTACCACCTGCGCAATGCCACGCCGGGCCGCGATTTTACCTGGACGCTTACCGCCGATATCCGCAGCGTGAACGAGGGCGAGGGTTGCCCGACGGATGGATGTGCGGGCAAGCTCACTGTCGGCAAAGCCGTCGAGGTAGGCCACATCTTCAAGCTCGGCTACAAGTACTCTGATTCGATGGGCGCGCGCGTTCTGGACGAGAACGGAAAAGAAGTGACACCCATTATGGGCAGCTATGGCATCGGCATCGAACGCATTCTCACGGCAGCAATCGAGCAGTCAAATGACGCCAATGGCTTCTGGCTGCCGGCCTCTGTCGCGCCGTTCACAGTCGTCGTTACTATCACGAATGTGGGCGACTTTTCGCTGCGCGCCACCGGTGAAAAGCTTGCCGTTGACCTGGAAGCTGCTGGGCTTGATGTGCTGCTCGATGAACGCGACGAGCGTGCCGGCGTCAAATTCAAGGATGCGGACCTCGTTGGCATTCCCTATCGCATCAACGTTGGCAAAAAGGCCGCGTCAGGCCAAGTGGAACTGGTTACGCGCTCGAAGAGCACCAGCGTGGATGTAGCTTTGGGCGAGGTTGCAGCGCTGGTGAAGAAACGAGTCGAGGAAGAAAAGCTGCTGGCAACGAGCCTCTAGCGCAACTTTTCTTTGCGCGCCACAGGGTAATGTTCCTTTATGATCGCCCCTGCGAATGTCGAAGCACGGACGGGCTAAAAGTTGAGAGCTAGCGGCTGTTTCTGAGGAGCGGTAATGGCATTACGAGTCCGAATCCCGAATTCCCAATCGGGACATCATCTCAGGTCGCGGATTCTGCTGGGACTGCTCGGCGTCGTTGTTGTCGCGTTTGTCATCGGTGCGTCGGTCTTTACGTATTTTTACGTTAAGTATGAAGGCATCGTCGATGCGCGGCTCAAGCAGCCGATCTTCGCGAGCACTGCCCAGATTTACGCTGCGCCGCGCGAAGTGCGCCCGGGGCAAAAGCTCTCCATTCACTGGATTGCAAATGAGCTGCACGACGCCGGCTACACGGGCGACGGCGCGTCGCAGGCATCGCAGATGGGAACCTATAGCGAGGGTGTGCAGCAAATCACGGTGCAGCCCGGCCCGCAGTCCTATCACGCGCCCGATAGCGCCACCATTCATGTGAGCGGCGGCGTGGTGAACTCAATTACCGACTCGCACGGCCAGCAGCTTTCAAGCTACGAGCTTGAGCCGCTGCTCATTACCGGGCTGAGCGAGGGCGCGCTACGGACCAAGCGCCGGCTGCTCACGTACGATGAGATTCCGCCGAACCTCGTGCACGCCGTCATCGCCATTGAAGATCGCCGTTTTTTTGAGCATGGCGGCATCGATTATATTCGCATCCTGGGTGCGTTTCGCAACGACTTCTTTCACCTCCACCGCTACAGAGAGGGCGCTTCCACGCTGACACAGCAGCTCGCGCGCGGATTCTTCCTCACGCCGGAGCAAACCTATTCGCGTAAATTGCGCGAGGCAATCATCAGCATCATCCTCGAGCACCGCTTCGATAAGAAGCAGATCTTCGCCATGTACGCGAACGAAATTCCTCTCGGTCAAATCGGCAGTTTTTCCATCGATGGCTTCGGCGAAGCATCGCAGGACTATTTCGGCAAGGATGTTAGCCAGATCGACCTGTCGGAATGCGCACTACTTGCCGGGCTGATCCAAAGTCCCAGCCGCCTGAATCCCTTCCGCCATCCCGAGCGCGCAATCGAGCGCCGCAATCTTGTGCTCGATTCGATGGTCGAGACCGGCGCCATCACCAAGGATGAAGCCGAGGCTGCCAAATCCGAGCCGCTTCATCTAGTGTCGTCAAGCGTCGATGAAAGCGAGGCTCCGTACTTCGTCGATCTGGTGCACGATCAACTCACGCAGCGATTGGGCGATCGCGATTTTAATCGCGAAGGTCTCCGCATCTACACCTCGCTCGATCCCGATCTACAGCGTCTGGCAACGCAGACGGTCGACTCCACTATCCATATCGTCGACACACAAATTGACGCCGTTCACGCGCGCGACAAAAAGCTCGGCAAGCCTTACATCTATCCCCAGGTGGCGCTCATCGCGCTCGATCCTCATACCGGCCAGGTGCTGGCACTGGTTGGCGGACGCAGCTACGGCACCTCGCAGGTAAATCACGCCGTGGCACACCGGCCCACGGGATCGATTTTCAAGCCATTTGTTTATGCGGCCGCGTTCCAAACCGCAGTTCAAGGCACAATGCTGCCGGGGCAGACGAAACTTTTCTCACCTGTGACCATGCTCGACGATGCGCAGCAAACCTATGGCGAGGGAACCCAGTACGAGTACACGCCGCATAACTTCGAGAGCGAGTTTTACGGCGTGATGACTGCCCGCCTGGCCCTGATGCGATCGGACAACAACGCAACCATCAGCCTTGCCGGCATGGTGGGCTTCGATCAAGTGGCGGCATTGGCGCGCGACGCAGGCATCAAGAGCGCGCAAGGTACACCCTCCATGGCCATCGGTTCATACGACGCCACGCCGCTGGATATGGCCGGCGCGTACACCGTCTTCTCTAATGGCGGCGTGCACATTGAACCATGGATGCTGGCGAGCGTGCGCACTCCCACCGGCGACATCGTTGAAGACTACACGCCGACTACGCGGCAGGTGCTCGATCCACGCGCCGCCTTTCTCACCACGTACATGATGGAAGCTGTTCTCGGAGGCAACGGGAGCGATCCCTGCACGGTAGGAGGACGAGATTACTGCGGCACCGGCGCGGGCGTCCGAAACATGGGATTCACTGCTCCGGCTGCGGGCAAAACCGGAACCAGCCACGACGCGTGGTTTGCCGGATTTACTTCGAACCTGCTGTGCATCGTGTGGGTGGGCAACGACGATTACACCGAGCTTGATCCTGAAAACCGCGGCCGCATCCAGGGCGCGCGTGTAGCCGCACCCATCTGGGCTGATTTTATGAAGCAAGCGGTGCAGTTGCCGGAGTACTCCGACACCAACGACTTCACGCCGCCCGACGGCGTCGAGATTCAGACCATCGACAAGGCCACCAACCTGCTGGCCGACGCCTCTTGCCCCGACGACTTCTGCGCGGCGTTTCTCGATGGCACCGCGCCCACCGATACCTGCGACCACAAAGGTCTCAGCGGCGATGACCATCGCAATATCTTTCAGAAGATCTTTGGAATCGGCAAGCCGAACAACTAGCGCTTCAACTTTGCGTCGGCGCGCCGCGGACGTTGCTTTGCTGAGACGGAGCGGATCACGAGTGTCCCGCGCCCCGTTTTGGGTAATGGCGCTTTGCCCTGTGCTGCCGCCGCGCGAATGAGCGCTTCAACCGCCGGCTTGCTCAAATCGCTCGCGCTTTCAAGCCTGATGAATCTGTTCTGGCTTCCGCTGCCCATCAGGATGCCTTTAGGATCCGGCAGTTTCGAGCCCCAGTAAAATGCGATCCGCACGCCATGGCCATCGGCCACGAGAGAAACGAAACTGTCTGAAGGCCGCAGCGTCGAGCTGTAGCCAATCACAAAGAAGTTGTAATTGTCGTAGACCAGCTCATTTGCTGTGGGCACTCGCTTGCGCAGCGCGGCTCGCACGGCGCGGATCGACGCAGCCATCTCCGGTGTGAACTTGTCGATGAAACCGGCCAGTTCTGCTTCGGCATTCTTGCGGGGAGCGGGAGAAGTCTTCTTCATTTCGCCTCCTTACTTTCGGGGCCCGGTATTCGTTATCCGTCCACGTCGGAGCCGTCGGGCATCGGTTGGCAGAGCGGGCACCAGAAGGTCACCCGCGCATCCTCGCCCTGAATGCGGCGGCGAATCAACTCGCCACAACGCCGGCACGGCTCGCCTGCGCGGCCATACACCCACAGGCTCGCGCTTGGGTCTGACGCGTGTGTAGTGCGTCGCTGCTGACCCCGAAAGGTCACGATCAGGTCGCCGGAATCTTCAAGCACGTTGGCCTTGAGCAGTTTCTTCGCGCAGGCAATCGTCGCCGCAGCCTCTTCGCGAGTCAGAGTCCCGACGGCGCGGAATGGATGCAGCCCCTGGACAAAGCAGATCTCCGATTTGAAGACGTTCCCGATGCCGGCGAGAACTTTCTGGTCGAGCAGTATATCCGCGAGCGCCTCGTTCCCGCGGCCCAGCAGCCGCGCCAACGCGGCTTCGGAGTCGAATTCCTCGCTGAGCAGATCGTTTTCCTGGCGAGCCACGTGCAAGTCGCGCGCCAGCGACAGCTCCGTGTGCATGCGCGCCACCGGTACGCGAAAGCCGACCGCCTGGTACTCGCTGTTTTCGATCACGATGCGCATATGAAAGCGCGGCGCCTGCCAGCGTTCGCCATGGCGGTAAATGTGCCAGCGGCCATTCATCAGCAGATGCGAGGTGAGAATTCCGCCGCCCGAAAAATGAATGAGCAGCCATTTGCCGCGCGCCTCCACTTGATTAACCGTCTGGCCGACAAGCGGCGTGTCGTCGTTGAAGCGCGTAAGCAGCGGGAACGTCGACCGGAAGCCGATGACCGGCTTGCCCATGAGCGCACGACCCAGGTTGCGCGCGGTGCGAAAGATGGTGTCGCCTTCGGGCATAGACTAGTGGACCTCGGGCCGGTTTGGTTCGGAGTGCGCAATCGCCAGCGGAATGCGCCGCAGATGCATTCCCAGCGGCCCTGGATGAAAGCCCGCGTCCATCAGGAAGCGCGCCATGGAGTGCGCTGCCACTGGCTGCCCGTTGATCGTCGTGATCAGCACGCCCTCGTGATTGTTTGCGCGCATTCGTTCCTGGCCGCGTGAGCAGAGAAAATGGGCCAGCCCCGCAGCAGCTTGCGAGCGCTCAGGCTCCTCCGCGGGCAAAAAGATCAACAGATTTGGATTGCCGCGTTTGAGCCACGCCACAAGCTCACCATTGCGCAGAATCACTTCAGCGTAAACAGCGCGCGTGAGGATTCTCGGGGCCGATTCAGAATCTTCCTCTGCTACCGGCAGATCCGGCCACCGCAATACCGAGCCATACGGATTAGCCGGATCGGTCGCGGCCAATTGCACGAACTCCGGCTTTTCGGCAGGCGGCTCGGTACGCAACTGGCGAAGCAGATCCACCGCTGCCGGGAGCGCGAACTGCGTGGCGCCCAATCCGCCAACAAAATATCCGCGGCGAATCCGCCCACTCTCTTCGAGCGCTTTCAGCACATCGTAGACCGCGCTGAATCCTCCGGGTACATTCTCCGCCGCAACTTGCTCGCGCATCAGCACGCCATAGCGATTGAGCAGTTGCAGCGCCAGCGCATGGCTGCGCTCCGTCGTGGTGCGTTCCACAGCCTTGTTCCGAAAGTCTGCTGCATGCAATGCCGACCATCGTCCTTGTGCCGTCGGCGGCGTCGTGCGCCGCGAGCGAAACACCGCGCCTGTTTGATAACGACGTGGCGTACGCGCGCTCTCCGGCCGCGCGATATACGCCCGTAGCGCATGCAGCGAATCGTTGGTGATCAGCCCGCGCCACACCAGGCTCCAAAGCGCTTCGATGGTCTCGCCTGGATATCCAGATCCTGCAGCCTCATGCAGCGAATCAAAAAAGCTCGCGCCAGTGGATTCGAGAACCGCCAGGAGCTTTTCCTCGCGTTCGATTGAGCGGTTCGGCCAGCGGACGCTGTTGCGCCAGCAGCGGCAGCTTGTCGGCGAGAAACAGCGCAATACGTCCATCGCGCTCACCAATCGGCTCAACGCCGGCCCATGCCACCTCGCCTGCGGCAATCAGCGTGTCGAGTGCCGCGGATGTGAAATCCGCAATGCGCGCTGGCAAAATCGACGACTCAAGCAATGAAGCGGGCAGCGGCGCGCCCTGCAGGCTTTCGATCGCATCGAGCAGCGCGTCCAGGTGCGCGGTTCCTGTCCGGCGCGGCGCCAGCACTCCCTGCCAGTGTGTGAGAAAGCGCGCCAGAGTATGCTGCTCCACCGGCTCCACTTCGCGGCGCAATTTCGCCAGCGACTTGCGGCGAATCTGCCGCAGAATTTCCGCGTCGCACCATTCGCGATGAAGCCCGCCCGGACGGAAACCGCCCTCAAGCACGCGGCCCTCATGCGCAAGCTGCCGCAGCGCCGCCTCAACAGCTTCTGTATCCAGCGCAAATCTTTCCGCAGCTTCGCGCAGCGTGAACGGTCCGTGCGTTCGCGCGTAGCGGCGCACCAGTTCGAGCACTGGATGAGCCACAGGCTCGAGCAACGCAGCCGCCAGGCCCGGGGGCAGCGGAATCCCGAGTCCATCGCGGTAGCGCGCCGCATCTTCAGCAGCAATCAACCGTTTTTGGCCGGCGATGCGCAGCTCGAGCAAACGCCGCGAGCGAACAAGCCGATCGATATTCGTCAAAAGCTCAGCCGAAGTAACCCGTCGGCCCAGTTCCTCGCGCGAAAGATCGCCGAGGCGCAGGCACAGATCGTGGATTCCATCGGCAGAACGCGCGCGATAATTCTCCGCAAGGCACTGCGCCGCCTCTTCAACGGCGGCAATCGCATCGGCATCGAGCAGCTCGCGCAAATCGGCCTCGCCGAGCAACTCGCGCAACTGGTCCTGATCGATAGTGAGCGCCTGCGCGCGCCTTTCGGCTAGCGGCGCATCGCCTTCATACACAAAGTTGGCCACGTAGCTGAACAGCAGGGACGCCGCAAACGGCGAGGGCTTGCGAGTTTCCACCACGTGCACGCGGAGCTTGCGCTCTTCTACTTCCTTGAGGATTTCAACCAGAGCAGGCATGTCGAAAACATCGCGCAGGCACTCGCGATAGGCCTCCAGCAGCAGCGGAAATTGCGGATAGCGCGAGGCAACACTCAACAAATCGTAAGACCGCTTGCGCAACTGCCACAGCGGCGAGCGCTGGTCGGCGCGGCGGCGCGGCAGTAGCAGCGCGCGGCCGGCGGCCTCGCGAAAGCGCCCGGCAAACAGCGCGGTCGATCCCAACTGGCGCAGCACAAGCTGCATGGCCTCTGCCGATTCAACCAGAATCCAATCGGAGTCGGGCGGCTCGTCGGTGTCGGCGAAGCGCAGCACGAATCCGTCGTCGCCCCAGAGCGTTTCCACTTCTGGCCCGCCTGCTGCACGGATGCGCGCAGCCACCGCCATCGCCCAGGGAATGTGAATGCGGCTGCCGAAGGGCGTGAGCACGCAGACGCGCCAGTCGCCAAGTTCATCGCGGCAGCGCTCAACAACAATCGTCCGGTCGTCGGGAACCTGGCCCGTCGCCTCAGCTTGGTCGGCCAAGAAGCGCAGCAGATTCTCCGCGGCGCCGGGATCGAGATCGTGCTCGTTCACGAGGCGGGTCAGAGCGGCGGCCTGCGGCAATGCGCGCAGCTCGCGCACCATTGCGCCGATGCGGCGGCCAAACTCAAGCGGCCGGCCTGGCCCATCGCCTTTCCAGAACGGCATCTTGCCCGGCTCGCCGGGAGCGGGCGTCACGAGTACGCGATCGTGCGTAATATCCGTGATCCGCCAAGTGGACGCGCCGAGAATAAACGTCTCGTTGGGGTGCGACTCGAAGACCATCTCTTCGTCGAGCTCGCCCACGCGCACCGATTT
This sequence comes from uncultured Acidobacteriaceae bacterium, assembly GCA_963796785.1. Taxonomy (GTDB): domain Bacteria; phylum Acidobacteriota; class Terriglobia; order Terriglobales; family Acidobacteriaceae; genus Telmatobacter. The sequence goes on along the minus strand of CAWCMW010000006.1, from coordinate 146,190 downwards.
GCCCTCGGTGAACGCGAGAAAGACGCCATAGAGGCCGCGATCGGGAATGGTCCCGGCGTTCAGAATCGCCAGCCGCGCGGCTCCGTCGCGAGCCGTGACCACGTTGCGCACACGATCCCAGGTCAGCCGCGGACGCAGCTCGCCAAATTCATCGGAAGGGTAGCGGCCGCTGAGCAGATCGAGCACGCCATCGAAGGCTGCGCGCGAAAGCGATCCAAACGGCGCGGCTCCGCGGATGAGATCGAAAAGATAGTCAACAGAAACTTCCGGTTTCGGGGCTTCGGCACCGTGAGTTTCGGTTGAATCGAAGCCGTCGAATTGCAAATTCGCGGCGAAGTTTTTATTACGCCGCGACGCTTTTCGAATCTTTGCCGGGTGCGCATCCTTTGGCGGCCGTGCGGACGCTACAATCGCCACCAATTGCTGGCACAGCACATCGAGCGGATTGCGCGGAAAGCGCGTCGACTCGATGTGCCCTTCGTGCATGGCGCGCGTTACGGCGGCGCAAGCGACCAGATCGGCGCGGTATTTCGGGAATAGAATCCCTTCGCTCACCGCGTCCACATGGTGACCGGCCCGGCCAATGCGCTGCATGCCGCTTGCCACCGAGGGCGGCGACTCGATCTGCACAACGAGATCGACGGCGCCCATATCGATGCCAAGTTCCAGCGTCGAGGTCGCACAGAGCGCTTTGATCTGCCCGGCCTTGAGCTGTTCTTCAATCACCGAGCGTTGCGCCGCCGCCAGTGAGCCATGATGCGCGCGCGCGATGGGCTCTCCAGCCAGATCGTTGAGCGCTCCTGCAAGCCGCTCCGCGGTCTGGCGCGCATTCACAAACAGAATCGTCGAGTTGCGTTCGCGAATAATTTCGAGCAGCCTCGGATGAATCGCGTTCCAGATGGAGACGCGCCGAGGTGTCTGCGAGGCCGGCCCCGAGGGAATCTCTTCCATCTCGCCCAGCCGCGCCATGTCCTCCACCGGAACCTCAATCCGCAGCTTGAGTTGCTTGCGCGCGGCAGCGTTCACGATGGTCACAGGCCGATACCGCAATGGCGTGGATGAATTGGCCAAGTCTCCCAACTCAGCATTGTCATCCTGAGCGACCGAGGCGACTGCGTGGGGAGTCGAAAGCCTGCTCTGAGCGGAGTTCGCTTCAGCGGACGAAGTCGAATGGGGATCTGCGGTTGCCTTTGGCTTGCCTGCTGACTCGCCGACTTGCTGAGTCGCCGACTCGCTTCTCAACCGCCGGTCGACGTCAACGCCGCCGAGAAATCGCGCCACCTCTTCGAGCGGCCGCTGTGTGGCTGAAAGCCCGATGCGCTGCAGAGGCTTCGCGGTCAGCGCCTGCAGCCGTTCCAGTGTCAGCGCCAGATGCGCGCCGCGCTTGGTGGGAACCAGCGCATGAATCTCGTCGATGATCACTGTCTCCACGGACCGCAGGGCCTCGGCCGCCTGCGAGGTCAGGATCAGATACAGCGACTCAGGTGTGGTGATGAGAATGTCGGCAGGATGCCGGGCGAATCGTGCCCGCTCGCGTTGCGGCGTGTCACCGGTGCGCACGCTGATGAGCGGTTCGTGAAATGCGACGCCCATCCGCCGCGCCATGTTGGCCATTCCGGCCAGCGGCGAGCGCAGGTTCCGCTCCACGTCCACTGCCAGCGCCTTCAACGGCGATACATAAACAATCCGGCAGCCTTTCTTCGCTGCGTCGTCTCGGTCCCTCGATCCCTTGTTCTCTCGGTCCCTGTTTTCCTGATCTCTGTCCTGCAGCATCAATCGGTCGAGGCAAGCCAGGAACGCAGCCAGCGTCTTGCCTGTGCCCGTGGGCGCAAGGATCAGCGCATTCTCGCCGCGCGCGATCACCGGCCAGCCCATCCGCTGCGGGGCCGTAGGCGCGTCGAAGACGGCCTTGAACCACTCCGCTGTCACCGGGTGAAAGCAGGCAAACGGGTCGGAGACTTCCGGCGGATTGGGCTTGGTTGGGGACATACCGCTCTCAAGAGATTAGCGCGGATCGGCGGCGAATACAAAGCGAAGGAAAAACGGCACTGCGAACGACGGAATCCGAGGCGGAATGGGCTACTTCTTCAAATCGCCTAAGCGAGCCACGCTGAACTGTGCTCCAGCGAACAGGATCAGTCCCGAAATATACGCCCAGAAGAGCAAGCCGACGGAAACGTAAAACGGGCCGTAGAGCGACTGAAAATCCATGTGCGGCAGCACCTGCGCATAGATGAACCTCGAAACCAGCCAGACCACCCCGGTAATGATGGATGTGCGCATCACCGGCCGCCAGGGCACTTTACGGTTGGGCAGAATGTAATACACCGAAAAGAAGAACAGAATCGAAGCGACGCCTGTTGATACCGCAAGCCAAAGGTAGGCCAGAGCACTATAAGAGTAATTTAGAAACCGGAAAAACCAGTTGTCCGAGTCATGCACGAGAGCGATAGCGAGCACCTTGTCCACGTTCACGTTCACCACCATGCTGGCCACGCCCAGTCCCAGCATCAGCAGCGCCAATCCGAAAGCGATGGTCTGGTTGAGCAGATAATTGCGGCTCTTCTTCACTCCCCATGCCTGGTTGAGAGCCACTTCCAAAGGCAGGAAAATCCCCGTGCAGGCAATCAGAATCATCACCAGCGAAAAAGCCTGCGCGCCGTGATGCTTCAGGAGTGGTAACACGGCCTCATTGACGATCGTGTTGGTCAGCCAGCCCTTGGTGAAGGTGGCCGAGGGCAGAAAGTAATTCACCATGTCGTTCACAACGTCCTTCATCGCTTCCGAGTGAAAGACCGAGAGCGCAAGCGTGTAAAGGAGCACGACGAAGGGAATAAACGAAATGATGGCGTTGGCGGCGACGCTGAAGGCGAATGTGTGCACTTCGCTATCAAGCAGATACGCGATCAGCGCGGTGCCGCTCTTGCGCCAGACGTACCACTTCGAGTGCGTGACCGGCTGCTCCGGGCCTGTTGCCGCCGCAGCCACAGCCGCGCCGGCGCTTTCAATGTCGGCTGCAACGCCGGACGCGGATTCCAAACCATCGGACACGGTTCAATCCCTCGCAAGGCCTTCTTACGTTGGTGCACGCTCCGCCGTTCCGGTTGGACGCGAGCGAATGAAGGAAGGTGCTGACCCAAGGATAGTCTGTTCGGCCTTAAGCCGCTGAACCGTGATCGGCACTGACTCTCACTTCGACACTGTTGGATGCCGGTGTGGATCAGCCGCGTGATTCGCTGCTCAGCCGCGTCAGCGCCCATCGCGCCGCCGCGCGCAATCCCTCGTCTGCCGCCGTCGGCCCATGATTCGAGCCGCTCGGCAAATCCCGCCTGCCCGCTATTGCCCATGGCGATAGCCACGTTGCGCCTGAGACCCATAAATCCCGCGCGCCGCACCGGCGACCCATTGAACTCGCGCTCAAAAGACGGCTCATCCAGCGAGGCCAGCCACTCCAGTGCCGGATTGACAAGCTCCGGCCGCGGCTCAAGCTCCGCGTCCACCACAATCGGCCCGCTTCGCCGCGCCTTCCCATTCCACGGGCACACATCCTGGCAGATGTCGCAGCCAAAAACCTGTCGGCCCATGTTCGCGGCGAGATCTTCCGCGATCGGCCCCTTGTGCTCGATCGTCAAATACGAGATGCAGCGCGTCGCATCCATCTGGTAGGGCACGTCCAGCGCATCCGTCGGGCAAGCTTCGATGCAGCGCGTGCAGCTGCCGCAGCGATCATCCACGAGCTCCACTCTTTTATCTTTTGGACTCAATTCGAGGGACGTCAGCAGAACCGCCAGAAATCCAAACGACCCCAGCTTCGGATTGATGAGGCAGGTATTCTTCGCTGCCCACCCAAGCCCCGCGGCCACCGCGAGCGCGCGCTCCACAATCGGTCCCGTGTCAACATACACGCGCGACTCGAATTCGCCAAGCTCCTCATGCAGCCGCGCCTCAACAGCACGAATCCGCTTCAGCAGCACTTTGTGATAATCGCTCGGCCGCCGCTCGCCCTTCTCGTTGACGCGACTGCTCCACGCATACCGCGCAATCCAGGCGCTCCCGCGCTTTGACTCTTTGGTTGAGAGCGGTGCCGATGGAAATGCATAGCTGGCAAAGCAAATCAGCGCCGACCGCGCCCACGGGAACGGGAACCGCTGTCTGCTCCCGCAGCAAGCGTCCGTTCTCCGCTTTGCGCTCAAGGTAGCCCATCGTCCCCGCGCGGCCTGCGGCAACCCACTCGCGAAACCGTTCCGCATCGCGCGCCGCCGCTTCATAAGGCAGCGCCACCAGCCCAGCCTCCTGAAAGCCCGCGTCAAGCGCAAACACGCGCGCCTGTTCCAGCGTGAGCCCCTCGAACGCTCCCGCCGATTCTTCACGACGCGAACTATCCGGCTTCGCCCTCACGGAACTTTCCTCTCCCACCCTGCGTACAGAATCTTGTTGTTCATTTGCGGACGCGCTCGTCAAAACCGCACACTTGCTGCCGCGTTTGCTGCTGGCAAGGGCACACAGACGCCCTGCAGATTCAGCATATTCCCCAATCGCGGCGTTGTTTAGTTTGGTCCGCGGCTTGCTTACTAAAAGGCCAGGCAGGCAAACCCAGCCGGCCGGCAAGCTCGGCATTTTCAGTCGCAAGGGTCCGCGGATGATCGCGGATGAGGAGTTTCTTATGAACACCAATCGGGTTGAATCAGTCAGGAACATCGTCCTGCGGATTAAAGAGCTTGTGAGAGGTCAGGAGCAGGGTTTCCTTGAGGAACTGGCGCCCGCGGTCGTCCGCGAGAGCGTGGCGCTCGACTTCGGCGAGGTCGAGCGCATTGACGCCGCAGGTCTTGCCGCTCTCATCACGCTCTACACTGACGCCTGCAAGGCTGGCCACACCCTCACGGTGTCCCGGCCCAGCCGCCACGTGCGCGAAATCCTTCAGATTGTTGGCCTCGACCGCATCCTGGTCGCTCAGCCGGGGGCCGAGCCGGCCCTTGGATGCATGCAACTGCAGGGCTCCGCTGCCTGAGCAGATCGAAGTCCTCCGCCCGGCTCGCTCATGCCAGCCCAGTCTTAAATTGTGGGATTCGTCCGAAATCGGCCTTACCCCATAGCCGCCGCCCCGCCCCCCTGTGCCCCAAGTCACATGCAGCCCCAACCCTCTCGCGTTATTCCTATTTATGACTCGACAGAGCAGTCCGTCGCTGTCCCATAGTTCGAGGGCCACGCCCCGCGCACCGTTTCAACCCATCTTCATTGGCGCGCAGGCCTCCGTTCCTTTACCCTTGCCTATGGACCGCATAACGGAATCCAACAAGAACCTAGAAGCAAGGGAGACTTTATCTCATGGCGCAGGCAGTAGTGGAGCAGTCGTCTGCTGAACCAGCAGGCTCAACAGCAACCAAGTATGTGTATTCCTTCGGCGGCGGCAAGGCTGACGGCAACGGCAAAATGAAAGACGTTCTGGGCGGCAAAGGCGCTGGCCTGGCCGAGATGACCAATGCCGGTCTGCCCGTGCCTCCCGGATTCACCATCCAGACCGAGGCCTGCCGCGAATATATGCGCGGCAAATTGAGCCCGCAGATCGAGAGCGAGATGCTCGACGCGCTGGAGAAGCTCGAAAAATTGCAGGGCCAGAAACTCGGCACGGGCGAAAATCCGCTGCTGGTCTCCGTCCGTTCGGGCGCAAAGTTCTCCATGCCCGGCATGATGGATACGATTCTGAACCTGGGCCTCAACGATCAGGCCGTGGAAGCGCTGGCCAAGCGCAGCAATAATCCCCGCTTTGCTTATGACTCCTACCGCCGCCTCATCCAGATGTTCGGCGACGTGGTCCTCGATGTTCCCAAGAAGAAGTTCGAGCACATCTTCGACGGCGTAAAGGCCGCCAAGAAAATCAAGTTCGATTACGATCTCCAGCCCGATGCGCTGCAAAAGATCATTGCCGAATACAAGAAGCTGGTGAAGAAGGAAACCGGCAAGGACTTCCCGCAGGATCCGCTAGTGCAGCTGGTCGCCGCTCGCGATGCCGTCTTCAGGAGCTGGCAGAACGATCGCGCCAAGACCTATCGGCGCATCAACCACATCGACGATTCCATCGGCACCGCCGTCAACGTGCAGGCCATGGTCTTCGGCAACCTGGGCGAAGGCTCCGGCACGGGCGTTGGCTTCACGCGCAATCCCGCCACCGGCGAGCATGTCTTCTTCGGCGAGTACCTGATGAACGCGCAGGGCGAAGACGTGGTCTCCGGCGTCCGCACTCCGCTCCCCATCAGCGAGCTTGAGAAGGCCATGCCCAAGGTCTTCGAGCAGTTGAAAGACATTACGCGCCGCATGGAAAAGCACTACCGCGATATGCAGGACTTCGAGTTCACCATCCAGGATGGCAAGCTCTACATGCTGCAGACGCGCAATGGCAAGCGTACCGGCCTGGCTGCGGTCCGCGTCGCCATCGACATGGTGCGCGAGGGCCTCATCACGCAGGAGGAAGCAATCTTCCGCGTCGAGCCCAACCAGCTTTACGACTTCCTGGTTCCGCGGCTCGTGGAAAAGGGCGAGAAGATTGAAGTGCTCGCCACCGGACTGCCGGCTTCGCCCGGCGCGGCTGTCGGCCAGATCGTTTTCACCGCCGAAGAAGCCGTCAAGCAGCACAACAGCGGCGCGTACAAGTCTGTCATTCTTGTCCGCGGCGAAACCACGCCTGAAGACATCGCCGGCATGGAAGTGGCCGACGGAATTCTCACCTCGCGCGGCGGCATGACCTCGCACGCCGCTGTCGTCACCCGCGGCATGGGCAAGTGCTGCGTGGCCGGCGCCGGCGACTGCACCGTCGACGAAGCCAAGAAGGAGCTCCGCGTGAAGGGCAAGACCTTCAAGCAGGGCGACTACATTTCGCTCGACGGAACCACCGGCCGCGTCATTAACGGCCAGCTCAAGACGCTCGAAGCGCAGCCCAACGATCCCGATCTCGTCAAGTTCATGAGCTGGGTCGATCCGGTTCGCCGTTTGCGCGTTCGCGCCAACGCCGACATTCCGCGCGACGCCAAAAACGCGCGCCTGTTCGGCGCAGAGGGCATCGGCCTCTGCCGCACGGAGCACATGTTCTTTGCCGAAGATCGCATCGAGCACATGCGCACCATGATCCTCGCGACCGACGAGAAAGCCCGCCGCGTCGCTCTCAAGAAACTTCTGCCCATGCAGCGCGCCGACTTCATCGGTCTCTTCAAGGCCATGGAGTCGCTGCCGGTCACCATTCGCCTGCTCGATCCGCCGCTGCACGAGTTCCTTCCGAAGCGTGAAGACCTGCTGGTCGAAATTCAGCACCTTGAAGACACCAAGCCGCGCTCGCCCAAGCTCAAGGAGCTGCGTCCGCTGCTTGGCCCGCGTTGAAGAGCTGCACGAGCAGAACCCGATGCTCGGGTTGCGTGGATGCCGCCTCGGCATCACGTTCCCTGAGATCACCGAGATGCAGGCGCGCGCCATTATTGAGGCCGCGGTGGCGGTCAAGTCGAAGGGCGCCGATCCGCATCCCGAGATCATGATTCCGCTGATCGGCTCGATCGAAGAGATGCGCAACCAGGCGGCGATCGTTCGCCGCGTGGCCGACGAAGTCTTCGCCGAGAAGAAGACCAAGGTCGACTACATGGTGGGCACCATGATCGAGCTGCCGCGCGCGGCCCTCACGGCAGATCAGATCGCCGAAGAAGCCGAGTTCTTCTGCTTCGGCACCAACGACCTGACGCAGACGACCTTTGGAATTTCAAGGGACGACATCAACAACTTCCTGCCGGCCTATCTCAAGCTCGGCATCTTCAAGCAGGACCCCTTCGCCACCCTCGATCAGGCTGGCGTTGGTCAACTGGTGAAGATGGCCGTGGCCAAGGGCCGCAACACGCGCCCCAAGCTCAAGGTCGGCATCTGCGGCGAACATGGCGGCGATCCAGAGTCCGTCAAGTTCTGCCACAAAATCGACCTCAACTACGTCTCCTGCTCGCCCTTCCGGTTGCTTACGGCGCGGCTGGCAGCGGCGCAGGCCGCGCTTGAAGACAAGCTCGGCGCGCAGGGCGGCAGCAAGTAACTCGAATCCTCTCCCAGACATCAAGGGCGTCCGCAGCGGCGGGCGCCCTTGCTGTTTTGTAGCGCCGGCGGCTCGCCGGCTGTCGTGCGGGCGTCCTCGCCCGCACCCGTCGTTCCCTCCATGGATCTGTCATCCTGTGCGAAGCGAAAACCTCTTGACAAACCATAACCATTTGGTTATGGTTGTCCTGTGGCGACCTCGAACCCCAATCCCGTCTTCCGCGCTCTCGCCGATCCCACGCGCCGCGCCATCTTTCAGCAACTGTCCCGCCACGGCGAGCAAACCGTCCACGGATTAACCCGCCACGCCGGCGTCTCCCAGCCCGCCGTCTCCAAGCACCTGACCGTATTGAAGCGGGCAAAGCTGGTACGTCATCGCCGCGACGGGCGCGAAACGCATTATCGCGCGCAGCCCGAGGCGCTGGCGCCGATGGTCGATTGGCTCAACCTCTACGGCGCGTTCTGGCGCGAAAGGTTCGATCGCCTTGAAGATCTTTTGGGGAGGATGGATCCATGAGCAATCCTGATGCTGCTCGCGCTCTCGTCGTCGAAAGGGTATTTCCCCATCCGCCGCAGAAGCTTTGGCGCGCGCTGACGGATGGCTCCCTCCTCGCGCAATGGCTGTTGAACAACGATTTCGAGCCGGTTGTTGGGCGCAGGTTCCAATTCCGCCGCGAGCCCATGCCGAACTGGAATGGAGTCATCGACTGCGAGGTGTCCGTCGTCGACCCTTCAAGGAGCTTTCGTATAGCTGGGTCGCTATGGGTCTTGAAACCGTAGTGCGGTGGACCTTGACTCCGGCAGACGGCGGCACGCATCTGCGCATGGAGCAGTCCGGCTTCGGACCCGATCGGGAAGCCAACTATAAGGGCGCGAAGTACGGCTGGCAGAGCTTTTTCAATGGGCTCGAGCGCACGCTCACAAGTTTCGATTGAAAACAAATGCAACAAAAACTCCGCGGCCCCATCCGCGAAATCGACTGAGGAGGATCACTATGAAAATCAAGCTCACCAGCGTCTATGTTGACGACCAGGAAAAAGCATTACGCTTCTATACCGAGGTGCTCGGCTTCGTGAAGAAGGCCGACTTCAGCAATGGACCCTATCGCTGGCTCACCGTCGCATCAGCCGAAGATCCCGACGGCACGGAATTGCAACTCGCGCTCAACAACAACCCGGCCGCCAAAACTTACCAGCAGGCCTTGTTCCAGCAAAACCAGCCTGCGGTCATGTTCTTCACTGACGACGTGCAAGCCGATTACGAGCGCATGAAGGCGCGCGGCGCCGAGTTCACCACGCCGCCAACCGACGTAACTGCTTCAAAGATCGCCACGGTAAACGACACCTGCGGCAATCTTCTTCAGCTCACGCAGTTGACGAAGTGGTAGTGGGGCCCACGTGCTTTCTGCTAAAGGCTAGGAGCTAGAAGCTGCTCTTTCAAAGTGCGCTTCAATCTCCTCCAGCGTCTTGCCCTTCGTCTCCGGTAGAAAGAATGCGGCCACGATGAAGTAGACGACCGTGAAACCGGCGAAGAGGAAGAACATTGACGAGTAGCCGTGCTTGCTCACGAAGGGCAGAAAAATCGCCGCCAGTGTGGTTGAAACAAGCTGATTGATCACGAGCGCAATGCTCATTCCGTTCGACCGGATGCGCGTCGGCATCAGTTCGCTCAGTGCCAGCCAAACCACGACGCCGGGCCCCAAAGCATAGAACGCCATGAACACGTAAAGTCCCAGCGCCACCAGCCAGCCGTTTCTAGGCTCGGGCACGCGGCCAACAAGCGCTTTCTGAATTACAAGCGGCGCGGTTTTGGCCGAATTGAGATCGGCGAATGGATTCCGGAAGAGAGCTTCGATTCTGTTTGCGGGCACGCAGCTTGCACGCGTAATCTCGATCGGCGCTGCCGCCGCATCGTCCGAGCGAACAAAGTTTGTCGCCGCGGTAAATCCGCCGTAGGAGTAAATGATGGCCAAGGACGCGCGATTGCTGTCGACTCCGTTTCTCGTCAGCGCTCAGGCCCGCCTCGCCCTGCGCCAGCAGTCGGTTCGCCGTCGCCGGATCGAATCGCAGCGCCAGCGCCTGGCTCGGCGAAACCATCGCCTGCACAGCATCGCGACAATCCACGCTCAGCTTTTCCGTCGACCTGAACAGAAATGCCACGCAAATCAACGCGACAATTACGCCGCTCGTGCCCATCACGAGCAGGAATTTGCGGCCCTTGCGATCCACCAGCATAATCCCGATCATGGTCGCAAGAAAGTTCACTACGGTGAAAATCACGTAGCCCCAATGCGCGCGCAGGTCGCTCAATCCGCTTTGCAGCAAGATGCCTGTGTTGTATCCGATGATGGAGTTCACGCCTGTGGCCGTGTTGCAGAACAGAATCACGCAGGCCAGCAGAAACGGAATCGCGTACTTCCGCCGCAACAGTGAATCGCGAACCTGTTGCCCGGCCTTCGCGCCCGCCGCATGCGCCGTCGCCTCCATCTCCTCAAGTTCCAGCGCGGCCTGTTCGGAAGTGCGTGAACGAAGCAGCGCCGCTTGCGCCTCCGCCTTTCGCCCTTTCCGGAAAAGCCAGCGCGGCGATTCCGTAACAAACAAACTGCCCACCACAAACGCAAGACCCGGCGGCAGCGACACCCAGAAGATGCTGCGCCAAGCGTGGTCTTTGAAGCGAAAGAGCGCCGCGGCATCGGCCAGCTTCGCCACAGCATCCACGCGATAGCTGAAGTACATGCCCATCAGCGCCGCCGCCACAATGCCCAGCGTGAGCATCCACTGGAAGATCGCCGTGCCTTTGCCGCGGCTTTGCGCAGCGAGACACTCGGCCAGGTAGAGAGGAACCACCACGCCGATCAAGCCGCCGCTCGCGCCCTGCAGCAGTCGCCCGAAGAGCAGCGGCCCGTATCCAGAGGCCATCGCAATCACGGGAATGCTCACCACGAATGCACAACCGCTCGCGATCATCAGCGGCTTGCGGCCCATCCAGTCGGCCAGCAACCCTGAGAACAAGCGTGGAAAACACACTGCCCAGCAGCACCGCGGCCACGATGAATGAAAGCTGCGATGGCGTTAGTCCCGAAGTAGCTTGCAGGTACGGCACCGCTCCGCCGATGATCCCGACATCGATGCCGTAAAGCAGTCCGCCTAATCCTGCCACCAGAAGCAGGAACGCGCTGTAGCGACGCATCGCTGCGGAGTCAGCCGTCCCAACATCGCGCGGCAATCCGACGGAGCTCACTGGAAAACCTTCCTTCTCGCTCATCGCCACTCGACTGTTTTGTCCCGTCTCACCCCAAGCCGAATCGTGCGATGCACCAGTCTACAATGGTCGCATCGCAAATGAGTGCTCGATGCCTCGGGCCGAAGGTGGTTTTGAGTTGCAGAGTTTCACTCGATCTACGTCTTTCTCTCTGCCGCGCATGGCCCTCGCCGCGCTGCTTTCCGGTGCAACGTTCGCCGCTGCCCAAACCAGGCCCGCATTGCTTCCCGCACCGCGCGAGGCGAATATTGGCCAGTCCACTCCCTTGCCGAACAAGATTGTCGTCGCCATTCCCGGCCATGATGCGGAGGACGAGTTTGCCGCGCGCGATCTTGAAGACGCGATCAAACGCATCGCGCCGGCCGACGACCAATCCCGCACCGCGCAACCGCCGTACCGCGTCACGCTTCTCCGAAGTAGCTCCGAAGCGGCGAAGGCCGGCCTAGCAGGCAACAGTCTCACCTTCGATCCGGCCATGGAATCGGAAGGCTATGTTTTGGTAATCGGCCCGCACGAAGCCGCAATCATCGGCGCAACCGGCTCGGGCGTTTTTTACGGTGTGCAAACCTTCAAGCAGTTGCTGCCCTTGCCCGCAGCGCCGCGCGTCCTGTTTACCGGGACGGTGCGCGACTGGCCGGCCATGCGGTATCGCGGCATCAGCGACGATCTCTCCCGCGGCCCGTTCCCAACGCTCGACTTTCAGAAGCACCAGATTCGCGTCTTTGCTTCCTTCAAGATCAATATTTATTCGCCCTATTTCGAAAACACGCTTCTGCTTCCCAGCGATCCATTAGCCGCGCCGTCTGGCGGCTCGCTTTCTCCCGAAGAAGTGAAGGAACTCGTTGTCTACGCCCGCCAGTATCACATCACCATCGTGCCCGATCAGGAGTCCTTCGGCCACCTGCATCATGTGCTCAAGTGGGAGCTCCACCAGGATGAAGCAGAGACTCCTCACGGTTACATGCTCGCACCCGGCCAAACGGGCACGCTGCCGCTCATCAAGGATTGGTTTGCTGATGTTGCGCAGGAGTTTCCTTCACCCTTCATCCACATCGGGGCCGACGAAACCTTCGACCTCGGCGTGGGCCGAACGCACGATGCGGTCGCCCAGCAAGGATATGGACCGGTCTACGTTGCTTTCCTCAAACAGATTCACGACACGCTCGCCCCGCTCAATCGCCGCCTGCTTTTCTGGGGCGACATTGGCGATGCCAACCCTGACGCCGTCGCCGGCATTCCCAAAGACATGATTGCCGTGCCGTGGGACTATTCGGCTCAGACTGATTTCGGCAAACTCATCCAGCCATTCGTCAGTAACGGCATGGAAACCTGGGTCGCTCCAGGTGACTCAAACTGGAACCAGGTCTACCCCATTGCCAAAACGGCGCTGTGGAACGTTCAGGGCTTCATCGCCGCCGGGCAGAGCCTAGGGTCGACGGGCGCGCTCACCACGGTTTGGAACGACGATGGAGAAGGCCTCTTCAACATGGATTGGTACGGCGCGCTCTTTGGCGCCGTCGCTGCGTGGCAGCCAGGCCAAAGTTCCATCGCCGATTACCAGGACGCCTACGGCCATGTCTTCCATCTCGATCCGGGTTCCGACATCAACATCGCCGAAAAGGATCTGATGGCCGCGACGGAGGACCTCGAGAACTCCAAGACGGGCATGACAAGCGACCAGGCCTTCTGGCTCGATCCGTGGAGTGCGGAAGGTCAAACGGTTTCGGCCAGGATTTTGCCCATCGCGCACGATTTGCGGATGCACGCTGAGCAAGCCATCGTTCTGCTGGCGCAGGCGCGCCACGACAATCCCAAGCTCGCTGAGCCGGATGCGCTTACGGCCATGGATCTGGGGGCCCGCCGCCTCGATTTCATCGGCCTCAAGTTTCAACTCGCGCAGGAAATATCCGCGGCATACGCCCAGGCGGTCGTTCAACAGCACGACAAGACGCAAGCCTCCGCTACCAGCACGCTGCTGAACGAGATCAGCGGCGCTAACGGCCGCTGCCAGGATCTGCGCGATGCCTACTCGGCCTTGAAGAGCGAGTACAGCCAGGTGTGGCTCACCGAAAATCGTCCTTACTGGCTTAATAACGTCACTGTCCGCTACGACCTCGAGATTGAACGGTGGCAGCGCCGCGCCGGCCAGTTTTCAGCAGCCATCTACGACTGGCAAAACGGCAAAGATCTTCCCGCGGCAGCCACGCTCGGGATGCCGGGTTCAGCCGCAGATGCGCACTAGGGAGGTTCAAAGGGTCCAGCCTGTTCGCCCGACTTCTCCCTAACCGGCGTTTGAACCAAACCAATTACCGGCACGCAGATTTCTCGCCTCACCAGCGGGCGATAGATGCAAACTAGATGCATGCTTGAGCGCTCCACTGAAAGGCGCCTGCCCGTCGTTCTGCTGATTGACGATGACCTGGTTAGCCGCGAAGTAGCTGCCACCGTGCTCACCATGGCCGGATTTACCGTCCACACAGCCATGGACGGAGATGGTGCCCTCGATATGCTCGCCAGAGAAGTATGCCGCCCGGGCGCAGTCCTCATGGACGCGCAGATGCCTGGCCTGAGTGGAGTAAAACTGATTGCAGAGTTGCGTAACTGCACCAACGCCCGGATTTACGCGATCAGCGGAAGCAATGCGCCACCTGAAGTAGCCAATGCGGCAGATGGTTTTCTGCTTAAACCCTTCAATGCTGAAAGCCTGCGCAAACTGATTGACGGCTGTCAGCCGGAAGCCGCGTCTACGCTCCTCGATCCCGATGAGCCCGTCGTCAGCACCGAGGTTCTGTCTCAGTTGCGCAAAGTCATGTCCGAATCCGCAGTGCGGCAAATCTACTCTGCGGTCGTTTCCGATCTCACTGGGCGGATTGAAGCCCTGGGAGTGGCGATCGCCAAAGGCGACGCAGCAGAGATTCGCCGCATTGGGCACGCTATCAAGGGTGGCTGTGGCATGGCCGGCGCCCTTCAGGCCGCGCGCCTGGGCGCGCTATTAGAGGCCACGCCGCTCGGCGCCAAAGATAACCAGTTGGATAACAGTGCCCTCCTGCTGAGTGATTTGCGCGCCGCTGCCCAAGGGTTGGAGCGTATGCTGGATGCTGAATTGCCCGCCTGATCCAGCGCGTATTGCTGCGTCTGGACCGGGAACAGCGGAGGCGTGTGGCTGAAATGGAACGAACCATTCGAATCGTGCTGGCGGACGACCATCCGGTCGTGCGCATTGGCGTGCGCAACATGCTTTCAAAGAACGACGGCTTTGACGTCGTTGGCGATGCCACCGACGGAGACGAGGCCATCACGCAGACGCTCGAGCTCCAGCCAGACGTCCTTCTTCTTGATGTCGCCATGCCGCGACTACCCGGCCTTGAGGCCATGCGCGCCATCATGAGCGGCCCTTCAACGGCCAAGATTCTTCTTCTCACGTCCACTATCACCACGCAGCAGATCATCGAGGCATTGCAGATTGGCGCGCGCGGCATCGTGCTCAAGGACGCGCTCGCCAGCCACCTGCAAACTGCCATCCGCACCGTGCACGCAGGCGATTATTGGATCGGCGGAAAGCGCGTCGTCAATCTGGTCTCCGCGCTCCACGAACTTATGCAGCAGGCCGCCGTGCCACAGCGCAAAACCTACGGCCTCACGCCGCGCGAGCTTGAGGTGGTCGGATGCATTGTCGAGGGCTGCAGCAACCGCGACATCGCCAAACAATTCTCGCTCAGCGAAGAAACCGTCAAGCGCCATCTCTCGAATATCTTCGACAAGACGGGTGTTTCCACGCGTCTGGAGCTTGCGCTCTTCGCCATCGCACATCACTTGATCACGCCGCAGTAGTCGAGTTCCCTCCAGCGCGCTATGCTTAGATTGCCGGTTACGCCGGATTGCAAGCAGGAGCGCGCATGGGAGAGCTAAGCAGAATCGGCATCGCGCTCGATTCCGAGCTGTTGAAGCGGTTCGACCTTTCCATCGAGAAGAGCGGATATACCAATCGCTCCGAAGCTTTTCGCGACCTGATTCGTGACCGGCTGGTGCGCGAGCAGACGGCCACGCCCGATGCTACCGTCGTCGGCACGGTCACTCTCATATACAACCATCATGCCTTTGGAATCACCGAGAAGCTGACTGATGCGCAACACGAACACCACGATCTGGTTGTCTCCACAAGCCACGCGCACCTTGACCACGATTCCTGCCTCGAAGTGCTGATCGTCCACGGCAAAGCCGGACGCGTGCAGCAATTCGCCGACCTGATCATCGGCCTCAAAGGCGTCGAGCACGGCCGTTTGGTTATGAGTGTGCCCACACATGCGCTCGATTCAAAGCATGGCCACTCGCACGAGCACCCGCAGCGCCACTGAATGCTGCGGCCGGTTTCGAAACTCGGCACAGTCGAAAATTTGATTGAGCACTGAACGGGACTGATTTGCGCCCGTGGCTTCCTCAAAGTGTTTTGTCGCGCGTCAGGCTACTTCGTCAGAGCCCGGCGCCGCGCTGTCCTGGCCTTCTGCTTTTCCAGGGCGGGCAACGTGCCGCGTGGAAATTCAGTCGACCTCCGCACTACAAGCCGCGTCGCGATCGGCCATTCCTTCTGCGCGGATTGCGGATGGCCTGGCTCGATGCCGGCGCGCAACGCCTGCACAGCCGCTTCAGCCAGTTCCTTGCATGACATTCGCACCGTGGTCAATGGCGGCAGCATGAACTGCGCCAGGTGGATATCGTCGAACCCCACCACCGAGATGTCCGAGGGCACTTTGTGTGTGGTCTCGTCGAGTGCGTGCAGAACGCCGATAGCGGTCATGTCGTTGGAGCAGATCACAGCCGTGGGAAGTTCCGCTTGCTCCATCAGCCTCTCCATGGCTGCCTTGCCACCCTCCATTGTGTGATCGCCCTCCACAACGTAGGCGTTCGGAACAGCGAGCCCAAGATCGGACATCGACTCCCTGAAACCGTCGCGGCGGGTTACGGCAGTGCGCATGCGCAACGGTCCGCTGATGAATGCAATTCGGCGATGGCCAAGCGCCGCCAGATGCTGTACCGCTTCGCGAATCCCTTCGCCGTAATTCACCTTCAATACGCGCACGTTGGGCAATTCAGGCCCGGCATCGGCAAAGACCAGCGGAAACTCATGCTCCACCAGCTTCTGCACCTGCGCCTCCTCAATGCCGAAAGTCATCACGGCCACGCCGTCCACGTTGCGCTGCAGCATGCGGCGAATCAGCGCTTCCGTGCGAACAGCGTCGTAGTTTGTCGACCCGATCATCACCTCGTAGCCCTGCGCCACGGCCAGGTTTTCGAACTCCTGCACCAGCTCAGGGAAGAACGGGTTGGTGATTTCTGAAACGATCAGGCCGAGAATATGGCTGCGTCCCGACACCAGCGCTCGCGCCTGGGTGTTGGGCAAATAGCCGACTTCCTCGACAGCCTTCCAAACTCGTTTCGCCAGATCGGGATCAACCGTGGAGATGCCGTTGACTACGCGTGACACCGTGGCGATGGAAACGCGGGCGCGCCGTGCCACGTCGTGAATATTCGCGGAGACGTGGCGGCGATGTTTCCGGGGCTTGCCGGGCCGGCTCATGGGCAAGAGAATTGTACGCTTTTCCTGATTTTTCTCACGCGCTTCGAAGTGGAAAAGCAGGAAAAAAAGCCAATTGAATCGCGTACTTTGGGCCCATTGCGTGCCGACATAACCCAAGCCAGGGCAGGGAAGAAATGGAGTATTCAGAAAATGTTTACCCGAACTGGCCCGAGCCGGACACCTGGCGAGCCGTGACGGTTTCCAGCCTGGACTACGGATGGTTTTTCGCTCCGGCAACGACCTCAAGCCCATGGCGCAATAAAGACAAAATTACTTCGAGGCTCTCCGATGCACCGCGTTTGCTGCCGGGCAGGTTGACGATAAGGGTCGTTCCCCGCATTCCAGCCATGCCACGCGAAAGCCACGCATAGGCGTTGCGCTCCGCGCTCTTTGCGCGCATTGCCTCCGCAAGTCCAGGCGCCTCGCGATCGATCACGCGCCGCGTCGCTTCCGGCGTCAGGTCGCGCAGACCGAGCCCCGTACCGCCCACGGTCAGCACCAGTTTCGCATCTTGCCCAACAAACCCTTCGAGCGCCGCGACAATCGCGTCTTCGTCGTCATTCAGGAGCGCCGTCCGAATCTCCGCCTGAGGCCACTCGCGCGCAAGTAGTTCCGCCACCGCGGGGCCGGCGGTGTCGGCCATCAGCCCCTGCGAGCAGCGATCGGAGATGGTTATCACAGCAATTAGCATGCCCTGATTTTATTGCAACACCATCTCGTCCGCGCCCGCACTGATCGTGCCGCGTCGTGATTTAAATCACCTTCCGCGGTGCTCCCCGGCACATCGTGGCCCCTTGCCCAGTGACACGCTTGCGGGTATGAGGTGTTCGCCATGCGGGATTCCGATATCGGCCGCTGGACGCATCCGGCCACGATTCTTGTCGCCACAGACTTAAGCGATCTGGACCATCTCATGCCCTTTGCTCTTGAGCAGGCGGCAGAAACCGGTGCCCGGCTGATTCTTTTCCATGTTCTTCCTGCTTCAGTCACGGTCATCGCCGCCGATGCTTCCGGAATGCCGTACTACAACACCTCGAGTGCGCTGGAAACCGCGCAAGAAATGCTGCGGCCCTGGTGTGAAGTTGCTGCCAGGCGCGGCATTCGCTGCGACGAAGTTGTGCGCGAGGGCCACCCCACACAGCAGATTGCAGCAGCCGCCAGCAAACTTCAAGCTGACCGCGTGCTGCTGGGGACGCGGAGTCGGAGCAAGCTCGGAAAGTTGCTCCTCGGCTCCGTGGCAGAACAAGTGCTGCGCTCGGTCTACCTCCCGGTCATGACCGTGGGACCCGAGGCTCATCTCCCGGTGGCAAGCGGCGAGGAACGCGTCGTCCTGCATGCCACCACACTTCGAGAGACCTCTCGCCCGAGCGCAGCGCTTGCCTGCCAGGTGGCCGCCACCCAGAATGCAAAGCTGATCCTGTTCCATGTGCTTCCGCCCATCGACGTAATGCGGCGCAAGGGCTTGCCCACAGGCATGGAATCGTCGGCCATGGTTGAGTTGCGCATCCTGGCCGAGCAAACGGGCGCCGAATGCTGCTCAGCGGTCGAGCCAGTCGTAGTGCACGGCAATCCGTCCATCGAGATTCTCGCTCTGGCCGCAGCCCGCCATGCCAGCCTGATCGTTCTCGGAGCGGCGCATCGCCTGGCCTTTGAGAACCTGACGCGCGAACGCACCATCTACCGCGTGCTTTCCCACGCCCGCTGCCCGGTGCTCACACTACGCGAGCCTCAGGCTATGCCCGAAGAGGCTCGCGCCAATACGGCCCTCGCCCATCGTTGACGCGCAAACAGCTGGCTCTGAAGCCGCGCTTCAGCAAGTTATTTTGCCTGCCGGCAATCATCAAGCAAAAGTCTTCAGGCGCTTCAGGCACTTGTCCTGCAGGTAGTGAAGTTGGCGTAGACGAGCCAGACCCGACGGATTGGGGCCATCGGATTGAGAAGCGATAATTTCCGCCGCCAATTCGTGAACCTGCCGATGCAGAGACTCAATCGCCAGCACTGCGGAATCTGTGCCGCGCGATGATCGCTTTTCATCTTCGAGCCACATGCCCACCCGGCACACGCTGGCATCGAGCGGTGGCGGAACGGCGCGCTTGCCTTGCAGGCTTGCTTCCAGGGCTCCCAGCCATGCGCGATGCTCGACGGTGGCCAGCAGCACCGGCCGATTCTCCGCGCGAACCACAGGCACTTCGGCCCAGCGCGGATCGGGACGCCATGCTGCCGCCCACGCCCGCAACTCCCGCGCCGGCATTGAGGCGGCAATTCCGAAGCCCTGTGCCAGATCGCATCCCATTTGAAGCAGCATCAAACCATGTTCCGCGGTTTCAACCCCTTCCGCGATCACCTTCCTATGGAACGCGGCAGCCAATCCCAGCACTCCTTCCAGGATGGTCAGGTTCTCCGGCTCCTCAAGCATGTCGCGAACAAAGCTCTGGTCGATCTTTAGAACGTTGGCGGGCAGGCGCTTCAGGTAGGTCAGTGACGAGTAGCCGGTGCCGAAATCATCAAGGCCGATGGCCACTCCGATCTCTCGGCAAGCCGTCAGTAACTGAGACGTTCGCATTACATCCTGCACGGCGCTCGTCTCCACCACTTCCAGTTCCAGGTTCGAGGGCTTCACTTGGGGATGCGCCGCAAGGTGCGCGCGGAGCCGTTCAGCAAAATCCGGCGATTGCAGCTCAATTGCGCTCACGTTCACGCTGACGGGAAGTTCGAATCCCTCCGCCAGCCACGATTCCATTTGCGTGAGTGCGCTCTCAACCACCCATTCGCCGAGTTCGACGGCCAAAGGGTGATCCTCAATTACTGGAAGAAACATGCCCGGTGGCAGAAGTCCGCGTTCCGGGTGCTGCCAGCGAATCAGGGCTTCAGCGCCGATCACCTTGCCGGAGCGCATGTTGACTTTGGGCTGGTAATAGAGCACGAATTGCCGGGCCGCCAAAGCCTGGCGAATATGCTCAATATTTTCGTGGCGCCCGCGAACGATCTGATCCTGGCTGGGATCGAACATGCGGAAGCAGTTGCGGCCCGCCAGCTTGGCCTGGTACATCGCCTGTCCCGCCTGGCGCAGGAGCACGTCGGCGTCCACATCTTCATTCTGCGGATAAAAAGTCACGCCGGCGCTGGCTGAAACGCGCAGCATGATTTCGCCGATCTGTGCCTCTTCGCCTGCGGCCGCAAGCAAACGATTCAGTGTCGCCAGGCACGCGTTATTGTCCTCCAGATCGAGGATCACCGCGGCGAACTCATCTCCGCCAAGCCGAGCCAGAGTATCGCCTTCCCGCAGTGCGCGCTTCATCCTGAACGCCAGTGCCGTTAGCAGCGCGTCGCCGGATGAGTGGCCACAGCGGTCGTTGATGGCCTTGAAACCGTCGACGTCAAAGCAGGCGACAGCCAGCAACCCCTTCTTCCAGTGCGCGTGTGCCATGGCCTGGCGGAGCCGGTCCCCTAACAATGCCCGGTTGGGAAGCCCAGTCAGCGCATCGTAACGCGCCATGTGCTCCAGCCGCTGCTCCGTTTCTTTCAGCTCAGTGATGTCCGTGAACAGCCCCACATATTGGTCCACTTCGCCTTTGGCGTTGTGGATAGCATTGATGGCGAGCGTCTCAGGATAAATGTCTCCGCCTTTGGTGCGGTTCCAGATTTCTCCAGACCAATGCCCATCGCGAACCAGCGAGTTCCACATGTTCTCGTAGAACTCCCCGCTATGAAGGCCGGATTGGAGCACGCGCGGGTTGAGTCCCAGCACTTCTTTGCGCGAGTAGCCAGTGATCCGGGTGAAGGCGTCGTTCACTTCGAGGATTTTTCCCGTGCGGTCGGTGATCGTGATGCCCTCGCGGGCCCCGGTAAATACCGAGGCGCCCAGGCGCAGCCGGTCATCGGCCGCCTTTCTCTGGGTCACGTCCTCGGCGAACAGGACGATTCCGCCCACGGAGCCGTCGCCGGCCCGCCAGGGAATAACCTCCCAGCGGCTCCATTCCACCGTGCCGCCGGCGCGTTCGAATCGGTCTTCGTCGGCGTACTGCCGCTCGCCTGCCATGCCGCGCCGGTGCGCCTCCTTCCACCGTTCTGGCATGTCCGGAACCAACTCGTAATGCGATCGCCCGATGATCTCGCTTTCCACCAGGTGATAAGACTCAAGCCACCTGCGGCTCACGGATATGTAGCGCATCTCGCGGTCGAACATGGCCAGAGCCACAGGCGCGTGCCGAATGAAGATTTGCAGCAGCTCCCTGCTTTGGTAAATTTCCATTTCCGCGCATTTCCGCTCCGTGATGTCCTTGATGGTGCCCGGCATTTTCACCGGCCGCCCCTGAGCGTCGAACTCCAGCCGCCCCATGCCGTGTACCCAGCGCACTGCCCCGTCTGTCCGGCGGATCACCCGATACTCCCGGTCAAACGGCTTATGCTGGCCAAGAACTTCATCCTTGAAATAAGCAAGCATCTGCGCTCGATCATCGGGATGGATCAGGGCGGCCCATCCTTCGACCGTGTGCTCGTACTCCTTATCGATTCCGAAAATCTCGTCCATGACCTCAGAACTCGTCCATCTTCCGGCGTTGATATCGAGCGAATAGCTGCCTAGGCCGGCAATTTTCTGCGCCTCCCGAAGTGTCTCCTCGCTCGCGCGGAGCACCGTATCCGCGTGCTTGCGCTCGGTAATGTCCTCGGAGAAGATGATGATTCCCCCAACATGACCATCGCCGCTAAGCCAGGGCCGAATCTGCCTGGTCATCCACCACGCGCTGCCGTCATCTCTCGGGAGGCAAACCTCGGCTGGTGGTACCACTTCACCCGCCAATGCGCGGCGGTGCAGTGCCTTCCAGTCCTCCGGGATACTGGGAAAGACTTCGTAATGAGCGCGTCCGACCAGATCACGGCCTTGGAGATCGTGCATCTCAAGCCATCTGTGGCTTACAGCCAGGTAGCGCATCTCCCGATCAAGCATGGCCAGCGCGACCGGAGAGTGCTCGATAAAGAGTTGCAGTAGATCTTCGCTTTCGCGCAGCTTCAGCCTGTGCTCAATTCGCGGGGTGATGTCGGGAGCCATGCCGAAGATGCCCGCAACCGCACCATCCGGGCCGGTGATCGGGTATTTGCGATCGTCGATCCAGCGGCTCGAACCATCCTGTGCCTTGAACTGCCGCACCTGGTCCACACGGCGATTCTCCGCGACTGCCTGGTTCTCCAGTTGGTACGACAGGTCGGCGATGGCTTCGGGATAAATGTCGTAATCGGTTTTTCCCACGAGCTCGGCTGTGTCCTTCGCCGTCTCCGTCAAGAATGGAACTCCACGGCTTGCCGCCAGAATCACATGATTGCGGTTCTTGATATAGATGTGATCGTTGGTATGTTCAATCAGCGCTTTCAAGCTTCTCAGCAGAAATGCGTCGCCCGGTTCCTCAATGTTTCGCGCATCTTCAAGTGTCAGCTCCAGAATCACGTTCTCTCCGCTGCGGGCCGGCTTTTTCGTGAATCGGACTTTTACGCAGCGGATCCGCCCGTTGGCGTGACGTATTCGGACGTTCGTGCAGCCGGACCGAACTTCGAGACAGTTAGAGAAAATATTCTCCGCGATCCCGGCATCGTCAGGGTGGATCAAATCCTTTAAATTGACCTTGGCAGTGAGGAGTTCGTGCTGGCTATATCCGAGCAAGGCTTCGGTCCCGCCCCGGACAGACACCAGCCGCGGCGGATCGCTTGATGCGAAGCAGAAGGTTGGGTTCGACATTGGGCCCGGGGCCTCTGCGTCCGTACATGCTCGCGTCCGGGAGCCTAACATATCGTAAATTCCACAAGCAATAAAAATCGTAGTACATACCGCAGATCAAAGTAGCGTACCCAACGGTACAAGCCGTCGGGGCGTTCCAGAACTGGCACATAACGGACGGACGCTGACCATTTCGGGTAACCCAAAATCTTCGGATCATGCTTTTTGGCACGAAGCCGTTTTGTGTCCGCTTCTCACCATCCGGATCGTAAGCCAAATCCCGCGGGTTTTCAGTGTTCAACGGTCCGAGACTCGACGCATGAACCAAATCATGTACTCGTTATCCACGAGTTTTTAGTTACTGCATCGGTTCCAGTGCGTTTATTCGCGCGCAGTCTTGGCATAATCCAAGAGGGAAAGATTCCTCCGTAATTGTTCCAAGAACTTTCGTCTGGGTCTGACCTGCAGTCCGGGTCTCGCCGGAAATCTGAGCTCAGCATCCGCATCCTGGATTTGAGCGCGCAACCGAGATCGAAAGGTTCACCTGGGGGAGCATCCAAGCGTGACCAGTTATCGCCGTCATGACGTTCTGCGGATCCTTGAAATCAGCGCCCGCCAACTGCAAGCCTGGGAACGAGCCGGGCTGATTCCTCAACAGGAACTCTATACCTTTCAGGATCTCGGGCAACTGCGCACACTGCGCTCACTGCGCGAGGATGAAGTGCCTGCTGCCTCAATCCGGGAATCCATTCTGGCCATGAAAGCGGTTGCCGGCATGAGCAACCCGCTGCTTGAGGCCTGCGTAGTACGCACGGGGACGCGTCTTGCTTTCCGGCATCGCGGCGCCATGGTCGATCCCATCCGCCGGCAGTTGCTCTTCGACTTCGAGCGCATGGGCGGCCCGCAAAACACCGCCGCCGGCCTGCCTGCCCTGCGCCGCATCGGTACTCCTGATCTGCGTGGATTGCAGGAGCGCTTCCATGCCGCGGTCCAGGCCGAGGAAGCCGGCGAGAAGCAACACGCCATCAACATCTACCAGGAGATTCTGTCCATCGATCCGCAGTATGCGGCAGCCTGCATTAACCTGGGTACTCTTTTCTTCCACCTGCGCCAGTACGGCCGTGCGGAAGAACTCTACCGGCGCGCCACCGAGGCCGACCCAGGATATGTGCTCGCTTACTTCGATCTTGGGAACGTGCTCGACGAGCTGGAGCGCATTGACGAATCCATCGCCGCGTACGTGAAAGCCGTCACCCTCTCGCCTCGTTACGCCGACGCGCACTATAACCTGGCTCTTGCATACGAGCGCACCAGCCAACACCGCAATGCGCTGCGCCACTGGCGCGCATACGTCAAGCTCGACAACCGCGGTCCCTGGGCCGACCACGCCCGCGGCCAGATTCGCAAGCTTCTTGCTCGCGAAGGCATCGCCATCGCCTCCCGCGCCGACCACTTCGTCGCCCCGCGGAAAGGCAGAGCTGCGCTGGAGCTCGTCTCTTAGCGAATTCAAACCGCGGCACGACTCGCGGCTTGCGCCACTTCGCGAATATGCGCGGGCCGCGTGCGACAGCAGCCGCCCACTATCTGAGCCCCGGCCTTGAACCACTCCGCCGCGTGCATGCCGAATTCCGCTGGATCGGTCACGCCCTTCCATGAGCGCCGCGCAGCATCCCATCCCTCGCCCGAATTTGGATAGACCAAAACCGGCTTGCTGGAACCAGCCTTAAGCTCCGCAATCAGCGCGGGTATCCACTTCGGCGGAACGCAGTTCACGCCGATAGCTGCCGTTTGCGGAAACGAGGCAACGAGCTCGGCGCAATCGGCCACGCGCTCGCCGTGCGACACATGCCTCTCATCCCGGCAGGAAAAACTGAACCAGGCGCGTAAGTCAGGCCAGAGCGTCATCGCTTCGCCCACAGCGCGCGCTTCTTCGAGCGAGGGGAAGGTCTCAAACGCGAGCAGATCGGGAGCCCGCAACCCAGCGGCTTGTGCGAAGACTTCAATGCGCTCGTGGTGAAAGCGAACCAGATCTTCGTAGGAACGTTCGTAGTTGCCGTGATATTCGCCGCCGTTGTGCAACGCCGCGCCGTATGGTCCAAGTGAACCGGCGACGAGAACGCGTCTATCTGGAAACTCCGCCGCCGCTTGCCGCGCCAGCTCAACGGATCGCAACAGCGCCGCATCGGCATCTTCGGCGGTCATGCCAACTTCCGCATAACCCATTCGCGAAACCTGATAGCTGCATGTGGCGATGCACTCGGCGCCTGCTTGAATGTATGCGCGATGCACGGCAAGCAGCTTCTCCGGCTCGTCCTCGAGCACGTGCGCCGACCATAGCGGTCCGTCAATGCGCGCGCCCGCATATTCGAGCTCGGTGGCCAACCCGCCGTCAATTACATGGATGCTGTCGAAGATGCTCAGTGAGAGATTCCGACTCCTAGCTTTTTGCTTTGCCTGGGGACGGCTCGCTGAAGTTCCCGCTCAGCCCGGTTTTGCAGCCATCCGATTTGCATTTGTTCCCGCCGCCCCCTCCCTATCTTATTTGCGTTTAAGTAGTTTGTTTTCAATGACTTGCACCTTTTGCTTAGGGGCCGTAATCCGCAGATTCCAAAGGGTTTATACGCAACCCTAGCCTTCTAAAAGACTTACGGCAAGCGATGATCCGTGGATCGTGAGTCGTGGACCGTGGTTCGATTGCGATCATGAGACCATTGTGCGCCATAGAGCGGTAATGATCGGCAAACTTGGGAAGAAGAGAGATCAGACAAGAGAGATAAGAGAATGAAAGACTTACGGGGAGTTTGCGGGATCATTTTTGGGGATGGGGCTTGACAGGGGCACAGTCGACAATGGACGTCGGGTCGCCCTGGCGACTTCCGTCGTCCCCAGCGTTCTCCGTCAGCGCAGGCTTTCGACTCGCCCGCTGGCGCGGGACTTCGTTCGGGATGACCGGTTGAGGGGAGTGGTATCCCACCCAAAACTCCGCTGTTCGCGCGGAGTCTTGGATGGGGCACCCAAGTTTGTGGCCGGTGGCTGGAGAGAGAAACAACCGCAGATCTTTCGGTCGCCGTGACGACCTCAAGATGACAAATGGAAATGCAGGTCTCCATTCGACTCCGATCGCTCCAGCGATCTCCGCTCAGCGCAGGCTTTCGACTCGTCCCGCTGGCGCGAGACTTCGCTCAGATGACCGGTTGAGGGGAGTGCGATCCCACCCAAAACTCCGCTGTTCGCGCGGAGTTTTGGATGGGGCGCCCAATTTGTGGCCGGTGGCTGGAGAGAGAAACAACCGCAGATCTTTCGGTCGTCGTGACGACCTCAAGATGACAAATGGAAATGCAGGTCCTTCAGCTCGCCCTGCTGGCGCGGGATTTCGCTCTGATGACTGGTTGAGGGGAGTGGTATCCCACCCAAAACTCCGCTGTTCGCGCGGAGTCTTGGATGGGGCACCCAAGTTTTCGTGGTGGGTTGAGATCGCGAAAAACACCTGCAGATCCTTCGTCGTTCGCGGCTCAGGATGACAAAGTGGGGCAAGGAGAGTTGGGCGACGGAGCGCTGCCTCTATACCTTTTGGGTGCGGATGACCTGGCGCACGCCTTCTACCCGCCGCAAACCGAGAACCATACGGTTCAGGTGGCGCACATCTTCGGCTTCCACCACAAACTCGATGATCGCTTCGCCCTCTTCGTCGCGGCTCAAATCCACTGCGCGAATGTCTGTGTTCTCGTCGGAGATAACGGCGGTCAGTTCTTTCAGCATGCCTGTCCGGTCTTCGCAGTGGACGATGATCTTTACCGGATAGCGCTGCGCTTGCCCAACTCCCTCGGCCGCACGCGACCATTCAACGTTGATGCGCCGGTCGCTCTCGTAGAGAAGGTTCTGAACATTGGGGCAACTGCGCGCGTGCACGGCCACGCCTTTGCCCCGTGTCACATAACCTACAATTTCCTCGCCGCGAATAGGGTTGCAACATCGCGCGCGATAGACGAGCAGGTCGTTCTGACCCTCCACCTGCAGCGAATCGGATCCTGTGAGGTGCAGCCTGCGCACCGCATCCGTCATGCCCGCTTCACCAGATTTAGACGCCGTACCCGGCTCAACTTCGGGCGGCGCGGCGAAGCTCGGCGAAAGTTTGCTCAGCAACTGGTGCGCTGTATTTTTGCCTTGCCCCAGCGTGGCGAGCAAATCGGTCGCAGTGGCTACGCCGAATTCATTCGCGATGCGACCCAGATCCTGATCGCCAATCTGCGCCATCGGCACTTTGAACTTGCGTGCTTCGCGCTCCAGAAGCTTCCTGCCGATATCCACCGCTCGCAGCCGCTGATCTTCATTGAGCCAATGCTTGATCTTGTTGCGCGCGCGCGGGCTCTTGACGAAGGTAAGCCAGTCGCGGCTTGGCTTGTGATCTTTCTGCGTAACAATCTCGACAATGTCGCCCGTGCGCAGCTTGGTGCGCAGCGGCACCATGCGGCCATTGATCTTTGCGCCCACGCACGAGTGGCCCACATCGGTGTGAATGGTGTAAGCAAAGTCGACAGGCGTTGCGCCCGCCGGAACCACCACCACTTTCCCCTTCGGCGTAAAGGTGTACACCTCGTCGGGATAGAGGTCCATCTTCAGGCTGGAGAGAAATTCGTTCGGATCCGTCATCTCTTTCTGCCACTCGACCAGCTGACGAATCCAGTTCAAGCGCTCCTCGTCGCGGGCTGTCACCACGCCGCCGCCCGCCTTGTACTTCCAGTGCGCTGCAATGCCTTCCTCGGCAATGCGGTGCATCTCTTCGGTGCGAATCTGCACTTCGAATTGGTGTCCGCTGGCGCTCATCACCGTGGTGTGCAGCGACTGGTAACGATTGGCGCGAGGAATGGCGATGAAATCCTTGATGCGCCCCGGCACAGGCCGCCACAGCGTGTGGATCAACCCGAAGACGGCATAACACGAAGCCACATCCTCGGTGATCACGCGAATCGCCAGCAGATCGTAGACCTGGTCGAACGAAACCTTAGTGCGCTCAATTTTCTGGTGGATGGAGTAGAGCCGCTTGATGCGCCACTCCACGCGCGCCTTGATGCCGTTTTCCCTGAGCTGCTCCGCCAGCGTGTCTTCCACGGTGCGCAGAAATTGTTCGCCATCCACGCGCCGCGCTTCAACCGCCGCCGAAACCTGCTCGTAGCTCACCGGGTCGGTGTAACGGAAGGCCCAATCCTCGAGTTCGCCACGCACCTTGCCCATGCCCAGCCGGTGCGCCAGCGGAGCGTAAATGTCCAGCGTCTCGCGCGCGATCGCTTCCTGCCGTTCGGGCTTCAGGTGTTCCAGGGTGCGCATGTTGTGCAGGCGGTCGGCCAGTTTGATGAGCACCACGCGCACGTCGCTCACCATGGCCAGCAGCATCTTGCGCACGTTCTCTGCCTGGCGGTCTTCCCGATTGGCAAATTGGATCTTGTCGATCTTGGTTACGCCTTCGACGATGTGCGCTACCTGGTCGCCGAACTTGTCGCCGATCTCTTCGCTGGTTGCCGGCGTGTCTTCCACGGCGTCGTGCAGTAGCGCCGCAGCCACGGCGGTCGCATCCAGCTTCATCTCTACCAGCACCTCCGCCACTTCAAGCGGGTGCACAATGTACGGCTCGCCCGAGGCGCGGGTCTGGCCTTTGTGATGCGAAACGCAGAACTCCCAGGCCTTTCGAATCAATGAGATATCTTCGTTTGGCCGATTCGCCTGCGCATGCTTCAGCAGCGCTTCAATGCGCTCGTCAATCGAGAGTTCGTCTGTAGGGTGGGACTGTGCCTTGGGGGCGGGGACAACTGTCTGCGCAGGGGACCCCTCGATGTTCGAATCCTCTGCCGGAATGGTCTGCCGGACAGTCGCCATGCTTTATTATAGGCCGCTTGCAATCGCGCAGAGTGAATCGATTTGCTTAGCGGCAGTGCGGCTGATCGCGGCGTGCTGCCCATCCTATAGAGCCGGTTCAATTTGGTCCGGTCGGCACCCTGAAAGCACGCTGGTAATCAATCGACCATTTCCAGGCCTGATACTGGGAAGGGAGCCCATGGCGAAACGGGACAATTCGAAGGCCGGCGCGAGGTCAAAAGCTCGCGGCGAAAAACGGCCCGTCAGGGCCGCAACCCCGGACGATCGCAGGGTCGCGCCCGCCGTGCACTTGGCGCACGGCGATGCTGCGCCCCTCAAGTCCCGCACCCCTTTCGCCAAAACCCGAAAGCTCTCGCCGCCAATCTGCGCTTCCGCGGGCAGGCCGAAGCCAGGCCAACGCCGCAGCGCCCGGCGCTACCATATCCCGCCGCGCCTCGGATCGCCTCCGAGCCGGCCATCTTTGGGTATACGCGTCCGATGTGATTGCGGTGTCTCTTGCAGCCCCGGAACAAGCGCTGATTCCCGTTGCCGATCAACGCGGTCTTCTTCTGGGCACGGCGCTCTACAGCCCGTCGTCTCAGATTGCTTTGCGCATCGTCTCGCGCGCATCCCTCGATGAACCCGCATGGCTCAAGCTGCTCGCGTCGCGCCTGCGCGCGGCTATTGCCCGCCGCAAGCCGCTGCTCAACGCCTCCAACGATGCCTGCCGCCTGTGCTTCAGTGAGGCCGACGAGTTGCCAGGCCTCATCGCCGACAAATATGGCGATCTCGTAATCCTGCAGTTCCTGACCAAAGGTCTGTTGGCCGATGGAGTGAAGGAGACCTGCGTTAGCGTCGTGCGCGAGGAGCTTGCGCCGGCGGCAATCCACGAGCGCCCCGATCCGCGCATTCGCGAGTTGGAGAGCCTGCCTCCGCCCAGTCTCGATCCGCTCTGGCTCGCCGATCCTGAAAAACCGATCACCGCCACAGAGTTCCATCTCAATGGCCTCGCCTTCAACTACGACGCCAACGCAGGTCAGAAAACCGGCGCATTCCTTGATCAACGGACCAACTATGCCGCCGCACGCGATTGGGCGCAGCGGTTGGGCGTCGCGAAGTCCG
The DNA here is from genome assembly GCA_963796785.1 of uncultured Acidobacteriaceae bacterium. Classification (GTDB taxonomy): domain Bacteria; phylum Acidobacteriota; class Terriglobia; order Terriglobales; family Acidobacteriaceae; genus Telmatobacter. Next base: position 116,617 of record CAWCMW010000006.1, on the reverse strand, counting down.
CATCAGGCGGCCGCGCGCTTGACGTTTGCTGCTACCAGGGAGGATTCGCTCTCCATCTCGCCCAGGTCTGCCGCCAGGTAACGGGCATTGACGTTTCGCGTGCATCGCTTGAAGTGGCGGAGCGCAATCTTGAGGCCAATCGCTCCCGCGGCGATTCCAAAGTAAAGTGGGCCGATGTCGACTGGATCGAGGCTGACGCTTTTGAGATTCTCCGCGACTGGTCGCAGGCCGGCAAACAATTCGATGTTATCGTCCTCGATCCGCCGGCCTTCGCCAAAACCAAGCGCGCCGTCGAAGGCGCACTGCGCGGCTACAAAGAGTTGAATCTGCGCGCCCTCAAGATGCTGAGCCCCGGCGGACTTCTCATCACCTGCTCCTGTTCACATCATGTGTCCTGGGCCGATCTTGAAGGGGCAGTTGCCTCCGCCGCCGCCGATGCATCGCGGCGTGTGCGCCTGCTCGAGCGCCGCGGCGCCGCACCCGATCATCCGGTCGTGCTCAACCTGCCCGAGACCGAGTACCTGAAGTGCCTTGTGCTGGAAGTGGAGTAATGGGGCCCGCAGCCGACAGGCAGACGCCCCTGGCTTTCGCTTCAGCAGAAATCACTCGCTAGGCTTGACGCGCTGAATGCCTGCGCGGAAGCAGCCGCGCCAGCCATCCGAACGTCGCCCACCCAAAAATTGGCCGTCGCCTTTTCGCGGGCAGAGCCGGCTGTTCTTTTATGGCGGCCGACCGCAACTCGGCCAGCGCCGCTTTTACCTGCGCACGCAGCGCCTCAGCCTCAATCGTGCACGATCGCAGATACGCCGAAACCGAAAGTCCCGCTTCCGCAGCGCGCTGATGCAGGCTCGCGCATTCGGCCTTACTCAGGCGAACGGTGACGCTGGCAGTGCGAAGATCGCCGTCATATACATCTTGAGATATCCGATCAGGTTGCGGGGCCAAACTTTCGTCAACTGGTACCGTTGGCCCTGGCTGCAAACGGTTGCGACCTGCCGGCTGGTACCGCGCGTGCGCGCTCAACGCCCGCTCATAGCTCAGCGTCACGACATCGTCGCCCAGATCGTGCTCGCTCCATTCGTTCGACGGGGCCGTTTCTTCACGGACAGGCGACGCGAGCGCGGCCAGCATTCCAGCAAAGTTCGTTGGAGCGGCGGAATCGCGACTCTGCGCCGGTGCCTGCATGCAACGGAGCATACGCCATCGGACACTCGCAGCCCTGAGAATCTCCTCATCCAACGGTCTCGTTATTTCCAATTCAGGAGCGGCCTGCTGGCAATCCCTATTTGGCACGGTCCGCGGCGCGCCGGAGCGCCCCTCAGGCTGGACCGCCTCCGAAATCCAACGGCTCGGGTAGAATCCGTCCGGGCAGTTGCAGCATTTGACTGATAGCCTCCGCCGTAACGGGACGCGAGAACAAGAATCCCTGTCCAAATCGGCAGCCCAGCTCCCGCAGCAGCGCGTACTGCTCCTGCGTTTCGATCCCTTCCGCGACCACGTCCATCCCCAGCGCACGCGCCAACTCCACAATGGTGCGAACAATCTGCAGCGGCTGTTCGTTTCCTCCGGTCATGCGTTCAACAAACGAGCGATCGATTTTGAGTACGTCGAAAGGCAGGGAATGCAGGTGATGCAGCGAGCTATATCCGGTGCCAAAATCGTCCATCAGCAGCGAGACTCCAAGTCGCCGCAAGCTGATCAGCACCTTCTGTGGTGTCCCATTGTCTGAAATGAGGCTGGACTCGGTCATCTCCAGTCCAAGCAGCCGGCTCGGAACGCCGGTTTGCCGCAGCAGTGCTTCAACGTGGTCCGCCAGCCCTTCGCGCGCGAACTGCCGAGCGGAAAGGTTCACGCAGACCCGCGGCGCCCCATTCACGGGATCCTCGTTGCACCACCTTTGAATCTGGCCGCACGCCTCCGAAAGTCCCCAATCGCCAATGGGCAGGATGAGCCCACTCGATTCCGCCAATGGAATGAAGTCCATGGGTGAAACCAATCCCCGTTCGGGATGCTGCCAGCGGATCAGCGCCTCCACCCCCACAATCCTGCGTGTGGCTAGCTCGACCTCCGGCTGGTAGAAAAGCACAAACTGACGTTTGTCCAGCGCCTGCCGCAAGTCCGACTTGCGCGGCCAGATTCCGGTCACTGCCTCGCCGGCCTGCTTGCTCCGCACTTGAATTCCAGAGAAAGCCTTACGCATTCGGCGCAGTTCCAACTGGCTGGCCGCAATATCGGCCAGACTCTCAAGCATGCGCAGTTCCTCGCTTGCCATTTGGCGTCTCGTCTGGCATGCGAAGACCGCAAGCGCGCCCAGGATCCTGCCGTCGCTCGAACGAATTGGGGCGCCCGCAAAAGAAGCAACCTCAAGCCGCCGGATCATCGGCCGGCTGCCGGCAAAGAGTGGATGCTTCGACACATCCGATACCACCACTGGCCCATCCTCTGCCAAAACCATCTCAAAAACGCTTCGCTTGCGGGGAAGCTCGCGCACGGGCTCGCCCCAGTAGGATTTGATCCACAGGCGGCTCTCGTCGGCGAATTCGAGGAGCACGGTGTCGGCTTTGAAGTATTCGGCGGTCAGGCGCGTGATGGCGTCAAAGCTCGGCTCCGGCGCCGAGTCGAGAATTCCCGTTGAAGCTAACGCCGACAACCGGGCGCCCTCTTCATGGCCATTCATTTTGCCGGTCTGCAATTCTGCTTGCGGCATTCCTGCTCCGGGCCTCATTGTGCCACCGGCAGTGCCTCTGCCGGCCCGCGTCAACCCGCGGATGATGCTTTCCGAAAATCGGCGATGCCGATCCCGGCACTCCACTCGCTTCGCCCCCCACTGTTCTCTGTGGGCGAAGCCGGAGTGGGCGCGCCTCTAGGCATGCTTTTCCGGTTCTGTACTTTACTTATCGGAGGTGCGCCGAGCGACATGAGGTTACGGGCGCACAATGTACGCGGCTGGCATGTCAGCCATTCCAGCGGTTGCGCTTATTACTTCTGTCCCGACGGTTGTCCCGTTTCAGTCCACAGAAACGTCAGCTGGTCCGTCACGTCCTCGATCTTCTGTTCCACGCCCACGCCTGCCGAGTGCCCGCCGGATACGCTGTAATGCAACAGCACTGGCCGCCCGCTATTTGAATCGGCCTGCAAAAGCGCCGTCATCTTCCGAGCGTGCAGCGGGTCCACCCGTGTGTCGCTGGCCCCGGTAAAGAAGAGCACCGCCGGGTACGCCGTGCCTTTTTTCACGTTCTGATAAGGCGAGTACTTGAGCAAATACTGAAACTGCTTCTCGTTCTCCGACGATCCGTATTCCGTCATCCAATGCGGGCCTTGCTCAAACTTTTGGTAGCGCAACATATCCAGCAGCGGATATGCGCAATCCACGGCCGAAAACAGCTCCGGCCTCTCGGCGATCGCCGCGCCCATCAGCAGCCCGCCATTCGATCCCCCATAGATGGCGAGATGTTCAGGAGAAGTGTACTTGTTGGCGATCAGGTACTCGGCCGCGGCATAGAAATCGTCAAAGACATTCTGTTTCTTTTCGAACATCCCCTGTTCGTGCCAGCGCTCGCCGTATTCACCGCCGCCGCGCAGATTGGGAAGCGCAAACCAGCCGCCGTTCGCAAGCCACCACGCATACATCGGTCTCCACTGCGGAAGCATGCTGAGGTTGAATCCCCCATAAGCGGTCATCAGCAACCGTTCCGTACCGTCCTGCTTCAATCCCTTCTTTCCGGCAATGAACATCGGCACCTGGGCGCCGTCTTTCGACTTATAGAACACCTGCTTCAGTTCGTATTGGCTGGAATCGAATGGAACCTTGGGTTGCGCAAAGATCTCCTGCTTGCCCGTCAGCGTGTCCAGCCGGTAGATCGTGGGCGGCGCAATGAACGACTCGAAGCTATAAAAGCCGTAGTGGTCGCCGGCCCGTCCGGCAACGTTGGTTGCCATCCCGATGCCGTCGTGCTCCACAATGCCCGCCGGTTTCCCTTCCAACGTGTAGATATCGGTTTCCATCTTCACGTCGTGCAGTCGATCGACGTAGATTTTGCCGCCCACGATGTTAAAGCTCTCGATCGCATCCGGCCCTTCGGGAACAATCGTCGTCCACGCATCCGGCATGATGCCCGGGTCGGCCTTCATGATTCTTTTGCTGGGCGCCTTGTAATCCGTGCTCACATACCACGCGCCCTTTACATAATCAGCGGAGAACCGCGAGTCCACGCCCCAGATCAGAACTTCAAAGAACGAGCCCGGCTTGGTCAGGTCGCGGTAAACAATATCCACGCGTTTCGCCGGTACGCCGCGGTCAATCTGAATCACCAGATAGTGATAGTCGTCTGATAGGAAAGCTTCTATCAAATCGTTCGGTCCCAACGCCTCGCCGCGAAACTCCCGCCCGAAGACCAGCGTGTCGTGCGAGACTCTTGCTCCCAACTCATGCTCGTAGACCAGCGACCCCTTCTGGTCCATTCGCGAGTAGTAGAGACCGTTGCCATCCGGCGCGAAGGCCACGCTCAGATAGATCCCGCTGGGCAACTCGTCTTCGAGCGTCTTGCCCGTCTTCAAATTGAAGACCCGTACTGTGGACTCATCCGCGCCACCCTGGCGCACGTCGTAAGCCACCAGCGTTCCGTCGCGCGATACATCTTCCAGATTCACCGAGGTGTTGGGATCGCGGCTGAATTGCGCCGGATCGATGAGCCGCTTGTCCTTATCGGCCCATCCATGGCGCACATAGATCGAGGACTGCTCTTCGCCCGCCAGCATCTTCTCGAAAAATAGATCATTCCCGCGCTCAATCGGCACATTCCAACTGCTCACGTGCTCCAGCGCGTCCATGTCGTCGTTAATTTTCGGTCGAATGCGCGCCTGCTCCATATAGCGCTGCGTATAGGCATTTTCATCGTCGATGAACGTCTTGGTCTCTGAGCTCCCGGCATTTTCAAGCCAGCGGTAATTGTCGACAATTTTGGTCCCGAAGTAACTGTCTGTCACCGGGACGGCCTCTGCATCTGGCGGAAGCGGGAGGGTGAATCCGCCGCGTGAGTGAATCGTCTGGCTTGCAGCAATCACTCCGGAAAGCGCCCCCAGCAGGGCGCAGGCAAAAGCGCGGCGCACGCAGTAGCACATTTGAACAGCATACTCGCCCTATTTGCCCCATCGGCATCTTCGTGGCCGCGACGCCCATTAGAATCGACAGCAGTGACCACCCTGCCTTCAGACCGCGATCCTGAGCAGTTGGAGCTCGCCGCTCGGGTGGAACCCCAGCCAGCGCCGCGCTCATCGTGGCAGCGGGTTTGCGGCCTTCTGCAGCCTTCGCACAGGCATAGCGTCTACTCCGCCACCGTTGTACTCATGGTGTCCACGTTTCTCTCGCGCATCATCGGGCTTGTGCGGGTTAAATATATCGTCTGGCTGTTCGGGCGTGGCGTCGAGGCCGATGCTCTCAACGCCGCCTTCGTCCTGCCCGACATGATCTCCTACTTTCTCGTCGGCGGCGCAGCATCCATCACCTTCGTCACCATCCTTACCCGCTATCACGAAGAGGGCCGCGATGCCGAAGGCGAGCGCTCGCTCTCGGTCATTCTCACCACCATGTACCTGGTGCTGGGCGCGGCCGTCATCCTGGCCGAAATCCTTGCCCCCTGGTACGTGCACTGGTGGTTCAATGGTTTTGATTCTCACAAAGCCGCGATGTGCGTGCAGCTCACGCGCATTTTGCTGCCCGCTCAGTTGTGTTTCTTCGCCGGTGGCGTTTTTGGAGCAGTACTGCTGGTGCGCAAGCAGTTCAACGTGCAGGCCGTGGCGCCGCTTATCTACGGCTTGGGCACGATCGTTGGCGGCCTGCTGCTGGTAAAGAAAATCGGAGTCCCGTCGCTCGCCATCGGCACGGTCGCGGGGGCGATATTCGGGCCTTTTCTGCTGAATTGGTACTACGCGCACCGCGCCGGTACGCGCTATCACTTCCTTCTGGACTGGCACGACCAGGGCCTGCGCGAGTGGGTGCGTCTCTCCTTGCCGCTCATGGCCGGAGTCTCGCTGGTCACCGCGGACAACTGGATCATCGCCCACTTCGCGTCACGGATCGGCGGCGCGGTTTCGCTGATGAGCTACGCCAAGCAGATCTTCACGGCGCCCATGTCCGTTTTGGCGCAGGCCGCTGGCGCTGCCTCCTTGCCCTTCTTTGCCACCCTGTGGACGCGCGATCGCCGCTTCGAGTTCGCGACCGGCGTCGCCGATTCAGTCTCCCGCGTGGCCGCACTCGGCCTTCTCTTCGCATCCATCATGGTGGCGCTGGGCTGGCCGGCAATCGATCTGGTCTTTACCGGCGGCCGCTTCTCGCCAGACGACGCGCGCCTGTGCGCCGCCTACTTTGCTGTCTTCTCGGTTTCACTGTTTCTCTGGTCTGCGCAGGCCATCTACTCGCGCGCTTTCTTTGCCGCCGGAAACACTTTTGTGCCTATGGTCGCCAGCACCATCGTTACGGCCGTTTCCCTGCCCATCTACGACCTTCTTTTTCATTGGCGCGGCGCCATGGGCCTGGCCCTCGCATCCGACGTCGGCATCCTGCTCCAGACTCTCACCATTGCCTTGCTTCTGCACCAGCGCCGCATGGTCTCCCTCGCCAGCCTTGACTATGCGGAGTTGGGCCGCTGCCTGCTGGGGGCATTTTCAGGTGGCGCCGCCGCGTGGTTCGTTGCCTGGATCGTCGCCGGCCTGTTCCACCATCTGCCGCGCCTGGCCGAGCTTGATCACGCCCGGTCCATCGCTGACACGGCAATTCTCATCGGCGGCACCGCAATCTGGACCGCTGTCACCATGTGGGTCCTCGATATCTCCGGCTCAGCGCTGCCCCGCGTCGCCCTACGCCGCCTGCGGCTCAGCTGAATCTTCGCAACTAACAGCACTGCTCGCGCCCGAACCCGCGCGAATGCACCGCGAATCGTCGCGCAAAAACGCAAGCGCTCCCGGCGACGCGGAAGCGCTTGCTCTCGACGCTATGATTTCTTGCTACGCGTGCAACAGCGAGCCTAGCTGTTGTGCGTTTCGTGAATCGACGGCGCCGGGCCGGGGACCGCAACCGGACCCGAAGTCCCGGTTGCCTGCAACGGCTTCGAATCGGGCTTGCGAATATCGATGCCGCCCTTGAAGAACGCGCCATCTTCAATGCTGATGCGCGCCGCCGCGACGTCGCCATGCAGCGACCCTTCCGCGCGAATGTCCACGCGATCGGTGGCCGAGACGTTGCCCTTTACTTTGCCGAGCACCACAACCTCGCGCGCGGTGATGTTAGCTCCAACCTGGCCGTTGCGGCCCACCGTCACACGGTTGCCGGGAAGGTTGATTGCGCCCTCCACTTTGCCGTCAATATATAAAGATTCCGAACCTGTAATTTCACCTTTGATGAACAGGCTCTTGCCGAGCGTGGCTTGTTCGGCGTTTCCGGCCTGCATCCGGGCAGGTGTCTCAGGCACGTGTGCCGGGGGCGCCGCGTGCTGCGGCTCCGGCGTTGCATTCGGGATCGAAGATCCAGTCTGACTTGGTTTCCACATTGCGCTCAAGGTTCTCTTCCTATTCTGTCCGCTTCAGGACCGGGGATGCCAAGGCAAGGCCAATGGCTCGAGCCCAAAATCAATAATTCCGCTTGCCGCCGCTCACGCTGTGGCCATCTCCTTGGCTGCCTGCAATCGGTCGAGTCAATCTTCAGGCTCCGCCAGGATGACGCGCAAACCCATTCTACGGCAACTCTGCGATTTCTGTGCAAGCGCGGCACCCCAAAGTCATCTCCGACCGCCGCCTGTCCCCAAAGTGAATGGCATGCTCTAGTCTTGGCGTATGACCGATCGCGAGTTGCTCGCCCGGATCGCCGCCTCATCCGGGCAAAAGGCCGGATACAAGCAGTTGGTCCGCGAGCTCTCGCTCCCCGGCGGGCGGGCGCGGCGTCTGCTCCTTGAGCAACTGGCCCGGCTCACTGTTCGCGGCCAGCTCATCCAACCGGACCGCGAGCACTGGACTCTTCCCCGCGCTGCATCGCGGGAGAATCTCGTCGCCGGGCGCCTCGATCTGCACCGCGATGGCTACGGCTTCGTCCGCCCCAATCGCAAACCCTCCGCGGCGGACGCAAAAATTGCTCCCGCGGCTGCAGGACATTTTCATTCCGCCCAGTGAAATCAATGCCGCCATGCAGGGAGACCAGGTTCTGGTCGAGCTCGAGCCTCCCAAAGCCGATGGCCGCCAGCAGGGCCGCATCGTGCAAATTCTCGAGCGCCGCAACCCCACGGTGGTCGGCACGTTTCGCATCGCCCGTCCAGATCGTGGGCGCAACAATGTCGTCATTCCCTTCGACGATCGCATGACGCAGCCCATCGTGATCCCTCCTGGCGCGGAAATCCCGCCGGTCGCCGGCTCCTCCACGCCGCATCGCGTGCTTGGGCGCGAGGCACGCTCTGCTCCAAAACCCGAAAGCGCGGAGGCGCCTGCGAAGGCATCGTCGTCGATGTTGAGATCACCAGTTGGCCCACGCCTACGCGCCCTCCCATCGGCCGCGTCATTGAAGTCCTTGGCTCGCCGGACGATTTCGGCGTCGACGTGGAGATGATGATCCGCAAGCATCAGCTCCCACGCATCTTTCCTGAAGCCGTGCTGGCCGAAGCCCGTCGCGTCGCGCACCTCGACCCGGACATTGCCGACCGCAGGGCCGACTTCCGCTCGCTGCCCATCGTGACCATCGACGGCGAGACCGCGCGCGACTTTGACGATGCGGTCCTGGTCCGCGAGCGCAACGACGGCGGCTACGAACTTCAGGTTCATATCGCCGACGTGTCTGAATATGTCCTCGCCGGCTCGGCCCTCGATCTCGAGGCCCGCATCCGTGGCACCAGCGTTTACTTCCCAGATCGCGCCATCCCCATGCTGCCGCAGGAACTGTCGACCGATATTTGCAGCCTTCGTCCCAACGAAGACCGTCTCGTTCTCAGTTGCATCATGCAGCTTGATACCGCGGGCAACATCGAGAGCTTCGAGGTCGTCGAAGGCGTCATACGCTCTGCCGCGCGCATGACCTACACTGCGGTGTCCGCGATCATTGAGGACGACGCAGAGACTCGCGCCAGGTACGCACAACTCGTACCAGAATTTGAGCGCATGAAAAAACTCGCCGTCCTCATGAATCGGCGCCGCGAGGAGCGCGGCTCCATCGATTTCGATTTGCCCGAACCGGTCATCGAATTCGACGAGAACGGCCAGATGCGCGGAGTTACCCGCGCCGAGCGCACATGGGCCAATCGCCTGATAGAAGAGTTCATGCTCGCCGCCAACGAGTGCGTTGCCGTCTGGCTTGAAGACCTCGGCGTTCCTTCGCTCTATCGCATTCACGAGAAGCCCGACCCGCGGCGCGTCGTCCAATTCGAAGAACTCGCCGCCGGCTTCGGTTTTTCTCTTGGTCTTGGACCACTCCCTGTGAAGCGCGTCGTCACCCGCGCCGAGCGCCGCGAGTCTCATGGTCAGGGCCGCAATCCCCGTCAGCACGAAGTGCCTGAGGACATCGCCGTCACGCCGCGCATGTATCAAAAACTCGCCGCGCGCATTGAGGGCAAGCCAGAAGAGCGCATTCTCAGCTACCTCATGCTGCGCTCGCTCTCGCAGGCCCGCTACTCCGAGGTCAACGAGGGGCACTTTGCTCTCGCCGCGCCCACGTACACCCACTTCACTTCGCCCATCCGCCGCTATCCCGACCTCATCGTGCACCGCATCGCCAAAGCGCTTCTCCGTGCCGGCGTCCCGAGCCATCGCACCATCACTGCATCGCGCCTGAGCTCGCCATGGTCGCATCCCAATGAAGGCCGAGCGACAACATGCGGGTGCCCCGATCCTCGCTCGCGCACCGGGTGAAGGGACCATGCGCCCTCCGAAACAGAAGCCGCAGTCCGCCAACTCCACCCCCCATCTCCGAACCCGAACTCGCCGAGATTGCTGAAGAAACCAGCTACACCGAACGCCGCGCCGCCGAGGCCGAGCGCGAGCTTGTCGAATGGAAGAAGGTCCGCTTCATGCAAGACCGCGTCGGCGACGAGTTCGCCGCTCTCGTCCTGAACCCCGCCAAATTCGGCCTCTTTGTCGAGCTCACCGATCTCTTCGTCGAGGGCCTCGTCCCCATCGACACTCTGCGCGCCGACCGCTACACCTGGCGCGAGAACACGCACGAAATCATCGGCGAGCGCACCGGCCGCCGCTTCCGCGCGGGCGACCGCGTCCAGGTCATCCTCGACCGCGTCCTCGCGCAGGAACGCAAGCTTCAATTTGCCTTGGTGGAAGAAGAGTTGCCGCTCACCGGCAAAAGGGCCGCGCCGTCCTCTTCAAAATCGAAGAAGAACAAACGCAAAAACGCATCGCCGCAGCCTCCGGGTGGAAGCAAGCGGCGATTCAAGAAGGGCAAAAGGCGATGAACCTGGAACGGCATTCGGGCCGATTAGCCCGGCCGCAGCTCCTTAAGCGCCTGCCTGCTTTAAGGCAAGGGGTCCGATCAACGGGATCATGAACCTTTTTCCCTGGAATGCCTGGATGATGGCAATGAGCCAGCAAACGAAGAGCGCAAGGACGCCTAGAACACCCACGATCCAGCCGAGAATCGGAATGATCATCACGACCGAACATGCAAACCATCCGATCGTGAGGAAGACGTTCTGCCAGGCGTGGAACTTGATCTTGGGATTTGTGTTGTACGGCGCAACGATCAGAAAAATGATCGCCGGAATAACCGTCAGATAGGCAAGGCCGCTGGCGGCGTCGTCTGACAGTCCTGAGCTGGCTGCTGCTGCATTCGGTTCATCGGCCATAGCAACTCTCCTTTTTAAGGAAAAACGGTTGATGGGGAGGGGTTCTTCGCTTCTGTACACGCCATGCGCACCGGCAGATTCAGCTCATGAGGCCGCGCGTCAAGCGAGGTGGAGATAGGACAACCTGCCGCCCATCTCCTTGTCAAGAGAATTTACGCACCCTCCGCATCCATCCGCCCTCCCGCCCATCCAATTTACAATGACATCTGGGAGCAATTTCGATGGCGCACATGGTTTTTTGCGTTCGTAATAAAAAGGAAATGGAGGGCCTTGACGAGCCGCCCTTCGACTCGGAGTTTGGCCAGAAGATCTACAAGAACGTCTCCAAGGCAGCCTGGGAGGAGTGGCTTGGCCGCCAGAAGATGCTGCTCAATGAGTACCGCCTCCAGCCCTGGCTTCCGCAGGCGCAGCAGTTCCTCGTCGAGCAAATGGAAGACTTTTTCTTCGGCTCTGGCGCAGCCCTGCCCGCCGACTACGTTCCCCCGGCGCACTGATCCTCCGACACCAACTCGATGGGAGACCATGCCGGCTTCAGTGATCGCCGAAGCCGTCTAGTGGCTCGTCGCCCCGCTGTCGTTGGAAACCATCAGGCTCGACACATTCACCGGCTCAAAGTCCCCGAGTATCAGGCTCGTCAGGCACGATAGATCCTCGTCGTTCCATCGGGCGTCGGGAGTCCCGATCAGCCCGCCGCTGTCGCCGTTGTCGGCCAGAATGATTCCGTAATTCCGGAACGCCGTGATGATGATCGCCGCCTGCGGGCTCGTTGCTGCGCATGTGGGCGTCGTTACCGACGCCTTGAGCCGGTAAATCTCGCCAGCCGCACCGCTCATCGTGCAGCTTGACGGCGGTGTCGCCTGCGAAATTTCGCTCTCGGTGGAAATCGATCCGCCGCCGCTGTCTTTGCAGCTTCCCACGCCCGCCGTTTCCGTCGCCGGCCACACCCAGTAGTTCAGCATGTGGTTGAGCGTGAATCGAATGGGATGCTTGATCGTTCCATTCGGCGCTGTCGGCGTGCCCGTCCCAATCACCTCATCCGCATTGGCCAGCAGCGGCCCCACCGGCAGGCCCGCCGCATCCGACGTTCCCTGACCCTGCGGCGTCAGCGCATCCGTCGCCACGTTCGGCCACTCCGCGTTCGAGGAATCGGTCCACGGTCCGTCCAGATAAATTCCCTGCCACATCTCGTAGAGCGCCGGATTCGTTCCGCTGCCCGGCTCCAGGTACACCAGGACGTGCCGGTCTCCGTTCGAGATGCTCGTGCCCTCCACCGGCGCATAGGCCGGAATCGGTCCGGAAATAAAATCCGACTGGTATATCGTCGTCGCCACCGAAACATCGGGCTGGTTCGCCGGCACCTCGATCGCCGGAATTCCATTCGGGAACGGCGCGTTGGAGTTGTTCCCGAAAAACGGCTTGACCGTCGCCGGCAAATAGCCGCTGTACATCGGCGCCGCGGGCGACGTGTCCACGGGCAGATTCGTGGTCGCCGCATCCACGCGATGGTGGAAGATCGAAGCCGAGGTGAAGACATTTGCCAAAAACGCGTTGTTCCCGTTCATCGCGAACGCGACCTGTGCCTTTGCTGTCGCGCTCGTCGCATCGGTCACGATGATCTCCGGCATGTACGTTCCCTGGCCGCCGATCAACGGGCTTGTAATCTCGCCTGACGACGCGTCCAGCGTCAACCCTTCCGGCAGCGGAGGATAGTCACCGCTGTCGTCCACCGAAAATGTGTAGGGGGGATTCCCGCCAGTCGCCGCGATCGTGCATCCCGCATAAGCCGTGTTCTGCGTTCCTCCTGGGCAGCTCGTTGTCGTAATCGATAACGGTCCGCCCGCCGATGTCAGCGTCACCTTGGCCGACGCCGTCACCGATCCCGCCGCATTGGTCGCCGTCAGCACATACGTTGTCGTCGTCTCCGGGCTTACGTTCACCGATCCGATTGCCGAAGTCGACGCCAGGCTCCCCGGCGCAATGTTGAGCGTCGTCGCGCCTGTAGTTGTCCAGCTCAGCGTGCTGATCCCGCCCAGCGTAATGCTCGCCGGGCTCGCTGTGAATGAGCTGATCGTGGGCAGCGTCGGCTGCGTCACGGTCACCACCAGCGTCGCGGTAACAGAGCCCGTAGTATTCGTGGCTGTCAATGTATAGGTCGTCGTCGCCGTCGGACTCAGAACCACCGATCCATTCGCAGACGTCGACGCAAACGTTCCCGGCGTAATGGCGATGCTGGTTGCTCCCGCGGTGGCCCAGCTTACAGTGGTCGTTGAGCCATTGATGATCGACGTCGGGCTCGCGGAAAACGAGCTGATCGCAGGCATGGCAACCTGTTTAACGGTCGGGATCTTCTGCGTGCAACCAGCGAGTCCCGCGAAAACCGATAAAAGCACGAGCGCGCGGAGTCCGTTCCCTGGCCTCGTGCGGATCGCTGGAGCTTTGCTCTGGTCCGAGCTTGATTGCAGTGCGTGACGCGATTGGGGGAAATGCATGTGCCGCCTTTCCCTCGATGGTCGAGTTACCCGCTGCTCGCCATCGTCTATTCGCGGCAGCGTTTTTTGAGCCATTCGAGGATGCGCAGCCCTGGGGGAAAATGTCGTGCTTCAAAAAATCCGCAGGCGCTCGATGAACCGGTCCACGCGGATCACGAGCGGCCGGCCATAGACCCTTGTAGGGTTCTTTGCCCTGTCTCTTCACAATGCGCGAAGAATCTGTTTTTGGGTACATGACAAAAGTCATGTTGGTGCTGTCGTCAACAGGCCGCGCGCCGTTGGTACTCGGGTAGCCCCGCAGAGGACAGCCATTCCAAAGATGGTTGGAGAAGGGAAGGTTATATGGTCGGGACGGGCAGATTCGAACTTGAGCCGTTCTGCGGGCGTGAGTGAAGCGCGAGCCCGCAGGCGAAATCCCGAGCGAAGTCGAGGGATCAGAAGGTTAATTGGTCGGGACGGGCAGATTCGAACTGCGCATGCTCGGCTTTGCCTCGCACCCCTCGCAGGCTGGACTCGGCGCCTTCGCTGACGCTACGGCGCTGGTTGGGGTGCTTCGTGGGTCGGCCACGAAGAGATTTGCTGGACGAAGAGTATTGGCAAAACTGAAATGGTCGGGACGGGCAGATTCGAACTGCCGACCCCTCGCACCCCAAGCGAGTGCTCTACCAGGCTGAGCCACGTCCCGACATAATGCAGCCGGTCCGCCTTGGCGAACCGGCTCAGGGTCTCTGCTAGTTTACACCGCTGCGCGTCCCCGCCGAATCAGGCCTCCAGCGCCTCTCGCGCCTGATCCAGGATCGCGTCCGCAATCGCCAATGAAGCCGTCGCTGCGGGGCTCGGCGCATTCAGTACATGCAGCGCGCCCTCCCGCTGCACGAAATAGAAGTCCTGCATCAGCTCGCCCGTCGGCGAGAGCGCCTGCGCGCGAACGCCCGCCCCGCCTTGTGCCAGGTCGTCTATCGTCAGCTCCGGCACCAGCCGCTGCAACGACTGGCAAAAAAGCTTCTTGCTATTCGACCGCTTGAATTCCTCCCAGCACATGCGCGGATAGCGAACAAAAAATCTCCAGAACCCCGGGTAGGTGAGCGTCTCCAGCGTATCGCGCAACGAAAAATCCGTGTGCCGGTATCCCTCGCGCTTAAAGGCCAGCACCGCATTCGGTCCGCACTCCACCCCGCCGGCGATCTGCCGCGTAAAGTGCACTCCGAGAAACGGAAAACTCGGATCAGGCACGGGGTAGATCAGATTCTTCACCAAGTGTTGCCGCTCCGGCCGGAGCTTGTAATATTCGCCGCGAAACGGCACAATCTTCGCTCTGTCACCGCTCCCCGCGATGCGGCCCACACGGTCGCACTGCAATCCGGCGCAATTGATGAGAAAGTCCGCTTCGTATTCGCCACTTTTTGTATGGATCGTCCACGCGCCGGCTTTCTTCGCACGCGTTACTTCCGATGAGAACTTGAGGTCCCCGCCCCTTGCGCCAATCTCCTTCACCATCTCCGCGCAAACCGCGCCGTAGTCCACGATCCCTTCCTGCGGAACGCGGATTCCCGCCAATCCCGCCGCGTGCGGCTCATATTCGCGAATCTTCTCCGGCCCCAACAGTTCGAGGCCTTCCAAACCGTTAGCCTTGCCGCGCTCCATCAGCGCATGCAGTCGCGGAATCTCCTCCGCCTCCGTGGCCACAACCGTCTTGCCGCACAGCTCGTAAGGCACGCCGTGCTGCTCGCAGAATGCCGTCATTCTGCGCAACCCATCCACCGCCAGCCGCGCCTTTGTCGAGCCCGGCTTGTAATAGAGGCCGCAGTGCAGCACTCCGCTGTTGTGCCCGGTCTGGTGACGGCCCGGCCCGCTCTCCTTCTCCAGCAGGATCACCTGCACCGAGGGATGCCGCTCAAGAAGCTGGTGCGCCGTCGCGAGCCC
Organism: uncultured Acidobacteriaceae bacterium; assembly: GCA_963796785.1. Classification (GTDB taxonomy): domain Bacteria; phylum Acidobacteriota; class Terriglobia; order Terriglobales; family Acidobacteriaceae; genus Telmatobacter. The sequence goes on along the minus strand of CAWCMW010000006.1, from coordinate 101,379 downwards.
CACAATGCCGCCGCCAATAATCGCAACTTTCATTGTTTTCACAAGAATACTCCCGGTCGGGACTCCTCACCCTCCGACTCGTGTACACGCACCGCTCAGCCTGTTATTGTTTTCATTTGCTTCATACGAAGCGCTGAAAACGATCCATGCCCGATCCCGTCATCAAATTCGGCACCGACGGCTGGCGCGGCGTCATCGCCGACGACTTTACGTTCGCCAACGTCCGCATCGCTGCCGATGCCATTGGCGCTTACATCCACGCTCAGAAGTGCTCGGCGCAGGAGGATCCTTCGAGAGGCCTTTGCATCGGCTACGACACGCGCTTTGGGTCGAAAGATTTTGCCCATGCCTGTGCTGAAGTCGTCGCGACCACCGGAATCCCCGTCATGCTGGCCAAGGCCGTCACGCCCACCCCGGCGCTCAGCTGGGGCGTGCGCGAGCATGGCGCTGCCGGCGGCATCATGATCACCTCGTCGCACAACCCGGCGCAGTGGAACGGCGTCAAGTACAAGGGTTGGTACGGTGGCTCGGGCAAGCCCTCCATGATCAAAGCCATTGAGTCGTATCTCGGCAAACCCGTCCCGCGCGCCTCGCAACCCGCGACCATTACGGAAGTCGATTTCCTGCCCACCTATCTCAAGGCCATCGAGAACTTCGCCGACCTTGATCTCATTTCGAAATCCGGAATGAAGTTCTGCATCGATTCCATGTACGGAGCGGGCGCGACGATTCTGTCTGACATTTTTAATCGCATCGGCGTGGCCAACGTTCCGATCCGCTCCAATCCCGATCCGCTTTTTCCCGGCATCAATCCCGAGCCTATCGAGCCGAATATCCGCGCCCTTGGCGAGGCGGTTGTGGCCAACGGTTGCCAGGCGGGCCTGTGCACCGACGGCGACGCTGACCGCATCGGCGCGACAGACGAACACGGCAACTTCGTCGACCCGCACAAGATCTATTCCGTGCTTCTCAGTTGGGTCTTGAAATATAAAGACTGGCCCGGCGCTGTCACCCGCGCCTTCAACACCACCAAGATGCTCGACCGCATCGCCATGAAGCACGGCCGCGAGCTCATCGAGCACGGCATCGGTTTCAAGTTTGTCTGCGACCTCATGCTCGAGCGCGAAATCGTGATGGGCGGCGAGGAGTCCGGCGGCATCGGCTTCCAGCGCCATCTACCCGAGCGCGATGGCCTGCTCAACTGCCTGATGCTCGCGAACGTCATGGCGCAGGAAAAGAAAACGCTTGGCGAGCTTGTCGCCGATCTTCAGGAAGAGTACGGCGAGCACCAGTACGGCCGCATCGATCTCCACATTCCCGACGAGCAGAAAAACGCCGCCATCGCCCGCGCCCGCTCGCTCAAGCCTGGCGACCCGGTCTTTGCCGGCATGGCCATTTACAACCAGGAGAATCTGGACGGCGTCAAGTTCTATCTCGACAACCCTGAAGCGACAACCAAGCCGAAGGCCGCCGAAACCTGGCTGCTGCTGCGCGCCAGCGGCACCGAGCCCCTTCTGCGCATCTACGCCGAGTCCTGCTCGAAGGAATCCGTCGCCAAGCTCCTCGACTCCGCGCGCGCGTTTGCCCTCAGCAGCTAGCGTTGGCTGTCAACACCTGCTTGTCCTCCTGAACAAATGCCCTTGTCGGCATTCGCATCTGGGATATGAGCTTTCTTCTTAGTCGACGACCCTCGCCAGGTTTTGCGCTCGCGGTGAATGTTCGATGTAGGGAAAGGCCTCCAAAAGTGGCCGCAGAGATCTGAGCCTCGCATGCCGGCCGACTTCGTTCCACCATTCATCCGCTTCCTGGCGTCTCCGAACGAATTCGATCTCAATCCCCAGATACGCTCCCCAATCCGCCCATTTTGGCGGTGCATCCACATACCCATCGGTATAGGCGGCCCAGGGAACTCCGAAGGCTTGAGCCAGCACAGCGCCATGAAGACTGCCGGTCAGTACGAACGAGGCTCCGGCGATCTTTGCCAGCAAATCCCACACAGTGTGGATGGTGGCGTTCCGGTAAATGCTCCATAGCCACGCGTTTGCAAGGATTCCCCGCAAATCGATCAGCGCCAAGCTGTTCCGATTCATCGGTGCGTAGACCAGGCTCGTCAGGATTTCGTCACAACCGGTAGCCAGCGCAGCCTGGTCCGCAGCAGGCGAGCCGATTCTGAAGAGATGCTGCATCAAAATTGATTTCTGGTGCTTTTGGGCCTTGATCGGAAACAGCCATGGCACCAGAAGGGCTGGATCGCCGAGTGGTGTTTCCTTTGCCAGGCCAAGCCCCTCTGCGGTTAGCGGTCCGCGAACCGCATGCACCTTCATGTCGGCTTCCACGAATTGCCAACGGTCGCGCCCCTTCCAACCGCTTCCCCAAATGTCGACGGGGCAGGTGAACTTTTGAATCGATTCAGAAGTGAGAAGCGACCCCGTCGAACACAAAAACCTTCCCGGGTTCACCACATCCCGCGTCCGCGCGCGCGTCCTTACGCACCTGAATCCCAAGGCGTGCAATATGTGGATACCCAGCCCATCGCCGAGATTCTGCACCGGACGATCGATGCCGTCGCAATAGGCCCTTATGGCTTTCGAACCTGATGAGACTGTCTTGTCTGGATGACTTTCCATAAGCAGCACACCGCAAGAATCAACGCCGGAAAACGCCTGCGCACTGCAGGCAATCCGCTATGGAAAGCGGGCAACTTCAATTGGCCTTGCATCGCCAGGCACAGTTCTTCCCTGGTCGGATCGATTCGATGACGATAGCCTGTTCTGGGATTATCTGATGTGACCTGCCGCACGTCAGGGGGCGCCAACGTGGCTCGGTGTGATTCAGTATTCACGATGACGGTTTGATCCGACTCCGCCGCGAAAAGAACCGAGGCCTTATCCCTTCAAGTTCATCCGGTTCATCCGGCATCTCGCCTCTGCTCGCATTCTCGTCTTTGCCGCTTAGTGCGGTCGCAGACTTTCTAACTAATCACCGCCACCTTCGCCCTTTTCCCCAACCGCACTACCAACCGCACTGGCAGCGCACCCACCGAAATCATCGCACCGCCTGCCACGTCGCCGTCAACTTTAACGGCCTTCTCCGCAATCTTCCGGTTGGCCTCGGCTCCGCTCGCGGCCAGGCCAATCGCCACCAGCAGTTTCGGCAGCCGAATCTGATTCGCTTCCGCGCCGGCCACGTCCGCGAACGCGATCGTAACCTCTTCGAGGTCCTCGCTTTCGCCCTTCTGCTGAAACATCCGCGCCCAGTTTTCGTCCGCGCTTTCGGCAGCCGCTTCGCCGTGAAATCCAGCCACAATCGTCCGCGCCAGTTTTTTCTTGGTCTCCATCGGATGCAGCTTGCCCGCAGCAACCTCTGCCCGCATCGCGTCGATTTCGCTTTGCTTCAGGTCCGTCAGCAGCACCCAGTACTTCCACATCAGCTCGTCCGAGATGCTCATCAGCTTCCCGTACATCTCGCTCGCCGGCTCATTGATCCCGATGGCGTTGCCCAGCGACTTGCTCATCTTCTGCACGCCGTCCAGCCCCTCCAGAATCGGCGTCATCAGCACGATCTGCGGCTTCTGCCCGTAGTGGCGTTGCAACTCGCGCCCGCAGAGAAGATTGAATTTCTGGTCCGTCCCGCCGAGCTCCACGTCGCACTCCAGGCACACCGAGTCGTACCCCTGCATCACCGGGTACAGAAGCTCGTGCAGGCTGATCGGCTGCTCTTCCTGGAATCGCTTGTGAAACTCGTCGCGCTCGAGCATCTGGCTCACGGTGAAGTGCGCAGTCAGCCGTATCGTCTCCTCGTAGCCGAGCTTGCCCAACCACTCCGAGTTGTAGCGCACCTCGGTCAGTTTTCTCGATCGAGAATCCTGAACACCTGCTGCTTATAGGTTTCGGCATTCTTGTCGATCTCGGCACGCGTGAGCGGCTTGCGCGTGACGTTGCGGCCAGTGGGGTCGCCGATGAGCGACGTGAAATCGCCGACCAAAAAGATCACGGTGTGCCCCAGCTGCTGAAAGTGCCGCAGCTTCCGCATCAGCACGGTGTGCCCCAGATGCAGGTCGGGCGCAGTCGGGTCGAAACCGGCCTTCACGCGCAGCGGCCGTCCGGTTTTGCGGCTTTCTTCCAGGCGCTCCCGCAGATCGGCTACGCGGATAATCTCCGCCGCGCCCTTCTGGAGCAGATCCATCTGCTCGTCAACAGGCAGAAACTTTTGTGAATGTGATCCTTGCATGTCCCAACAAGTATAAATTTCAGGGCCTGCCACCGTGGTTGCCGTTCGCCCCGCCGCCTGCCCATCCACAATTCACATTCCCACATCCATCTCCCTGCATCCTCCCGCCAGCGCAGGTCATCTCTCCAAACGACAGGAGAATTTCCCACATGCCCTCAGTGACTGGCCGAGCCATGCAGGTTTCCGCTGCCGGCGGAACATTCGAACTTATCCAAAAGCAATTTCCCGATCCCGGCCCCGGCCACGTTCGCATTCGCGTTCAAGCCTGCGGCGTTTGCCACAGCGATTCGCTCACCAAGCTCGGCTATTGGCCCGGCCTCAGATACCCGCGTGTTCCCGGCCATGAGGTGGCCGGCGTCGTCGATGCCGTCGGCCCCGACGTCCCGCTCTTTAAAGTTGGCCAGCGCGTCGGCCTCGGCTGGCATGGCGGCCACTGCAACTTCTGCGCACCCTGCCGTCGCGGCGACTTCGCGCTCTGCGAAAATCAGCTCATCTCCGGCATCAGCTTCGACGGCGGGTACGCCGACTACGTCATCGCCCCTGCCAACGCCCTCGCCTTCATTCCAGGCGACCTCTCTGACGTTGACGCCGGGCCGCTTCTCTGCGCTGGTATTACAACCTACAACGCACTCCGCAACAGCGGTGCGCGCCCCGGCGACACCGTCGCCATCCTCGGCATCGGTGGTCTCGGCCATCTCGGCGTGCAATACGCGGCCAAAAGCGGCTACCGCACTGTGGCTATTGCGCGGGGTGCCGACAAAGGCCCGCTCGCTAAACAACTCGGCGCGCAAATTTACATTGACTCCACAACGCAGGATGCTGCGGCCGAATTGCAAAAACTTGGCGGCGCCAAAGTCATCCTTTCCACGGTCACCGACGCTGAGACCCTTGCCTCCGCGGTCGCTGGACTCGCTCCAAATGGCAAGCTCATCGTCGTCGGCGTCCCGAACAAGCCATTCGAAGTCAACGCCGGCGCACTCGTCCTCGGCCGTCGCACCATCGCGGGCTGGCCCTCCGGCACCGGCATGGACTCTGAAGACACACTCAACTTCAGTGCCCTTACCGGCATCAAGCCCATGATTGAAACTTACCCTCTTGAAAAGGCCGAGGAGGCCTATAACCGCATGATGAGCGGCAAGGCGCGCTTCCGCGTCGTCATCACAACCGGCAGCCTAATCAACAGGAATCTACTCAGCCGATCTGGCTGTCTCGGCGAGCAGTTCGGTCTCCGCCTTCGTCGCTTTGTCCATCGCCTTGCCGAGCTTTCGCGTCATCACCTGGAAGTGATATCCCATCACCGCCAGCGTCATCGCCGCGCCAAAGCAGCGCCGGTACTTGCGTCGCCGCCGACGCAAGAAACTTCCAGTAGCTCCACTGGTGCCGCCCGAAGACTCCCTGCCGCACGATCGAGTTCACCAGCGCGCGCATATTGTCGCGAGTCAGAAATGGGGGACTCGCCTGCTTCTTCGCGCGCTCTCCAGCCGCTCGCTTCGCCGGCTTGGGATGCGCCCGGTTCAGGTAGAGCTTCACGCGCTCGTAGTAGGCCTCGCAGTTATAGATTCTCTTCATCACGTCGCGGTAGCCCTCCACCAGCTTGGCCGAATCCATCCGCGGCAAAAAGTTCAGCTTGTCGCAAAAAGTGTTGTTGCCGCCGCCCGCGTCCACGATCCGTCCCTCGCTCCGCAATCGCCGGAACAGTTGCGTCCCCGGCATCGCCTGCAGCAGCCCCACCATCGCAATCGGAATCCCGCTCTTCTGGATGAACTCCACCATCCTGTCGAAAATGTCTTCCTTATCCGTATCGAACCCCAGGATGAATCCGCCCATCACCTGCATCCCGTAGCTCTGGATCGTCGCCACGCTGTCGAGCAAACTCCGCCGCGTGTTCTGCAGCTTGTTGCTCGCAATCAACCCTGACTCATCCGGCGTCTCCACGCCAAGAAACACCGACCTGAAGCCCGCGTCCTTCATCAGCTGCATCAGCTCAACATCGTCGGCCAGATTCAATGACGCTTCAGTAATAAAGTCGAACCGCGCGCCGGTCTCGCGTCGCGCCACTCCGCCATTGCGCGCAGCAGCTCCTTCGCCCGCGCCTTGTTACCGATAAAGTTGTCGTCCACGATAAACACTGTCTCGCGCCAGCCCGCGGCGAGTAACTGGTCCAGCTCCGCCAGCACCTGCGCCACGGCTTTGGTCCGCGGCCGCCGACCGTAAATTTCGATAATGTCGCAGAACTCGCAATTAAACGGGCACCCGCGCGAGTACTGCACCGTCATCGTCGAATAGCGCTTCATCTTGATCAGGCTCAAATCGGGCAGCGGGCTCGCCGCCATCTCCGGCCGCTCGGCAGCTTGATAAACCACCCGCGCCGTCCCGGCTTCCAGCTCCCGCGCCAGCTCGCCAATCAGGCTCTCCGCCTCGCCGATCACTACATGGTCGGCTTTCAGCTCGGCCGCCGGCACGCTGCTTGCAATCGGCCCGCCCACCACGGTGCGCAACCCGAGTGCGCGGCAACGCTCCACGATATCAAGCAGCGACTCAAGCTGGATGTGCATCCCGCTCACAAAAGCCACATCGGCCCACTTCAGGTCGCGGTCCCGCAGCCGCTCCACGTTCGTATCCACCAGCCGCTTCTTCCAGCCGCGCGGCACGAGCGCCGCCACCGTCATCAGGCCCAGCGGAGGCTGTGCCGCCCGCTTGCCCAAAAACTTGAGCGCGTGTTTGAAGCTCCAAAATGTTTCAGGAAATTCCGGATAGATCAGCAGCACGTTCATCGGCCATCTCTCAGCAGATTCAGCAGGAAGAGTGGCTGCGCGGGCGCAATCGGCAGATTCAGGCCGTGCTTCCCCCCGTGGAAGCAGTGCGGCCCTGCTCGTAGCGGCGAACTGGTCCTGCATCCATTCTCCCACCAAATGGGTCAAAAACTGGTCAAAAGTGAACAGTTGCGCGGCAAACCGGCTGCGCAACCCGTCCCGGCCCACTGGCCACCGAACATGATGCTCTGGCCTGGTCTGTCCAACTCCATTGCGCCCATTCGCTATAATTGACCCATGCACCACCACGCCACTCGCCGCGCCCTCATCGTCGCCGCCAGCGCCTGCGGCGGCTCGCGCCGCCTAGACTCCGCCTCCACCTCATCCCCAAATCATCAGCTCGCAGTTTCAGGTGTCAGCACTGAGCTTGCGGTTACCGCTGCATTCCTCTGCCTAACTCCGCTGGCTCCGCTATCTCCGCTGTCCGCTCGCTTTACACTGGAGTCATCATGGACGAGTTTTCCCGCATTCAGCGCCTTCCCGCTTACGTCTTCAACATCACCGGCGAAATGAAGATGGCCGCCCGCCGCCGCGGCGAAGACATCATCGACTTCGGTATGGGCAACCCCGACGGCGCCACGCCCGCCCATATCGTCGATAAGCTCGTTGAGGCCGTCCGCAAGCCGCCCACCCACCGCTATTCCGTCTCCCGCGGCATTCCCCGCCTGCGCAAGGCCGTCTGCAACTGGTACAAGTCGCGCTACGACGTCGATCTCGATCCCGACACCGAGGCCATCGTCACCATCGGCTCCAAAGAGGGCATCGCCCACCTCTGTCTCGCCATTCTCGACTCGCGCGACACCGTGCTCGTTCCCAACCCCAGCTACCCGATCCACATTTACGGCCCGGTCATCGCCGGCGCGCACATCGTCAGCGTCCCCGTTCACAACCAGGAGAGCTTCCTGGCGCAGCTTGAAGAGATCATTCCCGCGCATGACGCCGCGGCCCAAGGCGCTGATCGTCAACTTCCCGTCGAACCCGACGACGGAATGTGTCGAGCTGCCTTTCCTTGAGCGGCTCGTCGCGCTCGCCCGCGAGCACGGCTTCTGGCTCATCCAGGACCTGGCCTACGCCGACATCGCCTTCGACGGCTACAAGCCGCCCAGCGTGCTTCAGGTTCCGGGCGCTAAGGACGTGGCCGTCGAGTTCTTCACTCTGTCGAAGAGCTACAACATGCCCGGCTGGCGCATCGGCTTCATGGTCGGCAACAAGAAGCTGGTCGGCGCGCTTGCGCGGCTCAAGAGCTACTTTGACTACGGCACCTTCACGCCCATCCAGGTCGCGGCTATTGCCGCACTGGAGGGGCCGCAGGAGTGCGTCGCGCAGATCTGCGACAACTACCGCCGCCGCCGCGACGTCCTCGTCGACGGCCTCAACAAGGCCGGCTGGCAAGTTGCCAAGCCGCAGCGCGACGATGTTCGTGTGGGCCGAGATTCCCGAGGCCTACCGCGACCTCAAGTCGCTCGAGTTCTCAAAGCTGCTGCTGACGGAAGCCAAGACGGCGGTGTCGCCTGGCATCGGGTTCGGCGACTACGGCGACAACCACGTCCGCTTCGCCCTCATTGAGAACGAAGAGCGGACGAGGCAGGCGTTGCGGGGGATCAAGGCGATGCTGGCAAAGGGTGTTGTGCCGGCGTAGGCTGCGTCAGTTGTGCGCCTCTCTTCAAGGTCTCGTTCCGGGCGGAGCCGCTTGGGACTCATTTTGAAAACAAGATCTTCAGAATGAGCGAGATACGGCGTATCTTCGGGCGCGCGAATTTCTGCGATGGAAAGACTGATTCTAAAAGGGTTGTTTGTAGCCATTTCGGCGCAATTCGATGCAGTTTGCAGACGATTTCGGAGTAGGTTTACTGATTCTAAACGAGTTAAATGGCGAATATTTGGCGAAATATCCGATATTTTTTTAATGAGCTATCCTAGATAAGTAGCGAAGAGCTAAGGTTTCTAATATGGCGAAGATGCACAAGAGCCGTCTGCTTTGGAGCCAACAGTAACGGCTGATCTAACACTTTGTTGCCGGTACGACAGCCCGCACGGCTGCCGTTTGGTGGGCGTCAACAAGACGACTGCGACGTATTATTTTTGTCGCCTGCGGCAGCTCATCCACCAGGCCAGCGAGGATGCCACTCCGTTCTCTGGAGAAGTGGAAGTGGATGAGAGTTACTTTGGTGGCCGGCGTAAAGGACTACGCGGCCGTGGAGCAGCTGGGAAGGTACCTGTTTTCGGCCTGTTAAAGCGAGGCGGCAAGGTCTATGCCAGGATGATCAGCGACATCAAAAGCTCTACCTTGCAAGCCATCATGGAGGAGAAAATCGTGCCCGACTCGATCGTCTATTCCGACACCTTCTCCTCCTACAATGTTCTGGATGTTTCGGCCTTCAAGCACTACAGGATCAACCATGCGAAACTGTTTGCCGATTGCAAGAATCACATCAACGGTATCGAGAATTTCTGGAACCAGGCCAAGCGCCATTTCCGTCGTTTTAATGGCATTCCCAGACAGCAGTTTCTCTCTGTTTCTCAAGGAATGCGAATGGCGATTCAATAACCCAAACCCCTACATTCAACTACTACAATTCAATCTATGGGTTAAACAACATACTTCGCTAGTTTATCTAGGATAGCCCCTTATTTAATTATTTTTCTCTCAAGTGGAGACGAGATTTACGAGCCTGCGGCTCGCATCCACCTAAGACAAGTATAGAGATTTGGCAGAAATGATCGGCAAACTTGAGAAGAAAAAGTGAGGGCGTGAAGCGGTGACTAAGTGAAGGAGGGCCAACGAGTTGGCGGTTGGGGTGGATCGGGAAGGGCCGTGGCGGGGGCTTGACACGGAAAGCAGAGGATCGGCCAACAGCCGATTGAGAATCGAGGCGTCGTCCGGGCGTGTCGCCAAAATCCCTAAACCCATGTTATCGTTTGGTAGGAATTGTTCCTACCATGGTGCGCCAATGCCAACCGTAGAAAAAGTCAGCATTGCTCTTCCGCCGGAGATGGTTTCCACGGTTCGCGCCGCAGTTGAGGCTGGAGAATACTCCTCTTCAAGCGAGGTGGTGCGCGAGGCCCTGCGCGAATGGAGCCGCCAGCGCGCGCTACGGAAGAAAGGTCTCAAAGAGTTGCGCAGGGTGTGGCAACAAGCTTTGCAGGACCCATCGCCGGGTGTCCCGCCCCAAGGCGTCTTCGAACGGCTTGAGCGCAAGTACCAGGCCATCGCGGATACCGAGGGAAAGCCGTAGGGATGCGCCTACAACCGGTCTCATAAGTGCAGCTGGTGCATCACGGGCACGAATGGGACCCAACCACAAGGCGGGTCCCACGATTTCGGCAAATTGAAAAAGATGGCTTATGAGACCGGTTCTAGAACTCTCCCGCTTTGTCGAAGGCGATCTTGAAGCCATCGCCGATTTCATCGCCGAAGACAATCCCCAGCGGGCTGTTTCGTTCATCCACGAGATTTGGCATGCGATTGTCAGGATCGGGAAGCAGCCGCTTCTCTATCAGCTTCGTCCCGAAATTGGGGAAGGGGCGCGCCTCGCAGTTGTGGGCCGTTATGTTGTGCTCTTCCGCGTTATCGCCAGAACAGTCCGCATCGAGCGTGTCGTCTACGGCGGCCGCGACCTGCCGCAATTGTTCGAGGCCCCGGAACCCGCAACGCCCGAATAAGCGAGCTGCACTACCTGGCGCATCTCTGTTCGAGGGCGGAGCGCGCTCCTAGCCCTAAAAACTCAGGAGCGCAAGAAAATATCCACGACGCCAGCCCGGGGACCCCGGCTCGTTTTTCGCGAAATAACCAAGTACGCAGTACCACACGCGTTGCAAAGCCGTAAATCTGGGACGCATTTCTCCACTGTGGCGTATAACGAAGCTGTCGGCCCGCCGCGCGGAATCTTCCCAGCCGCACGCGGGGCTTGGGGGTCATGATTGCATTTGATGCTGAGCATGGAGCGGTCCACTTTCCCGCGGATCGCCGCCACCGCCTCTGGATTCGTCCTTCGATTCTGATCGGAATCGCTGCCGTGATTGCGATCGCTGGTGGCCGCGGCGTGGATTGAGATGGCCGTAGCCGGCCTGCCGCATATTCCGACCCGTCCCGCTCGTCTATCCCAGCGACTTCGCCGGGCCGCACGGCTTCCCGCTCTGGGTTCGCTACTCCCACTTCTTCAACTTCCTCTTCGTCACCATGCTCATTCGCAGCGGCTTCTCCATCCTCGCCGATCATCCCCGGCTCTATTTCAATGACGACTGCACGCCGAACAGCGAGTGGATCCGCCTCACGCCCCTGAAAGTTCCGCGCGACCGCCTTTGGACGGCGAAAGACGACGCCCGCTACCTCACTCCACTCATCGGCACTCCCGGCTACCGGCACACCATCGGCATCGCGCGCGTGTGGCACTTCATCAACGTGCATGGCTTCATCCTCTGCGGCCTGTACTTCATCACGATGCTCTTCACCACCGACCAGTGGAAGCGCCTGGTGCCCGCTTCACCCACGGTCGTCTTGCAGGCGTGGAATACCTGGGTCCACTACGCCACCTTTCATCTGCCCGCCGAGCCAAACGGCTTTTACGGCTACAACGCACTGCAGCAGATCGCCTACTTCACCGTCGTCTTCGTGTTCGGTCCGCTGGCCATTCTTACCGGCATCGCCATGTCGCCTGCGGTGGTGAATCACTTCACCTGGTACGCGAAGATCTTCGGCGGCCGGCAATCGGCGCGCTCCATCCACTTCCTCACCATGCTGAGCTTTCTCGCGTTTCTTGTCGTTCACATCACCCTCGTGGTCATGACCGGCTTTGCGCGCAATATGAACCACATTGTGCTCGGCACCAACGATCAGGGACGGCTCGGCGTCTGGCTGGGCTTCGTGGGCATTGGCGTCGTGGTGCTTTGCTGGATCGCCGCGCACTATCTCTCCTGGCTTCAGCCGCGCGCGCTGCAACACGCGCTCAAATTCGTCACTTATCCCATGCAACTGCTCACGCTGAACAGGCTGATGCCGCAGCAGACATATTCCGAGAAAGACATTTCGCCCTACATGTGGCCGAATGGCAAGCTGCCCGTGCGCGACGACTGGAAGCACCTGGCCGAGGACCACTTCCGCAACTTCAAGCTGAAGATTGGCGGCCTGGTCGAGAATCCTGTCGAGCTTTCGCTGGCCGACCTGCGCGATCTGGGCGAGTTGGAGCACATCGCCATGCATCATTGCATCCAGGGCTGGAGCGGCATTGCCAAGTGGGGCGGCATCCCCATGACGAAACTGATCGAACTCGTTCGCCCCCTGCCTGAGGTGCACACCGTGGCCTTTTTCTCCTTTGGCGAAGCACTCTACGGAGGACCCTACTACGACACGCAGAGCCTTGAGAACGTGCTTAAGCCGCAATGCCTGCTCGCTTCCGAGATGAACGGCCAGCCGCTCCCCGAAGTCTACGGCGCTCCGTTACGGCTGCGGGTCGAAAACCAGCTCGGATACAAGATGGTCAAGTGGATCGAGCGCATCGAGTTTGTCGAATCCGAAAAGAAACTCGGCGCTGGAGAAGGCGGAAAGAACGAAGACGATGAGTACTTCGACCTTCTGCCCAACATCTGACGAATTGAAGGACGCATTTTGCGAGTTGATGGCGTGAGCACCAGCGATAGAGGGCCTGAGCACGTTGGAGTTCTGCTCGGGCATTTGCGGCTGGCGTGGCTGCTTGACCATTTTCCGCCCCGCTTGGTCTGGGCGATCTATGTCGCCATCAACGGCTTTCTCACCATTGCTCTGCTGGCGCTGCTGGCGGTGGTCACCGGCAGCCCGTTCGTCTTTCCGTCGCTCGGCCCCACGGCCTACCTGCTATTTATCGCGCCGCTGGCTGAGAACTCCAGCCCGCGCAACGCTATCCTGGGCCACGCCATCGGCCTCGTCTGCGGCTATGCCGCGTACTACCTTACCGGCGCCGGAAACATGCCCTTCGGCGTGCATCCCGGCGTCTACTGGCCGCGCATTCTGGCCGCCGCGCTTTCGCTCTCGGCGACAGGCGCACTGATGGTTCTGTTGCGCGCCGATCATCCGCCTGCGGGGGCCACGACGCTTATTGTTTCGCTCGGCATTATCTCGAAGCCCAAAGCGCTGGTCATTATTGAAGTGGCGGTTTTTTTGCTGGTGGCGCAGGCCCTCGTCATCAATCGGCTGGCGGGGCTGCCCTACCCACTTTGGAGATATAAGAAGAAGCCGAATCCGCGATGATCACCGCGTGCAACCCGAGAATTTTCTTTCCCATTTCGCGCTCAAGCGGTATAGCCTTAAGCCCGCTGTTCTTGGACCAAGTTGAGCCTTACGGGTCGTGCAAACCAATCACAACAAACCAACTTTCCCCGAGGAGGAGAAATCATGAAATTCATGGTCGTATGGAAGACTGTCCCCGGTAAGTACAAAACTGCGCTCGATCAATTTCTGAAGTCGGGCGGACCTGCGCCCGAAGGCGCCAAGACGCTCGGACGCTGGCACGTTCCGGGATCAATTCTCGGATGGCACCTGATTGAAGCGAGTGCCCCGGCGGCTCTTGCCGAGCACGCCGCCCAATGGGCGGACGTTCTGGAGCTGGAGATCTATCCGGTGATTGAGGACGCCGCCGCCGGAGCCGCTGCGAAGAAAGTCTTCGGCAAATAGATCCCGACCAAATTGTCCGCGCCGAAAACATATGAGGTCTCCCACCCTTTCCGCGGTGAGACTGCGGAAAGGATAGGGCAACGTCATTTCGGATCACGACGGCCGCCCGTCACACGGTTACAAACCAATCCCGAAGTAGAATCCAGCCACAATGCCTCGCGGACTCGTTCGGTTCCATCACTCCGGCGCTTTCCACTTCATCACCTTCAGTTGCTACCATCGTCTCCCGCTCCTGGCGCGCTCAGGAGGTTATAGCGTCTTCGACACAGAACTTGAGGCCATGCGAGTTCGCCATCAATCCGTGGTGGCCGGGCACGTCCTGATGCCGCCAAGCGGATTCAGAGCCTCGCCGTTTCGATGGGCTTTTCAGTCACCAGAGGCGACAGACAGCCGAACCGTATAAATCGAATCGCTCTGTGGAGCAATCCAGGTTCCAGATGTGACCGGGGGAAGAGCCGGTTGTCCGCCGCACCCTGTTGGATCGTCAACGATCGCGTAAACAGGCTTGATTGCCGGGGTTCCTCGCAGAAAGAGGACGTTTAACCCCTGACAGCTAGCCGGCAGTGAACGCACCGGCGGAGGGGTCCAGGCTCCTTTAGGAACCCGAAGTCTGATGTCGTCAATGTATCCCGCTTTCTCAACTTCAGTCCACCCCTCGAATTCCCACGGCCCAAGAATGGCAGTATCCGGCGTTCCAATTGAGCGAAGCTGGCCAATTGCTGATATATACCCGCGATAGTGAGCGAACATATCGTGCGTCGCCGCAAGACTGAATGCGCCAAAGATGGCGATCAACAGGACGCACGCCGCTGGCAGATTTTCTCTCACATGTTCCTGGTAAAAGCGGGCCAGCACAAGAAGGAGAATTGCGAGCAGCGGCACCAGGTATCGATCGTCGAACCAGCCGCGCAATGCTCTGGGCCCCAGGAAACCGAGGTAAGTGATTGTAAAGGGGCCCAGTATAACTCCCAGTCTCTGCCATGTGATAGCGGTTGCAGCTCGTTGATGTGTGGGACGGTAATGCGCCCCCGCGAACAAGCAAGCAATAAGACTGAGACCGCCCAGCAGCGTCGCCAGAAGAATCAACAGCCGAAGAATGTTGTAACCAGCGCCGAGGTGAATTCCCCAGGCCGAAATGGCTTTCAAGTTTTGGAATCTGCTTATAATCCAGTGGTCGTTATAAAAAAGAACGAACCTCGGGCTCAACTTTCCGGCGAGGATCGCAGCAATCACAGGGAAGGCGAAGCAGCAAAGCCCGGTCAAATAGACCGCGGCCATGCGACGATTCCAAGAGCGGAGAGCCCCGGCGAATACCAGCAGCATCGGCAGTGCCAGAACCGCAGATTGACCGGTAATGTGCAGGCCAACGATTGCGGCTTTTCCCAACGAGGTCAGGTTAATCGCGTCGCGAACCGAAGGTTCCGGAATGGAATACGGTTGCCCGGCAAACCAGTGCATCGCGGATACGACAATGCACGCTCCAGCAACGCAGGACACGCAGCCCGCAACGAGTACTCGCCGGTTTCGCCTCAACAACCAGAGCGTGGAGGGAACCATGACCAGCACTCCAAGCCAGGCGATCTGCCGAGCAGTCCCCGCCAGTGCATTCAACAATCCGGCGGAGACAATCCAGATTATGGCCGAGCGTTCGCTTTCCGCAGCCAAAGCCCGCAGACACATGTAAAGGCAGACCACAATGATCAGGAGTCCAGAAATGTCGGTCATGAAGGTGAATTCCAGGGGAAAGCAGACCGGCGAAAGAATCAAGGCGAAGGTAGCGAGCGTTGCATTCCAGGAGTTCAAGCCCGCCCGAACGAAAGTGCGTTGCAGCAAAAATGCTGTCGCCATGGTTTCGGC
This sequence comes from uncultured Acidobacteriaceae bacterium, assembly GCA_963796785.1. Classification (GTDB taxonomy): domain Bacteria; phylum Acidobacteriota; class Terriglobia; order Terriglobales; family Acidobacteriaceae; genus Telmatobacter. The sequence continues at coordinate 85,833 of CAWCMW010000006.1, read as the reverse complement.
GACTGTGCTGTAGCGAACCGCTGTGAAGGAGAATCCGAAGACCTTGACAAACAATGCTCCAAAGTAGAGTTGCCAACCGAGAATTGCGGTCGCCCAGCCGTTATAGACGATGTGACCGGTCTGGGCGAGAACCTGCACTGTCTTGATGTAAGACCAATCATCGACAATCCCGATCTCAGCAAACGGGCGAATCGCCAAGAAGCAGAGAATTGGCGTCAGCGCGCAACCGACTGCAGGCAGATAGTTCTGAGCCGTCGCTCGCAAGGTCGGTTTTCTCATGAAACCAGACGATTCATTCATAGCCAGCGAAGCTCGCCACGAGGGCTCGCCGGTCTCTTTGTAAACAGGACCAGGCGGGAGATTCTTCTTGAGGGGCGCGGCGACGAGCGCGCTTTATTCTTCTTTACTTCCATATTGTCCCTCCTGCTGCGTTCTTCCGCCGTACGGAAATCGCTGTCAAATCCTAGCCAGCTTGCACCCATGCCAATGTCAGTCCGGACTGCGTGAGCGTCGCGCCCTCTTAGTACCCGAATTGCTGGGGCTCACCCGAATGCAACGTGAACGCACGCCCCAATCTCCCTGACAGATGAATCTTCCATGATGACGGTGATCTAAGTTATAGCAGAGGAGAAGAGCGCGCTCAGGAGGCCTGTTTCGTGCATTGGAAAGCGGCCCATCCGTTCCCTGGAAAAATCCTTCTTCGTCGCGCTCCTGCGATATAGTCGCTCTCTTTGGCCCAAGCGAAGCTTCACCGGTAAAGCAATCACAACGATCAAACGGTCCACGTCAAGCCCCTCCTCGCACATTTTCCTCGCAACCCCCTGAATCCACTCGCCAAATATTTCCGCCAAGTTTGCCGATTATTTCCGGCTTCCGGCGCATACTGAGAGCAATTCGAGTTTCGAGGAGCGCAGCGGTTCGCCGCTCTCCATCCACCGTCTGCGAGAACGCAGACAACTGTAATCGACGGACGACTTTGCAGAAATGATTCCTTAGAACAAAAGACTTAGAGGAGAACCCAGCTCGCAAGCTCCTGTCGCATGACGTATTTGGCCAAAAGGGGCGGGGGGCCCCCAGTGGGGGGGACCCCTCGAAAAATGCGGATTGCGCGGCCAATTTCCTCGCGCGTCCGGAGAAAAATCCACCGGCCATCTCTCGGTTTTCGCGGTCGCTGCTGTGCAAATGTGAGCCATAACACCGGCGCAAATTCAGAAAGTCTTCACTCTGCACCAACCTTGGTGAAATCCACAAATTTACTTGTCTTTTGCACTTGCATCCACAGATTCAACGGACGTACTGTCACTTCAACTGATGAGCCTAGTAGGGCATCGGGAGTTGGTTGCCGGAACGGTTGGTGGAACGAAAAGCCGATGAGAATCGGAAAATCGCCGCTAACCCAGCCAGAGGGTGAAACCTGAGGCGAAAGCCGAAGAGGGATCGCTGGCCGCGTCAGAGGATGCAAAAGTCGGCGCAAGCCGAAAGTTGTTTTAGCTGACAGATCCGGAAGATACGCGAACCGGCGGAAACGGAATACTCATCGACGGCTCAGCTGGCGATGCAAGGTTCGGTTGAAGTTAGGGGCGTATCAAAGGCCCAGCCGGAGGTATGAGACGCCAGGCGCAAGCCCGGCGGATCGAAACCGGTAAAGCCGGAGGGTGAAACAGCCGATGCGAGTCGGAGGATCACCACCGGTTTGGCAAACGGGGGCGACAGGCGGGCGCAAGCTTGCAGGTTGCAGCAGCGGAAGGCGCAAGCTGGAAGCTGCAACAGCAGACGGCGAAAGCCGGAGGTTGTTCGAGCCAGCCGAGCTGAAGGACGACGCCAGATGTGAGTCGGGAGTAATCGCAGGCCTAGCTGGAGGTTGGACACCAACGCAAGTTGGGAGGTTGGCAGCCAGTCGGCAGGAAGTGCGTAGCATGCGGTGAAAGCCGGGTGCTTGCCACCAGTCGAGCCAGGCGAGAAAACACCGATCCGAGCCGGGGAAGTCGGCCTTCGGTCGAGCCGGAGAGCGGGTGAGTAGGCGCAAGCTGAAAGCAGCGCACCAGCGCAGCCAGAGGAAGGAGCGGCAGCGAAAGCTGCAGGTTCGCCGCTGGGGTAGCCGAGGGACGCGACAGCCGGTTGTACTACCTGATCATCAAGATTGAGACGCCAGAGGCTTCGGTCTCTGGCGTTTTCAATTTGGGGGCATTTTTTCCGGGTCGCACTGCGTGGCTTGCATTTTGCGGCTAGTTTTTTCGGGGACTCACAGTTGCCCGCGCCCGGCGGCGCCGTCGAAATGTGTCATTCGGGACTACACTGGGTACAGAGAATCCTTTATGTCATCGAGTTTCATAAGAACGGCGGTCGTTGCCGCCGCGGCGATGTTTTGTCTGGCGCTGCAGCCGGCTCGAGCGGCGGCACAATGGGCAGAGCCGCAGCCTGCGAGCGCATCCACCATTCCAGCGGCACAGCTCATCCAGCCCGATGAACTCAATCTGCTGCTTCGCGCGCAGCGGCGCGGAGAAGCCGCTCATTTTGCAGGTGGGCTCGCGCATGATGTTTGACCAGGCCCACATTCCCGGCGCGGAATATGCCGGAGCCGGCTCGCAGGCTGAAGGCATCGCGCTGTTGCGCGGCCGCGTCTCCTCACTGCCGCGCACGACCTTCATCGTCCTTTATTGCGGGTGCTGTCCGTGGAATCGCTGCCCCAATGTTGGCCCGGCGTATAGCCTGCTGCACGAGATGAGATTCACGCGCGTGAAGGTCCTCTATCTGGCCCAGAACTTCGGCGACGATTGGGTGAGCAAGGGGTTTCCCGTTGCAGGCGGCCGTTAATCCGGCGTCGTGGCCGCGTGCTGCGCGCTGCAACCTGAGCCGCACCTGGCGCCGCGTTTTGATCGCCGGTTTCTTCGCTGGGTTTCTTGCGGTGTCGGCGCCCGCCGGCCTGGCGGCGGACCATCTAATCAACCAGAAAGCGCCTGGCTTCACGCTCAACGGCCTTGACGGCCATCCGCTGCGCCTCGCTGCCTTTCGCGGCAAGGTTGTGCTGCTCAACTTCTGGGCCACGTGGTGTGCGCCGTGCCTGGTGGAAATGCCGGTCTTTGCCACATGGCAACGGCAGCACGCCCAGCAGGGATTCCAGGTGATTGGCATCTCCATGGATGACAGCGCTGCCCCCGCGCGCCGCGTTTTGGAGCGGCTCAAGTTGAACTACCCCGTGGCCATGGGCGATGAAAGGCTCGCCGCGCGCTATGGCGGCGTGCTCGGGTTGCCGCTTACTTTCCTCATCGATAGAAACGGCGTGGTGCGCGCCCGCTTTCAGGGCGAAACGGATGTGCGGGTGATCGAGAGCCAGGTGAACGCGCTACTCGCTGATCCGCGCGTCGAACGATGACGGAGTTCGCGCTGGCTTCAGATGCACGCGATCGCTTGTGCGCTGCAAGATGATGTGAGCGCAACTTGCGCGTTATCCTCTCACCAGCGGCAGTCCGGCATGTTCCGCGATCAGTCGCGCCACTCTCCTTGGCCGGTAAAAGCTGTAAGACGTGAAGGTCACAATGCTCGTATCCGAACCGAGGATCGTGAACTTCTGTGCATTCTCGATCCGCTTGTAGCGGACAGCCTCAATCTGGTTCCAAGGCATGAATACCTCGCCCTTCGTGTTGGCGAGGCGGAAGTACGCTCCGCGCTTGTCGAGCAGGACCGAGCATTGGGCCATCAGGTTTCCCTGTCTCCACAGATAGACCTGCGACATCGCCATGAGCCACGCTCCGAGCGCCCAGAGCGCCCCGGCCGCAAAGCGATCAGGGTTGAGCGCGCTGAACGGGAGAAAGGACATGAGCGCGACGACAACCATACACAGCGACACGCCAAGCGCGGCAATGCTGCCCAAGAAGGTGAGGAAGATCAAAACGCGGTTGTTGCGCAGCAGCGTGGGCTGCTCGCCTACCAGATGAATGGGCCGCCTGACCCCCGTTGAAGGCGACAGGAATTGCTCTTGTACTTCGATCACACAAGCCTCCTCCACGATTGAGTCCTGTGGCCTACGGGGGAGGCAGGCTTGATGTTGGACCCTCGTGGTGCGCGCCGCCGCAACAAGTACCAGGCAACGCACCTTCGGCGCGCAGCCTTCGTGCCCATCCGGCCTGCAAACAGGGAAGGCCCGGTTGGGCGCACCGGCGAGGGAGGCCGGCGGCAGGTATTTGACAATACACGAACTTTTTATCTTTTGACAAGTATTTGAAACGCCAGTTTCGCCGGCCTTTCGCCGCTCTTTTTGCGGCCTGAACTACACTGGCTCAGGATGAATATGAAGCTCGGTCTGGGACTTTACCGGCACATGCTGAACGACGAGTATTATGCATTCGCCGTGCAGGCTGGTTGCACCCATGTGATCGTCCACCTGGTCGACTACTTCCGGCAGGGGAGCGCGAATCCATCCAATAATCAGCCGACCGGCGGCAAAGATCAGCCGTGGGGCGTGGCCGGGGATCCCAATCGCCTTTGGACGGCCGCAGAGCTGATCGCGCTTCGCAAGCAAGTCGAGGGTGCCGGGCTGAAACTCGAGGCGATAGAAAACTTCGACCCCGCCCACTGGTACGACGTTCTTCTCGACGGGCCCCGGCGCGCGCAGCATATGCAGAATGTGTTCGCGATCCTGCGCGCCGTGGGCGAGGCCGGCATTCCGACATTCGGCTACAACTTCTCGATTGCAGGTGTCGCAGGCCGCACCAGCGGACCCTTTGCGCGCGGCGGAGCAGAATCCGTTGGCATGGACGGCCTGGTCGATACGCCCATCCCCAACGGCCAGGTCTGGAACATGATTGTCGACCCCAATGCGCCGCCGGGCACGCTACCGATCATTTCGCACGACGAGTTGTGGCGGCGTCTCCAGCGGTTCCTTGAGGAGGCGCTGCCGGTTGCGGAAAAAGCCGGTGTCCGCCTCGCAGCGCATCCTGACGATCCGCCCACGCCGACGATGCGCCACCAGCCGCGGCTGGTTTATCAGCAGGCCATGTATCAACGGCTGATCGATATTTCACCGAGCCCGTCAAACATGCTTGAGTTCTGCCTAGGCACGCTGGCCGAGATGACTGAAGGCGATATTTACGACACCGTCGATCGTTACAGCAGCCAGCATCGCATCGCCTATGTTCACTTTCGCAATATTGCCGGCAAGGCTCCGCACTATCACGAAACCTTTATCGATGACGGCGAAGTTGACATGCTGCGCATCCTCTATCTTCTCGACAAGAACGGCTTCGACGGCGTTGTGATTCCCGACCACGCCCCGCAGATGACCTGTTCAGCGCCCTGGCATGCGGGGATGGCGCACACGCTCGGCTTTCTGCGCGCGGGCCTTATGGCCATCCAGCGAGGGTTCAAGCCTGAGCCGCTTTTGCGCGACGCTTAAAGGCCGCGGTGGAATGCGCTTATTGCGCGCTCAGATGAACAGAGGCAGTGGGGCAATGTGCGCTGAGCTTTTGCTGCAGCAGGGCTAAGTCGGTAATATGCCCATCAGGAATGGCGACCCGCTGAGTGATCTGCGTTGACGAGGATCCGTTGAACGACTCGAAAATCAACATCAACCGGGCCGGCTGATCAAGCGCGGCGGTGGCGTTTTGCAGATAGCGTCCGGAAAGAATCCACGGCATATATGCCCCATTGCAGAACACGCCCTCGTCGCCGAACCAGGATTCCGGCGCTGCCGCGAGCAGCCTGCGGTAGCGCCGGTCAAAGTTGGTGCGCTTGAACCAGTACGCCACCAGCACGAGCACGATGACAAAACCGGTCAAACCGCCCACGATAATCGCGTTTTCTTTGAGGCTTGCTCCGGTAAACAGGGCGCCTAACGCAAAAAGTCCGCCGCACAAACCTACGAACCCGAAAACGCCCTTCCATCTCCATGGGCCCTCCTGGGCTTTCTCCCACTCGCGTTGATTCTCCGCCCATTGCGCCCATTTCTCCGGCGTGTATTGCCAGTGCGCCCATGGATTGGCGATTACGGCCGACATCCCGCGGTCGTTTCGCCTTGCCATCATGTAAGAGATCGAAAGCATGGGGCCGCATGCGACCAGCACAAAACCGCCCAGGCCCTCTGGCAGCCATTGCCAGTTGGATGGAAGCACCAGAGCTGCAACAGCATTGATCAGCAAGAAGACCACGAGGCGCCAGATCCAGCGGTAGACCTTGTGCCGATTGAAGCTGACCAGCCTGGCCGCCGGAGGCAGCGCGGCAACATGCGAGTCAGTGATCCGGACGATAAAGATGCTGGCACCGGATGCCAGCACGATCACGGCCACCAAGCTCGCAATTCCCTCCGCAACCGGTGATCGGCTCAGCGAGCTATTCACGATCGCATAGGTTGTGCCTGCAACAACTGCGACGATCAGCAGAAAGCCGCCGGCCAGCTTCAACGTGGTCTTGATGGAATAAAGCGGACTCCGCCGCCATGCGCTGAAAGCGCCGACGATGGTGAGAAAACAGAAAATCAGCAGAGCAATTTGCATGGATACCCGACGTTGAGCTTTAGATTAACGCCTGAGGCATCTTGCCATTCAGACCGTCTATTGCTTTCTCCGCATTTCGTTCGCAGATCATAGGAAGAGGTAGAATTGCGGTTTGGCGCTAGCCGGAAAGGAATTTAGCACTGACCCGCCCAGAAGCAATCCTCGATCAGTTCAGCCTCAAGGGAAAATCCGCCCTGGTCACAGGCTCATCGCGAGGGCTGGGCGCGGCTATCGCGGTGGCATTGGCCGAGGCCGGCGCCAACGTCGCTGTGCATGGCTCCGGCTCCGCTCCCACAGCCATTCAGCAAAAGCTGCGCGGTCTAGGCGTCAATTCCGCCGCTCTCGTCTGGCGACGTCGGCGATGCGGCGGTCTGCGCGCGCCTGGTCGAGGAAACCGTTCAGCATTTCGGAACCATCGACATCCTGGTTAACAACGCCGGCATCATTCGCCGGTCACCCGCCGCGGAGCACTCCGAAGAAGACTGGAAGGCAGTGATTGACGTTGATCTCTCCAGCGTCTTTCGCCTCACCCAGCACGCCGGCCGGCATATGCTCAAGCGCGGCTCCGGCAAAATCATCAACATCGCATCGCTGCTCACCTTTCAGGGCGGAATCCTCGTGCCCTCCTATGCAGCGGCCAAGGGCGGTGTTGGCCAGCTCACTAAGGCGTTTGCAAATGAGTGGGCATCGAAAGGCGTCAACGTGAACGCAATTGCGCCCGGTTATATGGACACCGACAACACCGAGGCGCTGCGCAACAACCCCGAGCGCGCCCGGCAAATCCTGGAGCGCATTCCCGCCGGCCGCTGGGGCAAGCCGCAGGACCTGGCCGGCGCCGCCGTTTTTCTAGCCTCCGAGGCCAGCAACTATATCCACGGCCACATTCTGGTAGTGGACGGAGGCTGGCTCAACCGGTGATCCTATTCCTTGCGGCTCCCCGCGCATGCGGCGGCCGCGCATGAGGCAGATTCGATGAGCGATAGCGGAGTTATTTACACCGCAACCGACGCCACCAAGGCCACCTCTCCTGAGCCGGGCATGATCCGGCAGGTCTTGGCGTACAACCCCCATCTCATGCTTGTGCGTCACACCTTCGAAACGGGTTGGAAGGGCGCTCGCCATAGCCATCCACATCATCAAATGGTTTACGTGGTCCGCGGCCACATCCGCTTTCAGGCCCAGGGCAAGAGCTGGGAGATGCGCGCCGGTGACAGCATCGTAGTCGAAGGCGGCGTCGAGCACGAGGCCTCCGCGTTCGAGCCTTCCGAGGTTCTTGACGTCTTTACCCCTTACCGCCAGGAATACGCTTAGCGTTCAGCTGCTCCACTTTTTCCCTTTTTGCCTTGCGTATTGCCCCTAACGGGCTTTGGAGGTCTTTTGAGAATTCTGTCGAAATCCTGCTTGTTGTCAGCGCTTTGTCCTTGCCGGCTCGGCGTTTTCGATCGCGCAGCCGCCCCCGCCCAATCAGGGCATTATCGGCATCGCGAACATCGCATTTCGCGTCAGCGATCTCGATCGCGAGATCGTCTTTTTCGGCAAGCTGGGGTACCAGGAAGCTTTCACCCTGACCTACGGCAAAACGACCGAAGCCTTCATCAAGATCAACGACCACGAGTTCATCGAGCTGTATCCGCAAACCGATCGTTCGCAGCCGCTCGGCTGGATGCACGTTTGTTATGAGGCTGGGGATCTCAACGCGCTCCAACGCTACTACGCCACCGAAGGCCTGAATCCCACGCCCGTGCGCAAGGCCGCCGCCGGAAACTTAATCTCCTCCATGAACGATCCCGAGCACGGCGTTACCGAATTCACGCAGTACATGCCCGGCTCGCGCCACACGCTCGACATGGGCCAGCACCTTGGCGCCGGACGCATCTCCACTGAGTTGATGGGAATCGATTTGCCGGTGAGAGATGGCGCCGCAATGAAGGAGTTTTATACCGATCTCGGCTTCGAAGCAGAAAACACCAACGGCAACGTGCGCCTCACGGCTCCGGGCGCACCCGATCTGCATATGGAACTGCGCGCGGCCACGCCCGGCTCGCAGCCGGAGTTCCTGTTTCCGGTGCCCGATGCGAAGAAGGCTTTCCAGGCGATGGAATACGCGGGTGTGAACGCACAGCGCGACGGCGGTCTCGTTTTCGCGAAGGATCCTGACGGCAATATCTTTGTCTTTCTGGAGACGAAGCGGTGAGCAAGAGGAGAGCTTGAGTTTGCTTCTCTAAGAGCGAGAAAGCAGTTGTGTTTGGCGGCGCGTCAGTGGATCGTCTTCGACTTCCGCTGCATGTAATCCATCATCACGTACTGCCCCAGCGTCGCAGGCGTGGTGAAGTACGCTTTGCCGCGGCACATCTCTGAAACTCTGTGCACGAATTGCACCAGCCCATAATCCTGCGCCAGCATGAACGTATTGATCATTACGTTCGACCGCTTGCAGCGCGCGACTTCTTCCAGAGTTTCGCTCACCACCAGAGGATCGAGCCCGTAGGCGTTCTTGTAGATCCTTCCGTCGGGCAAGGTCAGCGCCGAGGGCTTTCCGTCGGTGATCATCACAATCTGCTTCATGTCTTTGCGCTGCCGCGCCAGCACGCGCTGCGCCACGCGCAGGCCTTCGCGCGTATTGGTGTGCCACGGCCCCACTTTTACCCGCGCCAACTGCGATACCGGCATCTCCTCGGCCGAATCGTGAAACAGCACGAGAGACAGCGAATCGCCCGGATATTGCGTGCGGATCAGGTGTGAAAGGGCCATGGCCACGCGCTTGGCCGGCGTGAACCGGTCCTCGCCGTACAGAATCATCGAGTGCGAGCAGTCCAGCATGACCACCGTTGCGCACGAGCTCTGATAGTCGCACTGGTGCACCTGCAGATCGTCGTATTCAAGATTCAGCGGCAGCTCCAGGCCCTCGCGCGCGATGGCCGAACTCAATGTGGCGGTGGTGTCCAGATTCAGCGTGTCGCCGAACTCGTAGCGCCGCTGAACCGCCGCTTGTCTCAATTCCCGTCGCCCAATGCCGCGTGTCGTGCCGTCCGTAACTCGATTTGCCCAGCGATCCCATCAGATCGCGCAGCGTCTTGAAGCCCAGAAAGTCCAGGCTCTTGTCGGTCACTTCGAAGCGCACGTTCTCGCGATCGCGGCCCTCCGCATTGCCCACCTGCCCGTTGGCTTCGTCGATGCGCGTCGGCCCATTCTGGGGCATCGAGGAAATGTAGTTCTCTTTCTCCATTCGCTCCATCAGCTTCTCGATTAATTCGTCGAGCGTGCCCTCGGCCATCATTCGATCGAGCAGCTCGCGCATCTCGCCGTCGAAGAAGTCGCCCGACTCAAGGACTCGCCGCAGCGCTTCGCGCAGATCGTCCATGGTATGGTCGAGATCCTGGAAGCCATTGAACGGATCGTAGTAGCCGGAGTCGAGCAAATAGTCAGACAGCGCCTGCAGCAGGCTCTCGAGATCGATCTCCGAGGCCAGATCGCCGTTATATTTTGTGTATCGAACGCGCTTCATTGCGCTCCTTGGGGCCGAGGGCGGTGGATCGTAAACGGTGAACGGTGGACAGTGTTCGCTCTTCCCCGGCCTTACTCTCTAAGCCCTGAGCTCTGGTCCCTGTTTCAATTCAGGCCGCCGCCGCGGCGCGACTTGCGCGCGCGTTGCCAGTCTTCGTACTCCATCTCCAAATCTTTGCGCTCCGGCTTCGCGTCTTCGCGTTCGCGCATCCGCACACTTTTCTCAGCGGCAAATCCATGTTGCTCGTTGCGGCTGAGCTTGCGATGCGCCACCAGTCCCTCAAGCAGGAATTCCGCAGCGGCCACTACTTTCGGAGCGGGATCGCCGGACTTCACGCCCAGCGGCGGCAACTTTTCCACGAGTCCCTGGATCCCTTTCAGCTCCTTGAGCACCGCGGCGGCCGGTTGATCTTCGTCCATCTTCACGGTGCCGCCCAGATTGAACCATTGCTCAATCTGCTCCGTGTCCACGCCGTCAAAGTAGCGGTCGTAGACCTTGCCCACCGCCGTCCGAATCAGATCGCGCACCACCGTGTCGGCGCCCTTCATCTCGCCTTCGTATTCAAGTTCGAGTTTTCCTGTGATTCCCGGCATGGCGGCGTAGATATCGCTGACGCGCGGCAGCACCGGAGAGTCGCCGGTCGCGAGCGCCCGCCGCTCGGCGTTTGACACCACCAGCTCCAGCGTCGAAATCGGCAGCCGCTGGCTTACGCCGCTGCGCTTGTCCACCTTTTTGTCTTCGCGCGCACTGAACGCCACCTGCTCCACCACTTCGCGGAGATACTGCGGAATCTCGATCGCTCCGTCTCCGCGCGCCGCCCACGCTTCCTGTGCCGTGATCGCGACGCCTTCTTCGAGCGTTTCCGGATAGTGGGTCCGGATCTCCGACCCGATCCGGTCCTTCAGCGGCGTGATGATCTTGCCGCGCGCCGTGTAGTCCTCGGGATTGGCGCTGAAAACCAACGCCACATCGAGCGCCAGCCGCACCGGATAGCCCTTAATCTGAACGTCGCCCTCCTGCATGATGTTGAACAGCGCCACCTGAATCTTGCCCGCGAGGTCAGGCAGCTCGTTGATGGCAAACAGCCCGCGGTTGGCCCGAGGCAACAATCCGTAGTGCATGGTGAGCTCGCTGGAAAGGTCCTCGCCTCCGCGCGCTGCCTTGATCGGGTCGAGGTCGCCGATCAAATCCGCGACCGTCACATCCGGCGTTGCCAGCTTTTCCACGTAGCGCTCTTCGCGATTGAGCCACGCAATCGGCGTCGCGTCCCCGCGCTCGGCAATCAGGTCGCGGCAGCGCCGGCACAGCGGCCGGTACGGATTGTCGCGAATCTCGCAGCCCGCCACATACGCCATCCGCTCGTCAAGCAGCGCAGTGAGCGCGCGCAGAATTCGGCTCTTCGCCTGTCCGCGAAGCCCCAGCAGAATAAAGTTCTGCTTCGACAGCACCGCATTCACAATCTGCGGGATTACCGTGTCCTCGTAGCCCACGATGCCGGGAAACACCGTCTCCCGCGCCTTCAGGCGGGCCATCAGATTCGAGCGCATCTCGTCTTTCACGCTGCGCGTTTTGAGATGCGCTTCTGAAAATTGTTTGCTGGCGCGCAATTCGCCCAGCGTCTGGGGAAGTGTAGCTGCAGGCATTCGTGGCCTCCTGTATGGTTCTGTCGGGGAAAACCGGCTGTAATTAGAAAGACGTTCGACGCGGTGAAACGGCGCGGCCGTGCCAAGATGGCTCGCTTTGAGTGCAAAGGGCTCGCCGCTCGAAGGGCCGGCACTGGTGAGGAAGTCTAGATTGGAATCCTGCCTGGGGTCAGCTTGAAAAAGGGAAGATTTCTCGATCAGTCAATCAATGGCGCAAAGCCCGGCCTGCAGGCAGTATGCACCCGTTTTCCCGATTCGCAAAGTGCGGCCAGGGAACTCGCGCGCGCTCAGACGTTTGCGCCCACTCGGCGGCGCCGGAGAAGGGAAGCTGACACCCAGATCAGTTCAGGGTAGGGTGCGCAGCCGTCGCCCTTTCCTCGGCCAGCAATTGTGCCAGCACCTTTTCCGGGCACAGATGATGCGCCTCGCGTTCGTCCAGCTCTTTTTCTGTTTCAACGCACGAGGCAATCGTCAAAAAGCAATCCAGGCAGCGCGAGTTGAAGCTGCCATTTTCGTTTTGTGTGCGGCTATACATGGCGATCTGAGGAAATACCCTCAAATCGTAGGCGCGATTTGCTTTCTCTGGTCGTGACTCGCATCACGTAGGCATGTTTACGGGTGCTGGTTTCGGCCGCACATCACGCGCCAGTGTTTTCAGTACGCCGGCTATCCGAGCTTTTCCCACTGGTTCGTATTCCGCCTGAGATACCAGCAGGGATCTTGCCCTCCCTGAGGAAACAGCGCCACTGCGCAGGAAACGTTCACCGTCCCCAGATAGTCAAGCTCTGTTTTCTGGCCCTTCAGGGGGACGGACATAAACTGGTTTACGGTCACCGTAGATTGAGGCGAACCGCGCAGCTTGTAGACCGTCCAGTCGACGGCAAATGTGGCCAGCGAGATTGCCGCAAACGCCACCAGAACCCGCAACAGCCACCGTCCGAGCCAGCGCATCATCTTTCTACATCCTAAGGGTGTATTGACAGCGATTGGCTTAAGCGTACCCGAATCGATTCGTTTGCGGCGAGAACAGGTACATTGAGCCCATCAAAACCACGAGGCCGCGAGCGATGGACGGTTCGCACAGCGTTGATCTTCGAGCGTAGAATGAGGCGAACTTCTCGTGAGGTTGGGCACTCCTTTATCGAGCGAGACGCAAGTGTGAACCTGCAAAGTCGCTGGTCCATATCTTGACACTTTCGGGCAGATGCCAGCGACGGACCATTGCAAAACACTCTTCGGAATCTCGAACCAGCATTTTGTGCCGGCCGCCGCGCCCGATCACGCGTGACAGTCACCGCTCTTTTGTCGGCTTCGCTGGCGGTCGCTGTCTTGACGGCGGCAGCACCTGGAAAAACGGAGGCACAGAATCTCCCGGCATTGGCCGTTGCCGCTCCCGGTAGCCCCGCTAAAGCAGTGGCCAGTTCGAGCGTTGCCCCGACTCGATTTCATGCGAGCGCGGCTGGTGGACTTGAGCCGTTGATCGTCATTGGTTTCATGGGCGGCCGTGTCCGCGCCAACGATTTTGCGCATAAAGAAGCGCTTCTTGCCCGCAACCTGGATCGGCTGTACCCCCGCGCAATCTATGCCGCGACTTTCGCGAACCGCCATGGAGCCGACGCTCTTCGCACCGTCCTTCATCTTCTTGATGTCAGGAACGATGGCCACCTGAGCGCGGAGGAGAAAAACGCCGCCAGGATTGTCATCTACGGTCATAGCTGGGGAGGCTCCGAGACGGTCAACTTCGCCCAGGTACTTAACCGGCTTGGCATTCCGGTCCTGCTTACGATTCAGGTCGACAGCGTTACAAAATCGGGCCAGGACGACGGAACCATTCCTCCAAACGTGCGGGAAGCGATTAATTTTTACCAGTTAGACGGCTTGCTTCACGGCAGGAGTTCGATTCAAGCCGCAAATCCGCAGCTCACAACAATTATGGGGAATTATGAATCTACCTATAAGAACCACCCGGTATCTTGCGCCGGATTCAGTTGGTACGCGCGCGCCTTTATGAAGCCCCATATTGAGATTGAGAATGATGCCGCCGTTTGGGACAAGGTAGAAGCGCTTATCCTGGCGCAGTCGGGCGCACCCTCGGCAATCGCGGCACGATGAAGCTTAATGCGAACGGCCAACGGCGGAAAACGAAACTTCGCGCTTCCGGGGCCTCAGCTAATGGCAAAAAGGCAGCTTCTTAGAACTTCACGCTCGCAGCCCGCGGGGAAATCCCGCTCAGCTCCGCCGCTCGCGCTTCAGCGTACGCCGCCGCGCCCATCAGCGCCGTGCGACTTTCCAGAATCACGCGCACCGGCATGTTCACGAGAAGCTGGCTCAACCGCCCCTTGTCGGTGAAGGCTTTCATGAACGTTCCGTCCTTCAGCTTTTCCAGAATGCGCGGCGCGATTCCGCCGCCCACATACAGTCCACCGACCGACAGAACTTTCAGCGCCAGATTGCCGGCCTCAGCTCCGTACGCCGAGACAAACATGTCCAGAGCCTTCTCGCAAATGCCTGACTTGGCTTTCAGCGCCGCCTCGGTGATCGCGGCGTTCGGATCTTCCTGCGTCATCTGCTCTGCCAGCCATGCCGGCTCTTCCATGCCGCGCACTTCGCGCAGGAATTCATAGCAGTTTGTGATTCCCTGTCCGCTCACGACGCGTTCAAAGCTGATGCGCCCGTTGTACTTCTGCTTCAGGAAGCGGAGCAGGTCGATCTCGTCGTCGTTGCGCGGCGCATAATCCGAGTGGCCGCCTTCCGATGGATACGGTACGTAGTCGCGCCCATCCCAGACGAGAAACGCTTCGCCAAGGCCGGTTCCAGCCGAGATCAGCGCTCGATTGCCCACCTGGCGCGAATCGCCATCGCTCAGGGTGTAAATCTGGTCCGCCGCCAACTCTGCAATTCCGTAACCGTTCGCCTGCAAATCGTTAATCAAAAAAACGTAGTCGATCTTCAGATGCTTGGCCAACTCGCGGCTGTCGAGCGTCCACGGCAGGTTGGTCAGACGCAGACGCCCCTCCCGCACTGGGCCAGGCACACCGAAACATGCTGACGTCACCTTGTCCGTCAGAATGAATTCCTTCACGATCTCTTCGAGGCCGGCATATTCCTTGGCCGGGAACTGCTTATCGCGGGTGTGCTTCAGATTTCCATCGGTAAAATCGAACAGCGCCAGGTGAACCTTGGTGCCGCCTACATCGCCTGCCAGAATCATTCAGTCCTCTCGATTACCCCGTAGCCTTGCGCGTCCGGCGCGGGCAGCAGAGCGGCCGCCGCCTGGTCCAGAAGCAAGGTCAGTATACCGTTCACGGGTGCGATGAACTGGCTTGGCAGCCGCTCTGGATCGAGTGGCCCCTCTAATACTTCATTGAGGACCATCGCCTTATCCGTACCCGCGATCAGGAAGAACACTTGCCTCGCATGGTTGATCGTTGGCCGCGTCAGAGTGACGCGCCACATATCCAGTTTTTCAACGTAGTTGGCAGTTACCAGCCGGTCGGAGATGCGGAGAGCATCAGTGTGCGGAAAAAGGGAAGCGGTGTGTCCATCGGGGCCGATCCCCAGTTGAACCAAGTCAAATCGTGGCGTTTCCGTGCCCGTGAGCCCGAAGCTCTTCCGCAGATCGGCCTCGTAACGGGCTGCCGCATCATCGGGCTCGAGCTCTCCCTCCATGCGGTGAATCTGTTCCGGTTTCAGCGGGACGTGGTCCAGCAGCGCCTCGCGCGTCATGCGGTAGTTCGATTCGGCGTCATCCGGTGGCACGCACCGCTCATCCACCCACCACAGGTCGAGCTTGTTCCAAGGCATTCGCTCGCGCCACTCTTCGCCTTGTTCAGCGAGAGTGGCAAAGGCCGCCTTGGGCGTTGAGCCGCCGCTGATGGCGATGCGCGCAACGCCGCGAGCTGCTACCGCCTGCAATGCCTGGTCCACAAAGAAATCTGCGGCTCGACGCGCCAAGGCCGCAGCATTCGGCTCAACGTAGTAAACGATCTTCAGATTTTGAGGCATCGGCGTGCACCTATCGCTTCTACGTTACATCGGAGCGATGCGATGTTCATGGAGGAATTTGGGCAGCTCGGAGGGAGCTACCTTCCCAGATAATCCCGATACTGCTGCTCCAGCACGCCCGCCGCGCGCGCCAGCCCGATCTTCGACACGTTATACGCGTACAGGCTCTCCACCAGATTGTTCTCGGCGGTCGCGAGAGTGGCTTGGGCCGTCACCAGGGGCAGATTATCGTCGACGCCGGCGTTCACGCGGTCGATTTCGTCGCTTAAGGCGCGCGTGGCCAGGTCCACGTTGGACCGCGCCACGTCCACCAGTTGCTTGTTCGCGCTCACGTCCAGCAGCGCCGCCCTCACCTGCTCGTCGATATGGTTGCGAAGCTCGTCTAGCTGTGCGTTCACGGCCTCCATCTGCGCCTTTGACGCGTCTTCGTCGCCGCGCAGCTTGGCCTCGCGAAAAATGGGAAGGCTCAAAATGCCCATGGCGATGAAGTCGCCGTGCGTGCCCGCGCCATTCACGGTGCTGGTGCCGTAATTGCCGTAGAAGCTCAACGTCGGCAGCCGCTCGCCGCGGTACACATTGTGCAGCGCCCTGTATGCGACCGACTGATTCTGCAGGTTCTGGTAATCCTGCCGGTTCTGGTAGGCAGTCGCCCTCACTTCTTCCGGCGTGTGCTCGGCCAATTCGCTATAAGGAGCCGGGTCGGTCAGCTCAATCGCCTGTTCGGGATCGATGCCGATTTCCCGCTTCAGCAAAATCAAATCCTTCGCCTGCTGGTTTTGCGCTGCAATCAGCGATTGCTGCTGCGTCTGCAATTGCACTTTCGCCCGCAGCTCGTCCAGATTTGCCGCTGTTCCTGCCTCATGCGCTTCGTGCGCGTGATCCGCGAACACCTGCGCCTGCTGGACCAGCGCCTTCGCATTCTCGACTTCGCCCTGGTCCGCGATTGCTCTCAGGTAGCCCTCGGCAACGTCCTGCACGACCTGGCCGCGCGCCGTCATTTTGGCAAAGTGCGCCGCGCGCTCGGCTGCTCCTGCAGCTTTGAAGCCCGCGATGACAGGCCCGGAGAAAAGAATCTCGTTGTACTGGATTTTGCCTTCAGTCAGGGTGTCGCGCGTAATCAGCGACAGCCCCGCCGGCGCCACGCCGCCAGGAAAGGCCGACGAGAACTCGCTAATAACCTTGGGATTGAATCCCAACGCCGCCAGGTCGTGCATGTAGAAGCCGGTGTCTCCGGTAAGCGTGATGGTTGGCAGAAAGAGTTGCAGCGCCTGGTTATATTCCGCGTGATAGATCTTTTCGCCGTTTTCGGTTTCCTTCAGCCCGAGATTGTTCTTGAGGCCTCGCTGAATGGCGTCGTCCAGCGACAGCTTCAGCGGCTCACCGGTAACCGGCTGTGCCGTCACGCTGCCCCAGAAGGGATTTTCAGCAGATGAAGGATTCTGCGCACGCGCAATCACGGCGAGGGAGCCGGCCAGAACCAGAAAGGCGAGGAGCCAGCCCGCGCGCGGCGTAAGATTAACGGCCGCGACCCTTCGCGGGGCAAGTTGTTCCTGTCGTTTCACTTCCATTATTTTCTCAGATGAGGCAGAGGCGCACGGGGATTCATGAGGGCAGCCATTTTGCGTCTTTGCGCAGCCTCAACCGGCCTACGGAGTTGCGGCCCCGCCCAGCCGCAGCCGCTGATCCTGGTACACAACCGCAAATAAAGTGCAGTACGCCGAGGCGACAGCGGCAATCCAAACAAAATATGCGCACGCGAACACGGTCGCCCCAATGCCGATGCCGACGTAGCCCCATGGAGCCATGGCCAGATGCAGCATCATTCCCACCAGGCCGGCCATTGCAACCAGAAAGAAGATCACCACTTCAACTACAAGAAATACGGCGTACGCGATGGCATAGATCAACAGCCCCAGCAGAAAGATGCGTCCCTTGGCGTCGTTGGTCAGATCATTGCTCCGTCGCAAACTCTGCCAGGCGCTTAAATCTTCGGACACGCTCGCCGGTACCGCCAGCACCAGCCGCAGCATGATCAGCACGGTGTAGACGAGCCATCCGAGGTAGAGCAGCATGAAAAGCGGAACGATCACCATCATCAGTGAAGGATCCATGCCGCCCGGTCCATGCGCCATTGTGAGCCCGACCGACCCAACAATCAGTGCACCGATTATCAGGATCGGAAACATGACGATCAGCGCGCGCAGGATCGCGAGCCAGATGTAGCGCCCGGCATTGCTCCACGCCACCGCCCACGCCTTTCGGAATGTCACCTGCGTTCCGGTATTTGCCTGGAGCGCGGCGTAAACCCCCGCGGGCTCGTAGAGCGCATAAATCACAACCAACAGCGTGATGCCGAGAATGCTAGGCCACGCATAATGGCGCGGCTAACGATGCGATTTTCGTCGGCGAAAAACCCACCGTCTGATGCAGCATGACCAGTTTCAGCACCGGGAAGAGAGCGGCAAAGATAATCCCGAAGTAGACAATGAGGCCAGCGCCAGGCGCCAGGGCGATCCTGACGAATAGCCGCCAGTTTGTCCGCATGAGTTGCAGAACGCGATCCAGAATTTGTCCGAAGGTCATCGGTCCGCGTGGTGAGGACGGCGGAACAGATGAAAAGGATGGAGCAGGAAGGCCGGTTTCGCTCATTGGATCCCTCCGAGGGTCAGGTTAACGACTCGCAGGGATTCTATATCGGCGCTCGACTCGGCGCTGTGCGCAGTTCAACCGTCAAGAGTCTGATCGAAGCCGGCTGCTTAGGCGCTGCAGCCGCCAAAGAGCTCAGGCAAAATACAACGCGGCTTCCGTCCAGGCCACGGCCTCCTGGTAGCTGCACAGCAATCCGTTTTCGTTCAATGCCCGCGCGGTTGCAATCTCGCCGCATCCTGCCCAGTCGCCCAACTCGTAGCGCTCGATCCAGTGGAGCAGGCACCGCTCGTAGATCTCCTCGCCCATCAGCGCCCGCCGGATTTCCTCGCGCAAAGGCATCGTTGGCGCCAGGTCCTTCATCGGCGCTCTCAGCATTGCCGGCAGCAGGCTCAGCAGTCCCAACAGGTACTGTTCGGTGGCGTCCAGCCCGCTTGCTCGCGCGGCCAGCTCGCAGAATCGCCCGCGCACAAAAGCCATGCGCAGCAACTCCGGCGTCTGGCCGACGTTCATCTCGCTAGTAATGGCCACCGTGGCCATGCGCCGGAACGTCTCCTCGCCCACCGCCAGCAGCGCCGCCTGCACGCTATGTACCTCCTGCGGCATGGCGCACACCGGAGAGTTGATCAGCTTGAGCAGTCGATAAGTGAGCGAAGCATCGCGCTTCACCAATTGCGTGAGCTTATGCAGATTCAGCGAGTCGTCCTTCAGCAGCCGCAGAATTTCCAGTTGCGACAGCCGGTTGGCCGGCACCTGTCTGCTTCCGAGGACCACCGGCCGGCAAAAGTAGTAGCCCTGCACGAGTGCAAATCCCTCATCCCGCGCCGCGCGAAACTGTTCCTGCGTCTCCACCTTCTCCGCCACCAGGGCTGCTGTGGTGTCGCCAACCTGTCCGCGCAGCGTTTGCCGCTCGCGAGGATTGGTGCGCAGAAAATCCACCTTCAGGTAGTCGACGATCTTCGCGAAAGGCTTGGCGCGCGGATCCCAAATTGATTGGTCCAGCGCCAGCCGGTACCCCGCTGCCTTCCGGCTTCGGCAGGCGTCCAGCAGCTCCGGTGGACCATTGGCTGCGTCCACGATTTCCAGCACGGTCATTGCCGCCGGCAGCATCTCAACCAGCGATCCGGTCAGCATCTCCGCCGTGCATTTCACGAATCCTGGCAGTCCGCAGGTCAGCTTCTCGAGGCCGATGAGGACCGTACTGTCCAACATGGCTCGCGCAGCCGCCTCTCGATCGCCGCTGGGCGCATTGCCCGGCCCGCTCGAGAACAGCAATTCATAGGCATGCACTTTGCTGCGCAGGTCCAGGATCGGCTGCCGCGTCACATAGCGCACGCCGTCGCCCGGCTCCGCCATTGAGCTTTCTGCGCATTGCGCGGGAAGCATGTCCGTTGCCACAGTTGGCCCTCCGAAGTGCCTATCGGCACTGCTGGTGGTGGACTTGAAGAGGCCGTCGAATCTCGGCGCGGCCGCCCGATTGTCATGAGAATTGCAGAACAGCCTCAGCCCATCCCAAGGCTTCCTCATAGCACTGGAACAGGTCCTCCTGCCGCAACTCCCGCCGTTCCGCGATCAGGTCGCACAGTTCCCATTTGCCGCGCTCGTGTCCTTCAAGCCAGCACAGGAGGCTGCGTTCCGGAATCTTCTCGCCCAGAAGGGCCCGGCGAATCTCATCGCGCAGCGGCAGCGTCGGCGCCAGTTCCGTCATGGGCGTTCGCAGCATTGCCGGAAGCAGGCTCAGCAGGCCCAGGAGATACTGCTCGGTGTGGTCCAGCCCGGCAAACAATGCCGCCAGCTCGCAGAATCGCCCGCGCACAAATGCCATGCGCAACAGCTCCGCCGGTTGTCCCGCATTCAATTCGCTGGTGATGGCCAATGTGGCCATGCGCCGGAATGTCTCCTCGCCAACAGCGATCAGCGCTGCCTGTATGCTGCGCACTTCCTGCTGCATGGCGCATGCCGGCGAGTTGATCAGCCGCAGCAGGCGGTAAGTGAGCGAAGTGTCTCGCTCTACTTGCCGAGTCAGATCGTGCAGGTCCATGTTCTCGCTCTCCATCAGCCGCAGAATTGCGACGTGAGAGAGCCGGTTGGCTGGAATCTTGCGGTTTTCCATCAGCACCGGCCGGCAGAAGTAATAGCCCTGGAGCAGGGTAAAGCCTTCTTCACGCGCGTGGCTCACCTGCTCTTGCGTTTCGACTTTTTCCGCGACCAGCGCCACCGTTACGCCGCTTAGCCGGTCCAGGAGCCCGCGCCGCTCCTGGCGATCCGTGACGCAAAAATCAACCTTGATGTAATCGGCAATCTCAACCAAAGGTTCGATTCCAGGCCGCCAGACAAAATCGTCGAGCGCCAGCCGGAATCCCGATGCCTTCAGTCGGCGGCACGCCTGATCACCGGAGGCGAAGGCTCGATGTCTTCCAGGATCTCCAGGACAGTCATGCCGGAGGGCAGCACATGAACCAGGTCGCGCGTCAACGATTCTTCGGTGCAGTTTACAAATGCCGGCAGCCCCGCTGTCAGCCGTCCCAGCCCGAACAGCACTGTGCTGTCGAGCATGGTGCGAGTGGCCATGTCGCCATCGCCGCGAAACATGGCCTCGGGGCCGTTCCGGAAAAGCAATTCGTAGCCGTGCACCTTGCCGCGCAGGTCCAGGATCGGCTGCCGCGCCACGTAACGCACTCCTGCCACCGGCGTGCGCCGAGCACACTGATTGATCGGACGCTTCGACTGGATCCGCTGCTTCCGCACGTGCCGCCATGCG
The DNA here is from genome assembly GCA_963796785.1 of uncultured Acidobacteriaceae bacterium. GTDB lineage: Bacteria > Acidobacteriota > Terriglobia > Terriglobales > Acidobacteriaceae > Telmatobacter. The sequence continues at coordinate 64,785 of CAWCMW010000006.1, read as the reverse complement.
AACCTTCCCGCCCGTTTATCGGCAGGTTGGCGGCAGAACTTTAAGCATTTTGATTACTTTGGGGGATTGGAAGCTGGACTGCCCTGCATTTCTCACCCGCCCATGTACATTCCGCCGTTCACGTCGATCACGTGTCCGGTGATGTACGACGCCGCATCCGAGGCCAGAAACTTCACCGCCTGCGCGACGTCCTTCGGAGTGCCCCGACGCCCCAGCGGAATCGTCGCCAGCATCGCCTTGGTCTGTTCCTCGCTCAGCACTGCCGTCATGGGTGTCTCAATAAAACCCGGCGCGACGGCGTTCACCGTAATGCCGCGCGACGCGACTTCGCGCGCCAGCGAACGGGTAAATCCGATCAGCCCGGCCTTTGACGCGGCGTAGTTCACCTGTCCCGCCTGCCCCGCGCGTCCCACGACGCTGGCAATTCCGACAATCCTTCCCCAGCGGTTCTTCAGCATCGGGCTCAGCAGCGCCTGCGTAAGCAGGAACGCTCCCGTCAGGTTGATGCTCAACACCAAATCCCAGTCCGCGCGCTTCATGCGCAGCATCAAATTGTCGCGCGTGATTCCGGCGTTGTTGACAAGGATCTCCACCTTGCCGAACTTCTCCAGGATCGCCTTCGCACCGGCTTCAATTGATTCCTGGCTCGACACGTTCACGGTGAACGCCGTCGCATCGATCCCCTTGGCCGTTAGCTCGGCCACCGTCTCGGCCAGCTTGGCCTCGTTCACATCCGCCAGCGCAAGCGTGGCACCGGCCGCGGCCAGCTCTTCGGCAATCGCGCGGCCGATTCCCTGCGCTCCGCCTGTTACGAGGGCAATTCTTCCCTGCAAATCTCCCATGATTTTTGTTGACCTCTTCGCCCTCGTTATCGCGAGATGCGCCTTTCCATGGCTCGTTCTTTCCAGCGCTCATTATAGATGGGCGTATCCTGGCTATTCTCCAGAGCTGGCGGAACGGCGCACATGAGCACGTTTCAGCGCGACGCCGTCCAGTGCGGCTGGCTGCGATTAACATCCAGTTGAGCAGAACTTGCGTTGACTTTTAAGCGGCAAATTCATACAGTCTAATCACCGAGAGTCCTCCCTCTGCGGTTCATTGCACGTTCTCGCAAGCTTCGCTGCATTCCTTCCCATTACGAGGGAGAAGACAAGGGCCTCACCGTCCACTGACTGTGACCGATCGTTCTCACACAGCGGGACTGGTGAAACAATTCTTCCTCATACGACTAAAAACTTACTGCACGTTTTTCACAAGGCCCAGCGCCTGTAAGGCGCTTCCGGTACACGACCACCTCATCCGAAAGGGGTTTGAAAATGAAAAGCACTTTGCTCGGCGCACATTGTTTCAGATCGATGAATTCTTTGGCCAGGACAAATCCTCTCAAGACACTTGTTCTCACCCTTCTCTGCGCAATCACACTCGCGATCTCTCCTGCGTTGCGTGGCCAGGCCACCGGCAGCTTCTCCGGCAATGTCGACGATAAGTCCGGGTCTGCGATCCCCGGCGCATCGGTTGCAGTCACCTCTCAGGCGACCGGCCTTGTGCGAGACACGAAGACCGACAGCTCTGGGCACTATCTGCTCCCGCTGCTCCCGGTCGGAACCTACGACATCAAAGTCGATGCGACCGGCTTTCAAAGCGCCGTGTCAAAAGACCTGCGTCTGCAGGTCGATGAGGCTCGCGAGCTTGATTTCGCGCTCGTGCCTGCCAGTGTAACCACTACTGTGGAAGTCTCCGGCGAGGCCGTCGCAGTCGAGACCACCAATCCATCACTCGGTCAGGTCATCACTTCGCAGGAAGTTTCGCAACTGCCGTTGAATGGCCGCGACTTCGTGCAGCTCGCCACGCTCACCGCCGGCGCGACCGCGGAGACCAGTACCGGCAGCTTTTTCAACGGGGGCACCGACAGCGAAGTGTCGGCCCGCGGCTCGTACTCGCTATCTGTGGGCGGATCGCGCCCCAACAGCACGGACTGGCTGCTGGACGGCGTCGACAACAATGAGCTCACGGCCGGCGGCATCGGCATTTTCTCGTCGATCGACGACATTCAGGAGTTCAAGGTCTTCACCTACACCTACTCCGCCGAATACGGCACACGGGCCGGACCGACCGTTCTGGTCACCACGAAATCGGGATCGAACGACCTCCATGGATCGCTGTTCGAGTTCGTCCGGAACACCGCCTTCGACGCCAGGGAAGATTTCGCCACGTCAACCGCGAAGTTCAACCTGAACCAGTTTGGCGGCTCCGTCGGCGGCCCCATTCGCAAAAACAAGACCTTCTTCTTCGTCGATGGCGAGCAGAAGTATCAGCGCCGGGGAATCGTCTTCACCGGTCTGGTTCCCTCGCTGGCCATGCGCGGCGGCGATTTTTCTGCCGATCCTTTCGGCAACACGCTCTCCGGAATCGGCTCTACCTTCGTCCCGGAAATTGCCAACCCGAATATGGTGGGCGCATCTTCTGACCCGGCCGCCTTTCCCAATGTCTACTTTCAGTGCAATGCCTCCACGGGCGCGCCTTTGGCTGCCAATGCCGACGGAAGCCAGCCCCAGGGGGCTAACTGCAACAAGATCCCATCGAACCTCATTGATAGCGTCGGAAAGGGCATGATCGGCTTCTATCCCGCGCCTGACGCGAATGCCGGAGTCGCCGGCGCAAGCTATAACTTCGTCACCGAACCGGTCCGCGCCCTGAACGAAACCAAGTTCGACGTCCGCCTCGATCAGACGTTTACCGCCAGCGACAATGCCTTCGCTCGATTCAGCTACGATCAAGCGCGGGTCTACGCGCCGGGCGGCGCGCCTGCGCCGTCCCTCGCCGAAGGCAATGCGTTCGGCAGCAATGAGACACTCACCAACCACGCGCGCAATGCCGCCATCGGCGAAACCCACGTCTTCTCGCCCAATACGCTCAATCTGGCCACACTTGGATACGACCGCATCTTTGACTACATTGCCTCGCAGGACAACTTCACCTGCGCATCGGCCAAGCTGGGAATTCCCAATGCCAACCTGGGCTGCTCGTCCGGCGGTACACCGGCCGCCGGTGGTTCCTATAGTCAAGGCCTGGTCTCGACTGAGGTTCTAGGCTATTGGTCTCTCGGCGATCGCGGCTACGCTCCGTTTCAGGGTGGAACCGACATCTACTCCTTCAAGGACGATCTCGACCTGATCCGCGGCAAACATGAAATTCACGCAGGCATCGATCTACGCGCGAATCAAATGAATGTCGGCACCGAAGCATTTCAAGATGGCTTCTGGATCGTCGGCCTCTTCGGAGCTTTCACCGGCGTCGGCAGCGCCCCTGGCAATACCGAAGCCGACCTGCTGATGGGAATGACCGGGTTGGGCGTTCATGACCAGACATACGGCGGCGCCGTCACCGGCCGCCGCTGGAAGATCTACCGGCCCTTCGTCGAGGATGACTGGCGCGTTACCCCGTCGCTCACCCTCAACCTCGGCCTTGCCTGGGATATGACGACGCCCGTCACCGAAGTGCATAACCGGATGGCGGACTACATCCCCTCAACGGGAAAGCTTCTCATCGCCGGGAAAAACGGGGTGAGCAACTCGGCGGGCATCAATATGTTCTGGGGCGCGTACGAACCCCGCGTGGGCGCCACATGGAAAGTTCTGGGCAGCGATAAGACCGTGGTTCGCGTAGGCTTCGGCATCTATCACGATTCGTCCTGGAACCAGGGCGCGCAGGGACTCTGGCAAAATCCGCCAACCCTCGGCGAATCCGATCAGCTTCCCGCCACATTTTCAACCGGCTGCGCCTTTGCAACTTCATACTGCGCCACCGTGGGCGACGAGACACCGGAGTTGAACTTTACCCTCTCCACCGGCTTTCCAGCGCTGCCCACGCCGCAGGATACGTCCAGCTTTGTGGGCACATACGCCTACCAGCCAACCAACTTCCAGCCGGGCCGGGTCCACCAATATAACGCCAACGTCGAACGCGAACTGCCCGGTAATATTCTGCTCACCGCGGGCTACGCCGGATCGGTGGGCGGCCATCTGACGGTGATCGGCAACGCTCTGACTGTCAATAGCCCCACGGCATGCGGAACCGCCGGCTACACGATTGGCTGTTTGCCCGGCGGCGCGCCCTTCTCCTATCCCTACACTCCTTCGAACTTCAACTCGATCTTGCTCTACGGTGACCCAGGCAAGACGCATTACAACTCGTTCCAGGTGAAAGCGGAGACCAAGACAGCCAAGAACGGTCTCTACGCCCTGCTGGCCTACACCTATTCGCGCACCTACGACAACGGCCTCTCCGACGGCCTGGGCTCGGAGCTGAGCGCCCCCTATTTCGGGCTGCCCAACTGGCAAAATCTCGATTGGGCCTTGTCGCAGATCAATCTTGATAACAGCTTCACCGGCAGCGTGATTTACGACTTGCCATTCGGCCACGGAAAGCAGTTCGGCAGCAGTTGGAATGACACCACCAACGCCATTTTCGGCGGCATCCAATTCACTCTGATCGAGAGAGTCTCGTCGGGGTTCCCGGTTCCATTGATCAACAGCTTTAACGAGTCGGGCACGACCTTCAATGCCGGCGGCAACGACAACAATTTCAATCGGCCCGATCAACTCTCCGGCTGCGACCCCAACAAGGCAAACCACGGCCAGCATCAGTGGATCAACGCTGCCTGCTTCCCCGCGGCCGCCCCTGGCAAGTTGGGCAATGCGTCGCGTGTCCCGGCCATCGGTCCCGACTTCATCAACACGGATTTCTCTTTGGTCAAGCAGATCGCGTTGCCGGGCAAAGAGACGGGTTTGAATTTCCGCGCCGAGTTCTTCAACCTCTTCAATCATCCGGAGTTCGGCAGCCCGGTGAACGATGTCAACGCGGCTGGATTCGGCGGCGTGAATTCGACGGTAAACAATCCTCGACTGATTCAACTGGCTCTCAAACTGACTTTCTGAACGGACACATTCCAGTGAGCGCCGGGCGCGGGATCCGAGCTAACCTCGGGTCCCTGCCGCGGCGCTCGTCCGGACCGGAGAAACCTTACGGCGACGAGAATGCTGCTGTAGATTAAGCCGCTCCTGCGGGTTAGAATGGAATCCCCGGTTGAAACCAGCGTCCCCGCAGAGCATTCGAACGTCCTATGAGTAGCGCAGCCGCCGGAGTTTTGGCAGTGCTCCTGATTGAGACCCTGGATTCAGCACCGATGTTGCCAAGTCGCCGGTGGAGGACGAGTGAAAGAGCGGCACTGGAATAACCTGGTTGGTTCTCTCCGGCATGGCAACTGCGTCCTCATGCTTGGCTCCGAGATTCCCGTCAAGTCGTCTTCTACGACGAACGGATCGAAGAGTGGCAACACGCTGGCTGAGGAACTGCGGCTGCGCCTGGCCCACGAGCTCGAAGAGGATGACCGTTCCCCCAGCGGGAATACCCTGGCGGCACTCGCCCAGCAATACGAAGACACAGAAGGATTCGGGCCGACCACTCTCCGCGCCACTGCGGAGATGGTCCTGGCGTCGCGCCAGTACAGTCCCTCCACGGTGCACGAGCAGTTGGCGGCGCTTCCGTTTTCGCTCATTGTGACCACCGGCCAGGACGCCATGCTGGAGCAGGCGCTGAAGGCGGCGGGTAAGACGCCGATCTCGCACCGTTATCATTTGCGCGGCGACAAAAGGGAGAATCCCGAGTTTGTGTTGCCCGGTACTCCGGCTTCGCCCGTGGTATTCCATCTGTTCGGCAGCGCCGAAGAGCCATCGTCGCTCGTGCTCAGCGAGAATGACGTTCTCGACTTTTTGATCAGGGTCGTTTCTGAACGGCCGCCACTTCCCAATAGCCTGCTGCGTGTTCTCAAGCGAGTTGGCCAGAGTTTTCTGTTCGTCGGTTTCGGAATCAAGCACTGGGACCTTCGCATTCTTCTCAAGATTTTGCTGCGCGCACTGGAGCTCAATCGCAGCGGCCCGGCGATCGCGGCCGAGCCACTTGACGGCCTGATCCAATCGGATCGCGACGAGATGATTCTGTTTTACCAGCGCGGCACGCGTGTGGAACTGGAAGACGATGACGTTGGGGATTTTCTGACCAAGCTTTCGCAACGACTGGAGGCCGACGGCGGGTTTGTGGGGCAAGCGATGCCGCTGGGACCTCGCCCCCGCGTGTTCATCAGCTATGCGCGAGAGGATGCGGCGCTGGCCTCGAGAGTGTTTGACGCCCTGCAAAAGGCATACTTTGAGCCTTGGCTCGATCAGGAGTCCCTGCAAGGCGGAGATGACTGGAACAAGCGCATCGAGAATGACCTGGACGCCTCTGACTTTGTGCTGGTGCTTTACACGCCGGCCTTCTGCCAGAAGACCGACAGCTACGTGAACAAGGAAGTGGCGCTGGCGTGCGAGCGCGCACTTCGCGTGCGAGGCTCGTTCCTGATTCCTGTTCGCACGGCGGTACTGTCTGAGGAAGACCGTGTTGACGCTCTCCGAAAATTCGATGAAATGGAGTTGCGGGAAACGGATTTCGACGAAGACTTCTCCAAGGTCATTTCAACCCTGAAGCGCGAGTATCAGCGCCGAAACCGATAGAGAGAATGATGGAAACGCTCCACCGCTATCCCGGCGCTCAACCGTTTCGCGACGACGAATTTTCTCGCCGCACATTTTTCGGTCGTGAGCCGGCCTCTGTCGCGCTGACTGACCAGATCCTCGCCAATCGTCTGGTGATTGTCTATGCCAAGTCCGGCCTGGGCAAGACTTCTCTGCTCAACGCCGGCGTCGCGCCTCGCCTTCGCGAAGCCAACAGCCTGCCGCTTTTCGTGCGCGTGAACGACCTCAAGAACGGCCCGCTGGTTTCTGTTTTAGAAGGAGTGAAGGCCGAAGCCGAGCGGCAGAAGATCGAATACGTTCCCGGCGACACAACTTCTCTCTGGAGCTTCTTTAAGACCGTTGAATTCTGGCGCAACGACCTTCTCCTGACGCCGGTGCTGATTCTCGATCAATTCGAGGAATTGTTCACCCTGCAATCGCAGGAAGCGCGGGAGGGGTTTCTTTCCGAGCTGGGCTATCTGATTCGCGGCATCGCTCCGCCGTCGCAGCCGGCGATTGAGTCCGCCGTCAGCGAGGGTCCACCATCGATCCGCGTGGTGCTGTCACTGCGCGAAGATTTTCTGGGGCTGCTTGAAGAAGCTTCGGATCACATACCGGAGATCCTGGATCATCGCTATCGGCTGGCGCCGCTGACGTACGAGATGGCATCGAAGGCCATCACCGGTCCTGCGGCAATCGAGTCCGCCGACGCCTCCACGCGGGCTTTTCGCCTGGAGCCCGACGTGGTGACCTCGATTCTTGCCTATCTCACCAAGTCGGCTTCCGGAGCTCGCAGCTCAGGTGGCCGCCAGGTGGAGCCCTTCCACCTGCAGTTGATTTGCCAGCGCATTGAGAGCATCGCCGCCTTCAAACAGAAGCTCTCGAGCGGGGAAATCGTTGTCAGCTTCAAGGATCTGGGAGGCGATGCCGCGCTGACGGAGACGCTTGAGAATTTCTATACGGATGCGATCCGGTCGCTTCCGGTGAGATACCTGCGCGGCGCGGTGCGGGTTCTGTGCGAGCAATATCTCATCAGCCCGGAAGGCCGAAGACTCAGCGTCGAGGAGCGCGAGCTGCTTCGCCAACTGAAGTTGCCCCGCGAAACATTGAGCCAGTTGGTCGACCGCCGCCTGCTGCGTACGGACCGGAGATCGGACAGCACCTACTACGAACTGAGTCATGACGCTCTGGTGCAACCGGTGCTCGCCAGCCGGCGGGTACAGGCCATGGTCGTCAGCTGGGCCGCGGTTCTGGCCGGGTCCGTCGTCTGCCTCGCTGCGGCCGCGTTCATCATGCTGTGCCTGTACACGGTCTTTTTCGGCACGTCGAATACGACCGCCTCTCAATTCGGCCTTTCTCTTTTCGCGTTTCTGTCGCTGTTCGTGGGCGCGGGCGGTCTGGCGTGGTTCCGGTCGGGCCTGCGTCGGCTCAGGCGTTATCGCCGCCACACTCCCAGCGAAGCCGCGGAGGCCCTGCCCACACTTCAGCCGCTAAAATTCAGAATCCTCGGATGGATACTGCTCGGCGTCGGAGCCTGCATCATGATCGTCTGGGGACTGGTGGGGCTCTTCGGCCTGGTCAAATACTGCACTCCGATCATCACCAACGGCACTACCCCCAAGTGGCTTAGCTGGATAGGGGGAGACGTTGATTCGGCGTGGCTGATCGTCCACGACCATCCATGGCTGGAAGTGCTTTGGTGGGTCGGCGAGCACGCCGTCATCATTCTCTTTGGTTATCTGATCGTCCGCCTCGGAATGCGGGCGATGTGGCCGCATAAGTTCAGGAGCCGTGGCGGAGTCGCTCCGGCGCCGGGGCTGGGTTACCTGCGTCCCGGCGTGCTCGCGCTGACGAAGGGATTCTGCGGCTGCCTTGGGCTGATCATCGCGCCATTGGGATTTCTCAGCCTGAGGAGTTGCGCCACCATCTGGCATGGCAATGCTCCGGGTTGGCTCACCGGGACCTTGATCAGTTATCGCTTCAGCGATTCCTGCCAGGCATTGATCTCAGAAGCCTGACTGGGGCGCAATGAGTTTTGCGTTCTTCTTTGTCGCGCTGCTCTTTGTGTCCATTGCGCTGATCCGCAGCGCGGTTCTCGAATGCGCGCGCCGCGCTCGGCCAAGACCGGCCGGCGCAACCGGAAAACAAATACCGGCCGGCGATCACGACCGCCGCTGTATACCGTCGTCGTGATTGGAGTGTCCCTGGCGTTCTGGGCGCATCTCCTGTCGGAATCGAGTCAACATAGCGCATTGAATTCGCCCCCCGGGGCAGGTGTTGCGGGCGCAGGCACTGAATCCGGTGGGCCGTGGACGATCTGGTCGGTGGGCACCGAAGCAAAAATGCTCGAGACTGATGACAGCGGCGTTACGTGGGTCTCGAAGAACACAAGCAAGGGAACCTTCTACTCGGTCGCATTCCCCACACGGTCTTCGGGCTGGGTTGTGGGCAGCGGCGGCGCCGTCTTTCACACCAACGACGGCGGCGGATCGTGGGACCAGCAGGCGAAGGACATCACTACCCAAGACCTCAGCGAGGTCACGTTCGTTGACCCGTATTTTGGCTGGGTCGTCTGGAGACGACGGAATCATCCTGCACACCGAGGACTCGGGAGTGACCTGGAAGCAGGAGAAAACGGGAGAGGATAGCTTTCTTTCGTTCGTCACCTTCATCAACCGGCAGTCGGGCTGGGCATCGGGGTCAAACGGCATCATCGTCCACACAACGGATGGCGGCAACACCTGGAAACGGCAAAAGACTCCCACGATTCGAGCGTTGATTGGGATGACGTTTGCCACCCCGGCCTGGGGCTGGGTAGTGGGCAGAAGAGGCACGATTCTGCATACCGACGATGGCGGCAACACCTGGAAAGTTCAGTCCAGCGGAACCCGTGCCGACCTGTTGTCAGTTTGTTTTGTTACGCCGGAAATCGGCTGGGTGGCAGGATATGACGGTGTGATTCTCCACACCGACGAATGCCGGCGCTACGTGGACCACAGAGAGCAGCGGCACGGCGGTAGACCTGGTTGAAATCAACTTTACGTCTCCGCAAACGGGCTGGGTGGTCGGCAGAAAAGGCATCATCCTGCATACCAGCGATGGCGGAGCCACCTGGTCGCCGGAAAAGAGCGGAAGCGACGCCGATTTGATGTCAGTGAGCGTCATCAAACCATATGGCGTGATCGGGATGCAACTGGAAGATGTGACCAGTGGCACCGGCGCACAGATGCACGTGGTCAGGCCGGGATCGTTGGTGGCGACGGTTGTTCCCGGCAGTCCCGCGGAAAAGGCCGGACTGCTTAAAGGCGATATCGTCGTGGCCATCGACGGTACGTCTGTCAAGGACACTGAAGAAGTGATCGGCCGGATTTTCGCGATGAAGCCGGGGACGAAGGCCGCTGTAGGCTACATCCGCAATGGAAACGTGGGCACCACGGATGTGATTGTGGGGGATGGATCGAAACCCTTTCCAACCGCCTCCCGTCACTAGGGGGTTTTTGGAATCCACTCAAGATGTCTTGAGCGATTCGATGGGAGGCGCGTTGACCCGGTGCCGAAGCTCTAGCCCGCCGCTTGACCCGAGCCAGGTGTTTGGCAAAAGAACCTTGCAATTCACGGGTTCCGGGGTACACTCATCGTGACGGCGTAGCCGGCTCGCTTCCTCACCTAAGTCCAACTTCGACTCCGTTTGAGCCACTCCTCCCGGACTTTCGCGCCTGGCCGGTTCGCTCGAGAGAGATGGACAACCCTCCCACCAACACCGACAGCGCGTCACCGCCGGCCGCGGGGCTCGGCTTGGACGAACGGCTGGACGCTGCGGCGGGGCCCGCCCGGGGCTCGCCCAGGGAGGACCTGGCAGCGCAAGAGGGCGGCTCGCAGTTTAAGCCGGGCGACCTGATTGACGGCCGCTTCTCGGTGGTTCGATTCATTGCCCGCGGCGGTATGGGGGAGGTCTATGAGGTCGAGGATCGGCAACTGCGCGGCATTCACGTGGCGCTCAAGACGATTCTTTCGCACTATGCGGCCGATCCCTTGATGCGTCAGCGATTCGAGCGGGAAGTTCTGAGCGCTCGTGAAGTGGTTCACCCGAATCTTTGTCCGATGTACGATCTTGGGCACTGGAAGCGGACGGAGGGGCAACTCACTTACCTGACGATGAAGCTCCTGGCGGGCGAGAGTCTTGCAGCGCGGCTTTCGCGCGTGGGTCCTTTGCCGGACGATGAAGCGATGTCCATTTTGAGACAGGTGGCAGCGGGGATAACCGCCGCCCATCAGGCAGGAATCCTGCATCGGGATATCAAGACTGCGAACATCATTCTGCAAGGCTCGGGCACCGACGTGATTGCCTGGGTCACGGACTTTGGCCTTGCGCGGGCGGCGTTGGGTGAGGAGACGGCACTTACCGTTGATGGGGTTGCCGGAACGCCCGGATTCATGGCGCCGGAGCTCTTCTATGGAGCCGCGCCGACGAGGGCCAGCGATGTGTATGCGCTGGGAGTAGTCGCACATCTGGTTTTAACGGGACACGCGCCGCGTGTCCCCATGCGGCGCGGGAAGAGCGTGAAAATGCCGTTCAATGCGGCCGATATTCCCGAACCATGGAGACGTTTTGTAGTGGGGTGCCTCAAGCCCGCGGTGGAGGAGCGATTCCGGACGGTCCCCGATGCGATGCTTGCGATGCCCGCGCCGGAAGTGCGCGCGGAGAGCCTCTCCTCGAGCGGACCGCACATCTCGCGCAGGAAGATGGTGATACTCGGGGCGGGCGCAGGCGCAGGCGGGGCACTTGCGGTGTGGCTGGACTGGGCGCAAATCCTGAATGTTTTGGACCCGCTCCCCTCCACGAGGTTTGTAGCTCTGATGCCGATGCCTGCGGAACGTCCCCCGGCGCTCCTGTTCACGGTGCTGGACTCCATCGGCCAGCGCCTTTCGCGCGCAGAGGCGTTTGTGAAAAACCTGATGATCATCACTCCGCAGGACAGGCCTGGGCCCCGGGAAGCGATCGATTCGCCGGCGAAGACCGAGAGCACGCTTGGCGCGAATCTGGTCCTGGTTGCATCGCTTGAGCTGACTGGATCCCAGGCGAAGTTGTTTCTGCGCTTGCTGGACGCGCACTCCCAGCGCGTGCTGCGCAAAGGAACTGTAGAGTGCGCACTGAATGCGATCGGCAGCCTTGCCGAGAAGGCCTCGCACGAGGCTGCGTCTTTGCTGCAGCTTCCCAGCGGCGACGTGCAGTTGAGCGATCCCGAGGAACTGAAGAGCGTTCCTCCCGACGTGTACCAGGCGTTCAGCGAAGCGGAACAACTGGTGAGTGAACCGAATCATGCCGGACTGGAACAGGCGATTGAAAAGTACCAGCATGCTCTCGACCTTGATGGACACTTTGCCCTGGGTTACGCCGAGCTGGCCATCGCCTATTTGCGCCAGTTCTACGCAACCAGGGAACCAGCCAACCTGGACCTGGCGAGCAGGAATGCGGCCCACGCTCTGCGCTACAACCCTCTTTCCGCGATGGGACTGCTGAGCCAGGCGCTGGTCCTGGTTTCGCAGGGCAAAGCGGAAGATGGGCAGGCCTATTTTCAGAGGTCGCAGCAGGCGGACCCCGGAAACCCCGAGATTCTCTATGAAAAAGCGTGGGCGCTTGAACGCCAGGGGTTGCTGCCCGAGGCTGCGCAGACGTACCGCGAGATCTTAATCGAAAGGCCGAATTTTTGGCCGGCGTATAACAACCTCGGAGTGATTCTGACGCGAGAGGCCAAATACGACGAGGCGGCCAAGGCTTTTGCGGCAGCCGGTGCAGCCGCGCCGAAGGTTGCCCAACCGATGGCCAACCTGGCACAGACCTACCTTGAACTGGGAAGGCGCGACGATGCCCGCGCCGCATTGAAAGAGAGCCTTGCGCGTGCTCAGAGCGAGGATGCCTATCTTACGCTTGGCGACATGGATTTTGAGGATGGCAAGTACAACGACGCCCTGATCGATTATGGGCACTCTGCCACGCTCAACCCCAGGAATCATCTGATCGAGCGGAACATGGGCGATTGTTACACCATGCTCGGCAATACCGCGATGGCCAAAGAGTGCTACGGGCGGGCTGCGCAACTGTTGTCCGCGTGGCTTCAGACCAATCCCCGCGATGGGTTTGGATGGGCCAACCTGGCCTTCTACCATGCGAAAATCGGCGACACCAAGGACGCCAAGATGGACATGGAAAACGCTGCTTCGCACGGCGCCAACGACGTGGCGTCTCGCTTCATGATCGTGCAGGCCCTGGATGTGCTGGGAAGGAGGAAAGAGGCACTCGATCTGTTGTTGTGGTGCATGGACAAGGGGCTCTCTCCGGCGGAGGTCGACCTGGCAGTGGATCTGAAAGATCTGCGCAGCATGGAGCCGTATCGATCTAAGCTTCAGAGTTTGAAGAGCAATGGGGAGACATCTTCAGGCTAGGCGTTTCTCAATCCAGCGAAAGGAAAGGACATTCGAATGAAAACTTTGCTGTTGCTTCTGTTTGTGTTTGTTGCCGGGGTGTTTATGGGGATATGGATGGACTGGTCGGCATCGCCGGCCGGAGGACGGAACTTCGTCTATCAAGTGCAGAACTACCCCATGGCCAATCTGCTGGTGAATGGCGGAGACACGATCACTCTGGTGCCACCGGCGGGTGGCAATGGGTCGGGGCTCGCGATGAGTTTTGTGGGAGGCTATAACCCTTGCGTGCCCGGCGGGGATTCATCGACCTGCACCATTGATCCCCAGGCGTCGCCCGGTCCCTATCTCTTCACTTGTTCCTCTCCCAACGGGTATAGCTGCCCTGATCCGGGAATCCAGCAATCTCCGACAGGTCCTCTTAACAACTTCAGTTACGGGCGAGCCGTAGAGAAGGATTTCGCTCATCTCATCGGAAGCCAGCACGCATCCGTGGCGAGCCCCGCACCGGCACAACCGAGCGCCGGTCATGCTGCCACCAACTCTATTACCGCTTATGTGTCCTGCGTGAATGGAGCCACGGCGCTGAACGATCCGAACGGCAACTCTTTGACGACGATCACGGCATCAAGCGGCGAGACCGTATATTGGATCAGCCCCAAGCCGTTTACGCTGAACACATCCAGTTTCCCGGCCGGACTTTGCTCGAATGGCAACCCCGGAACCGGCAACACCCAGGAAGCTCGGTGCACGATCGCGCTGCCCGCACAAACTGTTCAGTATGGGGTGCAGGCGCAAACGACACCAAGTTGCAGCGCGCTTGCCGCGACATTGTTGACAAAGTAGCGGACCGTTTGTTGCAAACCTTGGCGCTCTCGCCGTGGCCTGCCCGATTTTCGCTTGCAGGATTGCTGCGCAAGGAAACTACATGCGGTGAAATCGCAGCAAACAATGCCCGGCTCAAACAAAGCTCACCGCCGAGTACAAGCCTGAGAGAGGAGAAGGAGAGAGCCGAAAGCCACCGCCGGCGGGCCGCACAGAGAGCTAACGACTAGAAGCCAGTTGTGGCCTCTACGTCGGCGTTGCCGCGACGGTTACCGGGCGCGCAGCCAGTGCGGGACGCGCCAGCTCCGCAGGCCACACATAGACTGCCAGCCGGCGCGAATAGTGCAGCACCGGTTCCCGGTCGGGCAGCTTCAGGCCCACCGCTGTCGCGAGGTCATTGCGCTCAATCTCCGCTTCAGCCTCTTCCAAAGGCCACGAAACGTGATGCAGATTGGCCCTGATCGGCTCTCCCGTACGGTTGGTCGAGAACACGCAGGGCCGTTCCGTAAAAAAGTACTCGAGCGACCCCGGCCGCATCTCCGCCGTCTGCCGAGTCGGACCCAGGCCCCGGTAGCGGGCTTTGAAGATCACTGGCTGCCGCGAAAATCGCCGCCGGCTATAAAACGCAAACTCGCGTTCCGAACGCGGCTCAAGGTACATCTCCGCCAGCCGGTACGGCAGGTGATACACCAGGTGTGCCGCCGCCACTGCCAGCAGGTTGCTTGAATCCACGCTGAAGCAGTAGAACCCCGGCGTTCCGGTAAACCGGTCGCGCACGTAGGTTCGCAAATTCAGATCAGGAAAGCTTCGCAGCCCCGGAATCGGCGGGCATGCCGCGAACTTTAATGCGGTCCAGCCAGAACGGCACCGCGCCTACCCACGCCGAGCCTTCGATCGTATCGGCTTCAAGCCAATCCGGCAGCAGCGACTGCATCTTGGCCGTGGCGATGGGCCAGTGCGCAAACAGCAGATCGTTCCAGCGCTGGGTCATCGCCCAGCGCCCCGCCGGCAAGGGCCGCGGTTTGTGCGACGTTCGCACCAGAAACTCCCGCATGAATGCTCCCGTGCTCCAGGGCTTCCACTCCGCCGCTCGGGCGCGGATGCTCCCTTATGACGTATTCTGTCCGCGAGACCATCCTCATGTCCAGTGAATCTTCGCTTCCTCTTTCCGCGCGCAACCAAACCGAAGTCATCGCCATCCACGGCGCCGACCCCGAAATACTCGCCTACGCCATGGCCAAGTACTCCCGCTCGGCACTTTCGATGCGTGATTCACTCGCCGAAATCAGCGCGCAGCGGGCGGAGCAATTCCTTAACACCTTTTATTTTCAATACGGCCATCGGTCCATCGCCGACCTTGCCCACATTGCATTCGCTGTCGAGCGCCTCTCGCTCCTCGCCGCCATCGTCCTTGTCGACGAAACCCGCTGGGATGGGCAGGAGCGGTCCACGCGCTATCAGAACTTCCTCGAGTCCGGCTTCTACTATCCCGATTTCGCGGGCGACGCCCACTCTCAGGAGCAATACGAGCGGACCATTGACTCGCTCATGGCAGCCTACAAGCGGACCACGGTCGCCGTCGTCGATCTCCTTCGGCGTCGCGTCGGCCGCCCTGAGGGCCTGAAGCCGGATGCCTACGAGCGCACGCTCCGCGCCCGTGCTTTCGACGTTGCGCGCTATCTGCTTCCTCTTGCCACCAACACTTCGCTCGGCCAGATCGTGAGCGCACGCACGCTTGAAACCCAGGTCTCGCGCCTGCTTTCCCATCCCGCCGCCGAAATCCGCCACCTCGGCGAGAAGCTCCGCGAAGCGGCGATCGGCCCGGCATGGAACCTGAACGCCAAGGCTGCCCAGACGATCATCGACAAGATTGCCGCCCTCGACGAAGAAACCGCGCCGGATCTCGCTGCCCAGGCGGCAGCAATTTTTACGCGCGAAGTCCGCACAGCGCCCACTCTCGTCAAATACGCCCAGCCCAGCGACTACCTCATCCAGACCCGCGCAGAGCTCTCCCGCGCCGCTGCAGAACTGCTCAAGAACGTTCCTCCCGCAGCGGCCCCGCTCGTCGATCTCGTTGAGCGCACCGAGTCTCTCGAAGTCGAGCTCGCCGCCACGCTCGCTCTACTCCGTCAGCCGCCACCCCTATCGCCAGCTTCGCGACTTTGTCTCCGGCCTGCCCGCCGCCCGCACGACTGAAATCATCGAGCTGGGCCTGAAGAACCGCGGCAGGCACGACGAAACGCTCCGCGCGTTTCATGCAGGCGCCGCCATTCGTTTTGACATTCTGATGGATATCGGCGGCTTCCGCGATTTTCACCGCCATCGCCGCTGTACGCAGATCATCCAGGACTTCACCGCTCTGCATGGGTATGAGACGCCCGGCTGCGGTGACTTGCCGGCTGGCTCGGATATTCTCGCCGAGGCCGGCATTCTTGCTGAATACCGCACAGCGATTGACGCCGCCCATCGCACTGCCAGCGTCATCGCCGCCGCTCCAGTCGTCGAGGCCGCGCAATCCGCCACCTATCTCTATCCGCTGGCCACGCGGATTCGCGCCCTCTTCAAAATGGACTTTGCCGAGGCGCAATACATCTCCGAACTCCGCTCCGGTCCCGCCGGCCACTTCAGTTATCGCCGCGTCGCGTGGGAGATGTACCTCAAGCTCCAAAGCCAATACCCCACGCTTGCGGCGCACATGCGGGTCACGGACTTTACTCAGCCGATCGATATCTTTCAGCGCTGAGCGGGGAGACACACTCGCAGCGTTCAGGCAGAGCCGCGCCCCTGCGTGAGCCCATGCTGTCTACTGCACTGTGAGAGTAATGGTGCTGGTCTCGGTCATCGAACCGGACGTGCCGGTGATAGTGATCGTGTATAGCCCCGACGTCGTGCCGGAGTTGCCTCCACCCCCACCGCCGCCTCCACCGGTGCCGCCGCCCGATCCGCCGCAGGCCCCGACGCCGCCGCGATGAAAATTCCGAGAGCCGCGAACATCGTCAAGTTCCGCCACAAGCGGCGTCGCCGCGGCACAAGCCAGAGCGCTAAGAAGGCCAGCACGGGCGACGTAGCAGCAGCCCAGCGCGCCACAGGGCCCGCCGGATCGATTGTCCTGCCCGAGTCGCTGCCGTTGTCGTGAAACTCAGTACCGAAGAACCTGCGTTGAATCCGACCAGGTCCAGCGAGGCTGAGGTGAATCTCATCGTCGGCAAATCTTGCGCGCCCGCCGGGCTCGCGGTGATCGCGGCAGTCAGGGCCACTGTGCCGACGAATCCGTTTGTCGGCGTCACCGTCAAGGTCAGGTTACTCGCAAGCAAAAACCCCTTCGCCACATCGAGGGAACCTCCCGTGATTGTGAACGCCGCATTTCCCGGCGCGGACACCGTCACTGTACTCGTTCCAGTTGTGGAATTGTAGTTGTTATCGGTTGCAGCATATGAAGCTGAGATTGTGTCTGCGCCCGGTGCAAACGAACCAGCCGGAATCGTAATACTGCCGGTGCTGCCTGAATTGAGATTAACCGGTTGTGCCGTGAAGTATCCGCATGTCAATGTGAGCCAGCCGGCGGGGGGTGGCGCGCCCGATCCGCCGCTCACTGAAACCGACACCTGAATCGCCTGCTGCGTTGAAAAACTTGACGTCGACGGCGTGACGGTGACCGTCGGAGTCACCCTTGATACATTCACCGGAGCCATCCCCGATGAGTCGACGTAGGCGTAACTTGCGATTGCGTCTGGAATGTAGTTCGCGAAGACGGTATCTGCGCCTTGTTGAAGGGTTCCGGCCGGGAAAATCACAGTTGCTGTGCCACCCACCAGCGCGCCGGAAACATTCGTGCCAGTCATCCCAACGCTCACGCTGCCGGTTGGTGTGGGGTTGCCGGCCCCGCCGCTCACCGTCACCGTGACTGAAAGGGGATCGATGGTTCTGGAACTTGGCGTGGCCGGTGTCACCATCACGGTCGGGGTGATGAGTTGAGGCAAGATAGATTGTTACCGGTGCTCGATGCACCGACGCTGCCGTAGAGGGCGGCGCTCTGAGCATCTGGCGTATAGGTTGCAGTCACAGTGTTGGGCCCGAGGGGAAATGTTCCTGCCGGCACGGTGATTGACGCGCTTCCATCGCTCAGGCTGGCAGGCGGAGAGGTGTAGCTGCCGCCGGTCACAACCACCGTTCCCGTTGGCATCGGATCGCCGTAGAACCCGGCCCACCTGACCGAGAACGCGATGGCTGCGCGGTCGTCGCAGTGTTGGGGATTCGGCGCATACAACGACATGCTTGGCGTGAGCTTCGCGCCTTCGTTTTGCACTGTCACCAAACTCGATGTCGCCAGATAGTTCGGCGCGCTCGCGCACATCCGGCGTATACGTCACCGTCAGCGTATCGCTGCCTACGGCCAGAGTTCCGGCGGGAATGGTGAACGTCGCGCTTTGGTTCACAAGCGCGATCGGTCCTGAGGCTAAAGCTGCCGCTGGTCAGGGTCACTGATCCCGTCGGGTTCGGATAGTACTGCGCGGGATTCACAACCACTCCCAATGTCAAGGACTGCGAGTTGGTGATCACCGTCTGCGAAGGTGTCAAGGTGACCGTCGGCGGCACCGGCGGGGGCACAATGATGATGAGAGTATCTGTGGCCGACGCGGTTGTATAAATTGGCGCGCTCGTCGAGTCCGGAGTGTACGCGGCGTTAACTGTATAGTGTGCCGACGGGGAATGTTCCTGCCGGAATGTTAACTATCACGTAACCAGCGTAACAGGTTGCGGGAGCGGAGGTGTAACTTCCGACGGTCACGGCCACAGTTCCGGTTGGGAACCGGGCTGTAGCCGTTTCCCGCGACGCCGGGCTCAAGAGCAATGGGCTCGTAAGAATTTGCAGTCGTGCGTCCGACCAGCCTGACCGTCGGAGTCAGGATTTTACTGTTCGTCGGATACAGGTAGATGAAGCTACCGATATTCAGCGAGCCCAGCCCCGTCACTTCGTCGTATCCGGTTCCCACCTCGTAGCCCGCCTGCCCCCCGCTCAATCCGCTCGGCCCGGCGATGCTGTTGTTGCACGAGGCTGGGCGTGTTGATGTCGCACGATACGAGACCGTGCCGAGATGCAGAGCGTGACATCGTGAAATGCTATCGGGCCCGTCGTACCATAACTGGTAGAGCCCGGGATTGATGTTGCCTTGCGGCTGCGCTCAGCGCTCTGGTCGAGCATTGCCGCATTGCCGGCCATGCTGGGCGCGGCGGCCGATGTGCCTGCGAAGACCAGTAAAGTAGAAGGACCCGTTCGAAACACGCAACTTCCGCCCCCGGCGGCAAAACAGCCGAAGTAGCCATCGTGTCCAGATGCGGAAAAGGCAACATCGGGCGTATACCGCCCGCATTGGCCGTCGGAACCCCCGGAACGCCTTGCTGCCACGTCGGCGTTGCGATCACCGAGCTCACACCACCGCCTGAAGCCGCCACCGTGTCCGTGGTCCCGTTCCATGATTCGTTCCATCCGCCTTCAGGAATGTACCCGATGGCTGAGGTGCCCAGGCCCCCAGAACCCTGTCCAGTAAGCGTCGGATCGGATGTGTCGTTGAACTCAGTTCCCCCCACGCATGTGGCGTAGCTCGACGAACAGATGTAATTCGGGCTGTTTGGCTGCGGACTTGCCGGCGGAGCTGTGAACGCCGCATCGCACCCTGATGCTCCCGAGTCGCCTGACGAGACGAACGACGAAATCCCTTCCGCCGCGGCCTGCTGAAAAAGTGAATCCCAGAAATTCACGCCTGACGGGCCTGCAGCCGATTCACAGGCGCCGAAGCTGATGTTCATCACTTGTACAGGTGTGGGCACCGTTTGCACCAGGTACTGCGCATCAGCCTCAATGCCGCCGCTCGGCCTTGGTCGCCGACCACCAGCAGCAGTTGCGCCCCCGGCGCGACGCTTCCCGCGCGCTCCACATCCAGCGTCGCTTCGCCCTGGTCGCCGATAGAAACCCCCGTGCCCGGAGGCGAAGTGTACGCCGGTCCTGGGTCCACTCCTCCGAATGCCTGTCGGCACCACTTCTGTCGGATTTGGAATCGAAGTCCACGTCAATGGCTTGAAATTGTTAAAGTCGGCGGAATCGGTGCGCGATCGCCCCACTATCCCGATCTTCTCGCCCGTGCCAGTTAGGAGCCATTGGGCACGTCGTAGATGTATGTCAAAGTCGCCCGGCCCGATGAAGTGCGGTGCCATTCGACGCCGTTGATCGCCGGCGAATCCATCTGCATCGCCTTGGCGGCGTATTGCGGTTCTTCTTCGATTGTGTAGAGCCCGCGAATTGCCTTGATCGCCGGCGCAACGGCCTGCGGCACCAAGGGATCGGAAGAAACCGAAACCAGCTTTCTCCCGTTCACGACGTAGTTGTGCAGTTGGGTCTGGAACGCGAGCGATACATCCGCCGCTGTGCCGCCAAAACCGATGAAAGTTTTGCTCGGCGCCACCCAGTTCACCTGCAGTCCCTCGGATTGGAGCCAGCCTGTAATGGCCGCCATATCCGAGTCAGACAAGCCGAAGCGCTCGCCGATTTCAGCAGCCGTCAGCCAATGATGGTAGTCGGCCGAAGCGGGGTTCTGCTGGTCGGCGAGAAACTGCTGAAATGCCGCTTCCTGCGCGGGCGGCCGCGCTAGCACCAGCGTCAATCCTTCCACCGGCTGGTCCGCCGGCAGCGGCCCTGCATCGTTGGCTGCATTCGCCCATAGCGGATGGTGATTCTGCAGCGACTGCACGCGCGACAAGTCGATCTGCGCTGGAATCAAGCTCGAAGCTTGCGCTTGAACCATGGGACTAGAGAATCCCATTAACGAAGCGGCCAGCAAGCCTGCAAAGAGAAAGCTCACTGGCCGGATGCGCGGGCCGGGTTCATGGCGACTTTTTGGAGAGGAAGAAAGAATGTTGCGGTTCGAAGTGAGATCCTGCGATCTCGCCTTCTATGTCCGCACCGGCCTCGCAGAGATCGGGGCTGAAGAGCATATTAAGACTCCAAGGCATGGAGGCATGATCAGCGGCGCGGCGAGGCGATAAAACGAAGCACCGTGCTTTCAATACCGGGGTCGCAATGCGCCCCCAACGAATGCGTTCTTCGCGAGGATCAGCTTTAATAAGGCAACTGCACGGAATGATACACCAGGTTGGCAACGGCAAGGGGAATCATATCCCTTGGCTGTGCGAAAATCAGACTTTGCACACGCAGTCCAATTTCCGCCTGCTCATTGTCCGCCTGGGCGCAATGGGCGATATTCTTCACGCGCTGCCTGCGGTGACGGCGCTGCGCCTTGCTCATCCCGACTGGCAGATCGGCTGGGTGGTCGAGCCGCGCTGGCAGGCGCTGCTAAATGCAGGGAACAAGGGAACAAGGGAACAAGGGAACAAGGAAACGAGAGCGCCGGGATCGGAGATCAATTCATCTCGCTCCGCAATGCCGGTTCGCAGTTCCGCAATGCCTGTCGTCGATCGACTTCATTTCGCTCCAAGCCGGGAATGGAAGCGGCATCCGCTGAGCGCCGCCACGCGCCGCGCGATCGGCGCTCTGCGCCGCGAGCTTCGCGCCGCGGAATACAGCGCCGTCCTCGACCTTCAGGGAGCAATCCGCTCCGCAGTCATCGCGCGCATGAGCGGCTGCCCGCGCCGCATTGGCGAAGCGAGCCCTCGCGAGTGGCCCGCACAGTGGCTTTTCACCGAGCGCGTGGTCACGCACGGCGCGCACGTCATCGAGCAGGACGTGGAGCTCGCCTCCGCCGTCGCGGGTGACGCGCTATCGTCGGTCGACGCGCAACTTCCTATCGATCCCGAGGCTGAAGCCTGGTGCGCAGCTTGGCTCGACGTCCACATTTCCGAGCGCCGCGCGGCCCATCGCGCTCATCACTCCGGGTGCCGGCTGGGGCGCCAAGCGCTGGCCGCCTGAGCGCTACGCCGCTGTTGCCGAAGGGCTTGCACAGCGCGGATTGCACGTGGTGGTCAATGCCGGGCCGGGGGAAGAACCGCTCGCCGCTGCCATTGCTTCCGGCAGCGCTGTTGCGCTCACCGCAACTCTGCCGCAGTTGATTGCGCTCACGCGCCGCATTGCCCTCTGCATTGGCGGAGACACTGGACCGCTGCATCTGGCCAGCGCTCTCGGCCGCCCGGTCGTCGGCATCTACGGTCCCACCGATCCCAGCCGCAACGGCCCGTACGGCACGCGCGCCCGCGTGCTGCGCAGCCCAGGCAGCCGCCGCGACCACTCCCGCCGCTCCGAGCCCGATCCCGGCCTGCTGACGATCGCGCCGGACGATGTGCTCCGCGCCGCCGATGAATTGCTCGGCGATGAGTTGCCGGGGGAGGAGCGTCGCGCGATCCGACCGAGCAGGTCTCTCCTCCAAAGGCCGCTCCATGCAATGCGGAGCGGTGGAAGAAAGTTGCGCGGCGCATTCGCGTCCCGTTGGGGTTTCTCACCGCTGCCGTCTATCTCGTCGAGATCGTTCGCCGCGCTCCGCATCCGGCCGCGATCGCATGGAGCCTGCTGCTGGTTTTGCCTGGATTGGCGCTGCGCGCGCTCGCTTCCGGCACCGTCAAAAAGAATCAGGAGCTCAGCGTCACCGGACCGTATGCGTATACGCGCAATCCGCTTTACCTCGGATCCACGCTGATCGCTGCCGGCTTTGCAGTGGCGCTGCTGAGTTGGCCGGTGGCGCTGCTGCTGGCGGTTGGATTCGCCGCAATCTACATTCCGGTCATCGCGTCGGAGGAGCAATTCCTTCGCGCGGCATTTTCCGGGTTCGACAACTACTGCCGCAGCGTTCCGCGATTCATCCCGCGCCTTACACCCGCCAGGCCGCCGCGTGAATTGAGCAAACCCGCTGTTTCCCAGCCAGTTACCAAGGCGGCTACGGGCGGCTTTTCGTTCGCCCTTTACCTCAAGCACCGCGAGTACAATTCTGCTTTAGGGGCCGCACTGCTGTACCTGAGCCTGCTCTACCTGCGACCGGTGCTGGAGATTGTTCTGCACCGGGCCTGGTGAGCGCTTTCCGCGTATGTGAAGTCCAAAGAGAAGGGGCCAGGTCGAATTTATGAGGAGCCGTGCCGAACATTGAAGACACGCGCTAGTGCAGTCACCCTATTGTTCGCGCTTACTGCTGGCGGCCACAGCGCTCGGCCAGGATACCGCCATCCTTGCGCCGCCGCGCCCCGGCTTCAGCTTCCCGCAGAAAGAGACCCTCACCTATTCGGTGGATTGGCGTGTCTTTCCGGCCGGCACTGCTGTCGTCCATTTTGAGGCGGCCGGCGATCGCGAGCGCGTGATCGCCTCCGCGTACACCAGCGGCGCCATCAATCTCATCTTTCACGTTGTCGACAACTTCCAATCCGACTTCGACCTGGCAAAGGGCTGCACCTACGACTTTGACAAGCAGACCGTCGAAGGCCGGCGCCAGTTCAACTCGACACTGCACATTGACTACGCGGCGTCCAAATCGATCCTCGACGAGAAGAATATGGTCAGCGGCCAGGCCAAGCATGCGGAGTCTCCGGTGAAGGGCTGCGAGACCGATCTGCTGACCGGCGTGTTCTATCCCGGCTCGCAGCAGCTCGTGGTGGGGAACAGCTTCGTGATTCCCGTAGCCGACGCCCAGCGCACGGTGCTGGTGACCATGAAGGTGGAGGGACGCGAAGAGATCAAGACGCCGTTGGGCACCTTCAAGACGATTCGCGTGCAGCCGACTGCCGATGCGGGCGTGGTGAAGAACCGCGGCAACATCTGGATCTGGTACACCGACGACGAACGCCATCTGCCGGTGCAGATGCGCGCGCGGCTTTTCTGGGGAACGATCACGTTCCGGCTGACTGGGAATGAGAACAAGTGATAGTGAGCAGTGACGGTCATAGTTCGTAGTTCTTAGTTCGCAGTTTCTGAGGCATCACGCCGGACGCGGCTGTGAACTACGAACTAAGAACTGCGAGCTGTCTCTCGGTGTACACTTTCTCTTCGCGCGGAGGGTTCGTTTGCACCGCGCGATGAGGAATTCATGCGTCCTTCTATGTCTCTTCAATCCAGGGTGCCCCAGGTTTCGATTCTGAGACCCGGGATCGCATTCGAACCCTCGTCCTTGCGGCTTTTGCACTTGCACTTTTGCCATCTTGTTCCGCACAGTCCGCGCCGCCGCAAGCGCCCCATGACGTTTGAAGACATGATGGCAGATGAAGCGGCTGGGCGATACAGCTGTTTCGCCGGACGGGAAGTGGCTGGCGTACTCGGTTACGACCGTCGATCTCGACAAGAATACGAAAACGGCTGAGCTGTGGTTGCAGGCGATTGCGGGCGCGGTCGATGAGCCTGCTCCGATGAAGCTGGCGGTTGGGCAGCCCGGCGACTCGGGCGTCGCAGTTCGCGGCCGACGGGAAGCTGATTCTGTTTCTCTCGAGTCGAGAGAATGGGCAACAAGTGTGGATCGCGGACTTCGATGCGGCGACGGGCGCGACCAGCAACGCGAAGAAGCTGACGGCGATTGCGACCGAGGCGGACAACGCGAAGTGGGCTCCGGATGGCAAGTCGATTGTGTTCACGTCGACGGTTTATCCGGATTGCCCGGCGATTTCAGCGGCCGACTTCGACACCGGAAACAAGTGCAACGCGGAGCGCGATGCGGTGCTCGCAGCGAGCAAGGTGAAGGCGCAGATCTGGACGCACCTCTTTATCGCCACTGGGACCACTACACGGGAGAGAAGCGGGCGCATCTGTTTCTGGTTTCGGTTGACGGCGGCGGGATGCGCGATCTGAATCCTGGCGACTCGCACGATGTGCCGCCGATTATCGCCTCGATCGAACAGGGCTGCGGGTGCGACATCTCGCCCGACTCGAAGGAGCTGGCGTTTACGGAGAATCTCGATCCGGTGCCGGCCGATCTCGACGCATGCGCGACATCTTTACGCTTGACCTGACGGATCCCGCGGCGAAGCCGGTGAAGGTGTCGACTTCGGCGGGCGGCAACTTCAATCCGGCGTACTCGCCGGATGGGAAGTAGCTGGCGTGGAGATCGCAGGCGCGGGATGGATATGAGAGCGATCAGTTTCGGCTGGTGCTTTATGACCGTGCGAAGAAGACGTCACGGATTTGCTGCCGAAGTTCGATAACTGGGTGGATGAGTTTGCGTGGGGAGCTAGTTCCAGGGAGATTGCATTCACAAGCGGCGTTCTGGGTGCGGAGAACATCTATTTGATCGGCTCAGGAGGCGGCGCCGCGATGCAGATCACGCGGGAGGGATCGTTCAGTGGTCTGCACTTGCTGATCAGGACCGATCACCCGGGCGCAGCCGAGAAGGGAGGTATCGTCGCTGTAGTTGCAGCTTTGATGAAAGTCGACCAACCCTCGGAAGTTGCGCTGGTGAGTATCGGCGATACGACGGAAGACGTTGCTGACCAGCCCGGGGTCGGTATTTATTATGACTCTCCAATTGGGAATGTTACCCACCTCAACGATGCGCTGCTGGCGCAGCTCGATCTGCCGAATTTGGAGGATCTTCTGGTTTACGGCGAAGGATGGGACGAAGCTGCAAGGGTTCATCATCCGGCCGCCGGGGTTCGATGCGGCGAAGAAGTATCCGGTGAAGTTCCTGATTCACGGCGGGCCGCAGGGCGCGTGGGGCGACGACTGGTGCTATCGCTGGAACGCGGAGCTGTTTGCCGCCAACGGGTACGTCGTCGTCATGATCAATCCGCGCGGGTCGACGGGATATGGGCAGGCGATTGTGGAGGGCGTGAGCGGCGACTGGGGCGGCAAGCCTTTTACCGACCTGATGACGGGACTGGATTACGCGGAGCAGCACTATCCGCTTCATCGACAAGAACGCGCGAGTGCGCGCTGGGCGCGAGCTACGGCGGATACATGGCCAACTGGATCCTGGGGCACACGGACCGCTTCAAGTGCATCGTGACCCACGACGGCATGTTCAACGCGGAGTCGGCGTTTGGATCGACGGAAGAAGACTGGTTCAACATCTGGGAGTTTAAGGGGCATCCGTGGGACTACTACGGAAAGCCGGACAGCGAGAATCCGTTCCGCAAGTGGTCGCCGTCGCTCTATGCGAAGAACTTCAAGACGCCGACGCTGGTGGTTCACGGGCAGCTCGATTACCGGCTGGATGTGAGCGAGGGTCTGCAACTGTTTGACACGCTGCAATTGCTCGGCGTGCCCAGCAAGATGCTCTACTTTCCCGATGAAGGGCATTGGGTGCTGAAGCCGCAGAACTCGCAGCTCTGGTACAAGACGGTGAACGACTGGGTGGATGAGTGGACGGGGAAGACGGTGAGCAGTGGACAGTAAGTCGTGGATCGTGGGTCGTGAATCGTGAACCGTGAAGAGAAGAAGGATTGATGGCGCTGAGGCAACGAGCCGCGAAGACGAAAGCGCCGCTGAACGAGGCGGGGCTGTACAACTACGCGGTGAAGGCGCTGGGGCGGCAGATGCGCACGGAGGTTGAGCTGCGGCGGTTGATGACCGCGCGCGCTGAGCCGGGCGACGGCGGCGAAGCAGCGGTGCGGGCGGCGATTGCGCGGCTGAAGGAGCATGGATATCTGGACGACCGCGCGTTTGCCGAAACCTATGCGCGGCTGCGCCAGGAGAACGAGAAGCTCGGCGCGCGGCGCGTGCAGCAAGCTCTTGGCCAGAAGGGCGTACCTTCGGAGATCATTCGCGAAACAGTCGCGGCTCGGTACGGCGAGACCGATGAAGAGAAGCTGGCGCGCGAGCATCTGGAGAGGAAGCGAATCCGGAAGCCGGCCAATGAAAAGGAAAACGCGCGGGTGATGCGGCGGCTGGTTGCGGCGGGGTTCTCGACGGGCACCATCTACAAGGTGCTGCGGCGGTGGGATGTGCCGGCGGAGGAGCTGGCGGCGCTGGAGAACTTTGAGGCCGAGCCCAATGGCGGGACGGGTGAGGAGTGATCGGGGCAAGCGCGTATTCCGTTCAGAACGGCCTGCAGGCTTGGAAGAGGAATCGAGCGGTTCGGTGTGTTTACTGATGAGTTATCAAGTATTTACTGAATAGTAAAATAGATTACCGATCGGTAAACAGCTAAATTATTGATTCCAATGAATGATGCCTGAAAATGACCCCATATTGCACATCAAACAGGGCAATTTTCAGAAAAAAATCTCTTTGTGTGCGCCTGATGGGGAAAACGGACCCTTTGCGCGGGGACGGGCGCAATTTTGGGAGGCGGCGCGCTTTTGTTTGTCGAGCGATCATACATTGAGTATGCGCCGGAAGGGGATAATGATCGGCAAACTTCGAGAGGCAGGGACCGAGGGACCAAGGGACTAAGGGACCAACGACTTACGGGAGGTGGGAGGAATTATTTTGGGCTTGGGGGCTTGACAAGAAATTGGGGTGAACCCCTATGGCCTATTCCGGCGCTTGCTTTTTCACGTACTTCCGGCCGCGGAGTTCGTACTGGCCGCTGACGACTCGGGCGATGGCTTCTGTGTAGGCCAGGTGTTCTTCTTTGAGGATCCGCTCGGAGAGCGAGTGTTCATCGTCGGTGTCGAGGACGGGGACGGCCCGCTGGACGACGATCGCGCCGTGATCGAGTTCCTCGTCGACAAAGTGCACGGTGCAGCCCGTGATCTTGACGCCGTAGGCGAACGCCTGCTCCTGTGCTTCGAGCCCGGGAAACGCAGGCAAGAGCGACGGATGAATATTGAGAATGCGATGGGGGAAGGCGGCGACGAATTGCGGCGAGAGGAGACGCATGTAGCCGGCGAGGCAAACCAGGTCGACGCGATTTGCGCGCAGGCAGGCGATGACATCGGCGTCATGCTCTTCGCGCTTGCGGCCGCGGGAAACGAGGACCTTTGTGTGAAGGCCCATTTCGCGCGCGCGGGCTAATCCCGCGGCGTCGGCCACATTCGAGATGACGACGGCAATTTCTGCGCCCGGCAAGCGGCCGGCGCGGATGGATTCGGCGATGGCGAGGAAGTTGGAGCCGCGGCCGGAGAGGAGGAGTCCGAGGCGGACGGGCCCTTTGGCACTCGTGCCGCAGGCTTTCTCTTGTTCAAAAGCAACCGCAGATCCTTCGACTCCGCTTGGCGCCCATGCGCGCCAAGCTCCGCTCAGAATGACATTTCTTGGGTTGGTCATGATTTTTGGTCGGCAAATGTGCCGTGGCTCCTAGAGCTGGTTGAACGAATGCTGCTGGAAGAGCAACGGAAATCCCTCAGGGGCTAAACGGGCTGCGGATAAAGTCGCCGAGGGGAGGAAAACTATCCCTCAGCGGCTAAAGCCGAACTCGATTTGCAGCACATACGGCACGACTAAAGTCGTGCCCTGACACTTCTTGCTTCTCCGAAGCAGTTTTTCCGCAGCCTGTAAAGCCCCGGATGATTTGTAGCTCTATTGCCGGGGATAAATCCCCGGCCTACCATGCCTCTCCAAAACATTGTTACGCGACCAACTCTAGGTGTACTGTACCCGGCGCTCGCCCTTGACCACGCGGCCGATTACGTAGAACTTCTCTTCGGAGCGGTCGAGGAGATTTTTGGCGCGCGTGAACTTTGCCGCCGGGATTACGGCGATGAGGCCGATGCCCATATTGAATGTGCGCATCATTTCTTCCTGCGGAATGTTACCCAGCTCGCGCAGGTGCTCAAAGATGGGCAGGACGGGCCACGAGCCGATTTCGACCTGCGCCGTGACGCCCTTGGGCAGGATGCGGGGAAGATTCTCGGTGATGCCGCCGCCGGTGATGTGCGCCATGCCGGTGGTCATGCCTCCGGTGACCAGCTTCTGGATGACGTGCAGATAGCTGCGGTGCGTGCGCAGGAGCGATGCGCCGGCTTTCTCTTTGATGGCAGTGACATATTGCGTGGCCTTGTAGCCGGCCACTTCAAACAGGAGTTTGCGGGCGAGCGAGTAGCCATTGGTATGGAGGCCGGTCGAGGGAAGGCCGATGAGCACGTCGCCTGCTTTGATGCCCACGCCGGTAATCATTTTGTCGCGGTCGACAGCGCCAACGATGAAGCCGGCAAGGTCGTATTCGCCGTCGGCGTAGAAGCCGGGCATTTGCGCGGTTTCGCCGCCGATGAGCACGCAGCCGTTGGCTTTGCAGGCGTCGGCGAGGCCGCTGACGACGCTCTCCACCACGTCCTCATCGAGCTTGCCGGTGGCGAGGTAGTCCAGGAAGAAGAGCGGGGTTGCGCCCTGCACCGCGATGTCATTGACGCAGTGGTTTACCAGGTCCACGCCGACGGTCTGGTGGAGGCCCAGTTGAAAGGCTACCTTGAGCTTGGTCCCGACGCCGTCAGCCGAGCTGACCAGGATGGGGTTCTTCCAGCGCTGCATGTCGAGGCGGTAGAGGGCGCCGAAGCCGCCTATGCCGCCCAAAACATTGCGATTAAAGGTCTTTTGCGCCAGGTACTTGATGCGCTCCTTGGCGTGGTCGCCGCTGCGGAGGTCGACCCCGGCGTCGGCGTAGGTCACGGTTTTCGGTGCGGTCGGTTGAGCCACGGGCCTGGCTTTCTTATCAATGGATTGGTTCGGCGAATGCTCGGCCGAGATGAGCCGGAAAAAGGAATTCTAGCAGCATTCAAGGAGGTCATTTCCCACAAATCGTGTGGGCGGGTGGGGTGTGCGGGCGAGGACGCCCGCACTACAGCCGGCGGGCCACCCAACGACGAAGACCTTCGTTGGGACCCCGGCGGGGACGCCGGCGTTACAAAAGCCGGCTAGAGCACTGCGGCTGCCCAAGAGGCGCCGCAGAAATTTTTGATAAAAATGGAAAGCCGGCTTGACATGAAAATCGATCCGGGCTACTCTGGTTTGGAAAGTCAGCTTTACATCGGGCGGGCCGGAAGAAGACTTGGCACAGACGATCACAAATCGCGTGAAGGAGCTGCGGATCGCGCTTGGCTGGACGCAGGAGCAGCTTGCACAGGCCGCAGGCGTTTCTCGGCAGAGCATCAATTCGATCGAGCGCAACCGCTATGTGCCCTCGCTGGAGCTGGCACTTACGTTCGCTCGCATCTTCTCGTGCTCCACCGATCAAATTTTTCAGTTGGAGAGCAAATCATGACCCATCCGATTCTGAACCGCATTTTCATGCTGGACCAGATTGCCGACGAGCGGGTCCGCGAGCATCAACGCCGATCGACGAGCGCCGCGGCGATTGTCGGTGTCCTTATCGCCTTCGCGATGCTTGAGTATCACCTGCTGGTGGAGCACCGCGTGCCGTGGGATTTGATTGCCGTGATCTATGCGATGGGCCTGACCAAGATTGCGCTGATGCGCTGGTACCGCTACAAGAACTAAATTTTCGGAGGCGGCTGCGAATCCCGCCCGGAAAGGAACTCCAATGTTCGATTTTGACCTATGCAATTCGAAGAAATCGCTTCCGTTTTTCATTGCGCTGCTGGTTGTGGCACAGGTGGACCTGGCGAGCGCTTTCGGGTGGCCGCAATCGCTCTTGACGCTGCTGCATCTGACGGCCGCGCATAACGATCTGTGCAGCGGAGTGTGCGCGGGGCTGGGAACGTCGATTGACGTTTTGGTGGTTTACCAGCTTATGCGCATCTGGGCCAAGCGGGCGATGCGTGCGGATCGCGGCGCGGGGCAGGATTGAAGGCGCGTTTCGTGGTTCATTGATTCGACAATTTGTTTCATACAGGAGACTCTCACATGCATTCGTTGATTAGCCGCCTCGACCAGAAACACCGCCGTCTGTTTCGAATCGCCAACGTTGCGCTTGTGCTGGGCCTGGTGCCGTGGGTCTTTCGCGAGTACGTTCCGGTGAACCACGACTGGCTTGATGCATGGTGCGGATTCTGTATGGGACTTTCCGTGACCATCAACCTGGTTTGCGTGCGCGCCGCACGGCGCTGTGCGCGACCGCAAAGTTAGATCGATTCTTCATTTGCGTGCTTCCCGCGCGAGCTGGAACGCTGGTGCCGATTAATTTTGGAGTGAGGAAAATGATTCTTCGCAAACTTCAGGAATCTCCCGAAAAAATGGTCCCGGTCGCCATGGCGCTGGTTGTTGCGGGATTGTCGATTCTCATGATCGGCATCAACTGGCCGCAGTTTTCGACGCCGTTCCCGCATCGGGGAACGGATTGGAACGATTTTTTTCGTGGCGCGCTGTTCGGATCTAGCCTGGTTCTTGAAATCGCGGGGGTCGCACTCGCGGCGAAGGCTGCCGCGCTAAAGAAGCGCTGTTCGGCCTGAAGAGGCTGCGGAAAAAGCTGGTTGGGGGGAAGGAGACCCTCCCTCAGCGGCTAAAGCCGAACTCAATTTGCAGTATTTACGGCAGGACTGAAGTCGTGCCCTGACACTTCGTGCTCCTCCGGGAGAGTTTTCCGCAGCTTATAAGGACTGGTCGCAGGTCTTACTCGTGTCTTTTGTATCTCGCGGGCCCCGAAATCGGCGCGTAGTCCACGGCAGCTCGACGGCCTGCGGGCTTCTATACTGAAGCCACCATGTGCGCTGAGATTCGGAGCGCGGAAGTTCGCGCCGCGCAACACGCTCGTTCAAAGGCGCTGCAAGAGCGCGCCGAGCGGTTTTTCCCCGGCGGAGTGAACTCGCCGGTGCGGGCATTTGGCGCGGTTGGCGGCTCGCCGCCTTTCCTATCGCGCGCCGAGGGCGCGTACCTCTACGACGCAGACGGCAATCGGTACATCGACTATTTCGGGTCCTGGGGACCGATGATCCTGGGGCACGCATTTCCACCGGTCCTCGAGGCCATCGAGCGGGCGGCGCGCAACTCCGCGAGCTTCGGCGCGTCGACTGCCGCTGAAGGCGATCTGGCAGAGCGCATCGCGGCGTGTTATCCGGCGATTGAAAAAATGCGCTTCGTGAGCTCGGGCACCGAGGCGACGATGTCGGCCATTCGCCTGGCCCGCGCCGCGACCGGCCGCGACATCCTCATCAAATTCGAAGGCTGCTATCACGGCCATGCCGACGGCCTTCTGGTGAAAGCCGGCTCGGGCGTTGCGACTTTTGGAATTCCGGGGTCGGCGGGCGTTCCTGAGGAAGTGGCGCGCCTTACTGTGGCTCTGCCGTATAACAATCTCGACGCAGTTGAGGCGGCGTTTGCCGCGTATCCGGACGAGATCGCCGCCATCATCGTCGAGCCGATCGTCGGCAACGCCGGGTTGCATCGTGCCTGCGCCGGGCTATCTTGCCGGTCTGCGCAAGCTGACCGCGAACCACGGTGCGCTGCTGATTGCGGATGAAGTGATGACTGGATTTCGGGTCGCGCTCGGTGGCGCGTGCCAGCTTTACGCGCTCGATCCCGATCTTGTGACTTTGGGGAAGATTGTTGGCGGAGGGCTTCCGGTCGGCGTCTTCGGAGGCAAGCGCAAATTCATGGACCAGCTCGCGCCTTTGGGCCCGGTTTATCAAGCCGGAACGCTCAGCGGGAATCCGCTGGCCATGGCCGCGGGCATTGCGACCGTTGGTTACTTGCAGGAGCACGCAGCCGAAGTGTACACGCGTCTTGAAGCAACCACGAAAGCCGTTGCGGAGGGCGTGGCGCGGGAGGCCGCCAGCGCAAGGATCGCGCTCACGACGAATCGAGTTGGGCTCGATGTGGACGTGGTTTTTCAATTCCGGGTCCGGTGAAGAATTACGACGATGCTGCGAAGTCTGATACCGCGGCGTTCGGCCGCTTCCATCGCGCGATGCTCGATCGCGGCATCTGGCTGCCGCCATCGCAGTTTGAGGCGGCTTTCGTGTCAACAGCCCATGGGGATGCCGAAGTGGAAGCTACGATTGGCGCGGCGCGCGAGGCGTTTGCGACGCTCGGCGCGAGCTGACGCGCGCGCTCAGGCCCAGGCGTCCAGCGTTACAAACTGAACTTTACCTTTGTACAGCTCGATCATCTTCTTTGCGGCAGTTACGGACGCAACTCGGTCTGCATCAGGGTCGGAGTGACCTCCATCGTGCAGCACGATGTTTGCCGCGCGGCCTTTCTGCCAGAGCCGCTCGATCTTGTCGTTCAGACGCTGTGCAATCCGCTGGGGCGAGGGATCGCTCCAGTCCGAGGTCATGGCGTTCCACGTCACCACATTCAGACCTATCTCGCGCGCAATTTTGAAGACGGCCGGCTTTCGCGCGCCGTAGGGCGGGCGGAAGAATTTGACCGGCGTGCCTGTGATCTGCTGCAGCATGTCTTGTGTGCGACTTAGTTGTTCCCGAATCACTTCAGGAGAGCAGCGCGCCATGTTGGGATGGTCCCAGGAATGATTCCCGATGAGGTGTCCGGCCTTGGCCGTTCGCTGCACAAGCTCCGGGTGCACTTTGGCACGCTCGCCGAGAAGAAAGAACGTAGCGCGGACGTTGTGGCTGGCAAGAATGTCGAGCAGCTTAGGCGTCCATGTCGCATTCGGCCCGTCGTCGAAGGTGAATGCCAGTTCGCCGGGCCGCGCAGGCGCAGTGAGCGCTGTACCAAAAAGGCGCGAATCCGGCCACCTGGAAGCATAGGCAAACACGCCTGCCGCAGCGCCTGCGCACGCGGCCAGGCCAAGTCCCGTATAAATTCCTGTTGCAATAGGGGTGATCATTATGCCTGCAAGTATGGGCGCGAGGGGCCAAGACAGGCAACACCCGATGGTAAACAGGCAACAGCCCGAAAGTAACCGCCGAGCCTTACTCTTTTACAGTGTCTTCGCGGGGAATCCGTCGTTGTTCCGCTGTGCAGCCTGCGCCGCGCCCGCTGCCATGCGCTGTTTGGCACGCTTTTCGCTGGAGCGCCGTTCCTGGCGCCAGGTCGTCATTGAAGTTACGCCGTAATTCCAAACCGCGGTAAACAGCAGGCCGGTTACCGCCGCCAGCACCCATGGAACTCCGCGGCGGAACGCTTCATTGGCGATGGCTACGTTGGCCGCGACGCCCAATCCGCAGGCCAGGCAGAACGTGATCAGGCCACCCCAGAATCTCCAGCCCTTGAGCCGCCGGTCCCGGTAGGTGACGGAATTGTTCAAGACAAAGTTGAGGATCATCACGATGAATGTGGTAACGGCCTGGCCGGTGGCGAAGGTGACCCCGGCAAGCTTGAGCAGCGCGCTCAAAATCAAAAGGTGCACAGCCACGCCCAGCGCGCCCACCATGCCGAAGAGAACAAAGCGCACGTTGACTACGCCGCCGAGGTGCTTATCCACCAGCAGCTCGAAATACTCGAGGCCGACCAATAGATCAAGTTTGCTTTCGCCATGCTCGCGCAGCCTGAAGCGATAAGGCACCTCGCCGATGCGGAGCTCGGGTCCCGCCGAGAGCACAATGTCGAGCAGGATCTTGAAGCCGATGCCAGAGAGCCTGTGCGCGAACTGCTCAAAGCTTGCCACGCGCACCATAAAAAAGCCGCTCATGGGATCGCTGAGCTCATGCTGAGCGCCCATCAGGCTCAACCGGCGGCCAAGTTGGCTCAGCTTTACACGGGCCTTGGTGAACTCGCCCATGCTGCCGCCGGCCATGTTGCGCGAACCGACGACGAGGTCGAGATTTTCTTCACGCATGCGGCGGAGCATCTCGGGCAGAATGGTTTCGTCGTGTTGCATGTCCGCGTCCATCACGGCGACGACGGGCGCCGCGGCGCCCAGAATTCCCTCGATGCAGGCTGACGCCAGGCCTCGCCTGCCAATCCGCTGGAGGACGCGCAGATTGTCGTGTTGCCCGGCCAGCCCTCGTACCACGTCCGCGGTACCGTCAGGCGAATCGTCGTCCACAAAGATCACTTCGTAATGGATGCCCGGGAGCGCCTTCGCAAGACGATCGACAATCGGGCCTACGTTTCCGCTCTCATTAAACGTGGGCAGCACGATCGCCAGATCGTAGGCCATGGTTTCCTCCGCGGGGGCTGGAGGCATTCCGGCTGAAGGCCGAAGCCCCGCTCTCATCCTTATACAACTTGGAGGACGCGGCGAAGCATGTTTCAACTACGGTGGAATCCGGTTGTTATCCCCCAGGGGTTAAAACCCCAAATTGTTGCTGTCGATTTTGGCCCGGCTAAAGCCGTGCCCTTGTTACAAGGCTCCCCTTGGCAACGAGTTTCTCCGCAAGCAGAAAGGCCGTGCCCTTGTTACAAGGCTCCCCTTGGCAACGAGTTTCTCCGCATGCAGAAAGGCCGTGCCCTTGTTACAAGGCTCCCCTTGGCAACGAGTTTCTCCGCAAGCAGAAAGGCCGTGCCCTTGTTACAGGGCTCCCCTTGGCAACGAGTTTCTCCGCAAGCAGAAAGGCCGTGCCCTTGTTACTATAGAGTTGATTTGCGAAACACGCCCAGGAACCTTCCGGCGTATACTGGCTTTGTTCGGGTCGCATCCTGAGTTTTCGGAGCGGCACTGGAGCCCACCATGAGCGTCACCCAGCCTTCCGCGGGCACACCGCCCGGAGTTCCCGTACCCAAAGTCACCATGCCTGCGCTCACCGAGATGAAGCGCCAGGGCAAGCCCATCTCCGCGCTAACCGCGTACGACTACTCCACCGCGCGCCTTGTGGACGAGGCGGGCGTGGACCTGATCCTCGTGGGCGACTCGCTGGCCATGGTCGTGCTGGGCCAGGAGAATACGCTTGCCGTCACGGTTGACGAGATGCTGCATCACACGCGGGCGGTGCGCCGAGCGGTGCGGCGCGCGCTGGTTGTCGCAGATATGCCGTTCGGCAGTTATCACGGGACAACTTCCGATGCTGTCGCCAATGCCGTTCGCTTCGTAAAAGAAGCCGGCGCGGAAGCGGTCAAGATCGAAGGCCCGCGGATTGAGCTGGTCCAGGCGCTCGTGGCGGCGGAGATTCCCGTCGTCGGGCATCTGGGACTGACCCCGCAGAGCGTCCATCGCATGGGCGGTTATCGAGTGCAAGCCCGGACCGTCGAGGCGGCGCGACAGCTTGAGGCCGACGCGCACGCGCTGGCGCAGGCCGGCGCGGGGGCCATCGTGCTTGAAGGTGTTCCTCGCGAGGCTGCCGCGGCCATCACTGCCGCGCTGCCCATCCCGACGATTGGAATTGGCGCGGGCCCAGAATGCGACGGGCAGATTCTTGTCTTTCACGATCTTGTGAATCTCACGTTCGCGCCTGCCGCAAAATTTGTGCGCCGCTATGCGGATGCTTCGAGCTTTTTCCGCTCCGCCATCGAGCACTACCGCGAAGACGTGGAGCATCGCGCATTCCCATCGGACGCGGAGAGCTATCACCTGCCCGCGCAGCAGGCGAAAGGCGTTGCCGCTTCTGAAGCTGATTTCGATTCTGAAGATGCGGTCGTGAATCGCGACGCGTTCGAGGATTGGCCGAACGAAGCCTAATGCAAATCGCGCGCACACCGATGCAGATCATTCGCACTGTTGACGAGCTTCGCCGCTGGTCCCGCGTTTCGCGCTCAGCTCCGGGCGGCACCGTCGGCCTTGTGCCGACGATGGGTGCGCTTCATGCGGGTCATGCGTCACTGATTCGCGCGGCGCGTGCGGCGTGTTCGCAGGTCGCAGTCAGCCTTTTCGTCAACCCCACGCAGTTCGGGCCCGGCGAAGATTACTCGCGTTATCCGCGTTCGTTCGAGGCCGACTGCGCGCTCGCCGAGCGGGAGGGCGCGGATGTTCTTTTTGCGCCGGCGGTCGAAGAGCTTTATCCGAATGGTGCGACGTCGACATTCGTCGAAGTTCCGGACACTTGGCGATCGACTCGATGGCGCATCGCGGCCCGGCCATTTTCGCGGGGTGGCAACGGTTGTGGCCAAGCTGCTGATTGCGGCTGAACCCGATCGCGCATTCTTCGGGCAGAAAGACGCGGCGCAGGTCGCAGTGCTGCGGCGGATGGTTGCCGACTTGCGGCTCGGCGCCGAAATTGTGGTGTGCCCCATCGTGCGTGATCCGGATGGACTCGCCATCAGCTCGCGGAATGTGTATCTGAGTGTTGCCGAGCGCGGGCAGGCACTGACGCTTAGCCGCGCTGTCCGTGAGGTGGAATCGTTTGTGGCACAGGGCGAGCGCCATGCCGGTGTTTTGATCGCGGCCGCGCGGGAGGTCTTCGCGTCTGAGCCGGCGGTCCGCATCGATTACATCGAGCTCGCAGACTGGTGCACTTTGCTGCCCGTTGAAATTGCGGCGCCGCGGCACGCTCTTTGCTGTCGCCGCATACGTTGGCAAGACGCGGCTGATCGACAACGCGATCCTAAAGTGAAATTCCTTTCGTAAAGCCGTTGACTCAGTGGGCAGCAAGTGAGGCGCCATCACCAGGCCCTCAAGCCGGCATTTGACCGTGCCGCGCGTTGGACCGGCCAATGAATGAGCCTCCCAGGCCAAACAGAAATGCGACCAGCGGCGCAATCAGGAGATGAGTGAATCCTGAATCGAGCGTATTGGCCACGCCAAAAGCCTTGGCATCACTCCATCCGCTGCGCTTGAACTCCTGCCACGTCTGAATGGCGGCGACGTCAGGCGTTACCAGGAAGAACTCCACTACAAACCCCGCTGCAACCGCAACGAGCATGCAAAGCGCGGCAGTCGTCACCGCAGTCCATAATCCGCTTTTGATCGATCCGGTCCTATGGGCGGCCAGGGATGCTGCAATTCCCCATAACAGAAAAAGCGTGACCATAACGCCGACTGAAAGTAGTCCGCTGCGTTCCCATGCTGGAAACCATGTTTCGGTGGCAATGCTCAGCACTTCGAGACTGCCAGTGATGCACCCGAAGATGGTGGCGTAATACGAAACTGTTTGCCACATCGGATTTCGCTGTCTCAACAGCATGGCAGCCGCCCCCGCATATAGCAAAAGGGCGCTCACCAATTCCACGACAAATGGATACGACCCATGCTGGCGAAGCAGCGCTGGGTACCGCGAGATTCCCAGCACTGCGAGAGCAAAATCCAGTCCAGCCAGGAACAGCAATGCAATTCCGACAACCGCTTGATAAGACATTCCTCCTCCATACATGGGCAGGCACTGGAGCGCTTTACGAATCGAGGCCGGCGCAGTCTTTGATGATCGCCGGAGTTGGCGCATGGGGCAAGAACAATTCGATGTTTCAAGCGAATTTCCCGTTGCATGTCCCATCATCCGCGCTGCATTCTGATCATGAATGCCGGAACTTCCCGACATTACCGCCTACATTACGGCGCTTGAGCCGCGGATCGTCGGCAAGAGGCTGGAGCATGTTCGCCTGCACAGTGTTTTTGTCCTGCGCACCGTTGACCCGCCGATCACGTCTGTCGAAGGGCGGACGGTCCGAGAACTTCGACGCATCGGGAAGAGGATCGCAGTTGGTGTCAGTGACCCTCCAGACCAGAAGCAGGAAAGACGTTGGCTGGTCATCCAC
Source organism: uncultured Acidobacteriaceae bacterium (assembly GCA_963796785.1). Lineage (GTDB taxonomy): Bacteria > Acidobacteriota > Terriglobia > Terriglobales > Acidobacteriaceae > Telmatobacter. The sequence continues at coordinate 26,709 of CAWCMW010000006.1, read as the reverse complement.
CTCATGATTGCGGGTCGTCTCCATTGGCGTCCGCCGCACGCGAAACTCTCAGGGCGGCAAGCGCTGCTGGCGCTTGATTTTCCGGACGGGAGTCTTGTTCTGACAGAGGCCGGCTCGAAGCGCCGCGCGTCGCTTCATCTTCTGCGAGGCGACCAGGCTCTTGACGACATCGATCCCGGCGGCATCGAGATTTTTTCCTCGGGTCTGGACGAATTTCGTGCTGCACTGACTTTCGAGAACCGCACGCTCAAGCGCGCGCTCACGGATCCGCGCCTCATCAGCGGCGTGGGCAACGCCTACTCCGACGAGATTCTGCACGCCGCGCGACTGTCGCCGATCACGCTCACGCACAAGATCACTTCCGAAGAGTGGCGGCGGCTCTTCGACGCCACGCGATCCACGATGGAGCTTTGGATTGAAAGGCTCTCGGCCGAGGCGCGGAAGAAGTTTCCCGAGGGCGTGACGGCATTCCGGCCTGAGATGGCCGTGCACGGCCGCTTTGGAAAGGCGTGCCCGCGATGCGGCAGCCCAGTCCAGAGAATCAGGTACGCGGACAACGAAACCAACTATTGCGCCACCTGCCAGACGGGCGGGAAAGTTCTCGCGGACAGAAGCCTCTCGCGCCTGCTGGGTTCCGATTGGCCTCGTACCCTCGACGAGCTTGAAGCGTTGAAAAGACGGTAGGGCTGGTTGCATAAATCCCCAAAGCCTGCGCTAAAACCTCCCACAGGGGCTAAAGCCCTGCTGTTTATGCGCCTCATGCGGCACGACTGAAGTCGTGCCCTGATACAAAACCATTTGTGCAACCAGTTCCAGGGCGTTGCTCTGCCGAGGTGCGGCGCAGCCAGCACTTATGCCTGTTTATCGCGCTCATGACTCATTGGTGTTAGTTACCACTTCTGCGACTAACCCTTGATTTACCTTGACATGACTTCTGCCGGTGCCGCATCGTGTTTGCGGCGACTCCTGTCAAGCGGACCGCACGGGAACCCTGCTCTGAGGGGGCTTCTGGGCGTGGGAGCCGGACGTTAATTCCGTAGTGGAGGATTGAAGAATGCACGTTGTCACCTACTCCGCGGCTCTGTCTTCGATGGTGCTTTCCGGGCACATGATAACGATTATCGTGGTTGCAGCCGTGATCGAATGGCTACTGGGAGCGCTTTGGTACGGTCTCGCTTTCCGCAAGTCCTGGATGTCGTTGACCGGATTTTCGGAAACCAATAAGCCAAAGAACGGCGCGTTGGGCATGGTCTCATCGTTTATTGCCTGCCTGCTCCTCACCTATGTGATCGCGTACGTCGTGGGCTGGGCGGGAGCCGTCACATACACCGGTGGCGCGAAACTCGGCATCATTTGCTGGGTTGGATTCATAGCCCCACCGATGTTTACGCAGCACATTTTTGAGAACCGCCGGGCCAATCTCTTTGCCATCAATGCAGCCTATTGGCTGCTAGTTATGGCCATCGGCGGCGGCCTGACGGCAGCCTTCCACAGCTAGCGGTTCTTTCAGGCGGTTCCTGACAAACCTGTCGGCCAGAGGGGCAATTTCCCTGAGAAATTGCCCCTTCTGCTTTTTGCGCTCGCGACACTTGAGAGCCCAACCGCGTCCACAGGCTTCTCACAATTTTCTCAATCCATTCATCGCGCAGCGTCATAGAATCGTCCCATGACTCGCTCGAATATCACCACCGACGGCGCGCCTGCGGCGATTGGCCCTTATGCGCAAGGCGTGCGCTCAGGAAACCTGATTTTTACCGCCGGCCAGGGCGGCCTTGATCCAGTGACCGGCCAGGTTGTTGCGGGGGGAATCAAGGAACAGACGGCGCGAACGCTGGATAATCTCAAAGCCGTGCTTGAGGCCGGCGGCAGCAGTCTCGGCCAAGTGGTCAAAGCGACCGTGTTCCTTAAGGACATGAACGACTTTGCGGCGATGAATGCGGTCTACGCGTCCTACTTCGGAGCCGACAGCGAAACACTCCCCGCGCGCACCACCGTTGAAGTGGCCCGTCTGCCGCGAAATTTGCTGGTCGAGATCGAAGTCGTCGCGGAAGTGTGACGAGCCTCGCCGCTCATCGATATCATTGAACTGTGCCGCGATCATCCGTGTGTGCCGAGGGGCTCCCCCATGTTCGTCCCGAGGATCACGGTCCTGCAGGAGGTTATGTTGAGCGATTCCAAAATCGATTCCGAAGATAAGATAGTTCGCAGCGATGCAGAGTGGCGGACGCTGCTGACTCCGCAGCAGTATCACGTGCTGCGCGAGAAAGGTACTGAGCGCGCTTTCACCGGGCTGCTTACGGAGAACCACGAAACCGGCAACTATCACTGCGCTGCGTGCGGCGCGCTGCTTTTTATGAGCGGCGCCAAGTTCGACTCCGGCTGCGGCTGGCCCAGCTTCATGATTCCCGCCGGCTCAAAATCGGTGGAAGAGCATGAGGACTCGAGCCACGGAATGCGGCGCGTGGAGGTGACCTGCGCCCGCTGCGGCGGCCATCTGGGCCATGTCTTCCCGGACGGTCCTGGGCCTACCGGCCTGCGCTACTGCATTAATTCTGCGTCGCTGAACTTCACAAAAGAGGGTGAATAAGGACGTCGGTTAGCGGGCGAGTGTGGGGTTCGAAGCGCGACTTGCGCGCACAACAAAACCCCGTCCGCATGCAAACTGTTACGAAACGCGACAAGCGCGGTCTTCATTGACGAATTGGGATGGCAGGGGCTAAAGCCCTCGCTCATATTGCGACGCTTGCGGCCCGGCTAAAGCCGTGCCCTTGTTACAAAGCCGGGTTCTCGGCAGGTTTCGTAACAGTCTGGCATGGGACGGGGTCTTTGAGCTTCAGAAGTGGATGCTCTGTTTTCGCCCGGGGTTTCAGCGTGCCGGCAGGGGAATTACGCCTTGGCGACTTTGCCGCTCTTGATGCAGCTCGCGCAAACGCGGAGCTTCTTGGGCGTGCCGTCGACCATGGCCTTGACTGCCTGCAGGTTCACATTCCAGCGCCGCCGGGTGATGTTGTGCGCGTGTGAGATGTTATTGCCAAAACGCGGCCCTTTGCCGCAGATATCGCAAGTTTGTGCCATCGTCCAACTCCAAATCTCTCTAGTGTTTTCGGGCGCTCGGTGAGCAGCCAAGGCGCGCACAGCAGCCCGCTCCATCGCCCTGCCGAATCTTCAGTATATCAGTGATTGGCGAGGGCCATCGGGCGCGGGTGGCCAGTGGGCGGCGCACGCTCTTTCGCCGCCGAGTTCGCGCGTACGGGCCAAAGCCCGTACGCTTCAACCAAAGCCCGGAGCCTTCAGAGCTGACCGAATCCTCAGAGCAGAAGCTTATTTCGACGCCGGCGGCGTGCCGGGGGCCGGCTGATCGTGACCTGGGGGTGCGCTCCCAGCAGGCGGCGCGCCCGGCCCGTGTTCCTGAGGAACGAACGTCTCGGGCATCTGGTGGCCGCGATGGCAAGTTCCGCATGTGACCTTCATGCCCATCGCGTCGGGATCCATGGCCGACGTCTTGCTGATGTATTCGCCGTTGATCTGTCCGACCATTGCGATCATCACGCGCGCAATTTTCTTTTCATCTTTGGAGTCGTCGGCAAAATTCAGGCGCGGGTGTCCGTTGGGCATCAGGTTCTTGGGGTCGGCCGCGTGGCAAAAGTCGCAATGCACGCCGAGCGACCCGGCAAAGCCCTCCATGATTTCGTGTACCTGGTCGCCGGTCAGGTTCTTGGGCAGCACCTGGAGGTTGGTGGGCGCCGGCAGGTTGCGCATGGGCCGGCCAGCGGGCGGAGCGGGCGCGGTTTGCGCGGGCGGTGCGGCCGCCTGCGGCTGGTCTTGCGACGCTTGCACTCCATTTGTTGCGGCAAGCACGGCCGCGGCCATCAGGGCAATCGCGGCGGCGGGTGGGAGCAGGGAAGTGAGTTTCACTTGGCAGTGTTCCTCTCGGAGTTTGTTCCTGAAACCCCGGTTTGTTTACCGTAACAGTCTACCTGCGGCGACTGGGCTGCGGCGATTGGGCGCATAAAGATCAATTTGCCTTCCGTCCTTTTGGGGCCTGAAACACACTTGTTGCCGGGCAGCGAAAAGCGCAATGGCAACTCGACGGCGTGCCGGATGCCGATGCGCCGCGTCACCAGCACGCGTATGACGCGGAATTCGTCGTCCCGCACCTGCAGGGGAGATTTGGGATCAAGCAAATCGAGGCCATTGTGCTTGGGCCGTGTGAGGTCGAGAGCCTGGCACAAGCGGCCGGGGCCGCCTGTGAGGTCGCATGCGGCAGCGTCTGGCGGGAGGCCGCGACGCCGGGCCATTTGTTCGATCCCGGCGACCGGCTCGAGCGCACGCAGCAGCACGCCGCCGCCAAGACCCTTTGTCTCGCAGGAAAAGTTCATGCAGTAGTAGAGGCCATAGATCGAGTACACATACGCATAGCCCGGCGGGCCGAAAAGCACCTGGTTTCGAGGAGTCGGGCCGCGATGCGAGTGCGCCGCGGGGTCGGGTGTCTTGTGGTGGGGGCCGAGGTATGCCTCGACCTCAACGATGCGGCCTGCCACGATGCCCGCGGCGGTTTTGTGAACCAGCAGCTTGCCCAACAGACGCGGCGCGACGTGCTCCGGCGAGTCCTCAAAGAAATTGCGCTTCAGCAGCCTGCCGCGCATGTTCGCTCCCTGCTCCGGGTCGGGTCGCCACCTATACGGCGTCGCGGCTTCACGCTTTCTTGTGCGTCTTGTTCCATTCCTTGATGAGTTCCAGAACCTCTTCGGCGTGGCCCTGGGGCACAACCTTGGGGTAGATGTGGAGCAGCGTCTGGTCCGGGCCGATCACGAACGTCGTCCGCTCGATGCCCATGACTTTCTTGCCGTACATGTTCTTTTCCTTGAGCACATCAAACTGTTTGCAGACTTTCTCGTCTACATCACAAAGGAGTGAATACGGGAGGTCGTATTTGGCGCGGAACTTGGCTTGTTCGCGGGGCGTGTCGCGGCTGATGCCCAGAACCACGGCGCCTGCCGCCTGGAGCTTTTTGAACGTATCGCGAAAGCCGCAGGCCTCAATGGTGCAGCCAGGGGTATCGGCCTTGGGATAAAAGAAGAGGATCACCGGCTTGCCGGCAAAATCCGAAAGACTCACGGTTTTGTCTTCATCCGTTTGCAGAGTAAAGTCGGCAACTTTCTCATTGAGCTTCATGGGGAATATCCTTTCAAAAGATGGATGGGCTCGTAATGCGGCAGGTAGGCCGGGCACGCATGCAACTGCCAGTTTAGCCGTCGCCGCCAGATTCGATTATTGTCGAGGGAAGTCGAAGGTGTCATTGCAGAGCCCAAGTCGCTTGTGGATAAAGGCAGCCATGCTGATTGCTGCCGTTGCGTTCGTTTTCATGCTGCCGGCGTTCGCGCAATATCCCGGCCAGGTGGCGAAGCCAGACGCGAACGCGCCGGACCTGCGTTCGGTTGCGGTGTATGAGTGGACGGGCGATGAGGCGCATCCGAAGGCCGCGCGCATGGTTCCCGTCTGCGTCTACGACGGTCAGGACCTGAATGACGCCGGAGTCTACCTGGCTCATCCCGAGCCGCTCGCGCTCGAAAGCGACGTCGAGTATCAACTGCAGCGGGACGGCAAGCCTGTAGGCCTGTTCGACATTGACACCTCGGCCCGCGAGCAAGGCGGATGGGTGGGCTATGGCAAGTGGAGATCGCTGCCGGCGGCTTCAACTGCCCCAGCGCAAGTGGCCAAGGTGGATGAAGAGGACGATGCGCAGAGCGATGTGCCGATTCTGCACCGCAAGCATCATGCCGACGATTCTGGCGGCGGAACGAGCTCGGGCTCTGGATCGGGTTCGAGCGGGCCGGCTCCCGATCCCGATCGGCCTACGCTGCACAAGAGCGGCGATGGTCGACTACGAATTCAAGCGCGAACTCCGGCGGTGACAGCTCATCGACCGCCAACACATCAGGCAGTGGCGCATCGCCGGATGATTCCAGCCGTCCGAAGCTCAAAAAGAAAAAGAAGGAGGACGAAGAGGCCTACGTGGCAGATGTTGCCGGTGCCGCCGATCCGAACCGTCCGCGCCTCGTTCCCGGCAAATTTGCGGGTTACGGCGCGCCCGTTGTTCCAACCCTCTTCGGCCTTCCGATCGATATGAAGCAAACCGTCGCGGTCTCTGACGCGGTTGATCGTCCCGAGCACTTGTGGAACTACACCTGGGCTAACCCCGAGGACGAAGACAAAATGAAGGACGCGATGGAGACACTTGCGCGGAGCGCTCTCGGAATCGACGCAACGCCCGCGGCCCCGGCCAGACGAGCGACGAGCACAGCTGCAACGCATAGGAGCACCAAACCGGCTCCGCCGCCCGCCCCACTCCTCGTGGAGCAGTTCCGCGTCTTCCAGTTGGCTTACGACGGCGGAGCAACGCTGGTGCTCTCAGCGCATACCAGCGGCACAGGCGCCAACGAAAAGTTTGTGACCCTGATTGCGCAGCCCGATCTTTATGGGGGCGTTGCGGTGCTGGCCAAGAACGTGACCGACGCCGCAAGCCTGGACTTGACGCCGCGGATGCACCTGATCGACGCGGTCGACGCCGAAGCCGACAACCGCGGCGAGCTACTCTTTGAGCTCCGCGGAAACAACCAGCGCCAGTTCGCTCTCTACAGGGTCCTTCGCGGCGACGCCTCGCGCATCTTTCTCAGCGCCCCGGAATTTCTCGGTGCCGCCAGAACCAATTGACAGGCTGCGGCTTCGCAGCTTCTGCACCTTTAGAATCAATCGAGTTCACGTCCAGGTGTTAGCTCTTTGTGCACTCCTCCGCAGTACTTTCGCTCGCTCTTTTCCCTGGCAGCCGCGCGATTTTGCAAGGTGTCCTATACAATAAAAAGATACAAGTGGGCACATCGACACTTCTCAAGGATTCCCCTTCGCATGGCATCTGTAACCGCCGTCCCTTCAAATGAACCCGTTGTCACCGAGTCAAGTGAGCCCACTTCTGTCGTTCCAGAGTCGAATGCAGTTTCCGAGTCCGCTGCTGCCTCTGTCGCCGCCAAAGCCGTTGCGAAGTGGCGCCAGATTCGCATGGGCCGCGCCAACGCCGTGAGCGATGGCTTGAGCTGGCCGATGGTGCTTGTTATCGCCATTTTTCACGTGGGCGCGATCGCGGCGCTCTTTCTCTTCAGTTGGCAGCGTCTGCTGGTTATGGCGATCCTGTATGTTCTGGCGATCAATGTTGGCATCGGCATGTGCTATCACCGCCTGCTGACGCATCGCGGCTATAAAGTGCCCAAGTGGCTTGAATACACGATGACTGTTTTCGCGACGCTCTCGCTTGAGGGCGGGCCGATCTTCTGGGTATCCACGCATCGCGTCCATCACCAGTTAAGCGATAAAGAAGGCGACCCGCACACCCCGCGCGAAGGCGGCTGGTGGGCACACGCGGGCTGGATCCTCTTTGGCCAATCATTGCATCTGCAGATTGAGGCGCTCTCGCGCTACTCGCCGGACCTGAGCCGCGACCGCTTCCATGTTTGGATGAGCAAGTACCACTGGGTGCCGATTACGATTAGCGGCGTGCTCCTGCTTTCGCTCGGATGGTATTGGGGCGGCTTCGTTAACGGCGTCGCGATGTTCCTGTGGGGCGCTTTGCTCCGCGTTACGCTGGGGCTGCATGCAACGTGGCTGGTGAATTCGGCAACCCACATGTGGGGCAAGCGCCGCTTTGAGACTCACGATGACTCGCGCAATAGCTGGTGGGTGGCGCTGCTGACCGGCGGCGAAGGCTGGCACAACAACCACCACGCGCATCCGGTTTCCGCGCGCCACGGTCTTACGTGGTACGAGATCGATCCGAACTTCTGGGGTATCTGGATTTTGTCAAAGCTTGGCCTGGCTAAGAAAGTTCAAGTGGCGAAGTTCGATCGCGAGAACCCCAAGCCCGCAGGGATGTAACGATCCAGGTCGCTTATTTCCCGGTCTTCGCACGCACCCACAACACCAGGAAGAACGGCAGCGCCACAACGAGCACCAGCACGCCCGCGGGAAGCCCAACATAGCGATAGGTGTCAACGTAGCTAACCGTGTGGCCGCCGAACACGTTCCAACCGAGCAGCGCGAAGATCGACACGCAGGTTGTAGCGAAAAATGTCAGAAATGCCGACGCCACGGCCAGCAGAAGACTCTGGAACAAACTGAATCCCTCCAGCGGAAACCCCATCACCGTTCTTCCATGTCTACCCTGCGCGATTTGCTCCATCATCGAGTGACCTCTCTCGTCTAGAATACAAACTCATGGCCGGTACTGCGCAAATCGAGCTATGGCCTGCTGACAAGGTTGCCACCCAGGTCGCCATGCTCGCCGCAAACAACGGGATTCACTATGCCGTCTGGGGCGAGACTCGCGTTCCCGAGAGCGATCTTGAGCGGCTCGTCGCAGCGGTCCCCGCACCGCTTGCACCGGCGCTTCGCCAGCGCGCCTATTACTTCGTTCCGCTGGCCATTGCCGACACAGGCGAGAATCTTGTCGCCCCCGCCTATACCGTCGAGCTTGGCGACCGCGCTGTCTGCCACCGTAATGCCAGCTTCGGCACCACGGAGGCTGTTTTCCTCTCCACGCGCCTTGTCGAAGACCGCTTCGGCCTGGCCTTCGAATTTTTTATCAACGTTGCCCACAATTTTGTCGAGGTAGCCAGCGTTCCCGAGAGCTTTGCGACACTTGTCTGGTCGCAGGCGGAGGCTCAGGCACGCGGCGAAACGAGCCAGGACGCATGGGAGGCCCGCCGCCGCGCTCTGGAGCCCGCATGCCGGCGCAAAAGTCATCGACGAGCGCGCCCGCAACGCTTTCTTTGAGGCATCGTTTTCTGACGCGCTGGCCATCTACATGCTGTCTCTCGCTGTCGACTTTGACTATCACGATCTCCGCGAGCGCGAGTATCCGCTGCTGGCCGCGCCGGCCCTGGCTGAGCGGTTGCGGCATGTTGCCGGCCTCTTCCCGGCGAACTCCGGCTACGAGTTCCAGATCCACTACCGCCGCAAAGGCTAGAACTTTGCAGGCCGCCGATCAAAATCGTCCGTCGCGAAATCGAAAGTCGCGAATGATGAGCGCTGAAGCGCTCAGGGACGGGAGGGGGTGCGCGTGAATGTGCTTCTCTTCGGCGCCACTGGCATGGTCGGCCAGGGAGTTCTGCGCGAATGCCTGCTCGATCCTGGCGTCGCGTCGGTCGTCTCGATCGGCCGTTCGGCTGCCGGCGTGTCTGATCCCAAGCTGCGCGAAATCGTTCACGCCGATCTCACTCAATTACGCGGCCATCGAAGCCCAGCTCTCAGGATTCGATGCCTGCTTTTTCTGTCTCGGTATTTCATCCGCGGGCATGAAAGAAGAACGGTATTCGCGCGTCACATACGACATTACGGTGCGAGCCGCGGAGACGCTTGCCCGCCTGAATCCGGCAATGACGTTCGTTTACGTTTCAGGGCAGGGAACCGACAGCTCCGAGCACGGCCGGACGATGTGGGCGCGCGTGAAAGGGCGCACAGAGAACGCCCTCCTGAGGCTGCCTTTCAAAGCTGCTTTCATGTTTCGTCCCGGAATCATCGTGCCTCGCTTTGGGGCCCGGTCGCGAACGGCGCTTTATCGCATTCCCTACATGCTCACGCGGCCATTTCTGCCGCTTCTGCTCCGGGCTTTTCCGAACCAAGTGCTTACTACGGATGAGATTGGGCGCGCGATGCTTCTCGTTGCACGTAAAGGCGCGCCCAAGCATCTGTTGGAAACGCATGACATTCGATCTCTGCTTGTGCGCGCTTCGACAGCCTGAAAAGCAATTCCTGAATTTCGGTCAACGGGCCGCGACGAGGCGAATTCCCGCACGTTCAGGGCGCACGGTCTGTCGACCGCGATAGGCTGAAAGCCAGTTCACCAGATCCTCTGCCGCCAGCGGATGGCTGAAGAGATATCCCTGCGCGGTGTCGCAGCCGCTCAAGCGCAGAATCTCCAGTTGCTCCGGAGTCTCAACGCCCTCTGCCACGACTCTCATCTCCAGCTCGTGCCCGATCTCGATGGTCTTCTGCACCATGACGCGATCGCGGTCTGACCCTACCATCTTCATGACAAAGGAGCGGTCGATTTTCAGCTCTGTAGCCGGAATGTTGCGCAGTTGCTGCATCATGGAGTAGCCGGTTCCAAAGTCATCGATCGACAAATGCACTCGCTTTATGCGCAGCCGTGCCAACACGTCGAGGGTGCGGGCGAACTCCTTGATCAGCCCACTCTCGGTGATTTCAAGGTTGACGTTGTCAGGGGAGACGCCATGCCCTGCAATCAAAGCGGACATGGTGTCAGGGAACTTGAGGTCGGCGAGCGATGAAGCGGAGACGTTGAATGCAAGACGTGGCCCCACGCCGTTGCGATCCTTGAACCTGGTGAGGTCGACCAGACCGCGGCGGGCAACGATCCACGCGAGTTGATCGATCAGGTGTAGCTCCTCAAGTCGCGCAATAAAGTCTTCGGGATAGATGAGCCCCAGTTCGGGATGCTGCCAACGAGCGAGAGCTTCCACGCCGACAACCTTGCCGGTGGCGATGTCAATTTGAGGCTGGTAATGAAGAATGAACTCTTTTTCCTCGATCGCTCTACGCAGATCCGCATCGTCTACGGCAATCCGCGACCGAGGCCGGGCAGCGGGCGCGGCGGCCGATTGGCCATGCTTCTCGAGAATGTCTTCAAGCTCTGCGGCTCGAAAGGGTTTTTGCAGATGGCCAACGGTGGAGAGGCCGTGCGCATGCGCCAGCTCTTCAGCCACTTCCATGATGCGTTTGCCGACGCCGCTCATCAGCACAATGTTGACCTTGCAACCGCGCTCGCCCAGGCGGCGCAGCAGTTCAACTCCGTCCATTTCCGGCATGATCAGATCGATGAGAAGCAGCGAAGTGTCGGGCGAGATTGCATCAAGGAATGTTTCCGCGCTGGTTGTCGCCGAGCAGGCCAGTCCCTTTTCCTCCGCCATGACGCAGATCAGGTCGCAAATATCGGAGTCGTCATCGATCGCCAATATCCTGCCGGGCGTCATCGTCCCTCCATGGCGGCGCTCACAATTGCTTTGAACCCTGCTCTCTCGTAGGGCTTTTGCAGCATGGGGCAGTCAGCCATATGCAAACTGCGGTCCTTGAGCGCGTATGCCGGGAACCCGGATGAATAGATCAGCTTTACGTGGGGCAGGCGCTGGCGGACCTGTTGTGCCAGTTCCAGGCCGTTCATCCCTCCCGGCATGACTACGTCGGTTACGATCAAGTCGATATCCTGGTGCTTCTCGATCACCTCGAGCGCCTTGGCGCCGTCTTCCGCCTGGAGGGTGGTGTACCCCATGTCGGTGAGGTAGGCTGTGGCAACTTCCAGCAAATCCACTTCGTCATCGACGACGAGCACCTTGCCGCTGGTTCTTGAGGATGATGTTGTTGGCGCGCTTGCCGGCTGTATGGCTCTGTCCGCAAAGGGCAGGTAGATCGTTACCGTGGTGCCGAATCCCGGCTCGCTGTATATGCGCGTTGTGCCGCCGGACTGCTTTACAAAGCCATACACGCTGGAAAGGCCGAGCCCAGTGCCTTTACCGCGCGGCTTGGTGGTGAAGAACGGCTCGAACACGCGTGCCTGCGTTTCCTTCGACATACCGCATCCGGTATCGGAAACCTCAATGCATGCGTAATCGCCGGCAGGCAATTCGCCCATCTGCACAGGCGGATAATTCTGCTTGAGGGTGCTGACCCGCGTTGTGAACGTCAGAGTGCCTCCATCAGGCATCGCGTCCCGAGCATTCACGGCCAGATTCAGAAGCGCGCTCTCCAACCCGGACGCGTCCACGAGGACCAGCGGCAGCGAATCGTCAATCTGCGTCGAGATTTTGATTGCAGGCCCCAGCGCGCGCGCCATTTCAATCACGTTCAGCACGGATCGATGCAGCCCGGTGGGCGCGGGCTTCAAATCCACATTGCTGCAGAACGCCAGCAGCCGCCGGGTGAGATCGGCGCCCCGAGCCGCGGCATTTTGTGCCGGGCGCAGACGCTTCATCGCCGCTTCATTTCCGACGACAATCCGTTCGAGGAGATCCATGTTGCCCATCATGACGCCGAGAAGATTATTGAAGTCGTGAGCAATGCCGTCAGTCAGTTGGCCGATCGCCTCCAGCTTCTGGCTTTGCTGCAGTTGCCGCTCCAACTGTTTTTGCTGCGTGATGTTCCGCGCAATCTCCGAGGCGCCGGTGATCGCGCCGCTGCCGTCCCTGATCGGTGTAATGGTCAGCGATACGAAGACCGGTTCGCCGTTCTTCGTCACTCGCACCGACTCGAAGTGGCTCACCGTCTGGCCCGCCCGGATTTGCTCCAGGATTTCGTCTTCCTCCTGTTGCTTATCCTCGGGAACCAGAACCTTGATGGAATGGCCCACCATCTCCGCAGCCGTGAATCCGAAGAGCTTTTCCGCGCCGCGGTTCCAGCTTTGAATCTCTCCGGAGGCCGTTAAGCCAAGAATCGCATCCTCCGAAGACTCCACAATCGCCGCCAGCCGATTCCTTGCCTCATCGGCACGCATACGTTCTGTCGTGTCGCGATAGGTGACGATGACCTGGCCCGCTTGACCCGGCGCGCCCGGCATAGGAGCCGAACTGATCTCCCTGGCTCCCATCTCGCCGGTAGCCTTCAACCGGAAGATCACCTGGAAGTTTTCTACAAACTCTCCGCGCAAGGCCCGCGCCGTCGGCCATTGCGAAGGCGCCAAGAGGCTTCCGGCAATCGAATAGACATCATATAAATCCACGATCTTTTCGTAACCATTCGCATCGTCATCGGGAATCTGAAGCAGCCGTACCGCCGCCTGGTTCATCAGGATCGTCTTACCTTCATGATCCAGAACCAGAATGCCCTCGGTCATGTTGTCAAAAACCATTTTCAGTTGCAGCTGGCTCGTCTCCAGCGCCTGCTGCTGCTTCGCGAATCGGACGTCGACCACGGCTGTGACGCAAGCCATCGCTAAAATCAGCGCCGTCACGACGGCGATGCCCACGGTATTCAAACTCGAAACGCTCACCGCGTGCGCTACGCTCGCGTTCATGGAGGCCAGAGGCATGAATCCGGCCGCCGCCATGCCCACGTAGTGCATGATCGGGATGGCCAGGCCCATCAGCAGCGCGCTGCCGAGCTTGCGTCCGCTCCAGGGGCTTGCGTGCTCCCTCAAATCAAATGTCATTTGCAGCGCGATACAGGAGATTCCGACGGCCAGCACCACCGAGAGCGCCACCAGCCACGGTGAGTACATGCACATCGCGGGCAACCGCATTGCCTCCATGCCGATGTAGTGCATGGCCGCGATGCCAACGCCCATGACCGCGCCGCCGGCGAGCCTGTTCATCCGGCTCATCGTCTTGCGGCTTACGGTGAAGAGCGCCACGCCCGATGCCAGCATCGCCGCAATGAGCGAGACCAACACCGTTGGCCAGTCGTACATGACAGGAACCGGCAGATGGAAGGCTTCCATGCCGATGTAGTGCATGGCCCAGATGCCAATGCCCATGGCGACGGCGCCGCCGATGAGCCACATTCTGCGAGCCTTGCCTCGCGCCGTGGTGACGCGCCCCGCGAGATCCAGCGCGGCGTAAGCGGCAAGAATAGCGATCAACACCGATAGACCGACCAATCGGTAGTCGTAATACCCGCTCAACATGACCCGCGTTGACATGGCCGACCCACAGAAAACGTGCCTGCTTTTTCCGGAAACACCCCAGGCTCCGCCCCGCCTCTGCGGAGGTTGTTCAGAAAAAGCATTCTTGCGCGATCTATGGCGGACCAGTGTGGCTTGGGGAAGGTCCGCGCATCGTATGCAATTACACCTTTCTGCATACTGAATGGCGATACCACCAACGGGTGACGACTCGTCACCCGGCGCCAAGTCGTGCATTTTCCAGCGATGCCGCGCCGATGCTTTCCGACCGACGGCCGTGCTAACCTGATCCAACCTCGTCGCCCAGGGAGCTGCGCCGGATGCCAAATCGCCATCGGGTTCCTGTCTGGCTTATGGGACTCACGAACCTGTCGTACGGGCTGTACGGCGGCGCCATCGCCTTTGCCATTCCGCAGCTCCTCGGCAATCGCCAGGTTCCCGAGACAACCATCGCAGGCCTCACCGCCGTCGCCATTTCGCCAGGCTTCTGGGCGTTCTTGTTCAGCCCCGTCCTCGATGTTCGTTTCAGCCGCCGCTTTTATGCTGCCGGGCTCGCTGCATTTGCCTCACTCACGCTGGTGGTTGCCTTTCTCTCGCTCGACCATCTCGCGCTGCTCGAAGTGGTGCTTACCGTCGGCTTTTTCGCCGCTTATCTCTATCAAAGCGCTCTCGGCGGCTGGCTCTCCTCCATTACCTCCGCCGAAGAAGAGAAGCTGGTCAGCGTCTGGATCACCATTGGCAATATCGGCGGCTTTGGCCTCATGGCCATCGGATGCAATCAGATGGTGCGCCACCTTTCGCCGCTTGCGGCGGCGCTGATTCTCGCCGCATCAGTCCTCGTGCCCATCATTCCTTTTCCATTTATGCAGGCGCCGGGGCCGGATCGCCGCCTGGCCAGCGAGTCCTTTCCGCAGTTCTTTGGGGACCTGGTTTCGCTGGTCAAGCGGCGCGAAGTGGTCGTTGCGCTCGTCCTGTTTGTCTCGCCCGCCGCGACTTTCTCGCTCACCAATTTTCTCGGCGGCCGAGGCACAGACTTCCACGCCACGCCCGGCTTCGTTGGCCTCATTGGCGGCGCGGGCGCGGCAATCGGCGGCATCGCAGGCTGCCTGATTTTTCCGGCACTCAGCCGCCTTCTGCCACTTCGCCCTTTTTATCTTGCCGTGGGAATTTCCGGCGCGGTTTGCACGCTCTCGCTGATTCCGTTGCCGCGCGTTCCAGCCTCGTTCGCCATCGTGCTGATCGCCGAGAACCTGTTTCAATGCCTGGCGATCACGGCCTGCACAGCCATCACTTTTGAAACCATCGGCCAGAACAATCCGCTTGCCTCCACCACTTTTTGCTTTCTCGGCTCGGCGTATGGAGTGCCCATCTCCTACATGCTCTATGTGGACGCTTTCGGCTATGCCCGCAAAGGAATTTCCGGGGCCCTGGGCATCGACGCCGTTACCGGCATCGCGGCGAGTGTTCTGCTCGGGTTGATGCTGTACTCGCTGGCGCGAAAATCCAGAAGGTCAGCACTCGCGGAAAATTGATCGCAAGAGCGTGTTGCGAAAATGGCTCTTTAGAATCCGGTCGTTCTTCCTCAGGGGTTAAACAGGCTGCGGAAAAAGTCGCCGTCGGGGAAGAGAACATCCCTCAGGGGCTGAAGCCCAGACCCATTTTGCTGGCCTTATCGGCCCGGCTGAAGCCGTGCCCTTATTACAAAGCGCCCAGTACGAGTTTTTCCGCAGCCTGTAAAACCCGAGCGCTAATATTACGGCGCTTGCGGCGTCGGGGATGAATCCCCGACCTACCAGCCGTGCCCTTGTTACAAGGCTGATTCTTGAGACCTGCACAGATCTCCCATCCCCGTTCTTCACGAGCTGTACTTTCCGGGCCCCATCGTCAGAATCACCAGGTTCATCGCGATCATGAGCAGGTCGTAGTGCCAGCCCATCGATTTCTCGCCCCAGAAGCCTGTGTGCCATTTGAACGCTTTCATCGAAATCGCGCCGAGCATGGTGAGGATCAACCCGATCGCGGCCCACTGGGCCATGAAGCCTGTCACCATTGCGATCGCCCCGGCCATCTCTGCCGTGCCCAGGAAGATGGTGAAGGGGACGCTCATCCCAATGCTTGCCGCGCGTTCATTCGGCTTGGTCAGATGGCCGTACCCACTCGTGCCGAACACGAGGGCCAGCATGATTCGCAGAAAAAGCAGGCTCAGGCCCGCAAATGCCATCGCTGCCGGAATCGTAAACATAACCGCCCTCCCTGGCCTTTATGCTGAAGGCGCAGCCGAATTGGCTCACTGGCTGGCCGAATGATCGCTTGAGACTTGCGGCGGATCGAAGAGTTCAAGGCGCACATGCCATGTCGTCGATTCATGAGGCTTGAGTGTCACCATGCCAGTGTCCATGCCGTTCCACTCCGCGCCAAATGCGTCCATGTAGTTGTATTGTTCTTCGATCGCGCAGAATGTGTCGCCTTTCGCCGACCAGAGATGCAGCGTGCGAATCTCCGGCGACAGGCCGCGCACGCGGATCGCATAGTTCGCCTCAGGGTCGGCGAGCCACGCGTCGATACTGCCGTCTGGGCCGCCGCTGGTGCGGGTCAGCTTTGAGAAGTTAATGCTGGTCGAGGCGTCGGGGATCGGCGCGCCTTGCGGCGAGCGATAATCCTTTGGGGTTCCTTCCACCGGCTTCAACTCCCCCGTGGGCCGGCCGTCGATTGTGTCGACCACGCCATACAGGTCTGCCGGCAAGTGCACGCGTGCCTGCGCGCGATCTCCGCTCAGGATGCGAAGAAACGGGTGCCAGCCCATCCCCATTGGTTCCGGCTCGTCGCCAACGTTGGTTGCTGTCACCTGAATATCGACCGCATCGGCTGTAAGCCCGATTCTGAAGTGCACATCGGTTTTTGAAAGCCAATAGCCGTTGAAGTTCCCGGCATGAATTACGGCAGTCAGCGTCGGGCCGCCAGGCGTTTTCGTCACATGCAGGTTTTCAGCCTTCATCATGTTGAGCAGGCCGTGCACGGAGTAGTGACCCAGATAATCGTTCGGCAGATGGATTGTTTTCCCGTGCCATACGACATTCACAATGCTCTTGTCGGGGGAGAGCTCACCGCCGGCGCGACTGGTGAAGGGAATGAGAAATGCCCCGCCAAAGGAATGATTCAGGTTTCCGAAAGCATCGTCTCCCTGCCCATTCAACTGCTGCGCCGCGACCTCGAGTGAAGGAGACCGCAACAGCTCTGTCTCGCCCCGGCCGGGCAAATTCGCGGTGATCTGAAAGGTATTGAGCCCACGCCCGGGCAAGAGTGTAACCGATGTGAATTCACGCCTGGCCCCATGAGAGGTTGCCTTGCGTTCCATACGCAGAGGAGGCATTCCTCCAACGAGCGGCGGTTCGGCCGCGGCGGCGAAGAGCGAAACCACGCTGCAAAACAATACGACGAAAGCGCAGAGCAGATGGGACCGGGGAAAGTTCATGGATGCAATCTTTGCTCGCCGATGAGAACAGAGTCAATAGAATTGCCGCGAAACGCGGGCGCGAAAATGAGAACTCGCCTAGCAGGCTGCGAAAGAAAGAGTCTCGCGCAAATCTCCAGAACAACATGCCTCAGGGCCTAAAGGCCCCTTTGATTTCGCGCCGTTTATGTCGGGCTTAAAACCCCGACCTACTACCCCGGCGAGTTTTTCTGCATGCTGCTAGGCGCTTGCGTAGGCGATCTTGCCTTCACTGACAGTCCAGCGGACCTTGCCCTGCATCTGCCAGCCGTCGAACGGAGTGTTCTTGGCCTTCGATAGCGAATCGGTCGCGCGATACATCCACTCGACTTTGGGGTCGAAGACGACAACATCTGCGTAACTGCCGACGGTCAGGGTTCCGCGGCCTTTCAATCCGAGCAGAGCGGCAGGCTGCGCGCTGAGCAGGCTAAGCACGCGGCCGAGCGGCATACGCCACTCGCGATGCAGCCAGCGCAGGCTGAGGCCCAACGCGGTCTCAAGGCCCGTGATTCCATTCGGCGCGAGCTCGAATTCGACTTCTTTCTCGTGCATCGCGTGAGGCGCGTGATCGGTGGCGATTGCGTCCACAACGCCATCGAGAATGCCTTCGATCATTGCCTCGCGGTCAGTTGCCGAACGGAGGGGCGGATTCATTTTGGCGTGCGTGTTGTAGAGGCCGACGTGCTCATCGGTTAACAGGAAGTGGTGCGGCGTAACCTCGCAGGTGACGCGGAGCCCATTGCGGCGCGCTTGGCTCAACAGCGGCCAGCGCGGCGGCGGTCGAAAGGTGCGCAACGTGCAGGTGCGGATGTGCGTCCTTCAGTTCCGTAACCAGCCGAATGTCGCGCTCGACGATGCTGGTTTCGGCTTCCGTGGGCATTCCGCGCAGACCGAGCTTGAATGAAACAGGACCGAGGTTCATGCTGGCGCCTTGCGTCATGCGAGTGTCCTCGGCATGCTGGATCACGGTGAGTCCCACGCGCGCCGCCGCGGCGAGCGTCTCGCGCATCATTCCGTCTTTCAGGATGGGGCGTCCGTCGTCAGTGACAGCGACCGCGCCCGCAGACCTGAGGGCTGCGAAGTCGTTGAGCGTTTCACCTTTCGATCCGCGCGTTGCCGCCGCGATGGGGAATACGCGCACTAGCGCGCCGCGCTCGGGCGCCTGCATCCAGCGCGTGACCTCCGACGAGTCGTTGACAGGGATCGTGTTCGGCATCGCCGCGACGCTGGTGAATCCGCCGGCAGCGGCAGCGGCAGTTCCGGTAGCGATAGTCTCCTTGTACGCTTGTCCCGGCTCGCGCAGGTGCACATGAATGTCAATGAGTCCCGGGGCGACGACCATGCCCGTCGCGTCGAGTACTTGCGTGCCGTTGGTCGGCTTGAGCTTTCCTGCTGCTGCGATTTCGGCCACGCGTCCGTCGACCAGCAGCAGGTCCTTCTGCGCGTCAACTCCCGCTGCGGGATCGATCAGCCGCCCGCCGCAAATTGCTAAAGCCGTCATGCGCGGCCTCCCTTGATCCGTCTCGCGGGAGGAGACTTGTCCTCCACCCCAGCAACCAAAGAACGCTTGCTGGGGGCCCCGGTGTCCGCGCGGGCTCCGGTTTCTGCCGTGAGCGCGCGCTCCATCACCGCCATGCGAATGGCAAGTCCGTTCGTCACCTGCTCGAGGATCGCGGACTGGACGCCGTCGGCAACGCCGGCGGTAATCTCCATGCCGCGGATGATCGGCCCAGGATGCAGGACTACTGCCGTTGGTGCGAGCGCCGCCAGCCGCTGGCCTGTTAGTTGGTAGCTTGCTTTGTACTCCTCCAGATCGAGTTGCAGCCCGGCGAGCCGCTCTGCCTGAATGCGCAGCATCATGACCGCCTGCGACTGCTTGAGCGCTGCCTCAAAGTCCCGCTCGATCTCGATGCCCGGCCCGGATCGCGCCGCCTGCTCCGGCAGCAGTTCCTTCGGACCGCACAGCAACACGCGCGCGCCGACGCGGGGCAACAACAGCATGTTCGACCGCGCAACCCGGCTGTGGAGAATGTCGCCGACGATCATGACAGTGACGCCGGCGAGCGTTTCCGGCCCGACGCCCGCCACGCCGGGGCGCAGATGGGTCATGATCGTCCTCAGATCGAGCAGCGCCTGCGTGGGATGCTCGTGCATGCCATCGCCCGCGTTGACTACGGGCAGACGCGTCGATTCTTCCAGCAGCCAGGCCGCGCCGGATGAATTGTGGCGGAGGATAATTGCCTCCGCGCCCAACGCGCGCAGCGTGAGGCCCGTATCCTTCAGAGATTCGCCCTTTTCGATGCTCGAACTGAGGTTCGAAACCAGCGTGGTGTCGGCGCCCAGCGCTTTTGACGCCAGCTCGAAGCTGGTGCGGGTGCGCGTCGACGACTCGTAGAACAGGAGCGCGATTCTCCGCTTGGCCAGAATGCGATCGCGCACAATGGGGTCCTCGTGCTCGAGTTCGGTGGCGCGGACGAGAAGGCGGCTGACCTCTTCGACAGTCAAATCGAGGACCGAGAGCAACGAACCGGGATTGTATGGAAAGGAGGATGCGGGCGCGGGCGGAGTTGTGAGAGCGCGGCGAATCGCGGGTGCGGCTGGATTCATAAGAAGTGCTTCGTGACGCGTGAATCGTGGTTCGTGAATCGTAATCCGCGGTTCGCGAATGGTTGATCGTGGTTCGGCTGCCGAATCATGATCCACGAATCATGGCAGCTAGGTCCTCTCCACGAGCAGCACTTGCTCGGTGGAGTCGACTTCCTGAAACTTGACTTCGATGATTTCGCGGTTGCTGGTGGGAACATGCTTCCCCACGTAAGTGGCTTCAATGGGCAGCTCGCGGTGGCCACGGTCAATGAGCACGGCCAGTTGCACGCGCCGGGGCCGGCCATGGTCGAAGAGCGCATCGAGCGCGGCGCGGATGGTACGGCCGGTGTAAAGCACATCGTCGCAGATCACGATGTCGCGGCCCTCGACATCAAAGCCGACAGCTCCCGGAGTGACGACCGGCCGGATATCCGCGGTGGAAAGATCGTCGCGATAGAACTGAATGTCGAGGACGCCGGTATCGACGGGCCGCTTTTCGATGGTGGCAATCAGCTTGCCCAGCCTCTCCGCTAGAGGGACGCCACGGCGCTTGATGCCAACGAGGGCCAGATCTTCACTGCCGTTGCTCTTCTCGACGATTTCGTGAGCCAGCCGCACCAGGGTGCGCTCAATCTCCGAAGCGGACATGAGCCGCCCCTTCACTCGCAATCCGGTGTTGGTTTCCAAGTCGCTCATGGTTGGTCGCTCTCAAGCACTTTCAGGATCGCCGCACGTGTCCGGTTCCGATCCCGTTCGCCCAGGGGCCGCTGATTCGTTATGGTGCAACGGCTCAGTCGGCTCAAAAAAGATCGGCTGCCGGGGTCGTAGGACCGGATCATCGGACTTGGAAGTGCTTCTGCCGGATGATACGAGGGCTCGGCGGTCCAGAGCAAGTTGTGGAAAGATGGCCGGAGAATGAATCCGCTCGCATGCTGCTGAGAGAGCATCAAGTTATGGAGGGTGCGAGGGTCGAAACGGCCTCATAATATAGAGGAATGCCCGGATGGCGAAATTGGCAGACGCAGCGGACTTAAAATCCGCAGGCCGCAAGGCCGTGGGGGTTCAAGTCCCCCTCCGGGCACCAATTAAATCAATAACTTATGGTAGATTATCTCGGAAACTGGCATCCCGGAATATAGCGCTGGTGCCACTTCTGGTGCCACTTTGTTCTGACTTTGCTAGGATCGCATTTAGGGGGCAGATCCTATGCCGAGGAAGGTGGTTCGCAAGGAACGCGGAGTCTTCGAAAAGGTGCCAGGCTCAGACATCTGGTGGATACGTTTCAAAGACGCCGGTGTCGAGCATCGGGAAAAGGTGGGGCGCCGCGGCGACGCAATCAAGCTCTACAAGATTCGCAAGGCGGACATTCTTCGTGGCGTAAAGATGCCAGCGAACATGAAAGACAAGGGCATCAAGTTCTCCGTGCTTGCCCAGGAAGCCATCGACTGGTACGTCAACCACGACCGTAGAGATGTTCGAAATTTCAAAGGCAGGATGAAACTCATTCTGGAGGCGTTCGCCGACCGGGCCGCTGAAGAGATTAAACCTTCTGACATTGATACCTGGATCAGTTCACACAAATGGTCAGCCGCGACGAAGAATCGTTATAAAAATGTGTTTGGAAAGACGTTCAAGATTGCGCTGGCAGACGGCAAGGTCACGAGCAATCCTGCGCGGCTGGTTGAGCAACGCGCGGAGAACAATGCCCGTATTCGATTCCTGTCAGCAGACGAGGAAATGAGACTACGTACAGCAATCAAGAAGAAATTTGCGAAGCACATGCCGGAATTCGACGTAGCTCTGAACACTGGGATGCGAAAGAGTGAGCAGTTCAGTCTGGAATGGTCCCAAGTCTCGCTGACTCGGAAACGTATCAGACTGGAGAAGACGAAGAATGGAAGTGATCGAGAGATTCCGCTGAACAAAACCTGCCTCAGCGTTCTCGAAGCGTTACATGCCACCCGGCCGCACAATGGCCGCGTGTTTCTTTCAAAGTACGGACGAGATCTCAACAACCCTAGGGCTTGGTTTGAACTCGCCCTTGAAGAGGCCAAGGTAAAGAACTTCCGCTGGCACGACCTGCGCCATACCTTCATCAGCCGGTTGGTAATGAAGGACGTAAACCTACGAACAGTGCAGGAACTTGCCGGTCACAAAACAATTTCGATGACGACTCGCTACGCTCATCTGGCTCCGGAGCACAATCAGGCCGCGATTGAAAAGCTCGATCCGGCGGCAGCTTAAGCGGTTGGTACTGATTACAGTCGATTCTCCCACCGAATACAACGAAATGCCCGCACTCTGTACAGAGTTATGCCCCCCATGGTTTACAACGTTATGCCACCAGTAAGGAGAGGGGATTGTGTTCGATGTCATCCGCGCCGAAGGGGCGAACGCCTGAGGATCAAATTGGCCGCCCGGCTTAGGATGCTGAAGAATGCGGTCCGAGACACACGCGCGGGGGCGAGTGCGTAACGCGTGGAGCAAAGTCCAGGTATCGGTAGGCCCGATGAAGCTTTACGGATACCTTGCTTCACGTTCGATGCATGACAGAGTCCTTAAGGTTGAACCTCCACCCCCAAGAAGAATTCAGAACACGACGATGAACAAAACCTTCCGGAATCTCCCTGCAACTCTCGTCACGGATTCTCTTTTAGCCGTGTCGCTACGAGATCTCCAAGCCGCCGGTTGCTCCATAAACTTCGCCTGTCACGTAGCTGGATTCCTGTGACGCCAGCAACACATAGAGGGGAGCCATTTCGACAGGTTGTCCAGGTCGCTTCATAGGGGTCTCAGTTCCAAACGGAGGAATCTTCTTATCTGGCTGCCCGCCACTCGTCTGGAGCGGCGTCCATACGGGACCCGGTGCCACGCAATTCACTCGAATGCCATCCTCTGCGACCTGTCGAGCGAGCGCACGTGTGAAGGCCAGAATTGCTGCTTTGGTCGGGGCGTAATCCAGCAAGCTTGGGCTCGGGTGGGTCGCCTGAATAGATGCAGTGGTGATGATGGAGCTACTTTCGGCATCAGCGGCAGAGCTGCTTTACATAGTCAAAAGAGCGCAAACACATTTACCTTGTATGTCGCTTCGAGTTCTTTGGTCGTAATGTCGGTGATCTTTTCAACCGCATGTTGTTTGCCAGCCACGACCGCCAAGACATCGAGGCCTCCAAGCTTTTTGTGTGCCTGCTGAATCAGCTTCTTGCAGAAAGACTCATTTTTAAGGTCTCCGGGAATCGCATACCCTTTGCGTCCAGCCGCTTCAATCAGCCCCACGACTTCTTTGGCGTCGCTTTCTTCGCTGGGAAGGTAGTTAATGACTACGTCGGCGCCTTCACGCGCGAAGGCGATCGCTGCCGCCCGACCGATTCCAGAATCCCCGCCGGTGACGAGCGCCTTGCGGTTGGGGAGACGCCTACTTCCGCGATAGGATTGTTCGCCGTGATCGGCCTTGGGCCGCATCTTGTGATCCGAACCGGGGACACGTTGCGGCTGATGTTTGAATTTTGGCAAAGGATATTGTTTCGTCGGGTCCTGGAGAGTGTGTAGGTCGGCCACGGTCTCAATCCTCCGTTGAATTGGATTCCCGTATTCGAGTAGCCATTTTGTTTGCCGTGTTAAGCGGACATGGGTGGCTCGTAAATCAATTCTTAGGCTTCTTCTCCGCGCCTCGGCCAGGATTTCCAGCGTGGACAAGTTCAGGTGTAGAAACCGCCCGTAAACTGGCCTTCTGACGCTCAGTGTCGATTCGTCGTGAGCGCGCAAATGGAGCTAATGCTACAGACTTCCCGCTTTCAAGGGCCGCCATAATTCCTTCGAGAACCCGGACGTCGGCAAAGCCTTCTTCTCCGTTCGGCTCTGGGCTCTCGTCATTGAGAATGCATTCAGAGAAGTACTTGAGCTCTCCGCCGAAGTGATCCGTGTTCTTGAAGGATTGCTCGTCCTTCTTCTCACCAATGGTGATGACCTGTGACAGCCCTTTGCCGAACGTATATGCAGGATCGAGTTCCAAGGTTCCCTTCGTGCCCACAACGATGAGCGAGTTCGAAGGGTTGCCGAAATAAGACAAGTTGAATTGGGCAAGCCTATTATTCGGAAAGCGGAGAGTTACGGCGACAGTATCGTAGAAATTCTGCGGAAACTCAGATTCGGGGTGTTTGGTTCCGACTGCGGAGACAACTTCTGTGGGTTCATCCTCGAAGACGTAGCGAGCCGCATTCGACAGGATATGGCCCCATGTCAAAAACTGGACCGGCTAACTCCGCATGCTTAACTCGATGATTGTCAGGATCGACCAGCTGAGAGAATGTTGATGCGAACAGATGAACATCTCCGAGTAGACCTGCTCGAATTTTCTCGATCGTGTCGAGTGTTGCCGGCTCAAAGTGAAGCCTGTAGGCGACCATCAGCTTCGCGCTCGATGCCGTCTCCGCGTCAAGGATCTCTTTGCACTTGGCCGTAGAGACTTCGAGAGGTTTCTCGGTGAGGACGTGTATTCCAGCCTTTAACGGGAATGATAAATTCCGCATGCGCCAATTCGGCGTTGCCAGATAGATTGCATCAAAAGTTCCAGAGGTAAGCGCTTCCTGAAATTGTTCGTAACTGAAGACCGACTTGACCCGGTATTTCGTTCCGAGCTTGTCAAGCAAGCACGTAATGAACGAAGCAAACGACATAAACACCACCAATTGCTCTCGGCCAGCTTCACCCCGTCCAGGTCCTCGAACAGGGGGCGCACCGGCCCGGCCAGCTGGGGACCGAGGATCTCCGGCGTGCAGACCCGGTCGAGGCAAAGGCCCGTCCTTCCGGCAAGTCGAGTGCCTCGGCCAGCAACTGCTCGTAGTAATGCACGAGGACGCCCTTATCCCGCAGGGCCTCGGCGAAGCCGTCGTGTTCCTCCTTGGCCTTGGACGCCCACACCACGTCGTCGAACAGGAAGGGCGTTGATGTCGCCGGGGGTGAGCCTGGACAGCTCGAGGCCCGGCCGGTGGATGATGGCCTGGCGCAACTGGCCGATTTCGGAGTCGACGCGGAATGTCATAGCGGTGTCCTTCTGCGGGGTATTCATGGCCGTTTGCCGTTTGCCGTTTGCCTGCTTAGCGACCCTGGGACTACACTCGTCGGGGAGGTCGACCGGCTCGGCCGACTCGCCGAGGCGCTGGCGGCGGGCGTTGAGGAAGGCGTAGAGGATCAACCCGGCCAGGATCACGACGAGGGCCTGGTAGACGACCTGGTAGCCCGAGGCGAAGGTCACCCACATGGAGAACAGCACACTCGCCCCGGCGACGCAGAGGTCGCGGGCCAGCTGCCAGCCCTGCACCCGGCGCCGGCGCGACACCAGGTACGTGAGCTGGGCGATGGCCGACATGAAGTACGGGATCGCCACCGTCACCACGGTCAGGTCCACCAGGTAGGTGAAGACCGTCAGCCCGGCGCTGGCGTTGTAGCGCCACAGCATCAGCAACGACGGCAGCGCCGTTCCCACCAGGATGCCGAACCAGGCCGTGCCCTTGCGGTCCGTCCAGGCGAACGGCCGCGGGAAGAGGTCGTCCTGGGCGATGGCCCGGGACGTCTCGGTCACGATGAGCGTCCATCCGTTGAGGGCGCCGATGCCGGACACCACGGCGACGGCCGGCGATGAACTTCCCGGCCCAGGAGCTGTGGGGGAACATGGCGTCGAAGGCGTTCACGAACGGCGACCCGGTGTTGATCAGCGTGTGGTGGGCGACCAGGCCCATCACCACCGCGGTGACGAGGACGTAGAGGACGGCGCTGAGCGCGGTGCCGAGGACCGACGCCCGCTCCACGTTGACCCGGGGGTTCGTCACCCGCTTGGCCGTGACCGCCGCCGCCTCCACCCCGATGAAGGAGAAGAGGGCGACGCCGGCGGCGATGCCGATGCCGCTGTAGAGGCTGCCTCCCGAGGCGTTGAAGGGACCGAAGTGGGCCGCGGTGACGAAGAACCAGCCGACGACGCCGACGAACAGCAGGGGCAGGAACTTGAGGACCACGGTGATGTTCTGGAACCACGCCATCTGGCGGACCCCGACCAGGTTGACCAGGGCCGGCACCCACAGCCCGACCATGGCGATGCCCCAGTTGGCCATGCCGCGACGGGTGGGCCCAGCCGAAGAGGGCGTCGACGTAGAAGACCCACGACGACACGATGGCGGCGTTGCCGGCCCAGGACTGGATCCAGTAGCACCAGCCGACCAGGTAGCCGGCGAAGTCGCCGAACTCGTGCCGGCTGTAGGCGTAGAGCCCACCGTCGCTGTTGGGGATCCGCTGGGTGAGCTGGCCGAACAGGACGGCCAGCAGCATGGCGCCGACGGCGATGACGCCCAGCACGATGATGCCCATGGTGCCCGCTCCGGCGATCACCGCCGGCATGGTGAACACCCCGGTCCCGACGATGCTGCCGATGACCAGCCCGGTCGCCGACGTCAGGCCCAGTGCGTGGGCCTTCTCCTCGTTCCGCGGTGACACCGGCGGGACAGGCGGCGGGACAGGCGGCTGGTCGGGGCGGCACTAGCTGCCGGGGCACCAGCGGGTCACTAGACAGCGACATCGAGTGGCCTCTCCCGCGGTTGCCTACCTTGTCAGCCGCCTGTTCCACCGTGGCATAAACGGAGAAGGCGTCGGTCAGGCGGGTGATGGCAAGGACCAGCATCACTTTCCCCCGGGGTGCGGCGAGCACCAGGTCACCGCCGGCCTGCCGGGCCTGCCTGCGGCCGCGCGCGAGCGCGGCCACGCCGCTGGAGTCGATGAACTCCAGGTCCGTCAGGTCCACGATGATCCTGCGGTTCGCGGGCCGCGACCGCACGAGCGCAGCCGCCACGGCCGCGGCGTTGGCCAGGTCAAGCTCTCCGCGCAACGCGACCACGGCGCGGCCGTCGCAGCTGCGGGTACTCAAGTCCGTGCTGAACACAGACATGCCCTTCTTGCTTCTACG
>CAWCMW010000005.1:0-85990 GCA_963796785.1 uncultured Acidobacteriaceae bacterium | reverse complement strand
GACCAACCATCCCTACAAAATTCGTTTTAATGTGTCTCTGACTCTCCCCAACCAGCCCATGATGCCGACGCCGGAGAAGCTCATTCCGAGGAAGGCGTGAAAGCAGCCCATCCTGCGCCGCAATCGGGGCCCGGGATGCTCCCATGTGGAAGCAGATTGATGGGAGGACGCGGTGGCAGGCCTCGGTGGAAGCAATCTCTATCTTGTTGGCGGTCCCGCCGGGGAAGCCGTTTTTGCGGAATCGCCCGAAGAAGGGGGAGCAGCGCCGACGGGGCTCTAAGTGCGCTCACTCCTGGGGCGCGTTCTCAACAGTGATCTTCAGCTGCAAATTGCCATCGTCTCCCGTGGCCTCGACACTCCGATTTACGGGTTCTGCTTTGCCGTTCGTCCAAGGCACGCGCACAGTTCCCTGCGAGACCGGCCTCTGCGGGGCGGCATGCTGATTCATTGCCGCTGCATCCTTCTGTGCACCCGCCGCCGCGCTCTGCATCGCGGCCATCGCCGCCTGCCCATCGGGCGAGTTGATCCAGTTCGGATCGCTCGAGTGTGCCATCATCTGCTTCTGCAACTCCTCGATCCGCTGCGTCGCACTCACAAAATCGCTGCCCTGGGCAGGGGTCGCGCGCGACGCCGAGGCCACGCCCGTTCCCAGCGGCTGCCCTAGGTCCAGGCTGTTCTTTATCGACGCGATATTGAGAAACGCGGACAGAATTGTCCACGGAATCGTCTTGCCCTTGTAGGATGCCTCTTCGTCGGGCACGCCCGCGCTGCTGATCCCCGTGTCGAGCATGGGGCCCGGGTCGCACAGGTTCAGCTTCGGTTGCCCCAGCGGAACAATGTAGTTGCGCGAACTCATGAGCGTCACCGGATTCCCTTCATCGTCGTGCAGAGAGAAATCCCTCACCGTAACGGCCATCTTGCCGCCATCTGCATACTCGGGCGTGTAGCACGATTTATTAAAATCGATGTTCAAATGCAGCTTCGCCGTGCCCGACCACGTCTCATCGCCCCCGCCGCTGCCTTCCTTGGGAATAATGTGGACATGCAAATGGAAGTTCACGTCGAAGTACATCATCTTCTCAATCTTGTCGACGGTCTTCTGAAGCGCGTCCATGTCAGGATCTGAAGCGCCCAGTAAAACCAACTGCCGTAAAACTGCCACATACGCCGGGCAGAGATTGTACTTCTTGCCTTGAAAGATGTCCTCGTCGATCTTCGTGGAAATCGACATCATCCATTTCATCGCGAGACTGAACGCGTATTTGTCGTTGTCGATTGGTTTCCCCGGCAGTGCATCGAGCGACAACAGGTAATCTTTCGTAGCGGTCATAAGGAAGTCAATGCCGGCGTAAGCCCGCTGCGGATCGGAGTCATATTTTTCGGCCATGGGAAGCGCCTTCTGCCTGTAGTTTCGCTGGGCAAGCAGCGCAATGTCCGTTATAGAGCTCTGTTCGTCACCAAACTGATTCAACGCCCGCTTCGCTTCATCCGATAGATCACCCTTTCTGAAAGACTGGAGTTGCAGCGCAATGGAGTTAATCGACTTGGCGTACTTGGCTTCGGGCTCCATCGAATCCTTCACCCACTGGTCGACGTCGGTCTCGCCCTTGGTCTCCGTCGCATCGCCGCAGACGTGGCATTGCGGCGCGATCTCCGGAGGCACGGGAACCTCCGCCTTCGGCCCATTGCCCGCGTATTGAACCGCCTCCTTGTAAGAAGCAATATTCTCATTGGCAAATTGGATCGCCTTCGCGCTCAGCGCATCATCCTCCGCGTGGGCAGCGACCGCGCACCCGGCCAGCAGAAGGAGCACGCTATACATCCGCACGATCCGGCCGAAGCGCTCCGACAGCACAAAGGTCTTCGCACCCATCAGTATCATCCTCCTCGCCCTGACCCGTTTAGGCGCCTTTCTTGGGCATGATGTGTCTGCAGAATATACGGTGCACCGCGCCCGAAGGGAAGAGTTTTGTAGTCAATTGGAAGGCGCCGCACAAACTCAGTGGACGGCAAGGAAAGTTATTCTTCGAACCGTGACGACCTTCGCATGGGGTTAAAGACAACATCCAGTCTGCGGTCAAAGCATTGGAAAGCAGCTATTTTCACTCACTACGGGGAGTAGAGGACCCGGGGTTCGAATCCCTCCGCCCCGTCCATTCCTTCAGGGTCTAACCCAGAGACATGGATTACCGGTGATCGGGCCCGGCCTGTTTGCATATCCCACCAGCGTATGCGAATGGGAACCCCGATATGTTCGATGAGGCTGCGTTCGCCGTAGATAAATTGCTGAATACGAAGCCGTCAATTTCTCGTCAACGGGTATCGCAGCGCCCTTCTTCTATTGACCTACTTCATAGCGCACGACCGCTAACGCCGTTTCATAGGAATAGCGGGCATTGGTGTTGTCGATTTCAGCCTGCGTCTGGTTAAGCTGCGCCTGGCTGATCTCCACGATGCCGCTCAAACCGATCTTGTATCGTGCTGAGGCCAGATCGAACGCCAGGTTGGCTTGGTCGAGCAACTGCTTGGTCACCGCGATGCGCTGATATGCAGTCTGTGCATTGAGCACCGCCGTGCGTACGTCCCGAGCGATCCTGTCGCGCAGATTGCGCACGTTTTCCTGGGCCGCTTGAGCGCGCAGCTTCGCATCCTTGGCGTCGGCATTAAAAAGGAAGCCGTTGAAGACCGGGATGCTCAGGTTGGCTCCTGCGGCGCCGTACCAGGACGACTGGATCTGGTCTGCACGCACCGGAGTGCCGCCCACAGCGGCCATTGCGGAGAGCGTGGGCAGCCAAAGATCGCGCTCCGCGGTACTGAACTCGCGGGCAGCGACAAAGTTGTCGTTCATCGCCGCGAGGTCGGGGCGCGCGCTGAATGCCGCGTTGACGAGCGCTTCTGGATCACTGGGCGCCGGCGGCGGATTGCCGTTCGTTTCATCGACGAGAGCGTACTGCTCATCTTGCTCCGACCCAAGCACGTCATTTAGCGTGGCCATGGCGGACTGCGCGCTGTTCTGGGCATCGAGCAGCAACTCCTTGGCCTGCGACGACTGCACATCGGCAAAGCTGCGGTCGAGGTCGGAGCGAATCTTCGCTTTAGTCAAGGCGCCAACCTGATCGGCCGTCGCCTGGCGTTCAGTAAGAGTCTCCTGGGCCACTTTGAGCACGGCCTGCGCGGTGAGCGCCTGATAAAAAGCCTGATCCACGGTCAGGGTAATGTCGAGCTGCGTGGCGTGCGAGCTTTCCATCTGCGCCCTCGCAGTGGATTCGGCGCTGAGTACTAGATTGTGCGTGCGGCCAAAATCGGTGATCAATTGGCTGACCGTTAGGCCGCCGGCCGCGCGATTGTAAACAGTAGGATTATTCAGCAACCCCGCTGTAATCCTGCTGTTTTCGTGCGAGTCGACGGCAGTCAAATTCCCGGTCGCCATCGGCATTTCTGCCGAACGCACCTCGCGCGTAACCTGGGCTTGCGCCAATGCGAGCAGCCGCGCCACGCTGATATTTGGATTGTTGCGGATCGCCATCTGCTCTGCTTGCGCGATGGTCAACGGCGGCCCCGAGGGTTGCGCGGCCGGTGGTGCGCTCGTCTGCGTCTCCGGCTCTGCGGCCATGGTTGATGCTGAAGCCTGTGTCATAGTCGTCGCGAGTTGACTTGCCGGAGCGTCGGGAAGCGGCGGCTTTTGTGCAGGCGCTCCTACGGGTGATGCAGTCGCCACAGCAGCGAAGAGAACGAAGTGAAGGGCGGTTTCAGCTAGCTTATGCATGTTCGACTCCCTCTGCGGCGGCCTCTTCACTGCGTCGGCCATGGATGAGGAGGTACACGGCTGGAACCAGAAAAACGGTGACGACGACGGAAACAGCGAGTCCGCCAATGATGGCGCGGGCCAGCGGCGCGTACTGCTCGCTCCCCGCCTCCAGCCCGAGCGCCAGTGGGATCATTCCCAACAGCGTAGCCAGCGAAGTCATAAGGATTGGCCGCAATCGAACGCGGCATGCCGTCACGGTGGCCCGCAAGAGCGACTCGCCTTCCTTGTGAAGGATGCCGGCGAACTCGACGATCAGAATGCTGTTTGAGACCACGATACCGGCCATCATGATGACGCCCATGAGCGACATGATGTTGAGCGTGCTGCCGGTGAGAAGCAGAATCAGAACCACCCCGGCGAGTCCCGGCGGAATGGCCAGCAGAATAATGAATGGATCGATAAACGAGGTGAACTGCGCCATCAGAATCAGGTAGACCAGCAGAACGGCGATAATCAGGCCGTAGCCGAAGTCGTGGAAGGCCTCGTTCATATTCACCACCGCTCCGCGCACATCGATCACAGTGTTGCGATCGTGTTTGGTGTCCGCGAGCAGCTTGTTGATTCGCGCGCCAACGCCATCGAGCGCCTCGGTTTTTGTGGCAACAAAGATGTCGATCACGCGGCGAATTTGCATGTGATCAACTTCGGTGGGTGTGTTGATTTCGGAAATATCGGCCACCTCGCCCAGGGGCACATAACCCGACGCGTGATCGCCGGTCATCAGTGCCGGTGAATCGGGATCGGCCGCCCGGCTCTCCTGCATCGGCGAGTATCCGGCTGGCCGCACGCCGCGAAGTGGAATGTTCTTCATGTCTTCAAGCGACATATTGTCGATCCACCGGTTGGCGTACTGCACCGTGACCAAGTAGTTGTTTCCCGTCTGGGGATCGATCCAGTAGCTGGGTGCCACCATCCCGTCGGAGGTAAGCGCTGTGATCACGTCATCGACAATGTCTCGCGCCGACAAGCCGATCAGGCTGGCGCGCTCGCGATCGATCTTCAGCGCCAGGCCGGGGTAACTGATATTTTGCGGGATATACACGCTGCTCACGTTGGGAAGGCTCTGGATTGTGGTTGCCAGTTGGCGAGCCATGTTGTACGCGCCTTGCATGTCGTTCGATTTGATCTGAATGTCGATGGGTGCGGGCAGTCCCTGGTTGATGACCCCGTCGATCAATCCGCCGGCCTGGAAATAGGTGGAGAGCTCCGGCATCTGGCGCGACAGTTCGGCTTGCACGCGCCGCATGTACTCATAGCTTCCGATACTGTGGTGTTCCTTGAGGCTCGTCTGCACGAAGGCAGTGTCCATCGAGGAGTTGGGAGAGTAGATCGCCTCCATGCCGGCATGGGCGCCGATGTTGGAGACGATCATATCGAGATCATTGGGCTTGATCACGCTGCGGACGATGTTTTCGACCCTGGCGATATATTGATCGCTGACTTCGAGCCGCGTGCCGCTGGGCATGCGCACGTTGATAATGAATTGCCCGGGATCGGTGCGCGGAAAGTAGGCGCGGCCAAGAAACGGGAAGCACACCGCGAGAATCAGTGCCAGCCCGCCGAGCATAACGGCGGTGGCGAGTCCGGGCCTGCGCAGCACCTTGTAGGCAAGCGCTTCGTAGCCATCGAGAAGCCGATGAAAGTGCCGGTTGAAGACGATCAGAAGGCTCGTGAAGAAGTGCGGCTTCGTTCCTTCAACGGCGTCGATGTCGCCTTCGTGTTCCTGGCCCATCGGGTCCTGGCGAACGAACTTCGCGCAGAAAAGAGGCACCACGGTCATGGCGAAGAAATAGGAAGCGAAGATCGAGAGCACCACTCCCAGCGCCAGAGGCGTAAAGATGTACTTGCTCACGCCGCCGAACGAGGCGACGGGGAAAAACACAATGGCCGTTGTGAACGTGGCGGCCAGCACGGGCATCGAAACTTCAGTGCCACCCTCCGACGCGGCAACCGGCGGCGATTTGCCCATCTCCATGTGCCGGAAAATATTTTCAAGCACGATGACGCCGTTATCGATGAGCCGCGAGAAGACCAGCGCCAGCCCGCCAAGGATCATTGTGTTGATAGAGCCACCCATGAGGTTGACCATGAGTAGGCAGACCAACATGGAGAGCGGAACAGAAAGCAAGACCGCAACCGTCGCACGTGGGCTACCCAGAAACACAAGAATCATGACTCCGGTCATCACCAACCCGATAACCGCCTCGCGGGTAACGTTGGCGATGGCCAGTTTGACGAAGACCGATTGATCGAAGACCACCGCGGTTTTAAGAGTGTCGGGAATATCGACGAGTTTCTTCACTGCGGCCCTGATGCCGTCGACGATCTCGATGGTATTGCTGTCGCCGCCTTGCTTGAAGATGGGCACATACACGGAGCGCTGGCCGTCGATGCGCACGATGCTGTCTTGGAGCATCGCGGAGTCAACCGCCTTGCCCACGTCGCCCACCAGCACAGAAGAGTTCCCCACCGACTTGAGCGGCATATCGTTCATCGCGTTCGCATCGGGGAATTGGCTATTGGCGTAAATGTTGAAGTCTTTGGACCCGATGCGTACATCGCCCGCAGGAAGAATCAGGTTGGAGTTGTTGACGGCGGTAACAACATCGTTCAGGCTCAAGTTGCGCGCTTCCAGCTTGAGCGGATCGACGTAGATCTGGATCTGCCGGTAGGCACCGCCGTAGGGTAGTGAAACGGATGCTCCCTGCACGTTCGAAATCTGGTTGCGCACCTCGAAGTGAGCGAGGTCTTTGAGTGCCGTTTCGTTGAGGCCCTGGCCTTTGAGCGTGACCAGACAGACCGGCTGCGTCGATGCGGTCATCCCCAGCACCACGGGCGGCAACGTCCCGGGAGGCAGCCGGCGCAGGTCCGCCATAGCGAGGTTAGCGATATTGCTCAGCGCCGCATTGGGATCGGTGCCCGGCTTGAAGTAGATTTTGATCAGACTGACGCCGGTGAGCGAACGCGACTCACTGTGGTCCACGTTGGCAGCGAACGTAAAAAAACGCTCGAAGGTGTTGGTGATGTCGGCTTCGATCTGCTGCGGAGGCATGCCGTTGTAGAACGTTGCCACAACCACCACCGGCATGTCGATCGGAGGGAAAAGGTCGACCGGCATGCGCACCACGGCCACCGTTCCGACGAGCGTTACGATGAGGCAAAGCATGAGAATGAAAAACGGAAAACGAAGGGCAAACTTCGGCATTATTGGCTTCCTCCGTTCGCCCCGGATTTAAGGTCGATCATGCCACCCGATTCATGCACGGTTTCAGAAGCAGCCGTCGACGCGAGAATCGGATTGACCTCTTCATCGTCGTGATACTTTTCTTGTCCGCCAATCACAACGCGATCGCCGGGCTCGAGCCCGCTTCTCACTTCCGCAAGTTTTGTTCCCTGCAGGCCCACTTGAACCTCACGAATATGGATGTGATTGTTTGCGCCGAGTACGAAGACAATCTCTTGCTGCTGTGCGTTCAGCACAAGAGCTTCAACAGGGATCGTGACCGCATTCGTAACGCTCGCAAGCTCGAGTGCGGTGTTTGCATACATACCTGGTGCGATCGAGAGGTCCTTATTGTCGACGTCCACTTCGGTCTCCATCGTCCGCGTTTCGAAGCTCACATCGCGTGTGAAGCGAACGATCTTGCCGGTGAAGGAGCGATTGATAGCGTCGACGCGGACCTCCAGCGCATCGCCCTCGTGAACATACTTCACGTCGTCTTCGGGCACCGGGATGCGCAGGCGAAGCAGACTGCTCTGCGAAAGCCTTACGATGGGCAGTGCCTGGTCATTGGAACCCGTACCGCCCTGGATGAGTGCGCCCGTATCGGCGTAGCGCCAGACGACGACGCCCGCGATAGGCGCGGTTACGGTCGTGTAATCTTCGAGCGCCTGCACGCGCTGATTGTCGCTTCGGGCTGCTTCAGCGTGTTGCTGCGCGGCGGCCATTGCGGATTTCGCGGCGTCTACCTGCGCTTGCGAGCTCAGGTCCTTAGCCTGCGCGTCGTCCAATTCCTGCTGAGCAATGAGACCGGGCCGCGTGGCGGCAGCCTGCCCCAACCGCACGAACTGCGCATGAACGGCGGAGTACATTGCTTCAGTGCTCTTGAGCTCGTGCTGCGTCCGCGTGATCTCTTCCTGGCTCTGCTTCAGATCGAAGGAGGTCTCTTCAAGTTGAGCTTTTAGTTCTGGAACGTCCAGTACCGCGAGCGTCTCCCCTTCGTGGACAATATCGCCGATGTCGACGTTGATGCGTTTCATATAGCCGCTTACTTTGGGGTGGACGTCGACCACTTGATAAGGCTGAAACTGTCCTGCCAGGGTGAGCATATGAGAGATGTCGCCGCGCTGCGCGACGGCAACACGTGCCGAAGGGATGGTAGCGGCGCTGGCCTCCGGGCCTGCTCCGCCAGAATGGCACGAGCTGATGCTGGCGGCTGCGCTTGCTGCCGCCATCAAAAGAAGAATTCGTTTAGGCATGTCGAACTTACTCCTGATTCCCAGCACCAGTGCACCGACGTGGCGCATGAAATCGAATAGGAATTGAACAAATGAAGACAACACCGCATTGCGTTGGACGCTGCCCTCTTGAAACTGGTTGACCTCTTGCCGGTTACGTTTGCTTTTCGAGCTCATTCATGCCGCAGGAGGTTCTTTGCGACACCACTCCCCACAGCGTGCACTCCGGGCAGAACGATTCTCCATCGTTCAGCGCTTAAAAAGAGCTGCGAAATTAAAACGCGATGAACAAAACAATTAAGAAATCGGGGGGGGCCGGAAAAAATTTGAATACGAAAAACCGGCAGGAAAAGGACGCAGTTTCTGGCGTGGCAGAATTTTTCCGAGCGAGCGCGCGGGAAGACCCCCAAACATTGCCGTCGTCATTTGAGGAAGTAACGCAAACGCGAGTTGCGGGTGCGTCGGGTCCGGCGAAGGTACACCGTGCTCCACGACTTCGGGCGAGGCCACGGGCTGCGCCTTTGCGGCGCCAACACTACCGCCGAAACCGGCCGCCGGACCGTACCAGGCTGTCTTGGCTTCAATGGCAAAGAGGAATGCCAGCAGACAGAGCCCTAAGGCCACCGGAGCGCGTCGATAGGACGGAGAAGCGGCGAACCATCCCGACATAATCGCAGTTTATCACGTGGCTGCGAACGGATCGCGAAGCGTCACTAATCTGGATGGATCCTACCGTTCGCGCGGCTCACCGGTCGGCGAAAAGACAAATCCTTCGATCTCAGCCCCCGACGCCAGCACATCCCGCATCTTTTCCGGATTGGCTCCCGCGCGCCCCGCCGTCTCGCGCAAAAGACGCAATGCCGCGGCCGGCGTGCTTGCGGCGGGCAGCCGAAAGATCCAGGGAATATCAGCTGAAGTCAGACCATGGTCGCTGCTCAGAGCCAACACCGGGACAAAACACTTCAGCGCCAGTTGTTCCGAAAGGTGGCTCGCATTCCGATCCAATGCCACGATCGCCAAGGCATGCTCGTCCATCAAGGCGTGAACCAATTCGGTTGAAGCTGCGCCCCAATTCTGCCCGCTCTCGACCGGCAGAATCGTCCACTGCCGGCCGGCGTGCACTCCGTCGCTCAATACCTTCAGGACCTCTGGCGATACGCCGATCTCCGCGGCATTCGGCCCAAACAGAATCACGCGCACGGGCCCGCGCGGCAGGGTGGCAGATCGCGGACCCTCAAAGCTCACTCCGTCTTCACCAACGCGCGCATAGGGCGTCACCGGCGCATCAGACGGTCCGTTCACCTCAGCGGCACCCTGCCCTACAGATTGCTTTTCCATGGAAGCAAGCCAATACGTAATCGCGCCATCTTCTACCCTTCCCAGGTACATCGGCGCGACATTCTTTTGGTTGGGATCGAACACCATATGCCCGGTCACACCGTCATATTCTTCAATGTCCGCAAGGGCGTCGTGAATGCGTGCGCGATTCAGCCCGGCCTTGCAGATCGACTCAAGCAGCGCGTTCATAGCGTCGTAGGCCAGCGAGGCAAACTGCTCCGGCTGTTCGTGGAATCGAGTTTCGAACCGTTTGTTGAAATCAAGCCAGCGCGGGTCCTTGCGCATCGGGTCGTAGGGAAAGACAGCTTCGAAGCCCTCTGCGGCAGCGCCGGCTTGAGTCAGCAGATCCGGCCCAAGCGTGCGGTAGGAACCAAAAACGCGCTGCTTCATACCCATCGCGCGCATCTGTTTCAATATGCCTGCTGCCTCGTCCTCATCCGCCCACAGTACAATTCCGTCGACGCGTGAATCGCGGATGATCTCGAGTTCGCGCGAAAAGTCCGTGTCCCCCGGCAGGAATTTCTGCTCGATGACCACAGGGTGGCCTAGTCGTACTGAAGCACTCCGGAACTTCGGAACACCCATGCGACCATAGCGGTTGTTGACCCTGAGTAGCGCAATCCGTTTGAGGCCAAGCTCGGTATAGATGCGCCGCGCCAACGTATAGGCTTGTACGCGATCGTCCTGCAGATCGGTGAAATACCACGGAACATAAGTCTCTGGAATCGTGGGATCGGTTGAAGCCGAGTTGACAATCGGAATCTCGGCTTTTAGAGCAACACGCAAAATAATATGCGTCGATTCCGAACTGATTGATCCGAAGATCGCCCAGTCCTGGTCGTCGTAAATCATCTTCACTGCTTCGTCTGAGGCTGAACCCCAGATGGTTGGGTCGGTCGGGCGGCTCGTCCCATATTCCGCTTTAGCCTGCCAATTGTTGTAGTCGTTATGCAGCATGAGCTTGAATGGCTTGCCGCCGTAGCCGCCGCGCGCATTCGCCTCTTCCACCGCCAATTGCGCACCATGGAGCATGCGCAAGCCGTCTGCTTCACCTGGGCCAGGCTCGATCGGGCCAAAGAAACCGATTCTGACCTCGGTCACATTTTTCGGATCGGGAACGTCGCGTCCAGCCCCCGCGTAGATGTTCGGTTCGACATAATTCTCGGAGTACGGTTCTTCAAACTTTGCGTACGGCCTCAAATCCTGCGGCTCACCGGCATACGGCGTCACGCTCCGGTCGCGTGGGGGCGCCGGCGGATGCTTGCCACATTCGCATACGCTGCCGCTCTGTGCGCCCAATGACACCGTGGCGCCCAAAGCCAGCGCGCAAACCGCAATTGGCACGATTCCGAGACGCATCGCCCTACTCCTTGCCGCTGTCAGACTTTTCCGTGCGGAACATGGCAATTGCTTCAATCTCCACTAGCAACTCTGGCCGGCACAGAATTGCCTGGATGCCTGTCGACGCGGGCAGTGGGTCGAGCCCCTGCTCTTTGAAGAACGTCGTGCGCTCCTCGTTGAATGCGTCGTAGTCGCGCTCGATGTCGCGCAGGTAGCACGTGGTCCGAACGATATCGTGCCATCCACAGCCCTCGCTCGTCAGCAATCCTGTGATGTTGGCAAGAGTCCGTCGCATCTGTGCGCGAAAGTCGCCGGCGTGAACACTAACACCGTGCTCGTCGATCGAGGCCGTGCCAGAGATCAGCAGAATCGTCAGGCCGTTCAGGTCGATCCTCATTCCGCGCGAGAACGAACTGGGTTTGGCATAAGCGTGAGCTTCGTTTAGCACTTCATGATTGGTGATCGCGCGCTTCCTCACCGGTGTTTGCGCGATAGTCTCCAGAATTTCTGCAAATGCGCTCATAGCGTTCACTCCTCTTTCTTATCGTTGAAGAATTCCGTGGCTCAGCCCCTCCGCAGTGGCGACCCATATGTCGCCACCCTGAAAGTCAATGCCGAGAATGTAGTTGTGTGCAGGTCCGCTGGTCACGGGAATCTCCGTGACCTTTCCCTTCGCATCGCGCACCGTCATCACAGGCTTGTGCGAGCCGAGCGAGCGAGTGTAGACGGCCCAGTTCGCGCCGTCGTAATAAGCCAGCCCTTTATCGGTGCAGAACCAGGCATGATTGGCATCCACGCCCTTTACATAATTCGTGAAGTTCGAGGGCAGCCCGCTATCCTTCGTCAGAAAATTGTGCCAGTAGCGGCCATCGTACCGGCTGTCGCCGAAGTACGTCGCGGCCCATACGATGTTGTCGACATAGCTAACCGATGAGACGATATCGTGAATCAGGCCCTGATCCTTGAAGAGCACCAATTCGGTTTCGCCGTCTGGATCGTCGTATATGTCCCAGCGCCCAGTCTTCTGGTCGTACTCCATCAGGCCGCTGCCCCAAACGGCAAAATAGACCTTGGTCGCGGTAGCTGAAACACCGTAAACCCAAATCTCGCGCATGGGCGTATTGCGCTCGTTGTAAAGTGACCACTCGCCGGTATGCAGGTTAAGTCGGCCCGCGCCGGCCGCTGTGGCCACCCACACGTTCTCGCCTTCCACTGAAACGCCGTACACCACGTCGTTGCTCAATCCCGAGTTCAGCTGCGTGTAGCTGACAATCCGCCCGCCGGAAATCCGGCTCAACCCGCCCATGGTCCCGGCCCAAATGTCGCCCGTGCGCTTGTCCAATGCCAGTGAAAGAACGGCGCGGTGCGCCAAACCGTCCTTCGTCGAATAGGTCTTCCACTTTCCATCTTCGTAAAGACCCAGGCCGTTATTCGTGCCCGCCCATATTCTGTCGCCATCCACCAACACCGCGTAAACGTGATTGTCAGGGAGGCCGTCGGCGGCGGTGAAGTTTTCAAATTGAAAGCGCGGCATTTTCGGAGCAATTGCTGGCGTGGCCGGGCCGCTAGACTGACGCCTGGCCGCCTGAGCAGATCCGCACCGTCCTGCGGCCGCAACCATCACGACCGCCATTAGTGCCGCCGTAAGCCATTTCTTGTTGGCATACTTCTTCATCGCGTCCTCAAGTACTCGATCATGTCGTTCAACTCGTCCTTGGTCAGATCGTTGGTGCGCCCGTGCCTGTCCTCCAGGTTGTAGATCGTCCATATCTCTTCCAGTGTGCGCGCCGAGCCATCGTGTAAATACGGAGCTGAGAGCGCAATGTTGGTTAGCTGCGGCGTATCCAGCATTCCCGAATCGTCGCTCGGCTTTTTTGTTCCCACGTCAAAGGATTTTTGGACGGTGCCCTTAGGCCCACTGTGGCAATAGGAGCAGCGGTTGCCTTCTGGAATCGGTTCGCCGAATTTATCGATCGATCGCTGGAAAATCGTCTGGCCGCGTTCCTGCGCGGGCGTTAACTCGCCGCCCGGAAGACGCCAGCGATTAGGCCGCGCGGGAAGACTGCGAATGTATAGAACCAGATCGGCCAGTTGCCGGTCGCTGTAGTTCTCCGAGCGCCAGAAATACTTCTCCGTACGCGGGCCGCACTCGGTGGGAAGGTTTGGGTTCCCGCCATTCCATTTGTAAGGTTCGGTTCCCACCAGGTCTTCGATTGGCCTGTTGTCCACAATGTCCCGGCCAAAGCCGTCCGGCTCCAGATCCCATTGCATGCCATCGAACGTCGAATCGATGTGGCAGCTTGAGCAGCTGATCTGGCCCTGGAAGGAATAGCGTGCCGAATAAAACGTCTGCTCGCCCCGGCGAAGCGCTCTGGCGGTCCTTGGTCCCTCGAGAGTGATCGTCTTGGCGACGCTTAGCGTTTTCGTATCGATGACGCTGATCGTGTCGTCGAGCCGGTTGGCGACATAGAGCCTGCTGCCATCGTTGCTGAGCGCAAGTCCGCGAGGATTGTGACCCACCGGAATCCGCGCGATCACATAATTCCCGCTGGCTGAGAGATCTTGTGCAAATGATCCTGACCCGGGCCGGGGCCGCGAGTGAACGAATTGCAACAATTGCTGCACATCGATCGCCAACACGCTCTCCGACCCACCAAGAGAGACGTAGAGACGCGATCCATTGCGCGCGATAGCCACGCCGAACGGCTGCGAAGCGTATCGGTCGATTTCGTCAAGCGGAATCTCCACCGGCCTGCCCACCGCCGCGCCGAACAAGGTGAGCGTGTATGCGAACGCTCCACCATGTTCCAAGTGCGCAAGCGGAATCATGTTCTTGGGATGAAATTCGGCGACAGCGCCAAGGCGGCCGTCGGCGGATAGCGCCACATGAAAAACCCCAGCGATCGATGGAAGCGGAATGCGATCAACTACCTCCGCCCTTTGCGCATCGATCACCGTGATCTCAGACTCAGGTGGTGTGCGGTTTTCAAGGCCTGTGCGCAGTGCGGGTAGATTGGGATAGATATGTGTGGCATAAACCCTCCGGCCATCCGGCGAGAGCGTGAGGTAACTCGCGCCGCGTCCGGCAAGCAGACGCTTTTCCTCCACTCCCGTCTGTGCATCCAAGACCGCAACGTCGCTGGAAATGCGATTGGCAACAAAAACATATTTTCCTGTCGCGTCTTCGACGACTCCAGACGGCTCTGCTCCGACCGGCCAGGTTGCCATGACTTCCAATGTGCGCGTATCGATCACCGAAAGCGTATCGTCCCACGAGTTGACCACAAACAGCCGCGTTCCATCCGGAGACAGTGAGAATCCGCGCGGCTGGTGCCCCACTCCAACGCTCTTGATCGGCGCGTAGGTGGCCGCATTCAGCACTCTCACTTCGTCGCTTTCGTTGCAGAGTACGTAGATCCTTTCGCCTCCGAGCGAGAACAAGATCTCTAACGGCGACGCGTATCCCGCTTCGGCTCCGTCAGCCGGAGCGATAGCCGCATCGGCTATCCCTGGTCTCCAAAACATTACGCAAAGAAGCGCCGTGGCCAGGGCGCAGAGACCCGCAGCCAAACTGGGCTGAATGTGCCTTCTGCCTGAAATGCGGCTCATCGCGGTTTCCTCTCGCCCGGCTCCTGAACCGTGAGGATGCGATCGACCGGCTGCGCTTCCAGCTTCTGCACGACCTCACTGGGCCAGCGAACGATCACTTCGTCGATCGCGCTCGCCGTCCCGATTCCGAAGTGCAACCGGCCCTCATTCTGCGAGAGGAAGCCTGAGCTTGCCACGCGCTCGGCCATCCATCGCTTGCCTCCCGCCATCACTTCCACGCGCGCGCCGATTCCGTCGCGATTGCTTTTGGTGCCCACAAGACTTACTTCAATCCAATGACCGGCGCCGGTCGACACGTTGTGAAGCAGTTTTCCCTCCGCGCCGAGATTCACCACGTACGCATCGACCTTGCCGTTGTTCTCGTAGTCAGCGAAACAGGCGCCGCGAGCCACAGTGCGATCGCTCAACACGGAGCCGGCTTCGCGCGATACGTCTTCAAAACGTCCGCTGGCCAGCCCGCGAAACAGCGTGTGTTCCTGCGGAATTAAATGAATCAGCCCGCCGTGAAAAACCAGGATGTCGAGCTTGCCATCGTTATCAAAGTCGTAAACCCCCGAACCCCAACTCACATATTGCGCATCGGTCTTCGAGATTCCGTTCGACGCGGCTTCATCTTCAAAGCCAGCCTTTGCCGACTCGGATTGCGCGGCTGGCGAACCATCCCCCGCGGCTGCGCCATTCCGCAGGAAACGGTTATAGCCTCCATCCGTCACCCAAAGATCCAGATCTCCCCTGCCCTCAAAATCGGCGGCTACCGGACCCATCGACGACGTGGCTTCGCCATTCTGGCCGAAGGCCGCGCCGGTATCGTTAGCGATTTCCTCAAACGTCCCATCGTGCTTGTTGCGGAAGAGGAAATTCTCTGTCCGATCATTGGCTACATAAATGTCATCCCATCCGTCGTTGTCGAAGTCCGCCGCAGTCACTCCCATCGTCCGGCCGACGTAAGCGCCTATGCCCGACCTTTCCGTCACGTCCTTGAAGGTTCCGTCGCAGTTGTTGTGGAACAGCATGTTGGTTTCGCCGGCGTAGTCCAGTGGTCCGGGATAATTATCCGCAGCGTAAAACGCGCGATATTTCGGATCGAACTTGACGTAGCGCCCCACAAACAGATCGAGGCACCCGTCCTTGTCGTAGTCGAGCCAGGTGGAGCTGATCGCCCACCCGTTCACCTTGATGCCGGCCTTCTCCGTCACGTCGGTAAAGTGGCCATTGCCGTCGTTGTGATAGAGAACAACCTTTCCGTATCCGGTGACCAGCAAGTCTTCATAGC
This sequence comes from uncultured Acidobacteriaceae bacterium, assembly GCA_963796785.1. Classification (GTDB taxonomy): domain Bacteria; phylum Acidobacteriota; class Terriglobia; order Terriglobales; family Acidobacteriaceae; genus Telmatobacter. Next base: position 70,163 of record CAWCMW010000005.1, on the reverse strand, counting down.
CATCGTTGTCGTAGTCCGCCGCAGTCACCGCGACCGAGTACATATCCGGGTCCAGCCCCGATTGTTCGGTTACATCGGTGAAATGCCCGTTTCCATCATTGCGATAAAGGTGATTGTGTGGGGGCGGGTTCGGTTTGTCCTTCAGTGGATAAGGATGCATCGAATCGTCCAGCGGCCTTCCGCTCACCACGTAAAGCGACGACCTCCCTGAGTTGTTGTAATCGAACCAGACGCAGCCCGCGCCGGTGCCTTCCAACAGGGATCCCAGTTTCGCCGACCCAAAGCTGTGCGTGAAGTCGATACCGGATTTTTCCGTCGCGTCTTCAAAGCGAATATCGGATTGGTGCGATACCTGCGCACTTGCGGACAGTTCCTGCTGCGGCACTTTGCCTGCGCTTGAGGGTTTGCGCGGCGGAGGTAAGCCCTGTCATCGTGAGCGCGCCGAAAAATGCCACAAGTAACAGCGGTTCTCATCTCAATTTCCACGCGGCGCTCCCGCATCGATCTTGACTCCGGTCAAATCCACCGGCTCGGTTGTTCGCATCAGCACATCCGGCACGCGGTTCTCTGATGCACGCTCCGGTCCCGCATGGCAGCCCACGCAAATGCGCTGCTCGCCGCCACGTGCCCAGAACCACCCCCGCTCCTGCCGAAGAACCGCTCCTCTAAAGTCGAGGAGTTCAAACCGGATCGGCCTGTCGACTGGAACTTTCACAAAAAATGAACCGTCCGGCTCAACCGGCGCCGTCCCCATTGAAACCGTGCGGCCTCTTGCATCCTGCGTCTCCAGGCGCACCGACACTGGTTTTCCTCTCAGAACTCCGTCGCGGCTAACGCGAGCGTCCAACTCGAGCAGATTCGCGTAGTCCCATGGATGCAGTCCTGATGGGTGCCGATTGGGCCGCATGCGCGGCGCAACAATCACAGGCTCGATCAGGTCTTCTCCGTTCATTGCCAGAACAGTACGCATTTTCGTCGCACCGGGATTCAACATCTTGATCGCAAATCTTGTGTCTGACGCCGCCCGCGCACTCAGCAGCCATTCGCCTGAAGCAGTCTCTGCAATCGTCCCCGCGTATTCGCCGCGCGGCGCTTGCACCGGCGCCTCATGCGCCATCGCCGAGGTGAATCGCGCCAGCGAGGTTCCGTGCGTAAACACAATGTCTCCAGATGCCAGTTGCGTTCCGCCCCAACGTGCTCGCCCATGATCGCAGCGCACCGACTCAACGCCCGAGCCGTCGGCGTAGACAAGGTACAATCTCCGGTGTCGCTCCCTCGCCTAGCGGAAACCCTGCTTCAAACAAAATCCGCCCATCATGCAGCACGTCCGTCGGAAATGCGTTCGTTCCCGCATACGTGAGCGGCAATACCCCTGGCCCCGCTGTCGGATTCAGGAACCTCGGAACCGGGTGCCCGTCGTCGCCCGACTGAAGCTGGAATCCCGCGGCCGTCCGCTGTGCCCAAACGAGCCGCCCGCCGGGCAAATAAAATGGCCGCTCCGCATCCGCTGCCGTAGCCGTCACCTTTCGCACCGATCGATCTTTGAGAGTCAATTCCCATATCTGCCAAAGATCGCCTTCGGATCTTTTTCCCGCAAACAGCACCGTCCGGCCATCGAATGAGACATTCGCGTCTGCTGACGCGGCGAACCCGCCTAGCAGTGGCTCTGTCTTACCGGCGTGAACCAGCAAAAGCTGTGCGCCATCGGGAAATCGCTCCTGCCCACGCAACTCTGCCAGTGATTTGTAAACAGGAGCGGCGGTCACAATGAAATCCGGAGCCTGCTCTGCATCAGGCGGGAGCCCGCGGGCAGGCAAGAGCGTCAACGCAATAGCCGCAGCGCTTAACCCCACAGACAGCAACCTCATGCCAGCGCCTCCGCGAAGTGCGGATCGCTTGAGTGTGGCTGTTTCAGTTTCCCATCGCGCATCCCCGCTCCGCGAAGCGCAATCCAGGGCTCGAGCATTGCCATCATGCCGGCGAACTCATCAAAGTCCAGCGACTGCTCGCCATCGCTCCATGCATTTTCAGGATCCGGATGCACCTCGACCAAAAGCCCGTCCGCTCCGGCGGCGATTCCGATGCGCGCCAGTGCCGGAACCAGTTCGCGATGCCCGGCTGCATGACTGGGATCGGCGATGACAGGAAGGTGCGTGACTTGCTTGAGCAGCGCGATTCCGGCTGCATCGAAGGTGTTGCGCATCGCCGTTTCAAAGGTGCGAATGCCGCGCTCGCACAGCATGACGTTGGGGTTGCCGCTGCTTAGAATCACTTGCGCCGAGCACAGCAGATCGGCAATCGTGGCCATCATGCCACGCTTCAGCAGGATCGGCCGTCCGGTCCGCGCCGCCGCCTCCAGCAGTGAGTAATTCTCCATGCTTCGCGAGCCGATCTGCAAAATATCGGCATACTCTGCCACCAGCGAAACATCGCACTCCGACATCACCTCGGTCACAACGGCTAAGCCTGTCTCGTCGCGGGCCATGGCGAGCAGCTTCAGGCCTTCGAGGCCGAGTCCTTGAAACGCATAAGGAGAACTTCGCGGCTTGAACGCGCCGCCACGTAGAACGCGCGCACCGGCGTTGCGCACGCGATGGGCGATGGCCATCAGCTGGCGCTCGGATTCAACCGAGCACGGACCCGCCATCGTGACGAACTCATCCCCACCGACGGCGAAATCGAGCACTGGCACGATCGTCCGCCGGCGCCGCGCGTCGATCAGAACATCCGGGGCCTCGGCAAAGCGTTCCTGCCAGCTTTCGCGCACACTGGGCGCTCCGTCCGGCCTCCAGTTCTCGGGGAAGGCTCAGTGTACCGCCGTCACAGAAAAATGGCCTCCATCGAAAGGTTGACCTGCGAGGTGGGTGGAAGGCCCATTGCGGCATCCCAAGCGACCTGCAAGCCACTGTTTTTAAACTGGATTGAGGCCGGTTCAGGACAAAGCCATCGGCGGAGCGCGATAGCCAAACGCCGCGTCAATCACGGCCGCGACACCTAGCGCGATTTCGTCCTCAAAGGGCCGCGACACAATCTGCACCCCAATCGGCAATCCCTCAGGCGATGCGCCCACCGGAACAACCGCGGCCGGCCACGATAGCGTGTTGAACCATTGTGTGAATCGCATGGCATCGAGGTATTTGACTGTTTTGCCGTCGATCGTCCACGCGCGCTCATTGTGCCGAAATGCGGGGATGCTGGCCACCGGGCAAAGCAGAACCGGATAATCGCGCATTTCTGCAAGCGTCTTTGCCCGCAGCAAATCCAACTCGGCCCACGCGCTCAGAATCTCCGCTGCGCTGAGCGGCCCTGCAGCTTCCGCGATATTTAGAAACTCAAGGAAGATTGGGCTCAGCTTCTCGCGCTTGCCGCGAATCTCCGGCTCATAAAACATCGCTCCGCACTGCACAAAGAACTTCCACCACAATTTGCGCAACGGCTCCAGCGCCCTGGGGCGAAACGGCTCCACGCGGAAGCCCGCTTCGCGTAATGCGTGCGTTGCGTCGTTAACCGCCGCGCGCGTCTCTGGCGTTACTGGAACAAGTCCATCGTCTTCAAAGAATCCGATCGCCTTCGCTCGCAATTCCTTTGCGCTCGGATGCCTCAGTGCGACAGGTGGACTGATCGGATCAAGTGGGTCTTGTCCGCTGAGAGCCTCAAACATCAGCGCAACATCGCCAATCGTGCGTGCCATTGGCCCAATCGCACCCAGAATCGAAAATGGTCCCACGCATGGCGGCAGGTGTCCTCGCCCTGGGATCCGCCCCGGCGTCGGCTTCAGCGAACAGATTCCCGTAAAGTGCGCCGGCACTCTCACCGACCCGCCACTATCGCTGCCCAATCCCGCTGCGGACATTCCCGCCGCTATTGCAGCCGACTCACCCCCGCTCGATCCACCCGGCGTCCGATCAAGGTCCCAGGGGTTGCGCGTGCGCCCATGGAGAAGGTTCGCGGTCTCATACGCCATCAGAAACTCAGGACAATTTGTTGTGCCCAAAATCAGCGCACCCGCCGCCCTCAATCGCGCCACCACGACGGCATCCTCTGCCGGGATCTCGCCCTTGTGCAGAAGACTGCCAATCTCACACCGATGCCCCGCGGCCGCGATCGAAGACTTAATGGTCACTGGTAAACCATGCAAAGCGCCGCGCGGTTCCTGCTCCGCGTCAAGTTCTCGCGCCTTCGCCCGCACCCGCTCCGGATCAAAGTCAGCAAATGCATTGAGTTTTGGATTCAGCCGCTCAATTTGTTGAACGTGTGCCTCGGCCAGCTCACCCACGGAGATCTGACCCGTTCGCATCAGCTCGAGCTGCTTTGCCGCCGAGGCCAGGACAATATCGTTCATGGCAGCGATGGCGGCGCTACCATCTCCGATGGCGCCGACGGCAACAACTGATAGTTGAATCGGTACGATCTAACCGGCTCGCCACCTTCAAACCTGTCGTTCCAGTTCAACCGGTAGTCGAGCGAAGCCGCATCGTCTGGGTATTTCTCGCTCTTCGGATATGGATATGTACTCATGCCATGGAACGGTAGCTGCGCGACGGTAAATGGCGACGCATCCCACCAATCCATGTCCTTCACAAATCCATTGGCATAGAAAAAGTAATCGCGCATCCAATGCGCGGGCAGCACGGGCAGCTTTGTCGCGTCAAATTCCGCTGCAATCTCCTCGCCGCTTCCGAAAACTACAAACCTGTCGTCAATTTCCTTGAGCAGCGGACTCACATCCCCAAAATGCGTATAGTTGCCACGTTCTCGCTGAAAGGGCCCGCTAAGGCTGACAAGATTGTAGTCATAATCCAAATCGCCCGGACTCGCGACTTCAATCTGCTTTGGATATCCCCTGAAATGCAGTGCTGCCGACTCGAGCGGCACTTCCGTTGTCCGCGTCTCCGCGCCCGCGCTCTGGTCGATGAGCACCTGATCCCAATAAATTTGCAAATTGGTCATCAACCGGATGCGCTGCGTTCCTGCCGGCAACTTGCCCGTTAGGTCGACGACGATCGTTCGCTCGAGGCCAGCGGGAAACCCAGCTTCGTCCGCAATTCGTTGCCACGTGCCATCCGGCAGCTCTGCTTCCACGTATGGTGGAACCTCTTTCATCCCCGCCTGCCACGCGGCGTAGAGAGAGGTTGCGCTGAAGTAGTTCACATAGCCGGTCATCAATAGCCGTAGTGGCGCGTTCGGCTCGACTCGACCCAAGTCAAGGGTCAGTGCGTGCAGATTCGCAAATCCGTCGTAAGGTAAGGCGCTAAATCCGCTGGCAAACACGTGATCGCGACGGCTAAGCTGCTCGAGCACATTGCGCCCTTCTCCATCCCAGGCGCCTGCCGGCAAACGCGCGCCTTCGCTCGCCACCACCCGCCCCGACGCGAACGGAGGATCGTCGAGGAACCGCTCGTCCGGATTTACTTCCACGCTGTCCGGATGATCGACCGCGACCATTCGCAACTGGTCGATGTAATTCACCTCTTCCATCGGCTCCATGAAGCGTACGCTGATTTTTCCATCTACCAGCGCGACGTTCGCGCCGTCGATCTTTACCCACTCGCCCGCGTTCGGCTTGTTGCGCCGCGTGGGCGTGAACCAATGCCCAACCACGGCGGCCCCAATCACATCCGTCACGAATCTGTACCGATGTCCATCCCACGCAAACAACACGGGGCAAGAGCTGCCGCGTCGATCCACTTCCTTCATTGCGATCACGCGCTGCTGTGGCAAATCGATCTCATCCTGCAGCACGCCCGTCGGCCAAAGGATGCGCAGCAAGTCGATGCCCGGCGCATGCCCAAGGCCCACCAGGATCTGCGGCGCGGACTGCGTCTGATAGCCCGACGCGCCCGCAAGCTCCCACTTCTGCCACAGTCCATTCGCAAACACCTCAACCTTTGCGCCAATCCCCGTCTTGTTGTCCGCGTAGCCGGTCAGGTCAAGCCGCAAAAAGTGGTTCTTGTTTGCGCCCACATTTCGCAGCAGCACCGGGGGAGCATTTGCCTGGGTCACGATCAGGTCGGGCGCACCATCGCTGAATACGTCGGCAGCAATAAGTCCGCGCGGAGCTTTCAGCTGCACCGCATCGAGTCCCAGCGAACGGCTTGCATCTTCAAACGTTCCATCTCCACGATTGCGGAAGACCTTCACCCTCGGACCCGCAGTTGTCTCCACAATCGCCGCCAGATCGATCCAGCCGTCATTATCAATATCCACGGGCGTCACTCCCCAGCCGCGCACCGCGCCTCTCAGCGGCAGCACAACGCGCTCAAAGCGCCGCCCGACGTGATCCGGCGCTTCGACATTTCGCCACAGCGTCAGGCCCGGTGCGCCGGCGTGTGTCACCGCAATGTCCATCCACCCATCTTTGTTGTAGTCAAGCACAGCAATGCCAGCGGTCGACGGCAACTTTGCGCCTTCATACAACGGTTGCTCCGGATATTTGCCTTCGCGCGGATTCACGTACAACAGCGGTGAAGGCCCATCTCCAGTCACGGCCAGGTCCACCGCGCGATCGTTATTGAAATCCGTCAGAATCGCCGCTGCCGTCTTGCCGCTACCACCCAGCCCGGTCGGAGCGGTTTGCTCCGTGAATGTCCCGTCGCCATTGTTGCGCCACAACACATTGGATTCATCCCCTGGCTTGAGCGGGGCGCCAGTCAACAACAAATCCAGATCCCCATCGTGGTCATAATCTACAAACGTGATACCCGTCGGCCGATTGGCCGGCACGATGCCCGATTTGGCCGTTTCATCTTCGAACTTCCCGTGTCCGAGATTGCGAAAAAGAAGCGCTCGATCATAGAGAGCGACGGCCAAGTCGTTCAATCCATCGCCGTCATAATCGCCAACCGCGCACGCCACTGCATGGCCGTTGGCCCGCAAACCCATTGCTGCAGCATCCAGGTTTTCAAAACTTCCGTCGCCGCGGTCATGCAGCACGCGAATCGCCTGATCGCCCGTTTGCATCAGCACCAAGTCCATCTGCCCTGAGCCCATCGCGTCAATCATGCACGCCCCGCCGGTCGTCGTCCATGATCCAGAACCTGCCGGGCTGGGCGTAACCATCGGCTGCGCCACAAGCCGAACCCGAATCATTGCCCCCGCAATCGTCTGCGGTTCTTCGACAGCCGTCACCGTCGAATAATGCCCTTGCTCGCTGTACGACAGCCCTAGAGCCGACGATATCTTCGTGCTGGTCAAATGCTGAAAGCGCGCAAAGTGTTCTCTTGCTTCTGCGGTGTGGCCCGAGCGTTGCAGCGCGCGCGCCAGGCCGAACTCCGCCGACGCGTGCAGTGGGTTGACCTCCAGCGTTTTTTGAAAGATTTCAATTGCCTTGTCGAACTGCCGCAACTCCTCATAGCACGCGCCTTCGAAGTACCACGAATCCGCATCCCGCGGATCGAGCTCAGTAGCCCTTTGAAAGCTTGTTACCGCGTCCGTCAGCTCATTACCCGCATGCTGTGCAAGGCCCAGGTTGTACCACGCCTGCGGACTCTTCGCGTCGATTGCGATTGCCTTTTGGAACCTGTCTTTCGCCTGTTCCAGCTTTTGCTGCGCGAGCAAGGCAATGCCTTCATTAATGGCCGCCTGCGCCAATTTTGGATCCTTTTTGAAGGCCGCGGCGAAGCTATCCGCGGCGCGCTCGGTGAATTGCTGACCCATCAGCGCCACGCCTCGATTGTTGAGCTGGATCGCCTCCGCGTCAAAGCGGTGCTGTTGCCCAGATATCGCCGGCATGCTTGCCATAAACGCAAGCGCGCACACGATTGCTCTCCGCTTCGTTCTTCCACTCACGGATCGAATTCTCCCCTCGTCGCGGAACCATCCAGTGTACGCCGGAACACTTCCCGGCAGCGGAACAAGCACGCATCGCGCATGCGGGTCTCGCTGCGCCATCAAGATATACTTCTGATGTGATCCCGCCTCAAAATCCAGAGAGCCGCCGCGGATTTCCCGCGCAGGGCACTTCAATTATCGCCCGGCGCCGCATCGGCGTGGTTACCACATCGCGCGCAGACTATAGCCATCTTTACTGGCCCTTGCGCGAACTCGCCAACCGTCCTGAAGTTGAACTGGGCGTCTTCGCTCTCGGTCCGCATCTCTCGCCTCAGTTCGGAAACACAATTCAGGAAATCGAGCGCGACAGCTTTCCCATTCAAGCGCGCATCGAGTGTCTTCTCAGTTCCGACACCGACACCGGCATGGCCAAGACCATCGGTGTTGCGATTCTCGGCCTCGCCGACGCTCTGACCGCGTGGCGGCCGGACTTGCTCCTTCTCATCGCTGACCGCTACGAAATGCTGGCTCCGGCCGCCACGGCCCTTGCACTGCGTATTCCCATCGCTCATATCGAAGGTGGCGAGGTAAGCCAGGGCGCAATCGACGATGCGGTTCGAAATGCACTAACCAAGCTCGCTCATATCCACTTCACATCCACAGAGACAGCACGTCAACGCGTGATCGCCATGGGCGAAGAGCCCTGGCGTGTACATCGCGCCGGTGCGCCATCTCTTGATCATCTGCGCCGCTCCACTCTGTTCGATCGCGCGGCGCTCGAATCAAAATTAGGCCTGTCGCTCATCCGGCCCACAATCGTCGCTGCGTGGCATCCAGTCACCATCCTGCGCGACACGAACGCGGAGGCCGATGCATTTTTCGCCGCGCTCGCCCAAGCGCCAAGCCAGATTATCTTTGTCTATCCGAACGCCGATGCCGGGGGCCTCGCGCTCATTGACCGCGCTCGATCTCTTGCTGCAATGCGTGCCCACACCCACGTCTTCGTGAATCTTGATGCCGTCACATATTGGAGCTTGCTTAGCCACGCCGACGCGCTCGTTGGCAATTCCTCCAGCGGCATCATGGAAGCGGCCTCCTTTGCCCTACCTGTTGTAAACGTCGGCATACGCCAGCAGGGCCGCGAACGCGCGCAAAATATCATCGACGTGCCCGCTGAAGCTTTCGCCATCCGTGCCGCCCTTGATCGCGCGCTCAGCTCTGCATTCCGCAAAGACCTTGCCGGAATGTCCAATCCTTACGGCGAGGGCGTTGCGGCTGAGATGATCGCGGCCGTGCTGTCTTCTGTCCCGTTGGACAACCTGCTGATCAAACAGCCGGTGCCGCTGCCCTCATGTGCCGAATCGGCGCGAGCAGAAAGACAATGACCGCGCGCATTCCACTCTCCGCGCCCGACATCACTGAAGCTGAGATCGCCGCCGTTTGCGCGGTTCTGCGGACTCCGCACCTCAGCCTGGGTCCGGAACTCGCAGCTTTTGAAGCGGAGCTGGCTGCCTATCATCGCGTCGACCACGCAGTAGCTGTCAGTTCCGGCACCGCAGGTCTTCATCTCGCGCTGCTCACGCTTGGAATCGGCGAGGGCCATGAGGTCATCATCCCCTCTTTCACTTTCGTGGCCGTTGTTAACGCCGTACTTCAGGTGCGCGCCATGCCTGTCCTCGTTGAGATCGATCCCCTCACGCTTAACCTGAACCCTGACTCTGTGGAGCGCGCAGTCTCTCCGCGCACCCGCGCCATCCTTGCAGTCCACACCTTCGGCGTCCCCGCTCAAATGGACGCGCTCAAGCAACTTGCGGAGCGCCATCAACTGGCTCTTATCGAAGACGCATCCGAGGCCATCGGCGCGCGCTTGGGCGCGTCGCATTGCCGGAAGCTTTGGCGACCTCGCCGTTCTCGGCTTTTATCCCAACAAGCAGATCACCACCGGCGAAGGAGGCGCTGTGCTGGCCACCAATCCAACGCACGCCGCGCGCCTGCGCCAGCTAAGAAATCAAGGGCGCGATGCAAGCGGCAACTGGCTCGATCACGTCGAGCCGGGCTACAACTACAGATTGTCAGAGTTGGCCTGCGCACTTGGCCGCGTTCAATTACGCCGCATCGAAGAGATTCTCGCGCTTCGCCGCCACGCCGCTGAGCGTTACGATGCGCTCCTCGAGGGAATTCCCGGCCTCGAGCGCCCGCCTCTCGAGGTTCCCAATTGCAAACTCAGCTGGTTTGTCTACGTCGTGCGCCTGCCTGAAGCCGCCGACCGCGACCGAGTGCAGGCCGCGCTTGCTCGCCGCGGCATCTCAACCGGCCGCTACTTCGCGCCCATCCACCTGCAACCCGCATGGCACGCTTGGAGCGGGCAAGACGTTGGCCATCTATCCCTGACCGAATCCATCGCCCGCCGCACGCTTGCCCTGCCGTTTTTCAATCGCATCACCGCTGAACAGCAACAGGATGTGGCAGAAGCACTGCGGGAAGCAATCGCCGGCGCCAAGTGACGAGACGGAACGGTTAGTTTGAATGAGTTATTGCCACAGCCTTTGCCGGTTTCTGCCGGCACGAGTGCAGGTAGGTGATTAAATCCTTCAGTTCGTTTGGCTCAAGATCGTCTCCGAAAGCCGGCATCACTTTGCTACCGTAAACAATCTGCTGCCGCAGCTCCGCTTTTGACTTCCGTCTTCCAACTCCAGAGAGATCGGGCCCTCTGTGGGCGCCTACGTTCCCTATGCTGTGGCAATGCTGGCATCCGCTCCCGATGAAGACTGCTGCTCCGCGCTCCCGCTGGCTGCGGGAAGAAGCGATCGCGAAGGAAGAAAACGCCAAAAGGAATGCAGCGATAGACAGCCCCAATTTCATTGACCGTTCCCACCGCCATGCATGTTGCTGTCCGTCGTCACGTTGCTATGAATATGCCACGGAACGCTCTCCGACGTCACCTCAGGATGTTTGCTGAGAAACTCCAGCGCATAGCGGGTCGCCGTCGGGTCGTCTTTCTGGTCGGCAAACGTAGCTGCCTCGCGAGCCGCATCCTCTTTCATGCCCAGCCGGCGATAAACAATCGAGAGTATGTAATGCGCCGCCAGATCGTCGGGGTCGATCGATTGCACCGTCTCGTACTCGGTCCGCGCCTCCTGGTACTTATGCTGTTGATAGAAAGAGAAACCGAGCTCTCGATGCGCGTCGCGCGAGCGCGGAAATTGCGTAATCACGTCGAGCAGATCGGCGATGGCTGCATCAGGGTGTCCCTGAATGCGGTCGACCAGCGCGAGATAGTAAAGTGCGCGTGCATTGTGCGGCGCGAGCTGCAGCGCCTTCTCCAGATTGGTGCGCGACCCGTCATAGCGCTGCCAGGAGAAGTCCGCAATCGCCACGTTGGTATAAGCGTCGGCATAATCCGGCCGCAGCTGAACCACGTGCTCAAACGCCCGTGCGCTCTCCGCGTATTGTTGCGCATCCAGTAATCCGATACCGTAGTTGTTCCACCGCATCCACACCGGATTGTCTGCGGGATCGGGCGGCGTCGCGGGATTCGTTCCCAATGCCAGCGTCCGCGTGCGCGAAGTGATCTCCACCTCGGGCATTTCGTAGTGCTTGCCTAGTCCGTAGTCGATAAAGTGCTGATTGAAGCGCCGGTAGTTGACCTTTGCGGTAAGGGTGATCGGCCCCGATTCGTTCTCCGGCACTTTGAACTGATAGCGCACGATCTGCGAGCGGCCCGACTGAATGGTGTTGTTATAGGCGACGATCCGCGTATCCCATACCTGATGCAGATCGTTCAGCGTTCCGCGAACATTCACCAGCCGATTGGTAAAGCTGTGTGCCGTAGGATCGAGATTGCCACCTGACCCGATCGCGCCGGAATCCATTAGCGTATTCCCGGCCGCATCCTTGGCTTGGAACTCCACCCAGCATTCGTAAAAGTCGCGCTGTTCGGGAATGAGAGTGTGGCCAATTCCCTTATTTTGGATCACTACGGAAACAGTCAGAACATCGCCTGCGGCAATGTCGATAGGCTCGCTTCCGAGCGGCGCAGTCAGCTTGCCCCCGTTCCGCTCAATTCCGAATAGATCGACGTTGAGGACCCCAGTCTGCAAGAAGGTAATCGTCTTCTGCAGTTGCTCATCGTAGCCGTAATACTTCGAAAGCACCGTGTTGGCTCCCAGCCAGCGGTGCGACATCAGCTTGCCCTGCTCCGCCCCGTAATCCGGCTGCTCGATACTCTCCTCGGCCATATGGCAGGTTTGGCACGTTGACACCTGGGGCTTCACATAGAACGGAAGCGGATTCTGTTTGCCGAATGAAGCCTGCTGCCACTCGTCGTAGAGAAAAATCGCGCGCTGCCACTTGTAGCCATTCAACATCCGGGGCAGAGCGGCCTTGTGGCAAGCGCCGCAAAACTCGCTGGTCCGGTAGAAATCCTTCATTACCGCCTTGGAGTGGCGATCGAGATGCGCCAAAATCTCCTTATCGGGAACTTCTCCGTAGATCGGCTTGCCATCGGCATCCACCAGCACCGCTGGCACGCCCATCACATAGCTGCCGGTGCCGCGCTCGTCCACTTTCTGAATGGAATGGCAGACTGAACACGTAATCCCGTCGCCGTCGAACTTTCGATTCACGGGCGAGTTCTCGGTCATCGCGCCTGCAGTCAAAGCAATAGGATTGTGGCATCCTTCGCAGTGGCGGGCGAATTCGATCCCTTTGCCCTTCATCAGAATGTTCACGTTCTTGATGTACCAGGGCGCGCGGAAGGAATTCGCATGGGCGGTCTGGCGCCATTGCGCATAGGCCGCCTGGTGGCAGTGGCCGCAGTACTTTGCTGTTAGAAAGCTCTGCGGTTCGATGAACTCGCCGGTGTCCGTCGTGGCATTGGAAGGCAAGAATGGCTTGCCTGCGCCAAAGCGGAAGTTATAGTACGACGACACGGTTCGCGAATACTGCGCGCGCGCTGCCGCTGGATCGTCGACAGCATAAGCAGGCCGCGTCCGCCATGCCATCAGGCCAAAAGCAATCGCGCTCATCAGCAGTGCACTGCAAACGAGACGCAGAATTCGGTGAGCAAAAAATTGGGGAAGCATCGCGCCCTCATTCTACGGATCGATAATCGACCCGCCATCCACCAAAAGGTTGAGACACTCGCGACCCGTTACTTTCAAAGCCATAACCGCGAGATCGCCGTCACCACCCGCTTGCCTTGCTAGTGAGCCGGGGCGCTCGCCGGCGAGTTTCCTCCGGGCAAGTTGCTGCTTCCCTGACCCTCGGAAATCGTCACAATGCGATCCACGCCCGGCACTGTAAAGTGTTCCACTTTGCCGCTGGGCCAATGCACCTCGATATCGTCAACCCTGGTCGCCTGCCCCAACCCGAAGTGCTGCCTTGGATCGCTGGTCGAGCCGTAGCTTCCGCCGCTCAGCACGTCGCCTCGCTGTTTCATGCCGTTGGCCGTCACATACACGGTAGCCCCCACGCCATCGCGCGGGCTCTTCGGCCCGCCCGCCAGCTTCAGTTCCAGCCACTGATTATGGTCCGGGCTCACGTTCCGCAACAGCACCGGATGCCCATCCATCACATTGATCACCACGTCCAGCTTTCCGTCGTTGAACAGATCGCCCTCGGCCATTCCCCGGCCGGTGATTACATCTGCCAGCCCCGATCCCTCGACGGCCGGCACAGCTTCGAACTTCTTTCCGCCGATGTTGTGGAAGAGCATGGGCCGCTGCGCCCAGCTCGTTCCCCACGGTTCTTTATCCACCTGCGGATAAACATGCCCATCGGCCATCATCAGGTCCTTCCATCCGTCGTTGTCGTAATCCAGGAAGGCGTCTCCCCAGCCAAGAAACGGTACCGTAATCTCGGCGATTCCCATTTGGTAACTCACGTCTGTCATGTTCGCGTCGCCATCGTTGCGGTAGAGCACTTTGTAGTCATCGGAGAAAGTCGTATTGAAAATATCTTCCATCCCGTTGTTTCCAAAATCACCGACCGCGATTCCCATCGACGCCGTTTCTCGTCCGGCTTCGTTGAGCGCGAAGCCAGACGAGTAACTGTCGTCCTCAAAGGTCCCGTCCCCTTTGTTGATATAGAGATAGTTTGGCGTGGAATCGTTGGCCACCAGCAGGTCAACCTTGCCGTCGTTATTGATGTCCACAAACAGCGAGCTCAGCCCGTAGTATCCGGGCTTGTCGGCCACGCCCGCCTTCTCGCTCACTTCGGTAAATGTTCCGTCGCCATTGTTATGGAACAAGTGATCCGGCTCGCCTTTGAGCCCGTGCGGCCCGCAATTCACTTGCACGCCGCGGAAAGTGCAGAACATATCCGCCACGCCGTTCGCGCCGCCTGTGGGCAGATGGTCGCGGTCGAAATGGACGTACCCCGGCACAAACAAATCCAGGCGACCATCGCCGTCATAATCGCCCCATGTCGCTCCAGTCGACCAGTTCCCCACCTGCACTCCAGCCTTTTCCGCCACGTCGGTAAACGTTCCGTCGTGGTTGTTGTGATAAAGCCGGTTCTTGCCCCAGTTGGTCACATAGATATCGGGCCAGCCGTCGTTGTCGTAGTCCGCAATGGCCACACCGAATCCCCATCGATCGTTGGTCACTCCTGCCTTCGCGGCTACGTCGGTAAAGGTTCCGTCGTGATTGTTGTGGAACAGCGCCGCATGAGGTGGTGTCTCTTTCCCATCCAGTGCATTGAATGTCGAGCCGTTGACCACGTAAATATCCAGCCAGCCGTCGTTGTCGTAGTCGATCAGTCCAATGCCCGATCCGTTGGTCTCAATGATGTATTTCTTTTCGGGCGTGCCCATCTTGTGGGTCCACTGCGTCAATCCCGCCTTCTCCGAGACATCCTCGAAGATCACCGGTCCGCTCTGCACAAAGCCGCCGGCCGTGATGGGCCGATGTTGCTCGTCGAACTGAGCTGGCTGCGGAGGACCGCTGTTCACGCCGCCCGATGACGGCGCCTGGGCGGGACTCGAGGTCGTTGGAGTTTGCTGTCCTGGGGCGGGGGAAGCAGGATTTGTGACTTGCGCGGAAATTAGCGCGGGAATCCCTCCCGCCAGCAGTCCGCAGAAAGCGGCAGTACGCAGTTTCTCAAACATGGCAGCAAGTATACGGGGGCCGCATTGATCGAAGGATCGACCGAAAGGTGGAGACTGCCTCCCGAGTATACTCGAGGCCACGTTCTTCCGAGCTACTCCTCGCCCAGCTTGTAAGGAATCCCGAACCGCCCAATCTGGACCAGCGCCTTTTCGCCCGGCGGCCAGATGTGCAAGCTCTCGACGCGGGTCGAGCCGGCAATCCGGTGCGCATCCGCGGTTCCCACCAGGGTGCCCGTCGCCGCCCGGTTAAAGTGGACGCTCAAACTCTCTTCGCCGTTCTCCCGGCTCCATCCGAAGGCGTACTCGCCCGGCCTCAGCGCCACGCCCCCAATCTCCACCGGCGCCTGCACAATCAGATAATGCGAGTATTTGCCCTCTGCCGAATAGCCCGCTGTGATCAGCACAACCCCGGCAATGAAACGCCCACGCGTATCCACAATTCCCGACGCAGTGCGCATCTCCGTCTCAATGTGTTCGCGTTCCACCGATGCCCGTGCGGGCAAGACCGCCGCCAGCTCCGCGGCAGTCGCCTGGCGCCACAACGGCTTTTGCGCCATGGCTTCGACCGCCAGTGATCCCAAAAGAAATCCGCAAAGAATTGCGTTTCCGAACGTTTTCATGATCATGATTTTGGCTTTCTCAAAGATTCCAATGGAATGATCCCACGCTGGAGCGCCGCGGTCGTCGCCTGCGTCCGGTCGCTCACGCCCAGTTTGCCCAGCAGGCTGTTGATGTGAGTCTTTACCGTCGCCTCTGAAACCTCCAGCTCGGCCGCGATTTCTCGATTGCTCTTGCCGTGAACGATCTGCTCCAGCACATCGAACTCGCGCGGCGTCAGATCCTGCGAGCCCATGCGTTCGGCCAGCCTCTCCGCAATCGCAGGCGGTATGTGCGACTTTCCCGCATGCACCGCGCGAATCGTGCTGATAAGTTCCTCGCTGGTCATTCCCTTTAGCAGGTACGCTTTCGCGCCCGCCTTGAGCGCGCGGTAAATGTCCTCATCCCCGTCGTAAGTTGTCAGCACGATAAAACGGGCCTGCGGCGTCTCCATCCGGATACGCTCGATCGCATCCACTCCACTCATTCTCGGCAGCCGCAGATCCATCAGCGTAATGTCCGGCTGATGCTTGCGGTACTGCGTAATGGCTTCCACGCCATCCGCGGCCTCAGCCACAACTTCCAGACCGTCCGCCACATTGAGCAGCGCCACCAAACCCTGGCGAACCACGTTGTGGTCTTCGACAATCAAGACACGGATCGCTTGCGTAGTCACCCTTTTGCCTCCGACTGTTCGCGCACGTCACGGCGCGCCGGTACACTCAAACGTATCGTAGTTCCCTCACCCCGCGCGCTGCTTACTTCCAGCGTCCCGCCAATGGCCGCTGCGCGCTCCTTCATTCCGGTCAAACCAAAATGGCCCGCCAAACTGCCATTCTCATGCTCCAACGCCCCTCCCCGTCCGTCGTCTCTCACCTCAAGCGTAAGTGTCTCCGGCCCGTAATCCAACTGAACCCAGAGTTGCCCGGCATCGGCGTGCTTCTTCACATTTTGAATCGCCTCCTGCGCCACGCGCGTCACCTCGCGCTCCATCTCCGCCGGCAGCGTTCGATAAGCTCCAAATAGACTGAACCGCGCCGCCAATCGTTCGCTCCCGGCCGCTTCCGCCAGCCGCCGCAGCCTCACCGGAAGCGTGGTCTCGTTCGCATCCTGCGTCCGCAGCGCCCAAATCGACTGCCGCGCATCGGCCAGTCCGTGCCGCACGTAATCGCGCGTCTGGTCCAGTTGCTTGCCCGCGCCTTCCATTTTGTGCTGCCGCAGCAGCTCTGCCAAAACCTCCAGTTGGACTGAAACGCCCACGTACCCCTGCGCCAGCGTATCGTGGATCTCGCGCGCGATCCGGCTCCGTTCACTCAGGACGGCCTTGAACTCGCGCTCGGCTACATACAGCCTTCGCTTCAGCATCAGCAAAACAGCCCCAACGAGTGCTAACAGCAGCAAAGCGTAAAACCAGAGGGTCTGATAGAAATGCGGCCTCAGCTCAAAGCTGAACGCTGCGCCGGTCGTGTTCCAGATTCCATCGTTGTTCGCCGCCTGCACTCGAAACGTGTATTTGCCTGGCGGAATATTTGTGTAATAGGCGGCCCTGCGCGTTCCGGCATCCGTCCAGCCGTGGTCGAACCCTTCTAGCATGTAGCGGTAACGCACTTTCTGCGGCGCCACAAAACTCAACCCTGCGTAGTCGAACTCAAAATGCACTCGTCCCGCCGAGACCCTCAGCCAGGAGCCTGCTCCATGCAGTGGCTGCGCCACATCGTCAACCAGCAGCTTCTCCACAACCACCGGGGGCGAAATCGTGTTCACGGGAAAGTGCGCCGGGGCTACCTCCACCAATCCTCGCGGTGTGGCAAACCACAGTTGCCCGTTACGCGATCGCCACGCCGAAGGATGACTGTTTGTTGCCGTCTCCCGGCTGCGCAACCCATCCGCAGTCCCAAATTCCATCCAGTGCGAACAAGTTCCCGTCGCTCCTGTTCCAGCCATTTCATTACAGTCGCATCGGGCAATGCCGTTACCCGTCGCAAACCACAGATGTCCGCTTCCATCATCCAGAATTGCGTGAATCGTTGTTTGCTCCAAGCCGTTTTGCGTCGCGGCGGAGAATTTGTTTCCGTCCCACGCATCCCACCCATGCCCCTGCGTTCCAATCAGCAACGTCCCATCGGCGCGAGGCAGCAGCGCCGTTACCACGTTGCTTGAGAGTCCATTTGTCGTGGTGAAGTTAGAAATCGTGTCACCGCGCAAGCGAGATAGCCCCGCCAGCGTCGCCACCCAAAGGTCGCCGCGAGTATCGCGAGCCATAGCGCCCACCAGGTCGCTGCCCAGTCCGTTCTTTTGCGTGTAGGTTCTCATCCCCGCAAGGGAACCTGATCCGTTCTTTCCTTGCGCCCAGTGCGCCAACCCACGTCGCGTGCCAATCCAAAGTGACCCGTCGGTGTCGATCAACAAAGAGCGGACAAAATCATCAGGCAGACCATCGGCTGACGTGAAGGTGTCCACCTTGTTTCCGCGAATCCGGCTCAGACCATCTGGCGTCCCCACCCATAAATCGCCGTTCGGCGCAGCAGCCAACGAAAGAATTACGTTGCTGGCCAACCCATCTTTCACCGTCAGGCTGCGAGCCACTCGCCAGCCCTCGCTGATCTCCTCGCGGCGCAGGGCATTTAATCCGTCCTCCCGTGTGCCCGCCCACAGAGTTCCACTGCTGTCTTCAACCACCGTCGTGATGCGGTCGGAAGTCAACCCATCGCGCGTGTCCAGTGTGTGGAAGCGCTGATCGCGCAGAATATCCAGCCCACTGGTTTCCGTCCCTACCCACAGATTGCCTTCGCGGTCTTCCATCACCGTGAGGATTGACGCCGTGGCTAGAGGGTCGGTGACCGGGAAGCGGTCCACCCTGCCATTCACCCACCGCACCAGTCCCGCATTGGTCCCGATCCAAAGCGCATTTTCTCGATCGGCGAAGAGCGTTTGTATCCGGCTCCCTGATATCTCCGCGCCAACAGTGAGCCGCGCAATCATTGTGTCGTCGCGGAACACCAACAGAGTGCTCCTGCTCGCAATGGCATACTCCGCCTGATTCATGGGCAGCGAGTAAACGATCGCATCCTTGGGCAACTTGACCTTTGACCCGGTCCGCGGCCGATTCCCTCGAGCTGCAAGAAACTCATCGACCGTCACGGCTGAAAAGTGCTCCACGCTCAATTCCGCAGGCCCTATATCGGTCGAAACCAGCAATTGCCCGTCGGGTGTCTCTTCCAGCGCGAGAATGCCGTCGCCCGGCAGCCCGTCCTGCGTCGTGAATGTCCTTGATGCTCCGTCCTTCCAGCGCGCCAGGCCCGCGCCCGTTCCGATCCAAAGCGCTCCGTCGCGGGTCGCCAGTAAGCAGCGAACATCGTTCCCTGGCAATGCAGGAACGGAATTGCGGTCGTATGTCTGGAATTCGACGCCGTCGAAGCGCACCAGTCCGGCCTCTGTTCCCAACCAGAGGAATCCATCCTGTGTCTGCGCCAGTGCCCGGACGGTGTTCTGCGGCAGGCCATTCTCCATGGCCCACGCCTGCCGTCCATAATTCGCGAGCGATGTCGAGGGCTCAAGCGCCCCCGCCGATGCAGCCAGGCCCAGAAGCGTGGCCGCCGTCGCCAACCGGATCATCCTCGGGAGCAGCATTCTGGTCATCGCGCCGCGCGACCAATCTTTGCTGCGGAGACTTGACCGTCGGTATCCCACCGCCATCCGCCTTACCGGGCGAAATGCACGTAGCTCCGCCCTGCGTACAGGCGGTAGCCGCCGGCTGAGTCGTCGGTCACCTCTAACGGGCGCGGCCGTTCCATCGCCGTGTCTTTTCTTGTGTGAGCCGTGAGTACTTCGTTGCCGCCCAGATCGGTCACCAATAGCCGGCCGTTATCCAGAAAGCCAAAGCCGTACGCGCCCACAGGCAGCCGTTTTCCTTCAATCGTCAGCGGAACTTCAGTGATCAGGTAGCCCTGGTACTTCGCCGCCAGACCTGTCGAGTACCCGCTAGTGTCCACCATGCTGGCCAGCACATAGTGACCATCGGCGAACTTCACGCCACCGGAGTTGCGCAATTGCGTGGGCGCGCTCTGTCCGCTGTAATACACAGTGGCCGGAAACAGCTTTTCAAGGTCGGCCGGCTTCAGCACGGTGTTCCCTCCCGCCTGCGCCGCCACCCAGCCTGACGCTCCCATCACAACCACGATCGTCACGCCCGCCAGAACCCGAGTCATCGCCTGCAAACGCATCGTAATCCTCCTGTTTCTCACTGCCACTGGAGTATAGCGCATACTCTGCGGACTTGATGGGTTGATCCGTGCCATTCTCATTCCCGCCGAACGCATTTCGCTCCGGAATCGACGAGCGCGGACCACTGGAGTCTACGATTCACTTTCGCGCGGCCCGCTCTGCAGGCCCTGCCCGTCAGGTAAAATTTAGGAATGACGGTTCCGTCCTTGTTGAGGGCCACGATTTTGTTGATGGCCTTCCCGTTTCTGGCGGTTGGCCGGATTCACTCTCAGGGAATGGGGCATCCCTTGACGGGCCCGCCTCCACCCGGCGCCAAGTCTCTCAAATGCGCCAATCGTCCTATCCCGCAATTGGAGGATGTTACCGCGAAAGCTGGCATCACCTTCACCCATACATCGGCCAGGGAAAAAAAGTACATCTTCGAATCGATGACTGGCGGCGTGATCGTCATTGACTATGATCGCGACGGCTGGCCCGATCTCTATTTCACCGACGCACCGACCGTGGACATGGCCCTGAAGGGCCAAACCACGCTGGGTGTTCTCTACCACAACAATCACGACGGCACCTTCACCGACGTAACCGAAAAAGCGGGGCTGACCAAACCCTGCCTGGCCATGGGTGGCGCGGTCGGCGACTACGATAACGACGGCTGGCCCGATCTTTATATCACCTGCCTCGGCGGCAACATCCTCTATCACAACAACGGCGACGGGACATTCACTGACGTCACCGCCAAGGCCGGCGTTGCCGATGGCCACTGGTCCTCCGGCGCTTCCTTCGGAGACTACGACGGCGATGGTTATGTCGACCTTATGGTGGCCGACTATGTCGATTTCCACCTCAACGACTTGCCGCAGTTCGGCAGCTCGTCCATGTGCAAATACCGCGGTGTCGATGTGCAATGCGGTCCGCGTGGATTGAAGGGCGCCGGCGACATTCTCTACCACAACAATGGAGATGGAACGTTCACCGACGTTTCCAAGCAGGCCGGCGTCCAGAATCCCAACGGCTACTATGGCCTTGGCGTCATCTGGGCCGACTTTAACAACACTGGGCACCCCGACATCTACATGACCAACGATTCAACTCCGAAATTCCTCTACCGCAATCTGGGTAATGGGAAATTCGAAGAGATCGGGTTTGAGTCCGGAACTGCGCTTAGCAACGAAGGCTCCGAGCAGGCATCGATGGGCATCGCCGTCGGCGACTACAACCACTCCGGCCGACCTTCCCTCTATGTCAACAATTTCGAGAATGAGAATCCCGACTTATATCGCAACGACGGCGACTGGAATTTCTCCGAGGTATCTTTTCCCTCGGGCGTTGCCATGTCATCCTTATCCTGGGTCAAATGGGGAACCGCGTTTGTCGATCTCGACAACGATGGATGGCTCGATCTGATCACCGCGGACGGTCACGTCTATCCGCAAATGGACCAGATTCCATCCGATCCCGGTTATCGTCAGCCAAAAGTTCTCGATATGAATCAGGGCGATGGAACCTTTTGCGACGCCAGCGATGAAGCCGGCCCCGCGCTCGAAGAAAAGCAGGTCTCTCGCGGCCTCGCTGTCGGTGATCTCTTCAATGACGGCAATATGGACGTCGTGGTCAACAATCTCGATGGCCACCCTATGTTATTGAGAAATCATGGGGTTCCAGGACGCCATTGGGTCAGCTTTGAGCTCGCCGGAACTAAAAGCAACCGCCTCGCCCTCAACGCTCGCATCAAAATTGTCGCGGGCGGCATGACGCAAACCGGCGAAGTGCACAGCGGAGGAAGCTATCTTTCGCAGAACGATCTGCGCCTGCACTTCGGCCTCGGTTCGGCCACAAAAATCGACAGTGTTGAAATCCACTGGCCGTCGGGCGCCGTCGATCGCATCGGCCCTCTCGCCGCCGATCAGTTCTACTCAGTGCTCGAAGGCCACGGAATTGTTCCCGCGGACGAGATTCGGCCTAAGCTAAAAACACAACCGGTCGCGCCGGCACACTGATTCGCTCACCGGCTCGCGCTCTTTCCCTCGAGTGAGGCTCCGCCCTTCGCCGCTGAAACTTGTGCTGCCTTGAGCTGCTCGGCGATGCGGTGTTCCTTTTCCGCATCCGCCACGCGAAAAACTCGCTCGTATGCGTCGGAAAGTGCCTGGTGATAATCCGCATCGTCCGGCTTGAGGCGAACAGCGGTTTCAAGTTCCTGAATCGCGTCCCCGGCACTTCCGCACTGCGACTCGGTTTTGCCGAGATCGTGGTGCGTCTCTGGATCGTTGGCGTCGAGCTGGTTGGCGGTGCTTAACTCCTTCAAGGCCTTCTCGCAGCCGCCTCCAAGCTCCCATACCTCACCAAGTGCCCGATGCACCTCGGGAATTTCGGGATGTGCCGCCTCCAGTTTTTCCAGGCGCTCTTTCCCTTGCGCGATCTCTCCGGTCTTCACCAGCGAGTCCGCATAAATGTACTGCAATTGTGGAATCGTCGTGACGCTTTCACCTGCCGCTTTAAGCGTGGCGATGCAACCGGCGTAGTTATGCATCATGAATTGGCTCAGGGCCAGTGGACCGCGAATGCCCGAATCGCCCGGATGCGACTGAAGGTAGCGGGAAAGCGGTGGAATCGCCTCGGAAAAATCTGCAGCCATGAATGCGGCGTGGCCCATGTTGTAGTCCAGCCCTTCAAGGGATGGGCTCCATGCCTTCGCCTGTTCAAAAAGTTTCAACGCGTCGGCATAATCCTCTTCCGACGCCCTGATCACACCCAGGTTGTTGTAGCTGTCCGCAATCGCCGGCGTAAGCTGTTTCTCGAATGCCTTCTGCTTCGCCACCGCTGAGGGATCCAAGGCATGAGGAGGTGTCGGAGCCATACCCTGCCGTGTCGACACCGGTGTTTGATGCTCCTCCGCCCGCTGGCTTGTTGTCCAGCAATCCGGCGAGCTGGCTCTTGTCCTTCGACAATGCCTTGTCCGCGAAGGCGTGCGCAATCTGCATCTCCGCGTGCGCCGCATCTTCCTGGTGCTTCTGCATCAGAATCCTGCCCAGCAGAAAATGTGCTTTCTGAATCTGATAATGGTTGCGCGACACGTCCGTCGTCAGCGCAATCGCTCGTCGAAGATTCACTTCCGCTTCGGTTGATCGGCTCGTATCGAAGTACATCTGTCCCAGGTATAAAAAGGCGTCGGGATTCTTGGGATTCAATTCGATCGCCCGCTTCAGGTACTTTTCCGCTTCCGGATACCTGCGATAACTCGCTTCGATCTTGCCCAAAGCAGCGTAGGTCAAAAAGTCGTTCGGAGAAATTGTCAGTTCTTGCTTGAGTTCCGCCTCCGCTTCCTGAAGCGTCTTCTCGTCTTCCCCGGCTGCCAGCAGCGCCGCGGCCACTGAATAATGCGCTCCGGGATAATGAGGATCTTCCTCAATCACTTTCTTGAACTCCGTCACCGCATGCGGAGTAAAGTCCGAATTCCCGTAGGCCAGGCCGAACTGCATATGGAGCGCCGGGCTGTCTCCGCGAGCTTCCTCCAGCTCACTGAAGACCTGCGTAGCACATTTTTCATCGTCAAGGTCGAGACATACCACAGCCAGGTCGTATTCATTGGGAAAGCTTGGATCCAGCGAGATGGCCGCTTCCATCTCCTTCCTCGCCTCCTGATCCCGGTTCATCCTGTGCAGCGTCCGCCCAAGAATCTGATGAACCAGCGCCAGCCCTTTGGGGTCGTCTGGATAGTCGTTCAAAAGCCCTCTTGCCAGGGTCTCCGCGTGCTTTAGATCGCCGGCTTCGAGCGCCGTCGCGGCGTAGTCTCGCTGGAGAGACGGCGAGCCGGGATTCAGGACCAAAGCTTCGTCGAAGAGCGCGGAGGCCCTGGCATAATCTCCGATTTGCGCATGACTATTCGCCAGTTCGCCAAGCGACTCAGCCAGGAATCCGCGGTAGCTTTCCGCGGCCTGGCGCAGATCGCCGGCTTTCTGGGACCGCTGTGCAGCCTCGTAAAGGCTTTGCAGGGTCGAGTTCTTTGACTGCAGGTTATTCGCCGGCGCCTCTGCGGCAGCAGCGGAACAAAGCAAAAGAATGACGGATAGGAATCTTCTGACCATGGTAAGCGTGGCATGCTGACACGGCATCTTGCGCTCGCAGCCGGCACTGCCTTGACCACTTTATTCTTTCACAGATGAAGTAGGAATCCGGGGGTCTACGCGCCAGGCCGTCGCTTCCAGCACGGAGAAATGCGCCGCATCGATCGCCAACCGCGGTTCCCCGGCAACTCGCCCGCAAAGAAAAAGCGGGAGACGGCCGATAGGCCCGCCTCCCGCTGGTAATGCAGTGTTTCGGTTAGAACGAGTACTTCACGTCCAACTCGATGACGCGGGCGTAGGGCAGTGCCGACTTTACGGTCATCACACCAAACGCATTCGCGCCCGTGGCGGCGTTGTTGAAATTCGGAGTAATTGCCTTCGAATTGTAGTCCACGTTGTAGTTGATCGTGTAGTAGTTGCCGTTGGCGAACGTCATCAACGAGTGGTTCAGCCAGTCGAATGCGCTGACCCGCAGTTGCACCTGCTGCTTCTCGTGCAGGTTGAACGTCCGATAGAGCGCCAGGTCGTTGTCGAAGTACGGCGTCATGCTCATGTAGGGATACGCGTTGCCACCCTGCGATCCTACAGCCGGAGCGGTGAAGCACTTTCCGTTCAGGACCTGGTGATTGGCCAAGCCGCTGGTCGGGTTGCAGGTCAACACCGGCTCAATTGGGAAGTTTTCGTCGGTACCGAAGTAAGTCTTGCCTCCGATGCCGGTCGAGACTCCCGTATCCTTCGCTAGGCCGTTGGTGCTGGCGTCCGCAGGCATGTTGATGTACTGCAGACCCAGGCCGAAGTTCGGTACGCCATTCCCAAGGAACGCGGGAATGTAGCCGCCCTTCTGCCAGGTGGAGATGCCGCTGATCGTCCAGCCGCCGCCCAACCCGTTCATCAACGCGCTTCCGGTATGGAGCGTGCCGCTGCTGTAGGTGTAGGAGGCGTTAAAGACCAATGGCCGGTCAAGCGCCGTCGGTCCATAGTTCAGTCCAACCTTGTACGGGTTAGTCTGCAGGCTGGTTGCCAGGTTCTTTGACCACGTTCCGTTCAAGTTGAACGTCAACCGCCCTGTCGTCTTGGTCCACGACGCTTGCAGGCCGTTGTAGTTGCCAAAGCCGATGCTTTGCATCTCGTAGGTTGAGTTGGTGCCGTATACCTGGCCGTACGGGTGCCAATCCGCATAGCTGTTGCCCGTCGCGGTCTCGGTGAGAGTAGAGAGGTTCGGATTTTCCCCGACATTCTCCGGGTTCGTTGAAGTAACGCCAGTGATCGGATCGGCCGTGAACAAAGCCCCGATCGGCATCTTGTTCATGTTGGCCAACTCGCTGAACGTGCTGCCTTCGATGTCTTCGGCCGCATCAACCAACTGGCTGGCGCTGTTTCCAACGTAGGCGATCTCGAACTGCGTATTCCACGGTAACCGCTGGTCGATGGTTAAGTTGTACGCCTGGCTCATCGGCTGACCGTAGTCCGTCGGATCCAGACCCCACTGTCCGCCCTGAACGCCGCATGGCGGAGCTTTGAGTGCGGACGGGCAAGCTACATACGCAGCGTTGTGTACATTCTGCATTTGCAGTCTGTATCCACCCGGCAACCCGTAGCCCAGAACATGAGCCGCGGTTCCCTGCGCCTGTCCGTTGGCGACCGTGTTCACCTGGGTGACGAAGCGATATACGCCCCATCCGCCGCGGACCACGGTGTTGCCATGTCCAAATAGATCGTAGGACATGCCGAATCGAGGATCCGGATAGACAAAGCGGTTAGGTTGGCCGCTCAGCGGTACGCCGGCGTCGATCGAATGCCAGTAGTATCCAGGAGCGTACTTGCCGTCGTAGAAATCGGTAAGGACGCGGCCCGGGTAGAACGCAGCAAGTCCGATTTTCTGCCGATCGTACCAGTGGCCCACATGCTCCATGCGGATGCCAAGTTCAAGGGTCAGGCGCCGCGTTGCCTTCCAGGTGTCGTCGATGAATGCAGCCGTCGACTGCTGGGCCACATCGCCGATAGGGGCTCCAGCGTTTTCGCTGTAGCCGGATTGGTTACCGTTGACGAAGTTGGCCACCGCGTTCTGCGGCGAGCCGATCGTCGGGCCGGATATCGGAACGCCCGCGGATGTGTATCCCTGGAGATCCGGATTCTGACCGGCGGAGAAGCTCATGATTCCATCGTTCTGGTAGTTGAATGAGCTCTGGTAGTTATCCGTGGTCTGGGTGAATGCACCGATCTTGAGGGTGTGCAATCCCCACACCTTGGTCATCGTGTCGTTAAACTGCGGAGCTTCCTTCTTCACTGCGTAGCTGCCAACAGGGTTCTCAAAGATCGAGGCCTGCGAGAAGTCCGGGAAGGTTTCGCCGCCTGCGCTGTTGTACGACGGAATGTTGGCGGATGGCGTTGAGAACACCTTGCCGTACGTATAGCCAAGTGTGGTCCGTTGCGCCGCCGCTGGATCCGGCGTTGTGAATGGGTAGCTGCCGAACGCCCAGGCGGCCATGAAGTCGTTGGTCGTTGAGGCGTTGAAGTTGTGAACGATGTGGCCGGCTAAAGTTTTGCCGTAGTTATTCTCCACCTCGCCGCCGCCCGGGAAGGGGATGGCGTTGCCCGGCGTCCAGTAAAGGTGCGCGCCATTGCCCTGCGCGAATCCCGAACTGAATGCTTGCTGGTAGCTGCCATAAATCTTCGTGTTGTCGCCCAGCAGATAATCCGCGCGTACGCGCCAGATCCACCCGTTGTCGACGTTCACGATCGGCTGGTAGTAGTTGTAGCCGCCCGAGATGACGGCCGGATTCGCGTTTGCCTTCGGCCAGATCTTGGCCAAAGCAGCCGCGCCCGGATCAATGAAGCCTGCTGGGAACTTCTGCCCCGCATCCGTGTTATACGTTACGGCACTTGACCCGCTTCCGGTCGTGTACGTGCCGGTCGCAGCCGGTGTCGGTAGCGCCGACGAATACGTTCCGCCGTTCGCCAGCACCGTGCCGCCAAGATCGCTGCACCATGAGCCGCCGGGATAGCCGCCCGGGGGCTTGCCCTGGAAGAATCCCTGCGGGCACAGCGTCGTGTTGTCCGTGTTGTCGGTTGAGAAGTTGCCCTGCATCATCTCCGGTGTGGGGATGTAGGACTGCAATACGTTCTGGTTGCCCTGGTTCTGCAACCACTTCTCGTAGCCGCCCCAGAACAACAGTTTCTTGTGCGTCCCTGGTACCGGTCCGCCAAAGCTGCCGCCCGGATAGTAGTAATGCTGTGGACCGAGTGCGGTCCCGTTATGCTTCTGCTGCCAGCCGTTCGCATTCAACACGTTGTTGCGTGCGTTGAAATACGCATCGGCGTGATAGTTCGCGCTGCCCGAACGGCTGATGGCGCTAACGACCACCGGACCAAATGCCTGGTCGGCGCCGAGGTTTGAGGCCTGCACGCTGACTTCGGCCGTCATTTCCGGGTCGACGATGGTCAGCGAGCCCGCCATGTTTCCGATGTCGATCATCTGGGCGCCGTCTTCCAACGTGCCCTGGCCGCCGCGGTTGACCGCGCCGTTGATGGAGTAGCCGTTGCCCAATGCGCCTTCGTCGACTGTGATATTGAGGTCGTTGAATGCCGGGGAGGTGTTGGTAAGGCCGCCGGATGCCACAGACGTGCCCGGCAGTACTTTCAGCAGTTCGCTGGTATCGCGGCCTGCCAATGCAAGGTTGTTAATGTCCGCGGAGGTGAGAACCTCGACCCTCTGGCCGTTCTCAACGGGAATCATCTCAGAGTCTGCGGTTACTGTAACCGTCTGCGATTCCGCGCCTACGGTCAGATCGAGGGCGGGAACTGTCTTCACATCGCCGGCGTTCAATACGATGCCGGTAATCTCCTTCCCTTTAAATCCCTTCGCCGAAGCCTTGATGTTGTAGTTGCCCGGCGTCAAGGATGGAAATGCGTAAAGCCCCGCGCCGTTGGTTTGCTCCACGCGGCTTTGTTTCGTTGCTTCGTCGGTCAGAGTGACCTGTGCGGCTGGAATAACTCCGCCAGATTGATCTTCGACCGTTCCCGAAAGGGTCGCGGTGACCTGTGCTCTCAGGGTCGTCGGCAAGCCGAGGACCACGAGCGCCAGCATCAGCAACGGCAAAACCGCTACCCACGATAGGCCCCCCATGGTAAGACCTTTGCGATTCATCACTAATTCTCCTCCTAAATTCTCAGCTCTCTCGCAGCACAGAACTAGCTGAGCGCACCCGATTTTAGCCGCAATTACACACGGCTACCTCTGTGCGTCACGAACTATAGACATCCACTTCAATCCTTGTCAACCGAAAAGATGATTACTACAGCCAAAAAAGCGATTTATTAAGCAACAGTCCGCCGCCCTCATTTCCTGCACGAGCTGAAAAAACCGTTAAATCGAGCAATCGATTGATACGCCACCACTTAGCCTGCAAGAAAACCGATTTATTTCTCTGTTTTTCTGTAAGCATGGAGCGGCTATATCCGCAATTGTGTAGTTTATTGTGAACTTGTTTCAAATGCGGAACTGCACCGGCCCGATCTCCACCGCGCAGCACAAGTCCGCCGACTTTCATGCGTTCCGGCTCGCCCGAATCGAGGACTCATCGGACGGAAATCCGGAGACTTTTCAGGCCTATTTCACGGTCAGGTGAGCGGTCACCGAGTAGGTGAGCGATCCTCAATTGGCGGTCAGGTTGAAAGAGAAGCTCTCCCAGCCCATGGTTGCTGTCCCCGGATTAGGCTTCGGCGATAGAGTGCTCCCCCGCCCCGAGCGCCGTCGTCGTGATCTCTCTCTTGTTGCGGAAGCTCTATCGCGCTGTGACTTCAGCGCTCTTTCCATCCGAACGCGTTCTCGAAGTGCGTGATCTCCGGCGCGGCTTCCGGCAAAAGATACACGCTGACCACATCGAAGCGGACCTGCGGAGCAATTTTGCGGGGTAGTTGCCGAACGTATTGCCGGACCAGCCGCCGCAACACATTGCGCTTATGATGATCGATCGCGGTTTCGGCGGGCGTCATATCGTGCGCTGTGCGCGTTTTCACCTCGAAGAAGCAAAGCAGCGGTCCCTGCCACGCAATCAGATCCAGATCACCGGGCAGATTTCCCCCTGACCACCTTTGCGCCACCACAATGTAACCCGTGCGCTGCAGGTAGGCGCGAGCTGCGTCCTCGCCATCAATTCCCGTGAGCAGATGCGCCGGCATCTCCACGGTTTGGCCTCGACGCGCGGCAATCCAGTCCAGGCTGGCAACCGCCTTGTCCACGGTTTCATTCCGGATCTGTGCCACCCAGCCCAAAGCCCACCCCACTGGCAACATTGTCTGCTGCATCCGGAATCAGCGCAAATCCCAGGCCGTCGGGATCAGGCGGTCACGGCCGCCACCGCGCTGCGCTCATGCTCCTTCTCGGCGATGCTCAGCGCCTCTTCCAGGATGTCGAGCGCGACCGTCGCTTGCTCCTTGCTCACGATCAGAGGCGGCGAAAGCCGCAGCGAAGTCTC
This sequence comes from uncultured Acidobacteriaceae bacterium, assembly GCA_963796785.1. Taxonomy (GTDB): domain Bacteria; phylum Acidobacteriota; class Terriglobia; order Terriglobales; family Acidobacteriaceae; genus Telmatobacter. Next base: position 40,926 of record CAWCMW010000005.1, on the reverse strand, counting down.
GCCGCAGCCCAGCATCATCAGCCCGCGCTCGAAGGCCAACGTCTCAATGCGATTGCGCACCTCCACGGCAGGCTCTCGCGTAGCCTTGTCCTTCACAATCTCGATCCCGATCATCAGCCCGCGTCCGCGCACGTCACCCACCAGCGGATGGCTCTTCTTCCAGCCGCGAATGCGCTCCAGCATGAACTCTCCCACGCTCGCAGCGTTCGCGATTCCCTCGCGCGCCAGGATCTTCATCGTCGCCAGCGCTGCCGCAATCGACACAGGATTCCCACCGAACGTCGACGCGTGCGACCCCGGCGCCCAATCCATAATCTCCGCTCGCGTCATGCAGATGCCCAGCGGCATTCCGCTTGCGATGCCTTTGGCGATACAGACAATGTCCGGCTCCACGCCCGATTCCTCAATCGCCCACCACTTCCCGGTGCGCCCGCATCCCGATTGCACCTCGTCCGCAACCAATAAAATCCTGTGCCGGTCGCAGATCGCTCTCAACTCGCGCAGAAAGTTTGCCGGCGCCGGCACAAAGCCGCCTTCCCCCTGGATCGGCTCAACGAAAATCGCCGCCACTTCCTCAGCCGGCAGAATCGTCTTGAACAACTTCTCCTCGATATACCGCGCACAGCCCAGGCTGAAAGCCTCTTCTTCCTGCGCCCCTCCCGTGCAGCCGCGATACACGTACGGATAGCGCACGTGCGTCACCCCCGGCACCATCGGCGCGAAGCGCCGTTTCTGCTGCGGCTTCGACCCGGTCAGCGATAGAGCTCCCATCGTCCGTCCGTGAAATGCGCCAAAGAACGAAATAATCTGCTGCCGTCCAGTGTGATAGCGCGCCACCTTCAGCGCGCACTCAATCGCTTCCGTCCCCGAGTTGCCGTAGAAGAACCGGTGCGGCCCGCGCATCGGCGCCACCGCCGACAACTGCTCCGCAAGATCCGTCAGGTGCACGTCGTAGAAATCGGTTCCCGAAATGTGGATCAGCTCCGCCGCCTGTTGCTGGATCGCCGCCACCACTTCCGGATGACAATGGCCGGTCGAAACCACGGCGATGCCTGCCGCGAAATCCAGGAACTCGTTCCCGTCCAGGTCTTCCACCCGCACTCCCCGCCCGCGCTTCGCCACCAATGGATACGAACGCGTATAGCTCGGGGAAATCAGCCGGTGGTCGGCTTCAACAGCAGCCCTGCTCTTCGGCCCCGGAAGCGCTCCACTGATCTTCGGTCCATACTGTGCATGCATCTCTTGCCTGTTCGTCGCGTTTTGGCTCATCGCATTCTCTCCTCGGCAGATTCGGTTGTCGTGGCCTCTGGCGCTTCATCATTCCGCGCACTCAGCATCGAATGCGGCGAGGCCACGGATCCCATCGCGTGAGATCGCTTATTTCTCTTGGGGCCCCTCGGGGGCCAATGCAGGCGAGGGTCTTCGGCGGAGGGTATCGCTAGTCGCCGCCAAAGAGGCTAGGTCGTGTGCGGGTGGGCAGAACGCGCAAGTGCTTCCGCGGGCTCATGCGCTGCGCGCGCGAACGCGACCAGCGTTTGCTGGCTGGCGGGTGTTGCGGCTCCCCGATGGCGCGAATCTGCATGTATTCTCCGCTGGCTTCGAGCATATCATGCAGTGCGTTGGCGCTTCCACGTTCGCGACTTCCCCGCTCGGCACCTACGACGCTTGCTTCCGAACGAACGCCGTCGCTATTGCAGGAAAAACGCCGAGACCGACGCCGCCACACCCAATGCCGAAACTGCAAGCCCCAAATGCCAGTAGACCCGGCTCCGCGTTAGCAACGTAATCGACACGATCACCAGGCCAATCTCCAGCAACACTTCGCCCAGATCGAAACGATCTGCCTTCGCCTCCCCTTTGTCCACACTCGTCTGCAGCGCCTGGGCAGCCATCTGGTCCTGCGCAAGCTCCGTCGACCACTTCTTTTCGTGGTCCGCGTAGCCCTTGGCGATCTTCGCGGCGGCATCTTTGTCGTTGAGCACAACGATGCTCATCAAATCGGTCGCCAACTGTGTGTTGTAGGCGCGAATTTTTTGCGCCTGGTACTCATTCCACTGATCCGTCGCCCTGTTTTGGTTCAGTACCGCGTCCTCGTGCGTGCGCCCGCCCAATACCGTGGTCACTGCCAGAAGCACGGCCAGCACGCTCATCGTAAAGGCCACTGGACGCATCGGCTCTTCCTTCGCGCCCTGCTCCAGATTCTCCTTGAAATCCTGCAACTCGCTCGCATCCATTGAAATGTGCCTTTTCATAGTGGATTGGGGGGCTTTCGGGGGAAGCCGGTATCGATCAGGTACGAACCCATCATACGGCCCCCCGCCGTGGCAGGCTGATCTATATGTATGATGGAGCCGTTTAAATCTCTGTGAAGTCCAAATCGACTTTTCGGGACCGGCAATGCACTCGCCCACCCACCAGCTCGCGCTAAAAGCTAAGGGCTAACAGCTAAGAGCTGCTTTCTTCATTTCCGCTTCCAGCGCACCCCGTCCTTCGAGTCCTCGATGATCACGCCCTTCTCCGCCAGCTCGTTGCGAATCTGGTCGGCGCGCGCGAAGTTGCGCGCCTTCTTGGCCGCCGTCCGCTCCGCCACCAGCGCATCGATCGCCTCATCGGTCAGCGATTGCGCGGCCACCAACTCCGGCGCTACCTCGGCCATCCTGCCAGTCTCCTTCGCCCACGCGAGCGCGCGCCGCGTCGTCTCCGCATCGCGATCCTCGATCACGTCAAACACCGCGTCGAAATCCTTCAGCACCGGCTAGAATTGCATCGCGATCCGACGAAGACAAAACTGCCCCTGGTCCATAGCTGATATTCCCCTCGCGAACCATTTCAAAAATGGCCGCAAGCGCCTCCGCGGTATTTAAGTCATTTGCCAGACGCGCCCCTGAAGTCGGCCTGCGCCTTCTTCGCAGCCTCTTGTACCGCCTAATTTTCGTCCCAACGCAAACTTCCCGCCGTCACCCGCACCTTGAACGTCCGCAATCGGTCGATCGCGTTCGTCGCATCCGTCAAGCTGTCGAACGTAAAGTTGAACGGCTTACGGTACGGCACTGCAATCAGCGCCAGCCGTATCGCCGACGCCTTGTAGCCCTTCAGCAGCAGATCGCGCGGCGTGTAGAAGTTCCCTTCGCTCTTTGACATCTTCCGCCCGTCCACCAGCAAAAATCGGACGTGCATCCAGTGCCGCGCGAAAGTTTTGTGCGTCGCTGTCTCGCTCTGCGCAATCTCGTTTTCGTGGTGCGGAAACATCAGGTCTTCGCCGCCCGCATGCAAATCCAGGCTCTCGCCCAGAAACTCCATCGCCATGGCCGAGCACTCAATGTGCCACCCCGGCCGCCCGCTCCCAATCGCCGTCTCCCACGATGTTTCGCCCGGCTTGGCCGCCTTCCACAGCGCAAAGTCGCGCGCCGAATCCTTTTCGTACTCGTCCACGTCAACCCGCGCGCCGTCTTCCATGCCGCTCAGGTCTTTCTTGCTCAGCTTCCCGTATTCAGGGAAAGCCTTCAGCCGGAAATACCACGACCCGTCCTCGGTCTTGTACGCCGCGCCCGCCGCGGCCAGCTTCTCCACGAGCTTCACCATCTGCGGAATGTGCTCGGTGGCCCGCGCAATCTGCTCCGGCCGTTCAATGCGCAGCGCTTCCATGTCCTCGAAAAATGCCCCAACGTACCGCGCCGTGTACTCTCCGATGGGAACCGCTGCCTCGGTTGCGTTACGGATAATCTTGTCGTCCACGTCGGTAATGTTCATCACGTGGTTGACACGCATTCCGCTCAGCAGCAGGAAGCGGCGCAAAATATCGATCTGCAGAAATGTTCTGAAGTTCCCGATATGGCCGTAGTCGTAAACCGTTGGCCCGCACGCATACATCCGCAGAGCCTTGCCGTCGGCAGGCTCCAGCGCATCCAGTTGTCCCGTCAGGGTATTAAAAAGGCGAAGGGTCATCGCTTCGGCGTTCGTGCGCTGCCCGGCTCATCAAAGCGCGCCTTGAGCTCATCCCAACCCGCTCAACCCGCGTGAACATGTGCTGTCAGCAGCAGATTCGATTGTAGCAGCGCAAATTCGTCTCCAACCGAACCACACCACTGTCATCCTGAGCAGAGCGAAGGATCTGCGGTTGCTTCTCGCGAACTTCGCGGGTGCCCCAGTTCCCTCGTCCGCCGTGGCGAAGGAACCTGGGAATGCACCGCCGATCCAGCATGAAAAAACTGTCACCCCATCATCGCGGCCCAGCCCACTCCGATCAGCACAAAGAGCGCCCACCACCCAAACACTGCGATGTAGCCCGAGCTGCGTTTTGTTCCCGCGATAATCGAAATCCCGATGCCCAGCAGCACCAGCGACCAGATCGTCACCGCGTCCAATGAAGTCGCCAGCGTGTACAGCGCCTTGTTGGTGTCCACTGGATCCAGAAATGCACCCAGATTCGTTGGCGCGTAGTTCTTGATGTTGAAAGACTCCGGCGCCATCCCCGAATAAATCACAATCGTCCCTAGAATCGGTTTGATCATCAACGGAAGCCAGCCGTAGTAGAACAGGGCAAAAACGCTCCCGAATTTCGCTTTCCCGCCAAAACCAAAATTGATTGTCGCCATCAGCCCCAGCGAGAGAAGCGCCACAACTGCCATGCCCACAATGGGCCCGGCGATAAACACTCCCTCGGTAATCCCCACGGCAATCTTGTTACTCGTCGCTCGCTGCTCCGGCGGTACGTTTGCCATCCGTTCCTGCGCCTTCGGATCAAGCCGGATCTGATTGTCCACCACTTGCTGCATCCCGATCCTTTGCACAATCGCGCCGAACAAAATGTACGAAAACAGAGCGCCAATAATCAGCGGCAGCCACCAGCTCTTGTTTCCGCGCTTGATGTCTTCAAACGTCTTGGATGGGGCCGTAAACGTGTACGTCACGCGCTGCAACTGCGTCAATCCTGCGCCCGCAGCCGCTCCTTCGCCCAAAGGTTGAACTCCCATATCGCTCATCGCTCGCCTCTCAAGTTAGTTTTGAGGAGTTTAGAACTGCTCGACACCAGCAGAGAATAACCCGCACGCGATTGTATCCTGCGCATGCGCCGGTTATCGAATGAATTTTCTGGGATTTGGCAGCCAGGCTCGAACGCACCCATTCAGCAAGCGGATTCAGTCCGCGTCCCAGAGGGTCGCCCGAATTTCGGAAGTGCCTCTGCTTGAATGGCGCTCGATCAAACTGGGCGAATCTCCGCCTACGCCCCCTGCGCCGCAACTGGCTCGGCCCTGAGCCTCCGGGTCCTGCCCGCTACCGGCTTCGCCGGCGTCACCGGACCCGTCTTTCCCGCCGGCGCATAGTTCTTGTAAACGGTGATGTGGAAACACGCCTGCTTGAACTCCTCTTCCACATCGATCTTTCCCAGCGCTTCGAGCCCCATCAGCTGCCGCCGCATCCAGGCCATCTCCGCGCGGCTCAAGCCCTTCTTCGCGATATCGATCGTCGCGCCCGTCAGATGCGGGCTCACCAGGTCGCCTTCCGCAGGCGCGGCGTTCCCATTCGTCCTCTCAAGCCGCTTCTGGTATTCCACCGTCCGTACCGCCGAGCTCACTTCAATCGACCTGTGAAACGCCGCCTCGTGCGCCCGCGCCAGGTCGGCCAGAAACTTCGCCGTCCACGGCCGGCAATAGCGGTGATTCTCTTCGAGGTCCGGATTCACGGTCAGCGCGCTCGACACCGGAATCGCCACCAGCAGCTTATCGGCAATGCGCGAGGCCAGATCGGCTTCGTCTTCAATCCGCTCCAACCCCTCCGCTTCCAACCGGTCGTTCTGCCGCTCCAGTGACGCCAGAGACCCGCGCAGCGGCAGCGGCATCCCGCTCCGCGGGATCACCAGTGAAGCGATGTCGTTCCTTGCCTTCGCGCCGGCCGCGCTTGTCGTTTCGCCCTTTAAAGCCGTAGCCGCGCCCTCATCGATGTTCTGCGCCGCATCGGCCGTCCTCTCTGCCGCGGCCTCGCTGGGCGTCATCCTTTCAACAGCCCCCGTCCCCGCGTCCGCGCTATCCCCAGCTTCATTCGCTCCAGCATCATTCGCCCCCGCTTCATTCGCCTCGGCTGGACTCGCCGCCGGCATCGTCTCGCGGTCCGTACCCATTCGCTGCGACTCCGCGTTCTGCGCTTCGTCTGTCTCCGCCCGCCCAGTCTCCGGACTTGTGTATTCCCCTGCCGCCTCACCTGACTCGGATCCCTGCGTCGCCCGACTCTCTTCTGATCGCCATGCCGCCCGCTCAAGCCTTACCCGCCGCGTCGAATGCCGGTGTACTACGCGCACCGTGCGGCGCGATACCTGCGCACCCTCGCGCCGTCTCAGAATCGCAAGCCCTGCCTCGCGTCCCGCCTCATCCGGCGTGAGCCTCCTTGGCGTCGCGCTCAAACTCGCACGGCCGTTGGAGTAGCTTTTTGCGTGCGTCATTCCGCCCCGGCCTGTGCTGTGCCCAGCGCTATGGAACGACCGGTGTGCTGCATGCGAAATGTTCCGCTCAGACAGCTTCCGCTGCGTCTTTGTCGATGGGCCTGTTTGGTCGGATCTTGTTTGGGCGTTTGACGCGCCGGCCAATGCAACCACGGCCAGCGCAACCGCCATGAGTGCGGTGCGGCGCATGAGGGAGAGTGCGGACAATCGAGAGCTTCTCCAGTCTACTTCGATCCGCATTCTTATCCGAGTGCCTTCGCGGATTCGGGTTTGTCTGATAATTGGACGCGCACGCCACGCTTTTGGGTTCGCCGCCACCCTATCAGTTGGCAGGCGTCGGCGGTGTCGCTTGGCCATCGCCTATCGGGACAACTGGTTTCGCAGGAGGCTTGAGGACAAAGCCCTTCCGAATCAGCACAAATCCCCCCTCCGGCAACTCCGCCTGTAACAGTTGGTTCTCCAGCCCGGAATACAGCTCCGTGTCCGCTCCCGCAATCATCGCTTCCATGTGATGCACCGTGACAGGCTTTCCATCCAGCGTGCCTTCCTGGTCCGGATAGGTCGCCAGTCGCACCGGCTCAATCGAGCCCGCCTCCTTCGGCAAAATCACCCAGAGGCCTCGGTTATTGTTGGCCACTGCGAGCGCCAACAGCGTCTCCAGCGCGCCTGCGTCAAAGTCCGGCAGAAACACAGCGCCCGGCGTGCGCCGCCAGTCGAGTCGTCGAGCTCTTGCCGTTCGCAGAAATATTCAGCAGGATCTGCGCCGCATCAGGCGCCGCCACCACGTTCACCGCCTCGCCGTTCACAATGGCGCTCAGCATTACGTGCTTTAGTTGATTACCTGCGCTCAGTTGCTCGTTTTTCGACAGCGCATAGTCCAGACCCTGCATCGCGACCTTCACCAGCGAAGTCGAATCGTAGCCATCCGTCGTCGCTGTGAATTGGTAGCTCGCTGTGCCTACCGCATGACCGTTCTGCGCGACCTCAAAGCTGCCCGACTGCGCCGCACCCACAGCAGTGAATCCAACCAGGACAAATAAAAGAACTCCCGTAACCGGGAAGCAATTCAATCGACGCACGTGTCTTTCCATCCTTCATCGGAATTAGACACCATACGCGCCAAAGAGTTACTCGCACTCAAAAGCCCCAGCTCCTGCGCAACGATCGATCTGTACCGCCGGCCTCCCGGCCGGCTGTCGTGCGGGCGTCCTCGCCCGCACTTCTCCAAAATCCGTCACATCGCTGGGGTGCCCCATCCTAAAGCTCGAAGCATCGCGGAGAGCTTTAGGGTGGGATCGCACGCCCCTGAAACCCAGCACGAAAAAGCTGAAAGCTAATAGCTAAGAGCTGATCTTAAAGGACGCCCAGCTTCCCCAACTCCGCTCGCAGCATCTCCGCGCCCGCAAACCGAATCGACTTCATCCCCGCCCCCAGCGCGCCATCCACATTCTCCTGTCGGTCATCGATAAACAGCGTCCTCTCGGGATCAGACCCCAGAATGTCCAGCGCCCGCCGGTAGATTGCCGGATCAGGCTTGCGCAGCCCTACGTAGCACGAGCTGAATGCCACCTTGAAATACTGGCGCAGACCAAACTTCGCAAAGCGAAAATCGTTCGTCTCCCGCGCCTCGTTGTTCAGCGCGCCGATGAAATATCGATTGGCCGCGGAAAGCTCCGCCAGGATCTCGAGCGCCCCATCCTCCAGCAGCCTTGACTGCGCCAGGATGAAGTCAAAGAATTCGTCTCGCGAAAAGCTCCGCGGCTCATAGAACACCGCCGCATCGAGATACTGGTCGCGATCGATGTCGCTCCGTTCCCACGCCGCATAAACCTTCGCATTGCGAGCTTCGAGTTCCTGCGCGTCCAGCCCGAACTTCGCCGCTGCCGCAGCGCGCTCGCCGTGATCCCATCCGTTGGTCAGCAGCACCCCGCCCACGTCGAACAGGATCACGTCGAAGGGCAGCATCGGCGACTCTTTCCCGCGCTGTGCGCGTTCTTATTTCTGGGATTCGTTGTCATTTCCGGGTTTGAAACTCTGCGCAACGTGCGACAGTCGTCCTGGGCAAGAAATCGCTTGTCATTCTGAGCGGAGTCCCGCCGCAGCGGGACGCAGTCGAAGAATCTGCGGTTGCCTTTCGGCCTTGGTCTTTCTATTCCCCGGTGCCGGGGTGCCCTTCCTAAAACTTGACGCGCAGCGGGAAGCTTTAGGGTGGGATCGCACATCCATCGGCCCGCCGGGTGCCCCCGGTCTCGATTTTGAGACCGGGGAAAGAATTCTCACCGATCTATTAACCCCGCCAACTCCGCTGCTCCCTAACGCGCGTACTTGGCCTCGATCGCCAGCACCTTCTTGAATCGCCGCTCGAATCGGCCTTCCTGCGCCTGAAACTTGGCCCCAACGAAAGTGCGCGCCAACTCAAACGCCAGCGCCGAGCCGATGATCCGCGCCCCCAGCACGAGCACATTCATGTCGTCGTGCTCCACGCCCTGGTGCGCCGAATACGTGTCGTGGCAAATCCCCGCGCGAATTCCCGGAATCTTGTTGGCCGCCACGCACACGCCCACGCCCGATCCGCAAATCACGATTCCCCTCGGAGCCACTCCCGACTTGATCGCCTCGCCCAACTTCTCCGCAAAATCGGGATAATCATCCTCAGGCTCGCACTTGAACGCTCCCAGGTCGATGACTTCATGTCCCGCGCCTGCCAGGTTCGCGCGCACTTCTTCCTTCAACGCAAATCCCGCATGATCCGATGCAATAACAAGTTTCACGAAAAGCCTTCCTTGCAAATGAGCCACATCTTCGGGGTGCCCCATCCTAAAGCTCGGAGCATCGCGGAGAGCTTTAGGGTGGGAAGCATAGCGGCCAACCCAGCGAGAGAAAACTAATAGCTAACAGCTAAAAGCTCCACCAGCTCCGCTAACTCCGCTAGCTCCGCTTGAGAAGCGCCTTCGCCCTTCCCGCCACATTCTCCCCAGTGAATCCCAACTCTTTCATCACCACTGGCCCTTGAGCCGACGCGCCAAACCGGTCCAGCCCGATCACGTCGCCGTTCGAGCCCACATACTTCCACCATCCCAGCGTCGAGCCCGCCTCAACCGCCAGCTTCGGCACAGCTGCCGGCAGCACGCTGGCCTTGTACGCCGCCGTTTGCTCGTCGAAAATCTTCCAGCTCGGCATGCTCACCACGCGCGCGCTGATTCCCTCCGCCGCCAGCAGCTTGGCCGCATCCACCGCGGGCCAAACTTCAGAGCCAGTCCCGATCAGAATCACCTGCGGATTCGCCGCGTCCTGCAGCGCGTACGCTCCCTTGCTCACGCCGGCGAACACATCGTTCTTCGCCGCGTCGATCACCGGCACATCCTGCCGCGTCAGCGCAAAGAAGCACGGCCCTCTGCGCTCGAGCGCCAGCCGCCAGCATGCGGCCGTCTCATTCGCATCGGCCGGCCGAAAATCCGTCATGTGCGGCACCGCGCGCAGCGCCATCAGGTGCTCAATGGGCTCGTGTGTTGGCCCATCCTCGCCGACTCCGATCGAGTCGTGAGTAAACACAAACGTCGATGGAGCCTCCATGATTGCCGCGATCCGCAGCGCCGGCTTGGCGTAGTCCGAAAATACAAAAAATGTCGATCCGAACGGCCTCAGCCCGCCGTGCACCGCCATTCCATTCACCGCCGCGCACATCCCTAGTTCGCGCACGCCAAAAAACACGTTGCGTCCCGCTGGATCGGCGGCAAAGTGCGCGCTGTTTTTGAAAATCGTCTTCGTCGACGCCGTCAAATCCGCCGCGCCGCCAAACAACTCCGGCACGCTGTCGAAAATGGCGTTCATCACCTGCTGTCCCGCGTTGCGCGTAGCCACCGGCTTGTCTACCGGGAAGCTCGGAATCGTCTTCTCCCATCCGGCTTTCAGCTTTCCCGCCTGCGTCCGCTCAAACTCCGCCGCCAGCTCAGGAAACGCCGCCTTGTATCCGGCGAAGAGCTTGTTCCACTCCGCTTCCTGCCCCGCGCCGCGCTTCTCCGCCTCGCGCCAGTTCTTCAGCGCGTCTTCCGGCACGTAAAAGTTCTGGTCCTCCGGGAACCCGAAGAACTTCTTCGTCGCCGCCGTATCCTCGGCGCTCATCGCTTCGCCGTGCACCTTGTTCGTTCCGGCTTTCGGACTGCCGTAGCCAATCACAGTTCGCACCGCGATCAAAGATGGCTTGTCCGTCCACCGCTTTCGCCGCTGCAATCGCAGCTTCAATGCCGTCCAGGTCGTTGCCGTCCATCACGCGCTGCACATGCCAGTGGTAGGCTTCGAACCGCTTGTACACATCTTCGGTAAAGCTCCACTCCGCAGGCCCGTCCAGCGTGACCAAATTGTCGTCGTACAGCACGATCAGCTTGCCCAGCCCCAGCGTCCCTGCCAGCGAAGCTGCCTCGTGCGAGATCCCTTCCATCAAATCGCCATCGCCGCACAGCACAAACGTGTGATGGTCAACCACATTGAAGCCCGGCTTGTTATACGTCGCCGCCAGGTGCCTCTCCGCGATGGCCATCCCCACGCCCATCCCAAATCCCTGTCCCAGCGGCCCGGTTGTCGCCTCCACGCCGTCGGTCAATCCGTACTCCGGATGCCCGGGCGTGATCGATCCCCACCGCCGAAAGCTCTTCAGATCGTCCAGCGTTACCTTGTAGCCGCAGAGAAACAACGTCCCGTAGAGCATCGCCGAAGCATGCCCATTCGACAGCAAAAAACGGTCTCGGTCGGCCCACTTTGAGTGCGCCGGATTGTGCTTCATCAGCTTGTGAAACAGCAGATAGCTGATCGGCGCGCATCCCAGCGGCGCCCCCGGATGCCCGCTGTTGGCCTTTTCTACCGTGTCCAGCGCGAGCAAACGCAATGTATCGATCGAAAGTTGGTCGAGTGAGAGTGAAGCAATCCCCGATGCCATAAGAATCCTGGATTTCCTTTCCGTTTATTGCCGATTCGCGTGCCCCACCCGCGCCGCGTCTTTGTCTATGCGGCTTGGTTGGGATAGAGAAAACCTGGAATGGATCGTCTCACCTGGAGTGCTAAGACGCTTCCACCTTGACCTTCACATTGTATCCAAGCCAGCTATCCGATTCCTGCCAGTGCATCGTCCATTCCAGCTCCTGGCTGCCCGCCGCCGGCTTGATGTCCGCGCTGAATCCCGCGCTCCCCAATCCCCGGCTCTGAGCCTTGTTCATCGTCTTCCATCCATCGTCGGTCCACGTTACGTCAAAAAAACGCTCGTCCAGAATCCGCAGCGTGCTTCCCGCATTCATCTCCTCAACCGGCCTCGTGCGGCTATAAATCTCCACGTCCCGCCTGCGCTTCTTTTGGCCCTCCGGCTCGCAGTACCGCGCATACACAGGATCGATGCGGTCAAACACTTTTCCGTCTACTGCCGACCGCAACAACTTCAAATACTCCGCATGAGCCCACACCAGCGGCACTGCCGAACCCGCCGGCTGACCCTTCTTCAAGCTCCGCTCCGGCCGGTCAGCCTCGTCCCACACCTGCTCTGGCAGCAACTGCCCGCAACTCGCGAACTCCTCATATGTCCTGATCAACTCGCTGATGTCGTTCCCCGCCGCCAGTTCGCGGTGCGCTCTCTCACCGGTCAGCAGCGGCCACACCCGTCCCTGTCCCCATCCCTCATACGGCCCTCCATCCGGCCGTTGTCCGTAGCCGTCAAAGTTGTAGCGCAACCATCCCTGTCCCTGCGGCAGCTCGCGCTTCAGCACCGCGTCCACCACTTTCAGCGAATCCGCAATCAATGGATCGTCCGCCCGCCGCACGCCGTACCGCACCAGTTCCAGGAATCCACCATCGATAATCTCGCGCGCCTCAAACTCCGTCCGCGTTCCCGGTGGCCGGTTCTGGAGATGAATCACTTCCTTCCCGCAGCCCTCGTGCGCGTACGCCTCTCCGCACTCCGGCGGCCTGATCCGCATGTAATGCCGCTTCACATCCGCGAGCAGCACTCCGTTGTTCGTCACCGTCCAGTCTTCAAGATGACCCTCAATCCAATCCGCAAACTCCTCCAGAAACGTGCCCAGTTCCTCCGCCTCGTGCGCCCGTGCCATCTCCGCCGCGCAAATCAATCCGCCAATTACCGCCGCCAAAGTCGATGGCGAATACCCCGCATTCTCCTCCCATCGCTCCTGGTGCGTGATCGGCGCTTGCCGCACCAGGCACCCGGCTGCCCGCTCCACAAACGGAAACATGTGCAGCTCGCCCAGTCCGCCCGCCTTCCACAGCCGCCACGCCAGGATGATTGGGAACGCAACCTCGTCGAGCTGCTTGCCGCTCCAGTAGGGCCGCCCGTCGATCCAGAAATTCTGCGCGAACCCTCCATCCACCTGCTGCGTGCACGCCAGGTACACCAGCGCACGCCGCGCCGTCTCCGCCCGTCCGCATGCCAACAGTGCCGTCGCTGTCTGCACCATGTCGCGCGTCCACACCAGGTGGTACCCGCCCAGATCGTCGTCGCCCTTCGTCTGCCCCCAGGGAATCGATGCCGACGCCACAAACGCTCCCGAGAACTCCTTGTCTTCGTGCGCCAGCAGTACCGCGTGGCTCGCCCGCATCAGCTTTCCGCCATCCTGCGCCTTCGCCGCCAGCTCATCCGGATGCGCCGACCGCTTCCACTGCTCGATGAATCGCTTCTTCTGCTCCTCGAAAGGAACTGACAACGCCCCCATCGTCTTCTGTGCCGCCGTATGATGCCCTTCACCAATCCCGATCGCCAGCGTAAACTCACGCACCGCCATCTCGCCTTCAACCATCGCCACGACCTCGCCGGCGGCGCCTTCTCGCGCGCTCTTCAAATCGTCGATGCAGCCTAGGTCGATCTCGCCCATCACCGCAACGTTCCCGTTCGTCGCCGACCCAAACTCCCAGTTCATCTTCATGTTCTGCATCAGGTCCTGCCAGCCGTCGCTCGCACCCACAAAACCGCAGCTCATCCGCGCGAATCCGCAGCTCGCCGTCATCACCAGCGACCACCCGTTCTTCCACGCCAGCAGCACGTTATGCCCCGCCAGGTCCATTGCCCGAGCCGAGTTCCCTGCCCCACCTCCATCCAGATGCGGCGCCAGCAGCGCATACAACTTCAGCCGCGGCATCAGGTCCTTGTGCGCTTCCAGCCGCACCCTTTGCAGCACCACCCCGTGGTGCGGGTCGGCAATCATCTCCTTGGTCACCGTGTAGCGCCCGTCGGGATCGCGGTTCACATACCGCACTCCCAGCGCGTCAGGATCGATGTATTCGAAGCTCGTCTTCATGTCCCGCTTCTCTTCGTGGACAAACGTCTCCCCGTCGGTCAGCAGGAATTCCATGTCCCGCACCTGCGGGTGATCGATCGTGGCGCAATAGACCTCGTTCAGAATTCCATGCGAGCACGTGAACCATATCCGGCTCGATCCCGAATACGCCGTCACCACCGCGTCTTTAACGCTTGAAGTCCAGCGTGGCGCGAGGCCCGGCCCGCCAAACGCCTCGCCCTGCTGCTCAAGCCACCTGTACATGGGCTGATCGCTCATCGCTTATCTGCCATTCCTCGCATTCAGCATCCCGTCAGGAGTTGAAGTCAACTGCCGCATCTCGCACCGCCGCACATTCACTCGTCTTGAATCGCCGAACAACCCGCTCATTTCGGATCACCGCCGCACATTCACTCGTCTTGAATCGCCGAACAAAACACGATTTGTCATCCTGAGCGGCGTTTGCCGCGTTTCTGGCGGCAAACGCCGTCGAAGGATCTGCGGTTGTCTTTCTGGAAGTTCACTCACCAGCGAGTGACGCTGAAAAATTCGATCCCGGATTTGGGAAGCCGCACAAAACTCTTCTTCTTGGACGATCACTGCTCTTAGCTGGATGCTAAATCCTTCACTCCACCCAAATCGCCAACACTATTTCAATTCATCCACAGCCTGGGGTGCCCCATCCTAAGCGTCCGCCGCAGCGGACGCTTAGGGTGGGATAGCACAACCGCTAACCCACCGGCATTCAGCTAGCAGCTAGAAGCTGAAAGCTGTCCTCGTTGGGTGCCGCACCCTCGCCGCGCTTTTTTTTTGCGGCTAGGGTGGGATAGCACAACCCTCAACCCACCGGCATTTAGCTAGCGGCTAGAAGCTAGTAGCTAGAAGCTGAAAGCCGTCCTCGCCCTCACCAACATGTATTTCACCGCCGCTTCCAGCTCTTGCGTCGTCACATCCTCCACCACGCCCGCGTCGCCAATCCCCACTGGCAACACGAACCGCCTCACCCCGCCCACATTCTTTTTGTCGCGACCCGTCGCCGCCATCACCTTCGCCGCCGTCACCTTCAACTTCGGCCACGGCCCGTAGCGATAAATCAATTTCTCCATCCGTTCCATCTGACCGCCGGTAATCGTTCCGCGTCTCCGCGCCACTGCCAGCGACGCCACCATCCCCCACGCCACAGCCTCGCCATGCAGCATGGCTTTGTAGCGTGTCGCCTGCTCCAGCGCATGCCCCACCGTGTGTCCCAGGTTCAGGATCATCCGCAACCCGCCCTCGCGCTCATCCTTCCGCACCACTTCGGCCTTCATTCTCACCGACGCCGTAATCACCCGCTCCAGTGCTTTCGGATCGCGCGCCAGGATCTCCTCCGCATGCTCCTCCATAAACCGCACCAGCGCCCGGTCGCGAATGAACCCCGCCTTCACGCTCTCCATCAATCCCGCGCGCAGCTCGCGATCGGGAAGCGTCCCCAGCACGCCGATATCGGCAAACACCGCTCGCGGCTGATGAAAATTCCCGACAAGATTTTTGCCTTCGGGCAGGTTCACGCCCACCTTGCCGCCCACGCTCGAGTCCACCTGCGCCAAAAACGTCGTCGGCACCTGGACATAATTAATTCCGCGCATGAACGTTGCGGCCACAAATCCGCCCACGTCGCCCACAATCCCGCCGCCAAACGCAATCAGCAGCGATCCGCGATCGCCGCCCGCCTTCACCATCTCGCGCAGCAGGCGTTCCACGCTCTTCATCGTCTTGTGTTGTTCGCCGGGAGCGCAGAAACAGCGTCACCGGCGCTTCGAAACTCGCTTCGTGAGGCTTCGCCTCCTGAAACGACCGGAGAAACTTTTTGCCCCACAGCGCCCAGATCTCCGGCGACGTTAGCACAAACACTTTGCGCGCCCGTCTGCTTTTGAGCGTCAGCCCGCCCACCGCCCGCTCCATCCGCGGCGCCAGTTCCTGGAGCAACCCGCTCCCCGCAACCACGTCGTACTTCGCTGAAGCCGTCTCTACTCGTATCGTCTGCACAGTGTTTCTAATGATAGAAGACCCGCTCGCTCCACCCTCAGCTCTTCAGATGGGTGCCCCAGGTCCCGCTTCTGGGACCTGGGATACCACGAACCCTCTTGTCGTTGTTGCCGTCCTGAGCGAGGTCGCCGCAGCGACTGAGTCGAAGGACCTGCGGTTGCGCTTCGTCCTGCGCCCTCCGCGACGAAAGACGCAAACACGACCAACCCATTCGTTAGAGCACGTGTCGTTGACTCCGCGATGAAGCCCTTCCACCGCCCACCGTTCACGTTCCCTATTCCCTAATCCCTGTTCCCTGCCTCAACGACGCCCCCGCGCAAACCGCCAGAATCACCCCGATCACCACCAGTGAAAGCGTCGCCGGCACATCGACCCACTTCGCTGCCAGCATCTTCAGCGCCGCAAACGCCAAAATCGCGCCTAGCCCGTAATGCAGATACTTGAAGCGGTCCAGCATCCCCGCCAGACCAAAGTAGAGCGAGCGCAGTCCCAGAATCGCCGCCACGTTCGACGTGTACGCAACAAACGGATTGTGCGTAACCGACAGCACCGCCGGAATGGAATCCGTCGCGAACAGCAGATCGGTCACCTCCACCGCCACAATCACCGGAATCAACGATCCCTTCGCCGGCTGGAGTCGCACAATCCACTCCGGTATCGCCGCGCGCGGCGAGCCTTCGCGCACCAGCCGCCACGCCGCGTACAGCAGGATCAATCCGAAGCCCCACGTCACCCATTCAAACTTCTGCAACAGCGTCACGCCCACCGCAATAAACACCGCGCGCAGCACAAACGCGCCCCACACGCCCCACTGCAACGCCGTGTGCTGGCGCTGCGCGCCGATCCGGAACCCCTCAAACAGCACCAGGAAGACGAACAAATTGTCGATGCTCAGCGAAGTCTCGATCGTGTACCCAGTCACGAACTCGAGCGCCGTCTGCTTGCCCATCGCCACGGCCATCCAGCACGCAAACCCGGCAGCCGCCAGCGCCAATCCGATCGTCCCCATCCATACAAATGCCTGTGCGCGCCGCGATTCGCGCCGATGGCCGGGCAACATCGAGTCCGCCAGCAGCACAACCGCCACCACCGCGTGAAACCCCACCCACCATGCCCACGAAGCGCCCCAGATCGTCTCGCTCCAAATCGACTCGCCCAATATTGACGCGCCCCAAATCATAGCTGGATGCTACAGTACGGCAGCAGGCGCAGAACCTGCGCGCCGGCCGTCCAAGCCAAGCCGGCAACCCTGCGTTCGGCCCCAATCCTCATCCATTCCCTGCCACCTTCGGCCGCCCTCGCGCATCCTTAAGGTAGGAGCGCGCAACAGCATCTGCGGCGGAAAGGACCTCCGTGACCGAAACGACGAACCCCAATCAATCCGTAACCGCACCCGCAACCGCTGCCTTGCCGTCGCGCCGTCCTCGCGTCGTCATCGTCGGCGGCGGCTTTGCCGGCCTTCACGCCGCACAGGGCCTCGCCCGCCTGCCGGTCGACGTCACAATTGTCGATCGCAGCAATCACCACATTTTTCAGCCGCTGCTTTACCAGGTCGCGCTCGCCGTGCTCTCCCCGGCCGATATCGCCCAGCCCATCCGCTCCATCCTTCGCCACCAGCGCAACGCCCAGGTCCTGATGGATGAAGTCATCGGCATTGACGCCGCGGCGCAGCACGTCACTCTGGCTAGCGGAGCGACCCTCAACTATGACTATCTCGTCCTTGCGGCCGGCGCCACCCACTCCTACTTTGGCCACGATGAGTGGGAGCCGTTCGCGCCCGGCCTCAAATCCATTGAAGACGCCACCGAGATTCGCCGCCGCGTCTTGCTGGCCTTCGAGTTGGCCGAGCGCCAGATGCTCGAGCAGGGCTGGCACCCTCCCCTCAACTTCGTCGTCATCGGCGGCGGTCCCACCGGCGTCGAGCTTGCCGGCGCCATCAGTGACATCGCCCAACTCTATCTGCGCCACGACTTCCGCCACATCGATCCCGCCAAAAGCCGCGTTCTACTGCTCGACGGCGGCCCACGCGTGCTCGCCGCCTACCCTCCGGACCTCTCCGCCAAAGCCGAAGCCACGCTCAAGCGCCTGGGCGTCGAGGTGCACACAAAAACGCAGGTCACTGCCGTCGGCCCCGGCTGGGTTCAAGCCAATGGCCAGCACATTGACACCGCAGTCACCCTCTGGGCAGCCGGCGTACAGGCCTCGCCGCTCGGCAAGATGCTGGCCACCCAGCCCCACGCTGTCCCCAATGTCCAACTCGACAAACGCGGCTGCGTCATCGTCGACGATGACCTCAACCCCGCGGGTCTGCCCCAGGTCTTCGTTCTCGGCGACCTCGCTCACTTCGAGCAGGATGGCCATCAAGTCCCCGGCGTTGCCCAGCCCGCCATGCAGATGGGCGATCACGTCGCTAAGATGATCTCCGCCGACCTCGCCTGCAAACCGCGCCCGCCTTTCCGTTACTTCGATAAAGGCGACATGGCCACTATCGGCCGCATGTCCGCCGTCGCCAAAGTCGAGTGGCCCTTCAAGGCCCACATGAGCGGCTTCCCCGCTTGGTTCATCTGGGTCACCATCCACATCTTCTTTCTCATTGGCTTCCGCAATCGGCTCTCAGTGCTGGCCAACTGGGCCTGGACCTACTTCACCTTCTCCCGCGGCGCGCGCCTCATCACCGGCGACCAGACCCTCCCCGGCTGGGCAGAGCAAACCGAAGCCGGCCCCGCGAAACCCAATGCGCAGACCCCGCCACCAAAAGGCGGCGCCAAAGCCGCCGACTGAACTAATACTTAAGTCCTTTCATCATTCTTACGTTCTGTCATCCTGAGGTCGCCGCAGCGACCGAAGGATCTGCGGTTGCTTTTCCTTTCTCCACCCACCACCGACCGGGGTGCCCCATTCTAAAATTCCACGCGCAGCGAGGAGTTTTAGGGTGGGATCCCAATCCCGGCCAACCACGAATGAAGGGGTGCCCCATCCAAGCTCCGCTTGGGTGGGATAGCATGAACACTCCCCTTGACCTTGTCATCCTGCGCGAAGTCCGCACAGCGGCCAAGCGAAGGATCCGCGGTTGCTTTTCCTGTCTCCACCCACCACGAATAAAGGAGTGCCCCATCCAAGCTCCGCTTGGGTGGGAAAGCATGAACACTTCCCTTGACCTTGTCATCCTGAGCGAAGTCCGCACAGCGGCCAAGCGAAGGATCCGCGGTTGCTTTTCCTGTCTCCACCCACCACGAATAAAGGGGTGCCCCATCCAAGCTCCGCTTGGGTGGGATAGCAAGAACTCTCGCGCCGTAGGCGCAGTGGTTGTTAGCCCCGCGCTTTAGCGTGGGGAATAGGCCCAGTAGAGAGTTTTGAGTCCCATAGGGACGGCGCAACGTCATTTCCTTTGCAACGTCCGATTCGAGCTTCCTTCAGTTCCGCTGTCGTAAACTGGTACAGAAATGCTCGACCTATCCTTCGTTCGTTCCAACCTCGAGTTGGTTGAAGAAAAGCTGCGCGCGCGTGGAGCCGATCCTGCCGCTCTGCTCGGTGATTTTCGCGCTCTCGACAAGAGCCGTCGAGAAGCCATCACCCTCGCCGAACAGTGCAAAGCCCGCCGCAACGAGCTCAGCAGCCAAGTCGGCGCGCTCATGAAGGCCGGCAAAAAGGACGAAGCCGCCGCAATTCAGGAAGAAACCCGCCAGCTCAAAGACAAGCTCGACTCGCTCGACAAAACCGCCGTCGACCTCGACGAAAAGCTGCGTCAATCTCTCGCCCGCGTTCCCAACCTCACGCGCGACGAAGTTCCCATCGGTGTCTCCGAAGCCGACAACAAGACCGTCAAAACCTGGGGCGAGCAGAAAAAACTCGACTTCACTCCCAAGCCCCACTGGGAGATCGGCGAAGCACTCGGCATCCTCGACCTTGAGCGCGCTGCCAAGCTCAGCGGCGCTCGTTTCGCCGTCTACATGGGCGCGGGCGCGCGCCTTGAGCGCGCCCTCATTAGCTTCATGCTTGACACACACACGCGCCGGCACGGCTACACTGAAGTCCTTCCGCCGTTCATGGTCAATTCAAAGTCGCTCTTCGGCACCGGCCAGCTCCCCAAATTCGCCGAGGACCTCTTCCGCTGCTCCGACGCCGACGCCGACGCAGCCACGCGCGGCGACTACAAAGACAGCGACCACTGGCTCATCCCCACCGCCGAGGTTCCCGTCACCAATCTCTATCGCGACGAAATTCTCGACGACGCGCGCCTGCCCATCTCCTTCGCCGCCTACACTCCCTGCTTCCGCGCCGAAGCCGGCGCGGCCGGCAAAGATACGCGCGGCATCATCCGCCAGCATCAATTTCAAAAAGTTGAGCTAGTCAAGTTCGTTCGGCCAGACGAGTCCGATGCCCAACACGAGCGCCTCACCCGCGATGCCGAGGAGATTCTTGAAGCGCTCAGCCTCCCGTATCGCCGTGTCTTGCTCTGCACCGGCGACACCGGTTTCTCCTCGGCCAAGACTTATGATCTTGAAGTCTGGCTGCCGGGCCAGAATCTCTATCGCGAAATCTCTTCCTGCTCCAACTTCGACGCCTTTCAGGCGCGCCGCGCCAACATCCGCTACCGCCCCTCTGCCGCGGCGGGCGCAAAGTCCAAGCCCGAGTTCGTGCATACCATCAACGGCAGCGGTCTCGCCGTGGGCCGCACCTGGCTCGCAATCGTCGAGAACTACCAGCAGGCCGACGGCTCCGTGCTGATACCCGAGCCCCTTCGCCCATACATGGGTGGAATGGATAGAATCGTTAAAGAGAGATGATGGCATCTTCCACTTCGAGCAACTCCGTCGCTGAACCCAACCGCGGCTTCAAGCAGGTCCTGCGCAGCTACTTCTACTGGACCTACTCACGCGGGTCGTTTCATTACGACATCATGGTCACGCTGATTCTGCTCTTCATCTTCATCACCCCGCATTTGTGGGATTACGGCGCAACTCCCTCATCCGTCGGCGCCACCAGTCATCCTTTCCAGGTCGTTCCCAGCGGTCGCGGCGTCATTATCACCGTGCAGGCGTCCGACGTCACCGTTCCTCCTGGAGCATCCGACCGCGAAGTAAAAAAGGTTCTGCGCAAAGCCGTCGAGCCCGTTACGGGTGACGATGTCTACGTTGAACACTGGGAAACAGCGCGCGATGCCCAGGGAAACCTTACATGGAAGGTCTGGGCGCACCGTTAATTCCTTTTTGGGGAATCCCCAGGGCCAGTCCGTGAGTCCAATAGCGTAAGGAAGTCCATGCGCCTACGATCGAAATCTGGTTTACTTATCGCTCTTGTCGCGGCCTTGATGCCTATTTCATCCCTGCGCGCCGAGGATCTTGCCGGCGTCCTGGCCAAGCTCGATGCCGCCGCGAAAAACTTCCATACCACCACCGCCACATTCGAATTTGACACCGTCCAAACCGACCCCATCCCCGACACGGACATACAAAAGGGCGCTGTCTACTATCAACGCAGCGGAACGATCCTTCCAAATGGCCGCCCACATCACCAGCGACAACAGCCACCCTGCCGCCAAGGCTTACATTTTTTCCAGCGGCGTCCTCCGCGAGTCCGACACCGGCAAAACCAGCGACGCCAAAACCTACACGCAGGCTGGAAAATACGAGAGCTACCTGATGCTTGGTTTCGGCGCCAGCGGCCACGATCTTGAAGAGAAATGGACCCTCAAGTATCTCGGCGCCGAGGTCATTGACGGCGTCAAGACCGACAAGCTCGAATTGGTCGCCAAGGACCCCACCGTCCGCCAGAACATTCCCAAGGTCACCATCTGGCTCGACACCGCCCGCGCCGTAAGCCTCAAGCAGGTCTTCGATGAAAAAGACGGCACCACGCGCTTTTGCCACTACACCAATATCAAAGTCAATCAGCCCTTGCCCAGCGGCGCCTTCAGCTTCGACAAGTAAATCCGCGCCGCAACAGCCCCCGCAGGCGACGGAAGGAGCAGGGGCCTTCAGGCCCCTGAATGACTCGGCCCGAATGCACGGGCCTTTAGGCCCGGAGTGACCATACGGGACCGCAGTCCGATTAGCCACGCCACCGCCACCCCGCCCCCCGCAAACAACATTGGAAAACACTCCAGCGTATACCGCGTCTCCGGCGCCTCGATGGTCAGCAGCAGCGCGCTCCGCACCAGCATGTAAGCGAGCATCGCGCCCCACAAACGCGGCCGCATGCAAAGCCCGGCAATTCCCAGAATCAAATACACCGCATTCAACCCCGCATACGCCCAACTAAATTCCGTCTCCCTGCGATGGTGCCCATAGTCCCACCAATCCAGATCGATATTCAGGTTCTCCACGCGCAGGCCGCAGCCACATATCTGCCACGCGCCCAAGCGGCAGCCACACGTACGACCGCAGCGGATCGGCGTCAATCCGCTCCTCGGCCAGCCTCCCAAAGCGAGCATCGATCGCCGGCGTAAGCTCCATGCCGTGGCTGTTGTAATCCGCGGCAAGCGCCGCCGTCTCGGCGTATTGCGCAGGCGAATCAAACGCGCGATTCGGCAGCTCGCTTACATTGAGTTCGTTCCCCGGCACATTCCAGTAAATTTCGTACGTCGAAATGTAATCCAGGCACCAGCTCTTCACCCATCGCTCCCATCCTGGGTTCGAGCTCTCTCCGGGATCGGTCGCCAGCCGCGGCGCCAGCGGCTCAAAAACATGAAATACCCTCCAGTTGCGCGCCGTCCAAACCGCAAACGGAGCCAGCGCCAGCAAAACGCAAACCGTCGCCATGCGCGCCACCGCACGCCGCGGAATATTAATCTCCCCCCGATCCCGTCCAAAACCAAGAAGAATCGCGGGTGCAAACACCATCGCCGCCAGCGCTCCATCCGGCCGCAACAGCGCGGCGTAACTCACGGCCGCCGTAAACCACAGCGCATTTCCCCAGCTCGGCTTCTCTCTGAATCGCACCATCGCCCACAAAGCCAGCGCCAGCACAAACAGTGTCGGCGTCTCGGTCAGCGGCTCAGCCGTGTACGCGGCAGTAAACGGGCATAGCACCGCCAGCCACAACGTCGCCAGCGCCGCATTCCGGCCCAGCCTGCCAGGTGCGATCCGCCGCACAAATCCCGCCAGCAGCAGGCAGCCAAGCAGGTCGAGCCCAGTCTGCACGCACGCCGCGGAATAATAATTCTCCATCCCAAACAGCCGGAAGCAAGCAGCAAGAAAAATCGGGTAGCCGGGCAGCCGGATCAATGTCGGATACATCTGCCCGCTCGGCAGCGTCAGGGCGAACCGCCCATGCAGCAGAATGTTTTTCGCCAGACCGCCGTAGATCAGCGAGTCTCCGTTGACCTCAAAAACATTCCGGAGCATCCAAAGCCGCAGCGCCAGGCCGGCTAAAAGCGCCAGCCCCACAGGTACACCACCCCAACGCCGACCCCGGGGACTCTGCGCCGCCAATTGACTCTCTTCGCCAGCTTCCATACGATTTTTAATGTACAGCGTACGGCACGTCCAGGAATTACGCCCCCTTGCCGGTTCCCCGCCAAGGAAGTCGCATTCATGGAATGCGACTTCCGTTCTGCGCTGTCTTTGCGGAGCTGCTTACACCACAAAAATGCCCGGCCAACAAATCTTCTTCGACCCGGAACGCAAGCGCTGGAAGCGCCTCCGCCGCATTATCGATGCGGTCGCCGTCCTCTCCACACTTGTCCTCATCGGCTTCACTTTCAACGTAATCCGCAACCAGCAGCTACCCGAATTGTTGCTTCCCAATCCCAAGCACAAGTTCCGGGCGCTTCCTGAGCCAAACATTCTGGAGCGCACCGGAAAAAACCAGCACCCCACCCGTCGCAAGACCGAGCGCAAGCCGTCTGACATTCCTCTCAACACCGGTGAAGGCTTGCGCGCCGCCTATTATGTGCAATACGACCCGTCCAGCTACTCCTCGCTCAAAGAACACATCCACCAGCTCGACATGCTCTTTCCCATGTGGCTGCACGTTGATTCGCCCAACGGCACATTAATGGCCATGAGCGGTGACAACCTCAGCGAGTATCCAGTCATCGAGGGCGCATCCGTGCGCGACCCCGACTATCTCAACAAGATCAAGAAAGTCATTCAGGCGGCCAAGGAAGATACTGAAGTCTTCCCCGCCATCAACAACTTCAACCCCCACACCCAGGAGTGGGATACCGGCATGGGAGATGTGCTCGCCGATTCGGACAAAAGCGCCGCTCTCCTCCAGCAAATCATGCGCTTTATCACCGCTTACCCGGCCTATCGCGGCATTTCGCTCGACATCGAGAGCATCCCCGACGCGGATGACCCGGCGTACCTCCGGTTCATTCAGGCGCTTTACGCTCAGATGCACCCGCGCAATCTTCGGCTCTACGTCAACGTAGCCGTTTCTACCAGCGACTCCACCCTGAAATCCATGGCCGCCAACTCCGACGGCATTATCCTCATGAACTACGACGAGCACCAGGACACCAGCGATCCAGGTCCGATCGCCAGTCAGCAGTGGTTCATCGGCAATCTCGTCCGCGTCCTCAAGATCGTCCCCAAAGAAAAAATCATCTGCGCCATCGGAAACTACGGCTATGACTGGACGCTGTCCATTCCCAATCCAAAAGATCGACACCATCCCAAGCCGAAGGTTCTTTATACCGATGATTTATCCGTAACCAATACGTGGGAGCGCGCCTCCGACGCCGACGCCGACCTCGATCTCGACTACGACACCCTCAATCCGCACTTCGAGTACATCGACGAAGACAATAATCAGCGCCACGTCGTTTGGTTTCTTGATGCCGTCACCGTCCTCAATGAGTTGCGTGCCGCGCGCGAGCTCGGTCTGCAAACCTTCGCCCTTTGGCGTCTTGGCGAAGAGGACTCCTCATTGTGGAATATCTGGGATCACCCCAGCGATCCAGCGGCCCTGCAAGCTCTGAGCACCGTTCAGCCCGGCCACGATGTGGACCTCGAGGGCGATGGCGACATCCTGCGCATTACTGGCCTCCCGCAGCCCGGCAAGCGCACCGTGGAAGTCGACACCGACGAATCGGACCCCCGCAAAAAGCTCATCGACGACGAGCATATGGATGTCTATCCACATCCCTATACCGTGCAGCAGTACGGCTACCATGCCAATGAGGTTGCGTTAACCTTCGACGACAGCCCCGATCCCGAGTGGACTCCAAAGATCCTCGACATTCTCAAAGCCAAGCACGTCAAAGGCACCTTCATGGCCATCGGCTCTGAGGCCGCCGAGCATATCGGCCTCATGCAGCGCATCGTTCGCGAAGGCAATGAGATCGGCAACCATACCTGGACGCATCCCGACATCAGCATCATCTCCCCCCGCCAGGTCGATCTCGAGATCACTCTCACCGAGCGCCTTTTTGAAAGCAAGCTGGGCGTGCAGCCGCTCTATTTCCGTCCTCCGTACGATATCGACGAAGAGCCCGACACCGACGACGAGGCCGCGCCCGCATGGCGCATCCAGCAGATGGGCTACACCATCATCGGCAGCAAAATCGATACCGACGACTGGGATGAACACCCTCGCAAGACCACATCTGAGATTATCCAGTCGGTATTCGCCCAGCTTGAAACCATGAAGACCAAGCCGCAGTTCCGCGGCTCCATCATCCTCATGCACGACGGCGGTGGAAACCGTTCCGTGACCGTTGCCGCGCTCGGCCCACTCATTGATGCCCTCCGCGCTCGCGGCTACTCCCTCGTTCCGGTCTCGGCCCTCATGGGCAAGACCACCGCCGAAGTCATGCCGCCACTTACCTTCTGGCAGAGCGTGCGCACCATCCCAGATTCCATCGCCTTCTCTGTGCTCGACCTCATCGGCAGCTTTATCGTCATGGTGTTCTTTGTCGGCGACATTCTCATGAGCGCGCGCCTCATTATCGTCGGGCTCTTCGCTCTCATCGACCGCATCGTCAAGCCGAAGCGCGAGGCCTCGCCCAGGTTTAACCCTCGCGTGGCCGTTCTCATCCCGGCCTATAACGAGGAGTCGGTCATCGTTCGCACCATCCGCTCGGTCCTCAACTCCGACTACAAGAACCTTCGCGTCATTGTCATCGACGACGGCTCCAATGATCGAACCGCCGAAGTGGCCGCGACCGCCTTCGCCAAGGAGATCGCCGCTGTCCACGTCCAGGTCCTCACCAAGCGCAATGCAGGCAAAGCCGCCGCGCTCAACTACGCCCTCGACCGCATCAACGAGGAAGTCTTTGTCGGTATCGACGCCGATACCGTCATCGCCGCCGACGCCATCTCCAAACTGATTCCTCATTTCGAGGATCCCCGCATCGGCGCCATCGCCGGCAACGCCAAGGTCGGCAACCGCGTCAATCTCTGGACACGCTGGCAAGCACTCGAATACATCACCAGTCAGAACTTCGAGCGCCGCGCCCTCGACCTCTTCCACGTCGTCACCGTTGTGCCGGGAGCCATCGGCGCATGGCGCACCGCGCCCGTCAAGGCGGCCGGCGGCTATCCGCTCAACACCGTAGCCGAGGACGCCGACCTCACCATGAACCTGCTCGAACAGGGACTGAGAGTCGACTACGAAGACCGCGCTCTCGCCTATACGGAGGCCCCCATCAATGCCCGCGGCCTCATGCGCCAGCGCTTTCGTTGGTCCTTCGGCACCTTGCAAGCCATCTGGAAGCATCGCGCAGCCTTTATCCGCAACAAGGCCATGGGCCTTTTCGCTCTGCCCAACATTCTCATCTTCCAGATGTTCCTGCCGCTTGTCTCACCCTTTATCGACATCATGTTCCTGGCCGGCGTCGTCAACTACCTCGTCAACCGCCATTACCACCCCGAGGCCGCCTCCGCTGCAAGCTTTGAAAAACTCGTCGTCTACTTCCTCGGCTTCCTGGTCATCGACTTCATCACTTCAACTGCCGCCTTCTCGCTCGAGCGCCGCCATCCCGCCAATAAAGGCGATGGCTGGCTCCTATTCCACATTTGGCTCCAGCGTTTCGCCTACCGCCAGGTGTTCTCGATCGTGCTTTTCAAAACGCTCCTCCGCGCCATCGACGGCAAGCCCTTCAACTGGGACAAGATCGAGCGCACCGCCAAGATGAGCAAGAACACCGAGATCCTCACCGAAGCCGCCCGCTAGCCTGAGCTCAGCACGAAAACGCGTGCCCCACGTCTCGCATCTGAGACGTGGGTTTACGGAAGGAGCAGGCGCCTTCAGGCGCCTGAATAGCCGCGCAGAATCACCTGGCCTTCAGGCCCGGACGAAGACGCCGATCCGCGGCTGCTCCTCGCAATCTCAACCCACCACGAACCATGGGTGCCCCACGTCTCGGTTCTGAGACGTGGGATACCACGATCCTTCTCCGTTGTCATCCTGAGGTCGCCGTGGCGACCGAAGGATCCGCAGTTGCCCTTCGCATTCTCAACCCACCACGAATCAGCGGTGCCCCATCCTACGGGTCCCCGCGGACAGGTCTTCGTCCGCGGGGTGGATCTGAGCTCCGCTTGGGTGGGGTAGCACAAGCACCTCCCTTGACGCCGTCATCCAGAGCGAAGTCCGCGCAGCGGACAAAGCGAAGGATCCGCGGTTGCCCTTCGCAATCTCAACCCACCACGAACCAGGGGTGTCCCATCCCGGGGCCAGGACAGGTCCTCGTCCGTGGGGTGGATCAAGCTCCGCTTGGGTGGGATAGCACATACACCTCCCTTGACGCCGTCATCCTGAGCGAAGTCCGCGCGCGGACGTCCGTCCCTCGGTTTCCGATTCAGCGTCGTGGAGCCGATCAATCTTGGCCTTGACAAATCAAAGAGTACGAGCGTACTCTTTAGACCATGCGGTACTCGCCAGAACACAAAGCGCACAACCACGAGAACATTCTTGCCGTGGCCGCTCGCTCTTTCCGCGAGCACGGCGGCGATAGCAGCGGTATCGGG
This sequence comes from uncultured Acidobacteriaceae bacterium, assembly GCA_963796785.1. Taxonomy (GTDB): domain Bacteria; phylum Acidobacteriota; class Terriglobia; order Terriglobales; family Acidobacteriaceae; genus Telmatobacter. The sequence continues at coordinate 13,276 of CAWCMW010000005.1, read as the reverse complement.
ACGGTGATGAAGAGCGTAGGCCTGACGAAAGGCGGCTTCTACCGGCATTTTAAGAGCAAGGACGACCTCTTCGTCGAAGCAATAGCACGGGCCTTCGACGAGATGGGAAAAGGCATGTTGGAAGTTGCAAAGTCTGCGCCCGAAGGTCAGGCTTTGCGAGCCATGATCGAGCGCTATCTGAGTGGGCGCCACGCGAATTCGCCGGGGATGGGTTGCGTGCTCTCCGCCTTGGGGCCGGAAATCGCACGACAGCCCTTGTCCGTGCGAAAACGGATTGAAGCTTCTCGAGAAGCTTATCGTGAGCGGCTGCTCCCATTCATACCCGGTCAGACGCGAGAAGAAAAAGTGGCGAAGTTCCAGTTGTTGTTCCCCAGTATGGCCGGAGTGTTGACTGCGGCGCGGATGACCTTGTCCCCCAAAAAACGTGAGCAGATGTTGCAGCAGGCGCGGAACTTCTTTATTAAGTGCTTCGCCGAAGGGTAATTTTTTTTGTCCAGTAAGAGTACGCTCGTACTCTTAGCCGGAATCAATCACAATACCAAACCAAACCGGAGCTGAACCAATGAAAATCCTGATCCCATTTCTTATGGCAGGGCTTCCAGTAATCTCTGCAGCACAATCGCAGCCGGAGGCCGCTCCCGCCCTCCCCAGCATCGCTGTTCCTGCAACCACCGCAGTGTTGGTCATCGAGACTCCCAGAAAAGGTGTGACTTTTGAGCAAGTCATGGCCGTAATCCCGGACGAGACTCGGGCAACCGTGAATCTCTACCTCGACGGGAAAATTCGCGAATGGTATTCGCGCGGAGACAGCAGGGGAGTAATCTTCCTGGTCGATGCGAAGACCGCGGACGAGGCGCGCTCCTTCATGGAGACGCTGCCCCTCGCGAAGGCACAATTGATGGACACCGTGTACATTCCCGTCGGGCCATTGATGCCGCTGCGCTCATTGATGAACTCAGCAGCACAGAAGTAAACGTTCTTGTGACAGCGCTGGTGCGGATAAGCCCCTCATGGCGCAATTCGGCAACAGCGCTGCATTACCCATCGTGATTCCTGGCCAGATTTCGCGCACGGCGAATCTGCCTGATCGCCAAATTCTGTCCGCCAAATTTAAAAAGGAGAACGAATGTCGCCCGCAATCATCTTCAACCTGCATCTCGTGTTTGGCTATGTCGCATGGCTGCTTTGCACGGGTACGTACATCCTGCCTCGGCTCAAGGGTATGAGCAGAATGGATGCGCACCGCGCTATCGCTACGCTGCACAGCTTTCGATTCTTCGGGCTTGTATTCATTCTTCCCGGCGTCGTCGGTCACAATCTGCCTGCAGGTTTCGCACCCTTCGCAGCGTACGGCGACTTTGCAACTGGATTGCTCGCAATTCTGGCTCTTCTCGCCATAAGAATGCGTCTACTCTTCTGGCCGCTTGCCGTCGGCTTCAATCTCGTGGGAGCCATTGACATCATCGTCGACTATTACCATGGAGTTAAATTAGGGCTGCCATTTGTATCAGGAGAGTTGGGCGCGGCCTATGCGATCGTGATTATCTATGTGCCGCTCTTGATGATCACGCACTTCATCGCGTTCTATTTGTTGCTGCGTCGTCAGCCCAGAATGGCTCGAGCCGCTGTCCGCGATGCTGATGCCGATGCTGTCTAATTTCTAAGTTGGTCTCGTTTTCAAAGCTTCCCTTTTGGGAAACCTCGGGGAAACCTGGCGGGACATGTACGGGACAGTGATACCTCATTCCCCATGCGGAGCACTGCCGCCCGCAAGCACTGTGGTCCAGATCCTTAATTCTCGCCTTACGCCGGGCTGCCCCCGGTCTCGCTTTTGAGACCGGGGAATCATCGAAATCTCCGAGCTGGCAAACATCCCGCGCGGAGCGCGCTTGGGGCCCCGCGATCGAATCGCGATCACCGGGGTAAGCGGTGTCGAGAGCCTGCCCTGAGCGAGTCCGCCTGGCGCTCGAGTCGAATGGAGACCTGCTTCTGTTTTTCACGGCGACAATACGCCGCGCCCCAAACCCGCCCCGCCCGCAACCGCGGCCAAGATTCCATCCGACAAGCCGACTTTGCGGGACCTATCTGCCCTCGGCGCGACACCGCCCAAATTGAGCAGAATGCACTTGCACGAGTTACACCCGATAGGCGTTATTCGAGGTCACACAAGCTTTGCGGCCAGGTCAGCAACATTAGCCACCCCCATGCGAGCCATCTCATCGCAGAGGCCCCTGAATGCCGGTTCGCCAGGAACCAGCTCGACAAGAACGGAGGCCGCATTTCGAAGCTCATTCAGGTCATAGATGGGTCTACCATTTTCATTCTTCGTCAGGAAAGCCAAGAGTTTCAATGATGCGGCGGGACACTGCTTCAGGAGGTCGGAATTTGCAATCGGATAATATGCCATAGAGTCCCCAAGGTTTGGGTAGGGGCTTTGGCATATCAGATCGACGACCTCCATGAACACCGGCCCCATTTCGAGAGCCCACTCAAACATCTCCGCGCTCTCATGGTTGTCCAATGGGAGCGGCAATCCTGTCAGCCGAGATTCCCAGTACCTTTTGAGCCAGCGCGTCCAGAGATGTCCCTTCGCGTCGTTGTCAAGATTTCGAATTAGCAACCGCATCTGGCTCGCCCATGCCGTGCGAACTTCGGCCGTTGTCGCGGATATAAATCGTGCGAGCCATCCCTCGTCGAGTGGATGGACCAACGCGTAGACTGCAATCCCGGCTAAATGCACACAAAAGGAAGCCCGAATAGAGTCAGGCTCGCGACCGATCAATGGGAACCAAAGCTCGTAGTACCTGAGCAATTCCGTAAGCATGGACTCCGTCCAACGCCCTTGGGACAAATATCCGTGGAGACACTGTCGGGCACGGCGAACATCCGTCGCCGGATCAAAGAGAGGAAGGAACTCCTCAATTGTCCAACGACTGTCGACGCTGTAGAGAAAATGCAGGAAAGATGCCAGGATTACGCGTGAGAGTTCATCCGAATAGGTATTTCCACTCACCATGTTCCTGAAAGTGCCTACATACTCTGCGACTGTATTCGGGTCGGCTTCCTTCGCCTGCTGGAGCTTGGAAAGCGCGTGTCCGTAGAATTCTGCCAGCAGGCCACCGGGGTGACTGATGGCCGGTTGAACCCAATTTTCGGGGGTAACGACACGTACGTCCTCTTTAGATTCCCTGGAATATGGAAGAATCTGATCTGCTAGTCCTCTCGCCTTGCCCAGCAGCTTTACAGGGATCGGAGAATTCGAACTCTGAACCCCCCTCTCAAGCAGCATGGATAGGCTATAGAGCTCGCTCTCGTAGAGTTCCGTTCCTTTGTTGAGAAGGTCCAACACCACCGCCCATTGCTCACTCGTTAGATCGCATGAGATCCACGCCTCGAATCAATGGCGCCCAGATTCTCTTTAGCCATCGCCCCCCGTCGCATGCCTCGGTCGCAATCCTCACACCCCAAGCTACAGAGTCTCGCGCAGACTCCAAATCGATCGCGATAGCGCGTCACCCCTGGGATCGAGAGGATCCGTCTGGTTCTGCAAATCTGCTAGAGCGGCCTCCAACTGTCCGAGGTCATAGGAGAGTAGATCGTCCTTGCTGACTTTGGAGTGCATGCCAAAGTCAAACCCGGAGCTGATCCATGAGTCCATATCCGGATGCTCGCGTGTACCGAATGACGGGTTCGCGCTCTGAAGATGCGCGAAAAGGTCCTGAGCAAGTTCACAATTAGGCGTTTTCTGTGCTAGCCAGCTGGCCACGTTGAATTTTTGATAGGCGGCTACTCGTGACTCTCCTGTAATTGACTCCCCTCTTTTACACAGTTCAGTAATCGAATACGCGCGTCGGCAGTGGCTTGGGGATATGCGCTAGCCAGAAGAAAAAATACCTCTATGCTTTAAACCAAACTCATATAAGTGACCTTTTTCCAAAAGCCAGTCGAGTTTCGCGTCTGGAGGAATATGCTTTGCTTCGGCCATTCCGAATATTGCCAAACGCCTCAGCAAGGGGCTCCCGGCTGCTCCCCAAAGAGCGATTAAACCGTCTGCTAGGTCTCGCCTATTCGCGCATGCCCATCTCATCACTCCGGCTGCAATATCGATCAGAACCGACATTCCGTCGTGCAGGTGATCCTGTTGTCGAGATTCAATCATCCCCCTTGAAGACGAGACCGGATCCCAGCTCTTACCACCCTTTCCGAAGCACCTAAACTGACCGTTCACCTCGGTCAGATTCAACGTAACGATAGCGGCTAGACGAACAGCGAAGCGATCTAGGTTCGGGCTGAAGTAGGATGACCACGCTTGATTTAGCCAGATCTCGTCTCCAATTGCGGACACTTCAATGTCCGGAACGTGCTTGTACTCGTCTGTGTTTTCGAAGTGCCGTAGGGACCGGGCGAGCGTAATTTTTGGCCTCGTGAGATGCTCTAACAATAGAAGCGCTGGCTCCGCATTGTCCGAGTTCTTGCAATCCGTTAACAGGTATTGCAACAAATCTTTGTTGGGGACGCTTGGTATCGTCTCTAACAGGATCGAGACCCACTTCGCAACCTTCTCGCCCCCCGGCTTTCTCTGGAAGAGATTGAGCGCGATCATATGCCAAAGTACTGGGCAAATTTTGAGGTGTTTCCGCCGTAAAAGGTCGAGAGCTTCATCAATTTGGTCGATTGCGAAGTTTTGCGCGAACCATCCGGCCAATTCGATTTCTACCTCGGAGGCCGTCGCAGCCGCCGAAAACAGACCGTTGAAAACGGGCCGATACTCAAGCCAATTCAGCCACTCAGAAGCTTTCGCATAACGGGTGAAGAAGCGCAGGGTGGAGACATCTGACAGCGATCTCTCCAGAAAATCCCGGTCCTCCACCTCCAGCGGAACCCCCGCCTCTTTGACGATGGACTTGATCCGCGTCTCGAGGGCAAGGGCACCGGCATGGGATTGTTCGGCCCATGCAGAAAGCGCCGCTCCTAACTCGCAATGACGCGACTGCGGGGGCTCCGAGAGGGGGTAATGCACCGGGATGATTCCGAGGTTCTCCCACCTTGCATCATCGCCGGGTGGAGTTATGGCGAACCGCTTCGGTTCGCCCGGGCCCACGGTCAACCCACGAGCAAGATAGTTGAGCAACATATCCTGATGGCTGTATCCAACGAACAAAACGACGTATTTTGAGAACAGACCTTGCAGGAAGTGGGTCGCCCAGCCCTCGGTGATGTACGCACGGCCAAAATCTGCGTCGGTCACGATAAGGCGGTCTGCCTCCTTATCTACAGCCCCATGAAGATGCACGAATCCCATTGAAGTGATTTCCGACCGGCAACGCGGGAGCGGAGAAGACCTCGGGGCAGTTCTCCCCAAAGCGTCTGATGGCGCAGGTAGTGAAGTGCAAGTCGAAGTTGGTAGTCACAAGACGCACCGACTCGGTCCCGTCGAACCCTGCCATGAGCGATTCGTGCAGCTTATTCGGTATGGAGTCCCGCGACGATAGCACAGACTGGACTTGCCGATGGACAGTGACGCCTACGTTTCCAAGGCGGCCGAGATACCTGTCGATTGCCTCGCCGGGCAATCGCGGATGGATGCCCCCGCCAATCCTGGCTGCTAAACCCTCGAAGTCGGGGTAGTTCGAGGGGGGATCGATTGATATGCCCGCGCCGGCGAAGACCACCAAGTCTCCGGATTTTTGGGCCTGAATCAACTCCTCAAGAAAATCAACCTGCCGGATTCTCATCGCTCACCCATCAGCGCCTCGATTTTCATGATAGGCTTCCAACGCCAGCGCCGTCAGACGCGAGACTCATTGGTCCCGAAAAACGCCCTTTCCGCCGCCGATCACGCCCCGCTGCTCTTCCCTGTCAACCCCGCACCACCCCTCGTTTCTACCCAACTCCTTCATTCCAGGAGAAATAAAAAAATCCCCAAGTTTGCCGATCATTATGCCCTTCGAGCGCAGAATTGAGGAAAGAATCAAATAGGCTGGTTCGCTTCGAGTGGACATTGGCTTACTGTCGGCTCTCGGCCACAGGCTACTGTCTATTGGCTACCGCGGACCAAGCCCTTTATTTTCAAAATGCTGTCTCTAGTTGATTGAAAACAGGAATCTTGCACGGCTTATTGCCGCTAACCCTCTTTCCATGGGAATCCTGCGCAAAAAGGTAGAAGGGGGTGGGGGCCACCCCCCTATCAGAGGAGTAAACATGAAACCCGTCGCGGAATGCCGCTTCATCAAGCCAAACGGTCTCAAGTGCCAGTCGGTGGCCATGCGCGGCTCGCCCTTTTGCTACCACCACGCTCGCGTCCGTGTCTCGCCGCGCCGCCCCCGCCGCAATAAGGAGGCCGTCCTCGACCTTCCCTCATTGAACGGCGACGCAACCTTCCTGCCATTTCTCAATGAAGTGCTCCAAGCCGTCGCCTCAAACAGCATCAGCTCCAAGCGCGCCACGAGCCTTCTCTATGCGCTCCAAATCGCCCGCTCCAACACTTGATCCATGGGCTGGTCAACGTGTCACGATCCACGACCCACGATTCACGGCCTCTTACGGCCCCAGGTACAAGCTCACGCCCGGCGGCGCAAAGCTTAGCTGTCCGGTCTTAGGATCGTAGTCCAGGTTCAGCGCGTCGCTCTTGCGCCCGTTGATCATGATGGCCACCAGCAGGCCGTTCCCATACCGGCCGGCCAGTGCGATCTGGTGACTCCTGATCGGGCCATATTCGTTGTCCGGGCTCGTCGGTCCCCAATCGTCCTGGAAGCGCGTGAAAGGATAAGTCGCATACTGTTGCGGGTGCTGTTGCCAATTCTTATCGTTCAACCAGACGCCGTACGCTTTGTTTAGATCGTTGGCCTCGAGAGCGCCCATGAACTTGTTCACCGTCGCGCGTCCCGACAAATAGCGCTGCCAGTTCCACGGCCAATCCACCGGCCGGCTGGCTACCAGCCAGTAACCCACCAGCAGCACGAAAAATGCCGCCACGCTCAATTGCACAATCAACTTGTTGCGCTTCTCTCGCGCTGCATCGAACTGCGGAGCATCGAGCAATGTCATGAATTTCGTCCCTCAAATCCGGATCGGTTCGGAAGTTCCAAACCGCCTGCAACGTCCTTCCAATTAGACACCGAACCCCTGTTCCCTGTTCCCTTGCTCCCTTGTTCCCTGTTCCCTTGTTCCCTCGTTCCCTTGTTCCCTGTTCCCTGTTCCCTGTTCCCTTGTTCCCTCGTTCCCTCGTTCCCTGTTCCCTGTTCCCTTGTTCCCTTGTTCCCTGTTCCCTGTTCCCTCGTTCCCTGTTCCCTCGTTCCCTTGTTCCCTGCTCTTTCACTCTTCCCTGCTATACGTCGTCTTGTTCTTCTCCGATTGCCGCTCCAACGCCAGCTCAATCAGCTTCGTGATCAGCTCTTTGTAGTTCACACCCGACGCCTCCCACAGCTTCGGATACATGCTGATCTTGGTGAATCCCGGCATCGTATTCACTTCGTTCGACCCAGATGCGCTCTTTCCCGCCCGGCTCCATCAGAAAGTCCACCCGCGCCAGGCCCGAAAGGTCGCATGCCTTGAAGGCCTCCACCGCCATCTCGCGAATTTGCCGGCTCTGCTCGCGCGAAATCTTCGCCGGAATCACAGGCACCGATCCCTCCGCCAGGTACTTCGCCTCGTAGTCGTAGAACTCCTTGCCGGGGATGATCTCTCCCACCACGCTGGCCTTCGGGTCGTCGTTGCCCAGCACGGCAACTTCAAACTCCCGCGCGCGTGCCGGCTGGCCGCCGCGACGAGTTTTGCCGCCCACGCCCTGCTCCACGATCAGCTTGCGGTCATACTTTGCGGCCATCTCCAGCGCCGGACCGAGCTCGGCCCGATCATGAGCCTTGCTGATCCCCACCGACGACCCAAGGTTCGCCGGCTTCACGAACACCGGATACCTGAGCGTCTTCTCCACCATCGCAATCGCCTTGCGAGGCGCCTTCTCCCACTCCGCGCGGAGCAGCGTCACATGTTTCACAATCGGCAGCCCGGCCTGGGCAAACAGCCGCTTCATTACGTCCTTATCCATGCCCGCGGCTGAACCCAGCACGCCGGAACCAACATAGGCAATACCCGCCAGCTCGAAGAGTCCCTGGATCGTGCCGTCCTCGCCAAAAGTGCCGTGCAGCACCGGAAAAACCGCGTCGATCGCTCTCTCAGCCACGCCCTGCGCCGCCGGCTCCGGCGACATGAGTGTGGGAATCCCCTCGTGCAGCAGCTTCGCCCCCGGTGTCGTCGCGGGGTCACCCGCGCGCAGCCGCCGTCCAACCGCGCCCGCATCGCCATTGAGCAAACTGCGCGCGTCCGCTGCCGCAAGCCAGCGCCCCTCCTTGGTGATTCCAATCGGAGTTACGTCGAATTTGTCGCGGTCGATTGCCCCCAGAACCGATGCCGCCGACAGCAACGACACCTCGTGCTCGCCGCTCCGGCCGCCAAAAAGTATCCCAACACGCAGTCTCTTCGCCATGTTTCCTTTGAATTCAAGCCCTTCATCTCGTTCAAATGATCCGCAAACAGTGTAGAGCCCCGCAGCCCGCCTTGTTCCAGAGCTCACGCTTTCTCACGCCTGCCCCGCCGCAACAGCGCCGCAATCCAGGTCCCAAAACCCCCGTTTCGCATCGGGATTTTCATCGTGCGAACGCGAGTTGGAATAGACCGGATAAAACGGCTTAAACCAAAGTACCGACTCACCGAAAGTGTTATTCCCAATGATTTCCGCATGAGTACCATAAGTGCAAGACATTTCACCAGCTTACTTCCGATTTCGCCATCGCCCAGATCGTCCGGCGGCGCCGGGTGGGCCGGTGACCAACACAAAGACAGCACTTTTGCGGGCGTAGAAAGAACGCGGCGGCAAATTGAAGCTTTTACGGTCAAGACGCATGATTCTCCCGGTTGCCTTAATCCTCGCAACCGTCCCGGCCTCGGCCGCCTCGCCGGCGGCCGTGCCTGCGCCTGCGATCACCTTGCATGCCGCAGCCACGCTCACCAACGCTCAAGCCGTTCAGCACCTGCCTGTCGCCTTTCAAGCTACCGTCACCTACTACCGTGCGTACGACAAAGATCTCTTCGTGCAGGATGGCAACGACGCCATCTATGTGCACGCCACCACAAATCTCAAACTCGCGCCGGGCGATCGCATTTCGCTGCGCGGAACCACGCATGAGAGCTTTCGGCCCTATGTGAATAGCAGGGATATCACCCTCCTCGGCCACGGCGCATTGCCCAAATCCGTCCAGCCCACCTTCCAGCAAATGATCCGCGCCGACACCGATTGCAGGCTCGTCACTGTGCGCGCACTCGTCCGCTCAGCCGATCTTGTGCCTGATGCTCGATCGCCGATTCCAGCCGGCTATCTTCGCATGATTGTCGACGGCAGGCCCCGTCGACGCGAACGTCGATATCCACGATGAGGGCGCCCTCAAAGAACTTGCTTGACGCTGAGGTGGAGATCACCGGCGCAGTCTCCGGGCACTTCGACAACAAGATGCAGATGACCGGCGTCCTGCTGCACGTTCAGTCGCTGGCTGGGATCAAGTTCTTAAGCGCGCCGCCTCCGATCCCTGGTCGCTTCCGGTCACGGCCATGGACCGCATCATCACCGGCTATCGTCTGAACGACTTTTCTGAGCGCATGCGCGTTCGCGGAACCATCACCTATTATCAGCCGGGCACGGCGCTCGTAATCCAGGACGGTTCCAGAAGCCTCTGGATCAACACCGACAGTTGGAACCCTTTGCACGTGGGCGATGTCGCCGATGCGATCGGATTTCCCACCGTCGAAGACGGCTTTCTGAAGCTCAACCGCGGTGAAGTCCGCGACACCCTCGTGCAAGCTCGGGTGACCCCGGCCCTCTTCACCTGGCGGGACCTTGCCTTGGGCGGCAACGATGGTCACAGCCACGTCTTTGACCTGGTTTCCGTTGAAGGCCAGGTGGTAACCGAGGTCCGGCAGGCCACGCAGGACCTCTACGTTCTCGAATCCGATGGCCACCTGTTCTCGGTCATCCTCAGTCATTCCGCTTTGCAGGGATCAACTCCGATTCCTCCCATGAAGCAAGTTCCTCTGGGCGCGCGCATCCGCGTCACCGGCATTTGCATCCTGGCAGACGCCAACCCCTTCAACGGTGAAGTACCGTTCAATATCCTCATTCGCGATTTCGACGACATCGTGATCGTCGCACAGCCGCCGTGGCTCAATGTCGGCCACCTCATCGCCATTGTCAGCATCCTGCTGGCGATGGTCATCGCCCTTGGCTTTCGCGCCTGGTACATGGAAAGAAGGAACCGGCAGCGTATCGGCTCGCTCGCCTATGTCGAGCGCCGCCGCAGCAAAGTCCTTGAAGATATCAATCATTCCAAGCCCCTGGCCGAGATTCTTGAGCGGATCACGGAGCTCGTCTCCGTCAGGTTGAATGGCGCACCTTGCTGGTGCCAGGTTGCGGGCGGAGCCGCTCTGGGCAACCGGCCAGTCGACCATCAGTCTTCATCACTGCGCATCGTTGAAAGCCCCATCCCCGGGCGCTCCGGCCCCGCTCTGGGCTCCATCTTTGCCGCTTTCGATGCCCGCATCAATCCCGATGCTATTGAAAAATCGGCCTTGGCCATGGCGTCGGAATTGGCTACTTTGGCAATCGAGACTTCGCGCCTCTATTCCGATCTTGTGCACCGCTCGGAGTTCGACCTCCTCACTGACGTCCAGAATCGCTTCTCCATGGAGAAGGCTCTCGGTGCCATGATTCAATCCGCGCGCGAAACCGCCGGAATTTTCGGGTTGATCTACATTGACCTCAATGAGTTCAAGCAGGTGAACGACCTGCATGGGCACCTTGTCGGCGACTTGTACTTGCAGGAAGTCTCGCGGCGTATGAAGCGGCAGCTGCGCCCCGGTGACGTGCTGGCGCGGCTGGGCGGAGACGAATTTGCCGTTCTGGTTTCTGAAGTGCACAACCGGTCCGACGTTGATGAAATATGTGCGCGCCTCAAGAGCTGCTTCCATGAGCCTTTTATCGGAGATGGCTATTTCCTTCAGGGCTCGGCCAGTTTCGGCATCTCTCTCTACCCTGAAGACGCTGACTCCGCCGATGGCCTGCTGCGCGGGGCCGACTCTGCGATGTATGTCGCCAAGTACACCAGGCTGTCCAATTCCCGCGCCGGCGACGAAGAACAATCTGAACGCGAACTGGCGGCCAAAGCACATCCCTGACGCGGCGCCCCAGCCATCCTGCAACTCATTACCAAGCTGGCATTTCCGACCATTCATTCTTCTCCACTCCCTGCCGATAAAGGTTCGTAGGGCGGGATCCTCGTCAGCCCGCCTACTTGAGCCGCGTTATGAAGAGGGTGGTTCCCTGTTTCGCGATGCTGTTACTGTGCGCTTCGACCGCGCGGTCGCAGCCCTCTGACCAGATCAGAACTGTGCAGGAAGCTGCTACCCTCACCAACGACCAGGCCACTCAACACCAGCCCGTATCCTTTGAGGCCACGGTCACCTATTACCGCTCTTATGAAAGGAACTTGTTTGTCCAGGAGGGCGATGCGGCGATTTATGTGCACCCTCCCCTCATGTACCAGCTCGTTCCCGGCGATCGCATCCGTGTGCGTGGAACCATGCACGAAAGCTTCCGCCCGTACATTGAAAACGCCGAACTAACATTCCTGAGCCACGGCCCATTGCCCATCCCCGTGCGCCCCACCTTCGAGCAGATGATCCGTGCCGAAACCGATGGCGTGCTCGTCACCGTGCATGCCGTGATCGAGTCTGCCAATCTGGTGCCCGATTCGCAGGCCCCCGTCTCGAACACCCAACTAAGCGTACTGCTGGACGGCGGCCACGCCGACGTCACCATTGACAGCGATGACCCTTCCCGCCTCGTGGGCCTTCTCGATGCCGAAGTCGAACTCACCGGTGTCCAATCCGGCGTCTTCGATAACAAAATGCAGCAGACCGGAATCCTCTTTCATGTCCAGTCGCTGGAAGATGTGAAGATTCTGAAACGCGCCGCAGTTGACCCTTGGTCGATTGCGGTCACGCCGATGGACCGCGTGTTGGGCGGCTACATGGTCCGAGACCACAGTGACCGCGAGCGTGTGCATGGAACCATCACCTACTATCAGCCCGGCGTGGCCCTGGTCCTCGAAGACGGCGCAAGAAGCATCTGGATCACGACCGACAGTTGGAGTCCCCTGCATCTTGGTTATACGGCTGACGCCATCGGGTTTCCTGCCGTCGAGAACGGCTTCCTTACCTTGACCCGTGGCGAAGTCCACGAAACGTCAGCCCACGCGCCGGTTTCGCCCGACCTCTTCACCTGGCGTCAACTAGCACTGGGCGGCAACGTCGGGCATGGCCGCGTATTCGACTTGGTCTCAGTGGAGGGCCAGGTGGTCACCGAGGTGCGCCAGGCGACCCAGGACGAGTACGTCCTCAACTCCGACGGGCACCTGCTCTCCGCCATCATTCGACATCCGGGCTCCGCAAGCAGTGTCGCGCTCAACCCCATGCGCGAAATTCCCATAGGCACCCGCATTCGCGTCACCGGCATCTGCCTGCTCACCGACGCAAACCCCTTCAATGGCGAGGTGCCTTTCAACATCCTCATGCGCAACGTTGACGACATTGTGGTCGTCGCACGTCCTCCGTGGCTGAACGTCCGTCACCTGATGTTAATTGTCGGCCTCCTGCTTTTGGTGGTCATTGCCATTGGCATCAGAAGCTGGGCCCTCGAGCGGCGCATTCGGCACAAAACCGCGGCGCTGGCTTACCTTGAACAGCGGCGCAGCCGCATCCTCGAGGACATCAACAACTCCCGCCCGCTCGGCGAGATTATTGAATGCATCACGGAAGTGGTCTCGTTCCGGCTGCACGGCGCTTCCTGCTGGTGCGAAATCGCCGATGGCGCCACTTTAGGCACGCGTCCGGCCAAAATTACATCGCAGAGGATTGTTCAGCATGAAATCTCTGGACGCTCGGAGACCGCCCTTGGAACCATCTTCGCCGCCATGAACCGGCTCACCAAGCCCTGCAAAGAAGAAGATTCTGCCCTCGCGCTCGGAGCAGGCTTGGCCACCCTGGCGATCGAAACCTCGCACCTCTATTCGGACCTAGTGCACCGTTCGGAGTTCGATCTGCTTACCGACATTCCCAACCGCTTCTCGCTGGAAAAGCAATTAGGCGCCATGATCTCTGAAGCTCGGCGCTCCGCCCGCATTTTCGGATTCATCTTCATCGACCTCGACCAATTCAAGCAGGTCAATGA
>CAWCMW010000004.1:0-134409 GCA_963796785.1 uncultured Acidobacteriaceae bacterium | reverse complement strand
GAGACGGGATTGAACCGCCGACGCCGGCCTTTTCAGGGCCGCGCTCTACCACTGAGCTATCTGGCCTCAGCTTCGACAAGAGTTGAATGAATCTGCGCGGGTTCCGGCAATGCCGGGCGAGGTGCGTCAATCCACGTGCCGTGCAATCAAAACAACCTGACCAGTATACCAAGCCATAAGTGCACGGCCAAGCCGCCGCTCTGGACTACACTGGAGAGCAATCATGCGGAGCCCAATCGCTTCTCGCCTCCTGCAAGTCGCTGCAAGCGTAGCGCTCTCGGCGCTGGCCGGATACGGCCAAACCCCCGCCCGTCAAGGCGTCCAAACCACGGCCGAGGCACGCACCGCGCTCGTCTACCAGGCCAACCTGCACCAGGGCCCCGAGACGCTCCGCGCATTTCTGAGCGATTTTCCTAAAGGCGCCGACCTGCACGTTCACCTCTCGGGTGCGGTTTACGCCGAAACGCTCATCCGGGATGCGGGCGAGGACGGTTTGTGCGTCGACACCACCAGCCTGAGCTTCGCCAAGCCTCCCTGTCGCGGAGACCTCATTCCGGCAACACAGCTATCCGGCAACCTCGACCGACCGAGCCAACTGCTCTATGACAAGCTGATCGATTCGCTGTCAGTGCGCAGTTTTGTGCCCACGGCGGGGTGGAGCGAACACGACCAGTTCTTTGCCGTTTTTGACCGAATGAGTGGGCTCGCAAATCATGCCGCCGAGTGGGTCGACGAAGTAGCCAGCCGGTCCGCCGCTGAGAACAATCAGTATCTTGAGCTGATGCACACGCCGCCTTTTAGCCACGCTCTGCAGATTGCTCACCAGGTAGGCTGGAACGCCAGGCTGGCGCAGGCGGATCCGGAGGCATTCGCCGAATTTCGCCAACAGCTACTGGATCTCGGACTGCGCGATGAAGTGGATGCCGGCCGAAATGCGGCGCTCCAGGCCGAAGCTGCACGCAAACAAATGGAGCACTGCGGAACGCCGCAGGCCGCGCCCGCATGCCGGGTCGAAGTCCGGTATCTCTGGACGGTTTTGCGGGACTTTACGCCTGAGCAAGTATTTGCGCAAACGCTGCTCGCGTTCGAAACGGTGCAGGCGAGTATGAAAGCGAGGGACGACACTTGGGTGGGCATCAACCTGGTGCGGCCCGAAGATGATTTCGTCTCCATGCGCGATTACACAATGCAGATGAAGATGATCGGCTACCTGCACTCCGTCTACCCCGGCGTGCACATCTCGCTGCACGCCGGCGAGCTCGCGCCGGGACTTGTGCCGCCCGAGGGGCTGCGTTTTCACATTCGCCAGGCAATCGAGTTGGGCGACGCGGAACGTATCGGCCACGGAGTCGATGTGATGTATGAAGACCGCGCCGGCGATCTGCTCTCCGAGATGGCCGCCCGTCACATCATGGTCGAGATCAACCTGAGCTCGAATGAGGGAATCCTGGGCGTCGAAGGCGACCGGCATCCGTTTCCTGTTTACCGCGCAGCGCACGTGCCGGTGGCGCTCTCGACAGACGATGAAGGCGTAAGCCGCATTGACCTGACCCACGAGTATGAGCGCGCAGCCGTCGATTATGGCCTCAGTTATCGCGACCTGAAGCAGTTGGCGCGGACAGGGATGGAGCATGACTTCCTGCCCGGAGCGAGCCTGTGGGCCAGCCCCGACGATTTTCGTGCAGCAGTCAGCGCGTGCAAAGGCGAGACCCTCGGCGCAGACAGCCCCTCCGGCAACTGCAAGCAATTTCTCGATGGCAGCCAGAAGGCCGCAGCCCAGTGGGAGCTGGAGCGCCGTTTCAGAATTTTTGAGGCCAAATTCCAGGGACCGGCATTCGACCGCCTGCTGCGTGGAAAATGACTCACGCGGCCGGCACGGCGGGCGCGCCCTACGCTGTTGCCCTCTGAAATGATGCCCCCTAAAATATCGGAATGGATAACGAGCGCATTCGCGAGGTTTGCTTGGCGCTGCCCTATGCCAAAGAAACCGTGAACTGGGGCCATCATCTTGTCTATTGGGCCGGCGATCGCGATATCGGCGGAAAGATGTTCGCCATGACCGATCTCGATGGCACCGGAACCGGCGTCCTCTGGTTCCACTGTGGCGCCGAGCGTTTTCACGAGTTGCTTGAGCGCGACGGAATCATCCCCGCTCCGCACCTGGCGCGAGCGCACTGGGTCGCCGTCGAGCGCTGGGATATTCTTCGCCCGCGCGAAATTGAAGACGAACTGCGGCGTGCCCATTCGCTCATCTTCGAAAAGCTGCCGCCGAAGACCAAAGCCATCCTTGCCATGCCCGGGAAAGACCGCGCAAAGGCGATTCGCGACCAGAAGAAGGTCCTTGCCGGCGGAGCAAAGGGCACATCCAGACCTTCCAACGCCCCGGCGGCCTCGCGCACCGCCCGCGCGAAGAAGAGTGCCCGCTAATCCCGGCAGAACTCCTGCGGAACTCACCGGCACTTACCTGCGTAACAATGGAGGAAGCACTCCGCGCGAACGAGGCGCATAAACCTATGGTCAAATTCCTTCTTTGGTGCATTCTTCTTGTGATTTGCTGGCCACTCGCCCTGCTGGCGCTAGTGCTTTATCCCATCGTCTGGTTGCTGCTGCTACCGTTTCGCGTTGTGGGCATCGCAGTTGGCGGCGTTCTTGACCTTGTCAGTGCGATCATCTTTCTGCCGGCACGCGTCCTCAAGGCCGTCTGAAGCCGCGCTCCACCCTTGCATCCCCTTCCGCTATGCTCAAACGTGGGCTGGACGCTTTTTTGCTGGACTTCACGCGCCTAGAGCGCCTTATCTGCGTCATTCTATGCAGAGACTCGATTTCGGAGGATTCATGCGGAAGCTTTTGCCCTTTGCCGTCGCTCTGTGCCTGTTGATCGGTCCACAGGCTACGCCGACGCAAACTCAGATGGGCGACCAGGATGCCGCCAAGAACGCAGCACAGGCGCACGCGGCCCTCGACGCTATGGTGCAGGCTCTCGGCGGTCAGCTTTGGCTCAACATCAATAACATGGAGCGGCATGGCCACATCGCCGCCTTTTATCAGGGCAATCCCGATCCCGGCACCACTGAGTTTTTCGAGTTTCACCAGTGGCCCGACCACGACCGTTTCGAATACACCAGCCACCGCGACGTCGTGCAGTTCTACGTCGGCCGCCAGGCTTGGGAGGTCACATACCAGGGCAAAAAGCCGCTCGATAAAGATATCGCCGAGGACTACCTGCGTCGCCGCGACCATTCCATTGAGACGGCCGTAAAAGTCTGGATGAAAGACCCCAACACGATTCTGCTTTATGAAGGCCAGCACATGGTGGAGCGACATCTGGGCGAGCAGGTCACGCTGATCTCGCCTCAAAATGAGTCCATCACCATCCTCATGGACCTCCAGACGCATCTACCGCTCGCTCGCACCTTTCAGTGGCGCGATCCCGTTTACCACGACAAAAACACTGACACCGAAGAGTACGACGACTACCACACTATTCAGGGCTTCCCCACTCCCTTCACCGTCACGCGCCTCAAGAACGGCGATCCTGTTCGCCAGTACTTCGTTGACCGCGTCAGCTTCAACGCGAATCTGCCCACCGATTTCTGGGACCCCGACGCCGTCGCCCGCAAAATCAAGAAGTAGCGCAGGCTGGGCCCGCCCACAAACGATGCCTTCGCGGGCGGTGCGGATATTTATAATCCGAACGAGCGTTCAACCCACCTCCCCACCGCTCTAGAGGAGCCGTCGCATGACCTTGACCATCCAGGAAATCATGGATTTCCTGCCCCATCGTTACCCCTTTCTCCTGATTGACCGCGTGCTCGAGTTCGAGCCGCAAAAGCGCGTCGTGGCCATCAAGAATGTGACCATGAATGAGCCGTTCTTCCAGGGGCACTTTCCCGGCGCGCCGATCATGCCCGGCGTGCTGGTGATTGAGGCGATGGCCCAGGCCGGGGCGGTGCTGCTGCTTTCTGAGCTCGAGGACCGGCACTCGAAACTGGCGGTCTTTACCGGCATTGACGGCGCCAAGTTCCGCCGCTCGATCACGCCCGGCGATCAAATCCGCATTGAGGTGAACGTGGTGAGCTTTCGCCCTCGCGCCGGCAAAATGGAAGGCAAGGCCTACATCGACGGCAAGCTGGCCTGCGAGGCGACGCTGACCTGCATGATCGTGCCCCGCAGGCAGGAACCCGCGAGCCCTCCGCAATCGAAAGAAGAAGCGGCGGCTCCGTCCGAGGCCACGCAGTGAGCATCCATCCCAGTGCGGTCATCGCTGAAGGGGCTCGGATTCCGGCCTCGTGCACCATTGGCCCTTACTGCACCATCGGCCCCAATGTCGAGCTCGGCGAAGACTGCACTCTCATTTCGCATGTAGTGATCGATGGCCGCACGCACATCGGCTCCCGCAACATCTTTTATCCCTTTGGCGCCATCGGCCTCGCCCCGCAGGATTTGAAATACACGGGCGAGCCCACTGCAACCGAGATCGGCGACGGAAACACGATTCGCGAAGGTGTGACGATCAGCCGCGGTACCGCCGGAGGCGGAGGCGTAACGCGTCTCGGCTCCGGCAATCTGCTCATGGCCTACGTGCACATCGGCCACGACAGCCAGGTGGGCAGTCACTGCATCCTGGCCAACAATGCGACGCTTGCGGGCCACGTCGTCATTGAAGACCACGTCACGCTCGGCGCTTTTTGTCCCGTGCACCAGCACTGCATTGTCGGTGCCTACTCCTTCATCGGCGGCGGCACCATCGTTACCCAGGACGTGCTTCCCTTCTCGCTCACCTCGTCGAAGCGCGAAAATCGCGCCTTCGGCATCAACAAAATCGGCCTCGAGCGCCGCGGATTCTCGCCGGAACGGCTACAGCAATTGCAGAAGGCCTATCGCGTGTTGCTTGCCGCCAAGCTCAACACCACCCAGGCCCTCGAAAAAATGCGCGAGCTTCCGGGCGACGACGTGGCCCTGCTTGTCGGCTTCATCGAGCACAGCAAGCGCGGAGTCATCAAATAAGCGCTCGCGCGCGCCTACTGCGGAAAATAGCATCCATCGACCAACCGTTGCCGCAAAAGGGGGGCAAATCGAGATGAAATTGGGCCTCATTGCCGGCAATGGCCGCTTTCCCTTTCTGCTCCTTGATGCGGCGCGGGCGGAAGGCCTCGAAGTCGTGGTCGCGGCCATCAAAGAGGAAACCGACCCCGAGATCGACAGCCGCGCCGAATCCGATGCCGGCATCGCGGTGCACTGGCTTTCGCTCGGCGAGCTTTCGCGCCTCATCGAGACTTTCCAAAAAGCCGGCGTCGCCAAAGCCGTCATGGCCGGCCAGGTAAAGCACAAACAGATTTTCAGTAGCATCCGGCCAGACTGGCGTCTCGCCAAGCTACTCCTCAATCTCCGCACGCGCTCGACCGACGCCCTGCTCGGCGCGATTGCCAAGGTGCTGGCAGACGAAGGCATCGAGCTGATCAGCTCCACCACATTTCTGGAGCCGCTGCTGGCCGAGGAGGGCGCGCTCACCAGCCGTGCGCCCGACGAAGAGGAGTGCCTCAACATCGAGTACGGGCTGGGCGTGGCGCGTGCTCTCGCTGCGTTCGACATCGGCCAGACCGTCGTGGTCGCGGCGCAGGCCTGTGTGGCCGTCGAGGCCATGGAAGGCACGGACGCAACCATCGAGCGCGCCGGCCGCCTGATGCACTCGCTCGATGATTCAGCGGGCGACGCTACAGCGGAGCCCGCGGCAACTGAATCGTCACTCCTCACCCGCCGCCTCACCGTCGTCAAAGTCGCCAAGCCCAACCAGGACATGCGCTTCGACGTACCCGTCATTGGAATCTCGACTGTCGAAACCATGATTCGCGCCGGAGCAACCTGCCTCTCCATCGAGGCTGGCCGCACGCTCCTCTTCGACCGCGAGGCCATGCTCAAGCGCGCAAGTGACGCTGGAATTACAATTGTCGCGGCGCGCCGGTGATAAAGTGAACAGTGGGCAGCGATCGGTGGCCGAACTTCCCTGCTGCTTAGAACCTTCGCACTGATCTCGTGTTCGGTGTCCCGAGTCCCGTTCCCAAACCCCTGGAGGTTTCAAGATGAACAAGTTTCTTCTTATCGGAATTGTGGCGGCCGCAGTGCTGTTGATTGCCGCTGTGCCCTTTGTAACCGCGCATGCCGACGATCAGACGATGCCCGCAGTGGGCCAGGCCGCGCCCACCTTTACCCTACCCTCACAAACCGGCGAGCCGATTTCGCTCGACAGCTTTCACGGCAAGTGGGTGGTTCTCTACTTCTATCCCAAGGACATGACCACCGGCTGCACGATTGAAGCGCACAAGTTTCAGGACGCTCTGCCGCAATTTGATGCCAAAAACGCCGTGATCCTTGGCGTCAGTGTTGACACGGTCGACAGCCATAAGCAGTTCTGCACCAAAGATTCCCTGACCTTCCACCTGCTAGCCGACCCCGACCACAAAGTCGTGAGCGCCTACGGCTCTCTTGGCGGATTTGCCGGAATCACCATGGCCAATCGCAACACGTTCCTGATCGATCCCCAGGGCAAGATCGCCAAGGAATGGGTTAAGGTGAATCCAAACACTGCGGCTTCGGATGTGCTCGCGGCGCTCCCGTAGGCCGATCACGTCGTTACCGCGATTTGCATATGTGCGGTAGCTTGCTGCAAATGCAGAAAGACCCGGCGATGAGCCGGGTCTTTTCGTTCTCCTGGTGATGAGCGAAATCGAGAGCGGAATGCAGGCGGGGTTGCGGGAAAAAACTGCCGCCACCGAAACGGTCGGCGTTCCCATAAGCTCAGCAGCTGCGTCCGCGCTACTTCTTGCTCTTCTTCTTCGCGGCCTTCTTGGCTTTCTTTGCGGCCTTTTTCGCTGCCTTCTTGCTCGGCGCCTTCTTCTTCGCGACCTTCTTCGCAGCCTTCTTCTTGGCGACCTTCTTGGCCGCTTTCTTAGCCGGAGCCTTCTTCTTGGCTGCCTTCTTGGCTACTTTCTTGGCAGCTTTCTTGGCTGGAGCTTTCTTCTTCGCCGCCTTCTTGGCAGGGGCCTTCTTGGCGGGGGCTTTCTTCGCCGCCTTCTTTGCCGCAGGCTTCTTGGGCTTGGGCGGGGCTGTGGGCTTCGCGACAATCGCAATCACCGTCTCTTCGGCAATCACTTCGTCGTCATCTGAAGAGGTAAGAATGCCGGCAGTTTCCATTTCGTCTTCTTCGTCGGCAAAAGCTTCGACCCGACCGGAGTCCAGGTCACCGGGCTTCCCAAACGGGTCGCCGTCACTCATCGCGTACATCCTGAACACATCATCCATCCGATTGCCTCCAGCGGATTGCCGCTGCACACAGTCTGTTCAATCATTCGCAGAGCAGACAAAACGGTTTTGCTCGCGCAAGCGATTGTAGCCTTAGCTTGCCCAGAAACACAAGAAAAACACAAGCGTGAAATGCCGGTTACGGCTGTTTTCTTACTGCGAGGCCTTGGCCGTGCTGCTCGATTTGTGAGTCGACCTGTGCGCGGCGCTCTTCCCCGGCCCTGAGCCCGTCTTTGCCATATGGGAGGAGCTATTCCTGGGCGCCCTGCTGCCCGTCCGGCCAGCCGTCGCACCGGGATTTCGATGGGCTGCAGACGGCGCGCCAGACGCGGATCCAGAGGCCCCTTTCCGCGCGGCCGATCCACCCACCGGCCCAGTTCTTGACCCTTCTGCCGAGGTCTTGTGCCGATGCCTGGTGGAAGTGCCGGCGGGCGTGGGTTCCGCCACGCGAAGCCGGCGCCCGGCTACGACCCGGATCCCCGTAGGAATCGCGTTCCAGCGCCTCAATTGGCTTAAGGAGACCCCGAAACGATCTGCGATCGTGACCAGTGTGTCGCCCCGTCGCACTGTGTAGAGCCGGGTGTGGGTCGAGGGCTCGGCAGCTGGCGGCACCGGCACCACAAGGGCCTCAATGCTTGCGATTCCGGCACCCGCCTCGAGTTGGTTGGCCGAAGCAAGCTCGGCGGTCGATACCCGATACTCCTCGGCGATCGAGGCCAGCGTATCTCCCGCGACCACCGTGTGGTAGCGCCACGAGTTGCGTCGGGCTTCGGGAATAAGCGCCACGCGCTGGTCAAACAGCGTGGCCGTGCCTGCGGGCAGGTGCAGATCGAACGGGCTATCGGGCGGGGTCACCATGCGCAGTAGGCTCGGATTCAGAGCCTCGATCTCGTCGACAGGCGAGCCGACGAGGTCCGAAACAAGGCGCAGGTCGATGGAGTAGTTGATCGTGACCGTGTCGGTCAGGATCGGCGGATCGAGAGTTACATCGGTAAAGCCGTACTGGTCGGGGTGGTTGGCAACAATGATCGCTGCCAGAATCTCCGGTACGTAGTTGCTGGTCTCGCGAGGCAGCTCGTTGCGCTTGTAAAGCTCCCAGAAGTCGGCGTAGCCAGTCTTGGCTACCTCGTGCTGAATGTTGCCGGCGCCATGGTCATACGCTGCCATTGCCAGGTACCAGTCGCCGAGCTGGTCATACAGGAACTTCATGTAGCGGGCATATGCGCGGGTCGATTTTTCGGGGTCGAAGCGTTCATCCACGTACGCGTCGCGCTTAAGCCCGTAATACGGACCGGGCATAAACTGCCACATGCCGCCGGCCCGGGAGCGGCGATTCACTGCCTGCGGCTGAAATCCCGACTCCGCGACCGCCAGGTAAATTAGGTCCTGCGGCACTCCCTCTTCAGCCAGGATCCGCTGGATCATCGCCTTGTAGTGGCCGCTCCGCTCGAAAGAATGCATGAGCGTGTTGTGGCCTTTTTGCGTGTTGGCGAAAAAATTGATGTAGGTGGCGACATAATCATTAACCACCAGCGGCAGGTCTGACTTGGTGGTCGCCAGATCGGCCGTGGCCTTGGCAACCAGGTTCGGATCGGAAGCAAAGGTGATGTCGCTCGCGGCCTCTGAAGGCGTCAGCTCTTCCTTGGGCACGAAGCCGTTGCCCTGCTTTAGCGCCTCCATCTCCAGGGCATTTACCTGGTCGACGACTTTGTCGAACTCGTCCTGCAACTCAGCATTGCCCTTGATATCGATGCCGCTCGACAGCATCAGATCGACAGCGCGGTCAAACTCCGTCTTGGCCTCCGGCAGCGAGCCCTTCTGGTAGTCGGCGCTCCCTCGTGCATAGGCCGCCTCAACCTGCGTGATGAGCACTCTCACACGCTGCTCTTCCGGAGTGGGCGGTGGCAACACAGGAGCTGCGGCCTGGGCAGGAGCGGCCACGGGCAACGCCGGCGCGGTGCTCTGCCTGGGCTGCGCGGACTTGCCTCCGGCAGGATCTGTTGGCGTGCAGCCCGTCAAAGCCAGTGCAAGTACGGCGGCGCCCGCAAATACGCGCGACGCCGGCAATCGAATCCAGTGCATATGCACGATAAGACGCAACGAACCGCGCAACTGTGAGGCCGCAAAGAGCACCAGGGTCGGATATCCAATCTGCGTGGTCAGCGTCGCGACCAGAAATCGATCCAAACGAAGCCGAGCCCGAAGGCCGTGGCGGGCCCACAGTCGAGGGCGAGAATGAAGTGTGGATCGATTTGTGCCGCGACCCGAAGGGACCGGGCCAGTTTCCCCGATCTCGTTGTTGCTCGTCGTTTGCGAACGCCCGGTTTGCGGCACTCCTCGCTCCTAGATATCGCGAAAACTGGCTCCGGTCGCTGTCCGCGGAGATTGGATATCAGACCCTTAGCGAATGATAAGCTATGCCATGGAGGGCTAAGCACTTCGTGAGCGCCGCAATCCGCGCATAGTACACGTTCAACAAACCCTCTGAAAGCCCTCCCATGGACGCCCGTTTCCTTCGTAACTTCGCCATCATCGCGCACATCGACCACGGCAAGTCGACGCTCAGCGACCGCCTGCTGCAGCTAACCGGCTCGGTCACCGATCGTGAGATGCAGGCCCAGATCCTCGACGACATGGACCTCGAGCGGGAGCGCGGCATCACCATCAAGGCCCATGCTGTGCGCATGATGTACAAGGCACGCGACGGCAACATCTACCAGCTCAATCTGATTGATACGCCGGGCCACGTCGACTTCAGCTACGAAGTCTCGCGATCGCTGTCCTCCTGCGAGGGCGCGCTTCTTGTCGTTGACGCAAGCCAGGGCGTCGAGGCGCAAACCCTCGCCAACGCCTATCTCGCTATCCATCACGGCCTCGAAATCATTCCCGTGATCAACAAGATCGACCTGCCTTCGGCCGACATCCTGCGCACTCAGGAAGACATCGAGCAGGCCGTCGGCCTGGATGCCACCGACGCCATTCCTGTCAGCGCCAAGACCGGCCAGGGCGTGGACGATGTGTTGGAAGCGATTGTGCATCGGCTCCCCGCTCCGAAAGGCGACCCCGATGCGCCCCTCCAGGCCCTCATCTTCGATTCGTGGTTCGACGCGTATCGCGGTGTCATCGTCCTGGTCCGCGTCATGCAGGGAACCATGCGCAAGGGGCAGCATATCCGCTTCATGTCGAACGGCATAGCACATGAGATCGAGTCCATGGGCGTGCTCTGCCCCAAGCCCGTCGAAATCGCCGAGCTCATCGCAGGCGAGGTCGGATTCTTCGCGGCGACCATCAAGAACGTTGCCGACACCAGGATCGGCGACACCGTCACGGACGATGCGAATCCCGCCGCGCACGCGCTTCCCGGCTTTGAAGACATCAAGCCGATGGTCTTTGCCGGCCTTTATACCGTGGACTCGCACGAGCACACGCTGCTGCGCGACGCTCTGGAGAAACTCCGTCTCAATGACTCATCTTTTTTCTTCGAGCCGGAAAGCTCCGTCGCATTGGGCTTTGGCTTTCGCTGCGGATTCCTCGGTTTGCTCCACATGGAGATTATTCAGGAGCGCCTGGAGCGCGAGTACGAACTGGACTTGATCACCACCGCGCCCGGCGTCCGCTACCACATCACGCTGACCGACGGAAACGAGATCGACGTCGACAATCCTTCGCGCTGGCCCGAGCCCCAGTCAATAGCCAACATTCGCGAGCCTGTCATCACCGCCAAAATCCTCACCAACGAGGAGTACGTGGGCGGCATCTTCAAGCTCGTCGAGGAGAAACGCGGCAAGCAGATCAACTTCGAGTACGTCACTCCCACGCGCGTCATGCTCACCTACGAACTTCCCCTGAACGAGATCGTGCTCGATTTCTACGATCGCCTCAAGTCCATCTCGCGCGGGTACGCGTCGCTCGACTACCAGCTTGCCGGCGAGTGGGAGTCGCCCATGGTCAAGCTCGACATCCTCATCGCCGGTGAGCCGGTCGATGCGCTCTCCATCATCGTGCACCACGACCACGCTTATGAGCGCGGCCGCGCGCTGGTCTCCAAGATGCGCGAATTGATTCCGCGGCAGCAGTTCGAAGTGGCCATTCAGGCAGCGATTGGCGCCAAGGTCATCTCCCGCGAGACCGTCAGCCCCTTGCGCAAGAACGTCCTGGCCAAGTGCTATGGCGGTGACATCACCCGCAAACGCAAGCTGTTGGAGAAGCAAAAAGAGGGCAAAAAGCGCATGAAGCGGATCGGCAAAGTGGACATTCCACAGGAGGCTTTCCTGGCCGTCTTGCGCGTCGGCGAAGAAAGCCAGAATTGACCAGCAAAAGCAGTGCCAAACTCTTGACCGTTTGTGATTTTTGTCACCGGAAATTCATCCCCAGCTGTGGAAACCGGGCGCAATGCGCTAAACGATCGCGATGTGGCCGTCCAAGAGGGATTGAGACGCCAATCTAGGGATCGCCCACTCAAAAACAAAGGGTTACACGTTCTAGCAGAAGCAGACAGGCGCTGACAAGCGGAGAATTCCGCCCATATTCGAAGGGTTTCCGGGAAATATCCACAAAATTATCCACAACGAGGCGAGTTGAGAGACCGCAACGAAAAGGCCCCGGCAAACGGGGCCTTTTCGCTATGACTATAACCGCTCCTCAGTGGCTGGACGGAGCTGAAGTTGGAGCATGGGACGACGGGGGCGTTATCCCTCTCGGCCTGGGTGCTGTGCCTGTGGGCGCCGCTGGCTGCGCCGGTGGTGCCGGTACACCCGATTTCACGTTGTACGCGTCAATCACCTGCTTGGTGATGTTGGTGCCGCCGCTGGCATAGAGCACAGGCGATTGCTGCTGTGAAATATCGAGAACCAACGTGAACCCCTGCCCTTCGGCGTAGTTCTGCATCACGTCGTAAACCTTTGAAGCCAGCGACGTGTACAGATCCTGCATATCCTGCTGACCATCGTTGCGCAGGTCCTCTGTCTCGCGGTCCAGTTGTTTCTTCTTCTCCTCAGCGGCCTTGCTGCGGTTGGCGCGTTCCACATCGCTCAGGTTGGCTCCCGGGTCCTGAAGCGACTTGTTCAGGGCGTCGATCTCATCGCTGAGAGACTTCAGGGATGCCTCTTTGGGCGCGAACTTTTTCTGCAGGTCTGCGAAATCCCGCTGGCCTTCGTTCGTTTGGGCTACCGCCATCTGAAAGGCGATGACGGCAATTTTGGCGGGGCCCGCAGGAGCGGCGACCGGCGCTGCCGTTGCGGCCGGCACAGCCGGAGTTTGGGCGCCGGCGCTCAGGACCAAACCTGAGGCGAGCACGAGAGCAAATGCTAGCGAACGTTTCATCGGTTTCGAAGACTCCTTCGGAATTCCTAATCGGCTCCCCGGTTAGACGCACAAACACGCCTGACTCTTCTGACAAACCTCACGCTTTTCGACGGGGACTCTGGGCCGGACGGCGCAGCGCTTGAAAAGGACGCGAATGGAAACGTCAGCAGGAACTACCGCGATTATACAGGGGCGGATGATCCGGCAACACCCAGCCGATTAACATTCGTTAAACCACTCAGATCCCTGCGCCCGCCGTCTACTCTCCGCTACCCGCCGTCGCGTCCCTAACCCATGCCCCTGATCTTCGTTTTCAATGCGCAGGCGCCGGTTGCGGCTGCGGCGCATCCACCCCAGGCTGGTTCGAGCCGGAGCTTTCAGGGGGCGGCGCCGGTATGCCCGACTTCACGTTGTAGGCGTCGATGATGGCCTTGGTGATGTCGGTGGAGGGCACCGCGTAGAGCACCGTGGCATTCTGCTGGTCGCCCGCATCAAGCACGATGGTGAAGCCCTGCTTCTGCGCGTAATCGGTCATCACCGAACCCACCTTGCCAGCCACTCCGTTGATGAGCTGCTGCAAGTCGCCCTGGAAGTCGCTCTGCGCGTCCTGGGTATCGCGATCCAACTGCTTCTTTTTGTCGTCGATAGTGCGGGCGCGGCTGATGCGCTCCTCTTCATTCAGTTGCGGACCCTGGTCCTGCAACTGCTTGGTCAGAGTGTCGATCTGGTCGGAGAGCGTCTTCAACTGCTGGCGCTTGGGGTCGTACTTCTTTTGCAGGTCGGCAAAGTCTCGCTGGAATTCGTTGGTCTGGCTCACAGCCGCCTGAAACGCGATGACCGCGACCTTGGTTGGGCCGGTAGACACGGCTGGACTGGGCTTTTGCGCAGCGGGGGCGGAGGTCTGGCCGGCGGCAGAGATCACCAAGGCCGCGACCAGCAAAAGGGAGAAAAATGGCAGACGCTTCATGCGATTGAAAAACTCCTTCGGAGTTCCCGCGTGCCGGTCCTGCCGGCGCGGCAGCCCAGGGGCCACTCCAATTCTTGTGGCGTCTTCGAGGCTCCGGTCCGGCTTGAAACCTGCTCACAAAGCATGCTCACTGTGGCATCGCCGGGAACTAGAGGGGATTATAGGAGCCTGAATTCGGAGCGTCAAACGGGGTCCGAATCATCCCGCCGTCACGAGATTGTCATTGCTTTGTCGAATTCCATCAAGAGCATCGCTAGTTCTCGAGATGCCCCAGTCTAAAAGACTAATGAACATTCGCGGTGGGATTGCGCACGAGTGCGCAAGGCTGCCAAAATTCTGTCTCCACCTTGTTGCAACCGAGTGGATTCCTTCCCACACAAGAGATCCACTCCAGAGGGATGGACATGCGAGTCAAGCTGGATTCCGCAGTCGCTTTGTGCAGGGTATTTGCCTCAACTCTTTTGTTTTGTGCGCCAGTGTACTGCCAAGAAACCTTAGCGTCGGCCTTCAGATTTGATCGAATGCCCGATTTCTCCTGGCGCGATGGGCCGAATGACTTCAGCGCCGGTTTCAACGCATTTGCACCCGCTGGCGGCGATGCTTCAACTTCGACTTCCCCGCTCCCGCTGGCCTCAGAACCCGGCGCGAGCGGAGGAAACGATGGCTGGGAAGTGGCGCCGGCCGGCACCCGGCACCAAAAGGCATTCTCACGCATCGGAATCGGCGCCAACGTCTCTCCGCTGGGTATCGGGCTCAACGCAACGACTGTGCTTTCTGATTATTTCGATGCGCGCGCGATGGGGAATTTCTTCAACTACACCGTTCCTGAGTTTGAGATCGAGGGATTCAGAACAACCGCGGATCTGCATCTGGCTTCGATGGCTGCATCGTTGGACTGGTATCCGTTCAACAGCGTTTTTCGAGTGAGTCCCGGACTCATGCTTTACAACGCCAACCAGATATCCATGTCGACTCTTATCGTGGCGGGAACCAGCTTCAAGCTGAACGGTCAAACGTTCTACTCCGCGAACGCGAATGCGGCAACCGGCGCCGTCCCGCTCAGCGGATCAGGCGTGCTGGGACTGCACAAGAATGTTCCCGCGTTTACGATTGCCGGCGGGTTTGGCAAGTTTGTGCCGCGGTCGAAGCGGCATTGGTCATTTCCGGCAGAATTCGGCGTTGTTTTCATGGGGGCTCCGACCATTGATCTGACCACATCCGGGTGGGCTTGCACGGATAAAGAACAAACGCAATGCAGCAACATTGCCGACTCGACAAACCCGGTTGGTCAGGAGTTCGAGAGCCAGTTACAAGCGCAACTGACAAAATGGCGAGCCGAGGTGGGAAAAGTTCAAATCTACCCCATCTTTTCCTACAGTTTTGTCTACAGTTTCAACATTCGGTAGAAAAGCCTGCCCGCGACTCGAGTTTGCCGCGCAGCAAAAGGGCAATAGGGAGTTCCGGCCCGGACGAACTGCAACAGAGAAATTGGATTTTAAGTAATTGCGAGTTTGCCGAAAGCAGCCGCCGACCTTTCGGCTTCGCCTCAGGATGACAGCCGTTCTCGAGGTTCCGGTCGAGTCAGCGGCCCCTCAGCAGTCACTGGTTTGTAAAAAATTCCCGCACGCATGCGACGCGGTCCTAGAAGGTCGTCGAGACGGTCAGCCGGAAGGTCTTGCGCGGTTCGCGGAAGATGTTCTGCGCGCCGTAGGCCTCGATCGATTCCTGGTAGCTGTAATCGCCTGCGCCGCCCGGAGGGAACATCGCGCGCGTGATCAACTCTGCCGAGCAACTCAGTTGCTTCTCGCCGAGATTCACGTCGTTGCAAAATGGCGTTTCATACAGGCGCAGAGGGTTATATGCATAGTAGAGGCGGAACGGAGCGTTGATGATCGGCATGATGACCGAAAGCTCAGCTCCCAGCGACATGCGCGGAACGAAGTTGGTGCCCGAAACAGGGTGGATATCCTGGCGGAAACCGACGTCTTTGCCCGGGATACCGCCCTGGCATGATCCGTTGTTGTAGACCGGGCAACCATAAAGCGGAGCTGTCAGGCTGGCAAAGCCCTGGGGACTTTGCTTCAACTGGCCGTGATTGGTCGCCACATCGAGACCGAAATCGTCGAAGAACGAGAACATGAAGGGACCGACGACCGGGATGCGATATTCGGCGTTGGCGGTCAGGTTGGAATCTCCGCCGATGGAGGCGATACCGTAAATCGGCAACGGAACCTGGATGCACTGGTTGTCCTGCGGATTGGTCGGATCGCGGGGAACGCAAGTGCCGTCGGGATTGGTGAGCTCGAAGTTGACCCGGGTGGGCACATAGCCGTAGGGCGTGGCGCCGCGCACGTCAAAGCCGCGCAACTCCTGCTCGCCGCCGGCATAAAACCGGTTGTTAGGAGGAGCAACTTCGCCGCCATAGCCCTGGAGGTAGCCCAACTGCGCCCGGACTGCCAGCACGTTGCGGCCTTCTTTTGAAAACTTCAGGTAGTGCATGGGGATGTACTGCTTGAACGCCACAACTGGGTTCACATAACGGACGCTGCCCCAGAGGCCTGCAGTTTGGACAAACACTGTGTATTGCTTGCCCTCGCGCGGGCGGTACGGATTGCTGACCGTGTCGTAGGTATAGGTGAGCGAGAGTGAACTGTTGATAATGCCGGCCAGGGGGTTCGACCCCTCCACTCCGGAGCGGAAGGCAATGGTTTGGAAAAACGTCGACGACGCCGTGCTGAATGCGGTGATCGTTGACTTCGTCCACGAATAGGTCATGCCGACGCGCTGGAAGGCATGCTTCCTGAGCGGATAGCTGAGAGAGAAATTAAGGCCGTCTGACCCGACGTTGTAGTTCTGCGTCAGCGACTGCTCCGCCGCGGACAAGTTCACTGACGCGCCGGTCGTGGCCTCATAATTCTTGGCCGCGTTGTAGTCCTGTTTGTTGTTGAAAATCTGGAATCCCATATTCATGGGCCGATTGCGAAAGTATGGCTGCGTGAATCCAAACTGGAAAGTACGGCTGGTGCTGCCCAGGTTGGCCTGAAGGCTGAGCGTTTCTCCCAAACCCAAGAAGTTGTTCGTGGAGTAATTCAGGCCCAGGAAGGCGCCCGAAAGCCCGCTCACGCCGCCGTTGAGGCCGATGGAGTTTTTGCCCTTCTCTTTCACTTTCAAAAGCAGCTCGACCGTACCGTTATCCGGGTCCTGGTGGGCCTCGGAGTCCTGATCCACCTTCAAAGGCTCAAAGTACTCAAGCTGATTGAGGCGCAACAGGCTGTACTCCCATAGTTGGGAGTTGTAGACCGAGCCCTCGTCAAGCATCAGCTCGCGGCGGATGACCTTATCGCGCGTGATGGTGTTGCCGGTGAACTCGATGCGCGACACGAAGAATTGCTTGCCCTCGTCGATATCGATATTCAGGGAGACGGTCTTCTTCTGGTCATCGTAGGTGATCTTGGGGATGGCGCCGAAGTTGATATAGCCCAGGCTGCCATAGGCCTTTTTCAGGTTGTCGAGGCCTTTGCTGATGCCGGTGGCGCTGAACCAATCGCCGTCTTTGATGGGGAAAGTGGCGCGCAGCGCCTTCGGATTATTGATTTCCTTGTTCCCCGTGAACGTAATAGTTCCAAGATGGTAGCGTTCGCCTTCTTCGATGGTCATCGAGATGTCGATGCGCTTGCCGGTGTTCGGCCTGAAGGTGAACCAGTTCAGACCGCCCTCGTCGCGGATCTGGGTCTTGGGCTGCTCCACCGCGGCGTTGGCGTAGCCTTTGTCGCGGTAGGCCTGGCGCACACGCTCGGTGTCTTCCTCAAGTTTCGAAGAGTCGTACGTTTGGGGAAAGAGATCTTCAAAAACGATGGAATAGGGAATGCCAATGGGCTTGAGGTTCTTCATGGAGCGCCGCAGATCGAGCGCGCTCAAATGTTGATTTCCCTGGAAGGTGATTCTGCCCACCTTCACCACCGGGCCTTCTTTGATGTTGAACGTAACCTGCACCGAAGCGGGTGGAACCGTCTTGACGTCGGTTTTGACGGCTGCGAACTGGTGGCCATGCTCAGCAAGCAGTTCCTTGATGATGTTTTCGGCGTGCTGGATGCGGGTTGGGTCGTACTGGCTCTCTACCGAGAGACCAACCTTCGCCTTTTTGAAGGCGTCAAGGATGTCGGAGTTGGTGACCGAATTATTGCCCTTATAGATGATGTCGCGGATGGTGGGCTTCTCGCGGACAAAAACATCGAGGATGATGCCCTTCTCGGAATCCTCGCGCTCGATGCGCAGGTCCTCAAAGTACCCCGTATTCCAGAGGGAATTGAAGTCACGCTCGATGGAGATCGGGTCGTAAGTGTCGCCCGGGTGGGTGAACATGCGGGCGAGGATGGTTTCCTTGGGAATGCGCCGGTTGCCGACGACCCGAATCTGGTCGATGGTGTCAGGGGCCTGCGCGATGGCTGCGCCAGCGCTAGCTACCAGGACCGCCAGAATAAGGCAGCGTGCCACGCGTTCCATCACGGAAGCGGCGCCGATGAAAGTGTGCTTGATCTTCACCGGGTCAGAGCCCTGCGGCGAGCACAAAAACTCTTTCTTGCCATTTTTCGGGTTCACAGGAAGAATTTGCACACCCTCATTCGCTGAAAATCCGGTCCTTCCTCGGAGATTCTGATCGTTCCTTCAGGAAAGATCGATTCTACAGGACCGTGCCCACCCTCCCCAAACTCCGCGTCCACAGTCTATCGGAATCAAGCGGACCATGCCCAGTCTGTTCGGCCTTCCGCGGCATGCTCCTTAGACGCGCTTCGCGGGCTCAGGACACACCCTCCCACGCGGCCGAATTTCAAGGTGCGAATCTTTTTCCGTGCGGCGGACGTCCTATGGAAGTGGGGCTCAGTTCGAGCAACCGGCTCCGCGTGCCCCTTATCACCGTCTTCGTCGGTCAGCTACCATAGTATGTTCACAGAAACGCTTGGCCGGAGAGACATTTCGGTGCCGTCCGGCATGGTGCCCGAGAGCCGGCGCGCACCGCAATCAAGCTCAAAACCGGCCCCGTTATGCGGCTGCGGTTAATGGCAAGCCTTTGATTGGCTCGTGCACCGCCAGATCGCCGGTCGAGGAGCGAATACCAACCTATGATGTGGATTGTCCGGCTTGCGCTGAGGCGGCCATATACCTTTGTCGTCTTTGCGCTTCTGATCTTGATCCTTGGCGTCTACAGCATCGAGACGATGCCCACGGACATCTTTCCCAACATCGATATTCCGGTAATCACGGTCGTCTGGCACTACACAGGTTTGTCCGCAGACCAGATGGCCAACCGCATTACGACCAACTCCGAACGCGGCATGACCACCACGGTCGACGATATCGACCACATCGAGTCGCAGTCGCTGGTCGGCGTGGGGCTCATCAAGATCTTCTTCCACCCCAACGTGAATGTGGGCGAGGCCGTAGCTCAGGTGACTGCCATAAGCCAGGTGATGTTGCGCTCCCTGCCGCCGGGGACCACGCCGCCCTTCATCATCCAGTACAACGCTTCCAGTGTGCCCGTGCTGCAACTGGGTCTCTCCGGACCAGGCCTCGATGAACAGCAGTTAAATGACCTTGCCACGCAGACCATCCGGGTTCAACTTGCCACCGTCGAAGGCGCACAGACGCCGTATCCCTACGGAGGCAAGCAACGCGAGATCGACGTCGATCTCGATCTGAACGCGCTTGAGGCAAGGGGGCTGTCCCCGGCCGACGTAGTCAACGCCATCGCGGCCCAAAACGTGATCGCACCCTCGGGCACCATCAAGCTCGATCGTTTCGAGTACCAGGTTGAGACCAACTCCGCCCCCACGGTCCTCGATGCCCTGGACAACATGCCGATCAAGACTGTGAACGGAGCCACGGTCTATATCCGCGACGTAGCGCACGTGCGCGACGGCAGTCCGCCGCAGACCAACATTGTCCGCGTCGACGGCCACCGCGCCATCATGATGAACATCCTCAAAACCGGATCGACGTCAACGCTGGACATCATCAAGAGCGTGCGCGACATTCTGTCGAATCCGAGCTTCAAAGGGCAATTGCCTCCGCAGTTGAAGATTGCGGCACTGTCGGATCAGTCGATCTTTGTGCGCAGCGCCATCAGCGGCGTGGTCCGCGAGGCCATCGTTGCGGCCTGCCTGACCGCCATCATGATCCTGATCTTTCTGGGCAGCTTCCGATCCACGATCATCATCGCCGTCTCCATTCCGCTTTCGATTCTCTGCTCCCTGATTCTGCTCGGTGCGCTGCACGAGACCATCAACATCATGACCCTGGGCGGCATGGCTCTGGCCGTGGGCATCCTGGTCGACGATGCCACCGTCGCGATCGAGAACATCAACCGCTTTCTTGAAACGGGACGCGAGCTGGAGGCGGCCATCCTGGAAGGATCCGCGCAGATCGCCACTCCCGCGCTCGTCTCCACCCTCGCCATCTGCATTGTTTTTGTGCCGATGTTCTTCCTGAATGGCGTTGCCCGTTATTTATTTGTGCCCATGGCCGAAGCCGTCGTCTTCGCTATGCTCGCCAGCTATTTCCTGTCGCGCACCCTCGTGCCCACCATGGCCAAGTACCTGCTCAAAGAGCATGACGACGCGCAGGAGGCGAGGAAACAGGCCAGCCGAAACCCCTTCGTACGCTTTCAGAGCGGATTCGAACGCGCGTTCGACAAGTTTCGTCGCGGCTACCTGAGCATGCTCACTTTGTGCGTCGATCACGCCGGAGTTTTTTTGATCGTTTTTCTGGCCTTCGCTGTCGCATCACTGGGACTGGCGCCATTCCTAGGTCAGGACTTTTTTCCCTCCGTCGACTCCGGCCAGTTCATCATCCACGTGCGCGCGCACACGGGTACACGCATCGAGGAAACCGCCGCCCTCTGCGACCATATCGAAGGAACCATCCGGCAGCAGATTCCGTCCAAAGAGCTGGTTACGATCCTCGACAATATTGGCCTGCCTTATTCATCGCTGAATCTCTCCTATTCCACCTCGGCTCCCGTCGGCCCGTCCGATGCCGATATCCAGGTGCAGTTGAGCCGCGATCATCATCCCACCGCGATGTATGTCGAGCGCCTGCGCGAGGTGCTGGCCCGTGACTACCCGGGCGTTACCTTCTATGAAGTTCCCGTGGACATCGTCACCCAGATTCTCAACTTCGGGCTGGCCGCGCCCATCGACATTCAAATCGTCGGCCCCAATCTTTACGCCAATCGCGCGCTTGCCGAGCGCATGCTCAATGAGGTTCGCTACGTTCGCGGAGCCGCCGACGCGCGCATCCAGCAGCCCTTCAACTATCCCAACTTCACCGTGAACGTTGACCGCACGCGCGCCGAGGCTACCGGTCTGACGCAGCAAAACGTGGCCCAAAGCCTCCTGATTGCGCTCAGCGGCAGCTTCCAGACCAGCCCAAACTTCTATCTCGATCCGCGTAATGGAGTCTCCTACAACATCGCCATCCAGGCGCCGCAGTACCGGCTGGATACAATGCCGGCATTCGAAAGCCTGCCCATCACCAGTTCGGCAACCAATGCGGGAATGACCCAGCCGTCCGCCAGCACTTCGACCGGTGCGCCTGGCGCAGCGCCCCTGGGCAGCTTTGCTCCGGCCCAGAATTCAGGGGCAACGACGGCCGCGCCCGGAGCGCCCAAGCCGGTTCAGGTGTTAAGCAATCTCGCCTCCATCGTTCCCGGCGCCGAGCTGGGTACCGTCAGCCACTACGATATTCAGCCCGTGATCGACATCTACACCAATGTCGAAGGCACCGACCTGGGCAGCGTAACGCGCGCCATGCAAAAAATCGTTGACGCCCACCGGAAGGACCTGCCACGAGGCTCGCACTTCATCCTCCGCGGCCAGAGCGAAACCATGTACCGGTCGTATTTCGGCCTGCTGAGCGGTCTCGCTTTCTCAATCCTCCTGGTCTACCTGCTGATCGTCGTCAACTTCCAGTCATGGCTCGATCCGTTTCTCATCATCGCGGCGCTTCCTGCTGCGCTCGCGGGAATCGTATGGTTTCTTTTCCTCACCGGGACCCGGCTCAGCGTACCCGCGCTCACCGGCGCCATCATGTGCATGGGCGTGGCCACCGCCAATTCCATCCTGGTGGTGAGTTTTGCGCGCGAGCAAATGGAAGTCCTGGTAGGCGATGCGCGTCGAGCCGCTCTGAACGCGGGCTTCGTCCGCCTGCGCCCGGTGCTGATGACCGCGCTGGCCATGATCATCGGCATGGTGCCCATGGCCCTCGGCCTCGGCGACGGCGGCGAGCAGAATGCGCCGCTGGGACGCGCCGTCATCGGCGGCCTGCTGCTGGCCACCGTGGCCACGTTATTCTTTGTGCCCGCTTTTTTCTCCTTCATTCACGGCCGCATTGAGCGGCAGCGCGAGCGCGACGACGAATCCGATGCCGCTCGCTTTGATGAGTTCGACGCCAGACCGGAGTAGGTGCTTATGAACCAGGAATCGAATGCACATTCACAATCCGCCGCGGCCAGCCACGAAACTGCTCCCGAGGCAACTCCTCTTTCGCCTCGCAAAGCTTTGGTCGGCGTGGGCGTTGTCCTGCTCATTCTGTTAGTGTTCGCGGCCCTTGGCATCCTTCGCCGGTTGCATGCCGACACCGTTCTTGCCCAGCGCACCGATGCCCTCGCCGCGCCCACCGTCTCCATTGCTCCGCCAAAAGCCGGCGCGCCCACGGAGACGCTTGTGCTCCCCGGCAACGTGACCGCCTATACCGATTCGCCCATCTACGCCCGCACTGACGGCTACCTCGACCGCTGGTACTTCGACATTGGCGCCAAAGTAAAGAAGGGCGCTCTGCTGGCCGTCATCTCCACGCCTGAATTGGACAAGCAAGTGGCCCAGGCCGAGTCCGACCTGGCAACAGCTCAGGCCACCGCCAACAACGCGCGCCTACAGGCGGACCGCTACTCCGGTCTGGTCAAATCCAACGCCGTCTCGCAGCAGGACACCGACACTTTTGTGAACCAGGCCGCTGCCACGGCATCGACGGTCAAGTCGGCCCAGGCTAACCTCCAGCGCCTGCTTGAAATGCAGTCGTTCGAGAAGGTCTATGCGCCCTTCGACGGCGTCGTAACTGCGCGCGAGGTCGATACCGGCCAACTCATCAACTCCGGCTCCGGACAGGGCGCCGGCACCGAGCTCTTCCACATGCAGGCCCTCCAGACTTTGCGCGTTTATACCAACGTGCCGCAACTCTTCTCGCAAACCATGAAGCGCGGAATGAAGGTCGACCTCACCTTTCCCGAATACCCTGGCAAGAACTTCGCGGGCACCCTCGTCCGCACCGCCGACGCCATTGATCCCGTCAGCCGCACGCTGCTTGTAGAAATCGACTTAGACAACCGCGCCGGCCAGCTCATGCCCGGCTCCCTGGCGCAGGTTCACTTCAAGACCCCCTCAGCCGCGCCAACCTACATCGTGCCTGCATCGGCGCTCATCTTCAGGCGCGACGGGATGCAGGTGGCAACTGTAACCCGCGGCAGCGATGGAACGGTCGCACATCTCACCTCCGTCGTGATCGGCGAGGACGACGGCGCAACGGTTCAAATCGTCAGCGGCCTCAACTCATCCGACAGAGTCGTTCAGGATCCGCCCGACTCGCTGATCGAAGGAGAAAAGGTGACGGTCGAATCGTCGCAGAGCAGTGCCTTTGGCGCGGGAGGCCTGTGACCGTGACCGCACGAGCCCAGCAGACCCGGACAACGTGGCCGCGCAAAGGAGCCCGCCCTCTTGCGCCCATGCTCCCTCGCTCTCTTGCCGAGGCCCCCAGCGGCAGGTCATCGCCGGGGCGGCTTGTTCCCTTGTTGTCTTGGTCCCTTGTTCCCTGCCTCTTTCTCTCCGGTTGCAAGCCTGTCGGCCCCAACTACAATCGTCCCGGCTACAGCGCACCGCCGGCCTACAAAGAAACCGGCGCGGCAACCGTGGTCGTCCCTCCGCCCAATCCGCAAGGCGGAGCGTGGCAGCCTGCGAGTCCTTCCGACGGAATGTTGAAAGGCAAGTGGTGGGAGATCTATCAGGATCCGCAGCTCAATCAACTCGAAGAGCGGATCGATTCGAATAACGTCCAGCTCCGCCAGCAAATGGAGCTGTACCTCGCCGCTGAAGCTCAGGTCCGGGCCGCGCGCGCCAATCTGTTTCCCACGCTCTCGGCCGGCCTCTCCATCGGCCGCGATCGCGTTTCGGCTCACCGTCCTCTCGCCGCGCCCGGCGGCAGCCACCACCTACGGTGACTTCGTTCATCGCGGGCCAGGCCAGTTGGGAGCCGGACTTCTGGGGTCGCATTCGCCGCACCGTGGAGCAGGCCCGCGCCAACGCCCAGGCCAGCGCTGCCGACCAGGCCAACGTGGCTCTGACACTCCATGCAGAGATGGCCACCGACTATTTTGCTCTCCGCGGCCTCGATTCCCAGATCAAGCTGCTGACTGACACGGTCACCGATCTCGAGCACCAGCTCGACCTGACCCAGCGGCGTTTTTCCGGCGGCGTGGCCACCGAAGTCGACGTGGCGCAGGCGCAAACGCAGCTTGAAACCGTCCGCGCGCAGCTTGTCGACCTGGGCGTGGCCCGCGCGCAATTCGAGCACGCCATCGGCACCCTGGCCAACGACAACTTGCCGGACTTCAGTATTCCGCCGACGCCGCTCGATCTCAAGCTGCCGCAAGGTTCCGCTCGGCGTTCCCTCGCAATTGCTCGAGCGACGGCCAGACATCGCCCAGGCTGAGCGACTCGCCGCCGCTGCCAACGAGCAAATCGGCATCAACATCAGCGCGTTTTATCCCACCATCACACTAGGCGGTTCGGGCGGCTTTGAAAGCACAAACCCCGGCACCTGGATTCAGGGTCCCAGCTCGCTTTGGAGTTTGGGCGCCCAGGCCACGCAACTCCTCTTCGATGCGGGACAGCGCCACGCGCTCACCGACGTGGCGCGCCACGATTACGAGGCCCAGGCCGACGCTTATCGCAACTCGGTCTTTCAGGCCTTCAACGATGTTGAAGACCAGCTGTCGGCTCTGCGCATCCTGGAACAGGAAGCGGCCACCGAGCAACGTGCTGTCGACTCTGCGCGGCACTCCTTCGACCTCTCCAATGCGCGTTACAAAGGCGGCGCTACCAGTTATCTCGAAGTGCTCACCGCCGAGCAAACGCTGTTGCAAAATCAGGTGACCGATATCAATATTGTGAGCCGGCAGTTTGCGGCTAGTGTAAGCCTGGTGCGCGCCCTCGGCGGCGGCTGGGACGTGACGCAATTACCGTAACTACGACGAATACCGATCTGCCAATTTCCGTTCCATTGCCTCTCGTGTCAAGACCAGTCCTCTCCCTCCCCACGCCGCATCTATTGCAAACACAGAGCTTGGCCCCCAAAAATTCTTCCTCCAAGTTTGCCGATTATTTCGCGCAAATCTCTACACTTGTTTTAGGTGGTCAAAATTCGGATTTGACGGTTGCCGCCTTGGAAAAGCCGAAATGGAGTAGGGAGTGATTTTCCTGCCTCGAAAGTGGTGCAAATGACACTTAACTCTTTTATAATCAGCACATTTTAGTCAAAAACGTCGACAAGATTCGTCGATTTTCGTCGAATTTATTGTTCAAAACCGCCTGGGAGCCAGTCTAATGCGAGAAAGCTGCCAGCGGCACGTCCGCGAGCGGGGTCGATGGGCCTTCCCACATCAAGCGCGGCGCGCCGCCACTTGCGGTGTTCAGGGCCTCGACATGAATTGCATGCAAGCCCGCGCGCAGGCCCACCGAGCCACGATCGTAGCGGAGCGCATTGCCGGGCGAGCCGCAGACCAGCCCGAACGGCGGCCCGGTCTTGGCCACTTCCATTCCGTCGATCGTCAGGCGCGCGCCATCGCGATCGATCAAATGAAAGGTGTAGCCACCGTCGGCGGGAATATTGATGAACCCATCCCAGGCTGTCGCGTAGCGCAAAAGCGTCCCCGCGCCCGCCGAAAGATTCGGTGATTGCCCAGTGAGTGCGGCCTGCAGCGCTGAGAAGTCCGGCAGCTCGGTCCATGTGCCGGAATAAATCTTCCAGCTCAGACCCGGCGACTTCGATGCAGGTCTGCACTTATCGCATCGTGCCATTGCGCGACGACCACCAGATCCCTGCGCCGCCCAATCCTGATGGCCGGCCCCATCCCCAATCTTGTCGGTCACATGCAGCAGCACGCGAAATCTTCCCGCGCCGTTTCTTCCATCAAGCTCGGTTCCCAGCGCATCGGGAAAGCGATGCCGCACCCGGCGCCCGTGAGCGGAGCTTCCGTCGCCAAAGAGCCACGTGTACTGCGCGCCGGGCAAGTCCTGAGCTGTGAGCGTCACGTTCTTCCCTGGCGCGATCACTTGCGGATCGACGCTGAAACCCGCTGCCAGCGCAGGCGCCGGCGCATATGCGGGCTGAGCTGCGCCGCCGGAAACCGCCAACGGCATCTGCGCGTCGCTCGCCACGCGCGTCTGCCCGTACTTCACGTTGTCGAAGGTTACATCGCTTACGTCGCCGACGATCGTCGACTCGGCGAGAGGAGGCTGATCGAGCGCCCAGATGTTTCGGAATGTGAATCCGTGCAGGCTGGGCTGCTCCTGCTCCATCTGCGCCAGCGAATACCAGTTGTCGAGGAAAACATTCTCGAACGTCACGCCGGAGTGGTCGCCGCTCGCTCCATTGGCTCCCCAGAATCCGAGCAGCCCGAACGTTTGCCCGCACGACCCGATGCCTGCGTGCAGAATGTCGGAGTCGCGGAAAGTGAAGTTGTGCAGGTTGAAGACCTTCTGCGGCCATCCCAACCGCACCACGTTTGAAATGCTGGTGGAGAACTCGCTGTTCTCAACCAGAATGTTGCTCACTTCGGCGCCGGGCGTGGTGAGGGCAGCCTCGGTATAGCCGTCCCAGTTTCCAAGCGTCGCCAAGTCGTCGTCGGAGGCTCGGAAGAAGGAATGATTCACGACTGTGTCTCCGCCGCCTAGCCAATCCATGCCATCCTGGTTGGCGTTGCCCGAGTCGCCGGCGATTACGCGCAGATCGTCGAACCTCAAACCAGTCGAATCCTTCATCTGGATCGACCACGTCCTCGATCGAATGATGCAGGTGAGGCCGTCAATCTCTACGTTGTGCGCCTGGTCAGCCACGATGCAATGCCAGTCGGGTTGGTGCAACCAGCCCGTGTCGCCGTTCGGGTCCTGCGGCCCGTCATAGACGATCGTTCCCCTTCCCAGCACCTTTACGTTGTCCACCTGCCACAGGTTCAGGCTGCCGAACACGTACGCGCCCGGCTCAAGATAAATCGTGTCACCGCTCTTCGGGTTCAGGCTCTCGCGATGCACGCCCGCCGGCACGATGGTCACGTTGGGCCCGCTCGGCGGAGGCGGAGGCGGCGAGCCGGCAAAGAGAAACAGCATGCGCGCCCGATTCAGAAAGTCGCCGGGCCGCGAGATGGAGAGCTTGGCTGGTCCCGATATCCGAAAGCGAATGGTCTGTGGTTCCCCTTTGGGGTGCGTCGGGCGAATTCCCAACCGCCACGGCTCGATGTCAACGCCGCCGTCCCAGAAGTGCGGATCGGCTGCTGTGATCGAAATGTCCGCGGGCCCGCTTATGTCGAAGCTGACGAACTCGTAGTTTGAAGCGGCGTGCGCTACTTCAACCTGCTGTTTGTTTACAGTGATCGCGA
The DNA here is from genome assembly GCA_963796785.1 of uncultured Acidobacteriaceae bacterium. Classification (GTDB taxonomy): domain Bacteria; phylum Acidobacteriota; class Terriglobia; order Terriglobales; family Acidobacteriaceae; genus Telmatobacter. Next base: position 107,137 of record CAWCMW010000004.1, on the reverse strand, counting down.
AGAAGCTGGTGCGCATTTCATCGGGGACGGGCGCGGCCTGCACCTGCGCAACACCGCGGGCAAAGCATGAAAGCGCAAGAACCAGCATCAGCAGCGCGCGAAAACAGGGCAACGAGGGTTTCCTTGCAACAAAGTCCGGAACCATCCACTGTAGCACTTTGAATCTTCAAGGAGGAGTCGATTGGCCGGCAGAGGCGCATCGAGGCAATCGGAGCGGCGCCATGAACAAATCGTCATCTGAAAACCGCGCCATTTCGCCTGAAAACTTACGCACCGGGCAGTTTACAAATATAATCTTCTGAGGTTCCCCACTCAGCGCGACGCGCACGGTTATTTCGCGCCGGACTGCATGTGAACCGCGGACTGGTGCTGCCTTCTACATGAATCAAGAAGAACTGATCCTGGTGACTGGCGCGACAGGCTTCCTGGGCGCACAAGTGGTTGGTGAGCTTCTGCAGCGCCAGCCGCAGGCCAGGCTTGCGCTACTCATCCGCCCACGCCCAGGCCAAACGCCTGCGCAACGCGCGGAATCAATCATTCAGGCGGCGGACTCAAAGCGCGTGCAGGTTTATGCGGGCGACGTAAGCGAGCCCAACTGCGGGTTGGACGCTTCGACACTTGAGCATCTGTCTGTGGATGTGACGCGGGTGATTCACTGCGCGGCGACCGTGCGCTTTGACCACTCGCTGGAGCAGGCCCGGCACATGAATGTCGACGGCACGCGGAAGATGCTGGACATTGCGGCTTCCATGTCTTCGCTCCGGAGCTTTACTTACGTCGGCACAGCGTATGTAGCAGGAGAACGCGAAGGATTGATCCGCGAGACCGAGCTCGACGTGGGCCAGAATTTCCGCAACACCTACGAGCAAAGCAAAGCCGAAGCCGAGACCCTGGTGCGTTCGCGCGCGGGCTCACTTCCCTGCGTAATCCTGCGTCCAAGCATCATCGTGGGCGATTCGCAGACCGGCGTCACTTCCAGTTTCAAAATGCTGTACTGGCCGCTGAAGATCTATTCGAGAAGGCTCTGGCGCACCGTGCCCGGCTTCCGTGACGCAGTGCTGGATATTGTGCCCGTCGATTATGTGGCCAAGGCAGTCGCACAGCTCGCGTTCGACGAAAGGGCTGCTGGGCGCCACGGTTCACTTATGTGCCGGGCCCAACGGCAGCGCCACAATCGAGCGTGTTGCCAGGCGCGCTGCGGAGTACTTCAAGGTCCGCGAACCGCGTTATGTCGATCCCAAAATCTTCTTCGCAGCCGTAAGGCCGCTGCTGTCTCTCATGCTCTGGGGGCGGAAGCGGCGCGTGCTCGTTGACGGAGCCGCCTACCGCGACTACTTCACCATGCGCATGCAGTTCGAAACCACGAACGCCGAGCGCCTGCTCGGGCCGGTAGGAATTACCCCGCCGCCCGTGATGGATTATCTTGACCGCCTGCTGCACTATTGCGTCGCCAGCGATTGGGGACGCAAGGAAGTCCCGGCACAATGAATCTCATTCGCCAAACCCGGCTCGCTCGCGATCGCAGCATCACCGTCGCCAACCTGGTTGACGAAATGCTTCGGCGCAAAGGTGATTCCCAAGTCTCGGTCAGCGAGAATGGAAACTTCCAGCTTTCCGATCTGCATGCGGCAATCTGCCAGATCGACGGCTTTCTTCGCCGTTCGATTGGCCTGCGCCCGGCTGAGCCGGTTGCCGTCTATTGCACAAACGATCACCACTGCTTCCACTGGTTCCTGGCGATCATCCGCGCCGGCGGTATTGCCGTTCCGCTGAATCCGCAGCTCTCTCTGAGCGAAGTGCGTCGCATTCTCGCCGAAAGCGGAACCCATATTCTAGTTACTGACAAAGCGGTTTTTGAGCGCACCATCGTGGAACGCGGCGCGCTCGATGTCCGCGCCTGGATCCAGGCCGATGGTGAGCCGGAAACTCTCGACGGATTTTTTCGCGTCAAGGATAGTGGCGCGCCGTTTCCCGCGGTGATAATCGACCCCGCAGCGACCGTGGCAGTCTTTCACACTTCCGGCACCACGGGATTCCCTAAAGGTGCGGCTCTCTCAAGCCGTGCCCTGCTGGGCGCGCGCGCGTCGACGGTGTTCGCCGGGCTTTTTCTGGGACCCAAAGATCTGGCGCTTGTCGCGCTTCCCTGGTCGCACATTATGGCCGTCAGCATTGCGCTTTACGGATTAATGGCCGGGATTCGCGGATGCTTTCTCGAGCGTTTCGACGTCGAAAAAGCTCTTCATCTTGTCGAGCACTTTGGCGTAACCACCTTTGTCGGCGTACCCGCGATGCTCGCCCGCGTGGTCAACAGCAATCCCGATCCCAGCCGGCTGGCGAGCCTTCGCGTGTGGCTCTCCGCCAGCGACTACCTGCCGTCGGAAGTTCGCGTGCGCCTGCGCGAATTCGGAGCTTTGCTTCGCTTGCCAGGCGGGCGTCGCGTTCCTCCCATCATCCTGAACGGTTATGGGATGGTTGAGCTCGGTGGGCTGGCCATGATGGGCGTTGAATTGTCGCTCTTCCCTGGCAGCGGCCAACTGTGCTTTCCGGTTCCGCCGTTTCGCGTCCGCATTGCCGATGAAAACGGCCGGCGAGTCCGGTCGGGCAGTCCCGGCGAGTGCCAGATTCGCCGGCGCGGCATCGAGCCGCACTATTGGCAAGACAAGGAAAGCAACAATGGCCTTTTGACAGGCGATGGATGGCTGCGCACAGGTGACTTGGCCACGCGTAATCACTTTGGGCTGATCCGCATCGTGGGTCGAATCAAAGACGTCATCAAATCGGGCGGATACTCGGTTTACGTGCGCGAATTGGAAGAAGCGATACTGGCTCACCCCGCCGTGGCACGCGCCATCGCCTTTGGCCTGCCCCATAAAGAGAAAGGCGAAGTGCCCGCCGTCGCAGTCGAGTTGCTGCCTGGCTCCCCCGAAGGCGAAACCGAACTCCTGAACTGGTGCAGGAGCCACCTCGCCGCCTACAAAACGCCGCGGCACATCTGGATTCTCGATCCCGGCGGGTTGCCACAGAACCACAATGGCAAGTTTCTCAGGCGAGTCCTGCAAGAGCGGTTTGCAGAGAAGATCGCATAGAGCATCTTCTGCAGAGTCTTAATCGTGGCGAAGCGCATCGACCGGAGATAGCTTCCCCGCGCGCCAGGCCGGAACGGCCCCGGCAATCAGCCCTGCGACGAGCGCGATCAGCATCGCCTGCAAAAGCAACGGCCACTCGAGGATATCGGAGACGAAGGTCGCGGTCTGTGGCAGGCTCGCGAGAATACGCAGAGATCCCCACCCCAGCAAAAGTCCACAGATGCCCCCGCCCAGGCCGAGAATGGCCGCTTCGAATTCGATGAGCAGCAGGATCTGCGACCGCTTCCAACCCATGGAGCGCAGCGTGCCGATCTCCTGCGTGCGCTCGAAAACGCTCATCACCATGGTGTTCGCAATCCCCAGAATTCCGATCACGAGCGCAAGCATCGACGTTCCCCAGGCGGAGGCCTGCGCAAGTTTGACGAATTGATTGTCGCTGGCGCGCTCGGCAGCGGGAATTGCCTTCAGGCCCGGCAGTGCCGCTTCAATCTCCGCCTGTGCGCGCTTGATGTAGTGCTCCCACGGCTCGCCTTGCGGGGCTGGACGCAGGCGCACGTCAATCGTCGATACCTTGCCTTGCACGCTGCTCAGCTGTTGCAGTTGGTCGAGCGGCATGATCACAGCGTCAGCCTCAAGTGCCGAACCGCCGTGGTAGACGCCCGTCACCGTAAACGGCGAACCCTCGATCTCCAGAGCGTCGCCGGGGCCTTTCTTCAATCCTTGCGCCAGGACATCGCCCAGCATCACTTCAGGCTGGCCGTCGCGAAATCGCCTTCCCTTAAGAATCTGCAACGAGTCGAGCTGGTATCCGGTTGCCAGCCAGCCGTAGACCAACGCATTCTCGTCCGAGGTCAGGTCCATTTCATTGATGATGGCGGGCGCAGCTTCGGCCACAACGGGAATACCAATCAACTTGCCGGTAACGGATTCGTCGAGGGAAGTGTTTAGAAACGTGCCGCGAATCACAGCAATGTCGGTGCGGCTGCTGGAGTAGATCTTTATCCATTGCTGTTCGAAGGAACGGGAGAAGCCCACGAGGCCGACAAACGCGCCCACCGCCATGCTGATGCCGCCCAGGGTGAGCAAAGTCCTGAGCCGTCGGCGTCGCAGATTCTTCCAGACAAATTTCGTAAACGAGAGTGATGTGGCCATCTAGCCGGAGCAGGTCCTGTGGAGCGGTGATTGGCGAAAAAGCCCGTTCGGAGGGCACGGCAAGGTTCACTTGCCCCGTCCTCCAGAATACGGGGTCATAGCCCGGCTTGCAATGCGCAGCCCCCGACTTAGATGCCTTCACCCATCGTGACGTATACCCGCATTCGTTCGAGCTCCACGCGATACGCGGTGCGCTCGGCCTCTTCTGCGGCAAAGGGATCGGGTGGGCACGGCTCGGCGCCCAGCCGTTCTTCCAATTCCTCCACGCGCGCTGAAAGTGCGATCAGGGCGTCCGACAGCGGGTCCTTGATGTCGTGCGGATCGGTGAGGAGCACGCGCTCGCCATTGCGATAAACGATGTGAGCCGGAACGCCGACGACGGTCGAGTTCGGCGGCACATCGGAGAGAACCACGGAACCCGCGCCCACGCGCGAGTTTTCACCCACGGTCAGGTTACCCAGAATATTGGCGTTGTTGCCAATGAAAACGCGATCGCAAATCGTCGGATGCCGCTTGCCATGGCCCTTGCCGGTGCCACCCAGCGTCACTCCCTGGTACAGGGTCACGTCACTGCCCACGATGGCCGTTTCGCCAATCACCACTCCCGTTGCGTGGTCGATAAACAAGCGCTCGCCGATCAGCGCGCCGGGGTGAATGTCCACGCCGGTGTAAAAGCGAGCCACTTGCGAGAGCACTCGCGCCAGGAGACGCATATGATGGCGCCAAAGCCAGTGAGATACGCGATAAAACCACACTGCCCAGAGCCCCGGGTAGCAGAGAACGACCTCCAGGCGCGTGCGCGCAGCCGGATCGCGCTCCATGATGGAGCTGATTTCATCGCGCATTCGGAAAAACAGGGACATAGGGTACAAGGGAACAAGAAATCGTGAAGACTAGGATCTGGCCTCAACGAACGCTCGATGGCGGCAGTCCCTCGTTCCCTCGGTCCCTTGTTCCCTGCCTTTCTTACGCCGTTACCGCAATCGGCTCGGGCTGCAACGCCAGCGCCTGTTGGCGCAACGGCTCAAACAGGATGCTCGACAGATAACGCTCGCCAAAGTCAGGCAGCACAACGACGATCAGCTTGCCTGCATTCTCAGGCCGTGCGGCCACTTTCAGCGCTGCCGCGGCCGCGGCGCCAGAGCTGATTCCAACAAAGAGGCCCTCTTCCTTGGCCAGCCGCCGGGCCATCTCCACGGATTCGTCGTTGGTCACCTGAACCACTTCATCGATCAGCTTGGTATCGAGCACGCCGGGTACAAATCCCGCGCCAACTCCCTGGATCTTGTGCGGGCCCGGCTTGCCGCCGGAAAGCACCGCACTGTCGGTGGGCTCGACGGCGATGGCTTTGAACGAAGCCTTTTTCGGCTTGATGTAGTTGGCAACGCCTGTAATAGTGCCGCCCGTGCCGACGCCGGAAATCAGAATGTCGACCTTGCCGTCGGTGTCGTCCCAAATCTCGGGGCCTGTCGTCCTGAGGTGGATCGCTGGGTTGGCAGGGTTGTCGAACTGCTGCAAGATATAGCCGTTGGGCGTTTTCTCCAGGATCTCGTTGGCCTTGGCGATCGCGCCCTTCATGCCGTTGGGTCCCGGCGTCAGCACAATCTCGGCTCCGTAAGCCAGCAGGGTTACGCGGCGCTCAAGGCTCATGGTTTCGGGCATCGTCAGGATGATCTTGTAGCCCTTGACTGCGGCCACAAACGCCAGCGCGATGCCGGTATTGCCGCTGGTTGCTTCGATCAGCGTGGTGACTCCTGGCTTGATTTTGCCGGCCTTCTCGGCAGCGTCGATCATTGCGAAGCCGATGCGGTCCTTGACGCTCGACGCGGGGTTCTGGCTTTCCAGCTTGGCGACGACGGTAGCGGGCAATCCCGCTGCCACTCGGTTCAACCGCACCAGGGGAGTGCGGCCAATCAATTCAGTAACATTCGCGGCAATGCGCGCCATAATGATCTCCTTTTTTCCGGGGTTTTGCACCCGGATTGCTTGTGAAACGGATTCTTAGGGAACGGTGCAGCTTGTCTGGAGGGAAAAACGCGCGCCATCAAGCGCACTTCGGCATCGGAGCTGGCACCAGGGACGGCGTTAGCGACATCGATGCATATACATAGCCTAGACCCAACGCGCCCGGTATGGCAAGGCCCAACGTTCCAAGAGGCGATGCGGCTTTGAAACCGGGTCTTGTCCGCTACTCCCCGATCAATTTGCACGAGATAGGAATGCTCTGGCCCTGAACCGCCGCGAGCGACCCTTCATAGATCCCGCAATCGAGGAGGTTATTCGGGGAGGACTTGCGGCCGGAATAGACATTAATCAATAGCTGGGGACCACTGCTGTCGACCCACTTCATCATGGCTTGGTTGGGCTTCACACTGGCGAATGTGGCAACCGCCCCAGGAGCGATTTCGTCTTTGATGTCGCCCAGACCGATTTCACCCACATGGTCAACATACTGCTTCGGCGTACCCGGAATTGGGGATGCCGTCAGATAGCCCGCCACAATCACGGTCTCTTTCCCCGCGACGAGCTTGTCCATGGCTTTCTGAGAGTACGTAATCTTCACAGTGAAGCTGGTTGAAGCGACGGTTGGCGCGGGCTTTGCAGGCTGCTGCTGCGCAATTGCAGGGACGAAGCCGGCGCCAGCCAGAAGAGCGACGAGAGGCAACAGGAGCGCACGGGCCGAAAAGGAGATGCGTTTTGAACATGGATGCAATCGTACCCCAGGGACCGCTGGCCTGCGACGGAATCTCCAAGTAAACAATGAGAGCAGAGCGCCCGGCGATTCAGACTCCCGAGCTCAGCCGGTATTGCGCAGGCCCGCCGAAATTCCATTGATCGTTGCCGCGATCGCCCGGTTCACTTCGGGCGTGTCTTCGCCGGCGCGCTTGCGCCGCAGCATGTCCACCTGGATCAAATGCATGGGATCGACGTAGGGATTGCGCAGCTTGATTGAATGTGCCAGCACCTGGTTGCTCTCGAGCAGTTCCTTCTGGCGCGTGACCGCGAGAACTGCGCGCACCGAACGATGGAATTCGGCTTCGAACATATCGTAGATGCGCTCACGCAGCTTCTCATCCTTCACCAGCGTGGAGTAAAGCCGCGCCGTTCCCAGGTCGGCTTTGCCCAGCGCCATCTCCACGTTGCGAAGCAAGTCGATGAACAGAGGAAACTCCCTGGCCATGGTTTGCAGCAGGGAAGTTCGAGCGCGCCGGGCCGCGCAAGAAACTGGTCGACGGCGAATCCCACGCCGAACCACGCCGGCACCAGAAGCCGCGATTGCGTCCAACCGAAAACCCAGGGAATGGCGCGCAGATCCGAAAGTTTGGGTGAATCGTTCCGGCGCGCCGGGCGCGAACCGATCTTGGCGTTCTCCAACTCACCCACCGGAGTGCTCTGCTCGAAATAGGTGATCACGCCGGGATCGTCAAGAATGTGTTCGCGGTACGAGTCATAAGCCAAGCTCGACAGCTCATCGAGCGCGGCCTCCCATTCCGGCTTGAGTATTCCAGTGAAATGGCCCTCAGGGTCGCGCGCGTTGGGCCGCGCCAAAGCGTCAAGAGACGCGGCAATCATCAGCTCCAGATTGCGCTCGGCCAGATACCTCGTCGGCGTATTTGAAATTGAGCACTTCGCCCTGCTCGGTGATCCGCAACTGGCCGTCGAAGGAATCGAAGGGTTGGGCGAAGATGGCGCGATGGGTCGGACCGCCGCCGCGGCCCACCGTGCCGCCGCGCCCATGGAAGATGCGCAATTTGACCCCTGCCTCGCGTGCCACAACATGCAGATCACGATGCGCGCGGAAGATCTCCCACGTCGAAGTCAGCATGCCGCCATCTTTGTTCGAGTCGGAGTAGCCGAGCATGATCTCCTGCCAGTTGCCCCATGACTCGATCAGGCGGCGGTAGTCGGTGCGGCTCCACAGCTCGCGGCAAACCGCGGGCGCGTTGCGTAAATCCTCGATCGACTCAAAGAGCGGCACCGGCATCAAGCCGGGATCGCGGCCTGGTTCCTCGCCTGCTCCTTCCACCGTCACGCCGCCCAGCCTCGCCAGGCGAACTACGGCCAGCACGTCCTCAACCGACGAAGCCCCGCTGATCACATAGTGCCGAACCGCCTCCGGCGAACATCCCGCCTTCACCTCGGCCACCACACGGAACGTTTCCAGCACGCTTGCCGTTTCCTGCGACAGCCCCCCTTGAAGCGACGGCGCAATGGTGTCGCTGATGGCCTCCCGCAAAGCCGCCGAGTGAACACGCGCGTGCTGGCGAATATCGAGCGTGTGCAGATGCAAACCGAAGGTCCGCACCTGCAAGATAAGCGGATCAATGAGTGTGCGCGCGATGCGAATGCCTTCATGCTCGGCCAGTGATGAGCGCAGCGTTTCCAGATCGTCTAGAAAATCCTGAACCGAGCAGTAAGCGGGCAGCGCCTGGATAAGTTTTTCGTGGCCGCGCGATAGCGTGAAAGGAGTGACGGGCAGCCCGCCGCCAGAACTCATCCCTTCGCTTTCCCTCTCCAGCGTGCGCTGGATGCGCGCCTTCAGGCAGATCACGAATCGGCGGTAATATTCGAATTCATATTGCGAGCCGAAGACCTGCGCCTCTGGCGTGTGCACTTGTGCCACGTATGCGCGCAGGCGTTCCAGCAGCGCCTCGCTCACTTGCCGCTGCTGCGCGCTCGTGGTGAGCAGATCGATGATCGCGTCAAGCTGGTGCTGGTAGTAGAGCAACAGATGCCCGCGCGCAAGTTGCAGAGCCGCGCGCGTCACTTCGGGCGTAACAAAAGGATTGCCGTCGCGGTCTCCGCCGATCCAGGAGCCAAAGCGCAAAACCTGCGGCAGCTCCAGGGGCTCGATCCCGAGGTCGTATGCAGACCTGAATGCCTCCGAAATCTCGCGGTAGAGCTCAGGCAGAGTTTCGAAGATGGAGACGTCGTAATAGTCGAGGCCCATCTTCACTTCGTCGTAGACGGTGGGGCGGCGGGAGCGTACCTCGTCGGTCTGCCACAGGCCGGTGATTTCGGCCAGCACCAAATCCTCAAGCCGCTCCATGTCCTGCGCGGGCAGCGGAATACGATCGAGCGCCTCGAGAAATTCACCGATACGCCGGCGCTTGAACATCACCGTGCGCCGAGCCGCCTCCGTGGGATGCGCTGTAAACACAGGCACGATGAGCACGCGGCGCAGCCAGTTCAGCGCCTCCTCCGCGCCGATCCCCACACGGCGCATTTCGCAGAATGTTCCCTCCAGGGAGCCGCGCTGGCGTCCAGCCTGGCCGCTCAGGCGCAATGCCACGCGACGCCGCTTGCGATGGTTTGTCTCCGCCAGGTTGATGAGTTCGAAGTAAAACGCAAAGGCGCGCGTGAGCAGGACGGCGCGCTCCACGGGCAACGAATGCACCAGGGCCATCGCGGCAGAGTCCTGGCGCGCAGCCTCCTCGGCCTTTCCGTGCGCGTCGGCGTCGCGGCGGCGAATCGTTCCCTGCCGCAGCGCTTCGACCTGCGCAAAGAGCTCCGGGCCTGCCTGCTCGCGCAGCACCACGCCCAGCAGCGTGCCTAGAGAGCGCACGTCGCGGCGCAGTGGAGCCTCCTTCAGGTCGCCGGTCTGCGCCTCAAGCTCGGCCAACCGCTGAGCCCAGCTCTCGGGATTCCACAAAAGAGCCATCGTAATTCGATTATGCACGATGAATATGCGGGTTAAGGTCTGAGCTCACTAGCGCCATAGGCAGGAAACCGGCACCGCGAAGAGGCGCTGCCCGAATGGAACGACAATCTCCCCGTCGTAGAGCACCATCCCTGATTGGAAGGTCTTGCCGCAAGCGTCGGCCAGCTTGCGAAGCCCTTTAAAGTCTCCGGCCGTTACCGTGGCCCCAGCCTTCACCTCGATGCCCACCACCGCTCCGGCGGCGGCGTCTTCTACCACCAGGTCAACCTCGTCCTGATCCTTATCTCGATAGTGATAGAGCGCGCAGGAACGGTCGAGCCAGGAGATCTGCTTGAGGACTTCAGAGAAAACGAAGGTCTCGAGTAGCTTGCCAAATGTCGTGCGATCCCCGTCGATAAGTTCGGCTGTCGTGCCGAGCAACGCGGCCAGCAGGCCAGAGTCGAGAAAGTGCAGCTTGGGCGTCTTCACCAGGCGTTTCAGCTCATTCCGAAACCACGGCTCCAGCCTGCGCACCAGGAACAATTGCTCCAGAATCCCCACGTATTTCCGTGTCGTCTTATCGTCAAAACCGATCTGGCTTCCCACCTGGCTGAAATTGGTCAACTGACCTGAGTAATGCGCCAGCACCTGAAGCAAGCGCGGCATCCGGTCAAGCTTCTCCACTTCGGCAATATCGCGCACGTCCCTCTGTACGATCGCGCGGATGTAGTCGCGTGCCCATGCGCGGCGTCTTTCCGGCCGTCTGCGTCTAAGCATTTCCGGGTAGCCTCCAGTGAGCACGGCGTCAACCAGGTCCTTGCCGATCAGCAGCTCGCCTGGCTTTACGATCCTGCCCTGGAATGCGGCTTCGAGGAAATCGGGCCTGCGTCCACGAATCTCGGCTTGCGCCAGAGGCAGCAAGTTGACGATCTCCATGCGGCCCGCCAGACTTTCCGCGACTCTGGGCACGGTAAGAAGATCGGCCGACCCGGTAAGCAGGAAGCGCCCCGCGCTGCGGTCCTGATCCACTCCTCTCTTTATGGCTCTCAGGAGTTCAGGCGCCCGCTGGACCTCGTCGATGGTGAATCTGCCGGAAGCGCGCACAAGGCCCGACGGATCGCTGTGCGCGGCTGCCAGAACGGTTTCGTCGTCCAGAGTAAGAAACTTGCGGCGCCCACCTACCAAGTCACGGACCAGGGTTGTCTTGCCGCACTGGCGGGGTCCATTCACCAGCACCACCGGCGTGTCATTGAGGGCCGTATCCACGGCCCTGGCGGCAAACCGCGGATAAAGCCCTTCGCCGTCTTCGTCCATTTCGGGCTAGCCTTTCGTCCAATCCGGAATTCACCTTCGTCCATTTCGGATTATACATCCGTCTATTCCGGATTGTAAAACCGCCGACGAGGAGCGTCTTCTTCCGGCGAACGCCCGACGAAGACTCACGCCCCTTCCAACTGCGCCGTCAACTCTTCCCACTCTGCGGTCAGCGCAGCCAACTGCCCCCGAAGCTCTTTAGCGAGCGTGGCCAGACGCGTTCGGTCTCGGCAGCGGAGACGTAGATCCCCAATTGCTCTTCGGTGTGCGCGAGGCTGCTCTCAAGGCGAGGAATTTCTTCCTCGAGAAAGATGCAACGGTCCTTCATCTGCTTCTGCTTGATGGGATTCAGGCGGCGGGCTTGCTTCTTCGGCGCGGCGTCGTCGGGGCCATCGTAGCCGCCTTCGATCACAATGGTGGGGGTTGATGACGAGAAAAGCAACGAATCTGCAGGGGCTAAAGCCCCAGATCGATTTGAGTTTGTTCTCGGCACGGCTGAAGCCGTGCCCTTATACAAGACAGATTTCGCGACAGCATCGGGCACACTGCTTTCCGCGGCCGCGCTCGATAGCGCCGCTTTCCGCCGCAGATAGTCTTCGTAGTTGCCTTCGTACGTCGTCACCGCGCCGCCCTCGATTTCGATCACCCGCGTGGCCAGCCGGTCGATAAAGTATCGATCGTGCGAGACAAAGACAACCGTGCCACTGTAACTGGCCAGTGCTTCCAACAGCACGTCCTTGGCGCGCATGTCGAGATGATTTGTGGGCTCGTCCAGCAGCAGAAAGTTTGCCGGCGAAACAAGAATCCGAGCCAGCGCGTAGCGGTTGCGCTCGCCGCCTGAAAGCACGCCAAGCGGCTTGAAAACATCGTCGCCGGAAAAGAGAAAACAGCCAAGCAGCGAGCGAAGTTGAACTTCCGGCACGCGAACAGCTGACCGGTTGATGTCGTCGAGCATCCGCGCTTCCGGGTCGAGCACTTTGTACTGGTCCTGCGCAAAGTACTCGGCGACGACGTTGTGGCCCAGCCGGATCGATCCCGCGGTTGGCGTCTCCTCGCCGGTAAGCAGTTTGATCAGCGTCGACTTGCCTGCACCGTTCACACCCACCAGCGCCACGCGGTCGCCACGCTCAATGTTGAATCGCGCTCCGCGGAACACATGCTTTGCCCCGTAGCTCTTGGCCAGCCCCTCGGCTTCGGCCACGATGCGGCCCGAGGGCGGTGGCTGAGGAAACTTGAAGTGGATGACCGGTTCTTCTTCGGGCACCTCGATGCGTTCGATCTTGTCCAGCTCCTTGATCCGCGATTGCACCTGCTTGGCCTTCGTGGCCTGATACCTGAACCGATTAATGAATGCTTCAAGATGCTCGATGCGTTCCTTCTGGTTTCGAAAGGAGGCCATGAGCTGTTCGCGGCGTTCGTCTTTCTGTTTCAGATATTTTGTGTAATTGCCCTGATAAATGGTGAGCCGCTTGTTCCAGATCTCCACGGTGCGGTCGATCGTCACGTCGAGGAAATAGCGGTCGTGCGAAATGAGGATGTAGCCGAATGGATAGCCCTTCAGGTAGCCCTCAAGCCAATTGCGCGTCTCAAGGTCCAAATGGTTTGTCGGCTCGTCCAAAAGCAGAAGATTAGGCTTGGCCAGCAGCAGCTTGGCCAGCGCGATGCGCATCTGCCATCCGCCGCTGAATTCGTCCGTCTGCCGCGTCCAATCCTCCTTGCCGAATCCAAGGCCGGTAAGCACGCCGCCGACCTGAGCATCGAGTGCGTAGCCGTCGAGCGAGTGGAAGCGGTCCTGCAGCAGCGAGTACCTCTCCGCAACAGACTGGTACTCCGGGCCTTCGTGATCCAGTTCCGCCATCTGCCCGGTCAGTTGCTCGATCTCGCGTTCCATCTCGTGAAATTCGTCGAAGACCGTCAGGCATTCCTCAAAAACCGTCCGGCCTGCGAGCTGCAGCCCCTCCTGCGGTAGATAGCCGATGCTGATCCCGCGCGTCTTTTCAAGCGACGCCATAATCCAGCGTCTCCAGACCCGCCAGAATCTTCATCAGCGTGGATTTGCCCGTGCCGTTGGCGCCCACCAGCGCAGTCTTTTCCTGGGTTTGGATAAGCCAGCTAGCCTCGGTGAACAGGACCCGCGGGCCGAACCGCTTGCCGGCATGTTGAAGCGTGAGCATGAGAGTCTATTTTCGCAGAGTGGTTTCCATCTCGTTCCATATCGCCGGGGAATTCGTCGCCGCAATTTTGGAAAACAGTATTTTCAATCGACAAGTCGCGACTGTCCTCGGCAATTCACTCTCACCCATCGAGGCGACTATTATGATGGATGAGCGCAAGTGCACCAGTCGCAGCGAGAGATCCAGAATGCCGAACTCCCCAACCGTCAAGACCGGCGGAAATCGCTGCGGGTAAGGCACAGTCAACCCCGAAACAAACGGAGGAGAGATGACAACGAGTTTCACGCAACGGAGAGAGTTCTTGAAGCAAGCTGGACTGCTTGGGTCTCTGGGATCGGCAGCGATGATGGCCGGCCTGCCTGAGAGTGCGATGGCCTTCGGCGGCGGCGCTGCGCGCATCGTGGAAGATGCCGTGGCACCTGCGCAGGCCGAAGAAGCGCCGAAGTATCACATCAAGTTCGCCGTGTGCGGCATGAGCCACGACCACATCTATGGGATGATCGGAGCTGTCCAGCGCGGCGGTGGCGAACTGGTGGCCGCATGGGGCGGCGAGGACGATAAGCTGGCGAAATTTCGCACCCGCTATCCCGATGTCAAGATCGTTGCCACGCAGGACGAGATTCTCGACGATTCTTCTGTCCAGCTCGTTCTCACCTCGCAAGTTGCCAGCGAGCGCGCGGGAATCGCCGTCCGAGCAATGAAACGCGGCAAGGACGCTCTCTCAGACAAGCCGGGACTGACCACACTCGAGCAACTGGCCGAGGTGCGCAAGACCATCGCCGAAACCAAGCGCATCTACGCCATCATGTACAGCGAACTGCTCGAGGTGAAAGCGGCCGTTTACGCAGGCGAGCTTGTGCGCCAGGGCGCGATCGGCAAGGTGATCCAGACCATCAATATCGCCCCGCACCAGATTTCACAGGGCGGCAATGGCGATGCAGGCGGCGCCAATCCGCGGCCCGATTGGTTCTGGAACCCCGATCAGTATGGCGGAATTCTCTGCGATATTGGTTCGCATCAGGTGGACCAGTTTCTTTTCTACACCGGCTGCACCGAGGCGGAAGTTGTAGAGTCGCAGATTGCCAACATTCGTCATCCCCAGCACCCGCGCTTTCAGGACTTTGGCGATATGGTTTTGCGCGGCAATCGCGGGTTCGGCTATGTGCGCCTGGATTGGTTCACGCCCGATGGCCTGGGAACCTGGGGCGACGGGCGCCTCTTCATTCTCGGAACCAACGGCTACATGGAAGTGCGCAAGTACACCAACGTCGGCGTCAGCCACCAGGGCAACAATTTATTTGTCGTCGACAGTAAGCAGGCGCGGTATATCGACTGCAGTGCCATGCCCCTGCCCTTCGGTCCGCAGTTTGTGGCAGACATCGTGAACCGCACGCACACCGCCCAAAACCCGGAAGAGGCTCTGCTCGCCGCAGAGCTCGTGCTCAAAGCGCAGTTGAATGCGAAGTTCGTGACAATCGAGAGCTGAGCCGCGGCGCCGCTTTCGGCCACACGACTCAAAATCGGAAAATTCTTGGGGCGGAAAGTTGAGACTCTCCTCTCACCGCCCCGTATATTCCTGGAACAGGTCGGGGAACTCCTTGCGCAGCGTCTCGATCTTCGGCCGGTCGCAGACCAGAATGTAAGGATTGTCGGGATGATGCAGCGCATAGTCCTGATGGTAGGACTCAGCATCGTAAAAGCCCTTCAGCGGCGTTACCTCGGTGACGATTGGTTTTGGGAACACACGCGCCGCGTCGAGCTGCGCAATGTATTCCGCGGCGGTCTTCCTCTGCTCCTCATTGGTGTAGAAGATTGCGGAGCGGTATGAGGTCCCCACGTCGGGGCCCTGGCGATTCAGCTGCGTGGGGTCGTGAACCGAAAAGAAAATCTGCAATAGCTTCCCGTACGTGATCTTGGAAGGATCGTAGACCACTTTTACCGATTCGGCGTGGCCGGTCGTTTCTGTTGTCACCTGGTCGTAGGTGGCTGTTGCCGCGGAGCCACCTGCGTACCCCGCGGTCGTCGCCACCACACCTTTCACTCGCTCGAACACGGCCTGCGTGCCCCAGAAGCACCCTCCTGCGAAGACGGCAGTCTCCTTGCCAGCGTGCTGCGCGAGAGGCGCGTCATCTTTCGGCGCCGGTATGCCGCCTCGGTTCTCGGCCCGAACCGCACGGCCCGCTCCAGACACTGCCAGCACAACTAAGAGGCCCACGACCAAAAGGGCCAGGTAGAACCAATAGGAACGAAGCATCAATCCTCCAGAAACTCAATTCATACCCCTTGAGACGCGCCAAGCGGCATGGTGGTTACAAACGATGAAGCCGGCCATCATTGTTCTCGATGACGATGTCGTACCCAGCATGGTGCGGAATCGACCGGCTTTTCCTGTATAAGTGCAGCTTCAGTGTTGCTGCATCCCTCTCGACCAGTACAATTCAAGCGAATCGAAGCTGAGATTGGAGATCCCGGGGAATGCTTGCGAAGACCATGACGGTTGCCGGCATCATGAGTGGCACGTCGGCCGATGGGATCGACGTGGCCCTCGTGCGGATTGTGCCGCGAAAGCTGCGACCGAATCTAACTCTCCTGGCCCAGGAGAGCTTTACCTTTCCCGCCGCTCTGCACCGCGCGGTGCTCCAGGCTATGAATGCCAGGGCCACGTCAACGGCGGAGTTGGCGCGCCTTCACTGGCGACTGGGGCTGGCCTACGCCGATGCGATCAAGGCGACGATTGAGCGGCACACGGTTCAACTGGACCTGATCGGCTGTCACGGTCAGACTCTCTATCATCAGCCGCATGCGGAAGTTTACGCGGGCCGGCGCTTCGCCTGCACCTGGCAGTTGGGCGAGGCGGCGGCGATTGCAGCGGCAGCCGGAGTTCCGGTGGTTTCGAACTTCCGGCCCGCGGACATGATGGCGGGCGGCCAGGGAGCGCCTCTCGTTCCAATGCTGGATTACGTGCTCTTTGCTGACGCGAAACGCGGCAGGGTGTTGCAAAACATCGGCGGCATCGCCAACTTGACTGCGTTTCCACCGGACGCTGCGCTGGATCAAGTCATCGCCTTCGACACGGGTCCGGGAAACATGGTCATCGACGCTCTGGCGCAGAAGCTTCTCGGCAAGCGCTTCGACCCTGGTGGAACATTCGCTTCGCGGGGCAAGGTACTTCAGCAGGTATTGAGAAAGGCGCTCAGCAACCCTTACTTCATGCTCAAGCCACCCCGCACCGCGGGACGCGAGCAGTTCGGGCGCGAATACGCTGCGCGTTTTCTCGCCGACTGCAAGCAAAGAAGCAAACTGCCCGAAGATGCGCTGGCCACTGCGACCGCACTGACGGCCGAGACGATCGCCCGAAGCTACAAGACTTTTGTCCGCCCTGGGATGCGGGCTGCGGGAGTCGACTACATCGTCTCCGGCGGGGGAGCGAGCAATCGGACTTTGATGGCCATGCTCGCAGAGAGGCTTGAGCCCTTGGGTTGCAAGCTGGCATCAAGCGGAGATTTTGGCGTGCCGGTCGAAGCCAAGGAGGCTATGGCGTTTGCGCTTCTGGCTTGGCAAACGTGGCATCACCTGCCGGGCAATCTGCCCAGCGCCACCGGCGCAACGCGGCCTGTGATTCTTGGTCAAGTAACGTACGCGTAGTTGATGTGGACGTGGGTCCGACGATGCCGGTGCGAGCGACCAGCGAGCGGCTGCTGCATGCAATGCTGGCGGAGAGGGAGGGATTCGAACTTGAGCCGTTTTCAAGGCGTGAGGAGCAACGCGACGGGAGCCTTGAGGCGAAATCCTGAGCGGAGGCGAAGGACCTGTTAAAGCGCGCGTCGAGATAATGCCAGTGCGAGCGACCAGCGCGCGTCTGCTGCATGCAATGCTGGCGGAGAGGGAGGGATTCGAACCCCCGATACCCTTTCAGGTATGCCGGTTTTCAAGACCGGAGCCATCAACCGCTCGGCCACCTCTCCGCGGTCTGCCGGACCTCTCTAGATTGTACGTCGAATAGAGCTGATTCCCGGAATTCCAGGCTGCCGCCCGGTCCTCAAATGAAAGAGCGGGAGCACACGGCTCCCGCTCTTTCCAGCCTTCGAATCTACTGCTTGCCCTCGAGCTCATCGGCCAGTGCTCCTACTCCATAAATCTTGCGCAGGGCCTCGAGCATCCCGGCAGAATGAACCGCAACGCCGCGATTCTTTGTACCGTCGTAAACGAAGTCTCCCGCCAGCGACTCGATATTTCCGTCAAAAACCAGCCCCACTAACTCACCGTCGCGATCCACTACCGGGGATCCGGAGTTGCCGCCGATGATGTCATTGGTGGTGACAAAATCGACGGGCTTTGCCAAGTCGAGCTTGTCACGCGCCGCCTCTTCCTTCGGCGTCAGATTCCACGGGGCCTTGTCGCTGAAGCTTGCTGCGCGATCGTACAGGCCATAAAAAGTGGTAAACGGCGGGGCGATCGTTCCGTTGTACGGAAATCCATCGACGGTTCCATAGCTTAGCCGCAGCGTAAATGTCGCGTCGGGATACGCGTTCTTGCCATAGACCGCGAAGCGAGCCTTGCCCAGCTTCTCGCCTCCGGCATCGAACACGCTGGCCACTTTGTCGCGCATGTACACATAGTTGGCGCGCCACACGGGGTCCGCTCGGCGCGCGGCCGCAATCATGGGATCGTTTGAAGCTGCGACCGCAGCTTCGCCTCCATCGAGCAGGCTCTTTCGGAATGCCGGATCGGCGAGTTTGGTGCCATCCACAAGCGCGTCCACCGACTTATCGATGTCGCCGCCCTGCACGATCGCTTGCAGGTACGCATCATCTGCCCCAAGCTGCTCTTTCGCCAGGTTCAGGGCATTCTTCATAAACATCTTTTCCACGGACGGATAGACCGGCGCCGGAGACAGCATCTGGAATTTCAGAGAATCCAGCCCCGCGTCGTGATACTGCGGCAGCCGCTCGCCGTCGGGCTTCTTGACTTCAGCCACATACTGCACAATTTCCATGGCCAGCGTGAAAAGCTGGCTGTCACCGCGGCGGAAGAGTTGCCTCTTGAATTCGGGCTTGGCCAGGTCTACGGCCTTCGCGATTTGGTCCCACGCGTCTCCATATTCCTTTTCCAACTCTGGATTCGCCTTGACCTTGGCACGCAGGTCGTCTTCCTCGGCCTGCTTCTTGGCCAGAATGGCCTTATCCGACAGCGCCTCCTGGCGGCCCACATAGACTTTCAGGCTGTTCTGCAGAAAGAAGATTGTGCTTTCAACCTTTTCCTTGTTGTCCGCACTTTGCTTCCCGAATTCCTGCGCTGCGTCAATGCGCCGCTGAAGGTAATTAACAATTGCCGGCCCACGGACTTCGCGCTCCAGCGTCAGTTCGGCCACAGTGTCATCGCGCGATGTCGAACCCGGATGGCCTGAGACAAAAACCAGATCGCCCGGGGCCGCACCCTTCGGGTTCCACTTCAAATAGTTCTCCGTGTGCAGCGGTTTGCCGTTTTCGTACACCCGGTATAACGCCATGTCCAGGTCGTAGCGCGGATAAGTGAAGTTATCCGGATCGCCGCCGAAAAAAGCTGCCTGCTCCTCTGGCGCAAACACCAGGCGCACATCGGTGTAGGCCTTGTATTGATACAGCCAATATTCGCCTCCGTTGTAGAGTGTCACCACATCGGAGCGCAAGCCGGTCTTGTCTTTGCTCTCCTTTTCGATCGCGGCAATCTCAGCATCGCGCGCCTTCAGCGCCTCGGCATCATCCTTGGCGCCCTTGGCTGCACCCTGCACCCGCGTTGTCACGTCTTGCATGGCTACCAGAACATTGATTTCCAGGTCGGGAGTCTTCATCTCCTGATCCTGTGTCGCGGCGTAGAACCCGTCGCGCAGATAATTGTGTTCTGGGGTTGAGTTCTTCTGCAGTTGGACTCGCGCCACGTGGTGATTCGTCAGCAGCAGGCCGTTGGGGCTTACGAACGATCCTGAGCCGCCGTCGTTTAGCCGCACGCTCGAAAGCCGCAGATGATCAAGCCATTCTTGCGTCGGGTGAAAGTTGTACTTCTCCGCCAGGGCCTTCAGCGGCGGGTTGTCAAACGTCCACATGCCCTCTTCGGCGCAAGCGGGGGCCACCATCGCTAAAAGCAATGCGGGAATCAGCAGTACAGAGCGAAGTTCTCGAACGGTCATAGGTTCCTCTTTAGTTCGCAGGCGCCGCATGGCGCCCTGCGGTTATGGTTGCGGTAGCACCAACACCTCAACGCCGGAAGCTGCGTCCCGTTGGTGAAACACCTGCTCGGTGGCCTTGCGAAAATCTTCTGGCTTGGCGTTGGGAATGTCGGTAAAGGTTTGCGGATTGCGGTCGGTGAGTGGAAACCACGAGCTCTGCACCTGCACCATGATGCGATGACCGCGGCGGAATGTGTGATACAGGTCGGGCATGGTGAAGTCGATATCGGTTTCTTTGCCTGGCACAAGCGGCTCCGGCTTCTCCCAGTTCGTTCGGAATTTTGCGCGGAATGGTTCGCCACGCAGCAACTCCTCGTAGCCGCCCATGTGCACAGGCGCTTCATCAATCACGCGCTTGTTCGGCATCGAGGCATCGGTGGGGTCCTCATCAGGATAAACATCGATGAGCTTGACGTCGAAGTCGGAATCCGTGCCGGAGCTCGCCACTTTCAGATGCGGCGCAATGGGTCCGGCAATCGTTACATCTTCTGTCAGTGGGTCCGTCTCGTAGGTCAGCACGTCGGGCCGGTAGCCGGCGAAGCGCTGATCGTCGACCATGTAGCGCTGTGGCACAGTGTCCGTGGTGTATCCCACGAACGGCACTGGATGATCGGGATCGCTCAGGTACTCGTCTACGCTCGCAGCCTCAACTGGCGGATCGAAACCGAGCTTGCCGCCCGAATGAAAGTACAGCGTCTTCGCAGCCGCATTCTTGGGCGGCCATTCATCGTAGCGGCGCCATACATTCGTTCCGGTTTCAAAAACAACGGCCGTGGGCAGCGTTTTGCCGCCGCCCTTCAGATAATGCTCGAAAAATGGAAATTGAATATTCGTGCGGAAGTAAAGCGACGTCTTCGCGTTGAACTGCACATCGCCGAGGTGATCGCCGTCGGTGCGTGCCCACCCTCCATGCACCCAAGGCCCTTCGACGAGCGTAACCGGCGTGTCCGGGTTGAACTTCCGAATCGCGTTGAAAGTCCGGTATGGCCCTTCGAGATCTTCCGCGTCGTACCAGCCCCCCACCACAAGAACTGCGCACTTGACGTTCTTCATGTGCCGCGACAAATCGCGCGACTGCCAGTAGTCGTCGTAGGCATCGTGCTTGAATTGGTCGTCCCACATCCAGCTTGCACCGTCAAGGTATTTATCCAGACTGGCCACGTTTCCGGCCTTAAGAAAAAATCTGTAACTGTCCGGCGTCCCGAAATCGAAGGGCGCTTCCGGCTTGGGCAGCACCGGATTCTGTTGGGGATGGAAAAATGGCGCATAGAACTCAAAGCCCGCTGCAAGCATGAAGGCCCCGCCATGATAAGAATCATCGCCCAGAAACAGATCGGTCATGGGCGCCTGCGGACTGGCCGCTGCGATCGCGGGATGCGAGTCGATGATCGATGCCGAAGTGTAGAACCCCGGATACGAGATGCCCCAGATGCCCACCTTGCCGTTATTGTTCGGCACGTTCTTTAGCAAAAACTCGATCGTGTCGTAGGTGTCGGATGAATCGTCCACGTCCTGAGGCGATTTCTTCTGGTCAATGTGCGGCCGCATCTCCACGAACGTGCCCTCGCTCATCCAACGACCGCGCACGTCCTGATAGACAAAGATGTAGCCGGACTTCTCAAAATCATCCGACGGTCCGAGTTGTTCGGGATAGCGATCTTCCCCGTACGGTTCCACGTCGTAGGGCGTCCGGTCCATTAGGAATGGATAAGGCCCCGGATCGTCCTGAAACGCTGACGTTTTGGGAACATAGACCGCGGTGAACAGCCGCACGCCGTCGCGCATGGGGATGCGGTACTCGTATTTTGTGTAGTGTGCGCGAACGTAGTCCTCGCCGGAGGCCTGCTGCGCGGGCTGCTGCGAGCGCAGTCCCGGCAGTGCAAAAAGCTGCGCAGCCAGAATGCCGAAAACGAAGAGTCGCGGAGTGTGCATCGTAACCCGGAACCCCTGATCATCCAGAGTAACGCAGCCGGACGGATCTGGTTCCCGGCTGGGCCAGGAACTCCGCGAACCGCCACCGGGCCGTGACAGATGGAGGAATGAGGGGTGTGAGTGATGTCCAGCCTTGGGCCTTTTCCTGGGGCGTTCGGTTTGCGGCATTGGGGCCGCGCGCGACGGCTAGCAGCTTTCGCACGCGCTGGTTTCAATGCGGTTTTTCAGCTCTCATCTCCCTTCCACAGAATTTCTGCATTTCCTTATGCCATCCTTATGCGAATCACATTTCCCCGGTTTAATCTGGCATTGATCCCTTAATTGGCCGCAGGCGCAATGGCCGCCGTGCTGCTCTACAATTCCCAACGCGTGAGGAGACCTATGTCAAAGTACAAATTGGAGTACATCTGGCTCGACGGCAAGAAGCCCATACCTGAATTGCGCGGCAAAACTCAGATCAAGAGTTTCGATAAAACGCCCACTCTCGCCGACATGCCCCTCTGGGGATTTGACGGCAGCTCCACGATGCAGGCCGAGGGCAGCAAGTCCGACTGCATTCTCAAGCCAGTGGCTCTC
Organism: uncultured Acidobacteriaceae bacterium; assembly: GCA_963796785.1. Lineage (GTDB taxonomy): Bacteria > Acidobacteriota > Terriglobia > Terriglobales > Acidobacteriaceae > Telmatobacter. The sequence continues at coordinate 85,057 of CAWCMW010000004.1, read as the reverse complement.
TATCCCGATGCCAGCCGCAAAGATGGCTTTATTGTTCTCAGCGAAGTCATGCATCCCGACGGCACCCCGCATTCCACCAACATGCGCGCGACTGCCCCCGATGACCCAGATCTCTGGTTCGGATTTGAGCAGGAATATTTCCTCTATAAAGATGGCCGCCCGCTTGGGTTCCCCGAGCAGGGTTTTCCCGGTCCGCAAGGCCCGTATTACTGCGGTGTCGGCTACAAATACATGGGCAACATCGCCCGGCAGATCGTAGACGAGCACCTTGAGCTCTGCCTTGCCGCCGGCATCAACCACGAAGGCATCAATGCTGAAGTGGCCAAGGGCCAATGGGAGTTCCAGATCTTCGGCAAAGGCTCGCACAAGGCCGCTGACGACGTTTGGGTTGCGCGCTACCTGATGATGCGTCTCTGCGAGAAGTACGAGGTGGACGTCCAGCTCTATTGCAAGCCGATCAAGGGCGATTGGAACGGCTCCGGCATGCACACCAACTTCTCGACCAAGCATCTGCGCGACGTGGGCGGCAAGGAGTACTTCGAGGGGCTCATGAAGGCCTTCGAGAACAATATCTCCGCGCACATCGAAGTCTACGGCCCGGATAATCATCTGCGCCTGACCGGCCTCCACGAGACGCAGGCCATCGACAAGTTCAGCTATGGCCTCTCGGACCGCGGCGCATCCATCCGGCTGCCCGTGAACTTTATCAAGAACGGCTACAAGGGCTACCTTGAAGATCGCCGTCCGAACTCCGAAGCCGATCCCTATCAGATCGTCGCACGCATTCTCAAGACCGTGAACACCGTGCCCGTTGCTGGAGCCAAGGAACTCGTCACGGCCTGAGCCGCGGCTTGTTCAAGCGAAATAACCAGCGTTCGGCGGTTAGAGCTTCTATCAGTCCGATCTTTACCAACCAGAAAGGCGGCGCGCCAATCCAGTGGCTGCGCCGCTTTTCTTTCATTGAGCGCACTCGCGCGATTCGTCAATTTCTAATGGCTCCTTTATAACCGGCGTGTTAGAAACAAGAGAACAGAACACGGTGAGGCTTGCCCCCGAGATCGGCGAGCTTTGATGGAGCGCATCCGCCTCAACATTGACTTAGCTGCCTTTGTTCTGAATCCGCTGCCAGGAAAGTTTGCCCTAAAAATATGACCGCAGGCCATCCAGTCGAGTTGGAACCGCTTTTCGGAGACTACCCGCTCGACCAGGCTTACGATGAGATGCGCGCGCCAGCCGGAGAAGTGCGGCCGCAGTACCGCGCGCTCGCCGAGACCCTTGCTGCCCTGCCCGCCGACGAGCTGCGCCGCCGCAAACAGTCGGTCGATCTGGCCTTCCTCACCCAGGGCATCACCTTTACCGTTTACGGACGCGAAGAAGGCACTGAGCGCATCTTTCCATACGATTTGCTGCCTCGCCTGATCACCGCGCGGGAATGGGAATGCATTGAGCGCGGACTCACGCAGCGCATCACCGCCCTCAACCTGTTTCTCCGCGACGTCTACTCCGACGCCAAAATTCTCGCCGACCGCATCATCCCGCGCGATCTCGTCTACAGCTGCAAGCACTACCGGCGGCAAATGCGCGGGCTCCAGGTACCGAGAAATGTATACATCGCTGTTGTCGGCTCCGATCTTCTCCGCTTGTCGACTGGCGAATTCGTTGTCCTTGAAGACAATCTCCGCGTGCCTTCGGGCGTGAGCTACATGCTCACAAACCGCCGTGTCATGAAGCGCACCTTCCCGCAATTGTTTTCAAGCTACGGCGTCCGCCCCATCGAACATTACCCGCAGGTTCTGCTGGCCACGCTGCGCTCGCTGGCGCCCGAAGGCCGGCCCGAGCCCAACATCGTCTTGCTCACGCCCGGCGTCTTCAATTCCGCTTACTTCGAGCACACCTACCTCGCCCGCCAGATGGGCATCGATCTTGTTGAAGGCCGCGACCTGGTCACGCACGACAACATCGTCTACATGCGCACCACCGACGGCCTCAAGCGTGTCGACGTCATCTACCGCCGCGTCGACGACGACTTCAGCGATCCGCTTGTCTTCCGGTCCGACTCCTCTCTGGGCTGTCCTGGGCTTTTCAACGCGTATCGCGCCGGCAACGTCACCATATCCAACGCATTCGGCACCGGCCTCGCCGACGACAAGGCCATCTACGCCTACGTGCCGAAGATGATCCGCTACTACCTCAATGAAGATCCGATTTTGCCAAACGTTGAAACCTTTCTACTCAGCGAGGAGAAGGAACGCAGGCACGTGCTGGCAAATCTCGACAAGCTCGTGGTCAAGGCTGTCGGCGAAAGCGGCGGCTACGGAATGCTCATCGGCCCCAAGTCTTCGGCTCGCCAGCGCGAGGAATTCACCCGCCAGATTGAGGCCAACCCGCGCAACTACATCGCGCAGCCGACGCTCAATTTTTCGCGCGCGCCATGCCTCGTTGACGACCGGCTTGAGCCGCGCCACGTCGATCTGCGCCCTTACATTCTCTTTGGTGACAAAGTAAACATCGTGCCCGGCGGATTGACCCGCGTGGCGCTCGAAAAAGGATCGCTCGTAGTCAACTCTTCGCAGGGCGGCGGAAGCAAGGACACATGGGTTCTGGAATAAGTCTGATTCGGGAACATCGGGCCGGAGGTGAGAGGAGCACGATGCTATCGCGCGTCGCCGACAGCCTCTACTGGATGAGCCGCTATCTGGAGCGGGCGGAGAATACCGCGCGCTTGCTCGATGTGACCATGGGCCTGATGCTCGACCCTGGCGGCGCCAACGCGGAGGATCGCTGGCAAAGGATGACCGCGGCCCTCGGCAGGCTGAAGGGAATCGAGTGGAACGGATCGCTCGAAGCCATGGCGCGCAAGCTCGTCTTCGATCATCTTGACCCCTCCTCCGTCACCTACTGCATCAACGGCGCGCGCGAAAATGCCCGCCAGGTCCGCGAGGAGATTTCAACCGAGCAGTGGCAGCGCCTGAATCGCCTCTTTCACCACATTCACTCCCCGAGCGCGCAGGCTCAGTACGCCACCAGCGCCGGCGACATGCTAGCCTCGATCGTCGACGGCATCCATCTCTTCCAGGGCGTCGGAGACTCAACCATGATCCACGGCCAGGGCTGGCAGTTCATCCGCCTCGGACGCTCCCTTGAGCGCGCCTACGCCACCGCCACCCTACTCGAGGTCTATCAGGCCGAGCTTTTTCAGGTGCACGAACGCGAATCGTCGGGCTATCAATATCTGGAATTGGTCGGCTTGCTGCGCTGCTGCACGGCCTTCGAGGCCTATTGCCAGGTCTATACCGCCGATCTCTCAGCCGAGCGCATCCTCGAGTTCCTTGTACTCAATCGCGATTTCCCTCACGCCATTCGTTATTGCGTTGACAATATCCGGACCGCCATCGAATCCATCCAGCGCACGGGCGGGCGCCGTTCACCCGATGAACTTTTCGCCGGCATTGGCAAGCTCCACGCCATGCTCGGCTATACCACGATCAATGAGATTCTCGCCGGCGACGCGGCCGCTTTCCTGCACAACATCCGCGAGCAATGTCTGTACATCCATGAGCTGGTTTACCGTAACTATGTGCACTACTCCATTCAATCCGCACTGGCGGTCTGAGAAAATCGGCTCGTCAGATGCTGTAACCCGGGGATCCAATTCCCGAAACCGAGCCGCCCCGGCACGAACGGCTAGAAGCTAGGAGCTAGCAGCTAGAAGCTGAATTATGAACTTCTATTCCATCCGCCACCTTACGCGCTTCCGCTACTCGCAGCCCATCAGCGAGAGCATCATGGAGACGCGCATGCACCCGCGCTCCGATTCCAGCCAGCATTGCCTCACCTTCACGCTCTCCGTCAGTCCACGCTGCCGCGTCTTCAGCTATCGCGACCACCTCGGCAACAACGTCCAGCACTTTGACATTCCCGGCGAGCACAACCAGCTCGTCATCGTTGCCGAATCCGTGGTCGAGCAACAGCCGCTGCCTGACGTGCCGCATTTTCTATCGCCCGACGCATGGCAAGAGCTGGATGAACTGGTCGACGCCGGCGATTACTCTGAGATGCTGCTGCCCAGCAACTTTGCCGCGGAAACGCCGGCACTCGTCGAGCTCGCAAAGAAAATGGAAGTGGTGCGGCGCGACGATCCATTACATCTGGTGCTCGAGCTCAACCAGCGTCTCTTCCACTACTTCGATTACGTGCCACGCTCCACGCGCGTCGACTCGCCCATCGACGAAGCGATCCTCAGCGGCGCAGGCGTTTGTCAGGACTTTGCCCATACGATGATTGCGCTGCTGCGCCACGTTCGCATTCCCGCGCGCTATGTTTCGGGTTATTTATATCGCGGCAGCAACGATAACGACCGCTCCACGCCCGACGCCACGCACGCATGGGTTGAAGCGCTGCTTCCGCATCTCGGCTGGGTAGGTGTCGACCCAACGAACAACCTGGTCGCGCATCATCGTCACATCCGCACCGCTGTCGGACGCGATTACGCCGATGTCCCACCCACGCACGGTGTCTTCCGCGGCAAGACCGCGAGCGAGCTTTATGTCGCCGTAAAAGTGGAAGCCAGCGAGCAGGCGCCTGCCCTCGACCGGAAGCTGCCCATCCCCGAAGACTGGAGCGTGCTCGTCGAGCGCGCCCAACAGCCGCCCGAACTCCCCGTGCCCTTCATCGACATGCAGCAGATGCAGCAACAACAGTAGCGGTAATCCAATCCGGATCCTGTCGCGCGCTTATTAATTCGTGGCCGCTTCCCCCGCCCCCATGGCCTTCAACCGCATCTGTGCCAGTCGCCACGTTGAAGTGGGAACCGCGAGAATCTCTTTCGGTTTTTTAAGCTTGCGGTAGTCCGCGACGGCAATGTCGCGCTCGCCGTACTGCTCGGCGATGCGGCCCAGCACATACCACACCTCGTCGTTGGGCTCATCGAGATTCCATACATCCATGGCGCGTAACAGCAGATCGTGAGCTTCCTTCGTTTTGCCGGTCTCCGCATAAAGGCACGCCAGTGTGTGCAGAATGTCCGGCGAATCCTTCTGGAGTTGCGTTGCCTTCACTGCCGTCGCCACGTCATCATCCGTCACTTTACCCGTGAAGAGCGCGTCCCATGCCAGCCCGTTCAGCATTTCCGCATTCTCCTGGCCCAGCGCCAACTGTTTCTCTCCCCACATGTGCGCCGCGGCAAAATCGCCGCGATTCGCTTCGATCTCCATCTTCGCTGCGTAAGCGTCACTGTCGTTGTCCAGCAGCTTGAGCCTCGCGTCGGCCAGTGCGAGCGCCTCGTCGAAGCGGCTCAGTCCCATGAGCGCTTCAAGGTTGTACTCGAACGCCTGCTTCGATTCCGGCTCATCCTTTTCGAGCGCTGACGCGACGTCCAGCAGCCGCACAAAATTGTCCTGGACCGAGTAGCCCTCGGCCAGTGCGAGCCTGATGTTGGTACGCTCGCGATCCCCCGCCGCATCCTTCAATCCCGCTTCGAGAATCGCGACTCCGTCCGCGACAGTCGGCTTGGTACCAACCAGGATGGCCGCTGCGGCCAGCTTCATCTTGCGCGCGTCGGCCGCTTCCCCCTTGGTCCAGAAGCGCGGAAATACCGGCCCGCCCAACGGATCGTCTCCGCCCTCCAGATGCTGATCTTCGCGCATCCAATCAAGCAGCGCCTTTGTTCCTTTAAGATCGCCCGCATTCACGCGGTCCACCATCTCCAGCGCAATTGAGTTCGGCTTGTCCAAGGTGTCGAGCAGCTTGTATTGCCCGTCCTCCTTCACAACGAAGGCCGTCATCGTTGAACCACCCAGCATCTGCACCTTCTCGCGGTATCCCGTGGCATCGTCGCCTTCGCCTTTGGGATCGAGCATCTTGAGCAGAATGTCCTCCGTAACATCCAGCGAACTCTCCTCGCGGGCCAATTGGCTATTCATCTGCTTGCCCGAACTCAGTTCGTCTTTCAGCTCCTCGGCATCCATGGCGTTCAGCACCTTGAGCCCGTTGCGGCTGAGCATCGCCGCGAATTTATCTTTCGTCATGCTGGGGTCAAACGGAACCAGCGCGAACCGCTTCACCACGTCTTCAGGTGTGTTCGCGAATTTCGCATCCTCGTGATGGATCGCTCCCCGCAGCATGTTGGCCAGGCCCAGCGTGCGCGCGGCATCGTCACCTGATGCGCCCGCCTGTAGAAAGTCCGCCGCCTGGGGATACTCCCTCCTGTTCATGAGCATCGCGCCGGCGCTGCCAGCGCTGTCTTTGAACGACGCAGCGTCGCTAGACCGCTTGTTGGCCTCAGCCAGCCCCGCTTTGCTGTCCTCTATCATGGCCATGCTCGCGGAAAGCAATTGTTCCGGCTCTGGGTTGAGTGTCTGCCCTGCTTTGTACGCTTCTGCATAATCGCCACCATAGAAGAGCGCGAAGGCCAGATTGTTGCCGATCCCGAGATCGGCCAGCTTGTCCTCGCCCAGCGCCTCATATTCAGCGATGGCTTCTTTCATGTGCGACTCGCCGCTGTATCGCCGGCCCACGGAATCGTATTCAAGCAGGATTGCCAGGTCGCCCTGCGCCGAGTGATCGTCGGGATCGAGCTTGATCGCCGCGCGGTACGCATCCGCGGCGCCGGCCATGTCACTGCCCGCGCGCAAATTCCGCCCCACCAGGTCGTGCTTCAGAATTTCGGCCAGCGTACGCTCAGCAACCGCCGACGTCGGATCGAGCTTCACAGCCAGCCGCGCTTCACTCCGTGCAGCCTCGCCCATACCCGCTTCAAGCAGCACATTGGCCACCTGCAAGTGATGCACCGCGGAGTTCGGGTTCTGCGCAATCAGCGCGCGATAGCTGGCCAGCGCCTCCTTCACTTTGCCATCACGCAAGAGCGCCGCTCCTTGCGGCTCAAAGTTGACCGTGATTGCCGGCCCGTTGATCAGATCAGCAACTTCGTTGCGGAGCGCCGTTGCTTCGGCCACCGTGTAGCGCCGCTTCACCGAGTCGAAGACCAGATGCGCCAGCACCGCGCCGTCCTTCCCGGCGGAAAAACTTTCCGTGAGTACCGCCGGCCCAATCTGCACGGTTTGGTCCTTCGGCAGCTCCTTGGGAATGAATCCGGCCGGCGGGATGAGGCGGTAATTCCACTCCATGTTGTAAGGAGCGTCGAGCCACCAATCATCCGTGCGAGGCTTTTTCGGATTGTCGGTCCCGGCCGCTTTCTTTTCGTCGCTGTCATCCTTGCGCTTCAACTCGTCGGGCAACATCTGGAACAGCCGGTCCACGCGAATCGCAACTTGCGCATCTTCAAGATTCGTAAATCCACGCTTTGCCTTGTCGCACGCGATGGTCAGTTCGAACGGGCCCGACAGATCGGCGGGATCGGTGCGATCCACTTTGGTCAGATCGTCCGAGACATACTCCGCCTGCACATATCCGCGCAGGCCATCGCGCGTGTCGTTGTCTGGCTTGTCAGCGTAATAGCCACGGTATCCCGACTCGTAAATACCCTTCGGCTCCGTAGTCTCCACGACGTTGGAGGGGCCGTTGTCCGCCAGCGTCACCTCACGTGTCTCTTTCAGGCCATTGTCTTTTGATGTTGACTCCGGAGTCTTCATGAGCGCTGTCGTCGTGTCGCTGGTGATCAGCGCAAGCCGACCCTGGTCGCCCATGGGAATCTGCCCCAACTGCGCGTAGCGATCCGTGGCATCGATCCAAATCGGATTCTTCCCCGGCACATAAACAATGGCGTGGTCGAACATGCCCATGCCCGGCAAATCGGCAGGAACATCGGTCCGCGATTCAACGCTGAGCAGCGCCACATTGGCGGGGATTCCAGCCGCGCGCAGCATCACCACAAGCAGTGTGGCCTTGTCTTTGCAGTCGCCGTATTTCTTGGCCAGGGTTTCCGCCGGATCGTGCGGCACAATCGCGGCTTCGCCAAATTCGATGCCGGTGTACCGCACCTCGCGGTCAAGATAGTCGAGGATTGCCGCTTCCTTTTCGGCAACAGTTTTCTTCCCGGCAACCAGTGGATCAACGACCGCCTTCACCGAGGCCGAGCCTGAAAAGTTATCGACAATCTTCCCGTAGTCAGCCGCTACGCTCTGCCACGACGCACCCGTAGCGAAGGCGATGACGGGGAAATGCACGACGTCCGGCGGGATGTACGCCTCGCGCGTAACGATGCCGTCAATTGGCCCAACATCGAAAGTGAGCGTTACGCGTCCGGCCGTCTCCGTGCGCACCGGTTTCGCATCGGGCAATAGAAGCAATTGGGTTCGCAGCTGCAGTGACGCGGGAGCGTCGAATACCACGCGGCTGTGCGCCACCATCACATCTTGCTGCCCAAGTTCGACGCGTCCCACGCGGCCCGGAGCAAATAGCGGCGCTGTCTCGGTCTCGGTATACTCTTCCTCCACCACCACGCCCGGCGCGATGGCCGGAAACGGCGCGTGCAGCCGCTTGCCGTCGCTGTAAGCCTTGTAATCGCCGCCGCGCGCAGGCGCCTCGGTCACCGTATTTGGGTCGAGCGTCGTGCACCGAGAAATCCGGCGCAATCACGCGCGCGCGAATCACGGGCCGCGCCTCGTGCCATGGCTCCCAGCCCACCGAAAGGGAATCCCAGTCCTCGGCACCCTTTTGCGTCAGCACCTTATAGATGACGCGGCCCACGTGATTCATGCGTCCGGAATCGTCAAAGGTGTAGCTTTCATCTTCCACCAGCTCGACTACGTTGGCGCCGTCGGGCGCGGGCACAGCCGACACGGCCTCGTACAACGTTTTGGGATCGACAGAAAAATCCGGCGCAGCCCATGGTTCTAGAGCCGCAGTCGGTGTCGACGCCGGAGCTGGAGCCTCCGGCAATTGTGCATGTGCCGCGGCGGCAATCGCGCACGCTATGAAGGCAAAGATAAGGCAACGCAGGAAGGTTCGCGCACAACAATTGGACACGGGGCACCCGGGAGAATGGATTGTGAACACAACGGTAAATTGCGCGAGGCGGAAGCGCAAGCAGGCGCAAAGTTTGGCGTCGTCCGCCAATTGATTATGTGCCGTTCGGCTTTTCACATCTGGGCTATACTGTTTCCCGAGGTCGACAATGGATAACCAAAGCGGCACCGCCGCAAACGGCTTTTGTGCAAAGTGCGGAGCGCCGCTCCTTGCAAACGCGGTTTTTTGCGGCTCATGTGGGCAGCGCGTCGAGTCTCCGGGGACGCAGGCCGCTGCGCCAGTGCCACCGGCCCCTCAGCCTCCGCAGCAATTCGCCGCTCAACCCGCCAATGTGCCTGGGGGCAGCCAGCAAGGCCTGACCTGCCCTCGCTGCGGTTCAACGCAAGTCCAGGCCGCCAAGCGTGGATGGAAGTGGACCACCGGGATGATCGGGAGCGACAAGATGACGGCGACTTGCCTGCAATGCGGGAATAAGTTCGACCTTAATTAATGTCGCCCGATCGATCGATCAGGACTTCCGCACCTCCGCCGCGATCTTCCTCAGCTCCGGCAGGACGTTCCCTAATGCAAGCGGAACAGCATTGCGCGTTCCTAGCGCAAAGTACACGTCGCGATAGTGTCGGGATAGCTGCTCGTAAACCGCAGCCGATCTTTGATCCGGCTCAACCGTGCGCAATGGCAGGCACACCGCTGCCTGCGCCTCTTCGATCGTCTTGTACTCCCCGGCAGCAATCAGCGCAAAGATCCCCGATCCCAGGCTCGTAGGAATTCCCGCCGGCACCAATACCGGCTTATTCAGCACGTTCGCATACACGCGATTCAGCACTTCGTTTTTCTGCGGAATGCCGCCAGCGTTGATCACGCGATCGATTCGGACTCCATGCTCCGCCATCCTCTCCAGAATGATCCGCGTGTGAAACGCCGTCCCTTCAATGGCCGCGAATAGCTCGTCCTGCGCGGTGTGCACCAGGTTCCAGCCCAGCGTTACGCCGCCCAATTCGGGATTCACGAGCACCGTGCGGTCGCCATTATCCCAGCTCAGCCGCAGCAGCCCGGTCTGTCCCGCCTTGTAGGCGTCCAGTCCCTCGCTCAGCGCCGCCACTGTCGTTCCCGCTCGCCTGGCGATGGCCTCAAAAATGTCGCCCACCGCCGAGAGCCCGGCCTCGATGCCTGTGTAGTCGGGATGCACGCTTCCCGGCACTACGCCGCACACGCCCGGAACCAGCTCGGCCTGCCGCGCCATCGCGATGATGCACGTCGACGTGCCCACCACGTTCACCGCGTCGCCCTCGCGAATGTTCGAGCCTATCGCGTCCCAGTGCGCGTCAAAAGCTCCCACTGGGATCGGAATTCCAGCGCGCAGTCCCAGCTCTGCCGCCCACTTCGCCGAGAGTTTTCCCGCCAGATGATCGCTGGTCAGGTATTCGCCGCCCAACTTCGCGCGAACTCCCTCAAACAACGGATCGACCGCGACCAAAAAGTTTTCCGGCGGCAGACCACCCCATTTTGGATTCCACATCCACTTGTGGCCCATCGCACAAACGCTGCGCTTCAAAGCATTCGGATCCGTCACGCCGCAAAGCGTCGCCGCCACCATGTCACAGTGTTCGAGCGCCGTCACCAACCGCGCGCGTTTCTCCGGGTTGTGCCGCAGCCAGTGCAGCAGCTTCGCAAATCCCCACTCGTGCGAATAGACGCCGCCGCACCACTCGATGCCTTCGAAGCCGAACTCGTGCGCCTTGCGCGTGATCTCCTCAGCCTCGGCGGAGGCGCGATGATCGCACCACAGGTAGTATTCGTCGAGCGGCTCGAGCCCCTCGCCGACCGGAATCACGCTCGATCCTGTCGTGTCCAGCGCAATCGCAGCCACCCGCGCCCCATCGATGCCCGTCGACTTCAGCGCGTCTTTCGTTGCCGCAGCCAGCGCGGCCATCTGGTCGGCGTGGGATTGCGTCGCATAATTCGGATCTTCTCGCTTGCGGTGCAGCGGATAGCTGGCCGACGCAGTCCCGATCGGCCCCTTCACGCTGTCGACTAACGTCACGCGAACGCTGAGTGTGCCGAAATCGACGCCGGCAACGATGGCCATTGGAAATTCTCCTCAAGTAAACGCTTGCTGATTCGCCCCTCAGACTACACCATCGCCCCGTGCAAAAGGCGAATCGAGGGCTGCGCGCTTATCTCTTTTGACCCGCCAGCATCGACGTCAGCTTTCCCATGATTCCCGGCTTGGCGATTGGCTGCGCAGGAGACGGCTTCGCCGGACTCGCGGCTTGAGGCGCGGCAGGTTTTGCCGAATTGGCCGGCGGAGTCGACGGCGAGCTCTGTGCCTTGGGCGCCGTGGACGGTACCCCTGTGCCCGGAGCCGCCGCGCTCGAATCTCCATTGACCACCGCTGCGTGCTTCAACTGCGGCGCCGGCGCTTCGTTGTCTTGATTCTTTACCAGGATCGTGATCCGCCGGTTCGACGGATCGTAGGGATTGCTTTTTACGCGCAGCATCTGGTCCGCGAATCCGCGCACCTGCGTCACCTGGTCCCGGCGCACACCGTCCTGTTGCAGCAGCCGCCGTGCGGAGTTGGCGCGATCCGCTGAAAGCTCCCAGTTGCTGTAGTTCGCGTCGGTCGAGTACTGCGCCGCGTCCGTGTGCCCCTCGATGAGTAATTGGTTGGGCAGCGTCTTCAGCTCCGCCGCAAGCAGTGCCAGCAGTTCCTGCCCGCTGGGGCTCAGTTGCGCGCTGCCGCTCTGGTAGAACGTTCCGTTCTTGCCTTCAATCAGCTCGATGCGCAGCCCTTCGGGCGTAATCGTAATCTCAATCTGCTTGACAAGCTTCTGCAGATCCTTGCGCGCTTCGATCTCCTTTTCGAGTTTCTCCTTCAGGTCCTGGAGTTGTTTCGTATTCTTGTCCGCGGCCGGAGCAGCGCCTTCGCCGGCTCCCGACATCGTCGTTCCCAGCAGGTTACCGGTTCCCCGGGGATCGTTGAAGTATCCAGCTACCGCTTTCTTCACTGGATCGTTCTGCGCCATCAACCACAGCACGATAAACAACGCCATCATTGCTGTCACAAAGTCCGCATACGCCACCTTCCATGCGCCGCCGTGGTGGCCGCCGTGACCTCCCTTTTTCTTGATCACGATGATGGGTTGCGCCTTCGCCACCATTCACTCCCTCAGTTTCGTAGTCCCTTGGTCCCTTGGTCCCAGGGTCCCGGTCTTTATGCTGCCGCTGCTGGAGTCTCCGCCACCGGCTCGGTCTTGTTCTTGCAATTCTTCTCCATTTCGTCAAAATCCGGCCGTGCATAGGCGGGAATCGCGCGACGCCCCATCTCAATCGCGATCATCGGCGCCGAGCCTTTCAGAAACGCCAGCAGCAGCACGCGTAGAACATGCAGATAATCGTTGTGTTCATCGGCCAGCTTCTTCATGCTCGCGGCCAACGGCCCCACCAGCCCGTAACAAAGCAGAATGCCAAGAAACGTTCCCACCAGCGCCGCGGCCACGTGCTTGCCGATCTCCTCCGGCGGTCCGCCCAGCGAACCCATCGTGATCACCACGCCGAGCACCGCAGCCACAATGCCCAGCCCCGGCAGCGAATCGGCCACCGTGTTCAACGAATCGGCCGGCTGAACAGCCGACTGGTGGTGGACTTCCATGTCCAACTCCATCATCTGGTCCATATCGAACGGCTCTACGCCACCCGTAATCGCCGTGCGCAGCGTATCGCACACAAAGTCCCGCGCATGATGGTCGTTCAGAAACTCCGGATAGTTTTTGAAAATCGAGCTTTCACTGGGCTTCTCAACGTCCATCTCCACGGCAAGCAGGCCCTCTTTACGCACTTTGTTCAGGAACTGGTACATCATCTTCAATGTGCTCAAGTAGCGCGCCTTCGTAAACGGCGAGCCCTTCAGCGACGCCAGCAATCCCGCAACAATGTCTTTCAGGATGCGCAGCGGATTTGCCACCAGCAGTGTGCCCGCGGCTGCGCCGCCAATAATCAGCAGCTCGGCGGGTTGCAGCAGGACAAGAATGTGCCCCTTTTCCATGAGGAAGCCCGCGATGATCGCGGCAAACACCACAACGATGCCTATGATGGCAAACATGTCTGCTCCTCCACCGGGGCCGGCGCCGCATCATTCGGCGCTGCAACAGTCGCCCGGTTGCCTCCCGTCCGGCTGCTCGTTTCCATCGCCTGGCGCGCGCGTCCCAACAGTTGCGCCAGCGTTTCAGTGCCATCGCCGCCAGCCTGCGCCGCGCCGATGCTTACCGTAACCGACACGCGGTCGCCCCACCAGCGAAAGTCTGCTGTCCGCGCAAGGCCCGCCAATGTGTGTGCATGCGACGCCAGCATCTCCGGGCTGCGCTCGTGCGCCACGATCAGAAACTCGTCGTCGCCCCAGCGGCTCATCTCCTCGGCCGGACGCAACCCATGCACCAGCGCGTGCCGTACCTTTTCGAGCATCGCGTTGCAGGCGCTGGCCCCGTGCGTCTTGCGCAATTCCTCCGCCTGATCCACTCCAACCCACAAAACACTGAACGGCGAACCACCCCGCATGAAGTCGTCGAACTCCGTTTGTAATCGTTCTTCAAATTCTTCTCGCGCCTCATCCGCATTCGCATCATCGCTGCTCTCTCCGTGCGGCAGTGCGTCCAGGCTCTCGGCGGGATGAAATAGCGCCGCGCCGCCAATCCGTTCCCCAAGCCCGTCGCGCAACACCAGGAATCGCGCGATCAAGGGAACCTGGTGGCCCAACTTGTGACGTCCGTTCACCAGCGCTCGCCGGCCCGCTCTCGCCAGCGATCCAACCACCGGCTCGTCCTGCAAAAGAACTTCGAGCCCGGAGGGAAGCGGCTGCCCGAGCACCTCTATCGCCGCATAGCCGGTAATCGCCTGTGCCGCCTGGTTCCACAGCGCCACCTCGCCCTCCGTGCCTAACAAGGCAACGCCTTCGGGGACGGCATCAAACGCAGCTTCGAGCAGTTCATTGAGGTGGGCCATCAAATCTCTTCTCTCGCCCTCATTCCCGTTCCATCGCACCTGGCTCTGGCTGCGTTCCTCGTCTTTACGCACACCGCGTCGCAGGCCGGCTTCTCCCCTTAAATCGGCGCAAATCCGCCCAACTTCAAGAAGCCATTCCGCAATAAGAGAATTCAAATGTGGAAAAGGAATGATTCAGATGCGCTGCCGCAACATGCGGGGACCGAGCCGAATTACCGACTCGCTAACTTGCTGACTCACTGATGTGCGGACTCGCCGACTTGCTCAATCACTGGCTCGCAGAGCTATTCGTAGCTTCGAACCCACTCCAGAATCGACCGCACCCCGATCCCGCTTGGACCCTTGGCGATGAACGGCCGCGAATCCTCAACCCACGCCGTTCCCGCGATGTCCAGATGGATCCACGGCGTGTCCTCGGCGAACACGTGCAGGAATTCCGCAGCGATGATGGCTCCGCCCCATCGTCCGCCAGTGTTCTTGATATCGCTGATGTCCGACTTGATCAGATCCGCATACGCTTCGCCCAGCGGCAGCCGCCAGAACTTTTCGCCGGAGACCGCCAGCGCCGACTCAAATTTGCCGTACGCCACATCGTCGTTCGAGAAAGCCCCGGCATTGATCTTGCCCAGCGCAACCGAGATCGCTCCGGTAAGCGTGGCCGCGTCGATCAGATGCGTCGCGCCCAGTTGCCGCGCATACGTCAGGCCGTCGGCCAGCACCAGCCGCCCTTCCGCATCAGTGTTGATGATCTCGATGGTTTTGCCCGGTTTGTCCGGCGCTATCGGCATCGCCGTCTGCACGTCCCCCGGCTTTTGCGCCGTCCCTGACGGCATGTTCTCCGCCGCGCACACAACCGCGATGACCCGCACCTTCGGCTTCAGCAGAGCAATCGCCCGCATCGCCCCGATCATCGCCGCTCCGCCGGCCATGTCGTACTTCATCTTCTCCATGTTGTCCGCAGGTTTGATCGAGATGCCGCCGGTATCGAACGTAATCCCCTTGCCCACCAGCCCCAGCACTGGCCCGTCCTTCACCCCTTTCGGCTCGTAACGCAATACAATCAGCGCCGGCGGCTCCGGCGAGCCCTGCGATACGCTCCAGAACGCGCCCATCTTCAGCTCGTGCAGCTTTTCTGAGGAATGAACTTCCCACTCCAGGCCTACTGCCTGCGCCATCATCGCAGCCCGCTGGCCCAGGATCGTCGGCGTCAGCTTGTTGCCCGGCTCGTTCACCAGCGAGCGCGCAAAGTTCTGGCTCTCGCCCACAATTGCGCCCTCGGAAAACGCCGCCTCAACCGCCGCGCGGTCGGCCTCGCTCGCAATCGCAAGCGTGCCTGCAACCGCGAGCGTGAAGGTCTGGATGCTTTGGTCCTTGCGGTCGCTGCGATAGGTGTCGGCGTCGAAGTCGCCCACAAACGCGCCTTCCACCGCAGCCCGAACCACGGCTGTGCCGCGCAGACCCTCGGAGGTAGGAAGCGCGAGCGCTACCTCCCGAATCCCTCGCGGCTTGGCAAAGCGCACCGCCGTTCCCGCCGCATCGCGCACCGAGTGGACCGTTGCTTTCGGCAGCTTTCCCAGCCCCACAATCAGCAGCCGCTTGGCCGCGATTCCTGCCGGTGCGTGCAGCAGCACCGTTTCGTTCGTACCGGCTTTATACTCGCCGGTCCCGAGCACTCCGGCCGCGGCGGCTTGGACTGCCGGGTCGCTGGTCAGCAGCGTGGGCTGTGGCTTCGCGTCGGGCCCTTTTGTGGTTTGTGTGTCGGCGGCTAAAACAGCCAGCAACTCGGTGGCGATCCCCGCAATCGGGGCAAAGGAAAGCTCAGTTCGCATAATGCCCATTCTTTACGGAACGCGCGCCTTGTGGCAAATCCGCGGACTCGGAGCGGTTTTGGTTCAGTCCCGCTGTAAATCCAGAGAATCTAAGTCGTTCTACTCGTGCGCTGAACTGAAAGCTGAAGGCTGACGGCTGAAAGCTGCTTTTTACCGGCTGTTTCTATGCTTGTTCGCCTTGATCGCCGCACTTGTCTCCCGGTCGGCCTCGCGCCGCCGCTCCGTCTCCCGCTTGTCCCAATCCTGCTTGCCTTTGGCCACCGCCAGTTCGCACTTCACCCTCCCGTTGCGGAAATACAACCGCGTCGGAATGAGCGTATGCCCCTTGATCTGCGTCTTGGAGAGTAGCTTGCGGACCTCTTCGCGGTGCAAGAGCAGTTTCCGCGTGCGCGTTTCTTCGTGGTTGGCGATGTTGCCGTGGGAGTAAGGCCCGATATGCATGTTCAAAAGGAACGCCTCGCCATCCTTGATCAGCCCGTAGGAGTCTTTCAGGTTGGCCTTGCCCTGGCGGATGGATTTGACCTCCGTCCCGCGCAGCGCCACGCCGGCCTCGAATTTCTCCAGCAAAAAGTAGTTGTGGCTGGCAGCGCGGTTGTGCGCCGCGTCGCGTTGGCCGCTGGCTACGGGATCGCGGGGCCTATCCGGCTTTTTGGCCGCCGGAGCGCCCTTCGCGGCAATCACATGACTGGTTTGGCGGGCCATTGGGTGGCGTCCTTGAATTCTCATCGTAGCATCGGTGTGGCTCAGAGCCGGCGCCGACGGCCTGCAATGGAGCTTTGCTAGAATGAGGGAGCGTTTTTTCCGGGAAGTTCGGCAAAATGAATCGCATCCGGACACCTGCAGCGGTCCTCAAAGACCTGCCGCCGCGCGCCAGTTCGGATCGCTAACCAAGGTCCCTTTGCTGCGTTCCCCTTTGACGAGCCTCGTTTGGCCGTGTTCCGCTTTGCCGTCTTTTGGAGTCGCCCTTTGGCCGACTTTTGGAGTCCTATGAACCGCCGTCGCACCCGCTCACAAGCCGCAGTTCGAACCATGGCCTCGCGCTCGACGGCCTCACGATGGTCCGTCGCACTGGCAATTCTTCTGGCCGCGGCCTGCCTCGGCGTATTCGCGGCCCGGCTTTATGCGGAATCTGCCAACTCCGATTTCAAGCAAGCCCAGGCCGCCGAAGCCCGCGAGGACTACGACACCGCCTTCGATCTTTACCAGAAGGCCTATAGCCGCGATCCTAAGGACGCGCGTTTCAAGATTGGCTTGGCGCGCATTCGCACCACCGCCTCATCGGCGCACGTCACCAAGGGTCATAAACTGCTCGAATCGGGCGACGTCCAGGGCGCATTATCTGAGTTCCTTCATGCCGCCGAGATCGATCCTGGCAATGAGGCTGCGCAGCAGGAAATTGCCCGCGTCCGCCAACGCCAGGGCGCCAGCGCGCCGGTGCCGGAAGTCGGCCTGCCCCAGGCCTCTGGCGAAGAGCAGGAGCTGGATCAGGTTGAAGCGCCGCCCCAACTCCGCCCTCTCACCAATGAGCCCCTTTCGCTGCACATGGCCGAGGACGCCAAAGTCGTCTACCAGGCAATCGCCAAAGCTGCCGGCGTCAATGTGCTCTTCGATCCCGATTTCAACTCCAAACGCATCCAAGTTGACCTCAACAACGTTTCCCTTCTCGATGCGCTGCGCATCGTCGGCGTCATGTCCGATACTTTCTGGCGTCCAGTCACCAGCAACACCATCTTTGTCGCGCAGAACTCCCGCACCAAGCGCCAGGAACTGGACGAACAGGCGGTGCAAACCTTCTACCTGACCAACGCATGGCAGCAGAACGACCTCAACGACGTGCAAACCGCGCTGCGCAACGTGATGCCGAACGCCAAGGTCTACGGCGTGCAGAGCCAGAACGCTATCGTCATGCGCGCCACGCCCGACGAGCTTCTGCTCGCGCAGCAGCTTATTGACGATCTCGACAAGGCCCGCGGCGAGGTGGTCGTCGATATCGCGGTCCTCGAAGTGAGCAAAAACTGGGAGCGAACGCTCGGAATCTCCTGGCCCAGCAGCGTCGGCATCACCCTGCAGCCCAACTGCGCAGCAACCAACTCCTGCAGCTCTTCAAGCTCATCCAGCTCTTCTAGCAGTTCGTCTACCGTCAGCCCCACTCTCTACAATCTCGCCCACCTTAACTCCACTGATTTCGCGTTGAACGTCGGTTCAGCCACACTCAATCTTTTGCTCACCGATAACAACACCAAGGTTCTGCAGAGCCCGCGCATCCGCGCCACTGACGGTCAAAAGCAAACCATGAAAATCGGCTCGCGCATCCCCATCGCCACCGGGTCTTACTCGACCCCAGGTCTGTCTTCCACCTCGGCCCTCGGCTACGCGCAGACTCAATTCCAGTACCAGGACGTGGGCGTGAATATCGAGATGACGCCCAGCATCCACTACGACCACGACGTCACGCTCAAGATGAAGATCGAAGTCTCGGCCGAAAGCGGAACCCAGACCATCGAAGGCGTTACCGAGCCCATCATCTCGCAGCGCGTCGTCGACCAGACCATCCGCCTGCGCGAAGGCGAGGCCAGCATCCTTGGCGGCATCCAGAACAGGCAGGAACTGAACAACTGGAATGGCATCCCCGGCCTGAGCGCGATTCCCGTTCTCAAGTACATCTTCGGCTCCAGGGACCGGCAGATCCAGGATGACGACATCGTCTTCGTGGTCGTGCCGCACATTGTCCGCTCGCAGCAGCTCGACCAGGCGAATCTGCGCGTGGTCGATACCGGCACAGGTCAGTCGATTGACCTTCGGCACACTGACGTAAGCGGCGCCTCGCCTGCGCCCGCAGCCCTGCCTGCCGCGGAGCATCCTGGTATGGGCTCGATTCCCGCAGGTAGCGCCGTCGAGGCCGCCCCCGCCATGCTGGCGCAGTTGCGCTCTGACATGGCATCCAACGGAGGTCCGAACACCGCCGCACAATCTGCCGCGACCGCGCCGAATCCCGCACCGCAAGCAGTTTCGCCGGCTGACCTTGCAGCACCGGCAATTCCGCCGCCTGCATCGGCGCAGCCTCCAGCAGCCGCACCGCCTTCTCCAGCGGCTGCAAATCCGGCCGCAGCAACCGCACCGCCTGCGATCCCTGCCTCCGGCGCCGCCTTCGCGCTCAGTGCGCCACCCGCCCCGCCGGCCTCAGGAGCAACCTTCCAGGTTCCGGTTGTATTAAACGGCGCTGCTGACGTCGCTTCCGTCGCGCTCCAATTCCATTACGACGCTTCAAAACTCCAACTCGTCAACGTTTCTCCCGGCGACTTCCTCAGCCGCGATGGTCAGGCTGCGCCTCCCATTCACGCCGATGAGCCTGCGGGGAATCTTGTGATCGGAATCTCACGCCCACCCGGAACACACGGCATCTCCGGGACTGGCGTGGTTTGCATTCTCACCTTCCAGGCCAAGGCATCCGGCGCAAGCGATCTCGCCATCACACGCGCCTCGGTGGTCAACGGCGCGCAGCAGCAGTTGCCGGTCGCAAGCGCCCAAACCAGCATCGTCGTCAAGTAGGAAGCAGCGCCGATGAGCCTTCGCCGTCCCATTCCGATGCTCCGCCGACCGGTCACCGTCCGCAGGGATAAGGAACGCGGCCTCACGCTCGTCGAACTCATCGTCACCGTCTTCATCCTCACCATCCTCGCTTCCGCCGCGCTGCCGCTCGTCCGTTTCCAGGTCAAGCGGCAAAAAGAGCGCGAGCTACGTTTCGATCTGTGGGAGATGCGCGACGCCATCGACAAATACAAGGACGCCGCCGACAAAGGCGCATTCCAGACCAAGGTGGAGAGCCAGAACT
The DNA here is from genome assembly GCA_963796785.1 of uncultured Acidobacteriaceae bacterium. GTDB lineage: Bacteria > Acidobacteriota > Terriglobia > Terriglobales > Acidobacteriaceae > Telmatobacter. The sequence goes on along the minus strand of CAWCMW010000004.1, from coordinate 65,473 downwards.
ATCCTCCCGATCTGGATACGCTGGTCAACGGCGTTGACGTACAGGGCAAGAAGCTCAAGTTTCTGCGCAAGGTTCCCGTTGACCCGATGACCGGCAATACCGACTGGGGATTGCGCTCCATGCAGGATGACCCAGATTCCGACTCCTGGGGCGGCCAGAGCGTCTTCGACGTTCACTCCAAATCCCAGGGCACAGGCCTGGATGGCACGAAATACACAACGTGGTGATCGAGCAAAGTTAGAAACTATGAACTGCGAACAGTGAACTGAGAACTGCAGATGCGCCGACGCACACAATCCGGCTTCACGCTCATCGAGCTGATCATCGTCATGACGATCATCGCCATTTTGGCCACGCTCGCAGTACCCTACTTTGCCGCCGCCATCAAGCATGCGCGCGAAGCGGTCCTGCGTGAAGACCTGCAGACCATGCGCATGGCAATCGATTCCTTCACAATGGACAAGCAAAAGGCCCCGCAGTCGCTCGACGATCTGGTTCAGGAAGGCTACCTCAAGGCCATTCCTGAAGACCCTATGACCCACAGCAAAGATACCTGGGTCACCGACACCAGCGACGCCATGTACTCCATCGACGAAACCGAATCCGGAATCAACGATGTCCATTCTGGTTCCGATGAGCAAGGTTCCGACGGCCAGTCTTACTCCGCTTGGTAAATTCGGGAGTGAGGAGTCGCCCCATGCCGCCCCATCGAACTCCGGAAAGCATCGCCCGCGGATGCCCCACTTTCGCCGCGAAATTGTTTTTGCGGCCAGCGTGGGGGATTGCGCTCGCCGCCGCACTTTGCGCCGGCCTTCACGCGCAATCGTCAACCTCCATCTCCATCCGCCTGCTCGACGGCAGAACCGGCCTGCCCGTCAAGGCCTCCAACTTCCTCGTGCGCGTCGATCATAACGACACCGCGCATCCTGAATGGGTCAAGATCAGCGACGATGGTACCGTGATCGTCACCCTCCCCGATGACGCCAAGGAAATCTCCGTGAAGGCAACGTATGACATGGGCATAGACACTTACGTGAACTGCGATGCCGCCAAGGAGAGCGATAAGGAGCGGAATATCTGGTATTCCATCGCGACCATTCTCAGTACCGGGATCGTCGCGCCTGACGAATGCGCAAAGACCGCCTTCAAACCCAAGCCCGGCGAATTCCTCTTCTTTGTCCGCAAGCGCAGTTGGCACGACCAACTTGAGAATTAGCGCGCCGCGCCGCCCCGAAAAACAGATGGACCGCTCCGCAGCTGTCTCCCGCGGTTGATGCACCCAGACCCCGCAACTCCGAGCTAAGAGCTAATGGCTAATAGCTAAGAGCTTTCCTGCCGCCTTCCGCGCCGCCGCTCGCTAAGATAAAGTCTTGACCCTCCAATCCCCATCTCAGGCCGCATTTGAATTCGTCGCGGGGGTCGCGCGTGCCTATGCTGCGCTCATCGAGTCCCCGCACACAGATTCCGAATCGGGCCTGGGCGGCCAGCTCTTGTTCGCGGGCGAGTTGGACGAAGCGGGCCGCGCGCTCCTCGTCGCAGCCAACATCGCCGGCGCTGCCACGCTCGCCGCCACCGCCGATCGAGCCGCGCACAAGCAGGCCCTACGTGACGGCATCGCCGACTTCGTCGTCAACAACCTCGACGAAGCTCTGCGCATCCTGAAGAATCAACTGCGCAAGCGCGAAACCGTCGCGATCTGCGTCGCCCTGCCGCCCTTAGTGGTCGAGAGTGAGATGAACGAGCGCGGCGTCGCTCCCGAATTGCTGCGCAGCGAAATACATTTCGCTCCGCACCACGAATCTCTCTTTATGGGAAATGAGGAAGAGGCGCAGATCGACCTGTGCGAGATTCCCGCCCTGGTCACCTGGCAGACCAGCTCCTCGCTCCCCAAAGATCTCGCCACCCTCGATGAAATCGCTCTCTCATGCCTCGACTCCGAAGATTGGAGATCTCGCCGCTGGCTGCGCCTCGCCCCGCGATACCTCGGCCGCCTCGCTCAGGGACTGCGCCTCATTGAATCGCATCGGGAATTCTCCGCGCGTTTGTGGGAGCAACTGAGGGAGCGCACCGGTCGTGGCGAAATCGACTTTGCCTTCGAGATTTGCTCTTACCGACGCGGCACTCCCGACCAGTTCCGCTACGATCCCGCCAAATAGAGAAAAGCCGTCAAACCGGGCCACGATCCGCTGTTCACGGTCCACAGTTCACACTTCACCGTTAGCTGCTTCTCCAATTTTCCCCCACAACTCTGCAATGCCCAATCCCGTCTTCGCCGAAACCGGCAAAATTTCCTCCACGTCGAGCCCTCGCTTCAGCGCCGCCAGGTTGCGGGCGCGCTCATTTCCGCTCAGCCGGTCCGCCTTCGTCGCCACCACCAGGAATTCACAACCTGCGCTACGTAGCCACTCGAACAATTGCCGATCGTTCGGCCGCGCAGGCACATTTGAATCCACCAAACAGATGCATAGCGCCAGCGTCTCGCGCATCGCAAGATACGGCTCGATAAACTTCGGCCACTCCGCTGAAATCGACTTCGAAATCTTCGCGTAGCCGTAGCCCGGCAGGTCCGCGAAGATCATCTCGCTTCCGCGCCGTCCGTCCGAAACCAAGAAAAAGTTGATCGCCCGCGTCCGGCCCGGCGTGGACGAGACTTTCGCCGCCTTCGCGCCTACGAGCGCGTTCAGCAGGCTCGACTTTCCTACATTCGACCGCCCCAGGAACGCGATCTCCGGCACGCTCGCCTCGGGAAACTCTGCCGCCGAAACCGCCGGGCGCAAAAACTTGGCCGTCCATTGCATCGCGCGCAACCTCTCTCATGAGTCTACGGGGCGAGCCTCGACAGGCCCATTGCCGTGCAGCTCTGAATACCGCTTTCGTCCGGTAGTCCGCGCCTTTCGAGTTACGATTCCCAAGCGCAGTTTCTCCTTGCTATGCGAACATGGAGATGCTCAAATCATTCTTCCCAACGATGAATGCAAAGGCATAGCCGATGGCGCACGACGTATTTATCAGCTACTCCTCCAAGGACAAGCCAGTCGCCGACGCCGCGTGTGCCACTCTTGAATCCAACGGCGTGCGCTGCTGGATCGCCCCTCGCGATGTGTCGCCGGGCGTGGCTTATGCGGAGTCGTTGGTCAACGGCTTGTCCAATAGCCGGGTGATGGTCCTGGTTTTTTCCGCCAATTCGAATCGCTCTCCCCAGGTGCTTCGCGAAGTCGAGCGCGCCGTTAGCAAAGGATTGCCGATCCTTCCGCTGCGCATTGAAGACGCCCCCATGTCTCATGAGATGGAGTTTTACATCTCGAGCCAGCATTGGCTCGACGCTCTCACTCCACCACTGGAACGCCACCTTGCCTACCTGTGCGAGAGCGTGAAAGCTCTGCTCTCCACCACCAGGCAGAACGACGAAAACGACCAGCCGCATGAGCCTGACCAGGAATCAGCCACCGGGCAAGCCGCAAGCGATTCGCCCGTCACCACCATCCCGGCGAATCATGCCGGCTCAGTGCATCAACATTCCAGCAAGCGCTTCTGGTGGGTCGGCGCTGGGGTGGTTGTTGTAATTGCGGCGACGATCTTCGCGATCCTGGCCTTCAAGAGCCGCGCCACCACTCAGCCGGAAATACCTGCTTCGAGTAGCGGCCCTTCTCGAGCGCCGGCATTTAGCAGCGTGAACAACGAGCTCCTCAGTGCGGCGTCCAGCGGCGATACTGCTGCAGCCGCGCGGTTACTGGGACAAGGGGCTGACGTTGACGCAAAGAATAATCAAGGCGATACAGCGCTCCTGCTGGCCGCGAGGTCGGGAAAAGTTGACACTGCCCGGCTCTTGATTGAGAAGGGCGCCAACATCGAGGTCAAGAACAATGTGGGCGAGACAGCGCTCATCGCCGCGTGTACGTCGGGCCATGCCGAAGTTGCGCAACTTCTAGTGGAAAAAGGCGCTGCCACTGACGCGCGCGACGATGGTGGCGCCATGCCGCTGATGTACGCCGGCCTTGGGGGAAGTACAGCGATCATCGAGATCTTGCTTGCCAAGGGCGCAAACATCAATGCGCAGGATGATAGAGGTGAGACGCCGTTGATGTATGCCGCCTCCGCGGGAAGCGTGGACGCAGTTAAGCTCATGCTGCGGAAAAACGCCAACCCCGCCGCAAAAGACCACAACGGCCAGACGGCCCTCGGCTACGCGAAGCAGTGGAACCACCCTGATGTGATCCAATTGCTCGAACACTCGAGTCGATAGGCCCAACCACAGCTTGAGACATTGAACCCGAGGCCGCTCTATTCCAGCGGGGTGTACCATCTTTTCAAAAGGTCATGGGGAAAAACCAAATGGAACCGTATCGACCAGGTTCTGCCGGGCGTCTCTCCGGGGAGCGGGCAACTCACGATATTTGGAATGTCTTGCTCCATTCAAAAGCAACGAGCAAGTTCGCCATTCTCGGCGGCCTGGTTGTTCTCATGGGTGCGGCATTTCTTTCCGGAGCGCGCTTCGGCGGCAATCTCTTTCCCGGCGCAGGTGTCGATCCCATTGCCGCAACACGGCCCGGCAGCCAATTGCAGTTAGCGATTCGAAATCGCCCGTCCGTCAAGGTCTTCGAAGATTTCCTTAATTTCACGGCTGAAAAGAACTGGCCCGGTGCGTTCCGCCTCCTGGGGCCTTCCTGGGCTAAATTCAACATCAACCAGCCAAACGATTTGGAGCGCATCTACAGAAGAACACTTCGCTATGAGCTCTATTACTACATCCCCGACAGCGTGACCGACGACAAAGAAGTTTACAACGTGGACTTTGCATTCTGGGATGCGGTGCCCCAGATTCCGGCCTTTGATGGAGTGGTGAATTCAAACTTGTCCGATGTGCTGGCGCCGGCGAAGGTCGACGCGCTCACACAGGCTCTGGTCGATGAGCTCCCGAATGATTTCGTTGTGCCGGACTCCGAGAAAAATCAGTTGCCTACCCTGGCCGGAAAATTCGTTGGCCGCTTGAAACTAAGCGATATGGTTCTACACCAGGACGACATCGTCGAAATGCTCGGCGATGAGTTGGGTCTTCAGCCGATTGTGAAGGGTAATTCGTATTTTCAATCGGCAGAAGCCGGCAAAGCAGAACGCCGCTTTCTAAAGGTGGTTCTGGTCAAACAGAATGGCCAGTGGCTGCTCGACTCTTACGACTCATTCATGGTCGCAAAAAGATAAAGTGCGTGAGCCAGGCACGGAATCCTGGGAAGGGCGCCCTTCGGTGAATCGACAGAATCTGCGAAAAGTAAACTTCCTCTTAACCGCGCTGGCCGCGATCTTCGCCGCAGCTCTGCACGCGCAGCAACCCGCCGCTTCGCCCGCCCCAGAAATGCCCGCGGCCCAGCAGATGGAGTCGGTCAAAGCGTCCCATCCGGCCGCGTATTACGCTTGGAAAAGAGCGCATGACGGACAACTGCTGGTCGACTTCGGCGGCCTCGAGCGATTCAGAGAGGCTGACGCAGCGCTGCCTGCGCCCAAACCTGGCGAGCAGCGCATCGTCTTCATGGGCGACTCGATCACCGAGGATTGGCGTCTGGATAAATCGTTTCCCGGCAGGCACTACATCAACCGCGGCATCAGCGGCCAAACCTCGCCGCAAATGCTCGTCCGCTTCCGCGAGGACGTCGTCGATCTCAAACCGAATGTCGTGCTCATTCTCGCCGGGACCAACGACATCATGGAAAACACCGGTCCCATGACGACTGAGGAGAGCGGCGAGATGATTGCGTCCATGGCTGATTTAGCCACCGCAAACAACATTCAGGTGGTACTGTGTTCGGTTCTGCCTTCATCCGAATTCGCGTGGTCGCCGGCCCTCAAGCCTGCGCCGAGAATCGTCGAACTAAACGCGTGGATTAAGAAATACGCAGCTGAAAAAGGCTATATCTACGTGGACTATTACTCGGCCATGACGGATGAGCATGGCGGGCTTCCGTCCAAACTCAGCGATGACGGCGTTCACCCGATTGCAGCTGGTTTTGCCATCATGGCCCCGCTCGCCGAGGCCGGCATTGAACAGGCGCTCAAGCGCAGCCACAACTAAAGCTTCTGAGTGCCGCCCTTAACGGGGCAGCAGCGCGCACTCTTCTGTTTCTCTCGTCTCGCAATCAGTCGGGGCAATCTCGTAGGGGCCCGCCAAGCGGCGCTCGCGGGCGGCAAAGACTGCCACCGCATAATTCGCCCGCCGTTGCGCTCGCAGTTCCCAGCGCGGCAATCCGTTCAGCGGGCGCGGATACGCCAGCATTGCGCTGATGAGCGATGCCTCCTCGATCACCAGCAGGTCGGCCTTCTTATTGAACATTCTCTGCGCCGCCGCATCCGCGCCGATCAGCCCCGACCCGAAATACGCACAGGCCAGGTAAGACCGCAGAATCTCAAGCTTCTTATGGCGGAATTGAATTGCCATCGCCAGCAATGCCTCATAAACTTTTCGCGTCACCGTCGGTGCCCTGAATCCGGTCACGGTGCGCACAAACTGCATGTCGATCGTGCTCGCCCCGCCGTGTTTGCGGCCTGTGAGCACCCGGAGCGTCTCCCGCAAAACTGAACGCGCGTCGACTCCGGGGTGATAAAAGAATCTTCTGTCTTCGAGGGCAATCGTCATCAATTCCAAAGCCGTCAATCCGGGCGGAGCCGTCTGCGGCATCGTCCTAACATTCTGATCGATGCGCCGCAGGTCGCTTCGCAGCCTGGCGAACCACGTTGCCGGTCTGGCCCAATTCGGTAGTTGCAGCGCCCTTCGCCGATCAGGCGGGGCCGCAACCCACTTTCGCTTTCGAGGCTCTTGCGCACCCGCGGCATCTCCAACATTCGTAATCACCCATCTCGTAACCGCGTCCGCAGTCTCCTCGCCAAAGAGATGATTCGGGCAGTCGGTGGTTTCTTCATTACCCGGAGCGAATCTGTGTCCCACCACGTTCGCCGCGGGTATTCCATATTCCGCGGCGAGCCACCGTACGAGCTCGGCGCTCGCCGCGCTCTGGGCCTCGGTCAACCGGTCGGCTGCGGTGGCCACATGCTCGATACCTATCGAACTGGAATTGGCGGTCTTCGCGTGCCACGCCGAACAGTCGTCGCGGACCATCTGATAGATGTCGCCGTTCTTATCGACGATGTAATGAGCGGACACGTGCGAGTTGCGATTCAAAAACCACTGAATGGTTCCCTCAACCGTCGCCGCCGTGCTGCAGTGCAGCACAATCATGTCGATGCCGGCCCCGTTTCGCGAGGAGGAATTTGGGCTTTCAATAAAGCTCTTGATGGCTGGCTTCACAAGTGCCCACCGGGGCGCAGGTCTTTCCGAGGGGTTGTTGCAATCAATATACACTTCAAATTCTTTCCCCACGGCTTGAGACCTTTCTGACGGCCCTGTTTTCGATACCCATCGTTTCGTCGTGATTTACTCTCATAGAATGACCCGGCGATAAGCACCTCGCCATGCCTCGGATGTGTCATCGGAAGGCGAAAAGCGTCAACCATGCCTGGCAAATTCGTCATCTTCGATTCGGTCGGGCGGTCAGGCGCAAACCTCTTCGGCGACGTGACCATCGTCCAGCAGCTTGTAAACCTCAAGATTCCACTGCGCCAGATCGACGTCGACGGGCTTTGCGGCCCAGCGACCATCGCCGCGATCGAATCGATCGAGCGGCATCATCTGCTCATCAAGCGGCCTACCGGAAAAGTGGAACCAGACGACCCTACGTTCGACTTTCTCGCGCGCGCCATCGAGCCTGAAGCTCTTGGCGGCCAACAGATCGCTTGGGGAGCCAGAGTCAGTGCCGCGTTCAAGGCCAAGCTGATTCAGATTGCCAAGAACATCGGCATCGATCCCAATTACCTCATCTCCGCCATGGCCTTCGAGACGGGCGAGACCTTCAGCCCGTCGATAAGAAATCGCAGCGGCGCCACCGGGCTCATCCAGTTCACTCCCGCCACGGCGATTGAGCTCGGCACCAACACCGATACCCTGGCCGCGATGTCTGCCGAAGACCAGATGGACTACGTTGAGAAGTATTTCTACCCGTACAGGAACATGCTCGAGACTATCGAGGATGTCTACATGGCTATCCTTTGGCCAGCTGCGATCGGCAAGCCTAACTCATGGGTTCTCTTTAGCAGCCCGAGTCCTGAATACAACCGAAATTCCGGCCTCGACACCGACAAGGACGGCCATGTCACCAAGGCAGAAGCGTCAGCCATGGTCCTGTCCAAGCTCCGTAAAGGCAGAGGCGCGGGATACTTCGGATAGTTTTTTTATCGAACCATCGATCTCGCCGGCAAACTGCATCCAACCCACTCAGGTCGCCATTCCCTCGATTGCGGCGGGCGCCTGGGCCTGACAATCCAGTCCATGAATCGCCGTTGGCGGGTGATTTTCAACCAGGCTGTTTGGCGAGTTCGTTCAATCTAAGCGCAGGTTTACAGAGGAAAGCAGGCTTATGAAAGCAGCTACCGTTGTCGGAATTCTTCTCATTGTCCTCGGGATCGTCGGATTTGCCTGGGGCGGAATCAGTTTTACCCACCAGAAAAAGGTTGCGAACGTCGGTCCCGTCCAGCTTTCCCACAAGGAAACGAATACTCTACCCATTTCGCCCATCCTGAGCGGCGTTTCGCTGGTCGCAGGAATCGGTCTGATCGCTGTTGGTGCTCGGAGTCGCTGACATTTGATTTGGTGCCGAAGAAGCAGTGCGCCGGGACGAACTTCCGATCCCGCCTGAAAGAAAGATCGACTTTCAACCGCTCTGTCTTTCTCTCCGGCGAATTGTGAGATAACGACAACGGATTGTCCTGTCGGCACACCGCAGTGCGCCGTCCCGCTCATTAACCTATGGGAGGCGCTATGATGATTTGCGCAGCTCGCTATGTCGGCTTTTACCACTCTTCTTGACGGCCTCTCCTTCACGGAGTGCCCGCGCTGGCGCCTCGGCCGCCTCTACTTTACTGACCGCTACAACCGCTGCGTTCTCGCGGTTTCGATCGACGGCACGGCCGAAACGTATGCCCGCACTCCTGGTCTTCCTGCGGGGCTCGGTTTTCTTCCCGACGGCCGGCTGCTCATCACTTCCATGCGCGATCGCAAGATCCTGCGCCGCGAGCATGACGGCACTATCGTCGAACACGCCGATCTAACCGCGCTCGCGCCCGGGGAACTCAATGACATGCTCGTTGATCACGAGGGCCGTGCCTGGGTGGGCAACTTCGGCTTCGATCTCTTCGCCGGCGCGCCTGCCTGCTCCACTGTCCTTATCTCCGTCCAGCCTGACGGCGCCGCCTCCATCGCCGCCGACGGGCTGGTCTTTCCCAATGGCGCGGTACTCACTCCCGACGGACGCACTCTGATCGTCGCCGAGACGTTCGCCAACCGTCTCAGCGCGTTCACCGTCTCTGATGGCCGCTTGACGAATCGCCGCATCTGGGCGGCATTCGGCGATCCCCCAGCATCGACGGACGTGGGCCGGATCATCAAGGAGGCGGATGTCGTACCCGACGGCATTTGCCTCGACGCCGAGGGAGCTGTCTGGGTGGCAGACGTGGTTAAGCAGCGTCTGATTCGCGTCGCTGAGGGCGGTGCAATTCTCGAGGAACTCAAGACCAACGGCTTGTGCGCATTCGCATGCATGCTGGGCGGCGACGACGGCCGAACGCTCTTCGCCTGCACCGCGCCCACCTTCGATGAAACCGAGGCCGCGGCGCACCATCGCTCCTCGATCCTTATGACCCGTGTTGCTGTGCCCCATGCCGGCCTGCCCTGAGCCGCAGATGAAATGCGGGCGCACCACCGCGGCTTTTTCTCGGTTCGTCCGGCTGCAGAGTCTTCCCGGCCAGCTGTAAATAGCTAGCGCCAACCCGCATTGCGGAGGATACGGCGCACCTTCTTGGGAGAGATGGAAAGGCGCTCGGCCACGCGCGCAATCTTTTTTTCTTCGCGCATCCACACCTTGGGAATCACAATCTCGGCAAACTCTTCCTCAATCTGCTGAAACGTCTTGTCGCCCAACATGCCTTCTGACCAGGCGCGCAGGGTGTCATTGATGCCGGCGGCCTGAACGATCCTGGTTTTCAGGTCTGCGAGTGCCTGCACCAGCATGTCGTTCTCCCCTGGCCCGATGTTTGCGGCCGCGTCAGCGGCACAGGTACGCGCCAGTTCCCAATCCTGATAAAAATCATTTGCGGCAGTGGCCCCGCGGGCCAGCAGTGCGGTCGCCAGCAGGCGGCGATTCTGTGTGCTCCGAGCCAGCGCCAGCGCTTCTTCGCTGTATTCCCGCGCGCGGCTGGCGTGCACGGCGATATCGTCTTGCTCGCCGGTCTGTTCTTCAACGTGCGCATTTTCGCAGGCCGCTCCCAGATTGCGCGCGCGCGCCATTAGAATCTGATCGCTCCGGCCCGATCCGATACGGAACGCGCTAACTGCTTCCTGCGATGCTCGGTCGATCTCACCCCGGTCCAGATGGAGCTGACCCAAATTGAGCACCACGTTGCCCAGGCCGTCCTCGTCCCCATGAAATTCGTAGATTTCCCGGGCGGTGCTGAGATTCCGAAGGGCTTCCTGACAAAGCCGCTGATAGCGCGTCCGCAGCGACTCAAGATCGCCGTGCCCAGCCCGTGTGCGCGCCATGCCCGTTTGCGCTCGCTTGTCGATTCGCTTCCTGATTTGCAGGGCCAGAATTCGCCGGACATACGCCGCGTTTACCAGGCAGCGCGCCAGATTGGCGTGTTGCCGATCTCGCTTCTCGTAGAGCCGCACGGCCTTGCCAAAAATCTTGAGCGCGGACGCATAGTCGCCGGATCGGCGCACGATCCTCCCCCGGGCCGACTCGATGTTACCGAGGGCAATGTAGTGATCGGTGGCTTTCAGCGCGGCCTCGGAGGAAGCTAGAATCTCAAGCGCCTCCTTGCCCAGCCCTTTTTGAAAAAGCAGCCAGCTCTCCTGAATACGAATGATGGCCCGGAACACGAAGTCGCCCGAGGTGGTAGCCAGATCGCGGGCCAGCGCGATGTGCGTCAGAGCGCTCTCGTACTCGCCCTTCTTCCTGTGGGCCCGGCCTTTCCAGAAATGCGCCAGAGCGAGTTTCTCCTGGTCGCCGAGATCCTGGCGGGCCTGAATCACCAAATCCAGAATGCGGATCGCCTCATCGCCCTGCCGCATCGCCAGCGCGCAGAATCCTTCCGCAAGGCGCAACCGGAGGTATTGATCGACCGCCATCCCCTTGCGGAACGCGCTGCTGAATCGGCCCAGAAGAGGCGCGAGGAATCTTGCATCGCGATAGCCGGCATCGACCCATTGGGCCACCAGAAGCAGCAGGCTTCCGGGATTCGGCGTGGAGGATGCGTTGATCTTCTCCAGATCGCCCGCGATCCGCTCCATGAGGGTGATCCCCTCTTCGATGCGCCGGAATCGCAGAGCCGCAGTCAGTTGATCGATCGTGCTTTGCCGCAGGGCCAATGGATTCTGCCTCAATCGTGGTGGGTCAAGTCGGTCGATGGTTCGGAGTGACTAGGGGGCCCGAAGATCAAGAATAGTCGATGACGCCGGTCAAAGGGTTGGCGATGGACACTTTATGGCCTGAAACCATGCCGCTTGTCCGCTCGTCCGATTCGGACTGGCCGGATTGCGCAAGAGAGGAATCGGGTTTTGAATGGAAACCATTGGATCGCGGCCCACAAGGCCCCGAGGAGATCGCAATGAATAATCCCGCATTCATCGATAGTTGGGACTCTCACCGCTGGGACGGTGTGACCCGGACCTATAGACCGGACGAAGTCGAAAGGCTGCGCGGTACGGTGCGCGTTGAATACACCCTGGCCCGTGCCGGCGCCGAGAAGCTTTGGCGCATGCTCCAAAAGGAGAATTACATCGCCGCCCTGGGCGCCCTCACCGGCAATCAGGCGGTCGAAATGGCGGCTGCCGGATTAAAGGCCATCTACTTGAGTGGCTGGCAGGTTGCCGCCGACGCGAACCTCGGCGGGCAAATGTATCCCGATCAGAGTCTTTATCCGGCCAACAGTGTTCCCGCCGTGGTGCGCGCCATCAATAACGCGCTGTTGCGGGCCGACCAGATTGCGCATGCCGAAGAACGCGAGTCGATTGACTGGATGCTGCCCATCGTGGCCGATGCGGAAGCCGGCTTTGGCGGCAACCTGAATGCCTTCGAGTTGATGAAGGCGCTGATTGAGGCGGGCGCCGCGGCAGTTCACTTCGAGGATCAATTGTCTTCCGCCAAGAAATGCGGGCACCTCGGCGGAAAGGTGCTCGTGCCCACGCGCGAAGCGATTTTGAAGCTCATCGCAGCACGCCTTGCCGCCGACGTTCTGAACGTACCCACAATCGTGATTGCCCGCACCGATGCCGACGCAGCGCAGTTGATCACCAGCGACTGCGACCCGAGCGACCAGCCGTTCCTTTCCGGCTCGAAAACCGTGGAGGGCTTCTTCACTTTCCGGGGTGGCATCGACGCCGCGATTGCCCGCGGCCTTGCGTATGCGCCCTATGCGGACATGATCTGGTGCGAGACATCGGAGCCGAACCTGAAAGACGCGAAGCGCTTTGCCGACGCAATTCGCGGCGAGTTCCCGGGCAAGTTGCTGGCCTACAATTGCTCGCCTTCATTCAATTGGAATGCCAAACTCACGACACCGGAGATTGTTGGATTCCAGCAGCAGCTCGGAGAGCTCGGCTACCGGTTCCAATTCGTGACGCTGGCGGGATTCCATGCGCTGAACCACTCCATGTTTGAGCTGGCTTACTCCTATCGCCGTAAGGGAATGCTGGCTTACGCGGAGTTGCAGAAGCGCGAATTCGAAATGGCGGAGAACTGCGGCTACTCGGCAGTCAGGCATCAGAGCTTTGTCGGGACGGGCTACTTTGACCGGGTGGCCACAACCATTGCCTCCGGCAATCTCTCCACGTGCGCGACGCCTGGCTCTACGGAAGAGGCACAGTTCGAAAACCCTTACGATCATGAAGTGCCGGAAACGCAGCCAGCCAGCGCCTGATCGCCGCATCGCAGTCAAGAAGGAGATATGAAGATGAGTTATGCAGTCGAGATGTTGGATCCGATTGACTCGCATTATGAGGAGCAGCGCGATGTTCTGACGGCGGCGGCCTGCAGGTTCTTGCGGGTCCTTCACCTGAAGTTCGAAGCGCGCCGTGTCTCACTGCTGGAAACGCGGCGCCAGCGCCAGGAGCTTTTCGATCGCGGGCAATTCCCCGGCTTCCTTGCCGACACCGAGTCGATCCGGCAGTCCTCATGGAGGGTCGCCCCTATTCCCGCGGAACTGCTCGACCGGCGCGTGGAGATTACCGGGCCAACCGAGCGGAAGATGGTGATTAATGCGCTCAATTCCGGCGCAAAAGTATTTATGGCCGACTTTGAAGACGCCAATTCTCCAACCTGGAGCAATTGCATCGAGGGGCAGAGGAATCTTCGGGACGCAAATGCTCGCGCCATCGAGTTTCAGTCTCCCGATGGCCGCATCTATAAGCTGAACCCGAATCCGGCGGTTCTTTTTGTGCGGCCGCGCGGTTGGCACATGGTTGAGAAGCACTTCCAGATCGATGGAGCGCCCATGTCTGCATCGCTCTTCGACTTTGGTCTGTACTTCTTCCACAATCATCGGATTCTTCTCGATCGCGGGTCGGCTCCTTATTTCTATCTTCCGAAACTGGAGAGCCACCATGAAGCGCGGTTGTGGAACGAGGTATTTGAGTTTTCGCAGGGGTATGCCGGAATCCCGTCCGGGACCATCCGCGCCACGGTACTGATCGAAACCATTCCTGCGGCGTTTGAAATGGACGAGATCCTCTATGAGCTGCGTGACCACTCGGCGGGTTTGAACTGCGGCCGCTGGGATTATATTTTCAGCTTTATCAAGAAGTTTCGAGGGCGCGCTGACTGCATGCTGCCGCAACGCGGCGACGTCACCATGGAGCAGCCCTTTCTACGGTCGTATGTGGAACTGCTCATCCATACCTGTCACAAGCGCGGTATTCACGCCATGGGCGGCATGGCCGCACAGATCCCGATTCGCGACGACCCCAAGGCCAATGAAGAAGCCATGCAGCGGGTGCGCGAAGACAAGTTGCGCGAAGTCAGCGCCGGCCACGATGGAACCTGGGTCGCGCATCCCGGCCTGGTGCCGGTCGCTCAGCGGATTTTCGACGAGCACATGCCCGGCAAGAACCAAATCTCGCCACCGGCTGAAGCGCATCCGCGAATCACGGCGGAGAATCTGCTCGAGATTCCGAAGGGGCGGATCACTGAATCCGGACTGAGCCGCAATATTGAAGTCGCGCTGCGCTACATCGAATCCTGGCTGCGCGGTAACGGCTGCGTTCCCATCTACAACCTCATGGAAGACGCCGCCACGGCCGAAATCTGCCGGGCTCAGTTGTGGCAGTGGATTCGCTACGGCGCCAGGCTCGACGATGGCCGCGCCGTGACTCCTGCGCTCTTTGAAAGGCTGCTCGCCAAAATCCTGGAATCAACCCAGAACTCACTCGGCATCGACGCTTTCGAAGCCAGCCGATTCATGCGAGCCGCTGAAATCGTATGTCAGCTCAGCGAAGGAGAATTCTGCGAATTTCTTACCACCAAAGCATCGGAGGATTTGAACTGAAGTGAGCTGAGTAGGCTCCCGCACAAACCCGAACTACGCCGGCCGTCGCGCTCTCCCCCAATGCCGAACGCCGGGGCCGGCGAGTGCCGGTCAAATGGATCGGCGTGCGCCCAATGGCCTCGACCCTGATCGGCCAGCGCGACTCCTGTCACTCCGAAGTCAGCAGAAAGACCTGGGCCCCGCCGTTCCCCAAAGAACTCACTGCCAAAGATATGGGCGCGCCCGCCCGTCTTTTGAGGGTGTCCGTAAATGACATGAAATGTCTGTTAAGCACCTGTCGCGTCCTACATTTCGTTTTGTAGTGTATGCGAATTGCTTTCTGAGGCCAGGTTCGGATAGGCCAGATTCGTCGAGGCCACATTTGGACAGGAGAAAACAAATGCATTGCTCCCAACAATTCCACTCCATTCGCAAACTGACTGTCTCGTCCTGCCGCTGGGTGTTCGTCGCAATCGTTTCATGCGCGTTGTTTACAGTCTGCGGGCTGCTAAGCGCGCAGACAGGTGGAACAGGCGCGATCAGCGGCTCGATCACCGACCCCACCGGCGCTATGGTCGCGGGTGCCCAGGTCAAAGTAACGGATGTAGCCACCGGCTACATGCGAACCACGCAATCCAACGACCACGGAGTGTTTGTTGCCTCCCTGCTCCCGCCGGGTCAATACACCGTCGAGGTCACGAAACAAGGGTTCAAAGTGGCCTCCTTGACGAACGTGCAGGTGATCGTGGCGGAGACCACCGGACTGAACGTAGCTATGGCGCCGGGCGCGGTGACTGAAACCGTCACTGTGGCTTCTTCAAACGTCGACTTGCAGACCGAAACGAGTGAATTGGGGCGCGTGACGGACTCCGAGATGGTTGAGAACCTGCCTCTGGTTTCGCGTAATTTCACGCAGATCATCGGCTTAAACCCGGGCGTGGCGCAAGAGGCCAACGACGCCAGGGGCCTCGGGAGAGGCGGCGGCGCCTTGGCGGCGATGCCTGGGGGTGGAAGCATCATGGCCCAGGGAGCCACCGCGGTCGACAACAACTTCGAGATGAACGGCCTCTCGGTCAATGACATGCAGAGCTCCATGTTTTATTCGGCGGGAATCCCTGTTCCCAATCCCGACACCATCGAGGAATTCAAGGTGCAGACGGCCCAGTATGATGCCACCACGGGGCGCGATGCCGGGGCCGATGTCGATCTCATGACCAGAGGCGGCACCAACCAATACCACGCATCGGCGTGGGAGTATTTCCGGAACGAAGATCTCAATGCCAATGACTGGTTTACGAAGGCCGTTGGTTCGCCGCGAGGGGTTCTGCGGCAGAATCAATATGGATTTACCGCAGGCGGTCCAGTGGTCAGGAACAAGTTCTTGATGTTCGGTTCCTGGCAGGGCACAAAGCAGTCCAATGGCATCGATCCGTCGAGCCATAAGATTGACCAACTTCCTCCCCTTACGAATGACCGGTCGTATGCGGGATTGGGAAAAACTTTCGGTGGCGATGAGGGTTACCTTTACGCCGCCTATTACCCCTACCTCGGTGCGGCTGACAATCAGATTATCAAGGCCGACGGCTCAAATATCACTCCCCAGGCTTTAACCTATTCAACGTTAAGCTGCCCAACGGTCAATACATGATTCCCAATCCGCAGACGATCGACCCCTCCAAACCGCTTGAGATTCAGGGCAAAGCATCCCTGAGCAAGCCCGGCTCTTACAATGAAAACCAATGGATGGCGAACGCCGATTACCTGCGGAGCGACCGCGACAAGATCACACTTCGCTATTTCGGCGAGTCCGGCCTCATCGATCAGACCGTTCTATACAACACCTACGGAAATGACCTGTTTATCCCCACCAGGTTCGATGTGGGCTCGATCGGAGACACCTTCACCCTGAGCCCCAACATTGTGAACCAATTCGTGGCCGGTCTCCATCGGTCGGTCTTCGACATGCACTACAACAACGCGTTTACCTTCTCAAGCCTGGGTATGACCGTTCCGGCCGAGGAAGACAAGTATCCCTTTATCGACATTGCCTACGATGGCTTCGCCACGGGCACAACTTCGGCAACGTCCTTCGGGGAGGACGAGTACAACCTCACCGACACTTTGTCCTGGACCAAGGGAAAGCACCAGTTCACCTTCGGCGGCGCATACGACTTACGGCCGCGACGATATGTCGAAGTTCTACTTCGAGGCCTATTTGATTCCGCTCACCTGGGCGGATTTTCTGCTGGGGCAATCTAACGTCTACGGGAGCGGATTCAGCAACATCTACGAGTCGTTGCAGGGCCTCGGGGACTTCGCGCGCGACTGGCGATACAAGGAAGGCGATGCCTTTGCTCAAGACGACTTCAAAGTAACCAACCGTCTCACATTCAACCTGGGCGTGCGCTGGGAGCACATCGGCGACCTCGGGGTTGCCAATGGGAAGGCGGGAAACATGGATTTGGCCAATGTGAACCCCACTCCACCGGTGGGTGGCAGTCTGGCCGGCTACATAGTTGGGTCCAATTACAACGGCCCCGCCCCTACCCTCCCCGGAGTGGAACAGGTCAAGAACACATTCGGGTTCAATGGCCAGAACCAGAATGTATGGAATCCGCGTCTCGGCTTTGCCTGGATGTTGCCCGGCTCGAATTGGTTCGTCCTTCGCGGAGGCGCAGGCATGTATCACACCACCACCCAGGGCCAGATGAATCTGCAATTGTGCGCATCGGCCCCCTTTGGTCAGTGGAACTTCGGTGAAGGAGCGGGGAACTCAGTTGCAAGCGATGCCAATCCCATGCCGAACCCTGGGGCCTTCCCGCAATGGATCCCTTATAAAGGTGCAGTCGATAGCAATGGTGTAGCCACTGGCAACGTCGACTCCGGATACACCTTGGGTTCTTTTGCTTTGGACTGGCGTCCTCCCACAACCTATCACTTTAGCCTTGGCCTGCAATCCAAACTGCCGGGCGGCGCCGTCCTTGACGTCACGTATGCAGGGGCACGCGACCTGCACCTGATTTTGGGCACCTCGGTGAACACGGCGCCTCTGGCCACTCCGTCACATCCCATTCGTGGCCAGACCACAAGCACCGTTGCGAACATCAACGCGCGCAAACCATATCTGGGCTTTGCGCCGAACTCGATGTATCAATGGCGGATGGGCAACGAGGCATGGTACAACGCTTTGCAGACATCGCTCTCACAGCAATGGAGACATAAATTGCAGTACCAGGCTTCGTTTACATGGGCACGATTGCTGTCGCCCGTTCCCGATTTTTCCACGGGGACGAACGTTGTCGGACCATCCGGCGATCAGAACAATCTGCGCGCTGGATACGGACCGGATCAGAATATCCGGCCGCTGCGGTTTGTCTTCTCCGCGTACTATGCTCTGCCCAGCCCGTCGCCATCCCATCGTTTCCTGGCAGAGACGATCGGTGGGTGGAGCCTTGCAACCGCTACCCTGATCCAGGACGGCCACCAGGAGAGCATCGGCTATACCGCCACCAACAACATTTACGGCGAAAACGTCGATCGGGCGAGCTTCGCCCCGGGTTGCACCGCGAAGAATCTACCAACTTCGGGATCGCTCCGCAGCCGAATCAACGGCTACGTCAACACCAAGTGCCTCTCGACCCCAGCTGTGATCGGCGACGACGGTATTGGCACGGGCTATGGAAACACCCCCAATGGAGTCATTCGGGGAGTTGACCAGGTCAATGCCGACATTTCGCTCGCCAAGACCTTCCAGGCGCGTTGGCCCAAGGAAGGCGCCAACGCAACCTTCCGTGCCGACTTCTTCAATGCTTTTAACCACCCCAACTTTGCAGATCCGGACTTGGCCTACACGGGTCCGACCGCCTCCGCTTTTGGGACTATCACTGGGATGAGCACCAACCCGAGAATCATTCAATTCTCAATCAAGCTCGGGTTCTAATACGAATTGGGATGACCCTCGGCGTTGCCGGGGGTCATCTCGCAGATCGCGAGAATCCCTTCTCCCGCCCGCGCAGGTCCCGAAATGACATCGCCATCAGGTTTGTACTCCCTCCCCGCACTGAAAGCACATCCGAATCGGCTCCACTCCTCCCCCCGGGGCTGCGTGCCTGCCTTTCTTTCCTTGTTGCTCGTTCTGCCCCTCTTGGCTGCAGCCGCCTTTGCTGACGGTGCGCCGGCTCATCCGCCCGTCACAGGGCCCGTCGTCCATGTAACAACCGGTCAGCTTCGTGGAACCCTGCAGGGCACCACCGCCATCTTCCTCGGCATCCCCTTTGCCGCTCCGCCGGTGGGCAACCTGCGCTGGCGCGAGCCGCAGCCTCCCATCGCCTGGTCCGGGGTGCGCGACGCCACCAAGTTCGGCAGCTCGTGCGTCCAGGTTCCCGCAGGCATCGGCGGCTTCATTCAGCCGATGGCTGCCGCTTACGGAAAAACCTATAACATCGTGCCGGTTGCCATCTCTGAAGACTGCCTGTTCCTCAACGTCTGGGCGCCCAATTGGCCGGTGAAAACTTCCTTGCCCGTCATGGTCTGGGTTCACGGCGGCAGCAACCGCGCCGGAGGCAGCGCGGAAGACAGCTACGACGGCGCCGCGCTCGCCGCTCGGGGCGTTCTCGTGGTCACAATCAACTATCGCCTTGGCCCCCTCGGCTTTTTCGCTCACCCCGAACTTGCTGGCGAGTCGCCGCACCACAGCACAGGCAACTACGGCCTTCTCGATCAGATAGCCGCACTCCGTTGGGTGCAGCAGAACATTGCGCAATTCGGCGGCGATCCCGGCAACGTCACCGTCTTCGGCGAGTCCGCCGGCTCCGTTGATGTCACCATCCTCATGGCCTCGCCTCTCAGCGCCAACCTCTTCCGCCGTGTGATCGCCGAGAGCGGCCCGGCATTTGGGCTGGGCCGGGAGCGCAACGCTTCCGAGATGACGCCACTCGCACTGGCCGTCGGAGCCGCCGCCGGCGGCAAGCCCGGCGCGCAGCTTGAGGCTCTCAGAAAGCTGCCCGCCACGCAGGTCGCCGAAATCGAAAACCGTCTCATTGCCACTCAGTTTCCGGGCTACAACCCCAACTCGCCCGTCATCGACGGTTGGGTCCTGCCGCAATCCCCGGCCAAGGCGTACGCCTCCGGTGCCATCCAAAAAGTCGACCTCCTCGTCGGGTTGAACGCCAGAGAGTGGGCTGCGTTCCGCGTCGGTGCCGAAGCGGCTCAGAAAAAGTCAGGCAAGCCCGCCCCGAAGCCCGAGCTTGGCAAGACTTTCAAGCAATTTCGAGACGCGGCGCGTCCCCTGTACGGGGATTGGGCAAGCCTCGCCGCCGCCGACTACATGGCGAAAATTATTCTTCACGGAGTTCCCGCGGTTGATCAATTCACCAACGACGTCGCCTTGGCGTGCCCCATGGGCGCTGAAGCCGCGCTCGTAACCAGCGCCGGCCAGCATGCTTTCGTCTATCGCTTCGAGCGTTCGGTGCCAGGCCCAGGTGAGGCAGATCTTGGCGCATTCCACGCGATTGAACTGCCTTACGTCTTCAACAACTTTCAAGCGCACACGTTCAATTGGCTGCCCTTCAACGCAACGGACCACCAGCTATCAAATGTGATCCAGACTTACTGGACCAACTTCGCCAGGACCGGCGACCCCAATGGTCCGGGTCTTCCACATTGGGACGCATGGACCACCGCTCAGGAGCCGTTCATCGCCTTCGGAGAGAACGGCGAAGCTCAGCCGCAGAAGAACTTTTCGCCGACGTTCTGCCATCTCTCTCCAGACCGGCTGAAGGATCAACTCGGCAGTCAATAATCCGGCCGGCAGGCGATAGGCGCCATTCGGTCGGAACGGCGTTGTGCTCCATCAACTATGTCCGCGCGCCGACACGGACGATAAGCTTGCCGAAATTCCTGCCGGCGAGCATTCCAATGAACGCCTGTGGCGCGTTCTCCAGGCCATCGATGATATCTTCGCGATATTTCACTCTCCCTTCCGCGATCCACTGGGGAACGTCACGGAGAAAGTCTGCGTAAT
This sequence comes from uncultured Acidobacteriaceae bacterium, assembly GCA_963796785.1. Classification (GTDB taxonomy): domain Bacteria; phylum Acidobacteriota; class Terriglobia; order Terriglobales; family Acidobacteriaceae; genus Telmatobacter. The sequence continues at coordinate 44,835 of CAWCMW010000004.1, read as the reverse complement.
GCTCTTTCGCGAAGTCGTAATTGATGAACCCTCTTATAAGAATGCGCTGAGTCAGTACCTGCCGCATCGTCGCGGCCAGACGGATATCGAGCGTCAGTCTCGCCGCCTCCATCGTATTGCGCCACCAATCCGCTCACCGGAACTCTTGAGAACTGATTCAGGAGCGGAAGAACAGCCTGCCACACTGCGCCTCCGACATTTTCGAAGTACACATCGATCCCCTCTGGGCAGGCCGCCGCAAGCAGGGCGGGAAAATCCGGTGAACGATGATCCACCGCGGCATCCAAATCCAGTTCGTCTTTAAGGTAGGCGCATTTCTCACTGCCGCCTGCAATCCCCACGGCTCGGGCTCCGGCAATCTTCGCCATTTGCCCGACAAGGGAACCGACCGGCCCGCTTGCTGCCGCCACCACCACTGTCTCGTCTTTTGCCGGCTTACCGATCGCTTTCATTCCCGCGTAGGCCGTGAAGCCAGGCATTCCCAGAACACCCAACTGCGCGGTGACCGGAAGCGCGCTCGGCGCGGCCTTGCGCACTCCTTCTCCTCGCGAAACCGCGTGTGTTCGCCATCCGACGTGGGCGAGCACAACATCGCCCTTTGAATAAACAGCATGGTTTGAGGCGATCACCGTGCCGATCGTTTCTCCCGGCATCACTTGACCGATTTTCCTCGGCTCGGCATAGGATTTTCTATCGTCCATTCGCCCGCGCATATACGGGTCCAGCGAAAGATAGTCCACCTTCATCAGAAATTCGCCCAGCCCCGGTTCAGAGAGTGCGAACTCTTCCAGGCGAAAATCGTCTGGCGTCACCTTGCCTTGTGGCCGGGCGGCAAGAACGATCTGCATTCCCTTTTCCCGTGTCATAGAATTCTCTTTCCTTTGCGAGGCTCGATACGGAACGCCTAAGCAGAAAGGTGGACGAAAAGACGCGACACTGCGATTTCGGGCTGCCGCTGTGCGTCCAGGGATTCAGTGCGCCTGCGCATCGCGCGAAAGCGTGGGAGCCGCGACGCCGACGGGGCCTATCCATGGTTGGTTGCCGGCACGCCGCTCGCGCTGCATGACTTCCTCGTACAGAGCAAACATGCCGGGCATCAGATCCGTCTCGACTTCAGGCTTTTCCGCGAAATCCATGTAGCTCTTGTTGGAGGCAAACCTCGGCCAGTCCGGTTGCCCCTCAGCCTTGGGAACGCCGGTGCGCGCAAAGGACGCCCAGTAAGCGATCATCGCGTCTGAAAGGGCTTCCTCTTTGGGGCCCTCCGGCAGCGGCCAGTTCGGCGGCAAAACTGCGTTCTTGCCGACATGGCCAAAGGTATAGGGCATTTCACTGCCATGGAAAGCGTGAAACCCCCGCGCCTCAGCTGCGGGATAACCGTGATCGAAGAAATAGAGATAGGAAGGCATGCCCGCTTCCGCCTCGTCGCGAACAATCCGTTCGGCGCTCCAGCCGAAAGTTGCGTCGCGGCTTGCCGCCAACATGCTGCCCCTGATGTCGCTGCCCGGATACAGACGGAGGAACTCCGCCGCCAGATCGCCATAGCGTTTGTGGATTTCGGCCTCATAGATGTCGCTCGAATCCGGCAAATTCTGCGGAAGGAATCCCATCAGCACCGGATAAACCTCGTTGCGATTGAAGCCCATCAGAACGGGCGCCAGCGTCTCTTCCTTGCGATCGAAGGTATCGACGATCTGACGTGTTAGCACCCAGCCATCGACGGTAGGTCCGCCTCTAAAGCCGGGATGTTCGGTTACGGTCTTGGCATCGATTGCCCGCAGTGCTTTGAGATCTGCCGCGCCAAGCGCCTTTTCAAAAGCCGTTCCGTTCTCTTCAGCAGAAGGCATTCCATGGTTCGGCTGCTTCAATTCCGGAACGGATTGGATACCGAGGCTTTCTCCAATGACCTTTTGAAACAGACCGCGTGACAGCGGGCTCACCATCAAGAGAGCCATGCTCACGCCGCCGGCGGATTCACCATCGATGGTCACGTTGCCGGGATCGCCACCGAATGCGGCGATGTTCTTTTTCACCCATTTGAGCGCTTCGATTTGATCCAGGAGACCGTAATTGCCGGAGACTTTGTGCGGCGATTCCTCGCTCAGCTCCGGCAACGAGAACCAGCCGAGCGAACCGAGCCGGTAGTTGATCGATACGAAGACGACGCCATGCTCCGCGAAGTGCGTGCCCTCATACTGCGGCTCCCAGCTGCCGCCTCTCACGAATCCGCCGCCATGAATCCAGACAATGACGGGCGCCTTCTTCGCGTGCGGCGGCGTCCACACGTTCAGGAACAGACAATCCTCGCTGAGCTTCGGCTGATGAATGTAAAAGAGACTTTGCGGCGAGTAAGAAGTTTCGTAGCAACTGGCGCCGAATTCGCTCGCGTCGCGCACGCCCTTCCATGGTCCTGCGGCAACTGGAGCGGTCCAACGCTTATCGCCGATCGGCGGTTCAGCGTAGGGGATGCCTTTGAAAGACCGCACGCCATGCGCGTCGACCTGACCGATCAGCGTGCCTTGTGGTTCGGTAATCTTTGTCTGATCTTGCGCGGCCAGTACCGCAGCTGCCGAACCAAACAGAATCGCGGTGGCTAGTGAAATCCTTACCATTACTGTCGACATTGTTTTCTCCATGGCTGTGAGAAGTGCCAACACAGCGGCCGTTCGCCTTCGCCTGCCGAGCTGAAGTCGCCGTCAACTCTCATCGGGATTCAGCTGTGGACAACGTGACTACTTGCACTGCGCCTGCGGCCCTGGATTTTTTGGCGAATATAAGCCGACATTCCAATTCCACGAAATGTCGCCGACCGCCCGCCGCCGGCAAACGACCTGCTCGTTGAACTCGTACATTCCCGGCAACAGATGATCGGCCGGCCGTGGAGTTTCCTCGATTGCCATGTAAGCTCCCGTCGACCCGAACGCCGGCCAATCCGGCTCATGCGCGGCCTGCGGTCGGCCGGTGCGAGCGAAGCTGGTCCAATAACCGACCATTGCGTCGGACAGCGCCGTCTCTTGCGGCGTGTCTGGAATTTTTGGCCAAAGCGGCGGCGTGGCATCAGCTGTGCCGAACACATACGGCAACTCGCTTGCATGGAATCCGTGCAGACCGGCGTTGTCAGCCGCCGGATATCCGTGATCGAAAAAGTAGAGGAAACTCGGCTGCCCCAATGTGGTTTGCTTTTTCACCAGCCGCTCCGCAGTCCAGCCGTACAGCGCGTCTCGCGTCGTGGCCAGGATGCTTTCCTCCAGGTTGGTGCTGGGATAAAGCTGCAGAAACTCGTCGGCCAGGTCGCCATAGCGGTCGCGAATGGTGGCTTCGTACGCGGCGCGCACTCGCGGCAGGAGGCGGGGCAAGAATCCTTAACGAGCGAATTTCGCCGCTGTTGAAGCCGGCGAGCAGCGGCACCGGTGCTTGCTCGCCCTTGTCGAATACGTCCACAAGTTGGTGCGGCAGCAGTTGTCCGTCAATCGCGCCAAAGGGTGCAAAGCCGGCCGCCGGCGCGGCCACGCTCAGCTTCGCAGCATCCATCGCTCTCATCGCTGCGATATCCGGCGCATGCAGCGCCGCGGCGAGCTTCACGCCGCTTTCTTCGGCAGATGGCAAGCCGAAGGCTGCGTTTTTCAGCTCCGGAGTTGTGATCATATATGAGCTCTCGGCAATCGCCTTCGCGAACAGGCCGCGAGCCGGGGGTGAAGCCATCAGGTACATCACACTCAACCCACCCGAGGATTCTCCGGCGATGGTCACGTTTGCAGGGTCTCCGCCGAAGGCGCTTATATTCTGCCGAACCCATTTGAGCCCCTCGATCAGATCCAGCAATGCGTAATTGCCTGAGACTCCGAGAGGCGATTCCTTACTCAGCTCCGGATGGGCCAGCCAGCCGAGAACTCCCAGGCGGAAGTTGAGCGAGACCACGATGATGCCCTGACCGGCGAGCTTTGTCCCGTCGTATAACGAGTCCCTGCTCGACCCCGTAGTCAGTGCACCGCCGTGTATCCAGAAAAAGACAGGCGCCTTGCGTGCTCCGGTTGGAGCCCAAATATTCAGCGTCAGGCAGTCCTCGCTCATCGGAACCGGAATCCAGGAGTAGATGCTCTTGCCCGGGTTTTCAGGCTGGAAGCACGCCGGACCGAATTCGGTCGTTTGTTTCACGCCGGCCCACCGTGGCATCGGGCTCGGCGGTTGCCAGCGCCGCGATCCGACCGGCGGCAACGCATAAGGGATGCCCTTGAAAACCCGCAGACCGCCTTCCATCTGCCCTTCGACCGCGCCGGCAGGCGCCTTAACGATCGGACCGTTCTTGCTGTTAGTAGGAGCTGGCATCGTTTTATCCTGTTGAGCGAAAATCGACGACGGCAAAAACATACAAGTGCCCGCGGCGATCGAGACAAGCATTCGAGGAAGTGAAATCATCGGATTTTTTCTCCAGGTGTACGGCTTTCATTTCTAAGCACGCGTGCCAACGCCAGGAACAGCAACACAGCCACGACGTAGAACGACGCGAGCAGGTAGAGTGCAATCTGCAAAGACTGGTGGGGATGGCTTGCGTGGAAAAAGTCGCTGGCCGCGCCCACGAAGGTGGGGCCAAGGCCTAGACCAATCAGGTTCATGATCAGCAACAGGAGCGCGCCCGACATGACGCGCTGGTCTGGCCGCACTTCCTCCTGCACCAGAGTCACCGCCGATGTGAGATAGAAGTAATTCAGAAACATGGTGCCGGTGAGGAACAGCAACGCCAGGCGCCAGCCGGGAGCCCAGACAAATGCGAGATAACACGGAAGCGCAAGAGTAAGCGAGGCGGCGGGCACCAGCGCATAGGCCTGTTTCGAGCGCCGCGTGAACCGGTCGATCGCCCGCCCGGAGACGAGCATGCTTCCGCCCATCCCGATGGCGACAACCAACGCGTACCAGACGGCGACCTGCTTTAACGTCATTCCTTTTTCACGCATCAAAAAGAGAACTGCGAAATTGATGAGTCCGTAGGTGATGAACTGGGTGGCGCCGCTGGCCAGCGCTGCGAGCATAAGAGAAGGCCGCGAAATAAACATCGCCAAAGTCTGCCGGAATCCCGCTTTGCTCGCTGGCACCTGATCCGAAATCTGATCCAGCCCACCGCGGCGGGGCTCAGGCACCAAAATCAGAATCCCGATCACTGCGAAAAGTCCGGCGGCGCCAAGCCAGACAAATGCATACCGCCAACTGAATGCAGCAGCGATGGAAGCGCCGAAAGCGATTCCCAGCGCTGCGCCGATCGGCGGCCCGATGTTGTAGAGGCCCAGCGCTCTACCGCGACGGCCGGGCGGAAAATAGTCCGAGATGATCGAGTAGGAGGGTGGAACGCCGCCCGCTTCGCCGAAACCGACCGTCATGTACGCGAAGGCAAATTGCAAATAACTGGCCGCGCCGCCGCATAACATCGTTGCCGCGCTCCAAATCGCGCATGCCACGGCCAGAACCTTCGACCTGCTCGTCTTGTCCGCCAGCCACCCCACCGGAATCGAGATGCAGCAATAAAAGAGCGCGAAATAGAGGCCGCCAATCCGGCCCAGCTGACCATCGGAGACGTGCAGGCTATCCTGGATCGGCTTGGCAAGAATGCCCGGCAACTGCCGCGACAGGAAGTTCAGGACATACACCACGATCAGCATGCCAAGCGCGATCCAGGCACGTCGGCCCGGTTGGGTGGGGGCTGGCTCGAACTGCGGGTTTAACGGCCCACCGGCCGGCCCGTGCGGCCCAATCGGCGATCCGGATATGTCCGTTGCCATGCTCACCTGCCCTGCATCAGAAAACCTCAAACAATGCGGCCGCGCCCATGCCACCGCCCACGCACATGGTCACCACAGCGTATCGGATCCCCCTTCGACGCCCTTCGATCAGCACATGCGCCGCGAGGCGGTTCCCAGACATGCCGTAAGGATGGCCGATGGAAATCGCGCCGCCGTCCACGTTGAAGCGATCATTGGGAATACCGAGCTTGTCACGGCAATAGACCACCTGCACCGCGAAGGCTTCGTTCAATTCCCAGAGCCCGATGTCGTCGATTTTGAGATCGAAGCGTTTCAGAAGTTTGGGCACGGCGAAAATCGGCCCAATTCCCATCTCGTCAGGCTCTGTGCCAACAACGGCCATGCCGCAATAGCGGCCCAGTGGCTCAAGGCCGCGGGCGGCGGCCAGCTTTGCCTCCATCACCACGCAGGCTGAGGCGCCATCGGATAGCTGGCTCGCGTTGCCTGCGGTAATAAAGCCGTCTTGCCTCACTGGCTTGAGCGAGGCGAGGCCCTCCATGGTCGTGTCAGGCCGGTTGCCTTCATCGCGGGTCAGGACCACCTCTTGCATCGAGGTCTCGCCCGTATTCTTGTCGGTCACCGACTTGATCGTCTTTACAGGAATAATTTCCGCATCGAAGCGGCCGGCCGCCTGTGCTTCGGCCGTTCGGCGTTGCGACTGGAACGCGTATTCATCCTGCTGTTCGCGCGAAATGCTGTACCGGCGAGCGACAACCTCGGCCGTGTCAATCATCGGCATGTAAATGTCAGGATGAAGCGCGAGGAGCTCCGGGTCAGGTTCAATGCGCAACCCTGCCGTCTGCACCATTGAAATGGAATCCATGCCACCAGCTACAACGATGTCCATTCGGTCCATGACGACCTGCTTCGACGCCATGGAGATGCTCATCAGACCCGACGAGCACTGCCGATCAACAGTCTGCCCAGCTACTGAAACCGGCAACCCCGCGGTTAATGCAGCGGTCCGTCCGATCGTGTGCTGCTGGCCCTGCGGCAATGCCGACCCAACAATGCAATCCTCGATCTCATCCGGCTCGACTCCTGCCCTTGCGACTGCGGCGCGAATGGCATGAGCACCCAGGGTTGGCGCTGGGGTCGCATTGAATGCGCCCTTGTAAGCGCGGCCTATGGGAGTCCGCGCTACAGAAACAATCACCGCATCACGACTCATGTCGCGCACCTTTAGAGCTCGCGTCTTTCAACTCGACCTCGCTTTGCACACGACCTAGAAATAATTGCCATCCACGCTGATCGCCTGCCCCGTAACATTTATTCCTGCCGGCGAGCACAGGAAGAGACAGGTGAGCGCAACGTCATCCGCGTTCACCATGCGGTGCAGTGAAATATGCTTGAGGTAATCTTCACGCATCGCCATCTCTTCCACGCCTTCCAACCTGGCGCGGGCACTGATGACACGATCGATCCTCGCTCCCTCGACAATGCCAGGCAGAATCGCGTTCACCCTGATGTTGTCGGGGCCGAGTTCGACGGCCAGCGACTTGGCGATCCCTACGATGGCCCACTTTGATGCCACGTACGGCGTTCGCCATGGAATGCCCATACGGCCGGCAACAGATGAAATGCAGACAATGTTGGCGGTCTTCGACTCCCGCAGCATCGGCACTGCATGGTGCAGGCAGCGGTACTGGCCGTTCAGGTTTACGTCGATCGTGCGCATCCACTCTTGTTCTGTGATCTTATCCACGCCGGCAGTCGGGCCCTCGATTCCTGCACAGTTGATCAGGACGTCGAGGCCGTCGAATTTGGCGCGCTGCGCCTCGAAGAGCGCCGCGACCTGCGTTTCATCGGCCACATCGGCGTGGGTCGCATGACAACAAGGAAGGCGCTTCTGGAATGCGGCCAGAGCAGCGTCGTCGATATCGCAGACGTGGATTTTGGCGCCCGTTTCCGCGAATGCGGTTGCGATGGCGGCTCCGATACCGGATGCGCCCGCAGTTACCAGAACCCGCATTCCCTGTGGGGGATAAAGTCGATCCCGGAAGCTCATTCTTCTTTCACCTCTCCTTACGCTTCTTTGCGATCACGCTATACCATCCATGCAATCAGGCGAAATGGACTTTCTCCGCGCCTTTCAGTTGCAGGATTTCCCTCACATCCGCAGGCGTGGCGATTTCAAAGGACAGCTCTTCGAGAATGCGGCGAATCTTTTTCACCTGTTCGGCGTTGCTCCTCGCCTTCACGCCGGGGCCAAGATAGAGATTGTCTTCCAGGCCCACGCGCACGTTCGCGCCCAGAATCGCTCCCATGGTTAAAAGCGACATCTGGTGGCGTCCCGCGCCCAGCACCGAAAGCTGATAGGAATCGCGCCCGAATAACCGGTCCGCGGTTGACCGCATGATGAAGAGATTTTCCGGGTCCGGACCGAGCCCGCCGAGAATTCCGAAAACGGCCTGGATAAAAAGCGGCGGCTTGATGATGCCGCGATCGACGAAGTAAGCGAGATTATAAAGATGGCCTACGTCGTAGCACTCCAGTTCGAATCGGGTGCCGCTCGCTCCAAGATTGCCAAGAATATATTCAATGTCCGCGAAGGTATTCCTGAAGACACCGCTCTTCATGCCTTCGATCTTCGGCTTCTCCCAGTCATATCGCCATTTAGTGATCCGCTCGGCTACGGGATGAATGGAAAAGTTCATCGATCCCATGTTCAGCGAGCACATCTCGGGTTGGGCCTGGCTGGGATAAGTAAGCCGTTGCTCGATCGTCATATCCGAACTGCCGCCCGTGGTGATGTTGATGATCGAACTCGTACGCTCTGCTAGAACTGGACAAATCTTTCGGTAGTCTGCCGGATCTCCCGAGGGCCTGCCATCCTCGGCCTTTCTGGCGTGGATATGCAGAATTGCAGCTCCAGCCTCACCGGCCTCAACGGCGCTGTCAACAATCTGGTTGGGAGAAGCGGGAAGGTATTCCGACATAGTCGGAGTGTGAACGGAACCGGTTATAGCGCATGAAATGATGACTTTACGATTGTTTTTGGCCATCTTCGCTCTCAACAAAATGACTAGGTTCAATGACCGAACGATAATAAGAAGTTGATGCAGGACACGATAGGTTCCGAGCGGACATTTTTATGTCGTTTTCGGACCCGCGGCCGGGATATTGTGCCGCGAATGAAGACTTGCTCAGGGCCGGAAGCGCGCCGGAGTGCTGCCCGTCCATCTGCGGAACGCATGACGAAAGTTCGTTGCCTCGCTGAATCCAACAAGCTCTGAAATGTCCTCAATACTCAATTTTGTTGAACGAAGATACTCGCTCGCAAGGTTGCAACGGACATCGTCGAGGATCTGGGTAAAGGAGGTTCCCTCGGCATGAAGTTTTCGATTGAGCGTCCGTACGGTGGTGGTGATCTGCCTGGCGACTTCTTCCATGCTCGGTGAATGTCCAGGAGTGGACGCGATGATCTGATAAACCTCACCCGCGACACCGGTCGATGTCTTGACCTCCCCGAGAATGCGATCGCAGGTGTCTCGCAGGATCTTCGAAGTGAGACCGTGCGCCAGCCGCGGCTTTGCGGAGAGAATCGATCTCGGATAGACGAGTTGAGACATCGGCTGGCCGAACCGCACCGGACAGCGGAGATAACTCTTGTAAAGATGGACGTGGTCCGGGGTGGAATACGAAAGCTCCGCGCGAATAGGCAGATAAGAGTCGCTTTCGAGCACGCCTCTCAGGTGCGTCGCGAGCTGGGTCAGCTGTTGCTCCATGAGAAAACGCAACAATGAGTCGGGATGCGTGACCGCTCCATTCATCGGGAAAATCCAGGATGCGTAATCACCCTCTTCGCGCCACGACACGGGAAGAAGCGGGGTCGCTAGCCGATGGTATTTCACGGCCACTTGGAAGTACTCGCGAATCGTGGGACTGCTTACCAGCGCGAATCCATACATTCCATAGGCAGACAGCGGAATTCGGCTGCCTGTACGAAAATGGGGTTTCCGGAGTTCTCGATAGCTGAAGAGCGTTGTGGCAAACAGTAATGTACTGGCGCACCGAGGTCAGAGTCTCGGGATTCGCAAGACTCTCCGGCGATAAGCCTGTGCCTGACAGGCTCGCTTCAGGCGCAATTCCCTGCTCGCTGAGAACTTCAACCAGGGCCGCTACCTTGTACGGCGCATACCGTTTTTCGTTCCAAAGAGGTAATTCCATGACCACCAAAACCCTGTCCGAAAAGAACACTCTTATGTCCGAATCTAACCTGTGCAGCTCAATTGTGCACCATTAGCATTCCGTTTTGGAAGTGGGTTCTTTTTGAGCCCCAGCTCAGATCGGAATCGTATGGCAGAGTTTGTCATCACAGCAGCCAAGCGCACGGCAATTGGAGGGTTTCAGGGGACTCTCAAAGACACTTCGGCGGTTGACCTGGGAGTGGTCGCAACCCAGGCGATTTTGCCCGGCCTTCCCGCCGAAGATATCGCGGATGTGATTGTCGGCAATGTTCTGCAGGCTGGCAACGGCATGAATCCAGCCCGCCAGATTGCTCTCAAATCCGGTCTTCCCGATCACGTGACCGCGCAGACAATCAATCGTGTTTGCGGCAGTGGTCTGCAAGCGGTCGTGTCGGCGGTGCAAGGGTTGCAATGCGGGGACGGTCAGCTCTATCTCGCTGGTGGCACTGAAAGCATGTCACGTGCTCCCTATCTTCTGCCGCAGGCGCGCGCCGGATATCGATATGGCTCCGGCGAACTGGTTGACAGCATACTCAGCGAGGGCCTCACCGATCCCACTCTCGGCTACGCCATGGGAGTGACAGCGGAGAATGTTGCCGAGCAATGCGGCATCACGCGCGAAGAGCAGGATGCTTTCGCGTTCGAAAGCCAGACTCGTGCAGCAAAGGCCTTGAAGGATGGAGCCTTCAGCTCGGAAATTGTTCCGGTTCCCATCAAGACCAAGAAAGCCATCGTCGAGTTCACAACGGATGAACATCCCCGCCCGGATTCGAGCCTCGAAGTCCTCGCAAAACTGAAACCGGCTTTCAAACCGAATGGCACCGTCACGGCAGGAAACTCCAGCGGCCTGAATGATGGCGCGGCGATGCTGGCCGTCACCACCGGGGAATACGCCGAGAGTCATGGACTACCCGTGCTGGCGCGCATTCTCTCCTATGGTCTGGCGGGCACCTCCCCTGCGGTCATGGGGCTCGGCCCCGCAGCAGCAGTGCCGATCGCTTTGAAAAAGGCCGGCCTGGCCTTGGAAGAAATCGATCTCTTCGAATTAAATGAAGCGTTCGCCGCACAGTCGATCGCTGTCATTCGCAAGCTCGGCCTTGACCCGGCCAGAGTCAACGTCAGCGGCGGGGCAATCGCTCTCGGGCATCCCATCGGCGCTTCAGGCGCACGCGTGCTTGTAACACTGATTCACTCCCTGAGAAGGCTTGAGAAGCGATATGGTGTCGCCAGCCTTTGCATTGGCGGAGGAATGGGAATCGCCGTCGTGATATCGGCTGAATGAAGAATGGTGCGGTCGTGTACTAATCCTGCGTGGGGCTTCGATGCCAGCCTCCGCGGAGTGCTTTTGGGAATCGCGGCAATGCACGCGCGGCGTATTGATTCTGGCCGAAGCAGAGAATCGGGCATGGTAGATTCTGATGCAACCCGAGAGAGGGCAAGAACGTGAATAAGGTGATCAAGTCTCCGGATGCCGCGGTCGCGGATTTGCGCGATGGCATGACCGTCATGCTGGGCGGCTTCGGACTGTGTGGTATTCCCGAGAATCTGATCGCAGCCGCCATTCGCAAGGGAGTAAAGGGGCTGCACACCATCAGCAATAACATGGGTGTCGATGGATTCGGGATGGGCCTGATGCTCGAGGCTGGAATGATTGCGTCGCATGTCGGCAGCTATGTGGGCGAAAACCGTTTGCTCGAGAAACTGGTGATCGCCGGCGAACTGCACCTTACTCTCATTCCGCAGGGCACGCTCGCCGAGCGGATTCGCGCCGGCGGCGCCGGCATTCCGGCTTTCTATGTTCCTGCCGGAGTCGGCACGGTTGTCGCCGAAGGCAAGGAGATGCGGGAGTTTAATGGCAAATCCGTACCTGATGGAGCACGCTTTGCACGCTGACGTCTCGCTCATCAAGGCCTGGAAAGCAGACTGTCACGGCAATCTTGTTTACCGGGAAACAGCCCGCAATTTTAATCCCGCAATGGCGACAGCCGCTGAACTGACGATTGTGGAGGTTGAAGAACTCGTCGAACCGGGGGAGTTGGACCCGGATGAAATTGTGACTCCGGGTATCTATGTAGATAGAGTCGTCGTGGGGCCGGAGTTCAAGAAGCCGGTCGAGTGTCGGTTTATCAAGGAGCACGCGCAGCCATGAACGAAAAGAATGCAGCCTCGCCGGAATCTCCCTTCACGCTGGTCGGCAAAACCGCCATCGTGACAGGAGGCGCAAGAGGGATTGGCAGGGCCGTCGTCGCAACGGCTTGTGCGCTCGGGTGCAAGGGTGCTCGCGTGCGATTTGGATCATGAGGCATTGCAGGAGATGCAGGCCTCCGTCAGCAACCCCGACACGTGTCGCAATCATCCGCTGGCGATCTGATGGATGCTTCGTTTCCGCAGCAGATCGTCGATGCCGCGCTCGAAGCGTTCCACTCGATCGACATCGTCGTCAATTGCGCTGGTTTCAGTTGGGACGGCGTCATCCAGAAAACCTCCGACGAGCAGTTCCTGGCCATGTTGAATATTCACGTCGTCGCGCCCTTTCGCTTACTGCGCGCCGCCTCCGGTTATCTTCGCGAAACCGCCAAGCGCGAGATCGCGGCCGGTCAGCGCGTGATGCGCAAAGTCGTAAACATCACATCCATCTCCGGAACCGATGGCAATCCCGGCCAGGCAGGCTACTCCGCGGGTAAGGCCGGCGTGATTGGACTGACGAAAACTCTCGCCAGCGAATGGGGCCGGTACAACATCAATGTGAACGCGGTTGGCTTCGGCCTCATCCAGACGCGCATGACTCAGCCGCTCAAGCCCGACGGAAAAATCAGCATGGGCGGCAAGGAGATTCCGATCGGCGTCCAGCCCGCGATGCTCGATTCCATTGCCGCCGCTTGCCCGCTCGGCCGCATCGGTTCTCCTGAAGAAGCCGCCGGCGCCGTGCTCTTCTTCTGTTCTCCGTTGTCGGATTACGTGACCGGCGAAGTGCTGATCTGCAGTGGGGGATATCATTTTTAGCGCGACATCGTTGTCGTAACGATCGTTCGATCCCGAACGGAATATCGGGGAGGGGTATCAAGGTGAACGGTAAAGAGCTTATCGCAACGGCGGATTGCCCGAGAACTGAAAGACGGCTTCTATGTCAATCTCGGAATCGGCCTGCCCACCATGATCGCAGCCTATGTGCCGGCTGGAATCGAGGTCATCTTTGCAATCCGAAAATGGCCTGCTGGGGATTGGCCCCCCGCCCGCTTCCGGAACGAGGAAGATCCCGATTTGATCAATGCCGGCAAACAACCGGTGACGACACTTCCCGGATCCAGTTTCTTTGGTAGCGATCAGTCGTTTGCCATGATCCGCGGCGGGCATATGAACATGAGCATTTTGGGCGCCATGCAGGTCTCTTGCCGCGGCGATCTCGCCAACTGGACGATTCCAGGAAAGATGGTGAAGGGCATGGGCGGCGCGATGGACCTTGTCGCCAGCGCAGCCCATGTTATTGTCGCGATGGAGCACAATGCAAAGGACGGAACCCCGAAGATCGTCGAAGAATGCTCGTTGCCTCTAACCGGGAAGCCGCGTCGTTCACGACATCGTGACCGAACTGGGTTGGTTCCACGTCTCCGCTGAAGGACTTGTCATGCAGGAGATCGCTGAAGGCGTGACGAAAGATGCTGTTGAACATCGGACGGGATGCCCCGTGCACTTTTCCGCAGATCTCCGCCCGATGCTTCCGTTCTAGATTCTCCCAAGTCGGTGGCGAAAAAGGATTGCAGGAAACGTGGCTGATGCGATCTCTCCTTGCCCATTCTCCCTGCAAACCCGATAGGGCTACTGCCTGAATCCACCGGCAGCATTGATCACCTGACCACTTATCCAAGCCGATTCGTCCGAGGCCAGGAATGCGGCGACAGAAGCAATGTCGGTGGGTTGGCCGATACGGCCGAGCGGCGTGTGTCGCACGACGTATTTTTCGAGATCCCCGCCAATGAAGCCGGCCGTATGCCCGCCCTCGGTCACAATCAAGCCAGGGCTCAAGGAGTTGACGCGGATTTTCTTCGCACCCAGCTCTTGCGCCAGTGCGACGCTCACTGAATCCACTGCTCCCTTTGTAGCGCTGTACACTACGCCACCGCCAACTCCAGCAGCCGCAACGGAGCTGATGTTGATCACGCTGCCGCCCTTTCGGTTGAAGTGCGTGACTGCTTCCTTGGTGATCAGCAACAACCCGCGTACGTTCAGGTTGAACATCTTATCGAACTGTTCGAGCGTGACCTGATCGAGCGGCCTGAATTCATAGAAACCGGCATTGTTCACCAGAATATCGATGGGGCCGAGTTGAGCGGCAACAGTTTGGACCAATGGCGCGATCGCGTCGGGATTCGAAAGATCCGCCTGAACAGCGATGGCTTTGCCGCCTTTGGCGTTGATTTCCTCCACCACTTTCTCCGCAGCGGCCTTGCTTGCCGAGTAATTGATGGCAACGGCAGCTCCCCGCTCCGCAAACTCACGGGCAATTGCGGCTCCAATCCCCTTCGACGCTCCTGTTACCAGAGCCACCTTCCCCTGAAGATTCCTCATTGCTCAACTCCTCTGATCCCTTGGTCATTCGTTCGAAACTTCGAAAACTGCCGGCTACATCCGGGGCATCGCGGCTGACTTATGCTGGACGCCTTCGAGCAACAATTCAGCAATGTCCCGCACCTGAACATCGCTTCCAGTTCGATTCGGTGTACTGCTCAGCATGCTCTTGCAGAATGGACATCCGACAGCGAGAATCTTGCTGCCCTCGCATTTTGAGAGCGCATGCTGCGCTTCATTGAAGCGATTGGTGGCGATCTTTTCCAGCCCCGGTTCCTCTTCCTTCCAGAACTGGGCCCCGCCGGCTCCGCAGCAGAAGGCGTTTTCGCGGTTTCGGGGCAGCTCGACCAATTCGCTTGTCAATACCCGAAGTACGTTGCGTGGCTCCTCGTAGACGCCATTATGCCGGCCGAGGTAACACGGATCGTGATAGGCGATGCTCTGTTCTGTGACGGCAGGTTTCAGTTTCCCTTCGCCTACCAATGACGCCAGCAGTTCGCTATGATGCACCACTTTGAAGTCGCCACCCAGTTGCCGATATTCGTTTCCGATCGTGTTCATGCAGTGCGGGCACGTTGTCACAATCAGTTTAGGCCGCACCGATTGGAGCGCCGCAATATTTTCGTCCGCGAGCTGATTGTAGAGATATTCGTTTCCAGCGCGGCGCGCGCTGTCTCCGGTGCAGCGCTCCTTTTTGCCCAGCACGGCAAAGTTGACCCCCGCCTGGTGAAGCAATTGGACGAGCGCCTGCGCGGTCTTTTGCGATTGCGGATCGTAGCTGGGCGCGCAACCAACCCAATAAAGCAATTCCGCGCCAGGATTCTCTTCAATCGTGGGCACATTCAAGCCTTCAGCCCACGCGGTGCGTTGATCGTGGCTGATGCCCCAGGGATTACTGGCGCGCTCCATGCCACGAAATGCGCTTTGCAGCTGGATTGGAAACTCGCCAACCATCATTACCTGATGACGCCGAATGTCGATGATGTCGAGCATCTGCTCGTTCTGGACCGGACACGCTTCCATGCACGCGCCGCACGTGGTGCACGCCCAGGCGGCATCGGCGGAGAGCGCGAATTCAAGCAGTGGCCGCGCGGCCGGTGAGCCGCTCATTGGCACCGAACCCGCAGCCACGAGTCTGTTCAACTCCATGCGTTTGTTGATCTCGAGCGCCGCGGGGCTCAACGACTTTCCCGTAACGGTTGCGGGACAAACATCCTGGCAGCGGTTGCACTGGATACACGCATACGCATCAAGCAGACGCGGCCACGCCAGCTGTCTGAGTGTATCGGCGCCAAACACAATTTCTTCGTCTGCAGATACACTCTCCAGATCCATTTCAAGCGGGGGCAGAACTCCGGAGGATGCGTTGCGCGCGAGCAGGTATTTTACGGGCGCCATAAACAAGTGAATGTGCTTCGAGTAAGGGAAGTACATCAGGAACGCAAGAATGCTCCCCAGCGCTCCCCAGAATCCAAAGATTCTCCAGCCCTGAGAGTTGCTGGCCACGAAGAAGTGAGAGAGAAGAGAAGCGAATGGCTGAAAAGGATCAGGCCCCTCTGCTGCCAGTTTTGCGCCGGCGCTAATGCCACGGCTCGCGACGTGAAAAATGATGAACGACGAGACGATCAAAGAGTCGCGGCTGATTTTTCCCTGCGTCACGTCTTCATGCAGCAGCGTGTTGCTGTTGAAGCGGAAGTCTGAGCGCCCAGGTCCCAGGAATCGGCGCACCACCAGTGCAACAACCCCGATGAGGATCAGAGCGCTGCATGTGTCGGCAAGAAAGTTGTAAAGAGCGCCCGGAATGGTCGTCGATCGGATGGAAACATCCAGAAAACCCTCGGCGCCGTCGATGGCGTTAACCAGGAGATAAAAGACAAAGCCATAGAAAATGAATGAGTGCAACAGCCCGACCATGGGCCGCTTGGAGAATGTCCTGCGCTGCGAAAGGGTCGACGCTACGGCGTGCCAGAGGCGGCGCGCGATGCCGTCTGCGCGAGGTTCCACATCCGGCCGACTCGATCGGATCTGAAGATAGACATGCCAAAATCCCCGGATGCTGACCGCGCCGGTCACCATGGTGAAGAGCAGAAAAGCGATCTTGTGCGCGAGAGGAAGCAACTTGATCCGCCTGTCATGCCGCACATTGCGGCGGTTCGGTTCTGAAATGGCAGAAGCGATAAGGCAAAGCGTCAGTTATTTCCGCTGAGGCCTAGCCATCCTCATTTGCGCAGCTCCTGAATGAATGCGGGCACGATCTCCCGCGCATCGCCAACGATGCCATAATCTGCCACCTTGAAGATCGGGGCGTCGGGATCCTTGTTGATCGCCACGATGACCTTGCTTCTATTCATGCCGGAAAGGTGCTGCACCGCGCCCGAAATTCCCACTGCGATATATGCCTTGGGTTGTACGGTTTTGCCTGTTTGCCCAACTTGTTCCGCATAGGGTCGCCAGCCGTCATCGACCACCGCGCGTGTTGCGGCCACGGCCGCGCCAAGTTGATTGGCCAGGCCGCCAATCAGTTCCTCAAAATGCTGCATGGTTCCCAGACCGCGCCCTCCTGCCACCACGATGTCGGCTTCGCCAAGCGGCACGTGATCTGTCGGCTCGCTTACTTTGTTGAGTATCTTCAGCCGCGGCTGCGGCAAGTCGACTTCGATCGCCGTCTGCTCGCCCGATTGTTCTTTGTGCGCCGCCATCGCGAAGATGCCGGGCTTTATGGTCACTACCGCAACCGAGTTTGTGGATTCGATGGTTTCGGTCACGCGCGCGAGATGGCAATAGCGCTCCGCGACCAATGTGCCCGCCATGTTGCGCAGACTCACCACGTCCTCAAGAAGCGCGGCATCCAGCTTAACCGCAACCCGTGGACTGTACTCACGTCCATTGCGCGTCGCGCAAATCAGGATGGTGCGCGCATCAAAGGATCGCGCAACTTGCGCAACAGCGGCGCTCCACACCTCGGGATCGTAACGCTCCAGTTCGGGCCGTTCGGCAACAAGCACACGATCGGCAATGCGCGCAGCCTCAGATGCCGCCTGCGCGGCGCCGTTTCCCATCACGAGCGCAGTGAGCGGCCCCTCTTGTCCCAAGCTTTCGGCCGCTGCGGCTAACTCATACGACGACTTAGTCAGCCGGCCTTGCGAATGTGACATGATCAGCAGAGTCATTG
This sequence comes from uncultured Acidobacteriaceae bacterium, assembly GCA_963796785.1. Taxonomy (GTDB): domain Bacteria; phylum Acidobacteriota; class Terriglobia; order Terriglobales; family Acidobacteriaceae; genus Telmatobacter. The sequence continues at coordinate 27,118 of CAWCMW010000004.1, read as the reverse complement.
AATCACCTTCGCTTCATTTCTCAATGAGTCGACCAGTTGCGCGGCTGCAGTCGGTGCGTCTTTTCCGTCGAAGATCTTCTTGAGTCGCTCTTTGGTCTGGACCGCAAGGCCGCTCGTCCGAAGTCTGGCCCGGACAGCGTAAGACTCCAGAGCGTCCCAGCGAATCTGTTTCCGTTTGGCCTTCATGATGTTTGGCACGGTGGGGTAGCGAGGCTCGTTCAAACCCTGCTGTGTGGTGATGACCGCCGGCAATTGCATCTCAAAGGATTCGACGCCATCCTCCGCGTCGTGTTCCCCTGCGAGAAGCGATCCCCTGATTTCCAGGGCACGGGTCCAGGTGGCCTGCGGCCAGTCGAGCCGCTCCGCAGTTGCCGCGCCCAACGCCTGGCTGTCCCAATCGGACTGCTGGCCGCCGCAGAAGATCAGGTCCGCTTGCTCAGCGCGCGCGATTTCCGCGATCACAGCACTCAGCGCAATGGCGTCCAGGTCCACGCTGGTCTCAACAAGAATTGCGCGGTCCGCTCCCATTACCAGCGCGCTGCGCAGTGCCTCTTCCACGCGGGCGCGGCCGACAGCAACGGCGATAATCTCCGCGTCGGCTCCCCGCTCACGCAGGCGCACTGCCTGTTCCACACCGTACTCATCCATCGTATCTATCACCAGCTTGCGGCCAGTCACATCGATTGCGTCGCCCGAAATGTTCACGCTCTCTTCGGCGTCGAGTACTTGGCGAATTAGGGTAAGGACTCGCATTTCTATTCCTCGCATCTATCGAAGACGCCGGGCCGTCGGTGTCCGCGAAAAACTAGCCGCTCCTCAAATCAGTTCAAGTTGCTGTTCAGCGTGTACCGTCCTGCCTCCACCATTGCAGAAGCAATTTCGCGCCCGATGGCCACCGTATTCATGGGGTCGTGCTTCGTCAATTGTCGGAAGATTGCCATTCGCTCCCTGAGCGTGTCACCTTCCGACGTCGCGCCGATCGCCCGTTCCGCCGCATCTTCAATCAGCCGGAAAGCGCGCGGCGCATAATACTTCGCCAGCTTGATCGTCAGCGCATTCTTGCCGCCCATCTTTTCCGTGCGCAAAATAACCGAATCCAGAACCAGGATTTCCGCGATGATATCGGCCAGCATGGCGTTCACTTCCTGCTCGTCTCCGAGCGCCGCGCCGAACCTTTGCGCGGCCGCGCCGGCGCAGAACAGAAACAGCTTTTTTGCGCGAGCGAGAAGATCGCGCTCCTCTGACAACAGCCCGTCGAGCGCGCCATGTTCCGTCCGCCCAGCCATCAATTCATTCATCAAATTCTTGATGGCAGGCAGCAGCGCAAACCGGCCCTGCGCTGCGCGCTTGAATGTCCGGCTCGTGGTGATGAGCCGATTAATTTCGTTGGTTCCATCGAATATCTTGTTGATGCGGGCATCACGATAGGCCCGCTCAACCGGATAATCCTCGACATAACCGTATCCGCCATGAAGCTGGAGCGACTGATCGGCAGCGCGTTCCAACATCTCGGAACACCAGAATTTGATGATGGAGCACTCTACTGCGAATTCTTCAATCTCCTTCTGCACCCGCTGGCTGTAATCGGGCGCGGACTTGTCAACCGTGGAAAGAGCAGAGTCAATTGCTCCAATCACGCGATAGAGCATGGCTTCGCCGGCATAGATTCCGGCGGCGGTTTCAGCAATCTTTTCCTGCACCAGTCCGAACGAAGTAATGGGCTTGCCAAAAGCGATGCGCTCCCTGGCGTAGCGAATGCCGTCGCGTAGCGTATTGCGCGCCGCGCCAACGGCCAATGCTCCGATCTTGTAACGTCCCACGTTCAGGATATTGAATGCGATGTGGTGCCCCTTGCCAATCTCGCCCAGCACATTCTCTACTGGCACCTGGCAATCGGCGAGAATCAGCGGACATGTAGAGGAGCCTCGAATTCCCAGCTTGTGCTCTTCCTTGCCGACACTGAGGCCCGGCGTGCCGGCTTCAATCAGGAAAGCCGTAAACTTCTCGCCGTCGATCTTGGCAAAAACCGTAAACAGGTTGGCCATCCCCGCATTCGTGATCCACATCTTTTCGCCATTCAGGATGTAGTGTCTGCCGTCGGGCGTGAGCGTTGCGCGTGTCCTGATATTCATCGCGTCGGATCCCGCGGAGGATTCCGACAGTGCATATGCGGCAATCCACTCGGCCGAGGCGAGCTTGGCAAGATACTTCTCCTTCTGCGCCGGCGTCCCGTACCACAGCAGCGGAAACGTTCCGATGCCGACGTGGGCGCTGTAAGTAACGGAGAAGCTTCCTGCCACGCTGATGTAGTCGCTGATCACGGTCGACGTGACTTTGTCCAGTCCGAAGCCGTCGTATTCTTCGGGCACATCGATTCTCATGAATCCGAGGTCAGCGGCTTCGCGCAACAGTCCCTTTGTTACGTCATAATTCTTGGCTTCGATCTCCTGAATTGAGGCGAGCACGCGCTTCTCTGCAAATTGGCTCGCCGCCTGAGCGATTTGCCGCTGCTCCGCGGTGAAATCTTCGGGTGTAAAAACGTCCTCCGGAAGCAAGTCTTCAATTAGAAAGCTGCCCCCGGTGGTTCGCTTCGCGGTAAACGGTGAAATAGACGGATTCAATTCAACTTCCCTCAGTTTTGAAGATTCTCGAAAATGCCCGCGGCGCCCATTCCGCCGCCGATGCACATGGTGACCATTCCGTATTTGGCGTCGGAGCGCTTGAACTCGCTCAATAAAGTCGCCGTCAACTTGGCCCCGGTGCAGCCCAGTGGATGTCCAAGGGCGATCGCCCCGCCGTTGACGTTGACCAGCGCAGGATCGATGCCAAGCTGCTTGATCACCGCGATCGACTGCGTGGCGAACGCTTCGTTGAGTTCGATCAAATCGATGTCGTCAAGCGCCAATCCGGCGATTTTGAGGGCTTTCGGAATCGCAAAGACCGGGCCAATGCCCATTTCTTCCGGGTCGCATCCCGCAGTGGCGAATGCGATCAAGCGGGCGAGAGGCTTGGCGCCGATTTCGCGGGCCCGCTTCTCCGACATCACCACCACTGCTGCTGCTCCGTCGGAGGTTTGCGAACTGTTGCCTGCCGTCACAATTCCCTGAGCGTGGAATGCCGGCTTGAGCTGTGCGAGGGCCTGCAATGTGCTGTCCGCGCGCGGCCCTTCGTCCGCGCTGAAAAGATGCGTGTCCACGTTGTGTTTGCCGTCTCCGTTGGGAACGGCGGTTTCAACCGGCACGGGAACAATCTCGGCAGTGAACCGCCCCGCCTGGAGTGCGTTAAGCGCCTTGACATGGCTTTCGAGAGCGAAGCGGTCCGCCTCTTCGCGGGTAACTCCGTAGTGCTTCGCAACGCGCTCGGCAGTCAGTCCCATGGAGAGATAAGAGCCAGGATAGTTGTCCACAAGCCACGGATTGAAGGCAAGCTTATTCCCGCCCATCGGCACGTAGGACATGGACTCGGCGCCTCCCGCGACGATTACCTCCGCGCCTCCCGCGGCAATTCGCTCTGTCGCAAGAGCGACGGCCTGGAGTCCGGAGGCGCAATAGCGATTGATCGTCATAGCCGACGCTGTCACAGGCAGCACGGCGCGCAACGAGATGACGCGTGCCAAGTTCATTCCCTGCTCGGCTTCCGGCATCGCGCATCCGATGATCACGTCGTCGATTTCCAGGCGATCGAGCGCCGGCACTCTTTCCAGCGCGCCGTTCACCGCGATGGCTCCAAGATCGTCGGGGCGAGTGTTGCGCAAGCTTCCCTTGGGCGCTTTGCCCACCGGCGTACGCACCGCACTGACGATCACCGTGTCTTTCATCCCCCCTCCATTTAACTTGTGTTTCGCTTCGTCTTATCTCGCCCGAATGGCACGAGTCCTCAATTCCGCAAGGGCTTGCCGGTCTTCAGCGTGAAGGCGATACGCTCAACTGTTTTCTTCTCACCGCAAAGTGAGAGAAATGCCTCGCGCTCGAGATCGAGGAGGTACTGCTCGGTCAAAGGAGAACCGGCCGTAACGCCGCCTCCCGTGAGAACGCGTGCCACGTGCGTCGCAACTTTTACATCGTGCTCGCTGATGTAATTGCCCTCGCGCATCAAAAAGAGACCCATCTTGAGCATGGCCAGCACCGTTTCGCCGGGCGCGGAGATCTCCGCGCCCGCGATCGGCGCTGCATACCCAGCGCGAATCATGGACAGCGCCTTCGCTTTCGCATCGGCGATCAGCCGCTCGCGGTTCATCGTGATTGCATCGCGCTTGTCGAGCAGTTTCATGGTGCGCGCTTCATACGCGGAAGCGGACCGCTTGGCTTTCGTGATGGTTTCGAAAACCTGGCGAATCGCGTCGTGAACCTCAACCGTCTCCGCCCGGCCGTCGCGTCGCACAGATTCGGCCGATTCGAGCGCACGCAGCAACATCTCCTTGCATCCGCCTCCTGCCGGCAACAGTCCGACTCCGGTCTCAACCAGGCCCGTATAAAGTTCCAAATGCGCCTGCCGCGCAGCAGCGTGCATCGAGATTTCAGCTCCACCTCCAAGACACAAACCGCATGCCGCTGCCACCACCGGCTTGGGAGAGAACTTGATGGCCTGCGTCATTTCCTGAAAGGCTCGCACGTGGCGATCGATCTGATCCCACTTCTCATCCTCGGCGGCGAGCAGCAATTCCATCAGATTGGCGCCGGCGGAGAAGTTCTGCGCGTCATTCGCGACAATGAAGCCGTCGAAACTGCGCGCCGCAGCGCCGGACAAGGCGAGACTGCGCCGCATGGATTCGACCATATCCTGGCCGATGCTGTTCATCTTCGAGTGAAATTCGAAGCAGCCGATTCCATCGCCAATGTCGACGAGCGAGATGGAAGCATCCTCCGCGAATACGCGCCTCGACTTCTTGAAGAATGCCACCGGCGCGGATTGCTCGCTCCGTTTCACCGGCAGATAGGCGCCTGTGGCCGGATCGAAATACTCATCCCCGCCCGATCGATACCAGGAAGTTCCCCCCGAATCCAGCAACGCACTGACTGCGGGAGGAGTGGCGACTCCCGTCGCCTTCATCTTTTCCACGACTTGCGGGACGCCCGCAATATCCCACATTTCGAAGGGGCCGAGAGTCCAGTTGAAGCCCATCTTCATAGCGCGATCAATGGCGACCACCGAGTCGGCGATTTCACCGATGCGATGTGCGGCGTAGAACCATAGCTCAGGCAGAAACCTCCAATAAAAGCACGCGGCCTTATCCTTTTCAGGATTCCCACGTCAGCAATGTACGAAATCGCTCTGCGAACGAATCGCCTACTTTCGACCCTTCCAGTTCAGGAAAGACTGGCAGCTCGGCAGCCCGATAATCAACCCGCTCCCAATCGAGCACCAGGCGCGCTTCCTTGCCGTCGGCGCCCCGCTCCTTCTTGTAGAAGCCCTGGCCAGTCTTGTCGCCCAGCCACTTGCGTTCGATCAGGCGTTCGACGACCGCCGGCACTTTCAGATCCGCACGCTCATCTGTGACCAGGCTGGCAAAGTTTCTCGCTACGCTCGCCAGCACATCGATGCCCACCAGGTCGGCCAGCCGGAACGTGCCGGTTTTAGGCCACCCGATAACGGACCCAGTCAGCGTATCAACCTCTTCGATGGTGAGCTTTTGAGCTTCTAGAGTGCGAAATGCGTTCAGTGTCGCAAACACTCCGATACGGTTCGCGATGAAGTTCGGCACATCTTTCGCAACCACGACCGCCTTGCCGAGCCTCACGTCGGCAAACTCCGTGACCGTGGCAACCGCTTGCTCATCGGTTTCGGGTGTGGCAGTGATTTCGAGCAGGCGCATATAGCGCGGCGGATTAAAAAAGTGTGTGCCGAACCAGCGGCGGCGCACGTCGGCCGAGAGCGCTTTGCCGATGCTTGCGACCGGAAGTCCGCTGGTGTTGGTCGTCAGCAGTGCATTGGAGTGCAAAAATGGCTCGACGCGGCGCAGCAGAGCAGACTTGATTTCAAGGTTTTCGGCAACTGCTTCGATGATCCAATCGCAGGCTTTCAGGCTCTCCAAATCGTCTTCAAAATTGCCGATGCGAATGAGGGCGGCCAGCGACGGATCCGCCAGTGCGGCGGGCTTGCTGGTCTTCAGCAGATCGAGGGCCTTGGCTGCGACGCTGTTGCGGTTTTCTCCGGCAGTGGCGAGATCCAGAAGCACGACGGGATGGCCAGCATTCGCGAAGTGGGCGGCGATGCGGGCGCCCATGGTCCCCGCGCCGAGAACGGCTATGCGCTGGATCTCGTAGTTTCTGGAGTCTCGCTTCCGCGCGAGCGGTATCGACATGTCCTGTGCAGATTGCGAAATGGATAATGAGGCCATACGAAATACTCCTTTTCAGAGCCAGACGACTTCGCCGCATTGAAGAGAGAGCCGGGATGAGCGGACGACATGGATGCGGGCTCGCCATTATTTACAAAGCTCCGTTGGACCCGGAAGTTTTGGCGAGGCCAGGCCGACATACCAGTTCCACGCGATCTTCCCACTCGCACGCAGGTCCAAAGTCTCTTGCCGCTTTGATCCCCGGCCAATGCGGCATCGGACTTGGCGGTCTCCAGCGTCGTGGTCCCAATGGCGGCAGCGCATAAGGGATGCCCTTGAATACATTCAGCGCGTCTTCAGTCCGCCCCTCCAGCTTGCCCGCGGGCGCGTTCACGATCGGACCGTGCATCTGATCGGCTGAAGCAGGCCTGCCATCGACCGTTTGAGAATAAGTCGGGAGAGCTAAAACAATGCTGCCTGCCGCAGCAGACCAGGCAAGCAATCGAAAATACGCGATCATAGGAATATCTCTCCGGCGGTGCGCGTTTTGTTTTGAAGTGCACTCGCTGGCTTCAACGCTCTGCCGAAGGTTCGCTCGGTTTGCCGTCGGCGTTATATGCAATCACACGGTATCTGGTCGCAAATAACTCAACGAGCGAACTGTTCCGCGCCTTCTCGTCCACCCACGGTGTATCGGCGTCCGTGGCGCATCGATCGCAGACCGTCTCCCATTGAGCCGAGTCGCCGGCGCGGCGCTCGACGCTGTAGACGACCGCGCCAGGCGATCCATGCCAGCCGACAAGGCCAATTCCCTTGAAGGTAATTACTGGAGGTACCGGTATCGGATACGGTGGCACGGGCATGCCCGCCATCAGGAAAGCGTGAGTGCGCAGTAATTCTGCACGAGCCTGCATGTCTTCCGCCGTGTTAATCAGTGTTTTCACTCCGCCGTAATAAAGCGACCACCACTGGCCGCTCTCGCCCCACCGGGAGTAAGAAGCACTGCTGCTCGGGGCAGACATCAGTTGCCAGCCGAATTTATCGGCATGCGCCTGCAAAGCCCAATAACCGTCGCCGGAAATCCTGGGATCGGTTTCCAGTATCTTCAACACCGCTTTAAATTCATCTCGCGTCGGCCAGTCGGTAACATCCCATCCGAATTCATTGGCCACATACACTTTCCCTTTCGCGGTCACCATCTCGGCATGTTTTGAAAACGTGTCAGCGGAAGTTTTTTGTCCCATGCCAAAGAGCGCATCCCAGTGCGGATAATACTCAGCAGTTACGATGTCGGTGGTTGTGGCATCGAGCGCTCCCGGATTAAAGAGAAAGAACCCGCTGTTGTCCTCGTAGAGATGATTCTTGTCGATTGACTTGATGTAACTTCCGATCGTGCCGATCCATGCAAGGTAAGGTTGCGGGTTATTGGTAAAGTCAGCGCCGAGCGCGCCCAGTCCGCACACATTGCAGTTCTCCCATGCCATAATCGTCGGATCGTCTTTGTACGCAACTCCGGTGTAGACATTCTTGTGATTCAGCAATGCGCCGATGTGCTCTTCAAAAGCAGCAATGACCTCTGGGTTTGTGAAAAACTGCTTGTAATCCTTCAGACCTTTCCATAGGACGTACTGTCCCGTGCCGCTCAGTTCGCAGTTGGAGCAGTCTCCCGCCAAAGTGATAATAAGGCGCAATCCGCGATCGTGCGCAGCCTTGATCGCGTAGTCAACTGTCTTAAACGCTTCAGGATTGAAAACCCCAAGTTTGGGCTCAAGGCAAAGATCGCACGCCACACTATCGCCCATGGTTTGCGAACGCACCACGCGCGCCCCCATCATTTTGGCCGTGTCGAGCGCGTCGTCCACTTCAAGATGCGAGGGATATCGGGGACCAAGGGAATCGTCCGGACCGTAAGCTTCTATTCCCAGCCACTCAATGTTGGGGCCGCTATAACGATAGTGTTCTCCGCCCAGCGTCAGCCCGGTTCCTGCGCGCTTTACGAATTCGTTGTTGTGCGGCGTCTGTGCCGCACTCCGGCTGTTTATCGTCATTGCAATCATAGGCCCCAGCATGATTGCGGCAATTGTCCACTTCTGTGACCGAACGCTTCCCATTTGCCCCTCCGGCTCAATACTGCCTGCCTTCTCGAAGGTACTCAGTAACTCAGGCGCAATGCAAATTGAATGAGCCTGGGTTGATTTGCCTGGTAAGTGACCGTGCCAGTGGTTGAGTATCCGATTGCGCCACTGGGTGCTCCAAACTGGGTCCGGTTCCATGTGTTAAAGAACTCTGTCCGGAACTGGAGCGATGTGCTGTCTCCTTTTCCCAAGCGGAAAATTCTTCACGATCGTCGCGTCCCAATTGTCGATGCCCGGCGCTCGCACAACAGGGTCGTTTCTTGACTCGCCCCAGGTAAATGCCGGCGCCTGGGTGTAGCAGCTCGGATTAAAGAAAGTCCTTGTTCTAATGGGCCCACCGGTCTTTTGGGTTCTGTCGCAGCCAGCCTTAACGTCTGGCCTCTGCGAGCCGTATCCGGCGTAACCGTAAAAAGAGTTCTCATTGACCGGTGCAATCATCGCGACGGGGAAACCGGACTGGAATGTTGTAATGCCCTCCAGGCCCCATCCACCCAAAATCTGGTCGACAGGGCGGCTGATGCCGCTGAGCAGTGCCTTACCCTGGCCCACCGGAATGTCATAGACATAACTGATCACTAGGCGGTTCTTGACGTCGTTGCTGGAGAGTGACTTGTCAAGCCGCAGGTTGTTGGGGTCCGTTACGGCGCCATAAGCGTTTGACACAGACGATTCCAACCAATCGGTAAGTGTATCGGTATTGGTGATTAGCTTCGCATTGGTAAACGAGGCGTTGATCGATGCGCCTTTGGCAAAACGCTTTTGTGCCTGGACCTGCAACGAGTGGTAAGTCGAGTCGCCCTCGCTACCGGAGGTGGTCAGTACCTGGTAGTACTGTGGATAGGTTAACGCCAGAAAGATGTTGTAGGTATAGTATCCGATGCCTCCGATGATCGAGCTCGGACTTTCCACGCCATAAAAAGGATTGATGGCGTAACCCTCTAGATAGGTAAGTCCGGCCGCGTTGAAATACTTCTCCGGCACTGTATTCATCGGCAGCGCAAAGAAAGGAAGATGCGTGCCCTTCGAGCCGGCGTAGGCCACGCTCACCATCGAACTGCTGCCAAGCTGCTGCTGGACCCCAAAGTTCCACTGCTGGACGTAAGGGTATGGGTTGTTCGGAGAGTTTTGATAGATGTAGTTGCCCAGCTCCTGGTATTGGAATCCGGTCGTTGGGCTCGTGCTCCTTTTGGGTGCCTGATTAATTCCGCTCGGAAGCGGATTCGAGAAGATGTTCGCTTGAGTAAGTCCGGTGTACGAACCGCTTGAAGTGGTTCCCTGGGAGTTAATCGGGTCGCCGCTGGGCGCGGAGATCAAGTCTTCATCCAGGGGAACCCAGAGAATTCCATAACCCGCGCTAATCACTGTCTTTGGAGCCAGCGCATAGCTCAGGCCAAACCTCGGTGAGAATTGCTTGTTATAGGAGTTGATCCCGGACCTCTGCGAGCGCGTACTTGAATCGACAATCTCGGTGGAACCGACATAAGAACCTAACGATGCGGCGGAAAGAATCGGATTGATCGCCTTCGGGTCGAAATAGCTGATGTTGTTATGCCGCTCCGTAAAGGGCAGGTTGTCTTCCCAGCGAATGCCCATGTGCAAAGTCAGCTTGGTCGACAGGCGCCAGTCGTCGGTGGCAAACAGCCCAGGATAGAGAAGTTCTGAGGCTACCGGAGCCACGTCGCTATAGGAGCCGCTGGTGTAAGAACCTAGTAAGAAGGTCGCCAATCCGGCTCCGGTTCCCGGCAGCGTAGCGCCGGTGGTGTTGTTGTTGTTCGTAAGATTGCCGCTGACGCCGTAGTTTCCGTCGGCCGTGTTGTTTTGGTAGAAGTTAAAGGTGTCGCGCCGGTATTCGCCGCCAAACCTCAACGTGTGCTTTCCGAGGATCTTGGTCAGGTTTCCGGCAATACGGTCGCCGTCTGAATCGTCGCCGATCTCGCTGCTGGCTCCTTCGCTGGCAAATGTGCCTGCAATATCGAAGCCTGCGATCGAGACTGTCGGGGGCACGCCAAATTGCGGCCCGGAGGCTCCGCCAATCGTCTGGCCTATGCTGGACGGCTGAAAATTGGTGATCTTGGGAATCCGTCCGTACTCAAAGCGCAGGTAGCTCAAACGCACATCCAGAATCGTGCTCGGATTGAACGTGTAAGTATCGCCCAGCACCCAGTCATACACCTTGAAGTTCTCGGTGCAACGATCCTGGCAGATGCCCGTGCCCATCGGGTCCTGCGGAAGGTTGGTGTTTTTCCACCACGTGAACCGTGAGCTGATGTGCTGATTTTCTGAAACCTGGTGATCGATTCTTGCCACGGCCTGAAAACTCTGGCCGCCGACCGGCGCGTTGGCCGTGAAGTTGCCATAAGAGCTGTTTGTGCCCACCGCGCTCACTGGATAAAACTTCTTCAGGTAATTGGCCGCGGCTTGGTTAATGCGGCCCGGCGGAATTTGATTCCCCGAAAACGGCAATCGATCGCCATAGTTCGGACCGTAATTGGGGTTCCCGGCGCAGCCGCTGGGATTGGTGCAAGTAGTGAGCGGATCGTAGATCGTCGGCTCGACCAGTTGGCCCGATGAATTCTGAACCTTCGGCAACAAATTCATATTGCCATTGATCTCGTCCATCGTCGGAACCGACTCGGTAAATGTCTGGCCTTGCCGAAGATAAAATCCCTCCCAGTTGAAGAAGAAAAATGTCTTCTTCCGGCCGTCGTATACGTGAGGAAAATAAATTGGCCCTCCGCCATTAAAACCGAACTGGTTCTGCGTGAACGATCCCCGCGGAATTCCGCTGTTGTTGTCGAACCATGTGTTGGCGTTCAGCACTTTGTTGCGAAGATATTCCCAGAGAGCCCCATGAAGAGTATTCGTACCTGACTTAGTGCTGAACTGAATGGCGCCCCCGGCCAGATGACCGTATTCTGCCGATAAGTCGTTCGTGTCCACTTTGAACTCCGCCAGCGAGTCCGTGCTCGGCACCAGCGATGTCAAGTTGTTATAAGGAGTGTTCACCGGGGCACCGTCAATAAATGTCGCGCTCTGGTTGGCCATTCCGCCGCCGATTTGATAATTGCCCCAGGCAAACGGGTTGGTGCTGTTGGTCGTGCCGCTGGACTGCCCTTGAGGAACCACCGACGGCACAAGCTCGGTCAGATTCATCGGGTTGCGACCGTTCAGCGGAAGCTCCACCGTCTCTCGTTCATCCACCACCTCGCCAAGTGAGGTAGTCTCCGCCTGGATCAGTGGCGCCTGGGCGGTGACCGTGACGGTCTGGTTCTCACTTCCCACCTGCATCCTCAGGTCGATACGCAGTGAACCTTCGACTTCAAGCCGGTACGGTCCCTGCTTCAGGCTCACAAACCCGGTTCTCTGGACTGCGATGTTGTAGCGCGCCGGCGGAATATTGAAGAACTGGTAGAAGCCGCTGTCATCCGTCTTCGCCTGGAAACTTGCCCCCGAGTCGGCGTTGCTAAGCATCACCGAAGTTTGGGGAATGACGGCTCCCGACTGATCGGTCAGCGTGCCGACAATTGACCCCGAGGTGGTTTGTGCCTTTCCCGTGGGTACTGCGCACAGCGCGATTGCGGTCACCATGCATAGCAATCCGGTACGCCATTTCCTGATCGAATTGAATGTCATATTGCCTCCTGTGAGCGCTTCTTCGTGGTGGTGTTGCTTCAAAGCATGTATTCATGCATGAAGCGGTAAGGGGAACGAGCCTCTTTCTCTAAGGAATCGAGGCGTGAGCTTTCAGTGAAATCAGACCTGAAACTGATTGCCTTCTACTGCCCATGAACAAGGAGCGAGAGTTGGCCGGCTTGGAAGAAGAAGGCTCCCCGTTCAGCGCCTGGACGTTGCTGCTCGCACGCCGCGCTGCTCCAGCCTCTACACCGAAGATGAACCTTGCTTCGAACATCAGAGCGTGACCTCACGACTCCCTGAGGAATGCTGCGAATTACGACGACTCCACATTTCCATCCACACAGATCGCCTGGCCCGTAATATTCCGGCCAGCCGCAGAACATAAAAAGAGACACATAAGTGCCACATCGTCCGCCGTCACCATCCGGCGAAGCGATATTTTGCTCAGGTACTCCTCTCGCATTTGTGCCTCTTCCACGCCCTCCAGTTTGGCGCGGGCACGGATGACGCCGTCGATTCTTGGCCCTTCGACAACTCCCGGTAGCACTGCGTTCACCCTGATGTCTTTGGGGCCCAACTCGATTGCCAATGACTTGACAATGCCCACGATCGCCCACTTTGATGCGACATACGGAGTGCGCCATGGCAGGCCCATTCGGCCTGCTACAGATGAAATGCAGATAATGTTGCCGCACTTCGATTCCCTCAACATTGGCGTGGCTTGACGTAAACAGAGATACTGGCCGTTCAGATTCACATCGATGGCGCGATTCCAGTCTTCTGCCTTCACATCGTCGATCTCGGCCGTCGGACCTGCGATACCTGCGCAGTTCACCAGCACATCAAGGCCGCCAAATCTCGCACGCTGCCTTTCGAAAAGCAAAGCAACCTGCTGTTCATGGGCAACATCGGCGTTGGTCGCCTCGCACGAAGGACATCTCTTCCGGAATGCCGCCAGTGCCGCATCGTCAATATCGCAGATGTGGATTTCAGCGCCCGTTTCCATAAATGCGGACGCGATCGCGGCCCCAATGCCGGCAGCCCCGGCAGTAACTAATACTCGTAACCCAGAAGGCGGATAGAGCCGATTTTTGTAAGTCATGCTTACCTGCGCTCCCAACGCACTGTCTTCGGCAAATGGTGTTTCCATCAAGACAGTCATGCGAAGTCCACGTTCTGTGAACCCTTGAGGTGCAGCATCTCCCTGGCTTCCGCGGGCGTGGCGATCTCAAAGGACAATTCTTCTAAAATGCGGCGTACCTTTCTCACCTGAACGGCGTTGCTCGTCGCCTTCACGCCGGGAGTTAGATACAGGTTGTCTTCCAGCCCCACACGGACATTCGTGCCCAGGATCGCCCCCATTGTCAGAAGGGGGAATTGGTGGCGTCCCGCGCCCAATACCGACATTTCATAGGTGCCTCGTCCAAAGAGCCGGTCTGCCGCTGATTGCATTACAAAAAGATTTTCCGCGTCTGGACCGAGCCCTCCGAGGATTCCGAAAACAGCCTGAATGAAGAGCGGGGGCTGAATGATCTTGCGATCGACAAAGTAGGCGAGGTTATAGAGATGGCCGACATCGTAGCACTCAAGTTCAAATTGAGTGCCTCCATCTCCGAGAGCGCGAAACACGTATTCAATGTCCGCGAAGGTGTTCCTGAAAACAGCGTCCTTACTGCCTTCGACGTACTGCTTTTCCCAGTCATAACGCCATTCCGAGATCCGCTCAGCGACAGGATGTAATGAGAAATTCATCGATCCCATGTTGAGTGAACACATTTCGGGTTTGACTTTGGCGGGATACGCAATACGCTCATCAATGCTCATCCGGGCGCTGCCGCCGGTGGTGATGTTGATGATCGCGTCCGTGCGTTTTGCCAGAGCCGGGCAAATCTGCTGGAAGTACTTTGGATCCCCTGACGGTTTGCCATTCTCCGCATCTCTGGCGTGGACATGAAGAACCGCCGCCCCGGCCTCGGCAGCCTCAACGGCACTGTCAACAATCTGAAAGGGAGTGATGGGAAGATACTCCGACATGGTCGGAGTGTGCACCGATCCGGTAATCGCGCAGCTAATGATAATCTTGCGGCTGGTCTTAATCATCTTCGGTCACGAATCAATGACCGACAAATCATAGGAGCGGCAAGACAGGACGCGACAGGACCCATTCGGACAAGTTCATGCTCTATTCGGACATCGTGCGCAAGTTTGTCTGGGGATCAGGCTCAGGTTCGTGGACGGAAAGTCGCCGGCGTGTTTCCGGTCCATTTGCGGAATGCATGCCGAAAGCTCGCTGCTTCGCTGAATCCGACAAGCTCTGATATGTCTTCAATGCTCAGTTCCGTGGAACGGAGATATTCCTTTGCAAGATTACAGCGCACATCGTTGAGAATCTCTGTAAATGAGATGCCTTCGGCATGGAGCTTCCTGTGCAGCGTGCGAACGGCTGTACCAAGCTTTCTGGCTACTGTTTCCATCGTCGGCGAGTGTCCGGGCGTCGACGCGATGATCTGGTAGACCTCGCCGGCCACGCCGGTTGACGTCTTCACCTCGCCGAGAATGCGATCGCAGGTATCCTGCATGAGCTTCGCGGTCAGCGCGTGCGCCATGTGCGGCTTCTCAGACAGAATCGACTTCGGGAAAGAGAGTTCGCAAACCGGCTGGCCAAATCGCAACTCGCAACCGAGATAACGCTTATAGAGATCGACGTGTCGCGGAGCCTCATACGGAAGCGCGGCGCAGTTCGGCCGGCAACGGTCGTGTTCGACGAGAGTTCTCGAGTGAGTCGTCAGTTGAGTCAGTTGCTGCTCCATCAGAAAACGCACCAATGACTCCGGGTGAGTCATCGCCGGATTCATCGCCAGAACCCATGAAACCGAGTCTTTACCCTCACGCCACGACATGAACAGTAGCGGCGTTGCCAGCTGGTGATACTTCAGAGCCACCTGAACGCACTCCCGGATTGTCGGACTGCACACCAGTGCAAATCCATACATACCGTACGCGGACAACGGAATTCGACTGCCTACACGGAACGGAGTCTCCGGGTCTTTGGAAAGTTGCAGAGCATTGTCGCAGACCGTGATGTACTGGCGAATGGATGTCAGGGTCTGGGGTTGAGCAAGACTCTCCGGCGACAGGCCGGTCCCTGACAGGCTCGCTTCAGGCGCAATTCCTTGCTCCCGGAGAACCTCAACAAGGGCTGCTACCTTGTAGGGCGCGTACCGTACTTCGTTCCACATGGGCAATTGCATAACGGCAGAGTGACGTCCGGATCGAACATTCTTGTGGCCGAATCAAACATACATCCATACCTCATTGCATTGTGCACCAGTAGCATTTCGTTTGGGAAGAGGTTTGCAAGCCTTCTGCTTCATTACGACTTTGACCCCAGAGTTGTTCCTCTCCAGAATTCCATCCGGTGGTCAGCTGCGGCTGCTCTTGCCGCGCCGGCGCATGAGTCGCCTTTTAGGGCGATGCTGGAAAACTCGCTTGCCACACACCGATCTCGACTGCTTTGGACTGACGCCAATGGCAAGCCTGATAGCCACATGTTGCGAACGCTCAAACAGCTCGGTAGAGCGGCCGGACTGAACTGTGGCAAGTGCAATGGATGTTTGAGGAAATCTAGGGAGTGTGGGAACTGGTACCTGCACAAGTTTAGGGCGAGTTTCTGCACGAAAATGCACGGCAACCCGAAAATAACACTGCGGACTCTGCAGGCCTTGATGGGTCACAGTGATCTTGCAAGCACGCTCCGGTACCTGCGCCCGGCAGAGAATGTTCAGACTCAGGCAGTGTTCTCCAATATGAAATGGTTCTAAGGTAGGTGAGACCCGGCGCTGCAGTCGCCGGGTCTTGGGTTATGCCGCTTTGTGCTGGTCGAACCACTCTTTGACTTCGTTAGGGTCAAAAAGGACCGATCCGCCAATGCGGTAATGTGGAATCCGGCAGTGCTTCGCCAGATCGTATATGTGCTTCGACGTCCAGAGTGTCCTGGCGGCGATAGCATGAGCGCGAACCAACAGCGGCAAAACCTCGGTTGGTGCTTTTTTAGTTGAATTGCTTAGGATATTTTTCAGTTGATTTACTCAATTGTGAGTTTGCAATCTCATGAGAGAGATTGCGCAATGGCCACTGTTGTGGCCGCAGACAGTGTAATAGGAACACTCGGCACATGCAGTGACGAACATCAGTTTCAACTGCTTCCTCTAAGTTTCAGTAATAGCCGAGCTATTCGGTTCACGAGATCCATTAACCAACTAGTAATTGACGGATTGGCGACCAACCGCTCAGAACCCCCAATCTTGGAGCTCCTGTGGGGCTGGATGAGTGACTCGCCCTGCTGTTACCAACTGAGAACGGAAAGGCACTCGTCCGAGAAGCCGACTTTTCGCTCAAGTGGGTTGCCGCAATGAAATGCGCCATTCGCATTCCTAAACCGTGCGGCGTTTGCCGGGATTAATTCTTCATTCACTGCTCGTTCAAAGCCTGACAGGACCGGTCAAGTTACTGCGGCC
Source organism: uncultured Acidobacteriaceae bacterium (assembly GCA_963796785.1). GTDB lineage: Bacteria > Acidobacteriota > Terriglobia > Terriglobales > Acidobacteriaceae > Telmatobacter. The sequence continues at coordinate 10,553 of CAWCMW010000004.1, read as the reverse complement.
GCGATCAGGTTTGAGCGCGCTCTCTTATCTCGAGAGTTTCGGAGCGGGGCAGAAAAGTCCTAGAATCGTCCTCTGGCGCCGACCAATATTCTTAGCGGGATACGGACGAATGAACCCAGCCACCTGGTGTTGGTCCAGGTGGCTTGGCGCCGGAATACCCGTCAACGTTGGGCTTTACGCCGAGTCTTGAATGCAAGACCCTCTGCAAAACCGATTCACGCTCCCATAAGCTCTACTGTTGAACCACCAGGTTGAACTCTTGCGAGTAGAGAAGCCCATTAGCGTCTTTTACCGTAACGATGAAGGTAGTGGTGCCTGCGGGACCCGTCGGGGCACCCCCAATACCGAGAACTCCGTTGCTGCCGTCCGTCGTGGTACCCATCCCAGGAGGCAGGATGTCGCCTGGGCCCACCACGATCGTCTCCGGGGCCTGTGACGGTGATGACCACTATGTACGAATACGTGTAGGGTGCAGTTCCGCCCGTGACAATGATGTTGGCGGCGTAATTGGTATTGATCGTGGCCGCCGGCAGGCTCGTCGTAACGATCTTCACCCCGGGAATGACTCTGATCGTCAGCCTTTGGGTTGCGCGCTGCTGCGGGCTCGACGCGTCGGTTACGACCAGCGTGAAAGTATATGTCCCGGTCGTCGTCGGAGTGCCCTGGATCGTTCCCTGCGCAATGGTCAGGCCTGGCGGGAGCCTGCCCCCTGTGACCGAGAAGGCGTAAGGCCCAGTCCCGCCTGTAACCGAGATGGTGCAAGGCTCGGCCAAGCCCGTGACCCCATTCACGATGACGTAATTGTCTCCCGTTCCGGCAAGCGGCAGGCTCGTTGTTGTGATCTGCAAGGGCGCGGTTACCGCCAGGGTCAGATCAATAAAAGTCGTCTGCGCCGGATTCTCAGCATCGTGCACCTGCACCTGCACCTGGGCCGGGAAGGATGGGTTGGTGGCGGTTAGAGGTCTTCCCGAAATTACTCCGCGGCTGCTCATCGTCAATCCCGCAGGCAGGCCGGTCGCGGTGAATGTATAGGGTCCCACTCCGCCCGTGGCAGTGATGGTGGTGCTGTAGGGGCTACCCGATATCGCATTCGGAATCGTCGTGGTCGTGATGGTCAACGGGGCGACCACCGTAATCGACAGGGTTGCCCTCACCGTTCTCACAGGGGTCGACGAATCCTGTACCTGCACCGCGAATCTCGAGGTTCCAGGCGCCAAAGGCGTTCCTGAGATGAGGCCCTGGCCTGGGTCGATCGTCAGGCCCGGGGGCAGTGAGCCAATGATCGAGTATGTGTACGGCGCGACGCCTCCGCTTGCGTTCACCTGTGTCGTGTAATAGTAGCCTTTCACCCCGTTGGGCAGGCTCGTGGTTGTGATCTGCAAGGGCGCGGTTACCGCCAGCGTCAGATATGCGGTGGTCGTCTGAGCCGGATTCTCAGCATCGTGTACCTGGACCTGGACCTCGGGGAATGGGCTGGCGGTCAAAGGTCTTCCCGTAATTACTCCGCCGCTGCTCATCGTCAATCCCGCAGGCAGGCCGGTCGCGGTGAATGTGTAAGGTTGGACGCCACCGGTCGCTGAAACCGTGGCGGTGTAAGCAGTCCCTACGATTCCGTTCGGCAGGTTCGTGGTGGTGATCTGCAAAGGCGGAGCAGTTACTGCCAGGTTCAGGAGGGCAGTGGTCGTCTGCGCCGGACTCTCAGCATCGTGCACCTGCACCTGGACCAAGAAGGATGGGCTGGCGGCCAGAGTTGTTCCAGTAATCACTCCGCTTCTGCTCATCCTCAACCCCGCAGGCAAGCCGGTCGCAGAGAATGTGTAAGGTTGGACGCCACCGGTCGCTGAAACCGTGGCAGTGTAAGGCGTGCCTGGGACGCCGTTGGGCAGGGTCGTGGTGGTGATCTGCAGCGGAGTCACAGGCGTGTTGGAAACAAAGATCGAAAGGCTCGCAGTCGCAGTTCGCGGCGTAGCGCTGGAGTCTCTCACGCGAACGATGAAGTTCGATACTCCCGCAGCTAACGGTGATCCCGTGATGATGCCGGCGCTCGTCATCGTCAGGCCGCCGGGCAATGAGCCGGTGAACGAAAAAGTATACGGCGCGACGCCGCCCGTCACGGCGATAGAGGCGCTATAGGCAGTCCCAACAACACCGTTGGGCAGACTGGTTGTCGTGATCTGCGGTGGAGACGGGTTGCTGAACGACGATCGAATAAGTTCGCGGTCGTTGTCTGCGGCGTAGCGCTGGAGTCTCTTACGCGAACGATGAAGTTCGATACTCCCGCAGCTAACGGTGATCCCGTGATGATGCCGGCGCTCGTCATCGTCAGGCCACCGGGCAATGAGCCGGTGAACGAAAAAGTATACGGCGCGACGCCGCCGGTCACGGCGATAGAGGCGCTATAGGCAGTCCCAACAACACCGTTGGGCAGACTGGTTGTCGTGATCTGCGGTGGAGACGGGTTGGTAACGACGATAAATAAGTTCGCGGTCGTTGTCTGGGGCGTGGCGCTGGAGTCTCTTACGCGAACGGTGAAAAACGATACTCCCTCGGCTAACGGCGATCCCGTAATGACGCCGGCGCTCGTCATCGTCAGACCGCCAGGCAATGCGCCGGTGAACGAAAATGTGTAGGGCGCGTTGCCGCCGGTCGCCGCGATGGAAGCGGTGTAGGCAGTCCCAACAAGACCGTTGGGCAGAACGATGGTCGTAATATGCAACGGCACTGCCGCTGCGGTGATGGTCAGATTGACATTGCCGGTTGCGGTCGCGCCGGTAGCATCCTTAACCTGCACTTCGAAGAAGGGAAACCAATTCGTAGCCGTAGGCGTCCCTGTAATCACGCCGCTGCTGCTCATTGACAAACCAGCCGGCAATCCAACGGCCCCAAGCGAGAATGTGTACGGGGCAGTGCCGTTAGCAGCCGTAACCGTTGCATTGTAAGGGGTCCCGACCACGCCGTTGGGCAGGCTCGTAGTGGTAATCGAGAGCGCAGGGATCACCGTGATCGACAGCTGCTGCGTCGCGGTATCGCCCAGCGAATCGGAGACCTGCACGGTGAACGTGTACGTCCCCGAGCCACTCAGGGGGCCAAATCCGCCGATCGAGATCGCCTCAGAATTGAAGGGCGCACCGAAGCCTCCGCCGAGGGTCACGCCAGGCGGCAATGTGCCAGAGAGGACAGTGAAGGTAAAGGGACCGACGCCGCCCTGGGCGTAGATCACTTGTTGATAGCCCGTTAGAAATGCCCGCAGAGAACCACCCAATTGTATCGGCGGCAGGCTGGTGGTGGTGAACGCGAGTGGGCCATTGACCGTAATTGAGAGCTGCGCCGTAACTGTGACCGGCGTGCTGGTGGAGTCTCTCAGCTGCACGGTAAACGTCGAAGTGCCCGCCGCCGTGGGCTTGCCTGAAATCATGCCGCCGGCGCTGATCGTCAGACCGGCGGGCAGAGCGCTGCCGCCGGCAAGCGAGAAGGTGTAGGGGGCGTTGCCGCCGAGACCCGTCAGCGTCGCGGTGTAAGAGTCTCCAACCACGCCCTGCGGCAGTGTTGTTGCCGCGATCTGCAAAGTGCTGCCAATCGTGATCGACAGGCTTGCGGTTGCCGTCTGCGGAGTCGGGCTGGAGTCCCTGACCTGCACCGTGAAGCCGGTGGTTCCCGGCGCAGTCGGAGTTCCGCTGATGACGCCCGCTGCATTGATCGTGAGACCAGGCGGCAACACACTGCCGGTGGAAAGCGAGAACGTGTAGGGCAGCACTCCGCCAGCCGCGGAGACGCTGGTGGTGTAGGGACTTGCTTCGGCGCCGTTCGGCAGGCTGGCTGTCGTGATCGTCAGGCCGCTTGTTACTGTGATCGAGAGAACCGCGGTTGCTGTTTGCGCAGGATTGCTTGCGTCCGTCGCCTGCACGGTGAAGGTCGTGGTGCCCGGCGCAGTTGGTGTACCGCTGATCAGGCCGGCAGCATTGATCGTTAAGCCGGCTGGCAACCCGCTGCCCGTGGCCAGCGAGAACGTGTACGACGGGACACCGCCGGAAGCTGAGACGCTTGCGGAGTATGGAGCGCCTTGTACACCGTTCACCAGGCTTGTTGTAGTGATTGACAGGGCAGGCGTCACCGTGATCGACAGGTTTGCCGTCACCGTCTGCGGTGTCGGGCTTGAGTCTTTCACCTGCACGGTGAAGTTTGTGGTGCCGGTTGCGGTTGGTTTGCCGGTGATCGCCCCGGCCGCGCTGATCGACAGGCCGGCCGGTAACACGCTGCCGCTGGCGAGCGAGAAGGTTTCCGGCAGGTTGCCGCCCGTGGCCGTCACCGTTCCGGTGTACGAATTCCCGACAACACCGTTTGGCAGAACGCTCGTCGTAATCTGCAAATTGCTGGCAACTGTGATCGAGAGAACAGCGGTTGCTGTTTGCGCAGGATTGCTTGCGTCGGTCGCCTGAACTGTAAAGGTCGTGGTTCCCGGCGCAGTTGGCGTACCGCTGATCAGGCCGGCAGCATTGATCGTTAAGCCGGCGGGCAACGAGCTGCCCGTGGCCAGCGCGAACGTGTACGAAGGGACGCCGCCGGAAGCTGAGACGCTTGCGGAGTAAGGAGCGCCTTGTACACCGTTCACCAAAGTCGAGGTGGTAATCGACAGGGCAGGCGTCACCGTGATCGACAGGTTTGCCGTCACCGTCTGCGGTGTCGGGCTTGAGTCTTTCACCTGCACGGTGAAGTTGGTGGTTCCGGTCGCAGTTGGCTTGCCGGTGATGGCCCCGGCCGCGCTGATCGACAGGCCGGCCGGCAACACGCTGCCACTGGCAAGCGAGAACGTCTCAGGCAGGTTGCCGCCTGTGGCCGTCACTGTCGCTGTATATGAGTTGCCGACGACGCCGTTTTGCAGGATCGCTCGTCGTAATCTGCAAATTGCTGGCAACCGTGATCGAGAGAACCGCGGTTGCTGTTTGCGCAGGATTGCTTGCGTCCGTCGCCTGAACTGTAAAGGTCGTGGTGCCCGGCGCAGTTGGCGTACCGGTAATGGCGCCTGCGGCGCTGATGGTGAGGTTGGCGGGCAACACGCTGCCCGTGGCCAGCGAGAACGTGTACGAAGGGACACCGCCGGAAGCAGAGACGCTGGCGGAGTATGGAGCGCCTTGTACACCGTTCACCAGGCTCGTGGTTGTGATCGATAAACCGCTGGTTACTGTGATCGAGAGGACTGCCGACGTCGTCTGGGCGGGGTCGGCGGAGTCCTGTAGCTGTACGGTAAAGGTCGTGGTTCCCGTCGCAGTTGGCGTGCCGGTAATGACGCCTGCGGCGCTGATCGTGAGGTTGGCGGGCAACACGCTGCCACTGGCGAGCGAGAACGTATACGACGGAACTCCGCCTGTCGCCGCGATGCTCGCGCTGTATGAGTTTCCGACGACGCCGCTTTGCAGGCTCGTCGTCGTGATCTGCAAATTGCTCGCAACAGTGATTGAGAGGGTCGCGGTGACTGTCTGCGGTGTGGGGCTTGAGTCCTTCGCCTGGACGGTAAAGGTCGTGGTGCCCGGCGCAGTTGGCGTACCGGTAATGACGCCTGCGGGGTTGAGGGTGAGGTTGGCGGGCAACACGCTGCCACTGGCCAGCGAGAATGTGTATGGCTGTACTCCGCCACTCGCAGTGACGCTCGTGCTGTACTGGGCATTCTGAACCGCGTCAGGCAAGCTGCTGGTCTCAATTGTCAACGGACCGGTGGTCACATTTTGCGAAAATGCAAACGATGTTTCGGGAATGAAGTTCTGATCGCCGGAATAGGCTGCCGTGACGATTGTCGTGCCCACGGGAAGCGCGGCAGTTGAATATGAGGCAGCGCCCTTGACCATCGCTATAGGCACGCTCGTCGATCCCACTTGAAACGTGATCGTCCCTGTGGGAATGGGCAGGCCAAGAAAAGAGGTGACGACCGATGCGTCAAACGTAACGGATTCGCCCTGGGTCGATGGGTTGGGAGTTCCGGTGAGCACCACCTCAGTCCCTGACGTGCTAAGCAGCATTGTGACCGTGCTGGATTGAGTATCACCACCGCCATTCTGAACGACCATATCGAGAAGGCCATCATTGTTGAAGTCGCCAAGGGCAATGTCCCGCTCGTTCAAGCCAGCGATAGCCGGGTGCGCGGGATTCAAGATGAACGTACCGTCGCCCCGTCCCAGAAGGATCGCTGGACCGATATTCGGTCCGTCAAATTCCGGATACGCGGTCTCGTCTGCAATGACGATATCCATATTCCCGTCGTTGTTGAGATCGCCGATCCGCGGAATGCCGTTGCCGGATCCCCCCACCGTGAAGCCATTCATTCCGACCGGGTCGACGGGATAAGCCACAGGTGCCTGGAAGCTGACAATGCCTGGGCCAGTGCCGTTATTTAAAAGGACGCCGACCCCGCCGCGGCCGCCGGTCCCGTTGTCGATAAGCTGGGTACAACGTACAAGATCGGCGCGCCCGTCGTGATTAAGGTCGCCCGCGGCCAGCCCGCACGCATTGGGCAGTGCTGACGCCGAAACCAATATGGGCGCGTTGAAACTTCCGTTTCCCTTGCCGAGCAGCACTTCGATGTCGGGGTCGCTGAAGGAGGTGACTGCCACGTCCAGAATGCCGTCCCCATCGAAATCTCCAACCGCCAGATAGTTAGCGCCTGATTGCGAAGGCGAGACGACCTGCGGCTGAAATGTTCCATCCCCGTTGCCGAGCAGAACGCTGACCGTTCCATCTCCGCTGTTGGTTACGATCAGGTCCGGGATTCCATCGCCGTTGAAATCTCCGGTTTCGATCAGTCCTCCGCCTGCCCCGACGGGGTAACTCTCTGGTGTACCCAATGTTCCATCCCCGTTGTTGAGCAGCACGGTAACCATGCCGTCCGATTGGTCGAGGACAGCGATATCGGGGTACTTGTCCTTATTGAATGTTCCTGCCACCAGCGCGTTCGGGTTGTTGCCGGCGGTGTAGTGGACGGGCACATCAAAGTGACCGGCGCCATCGCCCATCGAGATATTGATGCCGGGGTAATAGATGTCCGGGCCTACGGTGGCGTAGTCGAGATTGCCGTCCTGGTTGAAGTCGGCCGCGACGATCGCATCGGTCGACCCCGCATCGTCGGGGGTGCTCCAGCTGTCGATCGCAGCTGAAAACCCTCCCGTCCCCGTGCCCAGGACGACGCCGAATTGCTCGGAACCGTGGGTAATTGAGACCCAATCCGGACGCTTATCGCCGTTGAGATCTACCACATAGATCCTCGTCGGCTCGGAGAGAACCGCATACTGCACGGGAGGCGCAAATGAGCCGTCGCCTAGGCTCAGCTGCACCCCGTCAAGCTGGTCGGAGCTGACAATCACATCATCTTTGCCATCTCCGTTGAAGTCACCGACTGCCACATAGTTGGGGTCGTACACCGAAGGTGTATCTATGGGAGTTCCAAATTTCCCGTCGCCAGTTCCCAGGAATGTGTTTAGCGGCGTGCCGCCAAGATTATTGACTGAAACCAGGTCGATGTTCCCATCGTGGTTGAAGTCTCCGGCGGCGATCGAATTGGGAGCGCCTACGTCGGTGGAATATCCAACCGGGGTTTGGAAAGTGCCGTCTCCGTTGCCGAGCATCACATCGATTTCATGACCGCATCCGCTGTTGCTGACCGCCAGGTCCGGGTGGTTGTCGTGATTGAAGTCTGCGATCACCAGTGCGTTGGCGCGTGGGCAGCCGCCCAGGCCTGTGATGGCGCTCTGCGAAAAACTGAAATTTCCATTCCACAGAAACACATACGTCGAATAAAAACCGGGAGACCCGCTTCCTGTGCTGGTCAGCACCAGGTCGGTCTTGCCTTCTCCCGTCAGATCAGCGGCCTTGAAGTCTGTCGCCTGCTCCCCTGAATGATTGATGGTGATCGTGTTCTGATAAGTGAACGTGCCGTCGCCGTTCCCCTGTAAAAGCATCAGCGTGATCGTGCCCGGGTTCGTGGCCACAACGGCCAGATCCTTTTTTCCGTCGTTATTGAAGTCCCCGGAGGCTGCCCAATAGATATTCCTGCTGGGGAGATTACAAGTGTCGACAGGACTGCCAAACAAGCCCTTCCCGTCCCCAGGAAAAAAGCTCACGCAGTTGCTTCCATCCACCGCCACGATGTCCGTGGTGCCGTCGCCGTTGAAGTCGTCAAATGCCAGGCCAGCGATTCCGCTTTGATTGGGATGGCCATTGTTCTGATACACGTCGGCGGCGAGAAAATTGACAGGCGACGGGTTGACCGGCGTGGTTTGCGCGCGCGAAATGCCGCAGATTGCCAGTGCGAGCGCAGCCAGAACGACAGCAGGCACGAATCGCCGAAGCGAATTGGGGCTCATTGAGCAGGGACCTCCCAGAGTACAAAGGGGGAAGGTTATTCATCTCATTGACTGAGGGCTAAAGCCAAGATTCTTTACATGTCAACTCGTGTCATTTCAGTTTTTTTGAACAATTAGCGCTCGCTCGACACACAGCCTGGGTGAATGTATGATTTTGCATATACTGCTCCCTCCCCGGCAGGCCCCCTTGTTCGATTGGAAGTGGCCATGGCTTCTCCTCGATTCCAAAATGCGGATCTGGCGCGGACGCTTGTCTCATGGAAAGAGATTGCTGTCTTTCTGGATCGTTCCGAGAGCACCGTCAAGCGCTGGGAAAGAGATCGCGGACTGCCCGTACATCGCATACCCGGCGGTGAGCGCGGGGGCGTGTTCGCGTATTCGGACGAGCTTGGGGATTGGCGCAAGGGAAACGCCCTTGAATTGGAAGCCGGCGACTTCGCCGCCGGCGAGCAAAATGCCGACAATGCAGCCCTACGAGGCACGAACGGGGCGTCCACGCAGCAGAAGGCCGCCGCATTTGACGTTGTCCCGGCTCCTGCCACCAACAGACGCCGGTGGAATGTAAGCCCGGCACGCGTCGCGGCCTGGGGTGTGCCGCTGGCCCTTACGGCGGCCCTCATCTTCTATTTCTCGATCAACCACGCCGGCTCGCGCGTAACGGCGGTCGGCGATCACGAACCCTCGAATTCCACAGCCGCGGATCACATTCCCGATTCTGTCGCGGTCTTGCCCTTCACCAACGCGGGCGGAGACTTGAGCTCCAACTACCTCTGCGACGGCATCACCGAGTCCTTGATTGGCAACCTCGCGCATATTCCGCAGCTTAAGGTCCGTTCACGCGATTCGGTCTTTCGCTTCAAGGGAAAAGACATTGAGGTGCAGGAAGCGGGAAGCGAACTTGGCGTGTCGCAAGTCGTCAGCGGTCGCGTGACCGTGCAGGCCGACTTCATCCAGGTTAGCGCCGAGCTCACCGATGTTCGGGACGATACCGAAATCTGGGCAAAGCGGTACTCCGGCAAAATCTCCGATCTCATTCAACTGCAGGGGCAAATCGCCGGCGACATTGCAAAAGAGTTACGCTCCACTCTCAGTACAGCAGACACTCAGTTGGTCACCCGGCAAGGCACGCAGAACATGGAGGCCTACACCTTGTATTTAAAGGGACGTTACGGGTGGAGCCAAAGAGACCGCGCCAATCTGGAAGCTTCCATCCCCTATTTCAATCAGGCCATCGCCAAGGATCCTGGTTATGCCTTGGCGTACTCCGCCCTCGCTGACGTCTATTCCGTGCTCCCTTATTTTGGCGGGAATCCTGCCGAAGATTTCCCCCGGTCCAACATCGCGGCCCGCGAGGCTCTTCGGTTGGACCCCTCATTGGCTCATCCCCACGCCATTCGCGGGAGCATCGAGATGAAGTACGACTGGGATTTTGCCAGCGGCGAAGCCGAATTCAAGAGAGCCTTTGCGCTCGATCCGAATGACGCTACCGCCCACCAATGGTTCGCAGAAGGCCTGAGCGCGATCGGTGGCAGAGAGCAGGACGCTCTCAAGGAAATCGATCTGGCTCATCTGCTCGATCCAATGTCCCCCGTCATCCTCCGCGTGAAGGGAAGCGTCTATGTTGCGGCGCGCCGCTACGATGACGCCATTGCGGTTTGCCGTCAGTTGCTTGTAGAGAACCCAACATATTACGTGGCCCATGACTGCCTGGGCTATGCGTACTGGGGAAAACGCATGTATCCCCAGGTAGTGGAGGAGTGGCAGGCCTATCACCAACACACAGGCAATAGAGAAGACGCTGAGTACGGCGACGCACTGGAACGCGGATTCCGTTCCGCTGGTTGGCGTGGCGCGCTCGCCGAAGGCATCAAAGCCAGACTGAACCAGCACCAGACTGGCTATGCGTCCCCGTACGAAATCGCCCGCTTCTACGCGGACATAGGCGATAAGGAGAACGCCTTCGAGTGGCTGAATACGGCTTATCGTGAACACGATTTCCTGCTCGAAGAGATGAACACCGATTTTGGGGTGGATAATCTCCGCTCTGACCCTCGCTTTGCCGAATTGGTTCGCAAAGTCGGCTTGCCGAAACTGCCGTAACCGTTTGCCGCTGCCGCCGTTCGGGAAATATCCGGGACATTTCAGTGGGATGTTGAGGTCCGATCAGGAGGCGATCACCGTGGAAAGTCATGGGTGCAATGCCAA